>NZ_CP168541.1:0-1874743 GCF_047325085.1 Variovorax sp. Varisp41
TGCATAATCGAGGGCTTCGCTGACTGGCTTCGGCGGTGATGACGAAAGTTGTTGCTGCGGGGTTGGATGGTGAAGAGGATGAAAAAAGTTTTGACGGTTCTTTAAAAACCGTGTTAGACTACAAGGCTTCGCTGATCGCAGCGAGCAAGACGAAGCAGGCGATAAGTTGCTTCGGTGATCGTTAAAAAATTACAGCCGATAAGCGTGGGCGTTTGAAGGTAATTGCGTAAGTTCTTCGGAACAAGTCGCAAGACTTAAAACGCTCATGAGAATAGAAGTGAAGTTCACTTCAATTTCTTTTTTTATGAGTTTTGCCTGGTCGCGAGATCAGGCGCAAATCAAGATCGAACTATAGAGTTTGATCCTGGCTCAGATTGAACGCTGGCGGCATGCCTTACACATGCAAGTCGAACGGCAGCGCGGGAGCAATCCTGGCGGCGAGTGGCGAACGGGTGAGTAATACATCGGAACGTGCCCAATCGTGGGGGATAACGCAGCGAAAGCTGTGCTAATACCGCATACGATCTACGGATGAAAGCAGGGGATCGCAAGACCTTGCGCGAATGGAGCGGCCGATGGCAGATTAGGTAGTTGGTGAGGTAAAGGCTCACCAAGCCTTCGATCTGTAGCTGGTCTGAGAGGACGACCAGCCACACTGGGACTGAGACACGGCCCAGACTCCTACGGGAGGCAGCAGTGGGGAATTTTGGACAATGGGCGCAAGCCTGATCCAGCCATGCCGCGTGCAGGATGAAGGCCTTCGGGTTGTAAACTGCTTTTGTACGGAACGAAACGGCCTTTTCTAATAAAGAGGGCTAATGACGGTACCGTAAGAATAAGCACCGGCTAACTACGTGCCAGCAGCCGCGGTAATACGTAGGGTGCAAGCGTTAATCGGAATTACTGGGCGTAAAGCGTGCGCAGGCGGTAATGTAAGACAGTTGTGAAATCCCCGGGCTCAACCTGGGAACTGCATCTGTGACTGCATTGCTGGAGTACGGCAGAGGGGGATGGAATTCCGCGTGTAGCAGTGAAATGCGTAGATATGCGGAGGAACACCGATGGCGAAGGCAATCCCCTGGGCCTGTACTGACGCTCATGCACGAAAGCGTGGGGAGCAAACAGGATTAGATACCCTGGTAGTCCACGCCCTAAACGATGTCAACTGGTTGTTGGGAATTCACTTTCTCAGTAACGAAGCTAACGCGTGAAGTTGACCGCCTGGGGAGTACGGCCGCAAGGTTGAAACTCAAAGGAATTGACGGGGACCCGCACAAGCGGTGGATGATGTGGTTTAATTCGATGCAACGCGAAAAACCTTACCCACCTTTGACATGTACGGAATTCGCCAGAGATGGCTTAGTGCTCGAAAGAGAACCGTAACACAGGTGCTGCATGGCTGTCGTCAGCTCGTGTCGTGAGATGTTGGGTTAAGTCCCGCAACGAGCGCAACCCTTGTCATTAGTTGCTACATTCAGTTGGGCACTCTAATGAGACTGCCGGTGACAAACCGGAGGAAGGTGGGGATGACGTCAAGTCCTCATGGCCCTTATAGGTGGGGCTACACACGTCATACAATGGCTGGTACAAAGGGTTGCCAACCCGCGAGGGGGAGCTAATCCCATAAAACCAGTCGTAGTCCGGATCGCAGTCTGCAACTCGACTGCGTGAAGTCGGAATCGCTAGTAATCGTGGATCAGAATGTCACGGTGAATACGTTCCCGGGTCTTGTACACACCGCCCGTCACACCATGGGAGCGGGTTCTGCCAGAAGTAGTTAGCTTAACCGCAAGGAGGGCGATTACCACGGCAGGGTTCGTGACTGGGGTGAAGTCGTAACAAGGTAGCCGTATCGGAAGGTGCGGCTGGATCACCTCCTTTCTGGAAACAAGCAATTTAATTTAAACGCCCACACTTATCGGTTGTTGGAAGAAGTCGGTTGTCTTCGGTTTTGAAGGCAATTGGCGAATGGGTCTGTAGCTCAGCTGGTTAGAGCACCGTCTTGATAAGGCGGGGGTCGTTGGTTCGAGCCCAACTAGACCCACCAAATCTTCTGATACCTCGTGTGAGAGAAAACTGAGGGATTTGGGGGATTAGCTCAGCTGGGAGAGCACCTGCTTTGCAAGCAGGGGGTCGTCGGTTCGATCCCGTCATCCTCCACCACAACCAATCATCGGTTCCCCTCGGAACGTTTCAACACCAAAGCGGCTTCCTGCGAAAGCATGAGGCTTCTTTGTTGTTGATCGGGATCTCCTGATCAATCGGCTGTTCTTTAAAAATTCATAGAGTTGAATCAGCGTTGCTGACGGAAAGAGCTTCATGGCTCACCGTGCCGTCAGCAACTTGAATTTTTGATTGCGTCAATATGAACTTCAATTTCGAGAAATCGATTTATGAAGACGGCATAACGCGCCAGGTGAAAGACCTGGCGATTCCTTGATTGACTTTGGTTTCTGTGAAGAAACGTCAAAGTTATAGGGTCAAGTGAATAAGAGCACGTGGTGGATGCCTTGGCGATGATAGGCGACGAAGGACGTGATAGCCTGCGATAAGCTTCGGGGAGCTGGCAAATTAGCTTTGATCCGGAGATTTCCGAATGGGGAAACCCACCGAAAGGTATCGCATGATGAATACATAGTCATGCGAGGCGAACCGGGTGAACTGAAACATCTCAGTAGCTCGAGGAAAAGACATCAACCGAGATTCCGAAAGTAGTGGCGAGCGAAATCGGAAGAGCCTGCTAGTGATAGCACAAGACTTATCAGAACGGCTTGGAAAGGCCGGCCATAGTGGGTGACAGCCCCGTACGTTAAAAGACTTGTGTGGTACTGAGCTAGCGAAAAGTAGGGCGGGACACGTGTAATCCTGTCTGAATATGGGGGGACCATCCTCCAAGGCTAAATACTCATCATCGACCGATAGTGAACTAGTACCGTGAGGGAAAGGCGAAAAGAACCCCGGGAGGGGAGTGAAATAGATCCTGAAACCGCGTGCTTACAAAAAGTAGGAGCCCGCAAGGGTGACTGCGTACCTTTTGTATAATGGGTCAGCGACTTACATTCAGTGGCAAGGTTAACCGAATAGGGAAGCCGTAGAGAAATCGAGTCCGAATAGGGCGATCAGTCGCTGGGTGTAGACCCGAAACCAAGTGATCTATCCATGGCCAGGATGAAGGTGCCGTAACAGGTACTGGAGGTCCGAACCGACTAGTGTTGCAAAACTAGCGGATGAGCTGTGGATAGGGGTGAAAGGCTAAACAAACTTGGAAATAGCTGGTTCTCTCCGAAAACTATTTAGGTAGTGCCTCAAGTATTACCTTCGGGGGTAGAGCACTGTTTTGGCTAGGGGGTCATGGCGACTTACCAAACCAAGGCAAACTCCGAATACCGAAGAGTACAGCTTGGGAGACAGAGCACCGGGTGCTAACGTCCGGACTCAAGAGGGAAACAACCCAGACCGCCAGCTAAGGTCCCTAAAATTGGCTAAGTGGGAAACGAAGTGGGAAGGCTAAAACAGTCAGGATGTTGGCTTAGAAGCAGCCATCATTTAAAGAAAGCGTAATAGCTCACTGATCGAGTCGTCCTGCGCGGAAGATGTAACGGGGCTAAGCCAGTTACCGAAGCTGCGGATTTGCAATTTATTGCAAGTGGTAGGAGAGCGTTCTGTAAGCCTGTGAAGGTGCGTTGTAAAGCGTGCTGGAGGTATCAGAAGTGCGAATGCTGACATGAGTAGCGTTAAAGGGGGTGAAAAGCCCCCTCGCCGTAAGCGCAAGGTTTTCTACGCAACGTTCATCGGCGTAGAGTGAGTCGGCCCCTAAGGCGAGGCAGAGATGCGTAGCTGATGGGAAACAGGTCAATATTCCTGTACCGATATACAGTGCGATGTGGGGACGGATCTTAATAGGTCATCCGGGTGTTGGATATCCCGGTTTAGTTGGATGTAGGCGTGCATTAGGCAAATCCGGTGCACATATACCGAGGCCAACGATCGAGCGAGCTTGCTCGCGAAGTGACTGAACGAGGTTCCAGGAAAAGCCACTAAGCTTCAGCTGTATACGACCGTACCGCAAACCGACACTGGTGCGCGAGATGAGTATTCTAAGGCGCTTGAGAGAACTCAGGAGAAGGAACTCGGCAAATTGACACCGTAACTTCGGAAGAAGGTGTGCCCTATTAGTGTGAAGTGAACAACGGAGCATGAATGGGTTGCAAAAAATCGGTGGCTGCGACTGTTTATTAAAAACACAGCACTCTGCAAACACGAAAGTGGACGTATAGGGTGTGACGCCTGCCCGGTGCTGGAAGATTAAATGATGGGGTGCAAGCTCTTGATTGAAGTCCCAGTAAACGGCGGCCGTAACTATAACGGTCCTAAGGTAGCGAAATTCCTTGTCGGGTAAGTTCCGACCTGCACGAATGGCGTAACGATGGCCACACTGTCTCCTCCTGAGACTCAGCGAAGTTGAAATGTTTGTGATGATGCAATCTCCCCGCGGAAAGACGGAAAGACCCCATGAACCTTTACTGTAGCTTTGTATTGGACTTTGAACAGATCTGTGTAGGATAGGTGGGAGGCTTTGAAGCAGGGTCGCTAGATCTTGTGGAGCCAACGTTGAAATACCACCCTGGTGTGTTTGAGGTTCTAACCTAGGTCCATTATCTGGATCGGGGACAGTGCATGGTAGGCAGTTTGACTGGGGCGGTCTCCTCCCAAAGCGTAACGGAGGAGTTCGAAGGTACGCTAGTTACGGTCGGACATCGTGACGATAGTGCAATGGCATAAGCGTGCTTAACTGCGAGACTGACAAGTCGAGCAGATGCGAAAGCAGGACATAGTGATCCGGTGGTTCTGTATGGAAGGGCCATCGCTCAACGGATAAAAGGTACTCTGGGGATAACAGGCTGATACCGCCCAAGAGTTCATATCGACGGCGGTGTTTGGCACCTCGATGTCGGCTCATCTCATCCTGGGGCTGTAGCCGGTCCCAAGGGTATGGCTGTTCGCCATTTAAAGAGGTACGTGAGCTGGGTTTAAAACGTCGTGAGACAGTTTGGTCCCTATCTTCCGTGGGCGCTGCAGATTTGAGGAAGCCTGCTCCTAGTACGAGAGGACCGGAGTGGACACACCTCTGGTGTATCGGTTGTCACGCCAGTGGCATTGCCGAGTAGCTAAGTGTGGAAGAGATAACCGCTGAAAGCATCTAAGCGGGAAACTCGTTTCAAGATGAGATCTGCCGGGGCCTCGAGCCCCCTGAAGAGTCGTTCAAGACCAGGACGTTGATAGGTCAGGTGTGGAAGCGCAGTAATGCGTTAAGCTAACTGATACTAATTGCTCGTGCGGCTTGACCCTATAACTTTGATCAAGAAGATCAAGGTGTTATGCCAAGTTGACGCATTCAAAATACATTCAAATAACGCCTCCGCGCGTGCTGATTCAAAACTCTATGAATTCGCCAGGTTGATCACTCGATCAGCCCAGCAACCCTTTATGCCTGATGACCATAGCGAGTTGGTACCACTCCTTCCCATCCCGAACAGGACAGTGAAACGACTCAGCGCCGATGATAGTGCGGGTTCCCGTGTGAAAGTAGGTCATCGTCAGGCTATTACAGCCAAAAAAGCCCCAACCAATCGGTTGGGGCTTTTTTCTTTGCGCAAGCAAAAGCAAAGCAGAAGCAAAAAACAAAAAGCGCATTGTCCAAAACGATGCGCTTTTTTAATTGGCAATTCAATCAGACCGCCTTGATCGGAGGCAGATCCACCAACTGAGGACGTCCGCCCAGCATCCGCGGAAGCGTCTCCGCATTGACCTCGAACGGCACACCTGGAGCGATCTGGCTGACCTGATCGAGCTGGTTCACCAGGTCCCGCGGCAGCTTCAGATCGAGCGCCAGAAGGTTGTTGTCGAGCTGCTCTACCGTCCGCGGTCCGATGATCGGAATGATCGACGTGGTGGAGTTCCGCGCCTTGCTGCCGAGCCATGCCAGCGCGACTTCAGCCGGCGATCGCCCGAGCTGCGCGCCCGCTTCGATCACGGCATCCACGACGGCCGCGTCGCGCTCGGTCTTCTCGGTTCGGATGACCCGGCCCATGCCCTGGAGCCGGCCCTGTTCCCCGTTGCGGTACTTGCCCGTGAGCAGGCCGCCTCCCAGAGGCGACCACACGACGACCGCCAGGCCCAGCGCTTCGGCCATCGGCATCAGCTCCCTGTCGGCGCTGCGTTCGATCAGGCTGTATTCGAACTGCACGCCCACAAGCGGCGACCAGCCACGCAATTCCGACAGCAAATCCGCGCGCGCGATGCGCCAGGCCGGAAAGTTCGAGAAGCCTGCATAAAGGATCTTCCCCGCGCGCACGAGGTCATCGAGCCCCCGGAGAATTTCTTCCGCGGGCGTGACGTTGTCGGAGTGATGGACCCACAGCAGGTCGATACGGTCGGTCTTGAGCCGCTGCAGGCTCTGTTCGACGGAGTAGACGAGGTTCTTGCGGCTGTTGCCGGTCTTCGCCAGCGTCGGCTCCTTCGAGGCGCCGCCGCTGTACTTCGTCGCCACCACGATGTCGTCGCGGATCGGCGCGATGAACTCGCCCAGCATGGATTCGGACTGGCCGAACTGGTAGCCGTCGGCGGTGTCGAAAAAGTTGCCGCCGGCCTCGAGGTAGCGGTCGAGGACCTGGTGCGCCTCGGCATGCTCGGAGCCGTAGCCCCAGCCCGTGCCGAACAGGGCGACACCGAGTGCGAATTCGGAAACCCGGAGGCCGGACTTGCGGCCGAGAAGACGATAGCGCATGGAATTTCTCCTTCGTGGATGGACGATCACTCGCTTGGCGCGACCAAGTGCGCCTCCTGCGGGCCGTTCACCGCATGGGCATCGCGGCCGGGCATCAGCAGCCGTGTCAGCGCCAGCGCGACCACGGCCACGCCGGCGGCGGACCAGGCGGCCGCCGCGAATCCGTTGCTGAATGCATATCGCAACGCAGTGGCGGCAGCGTCCGCCGCGCCAGCGGGCAGGGTCTGCAACTCATGCAGCGCCCCTGCCACATCGCCCGCGCTGAAGCGCTTCGCCACATCCCGCGCCAGCGCGGGCGCCAACGGCCACTGCGCCGCCGCGCGCTGGAAGTCCGCGCTGGCCACCGCCACCAGCACCGCGCCCAATCCGGCTACGCCCGCCAGCAGGCCGCTGAAGCGCGTGGTACCTGCCAGCCCCGAGGCCATGCCCGCGCGCTGCGGCGGGATCGCGCCCTGCATGGCCTTGGCCGTTTCGCCGTTGAGCAGGCCCGCGCCGGTGCCGGCGAGCGCCATCGCACAGGCGAAGGCAAGGTAAGCCGAGCCGCCGGTGGCCAGCAGCGCCATGGCCGCATTCGCCGCGCCGCTCAATCCCAGGCCCAGGCACAGCAAGGCGCGCGGCGTCCACCCGGCCGTGTAGTAAGCGGCGATGCGCGGCACCAGGAACATGGGCAGCGCGAACGGCAGCATCGAGAGGCCGGCGCTGGCGGGCGACAGTCCGTAGGCGTTCTGCAGATACAGCGGCAGGTAGAACAGCATGACCTGCGCCCCCGCCGCATAGCCCACCATGGCGAAAGCGCTGCCGACGAAGGCCGGCGAGCGCAGCAACCTGAAGTCGACCATGGGCCGCGACTGCAGGCCCTCGATCACGACAAAGGCCTCGAGCAGCAGCACGCCGCCGATCAGTCGCCACAGCACCGCGGGCGAGGACCAGCCCAGCGCGTTGCCGTCGATGGCTGCCCAGGTCAGCAGGAACAGCGCACCGCTGAAGGTGGCGACGCCCCTATAGTCCAGCCGCACGGCCTCCTTGTCGCGCGATTCCTCCACCACGCGCAGCGTGGCGGCGATCAGCACCACGCCGATGGGCAGGTTGATGAGAAACACCCAGTGCCAGCCGATGGTGCTCGAGATCACGCCGCCGAGGATGGGCCCGCAGGTGATGGCGATGCCGAGGCAGGCGCCCCAGAACGCATAGGCCCGTGCGCGCGCCGGTCCCTGGAAGCTGTGATTGATCACCGCCAGCGCCGCCGTCAGCAGCAGGGCCGCGCCGATGCCCTGGAAGGCCCTCGACACGTTGAGCACCCAGGCTGCCGGCGCCGTGCCGCAGAACAGCGAAGCGCCGGCGAAGAGCACCTGCCCGATCACCATGATGCGTCGCCGGCCATACCGGTCGCACAGCGAGCCCGCGGCCATGAGCAGGGCCGCGAAGGGCAGCATGTACGCGGTGATCACCCATTGCATGTCCGCGAACTCGGCATCGAGCCTGTGCGCGATGGTGGGCAGGGCGACCGCCACCACGTTGGTGTCGAGCATCACCAGCGAGCACACCATGGAGGCCACCAGCAGGACGGCTCGCTGTCGACGCGAATCCTGCGCGGCGGCAGGGGATGGAGGAAGGGTGTTCATGGATTTGAGGGCATATGCCCATATTTAGGCCAATGAAGAACGAGGTGAATGCAAACCCGGAAATCAGGACGCCCGCGAGCTCAGCCGCTCGTCCGCGGCAATATCGAGCAAGGTGGTGCGCAATATCGCCGCTTCCGCTTCGCCGAACACCTCGCAGAAGCGGTCCTGCGCGCGCTGCCACAGCGGCTGCGCGCGGGCGACGAGCGCCTGCCCCTTGCGGGTCAGCACGACCTGCCGCTGGCGGCGGTCCGACTCGCCATGCTGCAGTGCCAGCAAGCCATCGCGTTCCAGTGGGCGCAAGGTGTGGCCCAGGGCGGAGCGGTCCATCACCAGCGCATCCGCCAGCACCTGGAGGCTGGGCGCCTCGCTGGCGCGCCGGCTCAACTCCATCAGGATCGAGTACTGGGTGGAGCGCAGCCCCACGGGTGCCAGCGCTTCGTCATAGAGCTGCGTGACGCGGCGCGTGGCCTTGCGCAGCGCGGTGCTGCAGCACATGCCGTGGTGGTGATGGGCGGAGGTCATGCGCAATTATGGGTATATGCCCATAAACCGCGAGGGCGGTAGTGTTTCCGCGGGGCGGCTCCCGGGCATTCACCGCGAGGTCGTCAGAAGGCGCTCTTGACCACGCCACCATCCACGCGCAGCGCAGCACCCGTCGTCGCCGACGCGAGCGGGCTCGCCACATAGGCCACGAGCGAAGCGACTTCCTGCGGCGTGGCGAAGCGCTTGATCAGCGAGGTCGGGCGGATCTGCTCGAAGAACTCCGCCTCGACCTGCTCGAAGCTCTTGCTGCTCGATCGCGCCATGCCCTCGACGAAGTCGCCGACGCCACGCGATTTCGTCGGGCCCGGAAGCACGCTGTTCACCGTGATGTTCGTGCCCGCCATCGATTCCGCGAGCCCGCGCGACACCGCGATCTGCGCTGTCTTCGTCATGCCGTAGTGGACCATCTCGGTCGGTATCTGCACCGCGCTTTCGCTCGAGATGAAGATGATCCGACCCCAGTTCGCCCGCTTCATCTCCGGCAGCACCAGGCGCGCGAGCCGCACGCCGCTCAGCACGTTGACGTCGAAGAAGCGCAGCCAATCCGCGTCGGGGATGTCCTCGAAGGCCTTGGCCTCGAAGATGCCGAGGTTGTTGACGAGGATGCCGATGCCGGGGTGGCGGCGCACGACCTCCTCGGCGGCGTCGGCCTGGCTGAGGTCCCCGGCGTAGCCGACCACCGTGCCCTGCGTCTCCGAGCGGATGCGCTCCACGGCCTCGTCGACCGATGCCTGCGATCGGCCGTTGACGATGACGCTGGCGCCCTCGCGGGCCAGCGTGTGCGCGATCGCGTAGCCGATGCCGGCGGTGCTGCCGCTGACCAGGGCCAGCTTGCCCTTCAGTTGTAGATCCATGTCGATGCTCCTTGTGTCGATGACCAGACGGGCGTCAGCCCAAAAAATTGACCAGCGCGGGAATGACCTGCTCGGGCGCCTCTTCCATCAGCCAGTGGCCGGACCCCTTGACGATCACGCCCTGCACGTGGGTCGCGACCATCTTGCCCTGGTCGATCAGGAAAGTGCCACCGGCCTTTTCCCCGGAGAGAACCAGCATCGGCATCGGCAGCGGCGTCTTGCCCAGTTCGGCGAACTCGGCCGCGTCCTGCTCGAAGGCCTTGAAGTACTCGAAGCCAGCGCGCATGCCGCCGGGCTGCGCGTAGGCCTTGGCATAGAAGCGGCGATCGGCCTCGGGCACCGAGCGCTTGGGGTCGGCCGCGAAGTCGTTCCAGAAATGCTCGAAGTAGATGCGCTCTCGTCCGTGCACCAGCGCCAGCGGCGTCGCGCCGTGGAAATGGAAATGCCAGAGGTCGCGCAGCAGCCAGACGTTCTGCCAGGCGCCGATGCCGGGCAGGAAGGCGTCCATGAGCACCACCTTGTCGGTCTCCGACGGGAACTGCGCGGCATAGGCATAGGCCACCATCAGGCCGATGTCGTGGCCGACGATGCTCACGTTGCGGATGCCGAGCGACTTGACGAGCTCGTGGATGTCGACGGCCATGTTCTTCTTGCCGTAGCCGGTCTCGGGCTTCGACGAATTGCCCGCACCGCGCAGGTCGGGCACGACCACGGTGTGCGTCTTCGCCAGCAGCGGCATCAGCGGGTTCCACATGTGGCCGGTCTCGGCGTAGCCGTGCAGCAGCACGATGGCCGGCCCGGTGCCGCCGATGCGGTAGTCGATGCGGGTGCCGTTCACCTCGGCGCTGCCTGCGCGAAAGCCCGGCACCGCGTCGACTGCGGGCGCGGCGTGCGCCACGGAGCCGAAGCTCAGCGCGGCGCCGAATGCGGCGGCGCCGGCGATCAGCGCGCGGCGGGTGGGGGCGGGATGGGTGGTGTTCATGTCTAGGCCTTTCGGTCTGTGTTTTGGGGTGAAGCGAATTTATGATTCAGCTTCACTTCCAGAAAGGCCCCAAAAGTGGTTTACTCATTCAGCTTTCATGAATGATTGGAGCCCAGGGCCATGGACCGATTGCGTGCGTACGAGGTGTTCGTGACCGTGGTCGCGCGCGGCAGCTTCGTCAAGGCGGCCGACGCGCTCGACACCTCCCCGGCCAACGTGACGCGCTACGTCAACGAACTCGAAGCCCACCTGCGCACGCGGCTGATCAACCGCACCTCGCGCCGCCTGTCGCTCACCGAGGGCGGCGAAGCCCTGTTCGACCGGGCGAAGTCGATCCTCGAGGAGGTGGCCGAGACCGAGGCGCTCGCGACCACCGCGTCGCTCCAGCCGCGAGGCCGCCTGCGCCTCAACGCGCCGCTGAGCTTCGGCAGCCTCGTGCTGGCACCGCTGTGGCCGAAGTTCATGGCGAAGTACCCCGATGTCGAACTCGACATCGCGCTCATCGACCGCGTGGTCGACATCGTCGAGGAGGGCTACGACCTCGCCATCCGCATCTCGCGGACCACCTCGGGCAATCACATCGCGCGCCACCTGGGCCGCTCGCAGAACCTCGTGTGCGCCTCGCCCGACTACCTGGCGAGGCACGGCATGCCCGAGGTTCCCGTGGACCTGTCACGGCACCCGTGCCTGGGCTACACCTATGGCGCGACCTCGGACGAGTGGCAGTTCGCCGGGCCCGGCGGAACGCTGGAATCGGTTCGCGTGCGCTGGGCCCTGCGCGCGAACAACGGTCAGACCGCCCGTGCCGCGGCCCTCGCCGGCGCCGGTGTCATCTGGCAGCCGAGCTTCGTGCTCGGCGAGGACGTGCGGGCCGGCCGGCTCGTCGAGGTCATGCCGGGCTATCACATGCCCCCCATCGACATCCTGGCGATCTACGCCAGCCGTCGCCATCTCAGCGCCAAGGTGCGGGTGATGGTCGACTTCCTGGTCGAGGCTTTTCAGGGGGCGACGATGTAGCGAGCGTGCGTTGCTCGACGCAGCGGATGCTCACGCGCCCACTTTGAAGCGTTCGGCGATGTAGGTGGCCGGCGGCTTGCCGAAGGCTTTCTTGAACATCGTGATGAAGGCGGACGGCGACTCGTAGCCCAGGCCATAGGCCACCTGCTGCACGGTCGCGCCGCCCGACAGTTCGCGAAGCGCGACGATCATGTGCAGCTGGCGCCGCCAGCGGCCGAAGCTCAGACCGGTCTGCGCCGTGCACAGCCGGGTCAGGGTGCGCTCGCTGGTGCCGGTCTCGGCGGCCCAGTCCTGCAGGGTCCGGCGGTCCGAAGGGTCGAGCGAGATGGCGCGCGCGCTCGCGCGCAGTTGCCGCGTGTGCGCTGAGTGCATTTCCAGACGCGGGCCGAGTGGCCGGACTCCACGCTCGTAGCGAACCACGCGATCGTTCGTGCCGCTTCTTTTCGCTCGGCCGGGGCAGTCCGCATGTCTTTCCCGTCAGGAGATTCCCCCTCAAGGCGCCAGCCGCGTGAACACATAGTCCCTGTCCTTCACCCGCGCCGCATGGCAGGCAAAGCAGGTCTGGTGCTGCGCGATGTCCACCGGCTTGCCGTCGACGAAGCGGCCGAAGCCCCAGCCGCCGGTGGCGGCGTACTTCTTCGAGTCCTTGACCATCACCTGCACCGTGGTCGCCATGCCCGGCACCAGCGCGGGCTCGAAATCCGGCGACTGCACGTGCTTCCACGCGAGCTTGGTCAGCACTGTGCCGTCGGGGAAAGGCAGCGTGCCCTTCTTGTAGGCATCGACGGCGGTCTTGTTGCCGAGCACCACGCGCAGTTCGTTGAGCGGCTCGGACTCCAGCGCGGGCGCGATCAGCTGCCATTCGCGGTAGCCCTTGGGGATCGTCACGCCATAGATCGGCGAGGCGGCGGACGTGGCGGGCACGGCGGGCTTGCCGTCCGCGGCGAGCGACACGGCTGCGAACGCGCAGGCGCCGAGCGCGAGCGTCACGGCGGCGATTTCCATGCGGAAGGTTTTCATCGAAGGCGTCCTTGAAGTGGGGGCGCCGCGATTCTTCGGCGCCTCCGCGCGCCATGGCGCGGCCTTCGTATGCCCGTGTATCCGCGCCGCGTACGCGACACACTGCGATTCGCCACGGACCGGGCGGCAATGTCATGCAGTTTGAACGACGGTGCCATGGAAGCCACACGCCCGCGCCGATCCAATCCATTGCGTTGACATGCCATCGGGCGCATGTCCGAACACGAGAGGCACACCATGGATTTCGAACTCAACCCCGCGCAACGCGATCTTCAGCAGCGCGCGCGCAGCTTCATCGGGACGGTCGTCCTGCCGCACTACCGCGAATGGCCGGTCGCCAACTGCGACTACAGCCCGGAACTCAACGCCCACCTGAAGGCCAAGCTGGCGGAGTACGGCCTGGCCAAGCTGATCGTGCCGAAGGAATTCGGCGGGCAGGGCCTGGGGCCGATGGAGGACGTGATCGTGCTGGCCGAGTTCTCGAAGTCGCCGCGACGCATGCCCGGCGGGCCGTTCGCGCCGTGGCCGGTGCTCTACCAGGCACCCGAGAAGATCCGCGAGAAGTACCTCTATCCGGTGCTCGAGGGCAAGACCGGCTGGTCGATGTGCTTCACCGAACCCGAGGCCGGCTCGGACCTCGCGGGCATCCGCACGACGGCGGTGCGAAAGAGCGACCACTGGGTGCTCAACGGCACGAAGATGTGGCGCACCGGCCATCACTTCGCGTCGTACACGGCGGTCGCGGCGGTCACCGATCCGAGCAAGGGGCCCAAGGGCATCAGCGTGTTCCTGGTCGACAACGACACGCCGGGCTTCACGAAGTCGCGCGATATCCCGGTGATCGCGCGGCAATGGGGCACGGAGCAGGAGGTGCGGCTCGAGAACGTGATCGTGCCGGCCGAGAACCTGCTGGGCGCGGAGGGCGAGGGCTTCTCGATCGCGCAGCACCAGTTCAACCGCTTCCGCCTGCGCCTGGGCGGCACCGCGCTCGGCATGGCCGAGCGCAGCCAGGAACTGGCGGTCGAGTACGCGCGCGAGCGCAGGGTGTTCGGCAAGGCGCTCGGCGACAACCAGGCGATCCAGTGGATGCTGACCGACAACCAGTACGACATCGAATCGATCCGCCTCAACACCTACTACGCGGCCTGGATGGTGGCGCGCGGCGGCTACTCGGCCTCGCGGCTGCAGGCGGCCATGGTGAAGGCCTATTGCGTGGACGCGGGGCTGCGCGTGATCGACCGCTCGATGCAGGTGCTGGGCGGGCGCGGCCTCGCGATCGAGGACTATCCTTTCTTCGACTTCCACAACCTGCTGCGCATGTGCAAGCAGATGGAAGGCTCGACCGAGATCATGAAGATCGTGATGGCGCGCGAGATCCTGTCGGGCTAACTCAACTGAAAGGGAAGGAGGCGGCCCGGGCGGCCGTCGCCTTCACGCGACCACGACGATCTTGCCGAGCGCGCCGCGCGCATCGAGCCGCGCGATGGCCGCGGGCGCGTCGGCCAGCGCGAAGGTCTCGGTCACTTCGGGCTGCAGCAGGCCCTCGCGCCACATCGCGAGCAGCGAGTGCACGTTGCGGTCGTTGAGCTTCGGGTCCTGCTGCACGAAGCTGCGCCAGTCCACGCCGACGATGTGGCGGCTCTTGAGCAGCGCCAGGTTGAGCGGCACGCTCGGGATGCCGGCGGTGAAGCCCACCACCAGGTGGCGGCCGCCGCGGCGCAGGCTGCGCAAGGAGGGTTCGGTGTAGCCGCCACCGACCGGATCGAACACCACGTCGCAGCCGTCGCCGCCCACCGCCTCCTTGAGGCGGCGCGCGAGCGCCTGCTGCGCCTCCCGGCCTTCGACCTGCTGCTCGTAGACCAGCCCGCACGAAGCGCCACGCGCCATCGCGAAGGCCAGCTTGGACGGCGAGGACACGGCGGCCACCACGCGCGCGCCGAGCGCATGCGCGACCTCGACCGCGGCCGATCCCACGCCGCCCGCGGCGCCGAGCACCAGCACCGTCTGTTGCGCACGCAGCTGGGCGGCATCGCACAGTGCGTGGTAGGCGGTGGCATAGGCGAACATGAAGGCGGCCGCCTGCGTGCGCGGCGTGTCGGCCGGCACGCGCACGCATCGCTGCTCCGCCACCGCGATGCGATCGGCCATGGCGCCCCAGCCGCAGCGGCCGATGACGAGGTCGCCCTCGCGCAGGCCCGACACGCCCGGGCCGGCCTGCTCCACCACGCCGCAGAACTCGCTGCCCGGAACGAAGGGCCGCTCGGGCCTGACCTGGTAGAGGTCGCGGATCAACAGGCCGTCGGGATAGTTGACGCCCACCGCGGCGATCTTCACGAGCACCTCGCCCTCGGCGGGCACCGGATCGGGCAGCTCCTGCCACACCAGCGTCTCCGGTCCCCCGGGGCGATGACTCACCCATGCTTTCATGTTCGGCTCCTTTGGTTAGCGCCATGATGAAAGGCCGGTCCGGCCCGCGCCATGACCGCCGCGCGCAACCCGCATGGCGCGGCGCGCAGGGGGTCATGGGGAACGAGCGCGGCGGTCATCGCGGCCGTGCAAGCGCGACGGCACCATGCGGCGATGCACGACACGTCGAAGAACACGCCACCATCGCCCGCCGGCCCCTTGCGCGGCCTGCGGGTCGTGGAGTTCGCGGGCCTGGGCCCGGTCTCCTTCACCGCGATGCTGCTCGCCGACATGGGCGCGCGGGTCGCGCGCATCGAGCGGCCTGGCGCGGCGCAGATGGAGCGCGGCGCGACGATGCGTGGCCGCGAACGCCTCGCGCTCGACCTGCGCGCGGCGGAAGGACTCGCGACCGCGCGCGAACTGCTGCGCCATGCCGACGTGGCGATCGAGGGCTTTCGTCCCGGCGTGATGGAAAGGCTGGGGCTCGGCCCCGCCGAGCTGTTCGCGCTGCGGCCCGCGCTGGTGTTCGGCCGCATGACCGGCTGGGGACAGGACGGCCCGCGCAGCCACCAGGCAGGCCATGACATCGACTACCTCGCGGTCGCCGGCGCGCTGCATCCCATCGGTCCCGTCGAGGCGCCCAGCGTGCCGCTGAACCTCGTCGGCGACTATGGCGGCGGCGCGCTCTACCTGGCCGTGGGCGTGCTCGCGGCCCTGCACGAGGCGGCGCGCAGCGGGCGCGGCCAGGTGGTCGATGCCGCGATCTGCGACGGCACGGTGTCGCTGCTGTCGCTGATCCATGGCCTGCGCGCCGCCTCGCGCTGGCGCGACGAGCGGCAGGCCAACGTGCTCGATGGCGCCGCGCCGTACTACCGCAGCTACCGTTGCGCCGACGGGCTGCACCTGGCGGTGGGCGCGATCGAGCCGCAGTTCCATGCCGAATTTCTCGCGCGCCTGGGCCTGGATGCCAAGGCGTTCGCGCAGCACGATCGCGATCGCTGGCCCGAGCAGGCGCGCGCGCTCGAGGCGCTGTTCGCGCGCGAGCCACGCGCGCACTGGGAGGCGTTGTTCGAAGGCGGCGATGCCTGCATCGCGCCCGTCCACAGCCTCGGCGCGAGCACGCGCGATCCGCACCTCGTGGCGCGCGGCACCTTCGTCGAACTCGAAGGCGAACTGCAGCCCGCGCCGGCGCCGCGCTTCAGCCATTCACCTTCGCTGCCGCGCCCCGCGACATCGGTGGTGGCCGATGCGCACTGGCTGGCGGACTGGGCGCGGCCAGGACCCTGAATCAGGAGGCCGGCGGGTTGGCCCGGTACTCGGTCGGCCCCGTGCCGGTCCAGCGCCGAAAGGCCCGATGGAAGGTGCTGTACTCGGCGAAGCCCAGCCGCAGCGCGATGGTCTCGAGCTTCACATGGCCCTGGCGCACCATGTCGAGCGCCGCGCGGCGGCGCACGTCGTCGCGCAGTTCGGAGAAGCCGCAGCCCTCGTCGACCAGATGCCGTCGCAGGGTCACCGGCGTCATGTGGAGGCGGGCCGCCACGTCGTCCAGGCTCATCGGCGTGCCCACCTGCGCGCGCAGGATGGACTTCACGCGGTCGCTGACGCGGCTCTGGTCGTAGTAGCGGGTGATGAGCATGCGCGGCGCTTCCGAGAGGAAGCGGCTCAGGCGCTCCTCGCCGCCGATGATCGGCAGCGAGGCCAGGTGGCATTCGAGCCGCAGCGCGGTGAACGGCTGCTCGAAGCGGATCTCGCGCGTGTCGTAGGTGCGCAGCGTCTCGGCGCTGGCCGGCCGGCGCGGATACGAGAACTCCACCGCGGTCAGCGGAATGCGGCGGTCGACCAGCCAGCACATGAACTGGTAGAGCAGGAAGATGGTCGCCCCATGCAGCGCCACATGCCGCTCGGGTGAGAGCGCGCGCAGCGGCTTGAGCCAGACGATGGCCTCGCCGCCTTCGCGGCGGATCTTGATCGAGAAGTCGTCGACCACCAGCGCATAGAAGCGGCCGATGACGACCAGCGCCTCGCCGAGCGTGCGGCAATTGACGATCAGCCGGCACAGGGTGTGGAAGGTGCCCGGCGGTATCGGCCGCGAGGCGATGCCCCAGGCCTCGTCGCGCGCGCGCCGCGCCAGCAGGATCAGGAAGCGCGTGAAGGCCTGTTCGCTGACGCGCAACCCGCGCGCATCCAGCTGCCGCGGATCGATGCCCGAACGGCGCAGTACCGCCTCGGCCTGCGCCGGCGGCAGGGCCGCGCTGCGCAGGAACAGCTGCACGAACCAGCCGGCGATCGGCGGCGGCGTGGCGCTCGGCGAGGGGCCGGGGGCGGCGGTCATGAAGCGGGCGGGTGCGGACTGGTGCGGGAAGGCGCGGGCATGCGCTTCGCATTGTCGCGCCGCCCGCACGCGCGGCGCCGTCAATCGGCCGTGATGTTGAAGCGCCGGCTCAGCGCCTCCCAGTGGCGGTACTCGTTCTGCATCGCGGCGGTGATCTGCTCGGGCGTCTCGCTGCTGGGCTCGAGGCCGGCCAGCTGCAGCCGGCCGACCATGTCTGGCTCCTGCAGGATGGCGCGGATCGCGTTGCGCAGGCGCTCGGCCACCGGCGCCGGCGTGCCCGCGCGCAGGAACAGGCCCCACCAACCCGTGTAGTCGAAGCCTGCATAGCCGAGCTCGTGCAGCGTCGGCACCTGCGGCAGCGCGGTCAGCCGCTTGCTGTGCGCCACCGCGATCGAGCGCAGTCCCTTGGCGCCCGGGCGCTCGATCGCGGTGGCGGCCGAGACGAAGGCCATCGGCACGCGTCCGCCCAGCATGTCCTGCAGCAGCGGGCTGGTGCCGCGGAAGGCCACGTGCGGCATCTCGATGTTCCAGGCCGCGCGCAGCTGCTCGCCGTAGATGTGCGAGGTCGAGCCCGCGCCATAGGAGCCGAAGGAGAAGTTGCCCGGGTTGGCCTTGGCCGCGCGCGCGAGCTCGGCCAGATTCTGGTAGGGGCTCGACGCGGGCACCACCAGCACCACCGCCTGGCGGCCCAGCAGCACAAGCGGCTCGATGTCCTTCGCGAAGTCGTAGGGCGGCTTGCCGCGCGACAGCGCGATGTTCTGGATCAGGCTCGTGATGTGGAACAGCACCGTCAGCCCGTCGGGGGGCTGGCGCAGCAGGTACTGCGTGCCGATGAGGCCGTTGGCGCCGGCTCTGTTGTCGACCAGCACGGTGCGCGCGAGAACCTCCTGCAGGCGTTGCGCGAGCGGGCGCACCACGGGGTCGGCCGCGCCGCCGGCGGCATAGGGCACGAGCAGCGTCAGCGGCCGGGTTTCCGGCTGCGCACCGGCCAGCTCGGGCAGGCCGGCCAGCGAGGCCAGCAGGGCCATCGTCCAGTGCCTGCGTCCGATGTCGATCGTCATGGTCGGGTCTCCGTCACGGTTGGGAAGCGGGTGCCGCGAGCGCGCGGTAGCGGTCGCGCACCACGCGCTTGAGCAGCTTGCCGGTCTCGGTGCGCGGCAGCTCGGTCGCGAAGTCCACGCTGCGCGGGCACTTGATGGCCGACAGGTGGGCGCGGCAGTGCTCGATGAGCTGCTGCGCGGTCGAGGCATCGGCGAGCGCGGGGTCCTTGAGCTGGACCACGGCCTTCACCTCCTCGCCGAACTCGGCATGCGGCACGCCGATGACGGCCACCTCGTGCACCAGCGGGTGGTCCTGCAGCAGGTTTTCCGCCTCCTGCGGATAGATGTTCACGCCGCCCGAGATGATCATGTTGGCGCGCCGGTCCGTGAGGTAGAGGTAGCCCTCGGCATCGACGTGCCCGATGTCGCCGAAGGTACCCCAGCCCTGCGGCGTGTGGGTCTCGGCGGTCTTCACTGGATCGTTGTGGTACGCGAAGCTCGGGCCGCCTTCGAAGCAGACCAGGCCATCGACCATCGGCGCGCATTCGCCGCCGTCGTCGCCGACGATGTGTAGCACGCCCTGCTTCGCGCGGCCCACCGAGCCGGGGTGCGCGAGCCATTCGGGCGCCGAGATCGCGGTGGCGCCGGCGCGCTCCGAGCCGGTGTAGTACTCCCAGACGATCGGGCCCCACCAGTCGATCATGCGGCGCTTGAGCTCGATGGGGCAGGGCGCGGCCGCATGCAGCGCCAGCCGGTGACTCGAGAGGTCGTGAGCCGCGCGGCGCTCGGCCGGCAGCGCGAGCAGGCGGATGAACATCGTCGGCACCCATTGCGAATGCGTGACGCGCCAGCGTGCGATCGCGGCGAGCGCGCCTTCGGCATCGAAGCGGCGCATCAGCACCACCGTGCCACCGAAGGCCACGCAGCGCACGCTGAAGCGCAGCGGCGCCGCATGGTAGAGCGGCGCGGGCGAGAGATAGACGCTCGCCGGATCGAAGGCGAAGAACGAGAGCCAGTCGCCCGCGAGCGCCTTGCGCAGCTGCTGGTCCTCGAGCTTGTGCTTGATGCCCTTGGGCCGGCCGGTGGTGCCCGAGGAGTAGGCGAAGTCCAGGCCCAAAGGCCGGTCGGGCAGCGGCGGCACCGGGCCGTCGGCCTCGACCAGCGCGCGGTAGCTCGCGGCGCCGTCGACCGGATCGTCGGCGTCGATGCAGAGCACCTCGTCGAGCTGTTCCGGCCAGGCCGCGCGCTCGGCCCAGGGCCGCAGCGCCGTCTCGGTCAGGAGGATGCGCGCGCCCGAGTCCCGCAGGATGTAGTCGATCTCTCCCAGCGTGAGGTGCGTGCTGATCGGCACGTAATAGAGGCCCGCGCGGCGCGCGGCGAAGGTCAGCTCGAAGTATTCGAGCCGGTTGCCCAGCAGGATCGCCACCACCTCGCCGGCCTCGAGGCGGGCCGCGAGGAAGCGCGCGAGCCGCGCCGAGCGTTCGTGCAGGCGCCCGTAGTCCAGCGTTTCGCCGGTCTCGGCCAGGATGGCGGCCGGTCGTGCGGGGGCCTCGGCGGCGAAGCGCGCCAGGCCGTCAAGGACAGGTTCTTTCGGTGGCAAGACGGTCTCCGTGGGGCCCTGGCCACCTCGGGTGGCGCGGACCTTGTCTCTCGTTTAATGGTCCGAGGATACGAAGCCGGGTCGGCGCACGGCATGACCGGGCCGATCAAACTGCATGACGCGCGGCGACGGCGCCCTGGCCGGATCTCAGGCGCCTGTCCGCAGGCCGCCCGCCGACAACGCCGCGAGCTCGACCTGCCCGCCGCGGGGATCGCGCCATGGAAACGCCATGCCCGCCAGCACCGTGTACTCCGCCGCCCGGGCCTCCTGGTGCGGCGTGCCCGCATCCTCGGCCAGCGAGGGATGGCACATCAGCACATCGCCGCTGCGCGCGGCGGACAGCCAGGCGAGCAGGCGCCGCCGGTAGCCCGCCACCCCGCCCGCGAAGTCGTAGACGCCCAGCAGTCCCCGGCTCGTCGGGATCGCGCGCCGCGCGGCGTCGCGCACCAGCGCACGGCCGCCCAGCGCGTGGATCACCCGGGGCTTGAGCGCTATGCCGCCGGGCCGCGTGTTGCGCAGCCACGGCGGCGCCGCCGCATAACGGCGCGAGACCTCGTCGAGCAGCAGCTCGCGCACCATCGGCAGCTGGTGCACATGCCGGTGCCCGTCGACGAAGGCGGGCGCGCGGCCCACGCCCTCCTCGAAGCGCGAGAGCTGCTCGGCGATGGTCTGCCGCAGGCGCTCCCGCGGCATCGACCGTGCGTAGCACCGCAGCACCAGCGGGCACAGGCCGGGCTCCTCGGCGCCCGGTGCCCGCGGCGGCGTGAGGTCCAGGTGCAGGCCGACGTCGACGCGCGCGGCATCGACGCGCCGCAGCGCGGGCAGGCCCCATGGCCAGGCCTCGCGCAGCACCAGGCAGCCGGTGGCCGAGAGATTGCGCCGCGCGATCAGGTCGAGCACCGCCGCATTGATGCCCGCGCTCATGCCGAAGTCGTCGGCGCAGATGCAAAGCCGTTGCGTTACGGCCGCGGGGGCGGTCATGGCTCCTCGGTTTCCAGGCCGTGGCCGCGCTGCTCGCGCACCACGTAGACGGGCCGGCCCTTGACCTCCTCGAAGATGCGCGCGACGTACTCGCCGAGGATGCCGGTGGAGATCATCTGCACGCCGATGAAGAACATCAGGCTCACGACGATGGTCGACCAGCCCGACACCTCGTTACCGAAGCACATGTAGTCGAGGACGACGTAGCTGCCGTAGCCGAAGGCCGGCACCGCGAGCATCAGGCCGGCCACGCTGACCATGCGCAGCGGCCAGGTGGTGAAGGAGGTCAGGCCGTCGAGCGCGAGCTTGAACAGGCGCCGCGCGTTGAAGCGGCTGCGCCCCTCGGCGCGCGGCGCCGGCGTGTAGGGCAGCGCCACGGCGCGAAAGCCGACCCAGGCGTACAGGCCCTTCATGAAGCGGCTGCGCTCGGGCAGCTTCAGCAGCGCATCGACCACCTTGCGGTCCATGAGGCGGAAGTCGCCCGCGTTCTCGGGCACCGCGAAGCGGTCGGAGGCGTTGAGCAGCCGGTAGAACAGGCGCGTGCTCCAGGTCTTCAGCGGCCCCTCGTCGCGGCGGTCCTCGCGCACCGCGTAGACCACCTCGGCGCCCGCGCGCCATTGGTCGATCATGGCGCGCACCAGCGCGGGCGAGTGCTGCATGTCGCCGTCGAGCAGCACCACCGCGTCGCCACGGGCCGCGCCCAGGCCGGCGGTCAGCGCGGCTTCCTTGCCGAAGTTGCGCGACAGCGAGAGGCCGCGGATGCCGGGCCGCTCGCACCACGCGCCGAGCACGAGGTCGGTGTCGTCGGTGCTGCCGTCGTTGACCACGATCACCTCCCAACGCAACCCGGTGGCGCGCAGCATGCGCTCGAGTTCCGGCAACAGCGTGCCCAGGTTCCGCGCCTCGTTGAAGCACGGAACGACGCACGAGATGCTCGGTAGGGCGACCTGCGGCCTCTGCAGCCTCGATTCGGAGAGGGGGGCGTTCATGGATGGATCGGCGGCACCTCGGATGCCGTGACGAAGAATGAGCTGGAGATTACGAGCTTGTGCATAGGAAAGCACTCAATTCCATGTGCGCGACGCGACCCTTTGCGCGCGGTCAGTGCGGGGTCAGCATCGGCGGCTCCGGCCACGCCGCGGCCAGCGGCAGCCGCAGCTCGAAGCGCGCGCCGCCGCCCGGTGCGTTCATCGCCTCGATGCGGCCGCCATGCCCCTGGACCACGGCCTGCGACAGCGCGAGCCCGAGGCCCAGGCCCGGCGTGGTCTCGTCCGAACGCGCGCCGGCGCCGCGGTAGAAGCGCTCGAACAGGTGCGGCAGTTCGTCGCTGCGGATGCCGGGACCGTGGTCCGCGATGCGCACCACGGCCTCGCCGCTGCCCGGTGGCGCGAACACGTCGACGTGCACGGTGCCGCCATCGGGCGAGAACTTCAGGGCGTTGTCGAGCAGGTTGGCCAGCGCGAGGTTCGCGGCGCCGCGCGCCACGCGCACCGCCACCGGCGCGAGCAGCTCCAGCCGCAGCCGGATGCCGCGCTCGCGCGCCATCGGCTCGAGGCGCCGCACCGCTTCCTCGGCCAGCCGGTCGAGCGCCACGGTCTCCGCGGCCTCGCGCTCCTGGCCCGCGTCGATGCGGGCCAGCACCAGCAGTTCCTCCACCAGCAGCGAGAGCGATTCCACCTCGTCGAGCGCCGAGCGCAGGGTCTGGACATAAGCCGCGGGTTCGCGCGGCCGGCGCAGCGCGAGCTCGAGCTCGGTACGCAGCCGCGACAGCGGCGAGCGCAGCTCGTGCGAGGCATCGGCGGTGAAGCGCCGCTGCGCCTCCATGCCGTGCTCGATGCGCGCCAGCATCGCGTTGAGCGTCTCGACGAGCCGGCCGACCTCGTCGGCCGTGCCAGGGCTCGGCAGCCGTTCGCTGAGGTTGGCGTCGCTGATGCGGTGCGCCTGCTGCACCACCTCGTCGATGGCGCGGAAGGCGCGCCGCGTGATCAGCGTGCCGGCCAGTCCCAGCGCCAGCAGCAGCGCGCCGCCGAGCACGAGGAACAGCACGCTGGCCATCGCGACCGTGCGGTTGACGTCGTCGAGCGAGCCGGCCACTTGCACCGCCAGCGTCGCCGCGCGGCCGGGCACCGGCACCGAGACCATGCGCGTGGGTTCCTCGCCGAAGCCCTCGAGCGTCTCGAACACGGTCTCGCCCGCGGCGAGCCGCTCGCGCAGCAGCGGCGGTATCGGCAACTGGGCCTCGCCGAGGTTGGTGCTGCGCGCGAGCACGCGGCCATCGGGGCCGACGATCTGCACCAGCCGGTCGAGCCGCACGAAAGAGGGCGCGCCCGGTCCCGAGGGCGCCTCGTGCACCGTGGCCGCGCTGCCCGCGTCGGCCGACAGCAGCATGCCGAGCTCGGTCTCGGCCAGTGCGAGCAGCGCGGCGTCGAGCTCGCGGTGCACGTTGCGCGCGAACACCGCATAGGCGCCGAAGGCCGCGATGGCCATGACCGCGACGGTCACGCCCACCTGCACCAGCACCAGGCGCCGGCGCAGGCTAAGCATGGCCGTCGTCCGCCGCGAGCCGGAAACCGCGGCCGCGCACCGTGCGGATCAGCGGCGGCGCCGGTGCCGCGTCGACCTTGCGGCGCAGGTTGCCCACATGCACGTCGATCAGGTTGTCGATGCCGATCAGGTCGTCCTTCCAGACCTGTTCGGCCAGGCGCGCGCGGCTCACCACCTCGCCGGCATGCCGCAGCAGCATGTGCAGGATCGCGAACTCCTTGTGCGTCAGGTCCAGCGCCGCGCCGCCGCGCTGCGCGCGCTGGCGCTGCGGATCGAGGCTCAGGTCGGCCAGCGACAGGATCGCCGGTCGCATGCTCTCCGGGCGGCGCAGCAGTGCGCGCACGCGCGCCAGCAGTTCGTCGAAGGCGAAGGGCTTGGTCAGGTAGTCGTCGGCGCCGGTGTTCAGGCCCTCGACGCGGTCGCGCAGCGCATCGCGCGCCGTGAGCATCAGTACCGGCGTCGCGCAGCCGCGCCGGCGCAGCTCGCGGCACAGCGAGAGGCCGTCGCCCCCCGGCAGCATCCAGTCCAGGACCAGCAGGTCGTAGGCCTGCACGAAGGCCCGCTCGTCGCCTTCCTCGGCGCTGTGCACCGCGTCGACCACGAAGCCTTCCTCCTCGAGGCCGCGCGCGAGCAGCCGGGCCGCCTTGCGGTCGTCTTCGATCAACAGGATTCGCATGGCGCGCCATCATCGGGTCGCAACCTGACCGCCCGCTGCCACGATCCTGAAGCCGTCTTCAGGATTTCTTTGGGAAATCTTCAGCCGCGTTTTCCTACGCTCGCGCCGGTGCCGGCAGCCAGCCGCGCCGCGACGTATCCAACGCCATGAAGAAGCCTCCCCACAAGATCATCCTCGCGCATGCCATTGCCGGCACCCTGGCCTGCGCGGCCCTGTACGCCGGCTGGTTCCATGCCGCGGCGCACAGTGCGCCCGCCGTGCCCGCGCCCGCGCCGCTGCTGGTGCGCGAAGGCCACCGCCTGAGCGTGCCCGCCGGCTCCCCGCTGCGCGAGCGGCTGCGGGTCGACGCCATCGGCGAAAGCACGAGCTCGCACCTGCTGAGCCTGCCGGCAACGGTGGAGGCCGACCCGGCGCGCACCGTCAACATCCTGCCGCCGCTGGCCGGGCGCCTGCTCGCGCTCCAGGTGCGCCTCGGCGACACGGTGCGCGCGGGCCAGCTGCTCGCGACGATGAGCTCGCCCGACCTCGCCCAGGCCGTGGCCGACGCGCAGAAGGCACGCGACGCGCTCGCGCTGGCCGAGCGCGCGCTCGCGCGGGCGCAGGGCGTCAACGAGGCCGGCTCCAACGCGGCCAAGGACGTGGAGGCGGCGCGCAGCGCAGTGGTGCAGCAGACGGCCGAGCTGCGGCGCAGCGAGGCGCGCCTGCGCGGCATCGGTGCCGGCGACGGCGGCGACGGCCGGGTGCTGCGGATCGTCGCGCCCATGGCCGGCACCGTCACCGCGCTCAATGTCGCGAGCGGCGCGGTGCTCAACGACACCAACGCGGCGCTGATGACCGTCTCCAACCTCGAGCGGGTCTGGGTCGGCGTCGGCGTGCCCGAGAACCTGCTGGGGCAGGTGGCCGCGGGCCAGAAGGCCACGGTGACGCTGGCCTCGCAGCCGTGGCGCCATTTCGCGGGCACGGTCGGCTTCGTCGGAACGCTGCTCGATGCCGACACGCGCCGCGCGCGCGCGCGGATCGCCTTCGACAACGCCGACGGCAGCTTCAGGCCCAACATGTTCGCGACCGCGCAGATCGAGCTGCCGCAGGCCGCGCAGCCGCAGGTGCCGAGCTCGGCGCTGCTGATGAACAACGACAGCGTGAGCGTGTTCGTCGAGGTGCAGCCATGGACCTTCGAGCGGCGCCCGGTCGAGCTCGGACGCGAGGACGGCGAGCGGGTGCGCATCCGCGGCGGCCTCGCGGCCGGCGAGCGCGTGGTGGTCCAGGGCGGCGTGCTGCTCAATGATTAACCTCGTCATCTCCCAGTTCCTGCGCCGTCGCCACCTGGCCTGGGCGCTGTCGGTCGCGCTGGTGCTGTTCGGCGCCTGGTCGTGGACGCAGATGACCGTCGAGGCCTACCCCGACCTCGGCGACGTCACGGTGCAGGTGACGACGCAGGTCAACGGCCTGGCTTCGGAGGAGATGGAGCAGCAGATCACCACGCCGCTGGAGCGCGCGCTGAGCAACACGCCGGGGCTGGCCTCGATCCGCTCGAGCAGCACCTTCGGCCTGTCGCTGATCACGCTGACCTTCAAGGACGGCACCGACGACTACTTCGCGCGCCAGCGCGTGACCGAGCGCATCGGCCAGGTCAGCCTGCCCGCGGGCGCGCAGCCGGGCCTCGGGCCGGTGGCGGGGCCGGCCGGCGAGATCTACCGCTACACGCTCGAGTCCGACCGCATGAACCTGATGCAGCTGTCGGAGCTGCAGCGCTGGAAGGTGATCCCGGCCCTCAAGCAGGTGGCGGGCGTGGTCGACGTCAACAACTTCGGCGGCTTCACGCGCGAGTTTCAGCTCGAGCTCGATCCCGCGCGGCTGCAGGCGCACGGGCTGGTGCTCAACGACGTGGTGACGGCGATCAACAATGGCAGCGCCAACGCGGGCGGCGGGCGCATCGCGCGCGGCGAGCAGAGCTACGTGGTGCGCGGCATCGGCCAGATCCGCTCGCTCGACGACCTGGGCGCGGTGATGGTGTCGAACAGCGGCGGCGCGCCGGTGCTGGTGCGCGACCTCGGGCGGCTGCAGTTCGGGCACCAGGAGCGCGGCGGCATCCTCGGCAAGAACACCGACCCCGACACGATCGAGGGCATCGTGCTGATGCTCAAGTACGAGAACCCCTCGCGCGTGCTCGAGGGCGTGCACCGCAAGATCGACGCGCTGCAGGCCGAGCTCGCGCCGCTGGGCGTGCGCATCGTGCCCTACATCGACCGCGACGACCTCGTGAAGCTCACGGTCGACAAGGTGACGCACACCGTGCTCGAGGGCATGGCGCTGGTGTGCTTCGTGCTCATCCTGTTCCTCGGCAGCCCGCGCAGCGCGGTGGTCGCGGCGATGGCGATCCCGATGTCGCTGGTGACGGTGTTCATCGTGATGCACTTCACGCGCATGCCGGCCAACCTGTTCTCGCTCGGCGCGATCGATTTCGGGATCATCGTGGACGGGGCCATCGTGGTGATGGAGGCGATCCTGCGGCGGCGCGAGGAGGAGCCGGACGCCACGCTCACCGAGGGCAACATCCTCGAGACCGTGAGCCACGTCTCGGGGCCGATCTTCTTCGCCACGCTGATCATCATCACGGCCTACTTCCCGCTGTTCGCCTTCGAGCGCGCCGAGGGCAAGCTGTTCCGGCCGATGGCCTTCACCGTCGGCTACGCACTCGTGGGCGCGCTGCTGTGCGCGCTCACGCTGATCCCGAGCCTGGCCTACGTGGCGCTGCGCAAGCCGCGGCGTCCCTTCGTCAACCGGCCGCTGCTGTGGCTCACCTCGGCCTACCGGCGTGCGCTCGACCTGCTGCTGGGCATGCCCGCCATCGCCTACGGCCTGGGCGTGGCCGCGCTGCTGGCGGTGGCCGTGCTCGGCGCCACGGCCGGGCGCGAGTTCCTGCCCGACATCGACGAGGGCGCGCTGTGGCTGCAGGTGCAGCTGCCCTCGGGCCTGTCGCTCGACAAGGCCAGCGAGATGGCCACCGAGCTGCGCCATGTGCTGCTCGAGTACCCGGAGGTTTCGTACGTGGTGACGCAGCTCGGGCGCAACGACGACGGCACCGACCCCTGGACGCCCTCGCACATGGAGGTGCCGGTGGGCCTCAAGCCCTACGCCGAATGGCCCGCGGGCATGCACAAGGCCGACTTCGTGCGCATGCTGGGCGAGCGCTTCGCGCGCATGCCGGGCTTCGACGTGGGCATCAGCCAGCCGATCATCGACGGCGTGAACGATGCCGTCGGCGGCGCCCACAGCCCGCTGGTGCTGCGCATCTACGGCGACGACCTCGCCGAGAGCCGGCGCATCGGCAACCGCATCGTCGAGCTGCTGGGCACGGTGCGCGGCACGGCCTCGGCCTCGCTGTTCCAGGAGCCGCCGATCCCGCAGGTGGTGATCCGGCTCGACCGCGAGGCGGCCGCGCGCCGCGGCGTGAGCGCGGCCGACGTCGCGAGCCTGGTGCAGACCGGCATCGGCGGCGCGCCGGTCATCACGGTGTACGAGGGGGCGCGCACCTACAACGTGTCGGTGAAGCTGCCGCGCAGCGCCAAGGGCGGCACCGAAGCCCTCGGCGCGCTGCTGCTCAACGGTTCCAACGGCACCAAGGTGCCGCTGGCGCAGGTGGCCGACATCCGGCTGCAGACCGGCGAGAGCACCATCTCGCACGAGATGAACGAGCGCCAGATCACGGTGCGCGTGGACAACCGCGACCGCGACCTGGCCTCCTACCTCGAGGAGGCGCGCGCGCGCATCGCGAAGGAGGTGCCCTTCGATCCGGCGAAGTTCCGGCTGCAATGGGCCGGCCAGTTCGAGAACCAGCAGCGCGCGCAGGCGCGCCTGGGCGTGTCGCTCGCGATCGTGGTCGCGATCATGGCGGTGCTGCTGTTCTTCCAGTTCGGCAAGATCCGCCACGTGGCGCTGATCCTCGGCGTGGTGCCCATGGCCACGCTCGGCGGGCTGATCGCGGTCCACCTCGCGGGCGAGACGCTCAACATGGCGACCGCGGTGGGCTTCATCGCGCTGTTCGGCGTGTCGATACAGAACGGGATCATCATGGTCGCGAACTTCCGCCGCGTGCGCGGCGAGGGGCTGGCGCTGCGGGCCTCGGTGCTCGAGGGCGCGACCGAGCGGCTGCGCCCGGTGCTGATGACGGCCTCGGTGGCCTCGGTCGGCATGCTGCCCGCGGCGCTGGCCACGGGCGTGGGCACCGATGTGCAGCGCGGGCTGGCCACGGTGGTGGTCGGCGGGCTGGTGGTGTCGACCCTGCTCACGCTGTTCATCCTGCCGGCCTTCTATTACGCGATGGAACGGCTGTTCGAGCGCAAGGGCTGGGGCTTGCGCCCGCGGCGCGATCGCTGAAGGGGGAGAACGATGAACAAGAACATCCCTGTTGCATTGGCCGTCGCGCTGTGCCTGGCCGGCTGCGCCGTGGGCCCCGACTACGCGCGTCCCCCGCTGGACCTGCCCGCGCGCTACACGGCCGCGCCGCCCGTGGCCGAGGAAGGCGAGGGCGTGCCGCTGCCGCGGCTGTCGCCCGGCCTCGACATCCCGGCCCAGTGGTGGGCCGCCTTCCGCAACGAGCCGCTCAATGCGCTGGTGGCGCAGAGCCTGGCCGGCAATCCCGGTGTCGAGGCCGCGGAGGCGGCGCTGCGCGCGGCGCGCGAGAACGAGGCGGCCCAGCGCGCGGCCTTCTGGCCGGTGCTGACGGCCGGGCTCGCGCCCACGCGCCAGCGGGTGGCGAACGCGGTCGCGAGCCCGGTGTCGTCGAACGCGAGCCTCTACACGCTGCACACGGCGCAGCTCAACGTGAGCTATGCGCCCGACGTGTTCGGCGCCACGCAGCGGCAGGTCGAGGGCGCGCGCGCGCAGACCGAGGCGCAGCGCTTCCAGGCGCTCGCCGCGCGGCTCACGCTCAGCAGCAACGTGGTGGCGGCGGCGATCGCCGAGGCCTCGCTGCGGGCGCAGCGGCGCGCCACGCTGGCGATCGCCGAGAGCCAGGCGCAGGTACTGCAGGCCTATCGCCGCCAGCTCGCGCTGGGGCAGGTCGCGCAGGCCGACGTGGAGGCGCAGGCCGCCCTGCTGGCCGCGACCGAGGCCGCCGTGCCCGCGCTCGACAAGCAGCTCGCGCAGCAGCGCCACCAGCTGGCGGTGCTCGGCGGCCGCTACCCGAGCGAGGAGGTGGCGGCGCGCTTCGAGCTCGATACGCTGGAGTTGCCCGCCGAGCTGCCGCTCGCGTTGCCTGCCCTGCTGGTCGAGCACCGGCCCGACGTGCGCGCCGCCGAGGCCCAGCTGAAGGCCGCGAGCGCGGCCATCGGCGTGGCAGTGGCCGCGCGGCTGCCTGCCGTGACGCTGAGCGCCAACCTCGGCTCCTCGGCCTACACGCTGTCGCAGCTGTTCCGTTCGCCCGCGATGTTCTGGACCGTCGCGGCCGGCGTCGCGCAGCCGCTGTTCGACGCCGGCGCGCTCGGCCACCGCGAGGCGGCCGCGCGCGCCTCGTTCGACGAGGCGGCCGCGCAGTACCGCGCGACCGTGCTCGCGGCCTTCCAGGACGTGGCCAACACGCTGGCTGCCATCGATGCCGACACGCGCGCGCTGCAGGCATCGGTGCGGGCCGAGCGCACCGCCGCGCAGGCGCTCGCGCGCACCCGCGCGCAGCTGCAGTGGGGCGATGCCAGCGCGCTCGCGCTGCTGCTCGCGCAACAGCAGCAGGCGCAGGCCGAGATCAACCTCGTGCAGGCGCGCGCGCAGCGGTTCACCGACGCGGCCGCGCTGTTCCAGGCGCTCGGCGGCGGCTGGTGGAACGCACCCGCCGATCCGGCGTCGCCGACGCTTTCCTCCATCGCATCCTCTTCGTCCGCAACGCCATGAACATCGTCCGCCACGAGATGGGCCCCCGCTTCAGCGAGATGGTGGCCGTCGACCTCGGCACCGCCCGCCTGCTCTACCTGTCGGGGCAGGTGGCCGAGAACCCCTCGCTCGACGTGACCGGCCAGATGCGCCAGGTGCTGCGCCAGATCGACGACCTGCTCGGCACCGAGGGCGCCACGCGCGAGAACCTGGTCAGCGTCACGATCTACCTGCGCACGGTGGGCGACTATGCCGCGATGAACGCGGTGTGGGACGAATGGGTGCCCGCCGGCCATACGCCCGCGCGCGCCACCGTGGGGGCCAGGCTGATCGATTCGGAGTACCGCGTGGAGATCCAGGCCACGGCCGCGGTGGGGGCACGCGGCTGATGCGTGGCATCGCCTGCGCGCTGGCGCCCGGCCTGCTCGCGCTGGCCGGCTGCGCCGGGCTCGGGACCAGCCATGCCGACTTCGTGGCGGGCTGGCGCACCGGGCGCGTCGAGGCCCTGGGCCGCGCCGGCGAACTCGCGCATGCCATGTACCGCGACTGCGCGCCACAGGCGGGCGCGAACGAGCCCTATGCGGTCGTGCGCTACCACGACGGCGGGCTGCGCACGCGCGCACTCGGCACCACGCGCCTGCCGCCGGACCTGCGGGTCGGCGACACCGTGCGCGTCGACGTGCGCGACTGCGAGGCGCCGCTGCGGCCGCTCTCGTGGCCGGCGCCCGCCGACGCGTGGTGAGCACCACGCGAAGTCAGGCGCCGGTGGGGTGCGGCCCCTATAAATCCCGCCCATGAATCCTGGATCGACGCCCGTGCCGGGCCGCTTTCTTCCTGCCGTCGAGACGGCTCGCCCGCCGCTGGACCGCTGGGTGCCCGCGCTGCTCGTCGCGCTGGTGCTCGCCTGGGCCTGGCCGATGGTCGCGCTCGACCTCACGCCGCCGTGGGACAACGTGGAGGAGCTGTTCTGGAGCGGCAGCCTGCAGTGGGGCTACTACAAGCATCCGCCGCTGCCGAGCTGGCTGCTGAGCCTGCCGCTGGCGCTGTTCGGCCGCCAGCCGTGGCTGACCTACGTGGCCGGCGTGGGCTGCGGCGTGGGCGCGCTCTACCTGCTGTGGCGCTGGTCGCGCGAGATGATGACGCCGGCGCGCGCCGCCTTCGCGCTGCTGCTGGGCACGCTGGTCACCTACCACGTGCAGCGCGCGGTGGTCTACAACCACAACACGGTGCAGTTGCTGCCGCTCGCGGGCTACTGGTGGATGCTGTGGCGCGTGCTGCGGCCGGCCGGCAGCGGGCGCGCCGACTGGGTTTGGCTCGGGCTGTTCGCGGCGCTGTCGATGCTCACCAAGTACAGCGCCGCGGTGCAGTTCGCCGTGGGCCTGGGCTTCGTGGTCCGCCAGGGCCTGTGGCGCGACGCGCGCGTGCGGCGCGACCTGTTGCTGGCCACCGGCCTCGCGCTGCTGCTCTTGTCGCCGCACCTGTGGTGGGTGCTGCAGCATGGCGACACCACGGTGGCCTATGCGCGCCATTCGGTGCATGCGGTCCATGGCCCGGGCGGCGGACACCTGCTGCCGCGGCCGCTGCGCGTGCTGCTGGTGCAGCTCGCGCGGCTGTCGCCGATGCTGCTGTTCGTCGGCTGGGCCTGGATCGCGCAGCGGCGCGAGGCGGCGGCGGGGCCAACGGCACCGATGCCCGCGGCCTTCGACCGGCGCTTCCTCGCCTGGGCGACCCTCGGTCCCACCGCGCTGGTGCTGGCGGCCTCGGTGCTGCTGCATTCGCGGCTGGTGCCGGCCTGGCTCACCACCTTCTTCCTGCCGGCCGGCGTATGGGTGGCGGCCGCGCTGCCCTGGCTCGACGCGGAACGCTGGAGCCGGCGCCGCTGGAGCGCCATGCTGGCAGTCGCAGCGCTGTTGCACGTCACGGCCGCCTGGGCCTGTGCCTGGGTCGACGGCGTGGGGAGCACGCGGCTGGGCCACGTCACGCGCGCCAACCTGCCGACGCAGCGCATCGCGGACGCGGTCGAGGCGACCTGGCGCGCGCACCGGGGCGAGCGGCCGCTGCGGCTGCTGGTCGGCGACACCTGGTTCGCGGGCGCCATCGCGCTGCGCATGGATCCCGGCGTGCGCCTGCTGATCGATGGCGACGAACGCACCTCGCCGTGGCTGGCACCGGGCACGCTGGCGCGCGAGGGCGGCATGGTGCTGATGCTGGATACGCCGGCCTTCCGTTCCGAAGGTCCGCCGCTGCAGCCCCTGATGCAGACCGTGGACTGCGGCGGGGCGATCGAGCTGCCCTGGGCCGGCGAGGGCCCCGAACGCAGCGTGCGCATGCGCTGGGGCATCGTGCTGCCCGACGACGAGCGGGCAGCCCCCGCCATCGCCTGCGGCCGCGGGCCCTGAGCCCGTACTCAGTCGCCGGCCGGAAAGCGCAGCGTGACCGCGAGGCCGCCCCAGGCGCTGTCCGACAGCGTCACCGTGGCGCCGTGCATCGCCACGATGTCGCGCACGATGGCCAGCCCCAGGCCGCTGCCGTCGCCGGTCGCGTCGCGGCCGCGCACGAAGCGCTCGAGCACCGCCTCGCGCTCGTCCTCGGGAATGCCCGGCCCCGAGTCGCTCACGCGCAGCGCCGGCGGCTCGGTCTCGAATTCGACCAGCACGCGTCCGCCCGACGGCGTGTAGCGGATCGCGTTGTCGAGCAGGTTGCTCAGCGCATCGGCGATCAGCTCGGGCTGCACCGCGACGCACACCGGCCGCTCGGGCGCGGCGAGCTCCAGCTCGATCGCGCGCGCCGACGCCTGCTCGATGTGGGTGGCGCCCACGTCCTGCGCGAGCGCGACGAGATCGATGCGGCGCCGGTCGAGATCGGCGCGCGCCTCGGGGTCGAGCGCGCCGAAGCTCAGCAGCTGCTGCACCAGCCGCCCCGAGCGCTGGATCGAGCCGCCGAGCTCGTCGACGATGCGCCGCATCGCCTGCGGATCGGGCGCCTCGGTGGCGCGCGCCAGACCGAGCTGCAGGCCGGTCAGCGAGGTGCGCAGCTGGTGCGCCGCGGTCGCGGCGAACTGCCGCTCGCGCGCCAGCATGGTCCGGATGCGCGCGAGCAGCTCGTTGTGCGAACTCGCGAAGGCCTGCAGCTCGCGCGGCACCTCGTCGACGCCGATCGGGTCGAGCGAGGCATGCGAGCGCTCGTTCCAGCGCGTGGCGATGGCCTGCAGCGGCCGCACCGTGCGACGCACCGCGATCGCGATGGCCAGCGCGGCGGCCACCACGAGCGCGACGACGGGCCACAGCAGCACCCAGAGCTCCTGCTCGGCGCGATGGCGCTTGGTCAGGGTCTCGCCCATCAGCATCGTGACCGGCGCGGCGCCGGGGCGCGTCAACTCCACGCGCACCACGCGCACCGGCTGGCCCAGGTAGGCGGCATCGAAGGCTTCGCCGCGGCGGTAGTGCACGCGCGCGGTGCCGCCGTCGGGCAGGCCGGGCTGCCCGGCCAGCAGCCGGCCGGACTGCGTGACGCTGAACCAGTTCTGGTCGATCTCGTCGAACAGCAGCATGGCCTTGAGCTGCGGCGACATGTCGATCGTCGCGACGCCCCGGTCGTCGTAGCGCAGCAGCGCGATGCTCGAGCGCGCGGCATCGAGCAGCCAGCGGTCGAACACGCGCTCGATGACCTCGTGCGTGTAGTGGAGGCCGAAGCCGCCGGCCACGGCCATCATCGTGATCAGCGGCAGCATCAGGCGCAGCAGCAGCTCGCGCCGCAACCAGCGGATGCGGCGCGGCGGTTGCGGCGGCAAGGCTTCCATCAGGCCTGCGGCGCGCCGGGGGCGGCCGTGTCGAGCACCAGCATGTAGCCGAAGCCGCGCATCGTGCGCACCTGCACGCCCGCGTCGACCAGCTTGCGGCGCAGGCGCGAGACGTAGATCTCGGAGGCGCTGTCGCCGAGCTCGATGTTGCGTTCGGCGAGCGCATCGATCAGCGCGCGCTTGGCGACCAGCCGCGGCGCGCGCTGCATCAGCAGGCCCAGCACCTCGAACTCGCGCGGCGCCAGGTCGAGCGCCTGGTCGTCCACATAGGCCCGGCCCAGGTCGCCGCGCCAGGTCAGCCGGCCGTAGTGCAGGTGGTCGCCGCGCGCCACCTGGGCGCGGCGGCCGAGCACCTCGATGCGCGCGTCGAGTTCCTCGGGCGCGAAGGGCTTGACCAGGTAGTCGTCGGCACCGCCCTGCAGGCCCAGCACGCGGTCGGCCACGCGGCTGCGCGCGGTCAGGATGAGCGCGGGCGTGAGGCGGTCGCGCTGGCGCAGCCGCCGCAGCCAGTCCAGGCCGTCGCCGTCGGGCAGGTTGAGGTCGAGCACGATGAGCTCGAAATCCTGCACCTCGCGCTCGGCGAGCGCGCGGTCGGCCTCGGCGAGGTCGCCGCAGCCGCGCACCACCCAGCCGCGCTGGCGCCAGCGCAGTTGCAGTTCCCGCGAGATCACGGGGTCGTCTTCGATCAGCAGCAGGAGCATCGCGGTGCGAGGCGGCGGGGCGGGCGAGCGGGTGGGCCGCCATTGTCGGCCAGCGGCGGCGCGTTCACGACTTCGGCGTGCGCTGCCACCAGCCGCCGCCCGAGGCCTGGAACAGCGCGGCGCTGTCGCCCAGCCGCGCGGCCTGCGCCTGCACGCGCGCGAGCACCGCCTGGTCGTGGGCCTGCTGCGCGTTGAGCAGCGCGAGGCGATCGACGTCGCCGAGCCGGAGTCGGCGCCGCGTGAGGTCCAGCGCGACGCGGGCCTTCTCCTCGGCCAGTGCCGCGTCCCGCAGCGATTGCGCGTTGGCCTGGATCGACTGCAGCGTGTCGGCCACGTTCTGCAGCGCCGCGATCACGGTCGCGCGGTATTGGGCATCGGCCTGGCGCAGCCCCTCCTCGGCGGCGCGCTGGCGATGCTCGAGCGTGCCGCCGTCGAACAGGGTCTGCCCGACACTGCCCGCGAGGCTGAAGAAGCGCCCCGACTTCAGGAACATCTCGCCGAGCCGGCTGGCCGCGCCGCCCCAGCTCGCATCGATGGAGAACTGCGGCAGGCGGTCGGCCACCGCCACGCCGACCTGCGCGCTGGCGGCATGCAGCTGCTCCTCGGCGGCGCGGATGTCGGGCCGTTGCTCGACCAGGCGCGAGGGCAGGGCCAGCGGCAGCTCGCGCGGCAGCACCAGCGCATCGAGGTCGAAGTCGATCGCGAGGTCCTCGTCGGGGCCGTCGCCGGCCAGCGCGCGCAGCAGGTTGCGCGTCTGCTCGCGCTGCTTGCGCAGCGGCGGCAGCTGCTGGCGCGCCTGCGCGAGCGCGAGCTCCTGCTGCGCCAGGTCCTGCCGCGCCGCGTAGCCGGCCCGCAGCTGGCGCTGCAGCAGCGCCACCGCCTGCTCGTTGGCCTCGACGATGCCCTCGGCGATCGCGATCTGCCGGCGCAGCAGCGCCTCCTGGATCGAGGCCGCCACCAGGTTCGAGGCCAGCGTGAGGTAGGCGGCCTCGAGCTGGTAGTGCTGCATCCGCGCCTGCGCCTCGAGGCTCTCGAGCTGCCGGCGCTGGCCGCCGAAGATGTCGGGCGCATAGCCGACCGTGAGCTGCGCGGTGTGGAAGTTGTAGATCACCGGCGCGTTGAAGGGCGCGCTGCCGCCCTCGCTGGCCGGCGTGCCCTGATAGGTGGAGATCACGCTGCCGTTGCCCTGCACGCCCGGCGAGTTGCCGCCGAGGTTGCCCGCGATCTTGGTGCGCGCGGGCGAGTAGCCGATGCCGACCGTGGGATAGAAGAAGCCGCGCTGCGCGTAGACGTTCTCCTGCGCCGCGCGCAGCGCCGCCTGCGCGGCCTCGAGCGTGGGACTGCGCGCGAGCGCGCGCGCGATCAGCGCGTCGAGGCGCGGCGAGCCGAACAGCGTCCACCAGTCGGCCTGGATGTCGCGCCCGGGCGCGAAGCGCTGCGCATCGCCGCCGGGCACCGGTGCCGACACGGTGTCGAGCGGCAGCGCCGACGGGGCATAGCCCTTCGCCATGGGCGGATCGGGGCGCCGGAAATCGGGGCCGACCGTGCAGCCGGCCAGCAGCGCCGCGCAGGCCAGCGCAAGCATCGATCGAACGCGGGGACGGAACGGGGAGGTGGAGGCGTGCTTCATCGCGGGCTCCGGTGCATCAGGGCGCGGCCGCCGGGCGCGCCTCGCGCGCCTGCTGCGGCTCGTCGTAGAAATCGCCGAAGCGGCGGATCGCCACCGGCAGCACCAGCAGCGTGAACAGCGTGCCGGTGACGATGCCGCCCACAATCACGCAGGCGAAGGGCCGTTGCGTCTCGCTGCCGATGCCGTGCGAGAGCGCGGCCCGCAGCAGGCCCAGGCCCGCCATCAGCGCCGTCATCAGGATCGGGCGCAGCCGCGTCGTCGCGCCTTCGACGATCGCCGTCGCGACCGCCGCGCCCGAACGCACGCGCGCCATGATCTCCTCGACCATGATCACGCCGTTCTGCACCGAGATGCCCGCCACCGCGATGAACCCGACCGCGGCCGAGACCGACAGGTGCAGGCCCGCGAGCCCGAGCGCCGCGAGCCCGCCCACCAGCGTGAACGGCACCATGCCCAACACCAGCGAGGCCAGCCGCACCGAGCGGAAGGCCCAGAACAGCAGCGAGAAGATCAGCAGCGCCGTGAACGGCACGATCACCGCGAGCCGCGCCGCGGCCCGCTGCGAGTTCTCGAACTGACCGCCCCACACCAGCTGGTAGCCCGGCGGCAGCGCGACCTGGCGCGCCACGGTGCGCTGGGCCTCCTCCACGAAGCTGCCCTGGTCGCGGCCCAGCAGGTTGACCTTGACGATGACCATGCGCGAGCCCGACTCGCGGAAGATGCGCGAGGCGCCCTGGCGCACCTCGACGTTCGCGACCTCGCCCAGCGAGATGGTGCCCGGGCCGTTGCCGACCTGCGTGCCGGCCACGGCGAGCTGCAGTCCGCGCACCGCGTCCACGCTGTCGCGGTGCGGCTGGGCGAGCCGCACCACCACGTCGAAGCGGCGGTCGGCGTCGTAGAAGCTGGTGGTCGAGCTGCCCGACATCGACTGGCCGATGACGTTGTCCACGTCGTTGACCGTGAGGCCGTAGCGCGCGAGCCGCGCGCGGTCGGGCGTGACGACCAGCTCGCTCTGCCCGCCGATACGCGTGCTGTCCACGTCGGTGGCACCGGGAATGCCGCGCAAAGTGGTGGCCACCTTTTCGCCGAGCTCGTCGAGGATGTCGAGGTTGTTGCCGATCACCTTCGCGACGATCTCGCCGCGAAAGCCCGATAGCGACTCCTCGACGTTGTCCTGGATTACCTGCGAGAAATTGGTGCTGATGCCGGGGATGTCTTCCAGCCTGGCCGACATGTCGGCGATCAGCGCCTCCTTGCCCGCGAAGCGCCAGCCCGAGCGCGGCTGCAGATCGACCAGGATCTCGAGGTTGTTCGGCCCCTTCGGGTCGGAGCCGTCGTCGGGCCGGCCGACCTGGCTGATCAGCCGCGCCACCTCGGGATACGTCAGCAGGGTGGCGCGCACGCTGCGTTCCACCTGCTTGGTGGTCTCGAGCGCGGCCGAGGTCGGCAGCGTGATGGTCAGCCAGATGTTGCCCTCGTCGAGCTTGGGCAGGAACTCGCTGCCCAGCCGCGGTGCCAGTCCCAGCGCGAGTGCCACGGGCAGCGCCGCGAGCCACAGCGTGCGGCCGGCGTGGCGCATGGTCGCGGCGAGCAGGCCGCGGTAGCGCGCCTGCAGCCAGTCCAGCCAGGGCTTGTGCTTCTCGGCCAGGGTACGGCGCTGCAGCACCGTGGCCAGCAGCGCGGGCAGGTGCGTGAAGGTCAGCAGCACCGCGCCGAGCAGCGCGAAGCTCAGGGTCAGGGCCACCGGCGTGAAGATCTTTCCCTCCACGCGCTGGAAGGTGAAGATCGGCACGAAGGCCAGGATGATGATCGCCTTCGAGAACAGCACCGGGTGCGCGAGGTCGCTGACCGTGTGGTGCAGCACGCCCAGCCGCTGGTGGCGCGCCTCGGGCGAATCGGCGTCGAGCGCGCTCTTGGCCGCGAGCCGCACCATCAGCGCCTCGACGATCACGACCGCGCTGTCGATGATGATGCCGAAGTCGACCGCGCCCAGCGAGATCAGGTTGGCCGACACGCCGCGCGCGGTGATCAGGATGAAGGCGAACAGCAGGGCCAGCGGGATCACGGTGGCCACTACCAGCGCCGCGCGCCAGCTCGAGAGGAAGATCACGAGCACCGCCACCACCAGCAGCGCGCCCACCACCAGGTTCTCGACCACCGTGGCCACCGTGTGGTGCACGAGCTGCGTGCGGTCGTAGATCGGCACGATCTTCACGCCGGCCGGCAGGCGTGGCTCGAGTTGCGCGATGCGCTGGCGCAGCTCGGCATTGATCTTCGCCGGGTCGCCGCCCTTGGTCATCGAGACGATGCCCTCGACGATGCTGTCGCGCTGGCCGGCCGCGGCGATGCCCAGGCGCGGGCGCTCGCCCTCGCGCACCTGCGCCAGGTCGGCCACCGTCACGGGCCGGCCCTGGCGCGAGGCGACCACCGCCGCGCGGATGTCGGCGAGGCTGTCGAACAGCCCGCTGGCGCGCACCACCAGCGAGGTGTCGCCGCGGCGCATCAGCCCGCCGCCCGCGCTGCCGTTGGCGTTCGAGACGGCCTGGCCGAGCTGGTCCAGCGTCACCTGGTACTTGCGCAGCGCCACCGGGTCGACCTCGATCTGGAATTCCTTGAGCGCACCGCCGAAGGTGACGATGTCGGCCACGCCGGGCGTCATGCGCAGGAACGGGCGCACGGTCCAGTCCTGCAGCGTGCGCGCCTCCACTTCTGACAGGCCCGGCGCCTCGAGCGTGTAGCGGTAGATCTCGCCGACGGCCGTCGACAGCGGCGCGAGCTGCGGCTGCACGCCGGTGGGCAGGTCGACGGTCGAGAGCTTCTCGAGCACCTGCTGGCGCGCGAAGTAGTCGTCGGTGCCGTCGGCGAAGGTCAAGGTCACGATCGACAGCCCGGTCATCGTGACCGAGCGCACGTTCGACAGCCGCGGTATGCCGGCCACCTCGCGCTCGATCGGCAGCGTGACCGAGCGCTCCATGTCCTGCGGCGCCGCGCCGGTGCGCTGCGAGATCACGCGCACCTGCACGTCCTGCACGTCGGGGAAGGCCTCGATCGGCAGGTTCGAGGCCGCGTAGCCGCCGAAGCCGACCAGCGCCGCGACCAGCACGAACACGAAGACGCGCTGCGTCAGCGCGAAGGCGATGAGCCGCTGCATCACGGCCGCTCGCTCGCGCGGGTCGTGAGCTCGGCGTCGAGCAGCAGCGCTCCCGCCGTCACCACGCGCTCGTTGCCGGCCAGGCCTTCGCGCACGTAGCTGCGGTCGCTGCCCTGTGCCAGCAGTTCGACCTGGCGGCGCCGGAACGCACCGGGCGACTCCTCGACGAACACATAGTTGTGCACGCCGCGGTTGACCAGCGCCTCGTTGGGCACGCGCACGCCGCTGCCGTCTTCCTGCAGCAGTTGCGCGCGCACGAACATCTCTGGCAGCAGCTCGAGCCCGGCGTTGTCGAGCTGCGCGCGCACCGGCACGCGCCGGGTGTTGGTGTCGACCGCATGGCCGACCTGGCGCACCGTGGCGGCGAAGCGCCGGCCCGGATAGGCATCCGACTCCACGCTCACCGCGCTGCCGAGCTTGATCCGGCCCAGCAGTCGTTCCGGCAGGTCGATCATCAGCCACAGCCGCCGCGGATCGGTCACCACGAACAGCGGCGCCGCCATGCCCGGCGCGACCTCGAGTGCCGGCGTGGCCGTGCGCTCGGCGACCAGCCCGTCCATCGGGCTGACCAGCTGCAGGCGCTGGCCCTCGCCGCGCAGTCCGCGCGGATTCATGTTCTGCAGCCGCCGGCGCGCGCGCTCCACTTCCTCCGCCGCCTGCGCATGGTCGGCCTCGAGCGCCTCGAGGTCCTTGCGCGGAATCGCGTCGCCCGGCGCCAGCTCGCGCCCGCGTTCGGCCGCGAGCTGCTTGCGCTTCTCGTCGGCCAGCGCCTTGCCGAGGTCGGCGCGCGCCGTGCCGTAGTCGGGCGAATCGATGTCGGCCAGCACCTGGCCCGCGCGCACGCTGTCGCCGGGGCCCACGCGCAGCGCCACGATGCGGCCCGAGAAGCCGACGCCGATGCGCGCCGTCGCGTCCTCGTCGTAGACCAGGCGCGCGCTCAGCGGTTCGGCCAGCGGCAGCGGCACGCGCGGCATGGCCTCGGCGCGGATCATGGCGAGCTGGGCCGCGCCCTTCGGGTAGCGCAGCTGCTCGGGGTCGGTGGCGGTCGCGGCGTTGCCTGCGCCGGTGGCCGGCGCGGGCGGCGTGGCGTCGGACCGTGTCGCGCGCCAGGCGAGGAAGGCCCCGCCGGCGACGGCCAGCAGGGCAAGAAGGACCAGGAGGACCCGGCGGCGGGAGGCGGGAGGACGCAGGCTCATCGGTGCGGCGGCAAGGACCGACCGTGCGGGCACGACGTCGGAGAAGGAAGGAGCCGACCAGCCTAGGCAGCGAAGCTTTCGGGAAGCTATCTATCCGGGGCGCGCGCCATGGCAATCGCCACCGGCTTGCGAATGCGCGATCGATGGGCGATCCTGAAAGGCACGCCGCCGTGCGCCGCCCGTCGCGGCCCCGGCCTTCCCATCGTCAATGGACCCCTTTCCAGAACCATGAGCAAACTGGACCTCAGGCAGGTCGAGCTGCGTCGGCTGCTGTCGGACGCACGACCCACGCAGGTCTTCGAGGACCTGCTGCAGCGCGGGCTGGTCGCCCGTCGGCAGGACTTCGGCTCGCTGCTGCTCGAGGTCTTCCCGAACATCGATTCGACCGTGGTCGCGATGCTGTGGCGCTGGAGGCGCGACGGGGAGTGGCATCCGGCGTTGTCGGATGCGCATGTGGATTCGCAGGTGAGGCGGCTGTTGCTGGAGGCGGGGTACCTCGATGCCATGGTGCAGGGGGCCGGGAGCGAGAAGGCCGGCGGCGCGTAGGAGGCGTTTGGTTTGGCGTCCAGGGCACCCGAGGTGCCCCACCTATAATGGCGGGCCGATGTCGTCGCCGACATCGGCCATGCCTGCAGGCGCCTCCATGCCGCGACCGCGCCTCCCCCCGCTTTCCCCATGTCTTCGCCCGTGTCCTCGTTCGTTCCCGATCCCGCCGGATCGCTGTCTCGGCGCCCTCGCGCGTTCCCGCCGCTTCGCAAAGCCTCCGACGCCAGCCAAGGCCTGACCGCCTCGCGCCGCTGAAGGCCGCCCCGTGCAAGACCTCCTCTCCGGCGCCGGCCCGGTGCTGGCCTTCATGGCCTGCGTCGCCCTCGCCACCTACGCCCAGAACCTCACCGGCTTCGCCTTCAGCCTGATCCTGCTGGGCCTGGTCTCGGTGTTCCACATCGCGAGCGTCAGCGACGCGGCCAACGCGGCCACGGTGCTGAGCCTGATCAATGCCTGGACCTACTTTCGCGCGCGGCCCGGCCCGGTGCCGTGGCAGCTGATGAAGCCGGCGCTCAATGGCAGCACGGTGGGCGTGATCGTCGGGCTGATGCTGCTGACCTGGCTCAGCGGCAGCGCGGTCGATTGGCTGCGCGCGCTGCTGGGGGTGTCGATCCTGGGCTGCGCGGTGTTGCTGGTGCTGCAGGCGAAGCCGCTGCCGGCGATCTCGGGGCGCAAGAGCTTCGCCATCGTCGGCTGCCTGTCGGGCGTGCTCGGCGGGCTGTTCTCGAGCTCGGGGCCGCCGATCGTGTTCCACATGTACCGGCAGCCGCTGGACCGCGAGCTGGTGCGGCGCGCGCTGCTGCTGATGTTCGCGTTCAACTCGCTGGTGCGGCTCGTGATCGTGGTGCCGACCGGGCACTTCTCGTGGCACGCGGCGCTGCTCGCGGCCTGCGCGATGCCGGTGGTCTATGCCGCCACGCGCTTGCATCACCGGCTGCCCAACCGGCTGCAGCCGCGCACGCTCAAATGGCTGGTGGGCGGGCTGCTGGCTGCCGCGGGCTCGACGCTGTTCGCCGCGGCCTGGGCCGCGATCGCGCACGGCTGAGCGCCACCGATCGCGGTGGCACGGCGCCGCCGCGCGGCGCCTTCACGAGGCGGCGGCTTACACGCGAAGTGCCCGAACCGCCCCTCTGGCGGCGCAGGCGGCACGGGAAAATCCGTGCAGGAGCCCCCAAAGGGCTTTGCTTCCAGAAAAACCGCGCCCGCTGTCATGCCATCCTCACTCACCTCCACGGGCATCCCCGGCCTCGACGACATCCTCGGCGGCGGGCTGCCCGCGCAGCACCTCTACCTGGTCGAGGGCACGCCGGGCACGGGCAAGACCACGCTCGCGCTGCAGTTCCTGCAGGCCGGCCGCGCCGCGGGCGAGCGCGGGCTCTACGTCACGCTGTCCGAAACCTCCGAGGAACTGGCCGAGGTGGCTGCCTCGCACGGCTGGTCGCTCGAGGGCATCGAGGTCTACGACCTGGTGAGCGACGAGGGACTCAGCGAGGAGGCCGAGCAGACGGTGCTGCATCCCTCGGAGTTCGAGCTCGGGGAGACCACGCGCGACGTGATGCGCCTGGTCAACGAGCAGAAGCCGCAGCGCGTGGTTTTCGACAGCCTGTCGGAGATGCGGCTGCTGGCCCAGAGCGCGCTGCGCTACCGGCGCCAGATCCTCGCGCTCAAGCGCTTCTTCGCGCAGCGCGGCTGCACCGTGCTGATGCTCGACGACCGCTCGGGCGGCGATGGCGACCAGCACCTGCACAGCATCGCGCACGGCGTGCTGCACCTGGAGCAGAACACCAACGACTATGGCGCCGACAAGCGGCGGCTGCGCGTGGTGAAGCTGCGCGGCGTGAAGTTCCGCAGCGGCGAGCACGACTTCAACCTCGACCGCGGCGGGCTGCAGGTGTTTCCGCGGCTGGTGGCCAGCGAACACGAGCAGCGGATCGACGAGCGCTCGGTCTCGACCGGCACCGCGGCGCTCGACGCCCTGCTGGGCGGCGGGCTGACACCCGGCAGCAGCCTGCTGCTGGCGGGCCCTGCGGGCGTGGGCAAGACCACCACCGCGATCAGCTGCGCCGTGGCGGCCGCGCGGCGCGGCGCGAAGGTGGCCTATTACCTGTTCGACGAAGGCCTGGGCACGCTGCGGCAGCGCTCGCGGGCGCTGGGGCTCGACGTCGAGCCCTACATGAGCTCGGGCCACATCACGATCCGCACACTGGACCCGGCCGAGGTCTCGCCGGGCCAGTTCGCGCACTCGGTGCGCATGGCGGTCGAGCAGGACGGCGTGCAGATGGTGGTGATCGACAGCCTCAATGCCTACCTGCACGCCATGCCCGGCGGCAAGTACCTTGTGCTGCAGATGCACGAGCTGCTGGCCTACCTGAACCTGCGCGGGCTCACCACGCTGCTGATCCTTTCGTTGCACGGCACCGTGGGCGAGGTGCGCGCCGACGTGGACCTGAGCTACCTCAGCGACGCGATGCTGAACTTCAGGTACTTCGAGGCGCGCGGCAACCTGCTGAAGGCGATCTCGGTGATCAAGAGCCGCACCAACGCGCACGAGCAGTCGATCCGCGAGTTCCGCCTTGGGCCGCACGGCGTCGAGGTCGGCAAGGCGCTCAGCGACTTCCAGGGGGTGCTGTCGGGCGCGGCCCGCTACACCGGCACGCAGCCGCTGCTGGGCGATAGCGATATCGCCACGCCGTCCGCATGAAAGGGGCGGCGTGGAAGACCGCATCCTGATCCTCGCGCCGCGCGGCCGGGATGCGCAGGTGATCCGGGCCGTGCTGGAGAGCCAGGGCATCGATTGCCTGGTCTGCCCCGACACTGCATCGCTGCTGGCGGAACTGGAAATTGCCGCCGCGGCGGCGATCGTGACCGAGGAGTCGCTCTCGGGCGGCTTCGACGGCGCGCTGGGCGCCTGCCTGGCGCGGCAACCGGCCTGGTCCGACCTGCCTTTCGTGGTGCTGGCGATGCGCCAGTCGGGGCGGCGTTCGGCCAGCGCGCAGGCCTCGCTGCAGCAGCTGGGCAATTCGGTGCTGCTCGAGCGGCCGCTCAATCCCGAGACGCTCGCGAGTGCCGCGCGCTCCGCTTTGCGCGCGCGCCAGCGGCAGTACGTGACGCGCCGCCACCTGAACGACATCGAGGCCGCCAAGGCCACGGTCGAGCGGCTCAACGCCGAGCTCGAAGGGCGCATCGCGACCCGCACGGCCGAGCTCGCGGGCGCCAACGACTGGCTGATGCGCGAGATCGCCGAGCGCGAACGGCTGCAGGCCAACGTGGTGCAGGGCCAGAAGCTCGAGGCCATCGGCCGCCTCACGGGCGGCATCGCGCACGACTTCAACAACCTGCTGCACGTGGTCAACCTCAACCTGGAATTCATCTCGCGGCTGGCGCCCGAGGGCAAGCTGGCCGACTACGCGCGTCGCGCGAAGGAATCGGTGGCGCGCGGCTCGCGCCTGACCGGGCAGCTGCTGTCGTTCGCGCGAACGCGCAGCCTGGTGCCGCGGCTGCATGGCGTGAATGCGCTGGTCACCAACCTGCGCGAGCTCATCGAGGTCTCGGTGGGCTCGAAGGTGCGGGTGAGCTTCGAGCTCTGGCCCGGCGAACTCTGGGTGATGCTCGACGGCGCGCAACTCGAGATGGCGCTGCTGAACATGTCGGTGAACTCGCGCGATGCGATGCCCGAGGGCGGGAAGCTGGTCATCGGCACGGCATTGGCGAGCGCGGCCGACGGTTCCCCGCAGGTGCTGGTGAGCGTGCGGGACACCGGCAGCGGCATACCGAGCGCGGTGCTCTCGAAGGTGTTCGATCCCTTCTTCACCACCAAGGCCAATGGCCATGGCACGGGGCTGGGGCTGAGCCAGGTCTACGGCTTCGCGAGCCAGTCGGGCGGCCAGGCCGAGATCCGCAGCACGCCGGGCCAGGGCGCGACCGTGACCCTGCGCTTTCCTCTGTCGCAGCCCGAGCCGGTGGAGGATGCCGCATCGCCGGCCGGGCGCGAGGGCGCCGCGCCCGCGCGGGACGATCCGCGCAGCGAGGTGCTGGTGGTGGAGGACGATGCCGAGGTCCGCCAGGGCATCGCCGAAGGCCTGCGCCTGCTGCAGTACACCGTGCGCGAGGCCAGCGATGGTCACAGCGGCCTGCAGGAGCTGCAGCGCCGCCGGCCCGACCTGCTGATGGTCGACTACCTGATGCCCGGCATGAACGGCGCCGAGCTCGTGGCGGCCGCGCGCCGGCTCTATCCGCAGATGCCGGTGCTGGTCGCGACCGGTTATGCCGACATGGCGGAGGTGCAGAAGGTGGTGGGTTCGCATTCCGTGCTGCGCAAGCCCTTCGACCTCGAGACGCTCAGCGGCGCGGTGAGCGCGGAGCTCGGTCGTGCGCGGACGACGGCGCAGGCCGCGGACGAGCGCGAACGGATCGTTTCCGGGTCATAAGCTCACAGCGATTCGTTCTTTGGCGCCGCGCGCGGCCTCGGCCACACTGGCGGGCCCATGCCTTCCCTCTCCGTCATTCCCGACGTTGCCAGCCCGTCGGCCGATGCCGGGTTCGATGCCCAGGCCGACCGGGTGGCCGACTGGCTGCTCGGCAGCCTCGAATGGAACGCCACGCTGTTCCACGTGGGCCAGTACTGCGGCCGCTGGCGCGCCTCGACGGCGGGCCGTGCGCGCGCGAGCTTCCATCTGATCCTCGAGGGCCGTTGCTGGCTGCACCGGCCGGGGCTCGAATCGGTGGCGCTGTCGCCGCGCGACGGCGTGTTCCTGATGCGCGACGTGCCGCATTTCCTCTCGCCCTATGCCGACCCCGGCATCGACTGCGCGCCGCGCGCGATGCAGCCGCTGTCGGCCAGCCCCGCGCTCGGCGAAACGGCATTGGCCTGCGGCTTCTTCTCGTTCGACGGGCCGCTGCGCGACCTGGTCGCGCAGTCCTTTCCCGACTGCCTGGTGCTGCGCGCCGACGACCTCGCGATGGCCTCGGCCGCCACCCTGTTCGACCTGATGCGTGGCGAGGCGCTGCGCGCTGGCACCGAGCCCTCGGTGCTGATGGACCGGCTGGCCGGCCTGCTGTTCTTCTACGGCCTGCGCCACGTGGCGCGCAGCGACGAGAACGCGCGCGGCTTCTGGGGGCTGCTGCGCCGGCGCGGCTTCGCGCCCTTGCTGGCGGCGCTGCTGCAGTCGCCCGAGCGGCCCTGGAGCGTGGCCGACATGGCGCAGCGCGTGCATCTCTCGCGCGCGGCCTTCTTCCGCCAGTTCGGCGAGGCCTGCGGCCAGTCGCCGCTGCAGTTCCTGCAGTTGCTGCGCATGCAGATCGCGGCGCGCAAGCTGGCGCAGGGCGAGTCGATCGCGCAGGCCGCCGAGGCCGTGGGCTACGACTCCTATGCCGCCTTCTCGCGCACCTTCAAGCGCGTGATCGGCGAGCAGCCGGGTGCCTGGCAGCGTGCGCGCCGGCTCGACCGTAGTGAAGCCGCCGGCGAGACGAACCGGCACAGATCCGAGACGCCCGGTCATTGATGCCCGCGGGCGCGCCGCGAAGAATCGGTGCCAGTTTCCGCACAACCTGAGCCGCACCGACATGACACGCCTGACCCTGCACACCGAGACCTCCGCGCCCGAAGCCAGCCGCGCGCTGGTGGCGCGCGCCGCCGCCAACAACGGCTTCCTGCCGAACCTGATCGGCATCCTCGCCAATTCGCCGCAGGCGCTCGAGACCTACCTCGGCGTGGCCCAGACCACCGCGCGCGGCGAACTCACGCTGGCCGAGCGCGAGGTGCTGCAGATCACGGCGGCGCGCATCCATGGCTGCGACTTCTGCGTGGCCGGCCATTCGGCCGCGGCGCTCAAGCAGGCCAAGTTGCCGGCCTCCTCGGTGGTGGCGCTGCAGCGCGGCGAGGCCACGGGCGAGGCCCGGCTCGATGCGGTGCGCGCCTTCACCGAGGCCGTGATCGCGAGCCGCGGCAAGGTGAGCGACGAGGCGCTCGCGGCCTTCCGCGGCGCGGGCTTCTCCGAGCGCCAGGCGCTCGAGGTGGTACTCGGCGTGAGCCTGGCCACGCTGTGCAACTTCGCCAACAGCCTGGCCGGCAGCGCGGTCAACCCGCAGCTGCAGCCCTACCTGCCCGAGAACCTGCGCGCCGACGCAGCGCCCGCCCATGCTGGCTGAGGCCGACCGGCACTGGCTCGACGCGCAGGCCGAGGCGCTCGACAGCGACAACGCGCAGGCGCACGCGGTGCTGCCGCGGCTCGCGGGCGCGCAGCTGTTCGGCCTGGGCGTGCCGCGCGCGATCGGCGGGCAGGGCGGCGACACGCGCGATGCCATCGAGGCCGTCGCCGCCGTGGCCGGCCATTCGCTGGCGGCGGCCTTCACCTTCTGGGGCCAGCGCGTCTTCATCGAATACCTGCTGCAGTCGCCCAACCAGGCGCTGCGCGAGCGCTGGCTGCCCGCGCTGCTCGACGGCTCGCTGGCCGGTGCCTCGGGGCTGTCGAACGCGATGAAGTTCCTCGGCGGCATCGAGGCGCTGCAGATCACGGCCACGCGGCAGGAGGGCGCGCCCGGCTGGCGGCTCGACGGCAGCGTGCCGTGGTGCACCAACCTGCGGCCGCAGGGCTTCGTGGCTGCGGTGGTGGTGCAGCGTGCCGATGGCGGCGCGCCGCTCGTGGCCGCGCTGCAGAGTGAGCAGGCGGGCGTGGAGCGCAGCGCCGACCTCGACCTGATCGCGCTGCGCGGCAGCAACACCGCCTCGCTGCGCATCGAAGGCGCGCGACTCGCGGCCGACGAACTGATCCACGACGATGCCAACCGCTTCCTGCCGACGGCGCGGCCCGAGTTCCTCGGCCTGCAGTGCGGGCTGTCGATCGGCCTTGCGCGCGCCGCGCTCGCGACCGCGGCGCAGATCGGCGGTGCCGGGCGCGCGGTGCTCGACGCATCGCTCGTCGAACAGCGGCAGGCGCTCGATGCCACGGTCGACGGGCTCTATGCCGGCATCGCCGATGGCCGCTTCCGCACCCAGCCCGAGGCGCTGTTCCGCGCGCGGCTCGCGCTGGCCGACATCGCGCAGGCCGCGGTGCAGCTCGAGCTGCAGGCCAGCGGCGGCCGCGGCTACCACCGCGACCAGCCGCTGAGCCTGGCGCGGCACTGGCGCGAGGTGGCGTTCGTGCCGATCGTGACGCCGAGCGTGGTGCAACTGCGTGGCGAACTCGCGCGCCGCGCGGCGCAGTCCGCATCGTGAGCGCCCTGGCTGCCGAGATCGGCCTCGACGAGGCCGCGAACGCGCCGCACCCGTTGCTCGAGGCACGCGATCTGGCCTTCGGCTTCGATGCGGCGCGACCCGTTTTCAGCGGCGTGTCGCTTGCGGTCGCGCCGCGCGAGATTGTCTGCCTGCTCGGTGGCAGCGGCTGCGGCAAGTCGACCTTGCTGCGGCAGCTCGCGCGGCTCGAGGTGCCCGGCGTGGGCCATGTCCAGGGCGAGATCCGATTTCTCGGCGAGGCCTCGAGCACACCGCATCCGCGCGCGGCACTGGTGTTCCAGCAGCCGGGCCTGCTGCCATGGCTCGATGCGGCGCGCAACGTGGGCTTCGGCCTCGACTTCGCGCGCCAGCCGAAGCTCGAACGCGAGCTGCGCGCACGCCGCGTGCGCGACGCACTCGCGGCCGTGGGGCTCGCGGGGCAGGGCGGGCTCTATCCGTCGCAACTGTCGGGCGGCATGGCGCAGCGCGTGGCGCTGGCCCGGGCACTCGCGCGCGAGCCGGTGCTGCTGCTGGCCGACGAACCCTTCTCGGCGCTCGATGCCATCACCCGCACCGAGATGCAGGAACTGCTGGTCGATGTGGTGCACCGTTGGCGCACCGCCGCGCTGTTGGTCACGCACGACATCGACGAGGCGATCCTCGTCGGCGACCGCATCCTGCTGATGGGCGAGCGGCCCGGCCGCATCGTGCGCGAGTGGCGCGTCGACATGCCGCGCCCGCGCAGCGATGGCGCCGCCTTCACCACGCTGCGGCTAGACATCCTCGCCGCGCTGCAGGCCACGCGCCGTCATTCCTCCATCGAATCGCCACCCGGCATGCCAGAAAGAAAGCCCGTCGAATGACCGACCCGAATCCCGCCCATGGCGCCGCGTTGCGCGCCACCCATGTCTGCGCCTCGTCCGCCTGCGACTGCGGCCTCACGCGGCGCGACATGCTGCGGCTGTCGGCCCTGGCCGGCGCGGCGGTGGCGGCGCCCTTTCTCTCGGCCGGCGATGCGATGGCGCAAGGCTTCAAGGGCGACGACCAGCCCGTGAAGATCGGCTACCTGCCGATCACCGATGCCACGCCGCTGTTGATCGCGCATGCGCGCGGTCTGTTCGACAAGGAAGGACTGCGTGCCGAGGCGCCGCGCATGTTCCGTTCGTGGGCGCAGATCGTCGAGGCCTTCGTCGCGGGCCAGGTCAACGTGATCCACCTGCTCACGCCGGCCACGCTGTGGGTGCGCTATGGCTCGAAGTTCCCGGCCAGGATCGTGGCCTGGAACCACATCAACGGCTCGGCGCTCACCGTGCTGCCCGAGATCGGCAAGCTCTCCGACCTCGGCGGCAAGACCGTGGCGGTGCCGTTCTGGTATTCGATCCACAACGTGCTGCTGCAGGACATGCTGCGCGCCGAGGGCCTCGGCGCCGTCACCAAGGGCGCGGGCGCCGGCGGCGGCGTGGGCTCGAAGGAGGTCAACCTCGTGGTGCTGGCGCCGGCCGAGATGGTGTCGGCACTGGCCGCGCGCTCCATCGCGGGCTTCATCGTGGCCGAGCCCTTCAACGCGGCGGCCGAGATCGCGGGCGTGGGCAAGGTGCTGCGCTTCTCGGGCGACGTCTGGAAGGACCATGCCTGCTGCGTCACCTTCCTGGCCGAGCGCGACATCGCCGAGAAGCCCGAGTGGGCGCAGCGCGTGACCCACGCGATCGTCAAGGCCCAGCTGTGGACGCGCGACAACCGGCTCGACGCGGCGCGGCTGCTGTCGAATGCTGGCGAGCGGCGCTACACGCCGCATCCGCCGCAGACCCTGGCCAAGGTGCTGGCCGCCACCGACTACGCGAGCTACGAGGCCAGCGGCGTGGTGCGCCACAAGGGCTGGAGCCAGCGGCGCATCGATTTTCAGCCCTATCCCTTCGCCTCCTACACCGAGCAGCTGGTGCGCGCCGTGCAGGGCACCCGGGTCGAGGGCGAGAACGCCTTCCTGCGCGCGCTCGATCCGAAGTTCGTGGCGCGCGACCTGGTCGACGACCGTTTCGTGCGCAAGGCGATCGAGGCCGTGGGCGGGCCGCAGGTGTTCGGCGTGGCGCCGGACTACCAGCGGCGCGAGACCATCGCGGTCTGACGTGGGTCGCCGCCTCGGACTGCCGCTGGCTGGCCTCGCGCTGGCGCTCGTGCTGTGGTGGGCCGGCAGCGCCTGGCTCGCGCAGCGCACGCCCATCGCCGCGGCCTTCGCGCCCGGGCCGTCGGCGCTGGCGCTCGTGCGCCTGGTCGCTGGCCCCGACATCTGGCAGCACGCGCTGCTGAGCCTGCAGCGCGTGGCCATTGGCCTCGCACTGGCGATCGTGTTCGGCGTGCCGCTGGGCGTGCTCACCGGGCTGTGGCGCAGCTTCGCGCAAGCCAGCACGCCGGTGTTCCAGTTCCTGCGCATGATCTCGCCGCTGTCGTGGATGCCGATCGCCGTGATGGTGCTCGGCGTGGGCGACCTGCCGGTGTATTTCCTGCTGGCCTTCGCGGCCGTGTGGCCGATCCTGCTCAACACCGCGGCCGGCGTGGCGCAGCTCGACCCGCACTGGCTCACGCTCGCGCGCAGCCTGTCGGCCACGCGCCGCGAGACCGTGCTGCGCGTGATCCTGCCGGGCATCACCGCGCACCTGCTCACGGGCGTGCGGCTGGCCATCGGCATCATCTGGATCGTGCTGGTGCCGGCCGAGATGCTCGGTGTGTCGGCCGGGCTCGGGTACTTCATCCTCGACACGCGCGACCGGCTTGCCTATTCGGAGCTGATGGCGGTGATCGTGCTGATCGGGGCGTTGGGCTATCTGCTCGATGGGTTGGCGCGGTGGCTGCATGCGCGGTGGACGCATGGGTGAGGGGAGCGCGTGCGGCGGGCAGGGGCAACCGAACAGGAAAACGAACCGGAAAATCCAGCCTTCTGAATGACGCAAGGACTTCATATAAAGCGTTGAATACATTGGTTTTTTAAGCAGAATCAACCGGTAAAAGAACCGGAAGCCATGAGCGAAAGACCGATCCCCCTGTCTGCCACGACCAGGTGAGCTTCATGAAGCGCCTGCCTCTCTTCGCAGTCCTGCTGTGGCTCTGCATCGCCCTCGGCTCGGCCAACGCTGCGCCGCCGAGCTACCAGGATCTGCAGGCCGATCCGGGCGCCGTGCCGATGCAGCCGACCTGGCAATTGCGGCCGGTGGATGCATCAACGCCGCCCTGGAAAGACATCTTCGCGTTCACCACCGGCATCGCCCCGGACCGGATCGAACGCGTGCGCTGGCTGAGCCTGAATCCGGGAAAGAACAGCGAGCGCGCGCCCGCGCTGTTCGACGCCCTCGACGGGCGCGAGCTGTTTCTTTCACCGACAGCGCGCAGCTTCTGCGATGGCCGCTGGCAGACGGCGTGGCTGGAAAGCATCGGCATCATCGGCGTCGGCACCGCGCTCCAGCCCGCGTTCAAGGTGTGGCTGGTGGAGCAAAAGCCCGGCGGCGGACAACGGACCACCGTGGGCATCGGGCGCATCGATGCGCAAGGGCAGTGGGCCGTGCCGCCAGTGAGTTGCGATGGCAAGGACACGACATCCATCGACTCTCCCACCGCTCTTTCCTACCCGATGCCCGACGAATCCAGGCCAGCGGCTTCCGACCTGCAGGTGGACACGGTCTACGCACAGCCCGGCCTGCGCGATGCCGCGGGGCAGTGGCGCACGCCGCCGCCGCCGCGCGACATCGCCACCGCGCAATGGATGGACTATCAGCGGCAGATGCCGACACCCGGCTCCACAGGCTCGGGCCTCATCGACGCGCGAGGCAGGATGGTGATCCCGTTCATCTTCGGCGGGCTGCCCGACGCGACGGCCCAGCGACGCATCCGGCTGTGCACCGCCGTCGGACTCGATCGCCAGCGCAACGCCAGCACGCCGCGCGCGTGCCGCTGGCAACGGCTGCATGGCAGCAACACCGACGCCGCACTGCGGCCGGCCAAGGACGTGGACACCGGTCGATGGGGCTACCGGAACGCGCAGGGCCAATGGGCGATCGCGCCGCAGTTCCAGGAGGCGCGAGCGTTCCGCCATGGCTACGCCGTCGTCGCGGGCGCGTTCCCCCAGGACTGGCGGCCGCCCGGGTGGCAGGACGAGCAGCCGATCATTCGGCAATTCCATCGCATGGGTCGCCACTGGGTGGCCGAAGCCCTGATGCGCAATACGTCCACCGCCGGTGCATGGGAGATTCGCTACGGCCTGCTCGACGATGCGGGGCAATGGCTGGCCGTCGTGCCGCAGCCCACGCTGCACGTGACCGTGCCGTTTCCGCCCGGTGGCCGCAGCAGCCACTATGCCGGGATGCTGGCGAGTCACCTGCCCAGGCTGCTGGGACGCGGCGTGCAGGTCGATCATGTGCCGCAAGCCACCGAGGCCGACTACCGCCGGCTGATGACGCAGGGCGGCAACGAGAAGGTTCTGCTCGCGGCGCTGAGGCTGCCGCGCGGAGGAATCGAAGGCGTGCACCAGGGCCCGCCGATCGATGCGCTGATGCAGTCCCTTCGCCCCGTCACGCTGCTGGCTTCGCAGCCTCTGGTGCTGGCCATCGACAGCGCGAGGGCCGACGCACTGGGCATTCACAGCACCGATGACCTGCTCGCCTACGCGCGGGCCCACCCCGGCAGCCTGCGCATCGGCACGGGCGAGGACGGCTGGACCGGTCATCTCGCCTTCGGCCAGTTCCGTGCGCTGAGCGGCGTCGACGTGCAACGCGTGGTCTTCAAGGGCATGTACCCCGACTCGGACGTCATCACGAAGGCGCATGCGGTGGACCTGCTGTTCGCGCCCGTGAACGGCGTGGCGGTTGCGGTGCGGCGCGGCCAGTTGCGCGTGCTCGGCACCACCGCCGATCCGGCGAGCCCGCAGAGCTTCGACGGTGTGCCGTGGCCGACGCTGGCCTCGAGCGCGCCCTTGAGCGGCTACGCAACGTACGACCATTTCAGCCTCTGGGCACCGGCGAATTCGGATGCCGCGTCCAATCGCACCGTGCAGGAAGCCGTGGCCCAGGTGCTCGCCAGGCCCGAGGTGCGAAAGCAGCTGCAGGACCTTCAGGTGGTCGGCGGAGGCGGTTCGCCCGAGAGCTTGCTGGCGCTGGAGGACGAAGAGCGCGAACGCTGGATGCGTGCGCTGTCTTCGTCGGCGCGTTGATGGCCGCGAACACGCCCTCGCAAACCCGGCCAGCGGCCATCCTCCCCGCAATCACGAAGACCGGTAGCGCTCCAGCCAGTGCGCGTAGGGCGCCGGCAGCGTCCAGGCCGCCTTGTCCACGCCGAGCTCGAGCGCGGCGCGGTACGGCCAGTGCGGGTTCGCGAGCAGCGGCCGGCCCAGCGTGACCAGGTCGACGGTGCCGCCGGCGACCAGCTCGTCCGCCTGCCGGGGCTCGCTGATGAACCAGCTCGTGGTGGCGGGCAGGCCGGTTTCGCGGCGCACGCGCTGCGCGATCGGCGCCATCAGCGCCGGGCCCCACGGAATCTTCGCGGTGGGCGTCGAGAAGCCGATGCTGACGTCGATGAAGTCGAGGCCGGCCGCCTTGAGCCTGCGCACGAGCTCGATGCCCTCCTCGAGGTCGTCCTGGCCGGCGAACTCGGTCACGCCGAAGCGGGCAGCGAGCGGCAGGCGCTCCGGCCAGACCTCGCGCACGGCGGCGAGCGTCTCGATCAGGAAGCGCGCGCGGCCTTCGAAGTCGCCGCCGTAGGCGTCGGTCCGCTTGTTGGACCAGGTCGAGAAGAAGCTCTGCGCGAGGTAGCCGTGCGCGAAATGCAGCTCGAGCCATTCGAAGCCCGCGTCGAGCGCGCGCCGGGCCGCGGCCACGAAGTCGGCCTTGACGCGCTGGATGTCGGCCAGGGTCATGGCCTCGGGCACCTTCGGCAGGCCGCCGCCGAACGCGACGGCCGAGGGGGCGATGGTCTGCCAGCCGCGCGCGTCGTCGGCGGCGATGTGGTCGTCGCCTTCCCAGGGCCGGTTGGCGCTCGCCTTGCGCCCGGCGTGGGCGATCTGGATGCCGGGCACGGCGCCGGCGGCCTTGACCGAGGCGACGATCTTGCGCCATTCGTCGGCCTGCGCGTCGGTCCAGATCCCGGCGCATCCGGGCGTGATGCGGCCCTCGGGCGAGACGGCCGTGGCTTCGGCGATGACCAGGGCCGCGCCACCGCGCGCGAGGCCCGACAGATGGACGTGGTGCCAGTCGTTGACCACGCCGTCGACGGCGGAGTACTGGCACATCGGCGAGACGACCATGCGGTTTTTCAGCGTGACGTCTTTCAGGGTGAAAGGCGAGAAGAGGCTTGACATCGGATCCCCGGTGAACGTGTGAATGACAGGATTCGATAGTACTCTAGTTCGATAAATATCGAACAATAGGACAAATCGCGATCCGTGCTATGGTCGCGCGATGCGCAGCCTCAACCATCCGGCCCTCGACGATGTCTCGCTGACCCAGGTCCTCTATGCCCTGAGCGATCCCGAGCGGCTGCGCGTGGTGCACGAGCTGGCCGGTTGCGGCGAGGCCAGCTGTGCCGCGCTGGGCGGAGGCAGGGCGAAGTCGAGCATGTCGCATCACTTCCGGGTGCTGCGCGAGGCGGGCATCGTGCGCACGCGCACCGACGGCCCCGCGCATGTGAACGAGCTGCGCCGCAAGGAAGTGGACAAGCGCTTTCCCGGCCTGCTGAAGGCCGTGCTCGCGGCCCAGGAGCCGGCCGCGAAGCAGGGTTGAGGGCGCTGCCTCAGACCCGCTCGAAGCTCTGCACCTGCTTCGAGACCACCCAGTCCGTCGTCAGGCTGTTGAAGCTCTGGAAGTGCGCGCTCGCCAGATGCGCGTCGAAGGCCGCGCGGTCGTCGTAGACCTCGTAGAGGAAGACATGGCCCGCGTCCTCGGGCGCCACGCAGACGTCGAACTGCCGGCAGCCGGGCTCGTGCTCGACCGAGCGCGAGGCGTTGGCCTTGATCTCGCGGAGGAAGTCTTCCCGGTGTTCGGGGGCGATGTGGAAGTGGACGGTGACGATGTGCATGGCGAATGGATTCTCGATGGATCAGAAGACCGGCCGCAGATGCGCATCGGCCGCAGGCTCGAAGTCGCTCATGCGGATGCGCCGGCCGCTGCGGTGGGATTCGTAGACGGCTTCCTGGATGCGCAGATTCTGCAGATAGTCCGAGGCGTTGTTCTCGGGCGCGATGCCGCGCTCCAACGCGTCGAGCACATGGGCCTGCAGGGCGGCCACCGCGCCGCCGCCGAATTCGCTGGACGGCCCGCTGTCGTAGGCGAGTTCGGCCTCGGGCTCGCCATGCGGCTTGAGCCACAGGCGCGCATCGCCATCGAGCCGCAGCACGCCGCCTTCGCCCTCGAGCCACATCTCGCCCATGGTGCGGCGCTGGTTCGCGGCCGGGTGTTCGTTGAGGCGATTGCCGTCGATGAGGCCGATGGCATCGCCGGCGAAGCCCAGTTCGATCGTGGCGGCATCCTCGCCCTGGATCGCGGGGTTGAGGCGCCGCAGCCGCGCCGAGACATCGGCCACCTCGCCGAGCAGGAAGCGGAAGCTGTCGATCAGGTGGATGGCGGTCTCGGCCACGAGCAGCCGCGGCATCTGCTGGAAGTAGGGCTGCCGGTCGAGGTAGGCGCGTGGCCCCTGTCCGTCACCGGGCCGAAGCCGGAAGCTCGCGCCGTGCAGGCGGCCCAGCCGTCCCGTGTCGATCAGCCGCCGGGCCTCGCGGAACCAGGGCATGAAGCGGAAGTTCTCGTGCACGACCAAGGGCACGCCGGCTCGCGCGAAGCGTTCGCTCTGCTCGCGTGCCTGCGCGTAGTCGGTGCAGAAGGGTTTCTGGCAGATGGTCGCGATGCCATGCGAGAGCGCCTGCGGCAGCAGCGTCGCATGGCTGGCCGGCGGCGACACGATGTCCAGCAGCGTGGGCGCCGTGGCGTCGAGCATCTCGTCGAGGCGCGAGAAGGCGCGGGGCACGCCGAAGCTGCGGGCGGCCTCGGCCGCGCGCTCGGGCTGCGCATCGCAGAGCCCGACGAGCTCGACACCGGGCAGCGCCTGCCATGCGCGCAGATGGAACTGGCTGAAGTAGCCGGCGCCGACCACTGCAACCCGGTGGCGTGTGCCGCCGCGCGCCTCAGGCATGGCGCAGCTGCTCCAGCACCGCTTCGGTGATCGCGCGCGTGCCGTCGCCGCCGCCGAACTCGAAGGGCAGCACGGCGCCGCCCGCGAACACGGCCTCGACGGCCCGCTCGATGCCGCGTGCCGCATCGCCCAGGCGCGTGTCGCCATGCCGTTCGGCCAGCCAGTCGAGCATCATCGCGGCCGACAGGATCATGGCCGTGGGATTGGCCTTGCCCTGGCCCGCGATGTCGGGCGCGGTGCCGTGCGCGGGCTGGAACAACCCATGCCGCTCGCCGAGGTCGGCCGAGGGCGCCATGCCCATGCCGCCCACCAGCGCGGCGATCAGGTCCGAGAGGATGTCGCCGAACATGTTCTCGGTCACCAGCACGTCGTAGCTCCACGGCTTGAGCACGAGGTTCAGCGCCATCGCATCGACATAGGCGCTGTCGGCGCCGATCGCCGGGTGCCGCGACGCGACGTCCTCGAACACCTCGCGGAAGAAGGCCATCGACTCGAAGACATTGGCCTTGTCGACGTTGGTGACCCGGCCCGCGCGGCCCAGCCGCTCGGCGCGCCGCTGCGCGAGCTCGAAGGCGAACGCGCAGATGCGGTCGGTGCCGTGGCGCGTGATGCGCATGGTGTCGAAGACCTCGACGGTGCGGCCTTGCGCATCGCGGCGCGCATCGCCGCGCCCGCGCGCATAGAACAGGCCCTCGGTGTTCTCGCGCACCAGCACCAGGTCGATCTGCTGCGCGCGCGGGTCCGACAGCGGCGTGCGCAACCCGCGGAAGGTGCGGATCGGCCGCACGCCTGCATAGAGGTCGAAGTGGAAGCGCAGGTCGAGCTGCGGAATGATCTCGGTGCCGTCGCTGCCGCGCACGTGCGGCAGGCCCATGGCGCCGAACAGGATCGCGTCGGCGCGCTCGCACACGGCCAGGGTCTCGTCGGGCAGCGCGACGCCGCTGTCGAGGTAGTGCTGGGCGCCCGCGGGGCGGGTGTCGAGCTCGAAGCCGATGCCGGCCCTGGCGCCCGCCGCATGCAGCACCTGGGCCGCCGCGTCCATGACTTCGCGGCCGATGCCGTCGCCGGGCAGCACGGCGATATGGTAGCTGGTCTTCATGCCGCACCCCCGGTGATTTCCTTGAGCTTGCCGAAGAAGGCCTTCTTGCGCGCCGAGCCGATGCGCCAGTCCACCGGCAGCGACTGGAAGCCGTCCTCGAGCTTCTCGCGCGAGCGCCGGTAGTCGAAGTAGCCCCAGCCCGCATAGCCCTCGACGGCCGCGAGCAGGTGGTTGTCCTCGTGCTCGAAATCGAAGTGGTCGTCCTCGTTGTAGAAGATCGGCTGGCCGCGGTAGGCGGGCGAGTTGCGCAGGCGCAGCAGCTGCAGCCGGATGCCGTCGGGGTTCGACTGCTCGCGTCCCGCGAGGCCGTTGACGTGGTTGCCGTGCGGCAGCAGGAAGTCGCTCGCGCCGATGATGTTGTGCGCGTCGGTGCGCGGCTTCAAGAGGCTCGCGCCCACCAGCAGCCGGCCGGCCGGCGTGTCGAGCCGCCCTTCGGAGCGCCGCTGTGCCTGTTCGATCAGCTCGTGGCAGCGCGGCGCCTCGATGATGCGGTGGTGGTAGACGGTGTGGTCGATCTCGTTGCCGATCTCCAGCAGCACGTTGCGCGCACCTTGCGCCACCAGCCAGTCCACGCTCTGGTCGACCGCGCGGCGCACCGCCTGTTCGTCGGCCAGGTGGCGCGTGGCGGGGCCGTAGAACAGGCCGAGCACCACCACCATGCCGAGCCGGTCGGTGGCCTCGAGCACGCGTCGCAGCCGCTCGGCCCACGCGGCCTTGAGCGTGCCGTCGGCCTCGAAGGCACTGATGGTCCAGGGCTGGATCTGCGAGTAGCCGTGCGGGCTGCCGCCCTGCAGGTTGAGGCACACGCCCAGCAGGCCGTGCGCACGGTACTCGGGCAGCGCCTCGCAGAATTCGCGCGTGTTGCGATCGGCGTCCCACGGACCGTCGCGGTAGGCCCAGACGCCGCGCGTGCTCGGGTTCTTGTCGTCGGCGATGGCGTTGGCCATGCGGCTGTTGAACAGCAGGCCCTGGATCTTCTGGTCCTTCCAGTGGCGGCCTTCGTAGGTCGGCCGGCCATTGATGAGGATCTGGTCGCCCTGGATCGAAACGGTGGTGTCGCTCATGCTCTCTTTCAGTCTGCGGTGATGCCCGCGGTTCGGATGACGTCGCCCCAGACGGCGCTCTCGTCCTTGATGCGCTGCGTGACGGTCTCGGGCGAGGCCCACTTGGCGACGGCGCCGCGCTCGGCCATGAAGTCGGTCCAGTCCTTCTTGTCGACCACGCTCCTGGCGGCGGTGCGCAGCTTCTGCAGCACCTGCGGCGGCGTCCTGGCCGGTGCCAGCAGCGCCTGCCAGCCGATGGCCAGCAGCTTGGGGAAACCGGCCTCGGCGGTGGTCGGCACATCGGGCAGGTAGGACACGCGCTGCGGTCCCGTGACGGCCAGCACGCGCAGCTTGCCGCTCTCGACCTGGCCCTTGACCTGGCTCACGTTGTCGATCATCAGGTGCATGCGGCCCGCGAGCATGTCCTGGATCGCCGGCCCCGTGCCCTTGTAGGGCACGTGCACCATCTGCAGCGACTCTTCCTTCTTGAAGAGCTCGAACACGATGTGGGCCAGCGTGCCGACGCCGCCCGAGGCGAAGTTCATCTCGGTCTTGGGCGCGCGCGCCAGCGCCACGAATTCCTTGAGCGTCTTCACGCCCAGCGAGGCCGGCACGATGACCGCCTGCGGCGTCTCGGTGATGCCTGTGATCGGCGTGAACTCCTCGAGGTAGTTGGGCACGCCCGACTTGTAGAGGAACGGGTTGTTGGTCGCCATCGCCGAGTTCATCTGCAGCAGCGTGTAGCCGTCGGCCGGCACGCCGGTGGCGACGTACATCGCGGCCAGGTTGCCGTTGGCGCCGGCCTTGTTCTCCACGATCGTGGCCTGGCCCAGCGCCTCGCCGAGCCGCTGCGCGAGCGGGCGCGCCACCAGGTCGACACCGCCGCCGGCCGAGAAGCCCACGACGATGCGCACCGGGCGCGAGGGATAGTCGTTCTGCGCGAAGGCTCGCGGCCCCAGTGTCGCGGCCAGGGGCGCGGCGGCGCCCGCACGGATGAAAGTCCTGCGTTTCAAGTCTGTCTCCTGTCGATTTTTGGATGGGGCCCTGCATGGCGCCCCCGGGGTGCATCAGAGATGCTGGAAGCGGTAGTGCTCGAAGATGGCCAGCAGCTCGCGGCTCGCGCGCCGGCGGTGCTCGAGGTTCACGCGGGCGGCGCCTTCGGCGTCGCCCTCGCGGATGCGCTCGACCAGTTCCATGTGTTCCTGCGTCGAGTTGTGGGGCACGGGCCGCAGCCGCAGCGAGACCATGCGCGCGCGGTGCGCGCGATCCCAGTGGTTGAAGACCGCGTCGGCCAGCAGCTTGTTGCCGGCCATGGTCACGAGCTGCGCATGGAAGGACTCGTCGGCCCGCGCCCAGGCGTCGAGGTCGTTGGCCTGCAGCGCGGCGGCCATGGTCTCGGTGGCCTCGACCAGCGGCTGCAGCTCGGCCGCGTCGGGCTTCCTGCGCGCCAGGCTCTCGGCGGCGGCGCTCTCGAGCGCGCCGAGGATCTCGTAGATCTCGCGCATGGCCGTCGGCGACACCGGCAGCACGCGCATGCCGCGGCGCGGGATCACCTCGATCAGGCCTTCGCCATGCAGCCGCATCAGCGCTTCGTGCACCGGCGTGCGGCTCATGCCGAGCTGCAGCGCGATCTCCTGCTCCATCGCCTGGTAGCCGGGCGCCCAGACGTTGTCGAGGATGCGGCGGCGTATCGCCTGGTAGGCGCCATCGACGAGCGTGGTGGTGTCGGCGCCCGCGGCGGTGGTGGAGGGCTTGGTGTTCATGCGTGGTTCCAGTGAAGGGGCGGCAGGCCGGCGACCGGCATGCGCACGGTGGCCAGCGTGTCGCCGAGCAGGCAGCCCAGGTAGCCGGTGCGCAGGTCGGGCCCGCCGAAGGCGAGGCTGGAGATGTTGCGCAGCGTGTGGCCGTGCACGGTGTCGAGATGCTCGCGGCCCATGCGGTGCTGCTGGAAGGCGTCTTCCACCGCGTCGAGGCGCGCCGGGTCGGCGTCTTCGAGCAGCACCGACTGCGCGCCGTCGCGGCCGACGCGGATCAGGCGGTTGCTCACGATGCTCGTGATCCAGAAGTCGCCGTCGACGTCCTGCGCCAGGCCGTCGGGAAAGGTGCCGGCGCCGAAGCGGGCCACGGTCTCGCGAGCGCCCAGCGAACCATCGGGCCGGATCGCGAAGCGAGAGAGCCGGCGGCCGAAGGTCTCGTTGACGTAGAGAAAGGCGCCGTCGCGGTCGACCAGGCACTCGTTGGTGTAGCCCAGGCCGTCGGCCACGATGCGTGCGCCGCGCGCGTCGATCAGCACCACGAAGCCATCCGCCACATCGTGGCGATAGCCGAGCGCGCGCGGCGTCTGCCGCGTGCTGACCGTGATCCAGAGCCGGCCCCGTGCATCGGGCAGCACGAAGTTGGTCGGCGGCAGGTCGAGGCCGTCGACCGTGCGCAGCAGCGGTTGCACCCGGCCGTCGCGCTCGAGCGCGAACACGCCGCCGGTCTGCGCGCCCAGGTGGGCGATCAGGAAGCTGCCGTCGGCGCGCAGCGCGATGCCGTTGGGCTTGAGGACCTCGCCGTCGATCTCGTGGCCGAGGTAGGCGGTCTGGGTGCCGTCGGGATGGATGCGCGTCACGCCGCCGCGCCAGTCGGCGCAGTAGAGATCGCCGGCGCGCGTGGCCAGCACGCATTCGGGGCGGTGCAGGCCGGTGCCGGTCCTGGCGGCGCCGGCGGGGGAGAGGCGCGGGATGTCAGGGGGTGGGGTGCTCATGCATTTATTAATGTATGCATTGATGCACGCGTCACTATCTGGGGTAAACCCGGGGCACGCGCATGCGCCCGAAGTCACGAAGCGGGTCGATGAGGCTGGAGAGCCGCGTGGGCTCGAGGGGGGAGTGCCCGCTCAGGGCGTCTTGCCGCGACCGGATTTCCTGGCGCCCTCGGCCCGCGCCGTGGGTGCCGAAGCCTGGCTGGCCTGCAACTGCTCCACCCACAGCAAGGTGTCGACGTAGGTCATGAAGCGGTTGAGGTACTCGGGCGAAAGGTCGCGCATGAGGATCAGCGCGCGGTGCACGAGATGGTGCGAATTGAGCGGACCCGCGTTCTCGGGCATCTTCGCGAGCGACTGCGTGAGCCGGCGATCGGCGCTCAGGCGCGACCAGGTGCCGCGGAAGTAGCGCATGGTCTTGAGTTCGGCGGGCGCGGCGGCGACGGACGAGGCGGGGCTCGCTGAAGTGGCGCGAGCCGGCACGGCACCACCGCTGGGTGCCGGTGCTTCCTCGGGCAGCGGCGACTGGCGCGCGATGTGTTCGACGAGCTCGGCGAGCGCGCTGCGTGGCAATGGCCGCGCCGCCGCGGCCGGCGCCTGCGGCACCGCCTTCTCGAAGTCCTCGCCATACGCGCTCAGCAATTGCCGCAGCCGCTCGTCGAGCAGCCGCCTGGCCTCGCCACGCTGCGCCGCGGTGCGTTTCGCGAGCGTCTCGATGAAATGCAGCCGCACGGGATCGAAGCGCTCGGCCCCGCGCGCGCGCCAGGCCGCGACGACCGCGAGCGGGTCGTCGTTCGCGTCGATGGGCGCGTCGTTACTCACGGGCCTTCGCTGCAGTGCCGGTGGTGCTCGCCGCATACGACGGCCGCGGCGTCGGCGCCATCTCCACGCGCCGGTTCTTCGCGCGGCCATCGGCATCGGCATTCGAGGCCACGGCCTGTTCGGCGCCGAAGGCCGCGGCGAACACCGCGGACGAGGGCACGCCTTCCTCGATCAGCGTGCGCGTCACGGTCAGCGCGCGCTGGGCCGAGAGCTCCCAGTTGTCGGCGAACAGGCGCGCGCCCTCGCGCATCTGGCGGTTGTCGGTGAAGCCGCTCACCATCAGGATCTCGTCGCGCGAACGCAGGTAGGTGGCCAGCGGCGCCGCGAGGCTGCGCAGCACCTGCCGGCCCTCGGGCTGCAGGTCGGCGGAGTTGAAGGCGAACAGCACGCTGCCGCTGATGCCGATGCGCCCGTTGTTGAGCGTGACGCGGCCCGCGGCCAGCGGCCCGGCCAGCGCCTTCTCGAGCGCCTCGCGGCGCTGCGCCTCGGCCTGGCGCTGCTTGACCTCGGATTCGAGCCTGGCCGCGAGGTCGAGCTGCATGCCGATCGCGCAGACCAGGATCAGCACGAAGGCGCCGAGCAGGCCCGACATCAGGTCGCCGAAGACGGCCCAGACCGGCACGCTGGTGTCGAGGCCGGCGTCGTCGATGTCCATGTCCTGGCGCATCACGCCTCGCTGGCCACGGCGGCGGGCTGCCGGCTGGCGATCTGCTGCAGGTCTTCGACGATCTGCTTCTGCGACATGATGCTGAGGTCGATGACCTCGCGCGCCTGCGCCACGTAGTAGGCCAGCTGTTCGTCGCTGCGCGCCATCGACTTGCCGAGCGCGCCTTCCACGCGCTGCAGGTGCGCCACCAGCTTGTCGTTCGATTCGCCGAAGCGCTGCACCGCGAAGCCGAAGGTCTCGCCGAGGCTCGCGACCTCGACCGCGCTGCCCGTGACCTGCGCGGCCACCTCGGCCATCTTGCCGGTCTGCGTTTCGACCTGTTCGGCGAAGCGGCTGCCCGCGCGCTCCATGGCCTCGGCCGAGGCCGCGACCAGCGCGTCGACCGCGCTGCGCTGTTCGGTCGACGCATGGTTGACCGCGTCGAGCAGCGTGCCCAGCGTCTCGAGCAGGCGGTTGCGTTCCTCGAGCATCGCGTTGTCGCGCGCCATGCTGTCCGACAGCTTCTGGCGCAGTTCCGACACCACCTCGGCGGCGGCGCGCGGCGCTTCGGCGGCGGCTTGCAGCAGTTGGGCGATCTCGGTGACGGTGCGCTTGGCATGCGCCTCGTTCTGCGACGACATCTCGCCGGCGGTCTTCGTCAGCGCATCGAGCAACTGGCGCTGCTGGTCGGCGCTGTGCGCACCGGCCTGCCGCCATTCACGCTGCAGCGAGGCGGCCATGGCCTCGAGCGAGCCGGTGAAGGCCGCGAGGCGCTCCTCGTCGCGCGCGGCGAGGTCGGCCTGCGTTTCGAGCAGCTTCTGCTGATGGCCCAGCACATGGCTGCCCGCCTGTTGCCATTCCTGCTGCAGCGACGAGGCCATCGCCGCGAGCGAGCGGGTCCATGCCGACAGCCGTTCCTCGTCGCGCGACGAGAGATCGGCCTGGGTGTCGAGCAGCTTCTGCTGGTGGATCAGTGCCTGCGCGCCGGCCTGCTGCCATTCCTTCTGCAAGGCCGCGCCCATCGAGGTCAGCGATTCGGTCCAGGCCGCGAGCCTTTGCTCGTCGCGCGCGGCCAGTGCAGCCTGCAGCTCGCCCTGCGCGTCGCCCACGGTGCGCAGCAGCGAGGCCGCATGCGCCTCGAAGGCCGTGGCGGCGGCCGACAGCGCCTGCTGCGCGTCGCCCGAGAGCCTGTCGCTCGTCTCCTGATGCCGCGCAAGCGCCTGTTGCCAGGTGTCGGACACCTTGCCGACCGTGGTCTCGAGTTGCGTCGACACGCCATCGACCAGCGCGGTCGAGCGCTGCTCGAAGCTCTGCGCGAAGCCTTCGAGTGAGCCGCGCAGGTCGCTCGACAGCGCCTCGCTGGTGCGCTGGTGCGCGGCGAGCGCGCCCTGCCAGGTGTCGGCCACGCGGCCGGTGCTGGCCTCGAAGCGCGACGACAGACCCTCGAGCTGCTGCTGCACCGTCTGCGCGATGCTGCCGTGCAGCGAGGCGGTCTCGCGCGCGATGCCGGCCATGGTGGCCTCGACCACCGGCTGGATCGCGGCGCCGGCCACGCGCGCGCTCTCGATCAGGCTGTGCTTGAGCGACTGGTCGACCGAGCTCGCGAGGCCCGCGTAGACCGCCTCGGCCTTGCCGTGGAACTCGGCCTGGTTGCCGATCAGGCGCTCGCTGAGCACCTGGGTCTGGCGCTCCATCGCGCCCATCATGGCCTGCAGCTGGCCGACCAGCTCGGGCATCAGGTCGGCCTGGCGCTGCAGCAGCTTGAAGGATTCGTCGCGCCGGTGCGCCTGCGAGTGCACGCGCAGGGTGCTCGCGATCTTCGCGTCGAGCGCCTGCGAGGCCTGCAGCCGCTCGCGCCGGCACAGCGCCGACACCAGGCCCAGCGCCGCCGAGGCGGCCACGCCGGCCACCGAGGTGCCGAAGGCGAGGCCGAGGCCGCGCACCGGGGCCGAGAGCGATTCGCGGATCGCCTCGAGGTCGGTCGCGCCCTGCAGCGCCGCGCCGGTGCCGTTGAGCGTGACCACCATGCCGAGGAAGGTGCCGAGCATGCCCAGCAGCACCAGCAGGCCCGCGAGGTAGGGCGCCAGCGCCGGCCCGGGCAGGCCCACGCGTTCGCCCTCGACGCGCAGGCGCACGGCGTTGCGCAGCGAGGGATGCAGCGAGGCAAGCCAGTCGCCGAGGCTGGCCGGGGGCTCGGACAGCGCGTTCGTCGCCTGCACCAGCGAGCCCGTGGCCTGCTGGAAGCGGTGCAGTTCGAGCCCGCCCATCAGGTAGAACGCGGCCACGAGCCCGGTGACGGCCAGCGCCAGCGTGTTCGTGCCGATGTAGCCGGCGCCGACCCAGCCGACGACGGCCAGGCCCGCGACGAACACGGCGTGATGGAGAAATCGGGTCATGTGTATCCAGTCAGCCCTTGTGACCGGCGCGCAGGGCTTCGAGCAGCCCGTCGACCGGTTGAAATCGAAAGTCCAGTTCGGCCTGCAGCACGTCCTGGATGTCCTTGCGGAAGACCGCGAGCCAGTCGGCATGGCCGCCGGCGGCGTTGTCTTCCGCGCCCGTTTCTTCGTCCTGGCGGGCCTTGCGCAGCCGCGCGAAGCGCTTCTCGAGCGCCGCCGGCACGCTCGCCAGCAGGCTGCGTTCGCGCGCGCCCAGCACCTGTTCCATCACCACGTCGACGGCGGCGAGCCGCGCCATGTCGTGCGAACCGGCCGCGAGCCGCGCGCGCAGCCGGCCGCGCAGCGGGCCGATGGCCGTCTCCATCGCCTGCTGCCGCGCGAGGTAGCGCTGGCGCATCGGCGCGAAGTCGGGCGGCGTCTCGGCGTCGGCGGTGGCCGCGGCCGCGCGTGCCTTGGCGGGCGCGAAGCTGCTGTCCTCGGCGATCGCCTGGGCCAGCGCGGCGCGCACGCGCGCGCATTCGCTTTCATCGGCGCGCACCGAGCCCCGCGGGGCCGGCGGCAGGCTGGCCGGCGTGCCGTTGAGGGCGGCCGACAGCGAGATCGCGTCGGTCCAGCCGAACCATTGGCTCAGCCGGTCCGCCGAAGCCTGTTCGGATTCGCGGATGTCGCCATCGGTCAGTCGGGAGAGCAAGCGGACGAGCGCCGAACCGTTGAAACCAGTGCGCTGTGGAACGTGCGCCATGCCAGAGTCGGAAAAACCCGGCAGTCTACACCGCCGACCCTCGGGGGAATCCCGGGGCCGGGCCCGCTGGCAGTGGCCCGGACGGCGTTTCGCCAGGGGCGGCGCGGGCCAGCGAGCGGGGCACGAATTTGTATCGAAATCCAACCCGCCCGCGCCGGGCCCGGCGCTCAGGCCGGGGGCTTGGGCCGCGCGTGTGCGAGCAGCGCCACGGCCGCCTCGACTGGCCGGTCCACCGCCAGGCCCTCGGCCCAATCGAAGCGCAGCCCTTCGAAGGCCGCCCCGCCGGGCACCAGCCGCGTTGCGCCGGCCGCTCGCGCGCGGGCCGACAGCGCGCGCACCTGCGCGCGGAAGCGCTCGGGATCGGCCCGCAGCGCCGCGCCGTCGCCATCGAGCGCGAACACGCCCGCCAGCAGGTGCGACGCGCCGCCGGCCGCCACGCAGTCGGTGAGGATCGGCACCCAGGCCGCGCCCGCCGTGAGGATCGCGAAGCGCTCGCCGCGTTGCCGCGCGGCCAGGATGGCGGCCTCCGCCAGGCCGGTCACGGGCACGCCGGCGCGCTCGCGCAGCACCCCGAGCCCGGGGTCGCCGAAGCAGGCCAGCAGGATGGCGTCGGCGCGCGGCGCCTCGGCCAGCAGCGCGGGCATGGCGGCCACGGCCGCGTCGTAGCTCCGGCGGTCCTTGATCACCGGCGGGCCGGCGGAGGCGGTCCAGCCGATGGCCCGCAGGCCCGGCGGCAGCAGCGCGCGGGCGGCCGAGACCACGGCTTCGGTCATCGCCTGGCTGGTGTTCGGGTTGAGCACCAGCAGCGTGGCGTCGCTCATCGGCCTTCGTCCGTGGACTGCGCGGCGCGCTGGCCCGCCCACATGCGCAGCAGCACGCCCACCACGTCCTGCGAGGGCGCGGCCGCGCCGGGTCGCAGCCGGGTCTCGACCAGCGACAGGTGCGAGCGCATCGCGCGCGCGGCACCGCCGCCGTCGCCCTTGAGCAGCGATGTGAAGATGTCGCGGTGCTCGTCGCAGGCGCATTGCGCCGAATGCGGCGCCTCGTACATCGCCACCAGCATCGAGGTCCGGCTCACCAGTTCCTGCATCTGCTGCAGGATGAAGGTGTTGCCCGTGGCCTCGGCCAGGATCATGTGGAAGTCGGCCGACAGCCGCACCGAGGTGGCGCGGTCGCCCTCGGCCAGCGCGGCCTGCTCGCGCTCCATGTGCTCGCCGAGGCGGCGCAGCGCCTCGGCGCCCGCGTTCTGCGCCAGGTGGGCGACGATGCCGCCCTCGAGGATGCGGCGTGCGTCGTAGATCGAGCGCGCCTGCTCGAGCGAGGGCGCGGCCACGAAGGCGCCGCGGTTCGGGATCATCTCGATCAGCCGGTTGGTGCCCAGCCGCAGCAATATCTTGCGGATGCGCTCGCGGCTCACGCCGAAGACCTCGGCCAGCGCGGTCTCGCGCAGCGGTGCGCCGGGCGCGAGCGCGCCGGCCAGCAGCGCGCGCGAGAGCGTGTCGTAGACCGCGTCCTCGCGTTCCTTCATGCGGTGCTGCCTTCGTCGGTGTGCGCCAGCCAGTGGCGGGCGATGCGTTCGCGGCTGGTCACCCAGGCGCCGCCCTTGTCGTGGAGGTGGCGCAGGATGCGCTCGAGCGCGCCGATGCGCCCCGGTCGGCCGATCATGCGCAGGTGCAGGCCCACCGACAGCATGCGCGGCGCGTCGCCGCCCTCGCGCCACAGCCAGTCGTAGGCGGCACACACGTAGTCGGCGAAGGCGTCGCCGGTATCGAAGCGCTGGGTGTTCTGGAACTGCATGTCGTTGGTGTCGAAAGCATAGGGCAGCACGAGGTGCGGCCGGCCATCGACCGCCACGCGGTAGGGCGTGTCGTCGTTGTAGGCGTCGCTGTCGTAGAGGAAGCCGCGTTCCACCAGCAGGCGGCGCGTGTGCGGGCTCGGGTTGGAGCGCGTGTGCCAGCCCACGGGGCGGCGCCCGGTGGCGGCCTCGATCGCGGTGCAGCAGCGGTCGATGGCCAGCCGCTCCTCGTCGAGCGTGAGGTCGATGCCGCGCTCCCAGCGCCAGCCGTGCGCCGAGACCTCGTGGCCGGCCTGCGCCGCATGCCGCGCCAGCCATGGCGAGCGCTCCACCGCGCGGCCGCAGGCGCTGAGCGTGAAGTGCCCGCCGAGGCGCTCGAACAGGTCGGCGATACGCCAGTAGGCCACGCGCGTGCCGTATTCGAAGTGGCTGTCGATGCAGCGGTCGGGCACCGGCTGGCCGTCGATCACCTCGTAGATGGCCTCGTTGCGGCTGTCGCCGTCGGTCATGGAGAACTCCGCGCCCTCCTCGAAGTTGACGACGAAGGAGACGGCCACACGCGCCTCCTCGGGCCAGCGCACGGCGGGCAGGTCGCGGCCGTAGCCGATGAAGTCGCGCGTGGAGGGTGGAGTGGAAGCAGGGGATGAATCGGCCATGGTCAGAACTGGGCCAGCCGGCGCAGGCCGACCAGCCTTTCGGCGATGAAGAGCACCACGGCGGCCAGCAGGATCAGGCAGGCCGAGATGGCGGCGATGGTGGGGTCGGGCGACTCCTCCAGGTAGTGCAGGATCTCGATCGGCAGCGTCTTGCTGCGCGCGTCGGTCAGGAAGATCGAGATCGGGTAGTTGTCCATCGAGGCCAGGAAGGCGAACAGCCCCGAGGTCAGGAAGGCCGGCGCCAGCGCCGGCACCATCACCTGCAGCAGCGCGCGCGGGCGCGACAGCCCCAGCGTCTGCGCCGCTTCGAGCAGCCGGGTGTCGAACAGCGCCAGGCTCGCATGCACCGTGCGCGTGACGTAGGGCAGGGTGATGACCACGTGCCCGATCAGCAGGCTCCAGAACACGTTGGCGAGCCCGACCGCGCGGAAGGCCTGCAGCAGTGCCACGCCGATCACCAGCCCCGGCATCATCAGCGGCGAGACCAGGAAGGCCAGCAGCGCCTCGCGGCCGCGGAAGCGCCCCTGCTCGATCGCGATCGCGCACAGCGTGCCGAGCACCAGCGCCGCCAGCGTCGCGCCCGCGGCCACCGCGGCCGACAGCAGCACGGTGTCGGCCAGGCCGTCCTTGGCCAGCATCGCGCGGTACCAGCGCAGCGACCACTGGCCCTCGGGCAGGTTGAACACCGGCGAGGGGCTGAACGAGACCAGCACCACCACCACCAGCGGCGCGAGCATGAAGACCGCGGTCGCCGCCATCAGCAGCCCGCCCGCGAGGCGGTTCCAGCGTGTGCTCATGTCGTGGCTCCCCGCGCCTGCAGCCGGCGCGTGAGCAGCGTGCTGCCCACCACCACCGCCACGGCGATGGCCAGCAGGATCACCGCCAGCGTCGAACCCGACTGCCGGTCGCGCATGAACAGGTAGGCGCGCGCCAGCAGCGCGGGCAGCGTCTGGTAGCGGTCGCCCACCAGCAGCGCGGGGATCACGTACATCGACACCGCCATCGAGAACACGAAGGCCGAACCTGCCACCACGCCCGGCAGCGACAGCGGCCAGGTCACGCGCACGAAGGCATGCAGCGGCTTCGCGCCGAGCGTGGCGGCGGCCTCTGCCAGGCGCGAGTCGATCTGGCGCGCCACCGTGAACACCGGCAGCACCATGAAGGGCAGGAACACGTGCACCGCGGCGATCACCAGCCCGCGCTCGTTGAACAGCAGCCGCGCCGGCTCGTCGACCAGCCCCAGGCCCAGCAGCACCTGGTTGACCAGGCCGTTGCTGCGCAGCAGGATGGTCCAGGCGAAGCTCTTGACCACCACGCCCACCGACAGCGGCAGGATCAGCGCGAGGAACATCAGCCCCTGCACCGGCAGCGAGGCGCGCGCCATCGCGAAGCCCACCGGATAGCCGATCAAGAGGCACAGCAGCGTGACGAGCAGCGCGATCTTCAGCGTGTTCCAGACCACGACCGCGCTGAAGGGATCGGTCGCGAAGCGCGCGTAGCCCGCGAGCGAGAAGCCGCCCTGTTCGCCCTGGAAGCTGGTGGCCAGCAGCGCGGCCAGCGGCAGCACGAACAGCAGCACGAGGTAGCCCGTGCCCGGCACGGCGAGCCAGCCCGGCGATCCTTCGGCGCGGCGCACGGCGCGGCTCATGGCGCCGCCTCGGCCGCGAACAGCAGCGTGTCGGCCACCGGCCATTGCACCGACAGCGTCTCGCCGGGGCGCGGCGCCAGGTCGTCGTGCGCCGGGAATTCCGCGAGCAGCGTCGCGCCGCCGCCGGGCGCGCTGAAGTAGACCAGCCGGTTGGCGCCGCGGTAGACCGTCTGGCTCACCACCAGCGACAGCCGGTTCATGCCCGCGGCCGCGGGCTGCGGATCGCGCGAGGCGCGCAGCCGCTCGGGGCGCACGCCCACCAGCACCTCGTGGCGCAGGCCGCCCGCGCCGACGTCGCGCGCGCGCTCGGCGGGCACCTCGATCTCGCCGCAGGCGGTGCGCACGCGCGCGCCCTCGAGCGTGCCGCGCCATTGCGAAGAGAGGCCCACGAAGTTGAGCGCGAACTCGGTGCGCGGCTGGCCGTAGATGTGTTCGGGCGCGTCGAGCTGCTCGATCGCGCCGCGGTTCATCACCGCGATGCGGTCGGACATCACCAGCGCCTCTTCCTGGTCGTGCGTGACGAAGATCGCCGTCATGCCCGCGTCGCGCAGGATCTGGCGCAGCTCGACCTGCATGGTCTCGCGCAGCTTGCGGTCGAGCGCCGACAGCGGCTCGTCGAGCAGGATCAGCCGCGGCCGAGTGGCGATCGCGCGCGCCACCGCCACGCGCTGCTGCTGGCCGCCCGACAGCGCCGAGATCGGCCGGTCCGCGAGCGCCGCGAGCCGCACCGAGCGCAGCGCCGCGTCCACCGCCGGCGCGAGCTCGGCGCGCGGCGTGCCGCGGGCCTTGAGGCCGAAGGCGATGTTCTCGCTGACCGTGAGGTGCGGGAACAGCGCATAGCTCTGGAACACCACGCCGATGTTGCGCTGGTGCGCGGGCAGCGCGGTCACGTCGGTGCCGCCCACGCGCACCGTGCCGGCGTCGCACGATGCGAGCCCGGCGACGATGCGCAGCAGCGTGGTCTTGCCGCAGCCCGAGGGGCCGAGCAGCGACACGAATTCGCCGGACCCCACCTGCAGGTCCAGCCCGTCCACGACCGTCTGCGCGCCGTAGCGCTTGACGATCCCGCTCAGTTCGAGGGTGCTCATGCGGTGCGCCTCACAGCGCCATCTCGCGGTCCCAGCGCTCCACCCAGGCCTTGCGGTTCTCGGCGATGTAGGCCCAGTCGGGAATGAACACCTCGCCCTTGGGCAGGCCGGCCGGCGCGGCCACGCCGGTGTTGGTGGGCATCGCGAGCGAGATCTCGGCGATCTGCTGCTGCCAGGCACCGAGCATGGCCTCGACGAAGGCATTGGCGAGGTCGGCCTGCGGCCCGCCCCGGACCTTGGCGATGCCGGTCGGCATGGCCATGCCGCCTTCCTTCGGCAGCACGAAGTCGATCGGCGCGCCCTTGGCCTTGCGGTCGAAGGCGTTGAATCCGATCATGCCCGCGATGGCCGTGGCCTCGCCCTGCTCGAGCAGGTTCAGCGCCTGCGGCAGCTGGGTGTAGACGGTCAGCAGGTTGGGCTTGAGCGCCTTGAGCTTGCGGAACGCCGCCTCGGGCTGGTACTGCGCATCCTTCATCGGCTTGCCGGTCTCGAGCGCGGCCGCCACCAGGAACATCGACAGGCCCTCGGTGTTCTGCAGCGAGGGGATCACGACCTTGCCCTTGTTGGCCGGCTCCCACAGCGCCGCATACGAGGGCAGTTGCTTGAGCTTGCCCGTGTTGACCGCCACGCCGGTGGTCGACTGCATGTAGTTGGCCCACATGCCGTCCATGTGGACCGTGCCGGGCTTGAGCTTCGCGAGGCTGGGGATGTCCTTGGCGGTGAGCGGCTCCAGCACGCCTTCCTTGACGGCCGGGATCATCACCGGGTCGTCCATCAGCACCACCGACATGTACTGGCGGCCCTTGTTGTTGACCATCTTCTCGAGGTTCACGAGCGAGCGCGTGCCCTCGAAGATCACCTTGCAGCCGGTCTGCTTCTCGAACACCGGGATCAGCGGATCGAGGAAGGCCTTGTGGCTGCCCGCGCCGCCGACCACGAGTTCGCGGCCCTTGCCCTGGGCGCGCACCCAGGCCGGCGCGGCCAGCGTGGAAGCGGCGAGGAGTCCCTGCCCGAAGGCGCGGCGCGAGAGGCCGGATGCTGAGCGATTCATCTGCATGTCCTTGGGGGGCGATGCCCCAAATGGGTGGATGGAAGGCCGTGGCAGCCGCCAGTCAGCCCAACAATTGTGCGCTCTTCAAAAGAAATTGTGCACAATCCATGCAGGAAGCCAAATCCGTGCCAACCCGCAGGCGCGGGTGTCGCAAAGAGAAAGCGGGGGGAGGGCGCTACGCGCGCAACCGGCGCGCCGGCTCGGCCTCGTGCAGGTAGGCCGTGAAGGTGTCGCGCGGCGACGAGCCCGTGTGGCGCGTGAGGATTCGCCCGACCTCGCCGCGGTGGTAGCCGCCATGCGCGATCACGTGGCCCAGCATCTCCTCGCGCGACATGCGGCCGGCCGAGCCGTCGGTGAAATCGAAATCGAGGCTGGCTGCCAGCTCGTCGTCGCCGATCGCCTGCACATGCGCCAGGAACCAGCGGTCGTTGTCGCGCACCGCCTGCAGCAGGAGTCCGGGCGCGAGCCGCTCGGGCGAGTGGGTGCCGCCGTAGCCATGGGGCCGGCCCTCGAGGTGGGCCCTGAAGATGCCGTCGACCGCATGGGCGTGGTCGAGGGTGGCCCAGGCCGCCTCGAGGTCGTCGTCGGGCAGCCGGCCCCGTGCGGCCAGCAGGCCCGCGAACAGGCCCTCGTCGGCCCAGGCCTTGTAGCGGAACATCGAGGTCAGCAGCGTGCGTGCGCTCATCGGGGTCTCCTGGCGAGGCGCCGCGGCGCGGCGCGCTTCGGGGCAGGATGATCCCCGGCGCCCATGGCGCGGTCCAATGAAATGCAGCCGCCCCACTGATAAGAGCCCCGCATCAATGCAGGGACTGGCCGGCCGGCCGATTGCGCGGGCGCGGCTTCATGGGCACGATGCTTGCGGATGCGCCGGCGTACGGCCGATCCGCATCCTCCACCTCCAAGGCAGCGCCGATGTCCTTCCTGTGGCCCGGTTACCTCTGGTTCCTGCTGGCGCTCGCGCCGCTGCCGCTGGCCTATGCATGGCTGCTGCGGCGCCGCGGCCGGCTCGCTCAACGCTATGGCCGGCTGCAGACCGAGGGCGCCGCGACGCTGCGGCGCGGCTGGCGCCGGCACCTGCCGCCCGCGCTGTTCCTGCTGGCCTGCGCCGGCCTGCTGTTCGCCGCGGCGCGGCCGGTGGCGCGCGTGCCGCTGCCCTGGGCGCGCACCTCGATCATGCTGGCGATGGACGTCTCGCTGAGCATGCGCGTGAACGACGTCAAGCCGACCCGGCTCGAGGCTGCGCAGGCCGCGGCCAAGTCCTTCCTGCGCGAGCTGCCGCGGCGCATCGAGGTCGGCCTCGTCACCTTCGCCGGCAGCAGCCAGGTCGCGCAGCGCGCCACGCTCGACCGCGATGCGCTCGCGGCCAGCATCGATGCCTTCCAGATGCAGATGGGCACCGCGGTCGGCGATGCGATCGTGCTGTGCCTGGCCGAACTGTTCCCGCAGGACAACATCAGCCTCGGCGAGATGACCTTCGGCGGCAACGCGCCGCGCGGTCGCAGCCTCGACGACAAGGCGAAGCCGCCGCCGCGCCAGATCACGCCGGTGGCGCCCGGCTCCTACGACGCCGCCGCGATCATCCTGCTGAGCGACGGCCGCCGCACCACCGGCATCGACACGCTCGAGGCCGCGAAGATGGCGGCCGACCGCGGCGTGCGCGTCTACGTGATCGGCATGGGCACGCTCGACGGCGACATCGCCGCGCCCGACGGCATGGCGATCTACATGAAGCTCGACGAACCCACCCTGCGCGAGGTGGCGCGCATGACCGGCGGCGAGTACCACCATGCCGGCACCGCCGAGGCGCTGCACGGCGTCTACGAGAAGCTCGGCTCGCGCGTGCAGGTGCAGCCGCGCGAGAACGAGCTCTCGGGCCTGCTGGCGCTGCTGTCGGCGCTGCTCGCGATCACGGGCGCGGCGCTGTCGGTGCTGTGGTTCGGGCGCATCGTCTGAGCCGCGGTTTGCCGCCGGCCGCGCGGCGGCGCCACAATCGCGGCCGGACCCGGTGGCCTGCCGGCCGACTCCCTTCATGCAGCACTCCCCATCCCCCTTGCGCACGCGTCCCATCGGTGCCGGCCACCTGCGCGCCTTCGAGGTCGTCGCGCGGCACCTGAACTTCCGCGCCGCGGCCGAGGAGATGGCGCTCACGCAGCCGGCCGTGAGCCGCCAGATCCAGGCGCTCGAGGAGGAGGTCGGCGTGCGCCTGTTCCTGCGCCACACGCGCGCGGTCGAGCTCACGAGCGCCGGCGCCCAGCTGCTGCTCGCGGTGCAGCAGGCGCTGCCGCGCATCGACAGCACCATCCGGCAGATCCGCCAGAGCGCCTCGCGCCGCAGCGTGGCGCTGACCACCTTCGCCTCGTTCGCCTCGATGTGGCTGATCCCGCGGCTGGAGGCCTTCCAGCGCGACCATCCCGACATCGACATCCGCATCGATGCCTCCGACGCGGTGATCGACCTCGAGGTCAGCGACATCGACCTCGCGCTGCGCTACGGCCGCGCCGAGCACATGCCCGGGGGCGCGGTGCGGCTGTTCGGCGAGCACCTGATGCCGGTGGCCAGCCCCTGGCTCATCAAGAGCAGCCCGCCGATCGAGAAGCCCGAGGACCTCGCGCGCTTCACGCTGATCGAGGTCGGCGACGCGCACCCGAGCTACGTCGAGTGGCTGGTCTGGCGCCGCTGGTTCGAGACCAACGGCCTGGCCCGCATCCAGCCGCGCCGCTGGCTCTACTTCAACTACGACTACCAGATGGCGCAGGCCGCGCTGACCGGCCAGGGCGTGGTGCTCGCGCGCAGCCCGCTGATCGCCGAGAGCCTGGCCAACGGCGACCTGGTCGAGGTGCTGCCGCGCCAGCGCATGGATTCGCCGATGGCCTACTGGCTCGTGAGCGGCCCGCGCAACGAAGGCCGGCCCGAGCTCCAGGCCTTCGGCACATGGCTGCTGCAGCAGGCGGTGCTCACGCGCGCGGCGATCGGCGATGCGGTCGACGACGAGGCGCCGGTGGCACGGCGCCAGAGCGCCGCATGAGCGCCGCGTGAGCGGTGGGCGAGGTGGTCGGCTTTCGCGCGCATGCGCAGCCATTGCCCGGCGCTGCGACAACGGGTACACATCCTGGTTTCCACGTGATGAACGGAGCGATTCCATGGTGCGAGAGACGATCGACCCCGCCGATGCGCAACGGGTGAGGGCCAGCTTCGAGCGGCAGAACGCGATGCGCGAGCTCGGCATCGAACTGGTCGCGGTGCGGCCCGGCGAGGTCGAGCTCGCGATGCCGGCCTCCGAGCGGCTGACCCAGCAGCACGGCTTCCTGCATGCGGGCATCGTCGCCACCGGGCTCGACAGCGCCTGCGGCTATGCGGCCTTCTCGCTGATGCCGCCCGAGGCGGCCGTGCTCACGATCGAGTTCAAGATCAACCTGCTGGCCCCGGCGGCCGGCGAGCGCTTCGTGTTCCGCGCCGGCGTGACCAAGGCGGGCCGCACGATCAGCGTGAGCGACGGCCGGGCCTATGCGTTGCGCGAGGGGAAGGAGTCGCTGATCGCGACCATGACGGCCACGCTGATGGCGGTGGTGGGGCGCGAGGACATCCGGCACTGAGCGAGCGCCGCGAACGGACCGTGCCGGCGCGTTGAATGCTCAACAAGGCGCACTTTGCAAATGCCAAATTGCGCGTTTTCCCGGATCCGGCATGCTGCAGGCATGACTACCGAGACCTCCGTCGACCTCCGGGCCTGGATCGGCCGCACCGAGCGCAGGGGCGACGACGTGGGCGCCGCGCCCCTGTCGGCGCTGGCCGCCACGTTCAACCGGGACGACCTCGCTTTCAACCTGGGCAGCGACGTGCCCCCGCTGTGGCACTGGCTGCATTTCATCCCGCTGGCGCGCCAGGACCAGATCGGCGCCGACGGCCACCCGCTGCGCGGCGGCTTCCTGCCGCCGATCGCGCTGCCGCGCCGCATGTGGGCCGGCGGCGAGCTGCAGTTCCACCATCCGCTGCAGGTGGGCGACGAGATCACGCGCCAGTCGCGCATCCTCGACGTGGATGCCAAGGACGGCAAGAGCGGGCCGCTGGTCTTCGTCAAGGTCCGCCACGAGATCTCGAATGCCAGGGGCATCGCCATCACCGAGGAGCAGGACATCGTCTACCGCGGCATGCCGGCCGTGGGCGCGCCCGCCCCGGCGGGAAAGCAGGCGGCCACGGACGAGGACTACCGCGAGACCGTCGTGCCCGATCCGGTGCTGCTGTTCCGCTATTCCGCGCTGACCTTCAACAGCCACCGCATCCACTACGACCGGCCCTACGCCACCGAGGTGGAGGGCTATCCGGGCCTGGTGGTCCATGGCCCGATGGTGGCCACGCTGCTGCTGGGGCTCGCGAGCCGCCAGCTGCCGCGGCGCCGCGTGCGCGGCTTCGCCTTCCGCGCCGTGCATCCCCTGTTCGACACCGCCGCCTTCGAGCTGTGCGGCAAGGCCGAGGCCGACGGTTCCCAGAAACTGTGGGCACGCAACCATGACGGCGCGATGGCGATGGAAGCCCGCGCCAGTTTTTTCTAACCAGCAAGCAAGCAGCGATCCAATGACGAAGAACGCCGTCGACAAGTACCAAGACATCCGCGATGCCGTGCGCGCACTCTGCGCCGAGTTTCCCGACGAATACCACCGCAAGATCGACGAGCAGCGCGCCTATCCCGAGGCCTTCGTCGATGCGCTGACCAAGGCGGGCTGGCTCGCGGCGCTGATCCCCGCCGAGTACGGCGGCTCGGGCCTGGGCCTGACCGAGGCCTCGGTGATCATGGAGGAGATCAACCGTTCGGGCGGCAACTCCGGCGCCTGCCACGGCCAGATGTACAACATGGGCACGCTGCTGCGCCACGGCTCCGAGCAGCAGAAGCAGCTCTACCTGCCCAAGATCGCCTCGGGCGAATGGCGCCTGCAGTCGATGGGCGTGACCGAGCCCACGACCGGCACCGACACCACCAAGATCAAGACCACGGCCGTGAAGAAGGGCGACCGCTACGTCGTCAACGGCCAGAAGGTCTGGATCTCGCGCGTGCAGCACTCCGACTGGATGATCCTGCTGGCGCGCACCACGCCGCTGGCCGAGGTCAAGAAGAAGTCCGAGGGCATGTCGATCTTCCTGGTCGACCTGCGCGCGGCCGAGAAGAGCGGGATGACGGTGCGGCCGATCCCGAACATGGTGAACCACGAGACCAACGAGCTGTTCTTCGAGAACCTCGAGATCCCGGCCGAAAACCTGATCGGCGAGGAAGGCCAGGGCTTCAAGTACATCCTCGACGGCCTGAATGCCGAGCGCACGCTGATCGCGGCCGAGTGCATCGGCGACGGCTACTGGTTCATCGACCGCGTCACCAAGTACGTCAACGAGCGCGTGGTGTTCGGCCGCCCGATCGGCCAGAACCAGGGCGTGCAGTTCCCGATCGCCGACGCCTACATCGAGGTCGAGGCCGCCAACCTCATGCGCTTCAAGGCCTGCGAGCTGTTCGATGCGCACCAGCCCTGCGGCGCGCAGGCCAACATGGCGAAGTACCTGGCGGCCAAGGCGAGCTGGGAAGCGGCCAACACCTGCCTGCAGTTCCATGGCGGCTTCGGCTTCGCGAACGAATACGACATCGAGCGCAAGTTCCGCGAGACACGCCTCTACCAGGTCGCGCCGATCTCCACCAACCTGATCTACGCGTACGTGGCGGAGCACCTGCTCGGCCTGCCGCGTTCCTTCTGAGCGCCATGGCACGAACTTCCGGCAGGCGCCCGCTCGAAGGCATCACCGTCGTCACGCTCGAGCACGCGGTCGCGGCGCCCTTCGCCACGCGCCAGCTCGCGGACATGGGCGCGCGGGTCATCAAGATCGAGCGCCCGGGCGCCGGCGACTTCGCGCGCGCCTACGACCGGCGGGTGCGGGGCGAGGCCTCCTATTTCGTCTGGATCAACCGGTCCAAGGAAAGCATCACCCTCGACGTCAAGCATCCCGAGGCGCGGCAGGTGCTCGCCAGGCTGCTGGGCCAGGCCGACGTGCTGGTGCAGAACCTCGCGCCCGGCGCCGCGGCGCGGCTCGGCCTGTCAGAGGAAGCGCTGCGCCCGACGCACAAGCGCCTGATCGTCTGCGACATCTCGGGCTACGGCAGCGCGGGACCGTTCCGCGACAAGAAGGCCTACGACCTGCTGATCCAGGCCGAGGCGGGCCTGCTGTCGGTGACCGGGTCGCCCGAGGAGATGGCGCGCGCCGGCATCTCGGTGGCCGACATCGCCGCCGGCATGTATGCCTACAGCGCGGTGCTGGCCGCGCTGATCCAGCGCGGCATCACCGGCGAGGGCAGCCACATCGACGTGTCGATGCTCGAGTGCCTCGCCGAATGGATGGGCAACCCGCTCTACTACGGATTCGAGGGCCAGGCGCAGGCCGCGCGCGCGGGCGCCAGCCATCCGAGCATCTATCCCTACGGCCCCTTCACGGCGGGCGACGGCAAGACCGTGCTGTTCGGCCTGCAGAACGAGCGCGAGTGGAAGGCCTTCTGCGAACAGGTGCTCGCGCACCCGGAGCTGGCCACCGACGAACGCTTCGACGCCAACGCCAAGCGCAGCGCCCACCGGGTGGAACTCAAGCAGCGCATCGAGTCGCTGCTGCAGCCGCTGACGGCGGCCCAGTGCATCGCGCGCCTCGACGCCGCCAACATCGGCAACGCCAGCGTCAACGGCATCGCGGACGTCTGGGCCCATCCCCAGCTGCGCGCCCGCGAGCGCTGGCTCGAGGTGGGTTCGCCCGTCGGGCCGATCCCGGCGCTGAAGCCGCCGGCCGACAACGACCGCTTCGCGCCGCGCATGGACCCGGTTCCCGCGCTGGGCGAGCACACCGACGCCATCCTGCAAGCGCTGGGCTATGGCCCCGAAGACATCGCGCGCCTGCGCGACAGCCAGATCCTCTGAAAGAACATTCGACATGACCACCTCGAGCACCCCCGAGTCCATCCTGGCGAGCTTTGCCGCCGACCTGAAGGCCGAAGACATTCCGCCGGCGGTGCTGCGCCGCGCCGAGGACCTGCTCCTCGACTGGGTCGGCTCGGCACTGGCCGGCAAGGGCGCGCGCCCGGTCGAGAGCATCACCCGCTTCGCCTCGGCCATGGGCGCGGGCGACGGCCGCAGCGAGATCCTGATCCACCGCACGCGCTCCAGCCCCCTGATGGCCGCGATGGCGAATGCCGCGGCCTCGCACTTCGCCGAGCAGGACGACGTGCACAACGGCTCCGTGTTCCATCCGGCCGCCGTGGTGTTCCCGGTGGCGCTCGCGATCTCCCAGGCGCATGGCCTCAGCGGCGCGCAGCTGCTGACCGCGGCGGTCGCCGGCTACGAGGTCGGCATCCGCGTCGGCGAGTTCCTGGGCCGCTCGCACTACAAGATCTTCCACACCACCGGCACCGCGGGTGCCGTGGCCCCCCCGGTGGCGGCCGGCCACCTGCTGGCGCTCACGCCCGACCAGATGTCGCATGCCATCGGTTCCGCGGGCACCCAGGCCTCGGGCCTGTGGGAGTTCCTGCGCGACGCCGCCGATTCCAAGCAGCTGCACACGGCGCATGCGGCCGGCGCCGGCCTCACGGCGGCCTACCTGGCCAAGGACGACTTCACCGGCGCGCGGCGCATCCTGACCGGCGCGCAGGGCATGGCCGCGGGCATGTCGAGCGATGCCGATCCGGCGCGGCTCACGGACGGGCTCGGCACGCGCTGGGCGCTGGCCGAGACCTCGTTCAAGTTCCACGCTTCGTGCCGCCACACGCATCCCGCGGCCGATGCGCTGCAGCAGATTCTGCAGCGCCACCAGCTCGCGGCCGGCGACGTGAAGGCGGTGACGGCGCAGGTGCACCAGGCGGCCATCGATGTCCTCGGCCCGGTCACCGATCCGCAGACCGTGCACCAGTCGAAGTTCTCGATGGGCACCGTGCTCGGCCTGGTGGCCGTACACGGCCGCGCGGGCCTGTCGGAATTCGACGGGCACTTCAAGGATGCCGCGGTCTCGGCCTTCCACGACAAGGTGAGCATGGTCCTCGATGCCGAGGTGGACCGGGCCTATCCGGCGCGATGGATCGGCAAGGTGCATGTTGATACCATCGACGGCCGCCGCCTCGAGGGCCGCGTCGACGAACCCAAGGGCGATCCCGGCAACACCCTCAAGCGCCATGAACTGGAAGAGAAGGCGACGCGCCTGGCCCTCTACCGCGACGGCGCCACGGCCGCCGAGATGCAGAGCGTCATCGGCTGGGCCTGGTCGCTGATGTCGGTGGCGCGCGTCGGCATCCTGCTGGAGCCGGTCGCTTCCCGATGAGCTCGCGGGCCGGGGCGGCGGGCGAGCGGAAAAGTCGGAAAGCAAGATGATCCATTTCGATCTGGTAGACCTGCGGCTGTTCCTGGCCATCGCCGAGGCCAACAGCCTCACGCGAGGCGCCGAGGCCACGTTCATGTCGGTCTCGGCGGCGAGCATCCGCGTCAAGAACCTCGAGGAGAGCGTCGGCACCAAGCTGCTGTACCGCAGCAGCCAGGGCGTGACCCTCTCGCCGCCGGGCCAGGCGCTGGCCTATCACGCGCGCCTGGTGGTCGGCCAGCTCGAGCACCTGCGCAACGACCTGCAGGAGTACGCGAGCGGCATCAAGGGCCATCTGCGCGTGTTCGCGAGCACGACGGCCATCACCGACTTCCTGCCGGCCGTGATGAGCCGCTACCTCATCACCCATCCCGACGTGAACGTCGACCTGCGCGAGCGTGGCAGCGGCGACATCGTGCGCGCGGTGTCCGACGGCCACACCGACATCGGCATCGTCTCGGGGCGCGTGCGCACCGAGGGGCTCGAGGTCGTGCCCTATCGCGAGGACAGCCTGGTGCTGGTGGTGCCCGATGGCCATGCGCTGGCGGCCCGCCCGGCGGTGCCCTTCGCCGAGACCCTCGAATACGAGCACGTCGTGCTCAACGAGGGCACGGCGATCCATTCGTTCCTGAACCAGATCGCCCGCGACATGAACCGCGTGCTCAAGCCGCGCATCCAGGTCGGCAACTTCGAGGCCTGCTGCAAGATGACCGAATCGAACGTCGGCATCAGCATCATGCCGGGCACCTCGGCCGAGCGTTACCGGCAGTACATGGCCGTCCAGGTCGTCCAGCTCGAGGACGACTGGGCCCTGCGCAACCTGCAGATCTGCTTTCGCAGCCTCGAGGCGCTGCCGGGCTTCGCGCGCGACCTGGTCGAGCTGCTGAAGGCCGACGCGCTGTCGGCCACACGGTCCTCGGGCGGCGAGGCCGATTGATTTTCAGACCCCCGGGCTTGAGCAGCGCGCAAGCACCGGGTCGGTCTTGTTCATGACTGCGCCGCTGCCGCGCCGGCCAGTCGCAACGCACGTTCACCTGCTTCCTGCACGATCGCCTGGGCACGCATCATGACGGGGCGGTCCACCATCCTGCCGTCCACCGCGATGGCAGCGCCCGCCGAACGCGCGGCCGCCTCGAGCACGCGGCGCGCCCAGGCGAGTTCCTCGGCGGTGGCACAGAAGGCCGAGTTCACCACGCCCACCTGCTTCGGATGGATGCACAGCTTGGCGCCGAAGCCGAGCCGCCGCGAACGCAGCGTGTCGGCCGCGAGCGCGGCCTGGTCGTCGATGGAAGTGCTGACGCCGTCGATCGGCGCGCCCAGCCGGGCCAGGCGCGAGGCCATCACCAGCTGCGCGCGGTAGGGCAGCAGTTCGAGCTCGTCGCCCGAGATGCCCAGGTCGAGCTGGAAGTCGATCGATCCGAACACCAGCCGCTGCACGCCCTGCGCCCGCGCGATGGTGTGGACGTTGTGGAGCCCGGCCGCGGTCTCGATCATCGGAAACACCGCCGTGCCCGCGCCGATGCACGACACGCTGAAGACCTCGTCGATGCGTTCCGTCTTGGGCAGCATGATGCCCGCGACACCGGGCAGCCGGGCCAGCGCCAGGTCGTCCTTGAACCAGGGCGTGTCGGCCGCGTTGATGCGGACGATCACGCGATGGTTGGCCGCCAGCCAGGCGGCCACGGCATGGCGCGCCTCGGTCTTGTTCTCGGGAGGCACCGCGTCCTCGAGGTCGATGACGACGGCATCGGCGCCGCAGGCCAGCGCCTTGTCGAAGCGGTCGGGACGGTTCGCGGGCACGAAGAGGAAGGAGCGTTGGGGCAGTGTCATGGTTTCGCCAGTGAGTTCGCCCTGAAGAATGCCCACCGCGCGCGGGCCGCGCAATTTGCGCTTCCACAAGCCGCCATTTCGCGTGGCCAAACACCGGCCGGATGAGCAGGCCCTGTTCGACATCGACCCCGCACCGCTCCTGCCTTGAGGGCTCGCGAAGTGCCCGTTTGCGAATCTCAAATAGCGCGCGGCGCACGGATCCAGGAAGCTCCGCGCGCCGGCATGCAACGCCGTGCGCAACACCACGGACCCATGAACGAACTGATCCACGCTTCACCGGCGGCACTCGACACCTTGCATCGACAGTGGGCGCAGGCCCATGAAGCGCTCTGCGCGAATCCGCTGAAGCTCAGCATGGCGCGCGGCGTGCCGTCGGCCGAACAGGTCGCGCTGTCCGAAGGTTTGCTGGCGCTGCCCGGCACGCAGGACTTCCTCGCCGAGGACGGCACCGACTGCCGCAACTACATGGGCCTGCAGGGCCTGCCCGAAGCGCGCCGGCTGTTCGCCTTCATGCTCGGCGTGCCGCCCGAGCAGGTGGTCGCCGGCGGCAACTCGAGCCTGTCGATGATGTACGACTGCGTCTCGCACGCCTGGCGCGCCGGCGTGCCCGGCGGCAGCGAGCCATGGCATGCCGTGCCCTCGGGCGTCGCCTTCCTCTGCCCGGTGCCCGGCTACGACCGCCACTTCGCGATCTGCGAGGCCTTCGGCATCCGCCTGATCCCGGTGCCGCTGCACGACGACGGGCCCGACATGGAGGCGGTGCGCGCCCATGTGCGGGACCCGTCGGTGCGCGGCATGTGGTGCGTGCCCAAGTACAGCAACCCGACCGGCGCCGTGTATTCGGATGCGGTCGTCGAGGCGCTCGCGTCCATGCCCACGGCCGCGCCGGACTTCCGCCTGTTCTGGGACAACGCCTACGGCCTGCACCACCTCGGCGTGGAGGAGGTGCAGATCGCGAACATCGCCGAGCGCTGCGCGGCGCACGGCCATGCGAACCGGCCGCTGGTGTTCGCCTCCACCTCGAAGATCACCTTCGCCGGTGCCGGCGTCGCGCTGTTCGGCGCCTCGCCCGAGAACCTGCGCTGGTGGCTCGGCCATGCGGCGGTGCGCAGCGTGGGTCCCGACAAGCTCAACCAGCTGCGCCATGTGCGCTTCCTGCGCGATCGCGTGGGCCTCGAGATGCTGATGCTGCGCCACCGCGCCCTGCTGGCGCCGCGCTTCGACCGCGTGCTGGATGTGTTCGAGCGCGAACTGGGCCCGCTGGGCATCGCGCAATGGACTCGCCCGCGCGGCGGCTACTTCATCGCGCTCGACGTGCAGCCGGGCACGGCCCGCCGCGTGGTCGAGCTCGCGGGCCGCGCGGGCGTCACGCTCACGCCGGCCGGCGCGCCGTTCCCGGGCGGCATCGATCCGTTGGACCGCACGCTGCGCATCGCGCCGTCCTCGCCGTCGATCGAGCAGCTGGGCCGCGCCGCCGAAGTGGTCGCGCTGTGCGTGCGGCTGGCCGCCGCCGAACAGCTGGTGGCGGCGCGCGCTGCCTGAACTCCCTTTTTTCCCATCCTCCGCTGGAGCTCCCGCATGAAGAAGAAACAAGCATCGATCCTGGCCGTCTCCGCGTTGGCGGCATCGGCCGCGCTGACCGCCGGCAGCGCGCTCGCGCAGGCCAACGACACCCTCGCCAAGGTCAAGGCCTCGGGCGCCATCACCGAGGGCGTGCGCGAGTCCTCGGGCCTGGCCTACACGCTGGGCAACGGCCAGTACACGGGCTTTCACTTCGACGTCTGTGCCAACATCATCAAGGACCTCGAGAAGTCGCTCGGCCGCAAGCTCGAGGTCAAGTACCAGCCCGTGACCTCGCAGAACCGCATTCCGCTGGTGCAGAACGGCACCGTCGACCTCGAGTGCGGCTCGACCACCAACAACGCCGCGCGGCAGAAGGACGTGGCCTTCGGCGTGACCACCTACATCGAGGAGACCAAGATCCTCGTGAAGGCGAATTCGAGCATCCATGCGCTCGCGGACCTCAAGGGCAAGACGGTCGTCACCACCACCGGCACCACGCCGCTGCAGACCCTGCGCAAGCAGAAGCGCGCCGAGAACCTGAGCTTCTCCGAGGTCTACGGTAAGGACCATTCCGACAGCTTCCTGCTGCTCGAATCCGACCGCGCCGATGCCTTCGTGCTCGACGCCTCGGTGCTGGCCTCGCTGGCGGCGAAGTCGAAGTCGCCGAAGGACTTCAGGCTGCTGCCCGACGTGCTGGCCGTCGAGCCCATCGCGATCATGATCCGCAAGGACGACCCCGCGTTCAAGGCCGCGGTGGACGAGAGCATCAAGGCCCAGGCCAGGTCGGGCGAGCTCGCCAGGCTCTACGACAAGTGGTTCCTGAAGCCGATCCCGCCCGTGGGCGTGACCATCAACCTGCCGCTGGGCGAAGCCACGAAGAACGCCTGGGCCAATCCGAGCGACAAGCCGGCGGAAGCCTACGTGGCCAAGGAATAGGCCCGCGCAACCGTCCCATGCCCTGTTCGTCGCGCCGCCTTGATCACTCCTGAAGTGCCTGTTTGCGAATCGCAAATGGCGCCGCGCGCATCGATGTAGGAAGCTTCGTCCACCGATATGAAACGCTACTCACACTGGATCGACGGACAGGAAGCCGCCCCTCTCGGCGGTACCTGGTTCGAAACACACAACCCCTACACCGGCGAGGCCTGGGCCGAGATCGCCTCGGGCAGCGCGGCCGACGTGGACGCCGCCGTGCAGGCGGCGCACCGGGCCTTCACCGAGGGCCCCTGGGCCAGGCTCACGGCCACCGAGCGCGGTGCGCTGCTGCGCCGCGTCGGCGACCTGATCGCCCGCGATGCGCGCCGGCTGGCCGAGATCGAGGTGCGCGACAACGGCAAGCTGCTGGCCGAGATGCTGGGGCAGCTCAATTACATCCCGCAGTGGTTCTACTACTTCGGCGGGCTGGCCGACAAGGTCGAGGGGCGCGTGATGCCGCTCGACAAGCCGGGCTACTTCAACTTCACGCGCCGCGAGCCGCTCGGCGTGGTGGCCGCCATCACGCCCTGGAACTCGCCGCTGCTGCTGGCCACGTGGAAGATCGCCCCCGCGCTCGCCGCGGGCTGCACGGTGGTCATCAAGCCCTCGGAGTTCACCTCGGCATCGAGCCTGGAATTCGCCCGGCTGTTCGAGGAGGCGGGCTTTCCCGCCGGCGTGATCAACGTGGTCACGGGCTTCGGCCGCGAGGTGGGCGCCACGCTCGTCGAGCATCCGCGGGTCGCGAAGATCACCTTCACCGGCGCCGACGCCACCGGCCGCGCCATCAACGAGGCGGCCGCGCGCCAGTTCAAGCACGTGAGCCTGGAGCTCGGCGGCAAGTCGCCCAACATCGTCTTCGCGGACGCGAACCTCGACGACGCCGTGAACGGCGCGGTCTCGGGCATCTTCGCGGCCACCGGCCAGACCTGCATCGCGGGCTCGCGCCTGCTGGTGCAGGACGCGGTGTACGACGAGGTGGTCGAGCGCCTGCTTGCACTGGCGCGCACCGCGCGCATGGGCGACCCGATGTCGATGGACACCCAGGTCGGCCCGGTGACCACGCGACCCCAGTACGACAAGGTGCTGAGCTACATCCGGATCGCGAAGGACGAGGGTGCCCGGCTGCTGCTCGGCGGCGGTCCCGCCACCGGCGAGGCCTGCGGCACCGGCTGGTTCGTGCAGCCGACGATCTTCGGCGACGTCGACAACGGCATGCGCATCGCGCAGGAAGAGGTCTTCGGCCCCGTGCTCTCGATCATCCGCTTCAAGGACGAGGACGACGCGGTGCGCATCGCCAACGACGTGCGCTTCGGGCTCGGCTCGGGCGTGTGGACGCGCGACATGGGCCGTGCGTTCCGGATGTCCGAGCGGTTGCAGGCCGGCATGGTGTGGATCAACACCTACCGCGCCGTGAGCTTCATGTCGCCGTTCGGCGGCTACAAGGATTCGGGCCTGGGCCGCGAGAACGGCATGGACGCGATCAACGAATACCTGCAGACCAAGAGCGTCTGGATCAACACCGGCGCGGCGACGGCCAATCCCTTCGTCATGCGCTGAGCATCGATCCCTTCTTTCCATCATTCACCACCTCCACTCACTCCCATGTCCACCATCGATTGGCCTCAGCAAATCTTCGAAGGCTTCAAGAACCTCGGCGTCCGGCAGGTCGCCTACGTCCCCGACGCGGGCCACAGCCAGCTGATCCGCATGTGCGAGGCGGACCCCGGGATCCACGCGGTCTCGCTCACCACCGAGGAGGAGGGCGTCGCGATGCTGGGCGGTGCCTGGCTCGGTGGCGACCGCGGCGTGCTGCTGCTGCAGTCCAGCGGCGTCGGCAACTGCATCAACATGCTGTCGCTGCAGCACGAGACGCGCATGCCGCTGTTCATGGTCGTGACGATGCGCGGCGAATGGGGCGAGTTCAACCCCTGGCAGGTCGCGATGGGCAAGTCGACGCAGGCGGTGCTCGAGGACTCGGGCGTCTACGTGTACCGCGCCGATTCGCCCGAGGAGGTTCCGCCCACCGTGCTCGCCGGCGCGAAGTTCGCCTACCAGACCGGGCGCAGCGTCGCGGTGCTGATCGGGCAGCGCGTCATCGGCACGAAGAATTTCAACAAGTGAGCATCGCCATGTCATCCACAGCAAAGAACCAAGCCGTCCTGAATCGCCGCGAAGTGGTGGCGCGCATCCTTCGCGACCGGGGCGAGGCGCTGGCCATCACCAGCCTGGGAAACCCGACCTTCGACGTGGCCGCCGCGGGCGACGGTCCGCAGAACTTCTACCTCTGGGGCGCGATGGGGGGCGCCGTGATGGTGGGCCTGGGTCTGGCCCGCGCGCAGCCGAAGAAGCGCGTCATCGTGTTCGTTGGCGACGGCGAGATGATGATGGGCCTGGGCTCGCTGGCGACCGCCGCGGTCGACCGCACCGAGAACCTCACGGTCGTCGTGATCGACAACGAGCACTACGCCGAGACCGGCATGCAGCCGGCCCACGCGGGCCGCGGCGTCAACATCACCGAGGTGGCCAAGGCCACGGGCTTCCCGCAGGCGCTCACGGTGCGCACGGCCGCGGAGCTCGAGGAGGCGGTCGACAGGATCCTCAACGGCCAGGGCCCGGTGCTCGCGACCATCAAGGTCACGACGGATCCCGCGCCGACGGCGCTGCCGCCGCGCGACGGCCCGTTCCTGCGCAGCCGCTTTCGCACCGCGCTGCTGGGTGCCGAAGCGCACGTCTGAGGCCCGCGGCCCCGCGCAGACCATGGACGCGCTGAGCAAGCTGCTGGCGAAGAACCGCGACTGGGCGAGCGAGGTCGAGACGAGCGAACCCGGCTTCTTCTCGTCGCTGCTGCGCCAGCAGGCACCCAAGTACCTGTGGATCGGATGCGCCGACAGCCGCGTGCCCGCCAACGAGCTCGTGGGCCTGCGGCCCGGTGAGCTCTTCGTGCACCGCAACGTCGCGAACGTGGTGGCGCATTCGGACCTCAACTGCCTCGCGGTCGTGCAGTACGCGGTCGACCTGCTGAAGGTCGAGCACGTGATCGTGGTGGACCACTCGGGCTGCGGCGGCGTCGGCGCGGCGCTCCGGGGCCTGCGCATCGGCATCGCGGACGCATGGATCCGCCACGTGGCCGACGTGCTCGAGAAGCATGCCGCCTGGTTCGACGAGGTGCCCGAGGAACGGCGGCTGGACGCGCTGTGCGAGCTCAACGTGGTCGAGCAGACGCTCAACGTCTGCCGCACCGGCGTGGTCCAGGACGCCTGGCGCCGCGGCCAGCCGCTGATGGTGCATGGCTGGGTTTACGGGCTGCACAACGGCTGGCTCAACGACCTGGAGATGACCGTGGCGCGCCCCGAGGACATCGAGCGCTTCCATGCGTGCGCGATCGCGTCGATCCGATCGCGCCACACGGCGCCGGCCCGCGTGCCGGAAGCCGCCGTCGAGACGAGCTGATCTTTCTGTTGCCGCGAGGACACCTTGCCGCCGGACCGCCGGCGGCCGGGGCGCGGCCGCCTGCCACACAACAACCAACCGGAGACATCACATGCACCCCATCCAGCGCACACCGAACACGAAGCGCCGCGGCCTCGCCGCGGCGAGCCTCCTGGGCCTCGCGCTCGCCTCCACCTTCGGCCTGCCGGCACGCGCCGACACCGACTACCCCGACAAGCCCGTGCGCCTGATCGTTCCCTTCCCGCCGGGCGGCGGCGGCGACAAGCTGGCGCGCGTGTTGGCGCCCACGCTCGGCGAGCTGCTCAAGACCAGCGTCATCATCGACAACCGCGGCGGTGCCAACGGCAACATCGCGCTGCAGGCGGTGGCGAAGTCCAGGGCCGACGGCTACACGCTCGGCCTCACGCTCACCGATCACATCGCGCTGAGCCCGTCGCTCTACGACAAGCTGCCCTTCGACCCGGTGAAGGACTTCCAGCCGATCGGGCTGATCGCCTCCACGCCCTATGTGTTCACGGTCGACGCGGCCAGCGGCGCGGCCCATCTCGGGGCTGCCATCGCGAAGGCGAAGAAGGACCCGGGTTCGGTGAGCATCGGCTATCCGACCGTGAGCCCGCTGCTGGCGACCGAGCTGCTGCAGAAGCAGTCGGGCGCGAAGTTCAACCTGATTCCCTACCGCGGCATCGCCCAGGGCATGCCCGACATGCTGGGCGGCCGGCTCGACGCCTGGGTCGGGACCAGCGTCACGATGCGCGGCTTCATCGAAGGCGGCAAGGTGCGCGGCATCGCCGTCACCTCGGCGCAGCGCTCGCCCGCGCTGCCGGGCGTGCCGACGATCGCGGAGAGCGGCTTCCCGGGCTTCGAGCTCGTGAGCTGGTACGGCATCGTGGCACCGGCCGGAACGCCGGCGGCGATCGTCGCGGTGCTGAACGCCAAGCTCAACGAGACGCTGCGCACGCCCGACGTGAAGGCCAAGCTCGAGGCCGATGGCGCGCTGATCCTCGGCGGCGCGCCCGAGCAGCTTTCGCGTGCCCTGCGCGCGGACATGGACCGGCTGGGCCCGCTGATCAAGGCCGCCGGCATCAAGCCCGAGTGACGCGCTGGGTGCAGTCCGCATGAACCCGGTCGACTTCATCGCCCATCTGCGGTCCGTGCTCGGGCCGACCCAGGTGCTCGGCGCCGACCTGGCGGCCCACGGCGGCTCGATCTCCGCAACCTGCTGACCCCGGGCGGCTGCTCGAACCGGACTGAACGCTACGAGCAGGTGTAGCTCGCGGCCGATCCCGCATCGCCGCTGGTGTAGGCGATCTTCTTCGGGTACACGCAGATCGGGCGGGTCTTCGGCGCCGCGCCGGGCGACTGCAGCGTCAGCGCCTCGGGCGCCTTGCCTTGTTCCACCCAGGCCGTCAGCGTGTCGTAGAACTGGGTCGGCGCGAAGTACGGAACCGCCGCGCCCGGGTTCGAGGTGCCGTTCGGGTCGCCGTGGCCGGCGCCCGGCACCAGGTAGAGCCGGTAGAAGCCCTGCACGTCGCTCAGTCCGCCCATCTTCGCGACGACGCTGTTGTAGTAGTTCACCGTGCCCTGCGGCATGATGAGTTCGTCCGCCAGGCCGTGCCAGGTCAGCAGCTTGCCGCCGCGGTTCCTGAACGCCGAGAGGTCCGGGTTGTCGGTGTTGATGTTCCCGAACTCCGCTTGTAGCGCGAGGCCGCGGTCGTAGGCATTGCTCAGTTGCGCGTAGCTCAGCTGCTTCCAGAGCGACTGGCCGTTGCCGGTCGCGTTCAGGAACGAGGGATCGCCGAGGGTGGAGTTCTGCAGCTCGAGCGCGACCTGGTCCGAGGCGATGGGGAAGGCGCCGTTCGGGCTTGCGAGGCCATTGAGGCCGAAGGCGGAGAACATCGCGCCATAGAGCGAAGTGCCGCGCGTCAGGCCGTACCAGCGCTGGTTGCCGGTGCCGAGCAGCGTGGAGGACGAGGCCGCGGACCAGCCGTTGTCCGCCGCGGGCGCCGGCGCCGAGCCGTCGGCCGTCATGCCGTACCAGATCTTGTTGATGGCCCGCGCCTGTGCCTTGCTCACGCAGGCGGCGGTGGCGTTGCTGCCGCCATCGGCGGTGCAGAGCACGCTGGCGTCCGTCGTCGGGTCGTAGCTGCAGGACTGCGGATCGAGCACGTAGCCCAGATGCTGGCCGCCCACCAGGTCGCAGGCGGCGATGGCCGCGTTGGAGACCAGGTCCTGCTGGGCCTGCGTCGGTGCGACGCCGCCCAGGTCGCGCTGGAAGACGATCTGGGGATAGAGCTCCGCCGTGATGAAGCGGCTCCAGTGGATGGCCGGGTAGTTGGCGACGATGCCGTCGAAGTCGGCGGGATGGTTCTGCGCCAGGTTCAGGCCCTGGCGACCGCCCGTGGAGCCGCCGTCCCAATAGGCGTACTTGGGTGCCGCGCCGTAGTAGGCCGCGGCCAGCGCCTTCGTCTTGACGGCCTGCTCGTGGATGCCGCGGCTGGCGAAGTCGGTCCACAGCGTCTTGTTGATGGTGCCGTCCGGATTCATCGCGAACGAACCGCCGGCGGACGAGGCATGGCCGGTGTCCGTGGTCGAGGAGACCGCGCCTTCCTTGCCGGCGACGCCGGCCGCGTCGGTGCTGGCGATGGCGCTCGCGCTGCCCGCGGCGCCGCCCTGCCAGCCGCCGCCGCCCAGCGCGTGGACGCGCGAGTTCCAGGCCGCCTTCGCGGGCAGCCAGACCTCGATGCCGATGCCCGGCGAAGTCGAGGGCGCGTCCGCGGGGCCGGGGTTGCCGGGCCCGACATTGAGCTTGACCATGCAGACGTCGTTGGCGGCCAGCGGCGTCGCGCCGGTTGCCGTGCCGCCGAGGATGAGCGCGTCGCCCTTCTTGAAAGCCTTGACCGCCACCACGGTGGTCAGCGCATCGGGCTTGAAGTTCGCCTTGAGCGTGTCATCGCAGGCCAGCGGCGCGGCGCTCGCGGGAGGTGGCGGCGTGCCGGTGGCGATCGGCAGGAACGCGTTGTGGCTGCCGCTGCCGCCACCGCAGGCGGTGAGCAGAAGCGCCGCGAGCGCGGCCGGGAGCATCGATGGTGGGTTTGTTTTCATGGGTCTCCATCCAGGTGTATGCGTGCAATAAAGTGCATTCACGTAACTGTGACTGCCGGCACGCATGCAGTATTGAGCCTGTCTGGATGGGACGTCGCCGTACAGGTAAACCCTTCGATAGGGAATACGCCGTGCAATGGAAGTGAAATTCCGCGGCCGCGCCGCGACCCTGAAAACGCCCCCGGGACCGGGTGTTATTGAAAAATATATTGCATGTCTTCGGAGCGAATCCAATGACAGCCAGGCTTGGCGGCGACCGCCGCGCCGAGCAGCGCCGCGGCGATGGCCTGTGCCGGGTTGACGCGCCATCGCGCCGGCAGGACCGGCCCCAGGCGCCGCGCCAAGGTCAGCGCCATGCCTTCCGCGCGCCTTTCTTCATGGCGCTCGCCACCGATCAGGCTGGGCCTGCAGATCGTCAGCGAGCGGAATCCGATCGCGCGGATGTCCCGCTCCACTTCGCCCTTGGTGCGCGGGTAGAAGAAGAGGGAGCTGGCCGACGCGCCCATCGCCGTGACGATCGCGAAGGTGCCCACGCCGGCGGCGTGCGCGGCCCGGCCGAAGGCGAGGGGCAGCTCGTGGTCGACGTAGCGGAAGGCCTCTTTCGAACCGGCTTTCGCCTGCGTCGTGCCTAGCGCGCAGACCACGGCGTCGGGCCGTTGCGCGATGCAGGCCGGCACCAGCTCCTCGAGCTTCGAGGCGACCGGGTTGACCAGCCTGGCGTGGGCCGCGAGTGGCGTTCGCGTCGGCGCGATCACCTCGGAGAAGGCATCGTCCGAGAGCGCGAGCTGCAGTGCCCGACCGCCCACCAGACCCGTCGCACCCAACAGCAGCAGTTTCATGTCGATCGCCTCGCGCGGTTCACCGGGGGCCATTGTGCGGGCCGATCAGGCCTGCGCGTCGAGGTCGCGCTCGTAGGCTTCCAGCGCCTTGGGCTTGCCAAACAGGTAGCCCTGGTACAGGTGGCAGCCGTGGCGCTCGAGGAACTCGCGTTGCGCCTGCGTCTCCACGCCTTCGGCCACGATCTGCAGCTCGAGGTTGAGCGCCATGCCGATGATGGTCTGGATCACCAGCTCCACCTTCGGGTTCAGGCCGATGCCGTGCACGAAGTACTTGTCGACCTTGATCTGGTTGAGCGGCAACTGGATCATGTACGACAGCGACGAGAAGCCGGTGCCGAAGTCGTCCATCGAGAACTGGATGCCCATGCCGGCCAGGGTCTTCATCTTGGCGATGGTGTCGGCGACCTTGAACTGCAGCAGGCTCTCGGTCAGCTCGAGCTTGAGCTGGCGCGGATCGGCGCCGGTGCGCTCGAGCACGCGGGCGACCTGCTTGACGAAGTCGTCGGTGCGGAACTGCCGCGCGCTCACGTTGACCGACAGCTGCAGGTGCGCGCGCCGCGGGTCCTCGCTCCAGGCTGCGAGCTGGCGGCAGGCGGTCTCGAGCACCCACAGGCCCAGCGGGATGATGAGCCCGGTGTCCTCGGCCGCGGCGATGAATTCGCCGGGTGCCAGCAGGCCGCGCAGCGGATGCTGCCAGCGCACCAGCACCTCGGCGGCGACCACGCGATCCTCGCTCGTGACCTGGCTCTGGTAGTGCAGCACGAACTGCCGCTGCTCGACGGCCGCGTGCAGCTCGTTCTCGAGCGCCGCGCGCGCGGTGATGCTGGTCTGCATGCGGGTCTCGAAGAAACGCAGCGCGTTGCCGCCGGCGGTCTTGGCGTCGTACATCGCGATGTCGGCCTGCTTGATCACCTCGTCGAGCGAGGCATCGGCGGTGTCGAACAGCGCCACGCCGATGCTGCAGGTGCTGTGGTGCTGCTGGCTGCCGAGCTGGTAGGGCCGGTTGAGCTGCTCGAGGATGGCCGCGCCGATGGCCTCGGTCTCTGAGGTCGCGATCAGCCGCCGTTCGTGCAGCTCGGCCAGCATCACGACGAACTCGTCGCCGCCCAGCCGCGCCACGGTGTCGCCGCGGCGCAGGCAGGCGGTGAGGCGCTTGGCCACCTGCTTGAGCATCACGTCGCCGGTGTCGTGGCCGTGCGCGTCGTTCACGGTCTTGAAGTTGTCGAGGTCGAGGAACAGCAGCGCGCTCCAGCGCGAGCGCCCCGGCGCGGCATCGATGGCCTGCTTGATCCGGTCCACCAGCAGCCGCCGGTTGGGCAGGCCGGTGAGCGTGTCGTAGAAGGCCAGCTGCTCGACCTCGTCGGCCGCCCGCTTGCTCTCGGTGATGTTGCGCAGGATCACGATGAAGCGCGGATCGGCCTGCGCGCCGCTGGCCTTGCGCGAGACCGAGATCTCGAACCAGGCCTTGCTGCGCGCGTAGCGGCGCTCGAACTGGCGCCCGCTCGAGCGCCCGGTCTCGTTGGCTTCCTTGAGCGCCGCCATGACCTCCGCGCTCGCCTGCGGCGGCAGCAGCTCCTGCAGCCGCCGGCCGGCCGGCTGGTCGACCTGGATGCCCGGCAGCGGTACGCGCGGCGCATGGTGGCCGTGGCAGATGCCGTCGAGCCCGACCTCGAGCAGCAGGTCGGGCAGCGCCTCGAGCGTGGCCTGCAGCTGCGCCTTGCTCTCGACGATGGCGGCCATGTGGCGCCGTTTCTCGGTGATGTCCTGGTAGACGCAGACGGTGCCGCCGTCGGGCGTGCGGCTGCGCGTGGCCTGCGTGACCCGGCCGTCGTCGAACACCGCCTCCTGCTCGGAATGCTCGCGCGCGAGCTGCGGCATGTTCAGGTCGAGCCAGCCGCCCGGCCCGCCCTCGTGCACCACGTGCTTCGCGGTCTCGGCGACCAGCTCGCGAAACGGCACCTGCGGCGCGAGCAGCGGCCGCACCCACGGGAACATCGCGACGAAGCTGTGGTTCCAGGCCAGCACGCGGTCGTCGGCGTCGAGCAGCACGAAGCCGCCGATCATCGACTCGAGCGCCTGGTCGAGCGTGGCCTTGGAGCGGACCAGTTCCTGCCGCGCCTGCCATTGGCGCCGCAGCTGCAGGTGGGTGAAGGCCGCGATCGCGAGGATCATCGCGCCGACCAGGACGCCGGTCCATGCGATGCGGTCGCGCTCCTGGCGCCAGTCGTGCAGCGCCGCGTCCAGCGGGATGCTCGCCACGATCAGCAGGTTGCGGTGCAGCGTGGGGCGCGCCACCAGGATCGCGGGCACGCCGCTCAGGCGCGCGGCCATCTGCACCGGGCGGCCGTCGCTGGTCTGCTCGCTCAGCGGTGGCTCGAGCTGCCGGCCGAGCAGGTCGTCGCGCGCCGGCACGCTCACCAGCAGCGAGCCCGCGTCGCGCTCGAGCGTGACCTCCAGGCCCGGGATGACGGCGCCCTGCATCGTCACCAGCGCCAGCAGCGAGATCTGCACCTCGGCCACGGCGAGGATGCGGCTGCCGTCGGCCAGCGGCACGGCGCGCGCGAAGAACACCACCTGCTGCAGCGTGGCCGGGCTCGAGATCGGCGCGCTCACCGCCATGGTCGACAGCGGCTGCGCCAGCACGTCGTGCGCGAAGCCCTCGGGCAGCGCCATCGGGATCTGGGCGCCGCGCCGGTCCGACGACGCGATGGGCACGCCCTGCGCATCGACGAAGGCGACGAAGCGCACCAGCAGGTTCTGCCGCACCAGGTTGCCGACCAGCCGCCGCACCTCGGGCCGGTTGGCATCCTCGGCGATGCGGTCGCGCGGGGATTCGCGCAACTGCTCGCCCGCGCCGGCGAGCATCATGTCGATGCTCAGCAGCGCGCGGTTGAGCGCCGCCTCCGAGCCGCCGACGAAGCGCGTCGCCTGGGTCTGCGCATTGGCGATGGCCTTGCCGCGCGCGTCCCAGATGATGCTGCTCGCCACGGCCGCCAGCGTGCCCAGCAGCAGCAGGGCCACGCCGTAGACCACGGCCACCACGCGGCGGGAGAAGCGCTGTGTCACCGGGCGAGCGGGGCGCGGATGCCGACCGCGGGGCCGACGGTGTCGTTCCAGACCTGCGCGCAGACCGGGCCGCAGCGCTGCAGCCAGCCGGGCAGCACGCGGGTCGCGAAGATCTCGCGCCGGCGCGCCTCGTCCTGGGGCGAGGGCGCGACCGCCGTCATCCGCCCCTTCACGGGCCGGGTGCAGCCGGCCGCGCCGGTGTTGCAGGCGATGCCCTCGGTGGTCTCGCGCTCGGACTGGTCCCAGACCGCGGCCTCGAGCTTCGGCAGTTCGGTGCGCAGCAGCGCCTGCAGGTCGGGTGGCAGCGCCTCGAGGTTCTCGCGGTTGGCCGCGAACACCGCCAGGCCCCAGCTCAGCGGCATGGTGTAGAGCGAACTCGTCACCGCGTGCAGGCCCAGCGTGTGGCCCGACATGGTGCCGGTGATCGCGCAGTCGGTGTTGCCGGTCGTCATGTTCGACATGATGGCCGCGAATTCGGTGTAGACGGGCGTTGCCCCGAGCGCGCGCATGAAATCGGCCTGCGTTGCGCTCGACACCCGCACGCGCCGGTTCGCGAGGTCGGCCAGCCGTGCCACGGGCCGCGCGCAGAACACGGCCTGCGCCGGATAGGTGTAGATCGCCAGCAGCTCCGCGCCGTAGCGCTCGCGCAGCGTGCGCGCCAGGTAGGGCCGGAAGGCGCCGACCACGCGGCGCAGCGTCGCGATGTCGGGATTGAGCCCGGCCATGTCGGGCGTGCCGAGCTCGGGGAACTGCACCGCCATCTGGCTCATGAGCGCGGTGCCGAAGGGCACCACGCCGAGCTGGATCAGGCTGAGCATCTCCTGGCCCGGCACGCCGGCGCGGTCGAAGGGCACGATGCTGGCGCTGTAGCGTCCGCCGGTTCGCGCGGCGAGCTCTCGGGCCCAGAAGTTCTCCTCGTGCCGCGTGTACTGGGTGACCCCGGCGAGGCCGCCGACGATGCGCAGGCGCTGTGCCGGCACCTGCTGCGGCTGTGCCTGCGCCTGGCAGGCGAACGACGCCGCGAGAAGGAGAAGGAGGGCGTGGAACAGTCGGGGCATCAGGCGGCACCGCTCCCGTCGGCCACGGGCGCGCCCGGCGCCGGGCGCGCCGGTTCCACCGGGGCGTCCGAGAAGAAGGCGAAGCCGGGTCCTTGGCGCTGCTGCTTGACGCGGTACATCGCCTGGTCGGCGCAGCGCAGCAGCTGCGCCAGCGTGCGTCCGTCCTCGGGGTTGCAGGCGATGCCCAGGCTCATGCCGACCGACACCTCGGCGCCATCGGCCTCGATGGGCTGCAGGCCGGCGTCGACGATGCGGCGCGCCATCTGCGCGAGCGCCGCGCGCGAGGGCCGGCCCGGCACCAGGATCGCGAACTCGTCGCCGCCCAGGCGCGCCACCGTGTCGCTCGCGCGCAGCTGCGAGCGCAGCCGCGCCACCGTCTGCACCAGCACCGCGTCGCCGACCGCGTGGCCGTGGCCGTCGTTGACTTCCTTGAAGCCGTCCAGGTCGAGCAGCATCAGCGCGAAGGGCTGGTCGCGGCGCAGCCATTCCTCGCCGCGGCTCTCCAGGCCGGCGCGGCTGGCGGCGCCGGTCAGCGCGTCGGTGCCGAGCGCTTCCACCAGCTGCTGGGTGCGCGCCGTCAGCGCCTGCTCGGAGCGCAGCACCAGCCGCAGCCGCGAGGCCATCGCCACCGCGAACACCACCAGCTCGACCACCAGCGCCGCCTGCGAGACGTTCATCTGGCCGGGCGCCCACTCGATCCAGCCCCAGCTCGCGAACACGATCGCGCCGATGCCGGCCAGCAGCAGCCCGACCCCGATGCAATAGAGCACGGCCGGCCAGTAGCGCCGGCGGATCGCGAACATTGCGCCGATCACCATCACCGCCGTCGAGGCCACCACCGACATCTGCACCAGCCGGAAGGTGATCAGCGGATGGGCGCCCCAATGCGCGTAGGGAATGGCCAGCAGCAGCGCGACCGAGAAGGCCTGCACCAGCCGGTCGAGCAGCGGCGCGAAGTGCGACAGCCGCAGCAGCCGCCGGCCGAACTGCAGCTTGCACAGCGCCCACAGCGCGGGCCCGGCCGTGTAGGCGAAGCCGGCGCCGGCCGGCCAGTGCGCGAACGGGTAGCGCAGCGCATGGCCGTTGATGCTCGCGAGCGCGAGCAGGCCGCAGAGGCAGGCCAGCATGTAGTAGGCGTAGAGCGCCTCGCCGAACACCACGAACAGCACCAGGCCGTAGACCATGAGCCCGAGCAGCAGGCCGTAGCTGACGCCGTCGAACATGCGCTTGTCCTGCGTCGACTGCAGGTAGTCGGCCGGGTCCCAGAGCGTCACGTCGTAGATGCGCGCGAAGGTCGACTCGACGCGGAAGTACACCGTGTAGACGCCCGGCCCCGGCAGCTCGAAGCGCCAGGCCATCTGCTCGGAGGCGGCCGGCCGCGTGGCCCAGGGATGGCGCATGCCGGTGACCACCGGCTCGGCCAGCGCGTGGCCCGTGGTGTCGAAGGGGCCGTAGAAGCGGATGTCGCGCGTCGACACCGTGGGCACCAGCATCAGCCATTCGCGCGCCGCGTCGGCCGGGTCCTGCAGCTGCATCTGCAGCTTGAACCACAGCACGCGGTCGGATTCCTGGCCGCGCAGCGGCTGGTCGGGCAGGGTGAAGCGCGCTTCCTGGGCCGGGGTGCGTACCTCGTCGATGCCGAGGGCGCGGGTCGTGTCCTCGAAGAACTGGAGCTGCTGCACGGCGGGCAGGCCGGTGGCCTGGCGCGAGAGCGAGAGCACCGGCTGGCGCGCGTCGGCCGGCGCCGCGCCGAAGGCCGGGTTCAGCACGGCGAGAAGCAGCAGCGCCAGCAGCCATTGCCAGAGCGCGCGATGCGCGGCGCGAGGGCGTGCCGGCCCGTACCCTGGCGCGAAGGCGCGAGACGGAACGGACGCGGATTCCAGGGACATGGGGCGAACGAAGGCGCGCCGCTGGCGGGCGGTGTGAATGAGGAAGTTTGCAATTGTGTCCTACGGACTTCGGTGGGTGGGCGGGGGCGTGGCCTGGTTGCCACGGGTGGCCGACGAACGGTTCGGGGGCCTTCCCGAAGGAGGCCGGAACGGAGGCGTTCCCGCCATTTCATGCGGTGATTGAATGTGCCATTCACCGCAAATATTGCGGTGAATGAGTTTGCTCCTGTGGTGAACACGGCGTCTAATCTCCGCATGAATAGCGGAGAAAACCTCTATATCTGGCAAGCCGACGACTGGCCCGGGTGGCGCTATAACCTGTCCGCCCTGGCCCAGCCCCTGGCCGATGTCAGCCGCGCCCAAGGCGCCTTGCTGGGCCGGCTGGCAGACGTCGGGCTCGCGCTGCGCGACCAGGCCAGCCTGGCGGCGCTGACCGACGACGTGGTCAAGACCAGCGAGATCGAGGGCGAGGTGTTGGACGTGGCCTTGGTCCGTTCGTCGATCGCGCGCCGGCTCGGGCTCGACATCGGCGCGCTGGCGCCCGTGGACCGGCACGTGGACGGCGTGGTCGAGATGGTGCTCGACGCCACCTCGCGCAGTGGCGAACCCCTCACCGCCGAGCGCCTTTTCGGTTGGCACGCGGCGCTGTTCCCGACCGGCTATTCGGGCCTGTCGAAGATCGACGTGGGCCGCTGGCGCGACGACGCGGCCGGTCCGATGCAGGTCGTCTCGGGCCCCGTGAACCGGCGCAAGGTCCACTTCGAGGCACCGCCGGCGGACACGTTGCCCGCGCAGGTGGAAGCTTTCCTGGCCTGGGCCAACCGGGAGCCGGACGAACCCGTCCTCCTCAAGGCGGGCCTGGCGCACCTGTGGTTCGTCACCTTGCATCCCTTCGACGACGGCAATGGCCGCATCGCACGCGCCGTCGGCGATCTGTTCCTCGCCCGTGCCGATGGCACGGGGCAGCGCTTCTACAGCCTGTCGGCGCAGATCCAGCGCGAGCGCAAGGCGTACTACGACATCCTCGAGCGCACCCAAAAGGGCTCGCTCGATGTCACCGCATGGCTGGCCTGGTTCCTCGACACGCTGGGCCGAGCCACCGCCAGCGCGCAGCTCACGCTCGACGGCGTGCTGACCAAGGCGCGCTTCTGGCAGCGCTGGGCCGGCACGCCGGTGAACGAGCGCCAGGCGAAGCTGCTCAACCGCCTGCTCGACGGCTTCGAAGGCAAGCTCACCAGCAGCAAGTGGGCGGCTATCGCCAAGTGTTCGCCGGATACGGCGCTGCGCGACATCACGCAGTTGCTGGCGCTGGGGGTGCTGAAGAAGTCGGCGGGGGGTGGGCGCAGCACGGGGTACGAGCTGATGGACTCCTGAGCCTCAACGCGCACCCGTGGCCTGCTTCCCGTTCGCCGCCGCCGGCAGCCGCTCGTCGCGCGCGAACATCTGCGCCACCAACTGCCGCAGCCACACGTTGCCCGGATCCGCATGCTGGCGCTCGTGCCAGTGCAGCCGCACCGAATAGGGCGGGAACGCGATCGGCGATTCGAGCACGCGCAGCTTCTCGCTTTCCGCGAAGGCCTCGCCAAGGCTGCGCGGCACCACCACCAGCAACTCGGTCTCGGCCACGATGCGCGACACGCCGAGGAAGCTCGGCACGCGCAACCCGATGTTGGGCTTGATCTTCAGCGCCGCCAGGGTGCGCTCGACGATCGACGGACCGGTGCCCGACATCGTGACGAGGATGTGGCTCTCGGCGAGGAAGGCGCGCTTGTCGATGCGCTTGCGGATGCGCGGATGGCGCTCGGACACCAGGCAGACGAAGCCCTCGTCGAGCAGCGTGCGCTGGAAGAACCCGGCCTCGAGCTGCGGCATGTAGCCGATCGCGAGCTCGAGCCGGCCTTCCTCCATCAGCCGCGGGCTGTCGCTCGAGATCGTCTCGGCCTCGATGCGCACCGCGGGCGCGATCTGCTTGAGCCGGTTCACCAGCAGCGGCAGCATCACCACCTGGCGGATGTCCGTCATGCCGACGCGGAAGACGCGCGCCGAGGCCTGCGGGTCGAAGGCGATGCGCTCGCTCTGGGTCTGCTCGAGCAGCTCGAGCACCTTGCGGATCGAGGGCAGGATCTCGCTCGCGCGGGCGGTGGGCTGCATGCCCGAGGGCGTGCGCGTGAACAGCTTGTCGTCGAAATGCGCGCGCAGCTTGTTCAGCGCGATGCTGGCCGTCGCCTGCGCGATGCCGAGATGCTCCGCGGCGCGCGAGACGCTGCGGGTCTCGTAGACCCGGTCGAACACCGAGAGCCATTCGAGGTCGAGCTTGGACATGGGTGGGTGCGATCGGTCGGAGGACGAAAGGGGCTTGATGCGGCGCTCGGGCATGCGGCGATGGTTGCCCGCCGCGCGCCGCGCGCCTATTGCAAAACGCAATTCTAGGAATCGGGCCGGTGGTTTGACGCAGCGGCGGGGCAAATCAACACTTGCCCGAACCCTTCGACACACCATGCCCGACATCTTCAAACGACACCTGTTCAAGGCGGCCGCCGCTTCCGTGGCCATGGCCGGCGGCCCCGCTTCCGGCGCGCGCCGAGACGAAAGAGCCGCCATCGTCCTCGTGCACGGCGGCTGGCACGGCGCCTGGTGCTACGAACGTGTGCTGCCGCTGCTCGCGGCTGGCGGCGTCGCCGCGGTGGCCCGCGACCTGCCCGGCCACGGGCTCGCAGCGCGCTTCCCCGCCAGCCATGGCCGGCCCGGCCAGGAGGCTGCCTTTCTCGCCGAGCGGTCGCCGCTCGCGGGCATCGGCCTGGACGACTACGCCGACAGCGTGATCGCCACCATCGACGCGCTGCGCGCCGCCGGCCATCGGCGCGTGGTGCTCGCGGGCCACAGCATGGGCGGCATCGTGCTTCATGCGGTGGGCGAGCGCGCGAGCGAGAAGATCGCGGCGCTGGTCTACATCGCCGGCAACATGCCCGGGCCCGGCGTGCCGATCGGCGCGTACTTCGGGCTGCCCGAAGCGGCCTCCGCGCGCGTGAACCCCGTGCTGCTCGGCGCCCCGGCGGCCACGGGCGCGTTCCGCATCGACCCGCTCGCCACCGGTGGCGCCTACCGGGCCGCCTTGCGCGAGGCCTTCTACAACGACGCCTCCGATGCCGACGCGGCGGCGGCGCTGCACCTGCTGTCGCCCGACATGCCGTTCGCACCCATGGCCACACCTATCGCTCTAAGCGCGCGCCGCTGGGGCGCGATCGAGCGTCACTACCTGCTCTGCCTGCGCGACAACGCCGTGCCGCCGTCGCTCGCGCGCCGCTTCATCGCCGACGCCGACGCCTTCGTGCCCGCCCACCGCACGCGCGTGCACGAACTCGATAGCGGGCATTCGCCCTTCCTCACGGCACCGCGGGCGGTGGCGGACCTGCTGCTCGGCATCGCCGCATCGGCCGCGAGGGAGCACCGCGAATGACGCTCGGTGCCGTGCTCGACGCGATCGAACTGACCACGCCCCAGCCCGCGCTGGCGGCCGATTTCTACGCGCGCGCCCTGCGCTGCGAGACGCAGCCCGCGGGCGGGAACGGGCTGCGCTGCGTGGCGCCGCAGCGCGTGCTGGCGCTGCACGAGGGCGCGCCGAACCAGCTCGCGCAAAGCCGCTTCCGCTTCGCCGACGAGGCCGCGCTGCGCGCCTATTCCGGGCGCTTCGCGGGCCGCGCCTTCGCGCGCTTCGAGGAGACGGGCGAGCCGGGACCACGGCTCCTGCTCGACGATCCCGAGGGCCGGCGGCTGTGCTTCATTGCCGGACCGCCAGCGGCTCCGCCGCCAGGCGATCGCGCCGAGGCGCGGCTGCAGCACTATGCGGTGCGCACGCCCGACCCCGAGCGCCTTGCGCGCTTCTATGCCGACGAACTCGGCTTCGTCGTCTCCGACTTCGTGCGCGATGCCGCGGGCGTGCTGCGCGCCGCCTTCCTGCGCACCGACCATGAGCACCATGCGCTCGCGATCTTCCATGCGCCGCAGGTGCGCTTCGACCATTTCTCCTGCGAGACGCGCGACTGGGAGCGACTGCGCGACTGGGCCGACCACATGGCGGGCGAGCGCATCGCGCTGGTATGGGGCGTGGGTCGGCACGGGCCGGGCAACGACACCTTCTTCATGGTGGCCGATCCCGACGGCAACCTGGCCGAGATCTCCTGCGACCTCGAGTCCTGCCCCGAGGACCACGAGCCCGGCCTCTGGCCGCACCACCCGAGCACGCTGAACCGCTGGGGCATGGCGATCATGCGGAGCTGAGCGGCGTGCGGACTTCCAGCGATTCTCCAACCCTGCGCGCCGACGTGCTGATCGTCGGCGCCGGCCCCGTGGGCCTGATGCTCGCGAACCTGCTGGCCGGCCACGGCGTGCGCACGCTCGTGATCGAGCGCAACCAGGCCACCGTGCGCGAGCCGCGCGCCGTGACGCTCGACGACGAGAGCCTGCGCACGCTGCAGTCGGCCGGCCTTGCGGAGGCGGTGGTGCGCGACCTGGTGCTCGGCTATGGCGTGCAGTACTTCTCCTGGCGCGGCAAGCCTTTCGCGAGCATCCAGCCGACGCGCCAGGAGTACGGCTACCCGAAGCGCAATGCCTTCAACCAGCCGCGGCTGGAGCGCACGCTGTGCGAGGGCCTCGCGCGCTTCGAGGAAGACGCGCGCGTGCTGTTCGGCCACGCGCTCGAGTCCTTCGATGACGAAGGCGAAGGCGAAGGCGACGGCGTGCGCTGCCGGGTGCGCGGCCCCGCGGGCGAGCTGCGCGTCGAGGCGCGCTGGCTGGTCGGCTGCGACGGCGCGCGCAGCCGCGTGCGCGAACTCTGCGGCATCCGGCTGCAGGGCGACACCCATCCCGAGCGCTGGCTCATCGTCGACCTGGCCGAGCGCACCAGCAGCCTGCGCCATACCCAGACCTTCTGCGATCCGCTGCGCCCCGCGATCCGGCTGCCCGGACCGCACGGCACGCTGCGCTACGAATTCATGCTGCATCCGGGCGAGGACGATGCCTTCGCGCTCGACGAAGCGCGTTTTCGCGGCTGGATGGCCGCGCGCCATCCCGAAGACCGCGCGCTGCCGCTGGTGCGCAAGGCGGTCTATACCTTCCATGCGCGCGTGGCCGAACGCTGGCGCCACGGCCGTGTGCTGCTGGCCGGCGATGCCGCGCACCTGACGCCGCCGTTCGCGGGCCAGGGCCTCAACAGCGGGCTGCGCGATGCCGCCAACCTCGCCTGGAAGCTCGCGGCCGTCACGCGCTGGGGCCTGCCCGAGGAACTGGTCGACAGCTACGAGACCGAGCGCCGCCCGCATGCGCAGGCGCTGATCCGCATGGCACTGCGCATCGGTGCCTTCATGCAGCCCAAGAGCCGCGCGGGCGCGGCCGCGATGCAGACGCTGCTGCGTGTCGCCTGCCTGGTGCCGCCGCTGCGCGACTACGTGCTGCAACTGCGCTTCAAGCCCAGGCCGCGGTTGCGCGACGGCTGGTTCGAACTGCACCAGCCGCTCGACCGGCCGGCCTGCCGTCCCGAGCTGCTGCCGCAGCCGATGGTCGATCTGCCCGATCGCTCGCTGTGCCGGCTCGACGAACTGCTCGGCACCGGCTTCGCGGTGATCGGCTGGGATTCGCCAGCCTTCCGCGCCCAGGCCCGTTCGCTGGCACCGCCCGGCGTGCCGCTGCGCGTGGTCGCGCTGCGCCGCGCGCGCGAGGATTTCCTGTCGTTCGCGGCGAACCCCGAACTGGCGCAGGCGCGCGACGGCAGCGGCGCGCTCGATGCCTTCCTCGACGCGCTGCAGGCCGAGGCCCTGGTGCTGCGGCCTGATCGCTACTGGTCGCGCGTGGTGCCCATCGGCGAACTGGGCGCGGCATCGGCACGGGCACCCCTTTTCCTGAACTCCATCGAAAGCACTCCATGAAACTCTTCAGCTACAGCATCGAAGGCCGTGCCTCCTACGGCCTTGAGGTTTCCGGCGGCCTGCTCGATCTCGGTCGCCGCTTCGCACCCGAATGGCCCACGCTCAAGGCCTTGATCGCGGCCGATGCGCTCGCGCGGGCCGCCGCCCTGCGTGCGGAGGCACCCGACCTGCGCTTCGATCAGGTCGAGCTGCTGCCGGTGCTGCCCGATCCGGGCACCATCGTCTGCATCGGCCTCAACTACGAGGAACACCGTGCCGAGACCGCGCGTCCGGTCGCGCCGCATCCGACGGTGTTCCTGCGCATCGCTGAATCGCTGCAGGCGCACGGCTCGCCGCTCCTCATTCCGCGCGAATCCTCGCAGTTCGACTACGAGGGCGAGCTCGCGCTGGTCATCGGCAAGGCCGGCCGCCGCATCGCCGAGCACGAGGCCTGGGCGCACGTCGCCGGCGTGAGCTGCTTCAACGACGCCAGCGTGCGCGACTGGCAGAACCATACGCATCAATTCGGGCCCGGCAAGAACTTCCCGCATACCGGCGCCTTCGGTCCCGCGCTGGTGACGCTCGACGAGCTGCCGGCCGACCGCGTCGTTTCCGTCGAGACGCGCGTGAATGGCCGCGCGCTGCAGCAGTCGTCCACCGACCGGATGATCTTCCCGGTGCCCCGGCTGCTGGCTTACGTGTCGACCTTCATGACGCTGCAGCCCGGCGACGTGGTCGTCACGGGCACGCCGGGCGGCGTGGGCGCGAAGCGCCAACCGCCGCTGTGGCTGGCCGAAGGCGACGAGGTGGAAGTCGAGATCGGCCATGTCGGCGTGCTGCGCAACCGCTGCGTGAAGGAGGCGGCATGAAGGAGCCGCGGCGCATCGAATCGTTGCCGGGCCAGCCGGCGCGGCGCGTGCTCGAGGCCGACCTCTGCGTGGTCGGCGCCGGCGCCGCCGGTGTCTCGGCGGCGGTGGAGGCGGGCCGGCTCGGCTTGCGAGTGGTGCTGGTGGACAGCCTCGCGCAGATCGGCGGACAGTCGGTCAACGGCTTGATCGGCACGCTCTGCGGCTTCTTCTCGATGGGCGATGCACCCTACCAGCTGAGCTACGGTTTCGCGGGAGACGTGCTGGCGGACCTGCAGGCAGCGGGCGCGCTCGCATGGCGGCCGGGCCGGCGCAGCTTCGTGGGGCTGTACGACGAGCACGAGCTCGCCGGCAGCTATGCCAGGCACCTGCGCGCCGCGGGCGTGGAGGTGGTGCTCGGCGCGGTGCTGGCCGAGGCGCGGCGCGAGAGCGACCGGCTGCGGCGCATCGATGCCTGGACCCGCCATGGGCCGCTGTCGGTGACGGCGCGTTGCTTCGTCGATGCCAGTGGCGATGCCGCGCTCGGCGCGCTGGCCGGCGCCACCTTGCAGCAGGCCGAGCTGCCCGTGTATGGCACCAGCATGTTCTCGATCGCCGGGCTGGGCCGGCCCGTGCCCACGCGCGCCGCCGTGATCGAGCGCCTCGAGCAGGCCGCGCCGCGCTACGGGCTCGCGCGGCGCGACGGCTTCGTCTTCGAGTTTCCGGGCCGCGACCTGTGCCTGGTGAACCTCACGCATTTCCAGACCCCGCTCGATGCCGTGGCGATGTCGCGCGTGGCGCTCGAGGCGCGCGGCGAGATCGACCGCGTCATGGCCTTCCTGCGCGGCGAGTTTCCGCAGGCCTTCGGCGGCGCGCGCATCCAGTCGGTGGGCCAGCCCGGCGTGCGGCAGACGCGCGGCATCGCGGCGCTGCGCACGCTGTCGACCGCGCAGGTGCGCAGCGGCGAACGGTTGCCCGACGCCATCGGCCGTTGCGCCTGGCCGATCGAGTTCCACGGCCGCGAGGAGGGCGTGCACTGGGAGACCTTCGGCGACGAGCACATCACCTGGATCCCGCTGGGCGCCATGGTCTCCCGCGATCTGCGCAACCTGGTCGCGGCCGGCCGCTGCGTCGATGCCGAGCCCTTTGCGCTCGGCGCGATCCGCGTGATCGGATCCTGCATGGCAATGGGCGCCGCGGCCGCGGCGGCCGCCTTCCTCGGTGGCGACGACCTGCATGCGCTCGACGTGGCGAAGGTGCAGGCCCTGGTGGCGGACAACCTCGAGCGCCGCGACCCCGGCCCCGCCGCCTGAAGCGGCGTCGGGCCGCCCCGTTTCAATTGCCCGCCGCCGGCACGTTCACGAAGCGCTCCACGTCGGGCAGCTTCGCGAGCATGCCGTTGTCGCGCATCAGCTCGGCCGTCTTGCGGATCTGCGCCACCTCGATCTGCGTGGGCATCGGCGGCAGGTTGATCTGCTGCAGAACCGGCACCGGCAGCTTCGTGAAGTCCGACACCACCTGCAGCGCCTCGGGCGAACGCAGGTTGGCGTTGTACCAGTCGATGCCGCGGCGCAGCGCGCGCGTGAACTTGCGCAGGTTCTCGGGATGCTGCGCGGCGTACTTGCCGGTGGTCAGGTACTGGCCCGCGTCGGCGCCCGGCTGCACCTCGTTGAAGGGCGAGCCCACCACGGCCAGCTCGGCATGGCGCGCCGCCGCGCTCTTGAAGGGCTCGACCATGAAGGCCGCGTCGACGTTACGCCGGCGCACCGCGTCCTCCATCTGCGGGAACGGCACCTCGCGAAAGTTCACCTTCGCGGGATCGCCGCCGCGCGCCTTGACCCATGCACGGGCATAGAGCCACACGATGCTGTTGCGGTTGTTGACGCCGATCGACTTGCCCTTGAGGTCGGCGCCGCTCCTGAACGTCTCGCCCTTGCGGCCCACCATCTCCGTGGTGGGGGCCTGCGGCTGCATCTTGGCGCCCGGCGCGATCGCCTGCACGTCCAGCCCCTGGTGGAAGGCCAGCAGGCCCGACACCGTGTTGCTCTGCGCGATGTCGTAGGCCCCGCCCACCAGGCCGGGAATGCCGACGGCGCCGCCGGCCGAGGTGCTGGTGTCGACCTCCAGCCCTTCCTGCGCGAAGTAGCCCTGCCGGATCGCGACGATCACGGGAACGCAGTCGATGATGGTCTGCACGTTGACGCGGACCTTGGCGAGCTCGGCGGCCTGCGAGGCGCCGCCGCAGAGCGACGCGCAGGCGAAAGCCAATGCGGTGAAAGCATACTTCATGGGGATCTCCGGAGTGAGGGAAAGAGGAAGCGCGTTCTCAGGCGCGGCCGTGCCAGGGCAGCGCGGTCTTCTCGAGGCGCAGGATCGCGCGGTTGAGCGCATAGCCCGCGATCGACAGGCACAGCACGGCCGCGTACATGGGCGCGGGCTGCATGGCGTACTGGGCCTGCACGATGAAGTAGCCAATGCCGCTGGCGCCGGCGACCATCTCCGCGATGATTGCCACCACCAGCGCGATGCCCAGGCTGGTGCGCAGCCCCGCGAAGATCGCGGGCAGTGCGCCGGGCAGCACCAGCTTGCGCAGCGTGGCGGCGCGCGACAGGCGCAGGGTGCGCGCTGTCTGCCGCAGCACCGGACTGCCGTCGCGCACCCCGGCCACGGTGTTGATCAGCACCGGAAAGAAGCTGCTGAAGGCGACGATGAAGATCTTGAGCGCATCGCCCACGCCGAGGAACAGGATCAGCGGCGGCACGATCGCGGAGATCGGGATCGGCCTCAGGGTCTCGACCAGCGGGCTGAAGATGCGCATCAGCAGCGGCGAAAGGCCCAGCAGCAGGCCCAGCGCGATGCCCGCCGCGCTGCCGGCTGCATAGCCGGCGAGCATGTAGCCCAGGGTATTGCCCAGCAGCGCGGGCAGCTCGCCGGACCGCAGGCCGTCGCGCAGCGCGGCCAGCACCGCGGTGAAAGGCGGCCAGTTGAGGCTGTCGACCCAACCGAGGCGGGCCGAGGCTTCCCACAGGGCCAGCAGCGCGATCACCAGCGCGATGCCGGAGGCGGTGCGCGCGAGGCGCGGCAGGGCGCGCGAGGAAGAAGAGACGTGCGACGCGGTCATGGCGACCTCAGGACAGGTGGGCGCGCCACGGCAGCGCGCGGCGTTCGGCCCATTCGAAGGCGCCGTTGAGCAGCAGGCCCAGCAGCGCCAGCACCACCAGCCAGGCGTACATCTTCTGGATCTGGAACGCGCGCTGCATGTCGAGGATCAGGAAGCCGACGCCGTTCTCGCCGGCCAGCATCTCGGCCACCACCACCAGCGTCAGCGCGAGGCCGAGGCTCACGCGCATGCCGGTGGCCACCATCGGCAGCGCGGCCGGCAGCACCACCCGCAGCACCGTCGCCCGGCGCGACAGCCGCAGCGTGCGCGCGGTATCCAGCAGCACCGGGTCGACCCCGCGCACGCCCTGCACGGTGTTGATGAGCACCGGAAAGAATGCGGCCAGCACCACGATGAACAGCATGGTCTGCAGGCCGATGCCGAGGAACAGGAACAGCGGCGGGATCAGCGCGGGCTTCGGAATCGGCCGCACCAGTTCGACCAGCGGTTCCATCAGCGCGTGCACGGCCTCGCTGCGGCCCATCGCGACACCGAGCGCGATGCCGCAGGCGCAGGCGATGAGGTAGCCGGTGGCCATCAGCGCCAGCGTGCGCGCGATCGGCTGGGCCAGCGCGTCTTCGCGCACCACCTCCACGAGCGTCGCCAGCACCACCGACGGCGCCGGCAGCAGCGCCGGGTTCAGCGCGCCGCTGCGGCCCAGCAGTTCCCAGGCCGCGAGCACGCCCGCGACGGCGAGCGTGCCGGGCAGCCAGCGTTCGACAAGGCCTGCGCGCCTCATGGCCGCGGCTCCCGTCCCAGCAGCCGTTCCATCAGCGTGTGCCGAAGTTCGAGGAAGCGCGGCAGCTCGCGCGTCTCGATGGCGTCGCGCGGATGGGGGATGCGGGTCTCGACGATCTCCTCGACCACCGTCGGCCGCTTTGAGAGGATCGCGATGCGGTCGGCCAGGAACACGGCCTCGTCGACGTCGTGCGTGACCAGCACCACCGTCAGGCCGCGCTGGCGCCGCAACTCGAGCACCAGCGCCTGCAGTTCGACCCGGGTCAGCGCATCGACCGCGCTGAAGGGCTCGTCGAGCAGCAGCACGCGGGGCTCGGCGGCGAGAGCGCGCGCGATCGCCACGCGCTGCTGCATGCCGCCCGAGAGCTGCCAGGGATAGTGCTTCTCGAAGCCCGCGAGACCGACCAGGCCCAGGTACTCGGACGCGCGCGCATGGACCTGCTGGCGGGCGAGGCGGCGGTCGGCCTCGAAGGCCAGCGCCACGTTGCCCGCGACGCTGCGCCAGGGCAGCAGCGACTTGGTGTACTGCTGGAACAGGTAGACCATGCCCTCGGGTGGCTCGGTCACCGGCCGGCCGCGAAACAGCACCTCGCCCGCGCTCGGCGCCAGCAGGCCGGCGACGATCTGCAGCAGCGTCGACTTGCCGCAGCCCGAGGGGCCGAGGATCGCGAGGAACTCGCCCGCGCGCACCTCGAGCTCGATGTCGCGCAGCGCGGTCAGCTCGGCGTCGCCGCTGCCGAAGCGCCGCGCCACGTGGGCGAGCCGGATGCCATCGGCTCGTGGTGAATCGGGTGTGGAATGCGTGGGTGGCGGCGCGGTGCCGGTGGTCCGCACCGCGCTGAGCTGGAAGTTCTTCATGGCAGGGCCTGTGGTTCGAGGGTGTGCACGGCGCTGCCCGGCATGGCACCGGGTGCGCCTTGTTCTGGGGGGTGTTGCAGCGCCTGCTGCAGTGCCTGGGCCAGCGCGAGCAGGCGCGCGTCGCTGCCGTGCGGCGCATCGAAGGCGATGCCCACCGGCAGGCCCTCGCGCGTGAAGCCCGCGGGCAGCACCACGCTGGGCAGGGCCGCGATGCTGGCGGGCGAGACGTTCTGGCCGAAGGCTTCGCGTGCCGTCATCAGTCCGCCCGCGGCCAGCGGCACGGCTGGCGCCGGCGAACGGCGCGCTTCGGGCGCGCTGGCCAGCGGTGCCGCCACGCGCGCCACCGGATGCACGAGCGCGAGCACGGCGTGCTGCGCGAAGTAGCGCTGCAGCGCGCCGCCGAGCGCCATGCGCCGCCGCAGCGCGGCCCGGTAGCCGTCGCGCGCGGCCGGGCTGTTCACGGCCTGCTGCGCGGCATGCAGCGCCTCGTGCAGGTCGGCACCGGCCTCGGCCATCAGCCGGTCCATCGAGACGCCGCCGGTGCGCGCCGCCAGCCAGTCGGGCAGGGCACGCGCCGATTCATGGCCGATCAGCGTGGGCGCGATGCCTTCGGCGAGCGCATGCAGGTCCGGCACGTCCGCCTCGACCCAGCACACGCCGTGCGCGGCGAGTCGGCGCCGCGCACTCTCGAACGCGCGCTCGACCTCGGGCTCGAGCCGCGACAGGTAGTAGCGCGGCGAGAGCGCGAGGCGCACGCCCGCGAGGCCGCGCGGCGGCGCCTGCGGCGGCTGGCCCGACATCACGGCGTCGAGCAGCGCCAGGTCGGCGGCATTGCGTGCGATCGGGCCCACCGTGTCGAGCGTGTGCGACAGCGGCACCACGCCCTCGGTGGGATAGCGTCCGACCGAAGGACGGAAACCGGCCACTCCGCACAGCGCCGCGGGAATGCGGATCGAGCCGTTGGTGTCGCTGCCGATGGCCGCGGGCACCATGAACGCAGCGACCGCCGCGGCGCTGCCACCGCTGCTGCCGCCGGCGATGCGCTGCGGCGCGTGCGGATTGCCGACCCGGCCGAAGTGCGGGTTGTCGCTGGTCCAGCCCATCGCGAGCTCGTGCATGGTGTTCTTGCCGAGCAGCAGCGCGCCCTCGGCATAGAGCCGTTCCGCCACGCCCGCGTCGCGGGCACCGGCCGCGGCGGGCGCGCCCGCCAGCGCCGCGGTGCCGGCCGTGGTGGGCAGCCGCTCGCTCGCGATGTTGTCCTTGAGCGCCAGCGGAATGCCGTGCAACTGGCCCAGCGGCTGGCCGGCGGCGCGCGCCAGGTCCGCCTCGCGCGCCGCGGCGAGCACGGCCTGATCGTCGATGGCGCTGAAGGCGTTGAGCCCGGCGCCCGCATGGCAGCGTGCCAGCAGCGCCGTTACGTAGTCCTCGGCGCGCAGCGCGCCGTCGCGCAGCAGAGAAGCCGCCTGCACCAGCGTGAGCCGGTGCGGCGCCTCGGACGAGGCGTCGGATGCTTTCATCGCGCGTCCTTCGGTGCCTCAGGCACCCCAGATCACCGCGCCGTTGGCGTCGACGCCGATCTCGCGCGGACCGCCCGAGGTGGCGCCGCCGGTGGTGGCGCTCTGCGCCACGCCCTGGATCGCGATCGCGCGGGCGGGCTTGCCGGCGGTGCCGGCCAGGCGCTTGCGCTTGAGGGTCTGGTTCGGTTCCGAGTGGTAGTAGCGCTCCACCGCGTCGAGGTCGGGGAACTCGATCACGATCAGCCGCTTGGGATGCCAGTCGCCCTCGATCGGGCGGTAGTCGTTGCCGCGCACGAGAAAACGGCCGCCGGCGGCCACCACGTGTTCGGTGACCTCGCGTTCGTACTCGGCCAGGCTGGGGCCGTCCTCGACGTCGAGTTCGATCACGAAATAGGCGGTCATACTGGGGTCCTTGAATCGGTGTGCGGCGCTGCCGCGGGGGTGCGATTCAAGTGTCAGCGTCGTGAAAAGCAGCGTCAAACCGCCGCGGCGATACGCTCCATAGCAAAACGCAATAGGCGTGTCGCGCTACCCCGCCCGCGCCGACGCCGGCACCCGCGCCCCCCCATCCGCCACCAGCGCCGCACCCGTCACGAACGACGCCTCGTCGCTCGCGAGGAACAGGCACGCGCCCGCCATCTCCTCGGCCGAGGCCATGCGCCCGAGCGCGATGCGCGCCACGGTGCGTGCATGCGCGGCTTCCTCGGAGATGCCGTGCTCGGCCGCGAGCTCGCGCATCTCCTGTCGGCTCATCGGCGTGTCGACCCAGCCGGGGCACAGGGCGTTGACGCGCACGCCGCGCGGTCCGTAGGCCTGCGCGGCCGAGCGCGTGAGCGCGACCACGCCGGCCTTGCTGGCGGCATAGCTCGCCATGCCGGCGCCGGCATTGAAGGCCGCCACCGAGGCGATGTTGACGATCGCGCCGCCGCCTTGCGCCACCATGCCCGGCAGCACCGCGCGCTGGCAGCGCATGGTGCCGCCGAGGTTGACCTCGTGCAGCCGCCGCCAGTCCTCGTCGTCGATGTCGGCCGCGTCGTCGTTGCGCACGATGCCGGCGCAGTTCACGAGCACGTCGATGCGGCCGAAGGCCGCGAGCACCGCGGCCACGGTCGCGCGCACGGCGGCGTCGTCGGTCACGTCGCAGTCGAGCGCGGGTCCGTCGCCCACCGGTTGCGGCCGTGGCCAGCCGGCGACCGCGACGCGCGCGCCCTCGCTCGCGAAGCGCGCGGCCACCGCGGCGCCGATGCCGCTCGCGGCGCCGACGACGAGGCAGGCCTTGCCTTGCAACCTTCCGTTGCTCATGCCTGCTCCGCGAAGAAGGGGCTCTCGGGCAGGGTCGAGCCGCCGTCGACCACGAGCGTCTGCCCGGTGATGTAGCGCGCGGCGGGGCTCGCCAGGAAGCGCATCGCCAGGGCGATGTCCTCGGGCCGGCCCAGCTCGCCGATCGGGATGTGGCGCGCGATGCGCGCGGCCTTCGCGGGATCGGACAGCAGCGAGCCGCCCTGCTTGGCGATGTAGCCGGGCTCGACGCCGTTGACGGTGATGCCCTCGCGCGCGTACTCGAGCGCGGCGCTGCGGATGAAGCCGTTGACGCCTGCCTTGCTGGCCGCGTAGTGGGCGCTGCCGGGCATCGCGACGCGCGGGCCGGTCACGGAGGAGGTGACGAGCAGCCGTCCGCCGCCGCGCGCGCGCAGGTGCGGCACCGCCGCCTGCGCGAGCCAGAAGCAGGCCTTGAGGTTCACGGCCAGCGTGCGCTCGAGCTGTTCGTCGCTCATGGCATCGATGGCGGCCCAGGGATTGACGGCGGCGTTGTGGACCACGATGTCGAGCGCGCCGAAAACGCGCACCGCCTCGGCCACCGCGCGCTCGGCCTCGTCGCGCCGGCCGATGTCGCAGGCCAGTGCCTGCACGGCGAAGCCGCGCGCGCGCAGCTCGGCCGCCACGGCCTCGCCGGCGCTGCCGGTGCGGTTGGCGATCAGCACCGAGGCGCCGGCCTCGGCGAAGGCCTGCGCGATCGCGGCGCCGATGCCGCGTCCGCCGCCGGTGACCAGCGCGACCTTGCCCTGCAGACCGAAGGGATCGTTGCCGCTCATGCGCTGCACTCCCGCGCGAAATCGGCAAAGGCCGCATCGTGCTCGTCCACTTCGCGTTCGGTGGTGCCGGGGCAGCACAGCATCATGTTGTGGAAGGGCGTGATCAGCACGCCGCGGTTCATCATGTAGAGGTGCAGCAGCGCCTCGAGCTCGCCGTCGCGCGTGCGCCGCACGTCGGCGGCGTTGCGCGGCGCGTCGGGGCAGAACAGGGTCTCGACGCGCGCGCCGACCTGGGTCGCGTGCCAGGGCAGGCCGGCTTTGGCGATGCTCGCGTTCACGCCATCGGCCAGCCGCTCGGCGAGCGCGAGCATGCGATCGAAGGCCTTGGGCGTCAGCACCTGCGACAGCACCGCGCGCATCACGGCCACGGTGAGTGCATTGCCGGCCAAGGTGCCGCCGAAGCCGGCGTGCGCCGACTGCCGCTTGGTCGGATGCAGCTTGGGCAGCACCTGCCACACGCGCTCGGCGGTTTCGGCGCTGAGGCCGAAGGCCGCGGCGGGAATGCCGCCGGCGATGGCCTTGCCGATCACGAACATGTCGGGCGCGAGGCCGTGCGCGCGCGTGTAGCCGCCGGGGCCGCTCGAGATGGTGTGGGTCTCGTCGATGACCAGCAGGGTGCCGGTCTCGCGCGTGAGGCGGCGCAGCGCATCGTGGAAGCCGGGCGCGGGCGCGATCATTCCGTAGTTGGTCATGGCCGGCTCGGCCAGCACGCAGGCCACGTCGCCCGCGCGCAGCGCGCGTTCGAGCGCGGGCAGGTCGTTGAACTCGACCACGGCCGACAGGCGGTCGTGCGGAAAGCCGTTGGGATGGATGTCGTTGCGCATCGCGACGGTGCCATCGCGCAGCTCGACGTGCGCCTCTTCGACCGAGCCGTGGTAGCAGCCCGAGAACACCAGCACGCGCGGCCGGCCCGTGACCATGCGCGCGAGCCGGATGCAGGCGCGGTTGGCGTCTGAGGCCGAGGTCGTGAGGTTCCAGTAGGGCAGGCCGAAGCGGCGCGAGAGTTCCTCGCCGACCCAGGCCGCGTCGTCGGTGGGCAGCATCAGCGAGCTGCCGATGCGCGCCTGCCGCGCCAGTGCCTGGACCACCGCGGGGTGGCCATGGCCGCACATGCCGCCGGTGTCGCCGAGGCAGAAGTCGGCATAGCCGTGGCCGTCGACGTCGACGAAGCGCGCGCCGTAGGGCAGCTTCGCGTCCTGCACGTAGAGCGGCCAGCCGCCGATCCAGCGGCGCATCCAGTGCGAGGGTGCGCCGTAGAGCCAGGCCTGCTGGCCTTGCGCGAAGAGTTCACCGGATCGCGCATGGGTGCGCGCGTAGCGCTCCTGCTCGGCGCGCATCAGGGCCTGCACGCGTTCGCGCGGCACGGTGGGTTCGAAGGTCGGGGTCATGGTCGTTGCGAAGAGGAAGAGGGAATGCCCAGCAGCGCGAGGGCCTGCGCGTAGCTCGCGGCGGGCTGCATCACGTCGAAGTGCACGCAGCGCAGGCCCACGCGCTCGGCGCCGGCGATGTTGCGCAGTTGGTCGTCGACGAACACGCAGGCCTCTGCCGGCAGGCCGAGTTCGTCGAGGCACTGCCGGTAGGCGCGCGCATCGGGCTTGAGGATGCCGGTGTGGGTGGCGTCGACCACCACGTCGAAGGCCGCCATGAAGGGCAGGCGGCGGCGGAAGTCGGCGCCGTAGAACAGGTCGAGCTCGTTCGAGAGGATCGCGAGCCGGCAGCCCGCGCGGCGCGCGGCTTCGATCGCGGCCAGCGCCTCGGGCCGGATCGCGGCCTCGGGATCAGCGCCGCGCGCGCGTTGCACGAAGGTCTCCATCGCCTCCCAGCGCTCGCCCACCAGCGCGCCGACCTCGCGGGTGCGCGCCATCCAGTAGTCGCGCTCCGAGAGCTTGTCGGCCTGCATGTCGCGCCACAGCGGATCGCTCGCGAGGTCGAAGGGGCCGCGCCAGGTCAGCGTGCCGCGCGGCAGCGCGAGCGCTTCCTCGGTCAGCGCATGGGTCTCGAACAGCGTGCGGCTGATGACGCCGCCGAAGTCGAGCACCAGGGCTTGCGTTGCGTGCTCGGTGCTCATGCCGGCCTCCCCGCGGGCACGGTGCCGTCGGCGACCCAGGCATCGAACACCCGCAGCGCGGCCTCGCAGAAGGCGGCGTCGTTGATGTGCGCGTCGAGCTCGATCATGCGCGTGGCGCCGACGCTGTCGCGCAGCGCGCCGGTGAAGGCGGCCAGGCCCTCGGGATCGTGCAGCGGCTCGCCGGGCCGGTCCCAGCCCTCGATGCCCTTCAGCGGCAGCAGCACGCAGGTGGCGCCTTCCGCGCGCGCCAGGCGGCTCGCGATCTCGGTCGCCACGCCGCGCCGGAACGCGGGCGCGCTGAGCGCCGAGGCCAGCAGCCGGTTGTGCGTGTGGGCCGGCCGGCCTTCGAGGCCTCGGGGCGTGGGTTGCCAGGCCGGGAAATCGAGCATGTCGATGGCGCCCGGCGCCACGATCTGCGGCGTGCCGGCGCGGCCGGCGCCCAGCAGCCGGTCGGGCCCCGCGGTCACGCAGGAGCCGCCGAGCTGGTTCGCCAGTTCCTGCAGGCTGAAGTCCATCACGGCGCAGAAGCGGCCCTCGGCGGCCAGCGCCTCGAAGGCGCGCCCGCCCATGCCGGTGGTGTGGAACACCGCGACCTCGTAGCCGCGCGCCTCGAGCGCGGGCTTGAGCGTCTTCATGTAGGTCAGCGCGCTCGAGCCCAGCGAGGTCATGCCGACCAGCGGCCGCTCGAAGGCCGGCGCGCGCGCCTGGCGGCAGGCGCCGAGCACCGCGCCCGCGGCCTGACTCAGGGCCGAGCGGCACAGGCTGTTGAGGCCGTAGAGGCCGCCGGCCCACAGCACCATGATCAGGTCGGGCGGTATGCGTTCGGGCGGCAGCAGGTGCGAGTAGGCGATAGTCGAGACCACCACCTTCGGCACGCCCAGTGGCAGCGCCTGCGCCACCTCGAGCGCGAGATCGGTGCCCATGGTGCCGCCGAGCGCCAGCAGGCCGTCGATGCGGCCCTCGGCATGCCAGCGCGCGGCCAGCCTGGCGGCGCCGCGCGCCATCAGGGTCATGGCGCTGTTCTCGTCGCCGCTGGCCGCCACCTCGGCCACGCTGCGGCCGGCAGCCGTGGCCACCTCGGCATTCGTGATCTCGGGCACGAAGGGCGCGCCGTCGAGCACGCCCACGTCCATCACCGCCACGCGGCCGCCGCCGGCCTCGATGCACTCGCGCATGAACAGCAGCTCGGCGCTCTTGGTGTCGGCGGTGCCGATCAGCAGGACGGTCGGCACCTTGCTCACAGCGTGGCTTCCACGTCGGCGAAGGCGCCCTCGAGCGCATCGACCATGTAGTCGACTTCCTCGCGCGTGATGACCAGCGGCGGCGACAGGATCAGGTTCGGGCCCGAGATGCGCACCATGAGACCGCGCTTGTAGGCCGCCTGCGCCACCTTCGCGGCGATCGGGTTGCCGCGCGGCAGCGTGGTGCGCGTGGCCTTGTCGGCCACCATCTCGATGCCGAGCATCAGGCCCATGCCGCGCACGTCGCCCACGAAGCTGAAGCGGTCGACGAAGGGCCGCACGCGCGCCTGGAAATGCGCGCCCACGCGCGCCGCGTTGCCGGGCACGTCGAGTGCCTCGATCTGGTCGAGCGTGGCGAGCGCCGCGGCCGCGGCCACCGGATGCGCGCTGTAGGTGTAGCCATGGCCCACCGCGGCCTGGCCCGTGGGGTCGTCGAGGAAGACCTCGGCCACCTTGGCGCCGATGGCGGTGGCGCCCAGCGGCACGTAGCCCGAGGAGATGCCCTTGGCCAGGCACCAGAGGTCGGCCTTGACGTTCCACAGCCGCGTGCCGAACAGCGCGCCGCCGCGGCCGAAGCCGGTGACGACCTCGTCAGCGATCAGCAGCACGCCGTACCTGTCGCAGATCTCGCGCACGCGCGGCCAGTAGTTGGGCGGCGGCACGATCACGCCGCCGGCGCCCTGGATCGGCTCGGCGATGAAGGCGGCCACGGTATCGGGCCCCTGGAACTGGATCTCGCGCTCGAGCAGCGTGGCGCAGATCTCGCCGAGCGCCTCGGGGTCCTGCGTGTAGGGATTGCGGTAGAGCCACGGCGTGTCGACGTGGAAGCAGCCGGGCAGCAGGGGCTCGTAGGCGCGGCGGAAGTTGAGGTTGCCGTTCACGCTCATGCCGCCGAAGTGCACGCCGTGGTAGCCCTGGCGCAGCGCGATGAACTTGTGGCGGTCGGCCTGGCCCTGCAGCTTCCAGTACTGGCGCGCGAGCTTGAGCGCGCCCTCCACCGCGTCGGAGCCGCCGTTGCTGAAGAACACCGCGGCCACGCCGTCGGGTTCCATCGTCTGCACGATGCGCTTCGACAGCTCGATCGCGCGCGGATGCGTGGTGCCGCGGAACACGTTGTAGAAGGGCAGCTCGTCGAGCTGCGCGACGATGGCGTCGCGCACGGCCTGGTTGCTGTGGCCCAGGTTCGCGGCCCACAGGCCACCGACGCCGTCGAGCATCTTGTGGCCGTCCACGTCCCAGATCCAGCAGCCCTGGCCGCGCGCGACGATGTCGGGCTTGCTCTTCTGCATGGTCTGCGGATGGGCCATGGGGTGCCACAGGTAGCGGGCGTTGTCTTCCTTGAGTGCGTCGATGTCTGTTGTCGTCATGCGGGGACTCCCACGGTGATGGTCTTGAGTTCGGTGTAGTGCAGCAGGCCCTCGGCGCCCATCTCCTGGCCGATGCCGCTCTGCTTCCAGCCGCCGAAGGGCATCTCGGGCTGCGAGACGCCGAAGTGGTTGATGCCGACCATGCCGGCCTCGAGCGCTTCGCCCAGGCGGTGCGCGGTCCGCAGGTCGCGCGTGAAGGCATAGGCGCCGAGGCCGTAGGGCAGGGCGTTGGCGGCGGTGATGGCTTCGTCGAGCGTGTCGTAGGGCTGCAGCACCGCGATCGGGCCGAAGGGCTCCTGGCGCATCACGCGGCTGTCGTCGGGCGCATCGGCGATCACCGTGGGCTCGAAGAAGTAGCCGGGCCGCGCGATGCGCCGGCCGCCGCACAGCAGCCGCGCGCCGCGGTCGACGGCATCGTCGACGAAGCGCTGCATGTCCTCGATGCGGCGCGCATGCGCGAGCGGGCCCATCTGCGTCGCGGGATCGGTGCCGGCACCGATGCGCAGCGCGCGCGCGGCCTGCACGAAGGCCTCGGCCCATTCATCGAAGCGCGCGCGCGGCAGGTAGAAGCGGATCGGCGAGGCGCAGACCTGGCCCGCGTTGCGGAACTTGGCGGCGATCGAGTTCCTGAGCGCGAACGCGAAGTCGGCGTCCTCGCAGACGATCACCGGCGCGTGGCCGCCGAGCTCACCCGTGAAGCGCTTGACGTGGCGCGCCGCCTGTTCGCCGAGCAGCTGGCCCACCGCGACCGAGCCGGTGAACGAGACCTTGGCGATCGCGGGATGGTCGATGAGGAACGAGGACACCTCGGCCGGATCGCCGCACACCATGTTGAGCGCATCGGGCGGCACGCCCGCGTCGAGGAAGGCGCGCACCAGCAGCATGCAGGTGCCCGGCGTCTCCTCGGCCGGCTTGATGACCACGCTGCAGCCCGCGGCCAGTGCGCTCGCGAGCTTGCGCGTCGGCAGGTTGGCCGGGAAGTTCCACGGCGTGAAGGCCGCCACGGGGCCGACCGGCTGGCGCGTGACCGCCTGCGAGAGGATGCCCTCGACGCGCGGCGGCACCAGCCGGCCGTACAGGCGCTTGGCTTCCTCGGCCTGGAAGTCGACGATGTCGGCCGACAGCGTGACCTCGCGCAGCGACTCGGCCAGCGGCTTGCCCTGTTCGAGCGTGAGCACCTGCGCGATGGCCTTCGCCCGGTCGCGGATCGTCTGCGCGGCGGTGCGCAGGATGTTGCAGCGCTCGAGCGCACTCTTCGCGCGCCAGAGCGCGAAGCCGCGGCGCGCGGACTCGGCGGCCTGCGCGAGTTCGTCGCGGCTGGCGAGCGGCAGTTGCGCGAGAGTGGCTTCGGTGGCGGGATCGACGACGGCGCGCTGGCCGCCCGCGGTTTGCGTGCGCCATCGGCCGGCGATGTGCAGGGCGAGTTCGGGATAGTCCATGCCGCGACGATAGGGATCGCACCCCCCGCCGCGTTATCGAAAACTGGCAAACCTCGTGCGTCCATCGTCGCGATGGATGAACGCGTTCCTATACTGTCCGCGCACTCCACCTCCTCACTCGCACCGTGCCCCGTTCACGCAACTCCTCGCCGCCGCGCTCGATCGCAGATGCCTTCGACCTCGAGACCTTCCTGCCGTTCCAGCTCTCGGTGGTCGCCAATCGCGTGAGCCAGTCGGTGGGCCAGGCGATCGCCGGCCGCTTCGCGCTGCAGATCCCCGAGTGGCGCATCGTGGTGGTGCTCGGCAAGTACGGCGCGCTGTCGGCGCTCGAGATCGCGCGCAAGACCAGCATGGACAAGGCGCGCGTGAGCCGCGCGCAGCATCGGCTGGTCGATCTCGGCCTGGCCAACATGCATCCTTCCGCCGAGGACCGGCGCAAGGTCATCGTCTCGCTCGAGGAAGAAGGCCTCGCGCTCTACCGCGACATGGTGCCGCTCGCGCACGACACCGCGCAGCGGCTGTTCGCGCAGCTCACGGCCGACGAGCGGCGCGTGCTGCAGGCCCTCGTGCAGAAGCTGTTCGACAGCACCTCGGGTTTCGAGCCCAGCGGCGAGCTCGAGTAAGCGCGTTACAGGCCCTGGAGGTAATGGGCCTTCTGCGCGGGGTAGTAGTCGCCGAAGGACGGCAGCGCGCGGCCCTCGCGCGCGGCGACCAGCATGTCGAGGTAGTACTCCCAGCCCGGCCCCACCTCTGCCGCGAGCGCGGGATCGCTCAGTCGCTGCACGAAGCGCAGCGTGGTGACGTCGTTCTCCTGCGCGAGCGTCAGCTCCATGCGCCACTCACCGAACTCGTCCACGGTCGCCACCGCGAGGCGATGTGGCGCCTCGCAGGCATCGATCCTCAGGTCGGTCCAGGGCTGGTCCTTTTCGTGCACCAGCTGGAGCCGCACCGTCATGCCCTGGCCGGCCTCGCCTTCCCAGGGCCCGAACCAGAGGGCGGTCTTCTCGGGCCTGGTGACGCTGGCCCAGACGTCGTCGATGGGCGCGCGAAACCTGCGCTCGATGATCAGGTCGTTTCCTTGAAGCCGGCCGGTGGCTTGGGGGCTCATGCAGTCTCCTGGCGTTCGTGGATCGCCAGGCATTCTCTTCGGGGCGCACGGATCCGAAGGCATTCGGACCTGGGCGCCGAGGGTTTCTCCCGGTGCTTTGAGATCGTTGTCAACGAAACAATCTGGTCTGGAGCTTGCTTCGGTCCAGGGGATCCCCGTCCCGTGGATATCCGCCATGAACTGCCAGACCGCCTCCACCCCCCGCCTTCCCATCGAGCGCTGGACCCTGACCACGCACGACATCGACGCCTATGCCAGCAGCCAGAGCGGCTGGCACCTGGAGTGCGACATGCTCTCGGGCGGCAGCTTCGCGGGCTTTCTCGACCATGTGCAGCTGCCGGGCCTGCGGCTGGTGCGCGAGACCACCAACCGCGCGCTGCGCCAGCACGGCGAGATGAATCCGGAGTGCTGCGGCTTCGCGCTGACCTGCCGGCAGGAGGGCGAGGCGCGCTTCTCGGGCCAGCGGCTCGACACCGGATCGGTGATGGTCGGGCGCTGCGACGAGCTCGACCTGTGCAGTCCGCCGGGCTTCGAGCTGATGGGCATCGTGGTCGACAACGCGCTGCTGCGCTTGCTGGCCGAGCGCCTCGACGAGCGCGGCCCGCCGGCCTGGCTGGCGCGGCGCGTGGTGCTGCACTTCGACGACGCGACCATGCGCGCGCTGCGCGGCACGCTGCTCGGCGCCTTCGCCGCGCTCGACGCGATGCCCGCTCTGCTCGCCGACCCGACCGCCACCACGCAGCTGCGCGACGACGTGCTGCTGGCCTGGCTCGAGGCGCTGCCCGAGGACGTGGACCTGCGCGAGCTGCGCTCCACCGAGGCGCAGCGCCGCGTGGTGCGCCGTGCCTGCGAGCTGATGATGTCGCGGCCCGACGAGCCGCTGTCGATGCTCGAGGTCTGCAGCCGCATCGGCGCGAGTCAGCGCAAGCTCAACTACTGCTTCCAGGAAACGCTGGGCCTGAGCCCTGCGCGCTACCTCAGGGCGTTGCGCCTCAACGGCGTGCGGCGCGAGCTCAAGCGCCTCGGTGCCGGCTCGGTGCAGGACGTCGCGGCGCACTGGGGCTTCTGGCACCTGAGCCAGTTCGCGACCGACTACCGGCGCCAGTTCGGCGAGCTGCCGTCGCAGACGCTGCGTGGCGCGGCGCTGATGCACCACTGAAGGGCCCACCGGGCGACCCAGGGGAATCCCGGGGGCCGCGGCACGCCAGGTTTGCCAATTCTTGATATCCGCTTCGCGGCGCGATCGCTATCGTCGATCGCCATATGTCGTCCTTCCCGTCCACCTTGCCGAGCGCCCGCGCGCTCGCCGCCGCGCTGAAGCGCCGCGAGCTGTCGTGCCGCGAACTGATGCAGGCCTGCCTGGCGCGCATCGAGAGCCTCAACCCGAAGGTCAATGCGCTGGTCTCGCTGCAGCCGCGCGAACGGATGCTGCGCGAGGCCGATGCCTGCGACGAGCAGCTGGCGCGCGGCGAGCCGGTGGGCCGGCTGCACGGCTTTCCGATGGCGCCCAAGGACTTCGTGGCCACCGCCGGCATTCCCACCACCATGGGCAGCCCGCTGTTCGCCAACCAGCTCGTGCCGCACGACGCGATCATGGTCGAGCGGCTGCGCCGCGCCGGCGCGATCTTCGTCGGGCGCAGCAACACGCCCGAGTTCGGCCTGGGCTCGCACACCTACAACACGGTGTTCGGCACCACGCGCAACGCCTGGAACCTCGACCGCGCGGCCGGCGGCAGCAGCGGCGGTGCCGCGGTGGCGCTTGCGCTGCAGATGCTGCCCGTGGCCGACGGCAGCGACATGATGGGTTCGCTGCGCAATCCGGCGGCCTGGAACCATGTCTACGGTCTGCGGCCCTCGCTGGGCCGCGTGCCGACCGGGCCCGGCCCCGAGCTGTTCTTCCAGCAACTGGGTTGCGAAGGGCCGATGGGCCGCACGCCCGAGGACGTGGCCTGGCTGCTGTCGGTGCAGGCCGGCCACGATCCGCGCTCGCCGCTGAGCCTGGCCGGCGACGGCGAGGCCTTCGCGCAGCCGCTCGATGCCGAGCTGCGCGGCACGCGCGTGGCCTGGCTCGGCGACCTCGGCGGCCACCTGGCGATGGACCCCGGCGTGATGGCGCTGTGCGAGGCGGCGCTGCGCCACTTCGACACCCTGGGCTGCACGGTCGAGCCGGCCGTGCCCGATTTCGACTTCGACGCGCTGTGGACCGCCTGGCTGCGCCTGCGCGGCTTCATCGTGGCCGGCGCGCTGCGGGGCCTGCATGCCGATCCGGCGCTGCGCGCGAAGCTCAAGCCCGAGGCCTGCTGGGAGATCGAGCAGGGCCAGCGGCTGGCCGTGCCCGCGCTGCACGAGGCCGCGGTCACGCGCACACGGTGGCATGCCACGCTGCTGAAGCTGTTCGAGCGCTTCGACGTGCTGGTGCTGCCGGCCGCGCAGGCCTTTCCGCTGCCGGCCGAGCTGCACTGGCCGCGCGAGGTCGGCGGCCGCGCGATGGACACCTACCACCGCTGGATGGAAGTGACCATCGGCCCCTCGCTCGCGGGCCTGCCCGCGATGGCGGTGCCGGCCGGCTTCTCGCCCGACGGCGCGACGCGCGGCCTGCCGATGGGCCTGCAGCTGATCGGCCGGCCCGGCGCCGACCTCGAGGTGCTGCGGCTCGCGCACGGCTGGCACCAGGCCGTGCCCTTCGCCGATGCGCGCTCGCCGCTATTGGCCGTGGCCTGAATTTCCGAGAACAGACAACAACCACCCGAGGAGTAAAGCGCATGCGCAGACGTTCGATGATCGGTGCCGGCCTGGCGGCCGGCCTGTCCACCATGGCCGGCTCCGTCCTGGCCCAGGGGCTGGCCGGCAAGACCCTGAACCTGATCGTTCCCTACCCGGCCGGCGGCGGCTCCGACATCAACGCGCGGCTGGCCGCGCCCGAGCTGTCGCGGCTGCTGGGCCAGCCGGCCGTGATCGACAACGTGCCCGGCGCCAGCGGATCGCTGGGCGTGATGAAGGCCGCCAACGGCGCGGCCGACGGCTCGGTGCTGCTGATGGGCTCGCCGATGGAGCTGATGCTCACGCCGCTCACGCTCGCGAGCGCGCGCTACAAGGCCGAGGACTTCCGCCCCATCGGCATGATGGCCGTGACCTCGATGGTGCTGCTGGCGCGCAAGGACCTGGGCCCGGGCAGCGTCGACGAGCTGATCGCGCAGCTGCGCAAGCCCGACGCCAAGGAGCTGAGCTACGGCAGCATCGGCCCGGGCTCGCTCTACCACCTGCTGGGCGAGCGCTTCACGCAGCAGACCGGCACGAAGATGCTGCACGTGCCCTACAAGGGCTTCGCGCCGATCATCAACGACCTGCTCGGCGGCCAGATCGACCTGGTGTTCGCGCCGCTGGCCGGCAACGTGCCCGACCTGCTGGACGCCGGCAAGGTCAAGGCGCTGGGCATCGCGGCCGCCACGCCGCACGAGCGCTTCGGCGCCATTCCGCTGATCCGCGCCAGCAAGGGGCTCGACGACTTCGTCTACAGCCTCTGGGCCGGCGCGCAGGTGTCGCAGCGCGTGCCCGAGGAGACGCAGCAGCGGCTGCACGTGGCCTTCAACGAGATGATGCGCAAGCCCGAACTGCGCCGCGCCATCGAGCTCGGCGGCAGCAAGGTGGCGCCCGAGCAGACGCTGGCCGAGCTGCGCCGCGGCTACCAGGCCGACGTGGAGCGCTACCGCGCGATCGCCAAGTCGGTCAACCTGCGCCCCGAATGAGGGCGGCGGCTGCGGCCTGCGATTTGCCAGTTTTCGATAACGGCGAGCCGGCGCGCGGAGGGAGGATGCGGCCCTGTCCATCCTCCATCGCCAAGGAGCATTCCATGCCCGCCGCTTTCCCTTTTGCAGCCTCCGGCGCGCTGACGCGCCGCCAACTCGTCATCGGCGGCGGCGCGGCCGCGCTTGCCGGCGTGCCCGCGCTGTCGCACGCGCAGTCTAAGACGATCAAGATCGGCTACCTCACGACCTTGTCGGGCGTGCGCGCCAATTTCGGCGAGGCCGACCCCTGGAGCCTAGAGCGCGTGCGCGCCGCGCTGAAGGACGGTCTCACCATCGCGGGCACCAATTACAAGGTCGAGATCGTGGTGCGCGACACCCAGTCCGATGCCAACCGCGGCGCCACGATGTCGAGCGAGCTGCTGCTGCGCGAGAAGGTCGACCTGCTGCTGGTGCAGGACAGCGACGCCGCGCTCGCGGCCGGCCAGCTCTGCGACGTCAACGGCGTGCCGATGGTCTCGACCATGGGCCCGTGGCAGGCCATCACCTTCGGCCGGGGCTCCACGCCGCAGAAGGGCTTTCCGTTCTCGTTCCATTTCTTCTGGGGCGCCGACGACGTGCTGAAGAACTTCTTTGGCATGTGGGAGCCGCTGAAGGTGGAGCGCTCGCTGGGCACGCTCTACATCGACAACGGCCCGGGCCATGCCTTCGCCGATCCGACCAACGGCATCCCGGGCGGCGCGAAGCAGCGCGGCTACAAGGAGACCAACGGCGGCTTCTTCAAGATCGCGACCGACGACTTCAGCAACCAGGTCTCGAGCTTCAAGGCGGCGCGCGCGAATATCGTCTCGGGCTTCGCCTATGCCAACCACTTCGCCACCTTCTGGAAGCAGGCACAGCAGTCGGGCTACCGGCCCGAGGTGGTGACCATGGCGGCGGCCTTCCTGTTCCCGAGCGCGGTCGAGTCGCTGGGCGCGGCCGGCAACGGCATGTCGACCGAGGTCTGGTGGACGCCCAACTTCCCGTTCAAGTCCTCGCTGACCGGCCAGAGCGCCAAGGCACTGGCGGCCGACTGGGAGAGCTCCACCGGCAAGCAGTGGACCCAGCCCATCGGCTACGGCCATGCGCTGTTCGAGGTCGGCATCGCGGCGCTGAAGAACGCGACCAATCCAAAAGACAAGAAGGCGGTGCGCGATGCGCTGGCCAATCTGCAGCTCGACTCGGTGGTCGGGCGCATCGACTTCAAGGGCAGCCCGATCAAGAGCGTGGCCGTCACGCCGATGGTGGCGGGCCAGTGGCGCAAGACCGCCGCGGGCGCGAAGTTCCCGTACGAGCTGGTGATCACGCACAACAGCACCGCGAAGCAGATCCCGGTGGAAGACGAACTCAAGCTGCTGTCGCAGCTCAAGGCCTGAGCCCGCGACGCATGACCGATTGCCTCGTCATCGACGGCCTGTGCAAGCGCTACGGCGAGATCGTGGTGGCCGACGGCGTGTCGCTCGCGCTCGCGCGCGGCCAGTGCCTCGGCGTGGTCGGCCCCAACGGGGCCGGCAAGAGCTCGCTGTTCAACCTGATCACCGGCGTGGCCGTGCCCGATGCCGGCAGCATCCGGCTCGAGGGCCGCGAGCTGGTGGGCCTGCGCGCCGATGCGCGCGCGCGGCTGGGCGTGGCGCGCGCCTTCCAGATCCCGCAGCCCTTCGCGCACCTGAGCGCCTACGAGAACGCGCTGGCCGCCGCCAGCTTCGCGGCGCGGCTGCCGCGCGCGCAGGCCGCGCAGCTGGCCTGGGAGGTGCTCGAGCGCACCGGCCTGGCCGACCGCGCCGAGTTGCCCGCGGGCCGGCTGCCGCTGCTCGACCGCAAGCGGCTCGAGCTGGCCAAGGGCCTCGCGGCCCGGCCGCACCTGCTGCTGCTCGACGAGATCGCGGGCGGCCTGACCGAGGCCGAGGTGCAGCTGCTGGTCGCGCTCGTGCTCGAGCTCAAGCGCGACGTGGCGATGATCTGGATCGAGCACATCGCGCAGGCGCTGATGGCGGTGGCCGACCGCATCATGGTGCTGAACTTCGGCCGCAAGCTGCTCGAGGACGCGCCGGCCGCCGCGATGGCCAGCCGCGAGGTGCGCGAGATCTACATGGGCGTGGGAGAAGACGCAGAGGAGGCCGCCCATGCCGCTGCTTGAAGTGCGAGACCTCTGCAGCCACTATGGCGACCTGCAGGCGCTGTTCGACCTGTCGCTCGACGTGGGCGAGGGCGAGGCCACGGCGCTGATCGGCGCCAACGGGGCCGGCAAGTCCACGCTGATCCGCGCCATCGCGGGCCTGGGCCGGCGCAGCCGCGGCACGGTGCGCTTCGACGGCCAGGCCATCGAGGCCGAGCCGGCCGAGCGCATCGCGCGCCGCGGCATCGCGCTGGTGCCCGAGGGCCGGATGCTGTTCGCCTCGCTCACGGTGGAGGAGAACCTGCGCATGGGCGCGCTGTGCGGCCGGGCCGGCCACTGGAACCTGGCCACCGTCTATGCCCTGTTCCCGATCCTGCGCGAGTTCAGGCACCGGCCGTCCACGCGGCTGTCGGGCGGCCAGCAGCAGATGGTGAGCATCGGCCGCGCGCTGATGGCCAACCCGCGGCTGATGCTGTGCGACGAGATCTCGCTGGGCCTGGCGCCGGCGGTGATCGCGCAGATCTACCGCGCCTTCGGCGACATCCAGGCGCAGGGCACGGCGCTGCTGGTCGTGGAGCAGGACGTGACGCGCGCCTGCCGCATCGCGCAGCGCGTGTACTGCCTGCTCAAGGGCCGCGTCACGCTGGCCGGCCCCGCGTCGGACTTCAGCGCGCAGCAGATCGCCAACGCCTACTTCGGGCACTGAGAAAAGCACCATGGCCTGGATCGAAACCCTCATCAACGGCGTGCTGCTCGGCGGCCTCTATGCGCTCTTCGGCCTCGGGCTGGCGCTGGTCTTCGGCGTGATGCGCATGGTCAACCTCGCGCACGGCGAGTTCGTCGTGCTCGCGGCCTACTTCGCGGTGTTCCTGGCCGCGCAGTTTCCGCAGGTGTCGCCGCTGCTGCTGCTGGTGCCGGTGGCGCTGGCCGCCTTCGGCACCGGCTACCTGCTGCAGCGGCTGCTGCTCAACCGCGCGGTGGCGACCGACGATCCGCTCACGCCCGTGCTGGTGACCTTCGGCATCGCGGTGGTGCTGCGCAACCTGATGGTCGAGCTGTTCGGCGCCGACCCGCGCGCGCTCGACGGCGGCGCGCTGGCCACGGCCGGCTTCGAGATCGGCGGCCTGCGCATCGGCTGGTATCCGGTGCTGGTGCTGGGGCTCGCGGTGCTGGCCTTCGGCGCGCTGCAGTGGCTGCTGCGGCACTCGCGCTTCGGCCTGATCGTGCGCGCCACCTCCGACCACCGCGAGATCGTGCGCACCATGGGCGTGCGGCCGCGCCATGTGTATGGCGTGGTCATGGGGCTGTCGCTGGCCTTCGCCTCGGTGGCGGGGCTGCTGCTGGCGCTGCGCAGTTCGTTCACGCCGTTCTCGGGCGTGGAGCGGCTGCTCGGCGCCTTCGAGGTCGTGATCATCGGCGGCATGGGCTCGTTCTGGGGCGCGCTGGCCGGCGGCATCGCGCTGGGCGTGGCGCAGCTCGCGGGGCAGCGCCTCGATTCCAACGCGGGCGCGCTCTATGCGCACCTGCTGTTCTTCATCGTCCTGATGGTGCGCCCGAACGGCATCGCGGGCCAACGGGCCTGACAGCCGATGCGCAACCCGTCTCTTCTTCCCTCGATCGGCTTCCTTGCGGCGGCCCTCGCCATCGCCTTCGCGCCCACGGTGGCTGATGCGGGCCTGCTGCGCCTGCTGAGCGAGGTGCTCCTGGTGCTGGCCATGGCCCAGATGTGGAACCTGCTGGCCGGCTACACCGGCCTGGTGTCGATGGGGCACCAGGCCTTCGTCGGCATCGGCGCCTACCTGGTGTTCGTGGTCTCCGACCGGCTCGAGCTCTCGCCCTACTGGATGGTGCCGCTGGCCGGCGTCGGCGCGGCGCTGCTGGCGGCCGCGGTGGCGCCGCTGATGTTCAGGCTGCGCGATGCCTACTTCTCGATCGGCATGTGGGTGCTGGCCGAGATCGTGCGGCTGCTGGTCGCCAAGTTCCCGCTGTTCGGTGGCGAATCGGGCGTGCCGCTGCAGGCGGTGCGGCTGGTCGATGCCGAGACCTTCCAGCGCAACGCGTTCTGGATCTCGGGCGCAATCGGCCTCGCGGCCGTGGCCGGCGTCTACCTGCTGATGCGCTCGCCCTTCGGCCTGGGGCTGATGGCGGTGCGCGACAACGAGCTGGCCGCCACCAGCATCGGCGTGAACGTCTGGCGCAACCGCTTCATCGCCTTCGTGCTCTCGGGCCTGGGCTTCGGGCTGGCCGGCGGCGCGCATTTCATGGGCACGATGTTCGTCTCGCCCGACTCGGCCTTCGACATCAACTGGGTCGTGACCGCGATGTTCATCGTCATCATCGGCGGCATCGGCACCATCGAGGGCCCGCTGATCGGCACGTTGATCTACTTCGGCCTGCGCGAGCTGTTCAACACCTGGTTCGCGATGTCGGGCGGCTGGTACCTGATCGCCATGGGCAGCATCGCGGTGGCCGTGATGCTGCTGGCGCCGCGCGGCCTCTGGGGCCTGGCGCGCGAGCGCTGGGGCTGGCGCGGCCTGAGCGTGCAGCGCCATCCGCCGCACGGGGCGGCATCGATTTCTTCCTCTTCTTCCATTTCCCACACCATCGAGGACGCAACGCATGAAGAACACCGCCTTCTTTCACGATGAACGCACCTTCTGGCACGTGCCGGGCGGGCTGCACGCCCTGTTCCTGCCGGTCGGCGGCTGGGTCCAGCCCATGGCCGGCAGCGGCATGGCCGAGTCGCCCGATTCCAAGCGCCGCATCAAGTCGCTGATGGACGTGTCGGGCCTGAGCGCGCAGCTCGACCTGCTGGGCGCGCCGATGGCGAGCGAGGAGGACCTGCGGCGCGTGCATCCCTCGAGCTATCTCGAGCAGTTCAAGGCCGCCAGCGATGCGGGCGGCGGCGATCTCGGCGAGGTCGCGCCCTTCGGTCCCGGCAGCTACGAGATCGCCAAGCTCTCGACCGGCCTGGCCATCGCCGCCATGGACAGCGTGCTGCAGGGCCGCCACCGCAACGCCTTCGCGCTCACGCGGCCGCCGGGCCACCACTGCCTGCGCGAGCACAGCATGGGCTTCTGCCTGTTCAACAACATCGCGGTGGCGATCGAGACCATGAAGGCGCGCCATGGCGTCAAGCGCGTGGCCGTGATCGACTGGGACGTGCACCACGGCAACGGCACGCAGGCGATCTTCTACGACCGCCCGGACGTGCTGACCGTCTCGCTGCACCAGGAGAACTGCTTCCCGCCCGGCTACAGCGGCGCCGAGGACCGCGGCGCGGGCGAGGGCCTGGGCTTTAACGTCAACGTGCCGCTGCAGCCCGGCGGCGGCCATGCGAGCTACATGTATGCCTTCGAGCGCATCGTGGCACCGGTGGTCGAGCGCTTCCGCCCCGAGCTGGTCGTGGTGGCCAGCGGCCTCGATGCCAACGCGGTCGACCCGCTCGCGCGCATGCAGCTGCATCCGGAATCGTTCCGCCAGATGATGAAGCAGGTCAACGCGCTCGCGGCGCGGCACAGCGAGGGCCGAGTGGTGGTGGTGCACGAGGGCGGCTATGCCGAGGCCTGCGTGCCCTTCTGCGGTCTCGCGGTGGTCGAGGAACTCTCGGGCCATCGCACCGAGGTGCAGGATCCGTTCACCGACTTCTTCGGCCTGCAGCAGCCCTCGGCGCGCTTCGATGCGTTCCAGCGCGGGCTGATCGACGAGATGGCGGCGCTGCACGGGCTCTGAGCGCGAGGCCGGCCGCGTTTCTCGTTGCCGGCGCTCAAAGCAGATCGGCGCGCAAATCGCGCACGCCGCGGCCCAGGCGTTCGCGCAGCAGCGCGCCGAGCGTGGAGCCGTCGGCATAGCCGACCTCGGCCGCGATGGCCTCGAGGTCGCTGCCATGCACCAGCGAGCGCGCGCGCTCGATCCGCAGGTCCTGGATGTAGGCCAGCGGCGACTTGCCGAGCACGGCCTGGCAGCGTCGCTGCAGCGTGCGCGGACTGGTCGCGAGCGCGCGCGCCGCCGTGTCGAGCGAGAAGCCCTGCTCGAGGTTGTCGCGCGCCCAGCGCTCGAAGCGCAGGATCGCGGGGTCGCGGGGTCGGCCTGCGCGAGATGGTGGGGCACGATGTACGGCGCCTGCGAGGAGCGCAGGTCTGCGAGCAGGTAGCGCGAGACCATGGCCGCGAGCTCGGGGCTGGCCTGCTAGATCAGCCACAGTGCCAGATCGAGGTGCCCCATCGCCGCGCCGGCCGTCACCACCCGGCCCGAGGGCACCAGCATGCGCGATTCGTCGAGAGCGACCTTCGGATAGCGCTGGCGGAACAGCGGGCCTAGCCACCTCGCAGGCATCGGGCCGCACGTGCACGGTGCAGTTCACCGGCTCCATCGGCGCCTGCGCGAGCAAGGGTTGCTGGTAGACCGCATCGACTGTCCGCGCGGCGCCGCGCGCGGCGGCCACCGTGTCGCCTTCCTTGCGCGCCACGGCGCCGGTGCGCGACGAGGCGCTGGCCAGCGCGGCGATCAGCTTCTCGGTCGAGTAGTCCGTGTTGGCGCCTTCGTCCCAGCGGATCTCGAGCGCGGCCAGGCCCTTGCGCGCCGCACCCATGTGGTCGGCCACCACCGCGCCTCGACCAGCAGCAGCCGGGCCGTGGCGCCGGCGCGGCGCATCGGCTCCCAGGTGCTGCGCACCGAGGTCGAGCCGCCCGTGATCTGCCCGCCGGTCAGCGGGTTCGAATAGCGCGTCTCGTCGGCGGGCGCGTGTTCGAGGCGAACGTGCCGAGGATCGATCTCGAGCTCCTCCGCGATCAGCAGCGCGAGGGCGGTGTAGATCCCCTGGCCCATCTCCACGCGCGGCATCACCAGCGTGACGAGGCCGTCGGTGCCGATGCGGACCACGGCGTTGGGCGCGAAGGCCTCGGGCCGGCCGGTCTCTTCGTCCCCGCGTCGAGCGCACGCGAATAGCGCGAAAGCGCTCGGCCCCGACCGCTCGAAAACCCTTGGCATCGATCTTGCGGAATCGCGCCAGAATTCAGTCTCGTTTTTGATCCTGGTTTCTTAAATGGTGCTTTTTGGTCGGGAATGCCGATTTTTCGAGGCGATGCGCCTCATGGCGGTGCACCCGCGCCAGAGCCACCGATCCATTCCCTCGAGTTTTGAGAAGTGAGCCACCTATGAAGAGTCTTGTAGTTGCCGCCGTCGCGCTGTCGACGGCTTGCTGCGCCTGCGCGCAGAGCAGTGTGTCGGTGCAGGGATTGATCGACGAGTACGCGGGATCGATGCGTTACGCGGGTGATCTCGGCCGCACCAAGGTCCTCGGAAGCGGCGGCATGACCACCTCGTTCTTCGGCTTCGCCGGCGGCGAGGACCTGGGCGGCGGGCTCAAGGCCTACTTCGCACTCAATTCCTTCTTTCGCGCCGACGCCGGCAAATCGGGCCGCTTCGATGGCGACCCCTACTTCGCGCGCGATGCCAACGTCGGCATCGCCGGTGCCTACGGCAGCCTGCAGCTCGGGCGCGCCGCGGCGCCGAACTTCATTCCGACGGTGCTGGTCAATCCCTTCGGCAACTCCTTCGCGTTCTCGCCGCTGGTGCTGCATGCCAACGTCAACACCGCGCGCTGGCTGTACCGCACCTCGCCGTCCGACACCGGCTGGAGCAACCAGCTCATCTACAGCACGCCGAACTTCGGCGGCCTGCGCGTGAACCTGCACTACCAGTTCGGCGAACAGTCCAGCGACACCGGCTACAAGGGCAAGAACAACACCGGCATCAGCGCGAGTTACGTCAGCGGGCCGCTCACGGTCGCGGGCTTCTACGAGCGCGATCAGATCTCCAACCCGGTCAACCCGGGCGTCATCACCGCCACGGTCGCCGGCGCGGTGGTGCCCACCACGTGCAAGGACTGGATGCTGGGCGGGGCCTACGACTTCGGCCTGCTCAAGGCCTATGCAAGCTACGGCCGGTCGAAGGCCGAGGTGACCGGCTATCGCGGGACCACGACTTCCCTCGGCGCCAGCGTGCCGGTCGGGTCGACCGCGGGGCAGATCCTCGCGGCCGTCGCGAGGACGAAGATCGCCGGCTCCTACGACGGCACCCGCACGACGGTGAGCCTGGCCTACGATCACTACCTGTCGAAGCGAACCGACGTCTATGCCGTCCTCATGCGCGATCTCGCGACCGCCATGGCGGGCGGCAATAGCTTCGGCGTCGGCATCCGCCACCGCTTCTAGCGGCCGCGCGAGCCGACGCCAGGCTCGATCCCCCGGTTTCCCTCGTTCCTTCCATCCATCACAGAGACAACCCGGTGAACTTTTTCCTGATTGATATCTTTTTCGATACTAGTATCGCAAATGAGCGAAACGGACTCCATGTCGAGACCGTTTCCATGGCCCATCCATCCGCCGGCGCCGGGCTTTCCGCGTCGAACCAGGAGTCCTGACGTGTCATCCACACTAGATTCGACCGCCTCCGCGCCGCGCGACGACGCCGTCTCGGGCTACGCCTGGAAGGCGCTGGCCGGTTCCGCCATCGGCTATGCGATGGACGGCTTCGACCTGCTGATCCTGGGCTTCATGCTCACGGCCATCTCGGCCGACCTGCACCTCACGCCGGGCCAGGCCGGCTCGCTGGTGAGCTGGACGCTGGTGGGCGCCGTCGTCGGCGGCATCGTCTTCGGTTCGCTCAGCGATCACTTCGGGCGCATCCGCGTGATGACCTGGACCATCGTCCTGTTCGCGGTGTTCACCGGCCTCTGTGCCTTCGCGCAGGGCTACTGGGACCTGCTGGTCTACCGGACCATCGCGGGCATCGGCCTGGGCGGCGAGTTCGGCATCGGCATGGCGCTGGCGGCCGAGGCCTGGCCCGCCAGGCATCGGGCACGCGTGTCTTCCTATGTGGCGCTGGGCTGGCAGCTGGGCGTGCTGGGCGCCGCCTTGCTCACGCCGCTGCTGATGCCGCACATCGGCTGGCGCGGCATGTTCCTGGTCGGCGTCGTGCCCGCGCTCGTGGCCTGGGTGATCCGCAACAAGCTGCACGAGCCCGAGGTGTTCGTGCGCAAGCCCAAGGTCCGGGGCTCGCGCCTGAGGTCCTTCAAGCTGCTGGTCAAGGACGCGCGGACGACCCGCACCAGCCTGGGCATCGTCGTGCTGTGCGCGGTGCAGAACTTCGGCTACTACGGGATCATGATCTGGATGCCGAGCTTTCTGGCCAACAAGCTCGGCTTCAACCTCACGAAGTCGGCCATGTGGACCTCGGTGACCATCCTCGGGATGATGCTGGGCATCTTCGTCTTCGGCCAGCTGGCCGACCGCATCGGGCGCAAGCCGAGCTTCCTGCTGTTCCAGGCCGGTGCCGTGGCGATGGTGCTGGCGTACTCCCAGCTGTCCGACCCGGTCTCGCTGCTGTGGGTCGGTGCCGTGCTCGGCATGTTCGTCAACGGCATGCTGGGCGGCTACGGCGCGCTGATCTCCGAGGCCTATCCCACGGAAGCACGCGCCACGGCGCAGAACGTGCTGTTCAACCTCGGCCGCGGCATCGGCGGCTTCGGCCCGGTGGTGGTCGGCGCGATGGTCGCCGCCTACTCGTTCCAGATCGCGATCGCGCTGCTCGCCGCGATCTACCTGGTCGACATGGTCGCCACCTACTTCCTCATTCCCGAACTCAAGGGCAAGGAGCTCGAATGATGCTCGCCGCCATCGACCACCAGTCGCCCGCGTGCAGGCCCGTGCATCCGCCGGTGCCTCAGGGTGAAGGCGCCTGCTTCCAGCGCAACGCGCAATCCGTGGCCTCGTATCGCTGCGAGGTCGCCGAGCACCGCTGGGTCAACGACCGGTACAAGTACCTGAAGCTCAGCGCGCCGGCCGACCTGGCGGGCGCGACCAGGCCCGGGCAGTTCTACCAACTGAAGTGCCCGACGACGAACGACCTCCAGCCCTTCCTGCTGCGCCCGATGAGCGTCTACGGCGTGGGGCCGGAGGCGGGCACGATCGAGTTCCTCTACAACGTCACCGGCACCGGAACCCACGCACTGGCCTCGCTGCCCGTCGGCGGCGCGATGGACATCGTCGGCCCGCTGGGCAACACCTTCACGCTGCCGCCGGGCGACGAACGCATCATGGTCGTCGCGCGCGGCGTCGGCCTGGCGACGATGGCGCCGCTGCTGCGGCAGGCGGCCAGGATGGGCATCGCGATCACGGCGGTGATGTCGGCGCGCGCGCCCAAGGACCTGATGCGCGACGAGTTCCTGCGCGGCGCCGAGGCGGACGTGCATTGCGTCTACGACTCCGACGGCAGCTCCTCGGTGGAGGCCATGGACACGCTGGTGCGCCGGCTGCTCGGCGAACGGCACCACGACGCCGTCTACACCTGCGGCTCGCACCGCGTGCTGATGCTGCTGCAACGCATCCTCGCCGACCATCCGGCCACCCGCGGCGAGGTGGCGATGGAACAGCGCATGGCCTGCGGCATGGGCGTGTGCCTGTCCTGCGTCCGGCTGTTCGACCGCGCGGGCGACAAGCAATTCCTGCGCGTCTGCCGTGAAGGTCCCGTGTTTCCCATCGGCGACGTGGTCGGGGAGGTGGAGTTTGGCTGATCTCAACGTCAGGGTCGGCGACGTCGGCCTGCGCAACCCGGTCATGCCGGCCTCGGGCTGCTTCGCCATCGAGTACGCGGAAGCGCTCGACTTCAACCGGCTGGGCGCGCTGGTGATCAAGAGCGTCTCGCCCAAGAGCCGTGCCGGCAACCCGACGCCGCGCGTGGCGGAAACCCGCGGCGGCATGCTCAACGCCATCGGCATTCCGAGCAAGGGCCTGGACTACTACCGCGAGACGGTGCTGCCGCCCTACACGCGCTTCGACACGCCCGTCGTGGTCTCGATCTCGGCGGACACGGTCGACGAGTTCGCCGACGCGGTGGCCGAGATGTCGCTGCCGGAAGTGGCGGTGATCGAGGCCAACATCTCCTGCCCCAACCTCGAGGCCGACGGCATGGCCTTCGCGATGACGCCCGAGACCACCTACAAGGTCGTGAGCGCAATCCGCCGCCGCACCCATCATCCCGTGTGGGCCAAGCTCACGCCCAATGCCTCGCATGTGGCAACGGTCGCGAGGGCCGCGGAAGAAGCCGGCGCCGATGCGCTCGTGATGGGCAACACGGTGCTGGCCATGTCGATCGACGTGCGCACCCGCAAGCCCATGCTCGGCAACGTGATGGGGGGGCTGTCGGGGCCGGCCATCAAGCCGATCGCGCTGCGCATGGTGCACCAGTGCTATCGCAGCGTGCGCATCCCGGTCATCGGCTGCGGCGGCATCGCGAGCGCGCACGACGCGGTCGAGTTCATGCTGGCCGGCGCGAGCGCGGTTCAGGTCGGCACGGCCTCCTTCATCGACCCCGGGGTGATGCAGAAGATCATCGACGGCCTGGTCGTGTACTGCGACGAGATGGGTGTGAAGAAAATCCGCGACCTGACCGGCCAGGTCAAGCTCGATCGCCAGCTCTCGGACCGCTGGCTGCGCTTCGCGCAGCAGTCGGGCTAGGGAGGGCAAGGACGATGAGCCTGCCGGGACTTCGCCCCATGGCCGAGAAGCTGTTCTCCGACGTGCGCGAGCTGACCTTCGACGGGGTCGGCGTCACGCGGCAGAGCTACGGCCGCGGCGAATCGGACACCGCCGACTATCTGCGCGCCTTCGCCGCGAGCGAAGGGCTCGAGGTCCGCGCCGACCGGGCCGCGAACCTCGTGTTCGGCCTGCCGCAGACCGCGGCGGCGAGCGCGGTCACGTGGTGCGGATCGCACATCGACTCGGTGCCGCAGGGCGGCAACTTCGACGGCTATGCGGGCGTGGTCGCGGGCCTCCTGTGTCTCGTCGCGCAGAAGGCCGGCGGCACGCCCTACGCGCGCCCGCTCGAGGTGATCGCGTTTCGCGGCGAGGAGAGCGCCTGGTTCGGCAAGGCCTACATGGGCTCCGGCGCGCTGTTCGGCAAGCTCAGCGAGAGCGACCTCGCGCTCAAGCAGCGCACCACCGGCGAATCGATGGAGGCCTGCATGCGCCGCTGCGGCGCCGACGTGGAGGCGATCCGCGCGCAGCAGCCGCTGCTCGACAAGGCGCGGATCAAGGCCTACCTCGAGCTGCACATCGAGCAGGGGCCGGTGATGGTCGCGCGCCAGCTCCCGCTGGCCGTGGTCTCGGGCATCCGCGGCAACGTGCGGCACAACCGCGTGGTCTGCCACGGCGACGCGCAGCATTCGGGCGTGGTGCCGCGCTGGCTGCGCCACGACGCCATGTTCGCAGTCGCCGACCTGATCATGCGCATCGACGAGCACTGGCGCGTGCTGTTGGAGCGCGGCACCGACCTGGTCGTGACCACGGGCATCGTCAGCACCGATCCGGCCGAGCATTCGATCTCGCGCATTCCGGGGCAGGTGAGCTTCAGCCTCGAGGCGCGCAGCAAGAGCACGGACACGCTCGAGGCCTTCTACCAGCTGATGCGCGCCGAATGCGGCTCGATCGAGCGCGAGCGCGGCGTGCGCTTCGAATTCGATCGGCGCCTGCTCAGCGATCCCGCGACCATGGACGAGGGCCTCTGCAGCGTGCTGTCCGAAGCCTGCGCCGCGCAAGAGGCGGCCTTCGAGCTCATTCCCAGCGGCGCGGGGCACGACGCCTCGCTGTTCGCCAATGCCGGCATCCCGAGCGGCATGTTGTTCGTGCGGAACCAGAACGGTTCGCACAACCCGAACGAAGCGATGGACATCGAGGATTTCATGCTCGGCGTCGGCGCGATGGATGCGGCCTTCGCCCGATTGAAGTGAGCCTTGCCATGACCCACCGTATCACCCTGCGCCGCCCCGACGACTGGCACCTGCATCTGCGCGACGGCGCCATGCTGCAGACGGTGCTGCCCTACAGCGCCGCGCAGTTCGGCCGCGCCATCGTCATGCCGAACCTCAAGACCCCCGTGACGACCACCGCGCTCGCGCGGGCTTACCGCGAGCGGATCGTGGCGGCCTTGCCGCCGGGCGCCGACTTCGTGCCGCTGATGACGGTCTACCTGTGCGACGGCACCTCCGCCGACGACCTGTGCCGGGGCTTCGAGGACGGCGTGCTGACCGCGGCGAAGCTGTATCCGGCCGGTGCGACCACGCAGTCGGAGCATGGCGTCACCTCGATCGCGAAGGTGGCACCGGTGCTCGAGACGATGCAGGCCATCGGCATGCCGCTGTTGCTGCACGGCGAGAGCACCGATCCGGCCGTCGACGTCTTCGACCGCGAGGCGGTGTTCATCGAGTCGACCCTGCGTCCGCTGCTGCACGACTTTCCCGCGCTCAAGGTGGTGCTGGAGCACATCACGACCGAGGAAGCGGCGGACTTCATCATGGCCGATGCGAGCGGCCGTCTCGCCGCGACGATCACGCCCCAGCACCTGATGTTCAACCGCAACGCGATCTTCACGGGCGGCATCCGGCCGCACCTCTATTGCCTGCCGGTGCTCAAGCGCGAGCGTCATCGCCTCGCGCTGCGCAGGGTGGCGACCTCGGGCGATGCACGCTTCTTCCTCGGAACCGACTCCGCGCCGCACCTTCGCACGCTGAAGGAGGCGGGTTGCGGCTGCGCCGGCATCTTCAACGCGCCGGTCGCGCTGCAGAGCTACTGCACCGTGTTCGAGGAGGAGGGCGCGCTCGACAAGCTCGAGGCCTTCGCGAGCCTCAACGGTCCGCGCTTCTACGGCCTCGCGTCCAACGAGGCGCGCGTGACGCTCGAGCGCGCGCCCTGGGAGGTGCCGCAGGACGTGGCACTTGCGGGGGGCGGGGCGCTCCATCCCTTCCTCGGGGGCAGCCGCCTGCCGTGGGCTCTGCGGGACGCGCCCGTGCCCGAGCCGGTCGCGGCGTGAATTCCCGTACCGCCTCGCGCCTCGCCGGTGACCGCGGATGTCGAAACTCGCCTATAGTTTCTTTTTCGATCCATAAAGTGGAAAACGAGATGGAAGCTGCGAATTCGACCTTCAAGTCATCGATCGACTACGTGGCGCTGGGCAACCGCCTGCGTGCCTACCGGGTGGGCGCCTCGCTGCTGGCCGAGGACGTGGCCGAGCGGCTGGGCATCTCGCGCGCGGTCGTGTACCGGCTCGAGAAGGGCGAGATCGTCAAGATCGAGACGCTCGAGCGCCTGGCCCACCTGCTCGACACCACGCTGGCGTCGCTGCTCGGCGTGGAGGTGGAGTACTACTCGACCGCGCTGGGCCTGTTCGAGCGCATGCGCCAGCTCGAGGAATCGTCCGACCGCATCCTCGCGCACTTCGAGCCGATCTCGCTGCTGCTGACCTCCGAGGACTACCTGCCGACCCTGCGCCAGATGCTGATCGAGGCATCGCCCAAGGGCGCGGGCAAGGGGCCGACCTCGGCCGACATCGACAAGATGCTGCAGATCATGCAGGAGCGCCGGGCCTTCTTCCAGCGCCGGCGTCCGCACATCGTGAGCCTGATCGGGCTGCGCGAACTCGAGCGTTTCGTCGATACCGGCCTGGTCGGCCGCATCGACCTGCCCGAGAGCGTGCGCACCGAGCGCCGGCTGGCGGCGCGCCGCGAGGTCGAGCGGATCGCCGACCTGATGGAGAGCGAGCCGATCGACGTGCAGATCGGACTGATCGACGACGCCATGCCGACCGCGACCTTCCAGGTGTTCTCCGGTCGCGCCGGCAGCGTGCTGGCCGTGAGCCCGTTCCGGCTCGGCGAGCTGCCCAACGTGCGCAACGGCATCGCGACCGTGACCGCCTCGCCTGAGGCGGTGCGCATGTACGAAGCCATGATCGGTAGGCTCTGGAAGGCCGCCTACAAGGGCAAGGCGGGTGCGACGCACCTGCGCAAATTGCTCGACCGAATTCACTAGCCAAAGGCTCGACCGCCATGACCATTGCCCCAGACCCGATCCGCCTCGAGGTCGCCGCCCGGCTGCTCGATGCCGGCTGCGTGACCTTGCGCACCGACGAGCCCTTCCGGCTTCCTTCGGGATGGGCGACGCCGGTCTACATGGATTGCCGGCGGCTCGTTTCCTTTCCCGAGGCGCGCCGCGCGCTGGTGGACCATGCCATCGAGCTGCTGAAAACCGATGGCTGCCTGGCCGGTGTCGGCTCGATCGCGGGCGGCGAGTCCAGCGGCATCGCGCTGGCGGCCTGGATCGCGGATGCGCTGGACCTGCCGATGCAGTACGTCCGCAAGCGCGCGATCGGCGCCCGCCAGGTCGAGGGCGTGGTGCGCGCCGGCGAGCGCGCGCTGCTGGTCGACGACATGATGGCGGCCGGCGCATCGAAGGCCAATTTCGCGCGGGCGCTGCGCGGCGTGGGTGCCGAGGTCAGTGATGTGCTCGTGCTGTTCGACTACGGCATGTTCGGCGCCGGCCGCATGCTGGCCGCACTGGGGCTGAAGGTCCACGCGCTGGCGAACTGGCACGACATCCGCGCGGTCGCGGCGCAACGAGACAGTTTCGGCCGCGAGGTGATCGCCGAGTTCGACGATTTCCTGCGCGATCCGGTCGCCTGGTCCGAGGCGCACGGCGGCAAGGGTTTCATCACTGACCACATCGAAGGCAACACACCATGAACTTCCAGGAAATCAGCACCCGCTTCGAGAACGACCTGTCGGGCTCCGACGCCTTCAAGCTGCTGTACCGCGGCGCCTTCGACCTCATGAAGTCGGATCTCGACAACGCGGGCCTCTACTTCGTCATCGGCGTGGCGGCGCAGGCCTTCGTCCAGAAGTACGAGGACCAGGGCATCACGGTGGAGTTCGCCGACAACGCCAAGGCCACGATGGTGGCCCTGAATACCCGGATCCTGGCCGCGCTGGCCGCCGAGCCCGCGCAGCGCTTGCGCATCCTCGGCGAGGTCGCGACCGAGTACGAGTGGAACGTCACGGCGTTCTGAACGCGTTCCGTTGGTCATTGCGCGCGCTTGCGTCATGACCCACTCGCTCAGAGATCGAGGACGAGCCGCGCGGAACAGCTGCGCGACACGCACGGCAGCATCAGCGTGCCCGATGCCTTCTCGGGCTCGGTGAGGAAGGAGTCGCGATGCTCGGGTTGGCCCTCGAGCACCGTGGTCATGCAGGTGCCGCAATGGCCTTCCTCGCACGAGGTCTCGATATGCACGCCGTGGGCGCGCAGCACCTCGACGATGCTCTGGCCCGCTTCCACCCGCGCCGAGATGCCCGAGGCGGCGGCGCAGACCTCGAATGCGGCCTGCGGCGCCAATGCGGCGGGAGGTGTCGAGCCCGCGCCGAAATACTCGAAGCGGACCTGGTCGGCCGGCCAGTTCGCCGCGGCCTGCCGCACGAGCTCCATGAAGGGGCGCGGTCCGCACAGGTAGAGGTACTTGCCCGGCGCCGGATTGCCGACGATCGATGCCAGCAGCTCGGGCAGCGCGTCGGGGCTGTAACCCTGGTGGTGCCGCACGGAAGGGGCCAGTGCCGCGCCCTCGAGCTGCCGACGGAAGGCGACGTGTTCCGCCGACTGCGCAAAGTAGTGCAGCTCGAGCGCTCGTCCGGCGCCGCTCAGGTGCGAGGCCATGCACAGCAGCGGCGTGATGCCGATGCCGCCCGCGACGAGGATGAAGCGCTCGCCGTCCGGCGCGAGCGGGAAGTGATTTCTCGGCGCGCCGATGGTGAGCACATCGCCTTCCTTCACGGACTCGTGCATGAACCGGGAGCCACCGCGCGAGCGCGGATCGCGCTTCACGCCGATGACATAGCGCCCCTCGCCATGGGGCGCGCAGAGCGAATACTGCCGGGTCTCGCCGCCGCCCACATCGACGTCGATGTGAGCGCCGGGCTCGTAGGGCGGCAGCGGCTCGGCGCCGATGGCGACCAGCTCGAAGGAACAGATGTCGGTGGCCTCGGGCACCTTGCGTTGGACTTTGACTTGCATGGGTATCGACGGAGTGGGTGTTGAGTGAATGGGGTATTCAGGCGGCGGGCCCGGCTTCGGCCGCGACCTCGCAGATGTAGGAGCGGTGCGGCGCCGAGCCGCTGATCGGGTCGAGATCGCCGTCGTCGACCAGCAGGTTGAAGTTGGAGCCCTGATCGGAAAGCGGTGCGTGCGCAGGCAGGCCCAGCTGCTCGTTGCCTGCCACCAGCCGTACTGCGCGCAGACCACGCGCGGATCGAGGCTGGGATCGAGCGTGGCCTTGAAGCGCACCGAGCCGCTCGGCGAGCGCACGCGCACCCACATGCCGGGCTTGATGCCGCGCGCGGCGGCGGTGGCGGGGTTCATGGCCACGAGCGGGTCGGGTGCCTTGCTGCGCAGCGATGCGACCTGCCGGTGCTGGCTGTGGCAGTACTGCGGCAGCTTGGCCGAGGTCAGCACGAGCGGAAAGTCCGGGCTTCCTTCGCGAAGCCGCAGCTTCGGTAGCGGCGGCACGTACACCGGCAGCGGCGACTGGCCATTCCGGTGCAGCAGCGCCGAATAGATCTCGACCTTGCCGGTGTCGGTCGCGAAGCGGAAGCCCGCGCCGTGGTGCTTCTGGTAGCGCGTCTTCAGCGGATAACGGATGCCTTCGGGGTGCTGCCTCAAGGCCTCGAGGCCGATCCCCAGCGGCTCGAGCATGTAGCGCATACCCTCGTCGATGTCGCCGCCCCAGAACCGGTCGGCCAGCCCGAGCCGCTTCGCGAGCTCGAAGACGACCCAGGCATCGGAGCGACTCTCGCCCACCGGCGCCACCATCCGCGGTCGCAGCTGCACCAGTTCCTCGGCACCCTGGTTCACCTCGAAGCCGATGCGCAACGCCTCGCGCTCCCAGGGCGTGCCGATCGGCAGCACCACGTCGGCGTATTGGGCGGTCGGGGTCAGCGTCAGGTCGGCATGCACGAAGAAGTCGAGCTGGCGCAGCGCCTCGGCACCGCGCAGCGGGTTGGCATGCGCGAGCAGCAGGTTGGCGCCGAAGCCGACCACGCCGCGGATCGCATAGGGCTTGGCTTCGAGAATGGCGCGGTACAGCGTGTCGCTGCCGATGCAGCCCTGCGCGGCCGGGCCGAGTGGAAGCTCGTCGATGCCCACGCACTTCGCGAGCTGCGCCGCCGACAGCAGCTCCTTGCCCGATGCCTTGCGCGCCGGCGGATGCGCGAAGTCCACGTTGCCGCCGGCCGCGTCGAAGCTGCCGGTGAGCGCATAGAGCAGCGCGATGGCGCGGTCGGTCTGCGTCGCGTTGGTGTGTTGGCCGACGCCCGACCACGCGTAGTAGCTGACGGGGCGGTGCGCGAACAGCAGCCGTGCCGTGTCGCGCACCTGCTGCGCGGGGACCCAGCACAGTTCCTCGGCGCGTTCGGGCGACATGGCCTCGCACAGCTCGGCATACAGCGCGAAGGCGGGCCGGCATCGAACGGGGCCCGTGGTCGCCTGCAGCGTCCTGGTGCCGAAGAGCGCGAGGGTGCAGTCCTGCGATGCGTAGCTGGCCGTGCCGGTGTCGTAGGGCACGATGGATTCGCTCGCCTCGTCGAAGGCCACGAGCCGCTGCGAGGCGAGGCCCGTGATATCGGCTTCGCGCAGGAACGCGCCCGTGTCCTCGCGCACCAGCAGCGGCCCGTTCGAGTGCCGGCGGATGAAGTCGATGTCGTATTCGCCGTTGCGGATCATCTCGCCGGCGATGGCCAGCGCCAGCGCGCCGTCCGAGCCCGGCCGCACGCGTAGCCATTGGTGGGCACGCATCGCGAAGCCGGCCTTGCGCGGATCGACCACGACGATCTTCGCGCCGCGCGCGAAGGCCTCCGTCACGCCCGTCGCATGGTCGAGCCAGGTGGCCGACGGGTTGTGGCCCCACAGCACGATGCACCGCGTGTTCGAGAAGTCCGGCGCGCCGATGCCGCGCCCGAAGGTGAAGCCGTGGGCGACGTCCTTGTGCCAGTTGCAGATCTCGGTGCCGCGGCACAGGTTCGGGCTGCCGAAGGCATTGACCAGACGTTCGATCCAGACGATGCCGTCGGACAGCGGCGAGCCGCTCGGCGAAGTGATGGCGAAGGACACCGACTCGGGACCGCGCTCGTCGCGGATGCGCCCGATGCGTTGCGCGACGAGGTCCAGTGCCTCGTCCCACGAGGCCTGGCGCCAGAGCGGATCGGCGGCATCCTTCGGCGCCGTGCGTATCAGCGGGTGCAGCAGCCGCTGCGGATTGGCGACCAGCTCGGGCGCCGCGCGGCCCTTCACGCAGAGGGCCTTGCCGGTCGGGTGGGAGGGGTTGGCTTCCTGGGCGATCAGCACGCCGTCCTCCACAACGCTGATCGAACCGCAGCGCGAGCGGCAGAGGGCGCAGAAGCCAGGGATCTTTTCGGCCATAGTTCCAGTGCCCAGGCGGACGCGGAAGTCCGGCCCGGCGCATGATTATATATAAAGTAAAGAAAGTATATATACTTTGAGAAAAGGCGCAACATGAAGGAAAGCAGCTCGCAAGTGGCCGCGGGGTCGGTCTACGAGACGCTCCGCTCCGAGATAGCGATGGCCGTGCTCGAACCCGGCGCGCCGCTGAAGCAGGACCACATCGCGGCGCGCTTCGGCGTCAGCCATGTGCCGGTGCGCGAGGCGCTCTCGCGGCTCGTCGCCGCGGGGCTGGCCACGGCCCGGCTCAACAAGGGCACCTCGGTGGCCTTCCTGAGCGCGCGCGAGGCGGTCGAGCTGATCGAGCTGCGCTGGCTGCTCGAAGGGCGGCTCATCGAGCTGGCCGTGCCGCATCTCTCGCGCGCCGACATCGCGCGCGCCACCGGGCTGCTGGACGAGCTCGGCAAGGCCAGGCAGGTCGAGGAGGTGTTCCGCCTCAACCACGAGTTCCACGCGAGCCTCTATGCCAAGGCCGACCGGCCGCTGCTGTTGCAGTCGGTCGAGTCCGCGCGGCTCAACCTCGGGCGCTATCTCTACCTACCGTGGAAGTCGAAGACCAACGTCGATCGCTCCGAGGCCGAGCACAAGAAGCTGCTGCGCCTGTGCCTGGCCGGCGATGCGCAGGGCGCGAAGGCGATGGTGATGGAGCACGTCATGCACACCGGCCAGCTGATCGTGGAGATCATCGAGCAGCAGAAGGCGAGCATCGCCATCGACTAGCCACAGAGGAAGCACGGGCTGTTGCTTCGCGATCCATGATTCGTCGCGATAATGGCACCCGTGCACGCCCTTCGAAAACTCTCGACCCTGCATCGCCTCGTGCTGGCGTGGTTCGTGCTGTCCCTGTCCGTCGCGGTCGCCTCGCCGATCGTCAAGCCTCAGCAGATCGACATCGTGTGCTCGGCCTCGGGCCACGTCACGATGGTCGTGCAGACCGAGGATGGCGCGGTGCCGATGGGCAGCATGGGCATGGACTGCCCGTTGTGCGTGATCGGCGGCCTGCCGCCAGCGATCGCGCAGGTCGAGGTGCCGATGCCGGCACCGCTGTCCTACGCCCTGCGTTCGATCCCCGCCGCGCGCATCGCCGCGGCCACCGCCGCGCCGCTGCCGGCGCGCGGGCCTCCTTCCTTCCTCTTCGCCTGAACCGCTGAATCCGTCGCGCGACGGACCCAGGCGTCGCCTCGCGGGCGCGCCGGTCCGCGCGCGGCGCCCATCGTTCGTCGACGGCATGCGCGGCCACGCGCCGCCGCGCCGTCAGCGCAGCCATGCGCTGCGAGAAGAGAGATCCCGTGCCTTTCATTGCCATTTCCCACGGCCGTGGTGCCGAGCGCCTGCGCGCGCGTGCGCTGTCCTGCTTCGCGCTCGGCGCCTTCGCCGCGCCGTTCGCGCAGGCCCAGGTCCAGACCACGCTGCAAGCGATCGAGGTCGACCCGCCAGCCGCGCCCGCGCCCAACGGGCGTCTCAACCTCGACACGCCCTCCGACACCGGCAGCCGCCTGGGCCTGACGCCGCGCGAGACGCCGGCCTCGGTCAGCGTGGTCGACCGCGCCACCATCGAGGCGCGCGGCGCGCAGGACACGCAGGAGATCCTGCGCGCGGTGCCCGGCATCACCGCGCACAACGCGCCCGGCAACATCGGCGTGAGCTACCGCGGCTTCGGCGCCGGCTCACTGAGCCAGATGTTCAACGGCATCAACGTGCAGTACTCGATCGCCGCGCGGCCGGTCGACAGCTGGATCTACGACCGCGTCGAGGTCATCGGCGGGCCCTCGAGCTTCCTGTTCGGCGCGGGCGCGGTCGGCGGCTCGATCAACTACATCAGCAGGCTCGCCGAGCCCGGCGACCTCACCGAGGCCCGGCTGCGTCTGGGCACGCAGCAGCTCAAGGAGGCCTCGATCGGGCTCAACCGCCGCATCGCGGGCGACGGCGGCGCGGGCAGCCACTACGCGCGCATCGACCTCAACCGCAAGGACGCCGACGGCTGGACCGACGGCACGCGCACGCGCGCCACGCAGCTCGCGGCTTCGCTGCTGTCGGACTTCGGCGGCGGCGTCACGCACACGCTGGCCTACGAATACCAGGACGAGTGGGTGGACCGCCCGTACTGGGGCACGCCGCTGCTCAATCCCGTGGTTGGCAGTCTGCGCGTGGACCCGGCCACGCGCTTCAGGAACTACAACAGCGCCGACGGCATCTACGCGCAGCGCGTGCAGTGGCTGCGTTCCATTGCGGACTGGCGCGTGTCCGGGGCGCTGCAGCTGAAGAACACCTTCTATGCCTACGACGCGCTGCGCGACTACCGCAACGTCGAGAGTTACCGCTTCAACGCGAGCAACACGGCCGTGATCCGCTCGGGTGCCCTGCTGCAGCGCCATGACCAGGAGGTGGTGGGCGACCGCATCGAGGGCCTCTACAAGGGGCAGCTCGCGGGCCTGCGCAGCGACTGGTCCTTCGGGCTGGACTTCAGCGTCAACAAGCAGACGCGCTTTCCGAACAGCCTGCCGGCCACCGTGAGCACGGTGAATCCGTACCTCTTCGCCACCGAACCTTTCTTCGCGGTGCCGGGCATGCGGCCGGGCTTCAATCCCGACCGCGACAACAAGGTGACGACCACCGCGCTGTCGATCGAGAACCGCACGGCGCTCGCGCCCTCGCTGCACCTCGTGAGCGCGCTGCGCCACGATCGCATCGAGCTCGAGCTGACGAACCGGCGCGCCATCACCGCCGCCGCGCCGGCCAGCTACCGGCGCAACTACAACCCGACCACGGGCCGCGTCGGCCTGGTGTGGGACTTCGCGCCCGGCGCGAATCTCTATGCGCAGTACGCGACCGCGGCCGACCCGCCCTCGGGCGTGCTGTCGACCGCCTCGTTCGCCGACGTGATGAACAACAGCGAGCTCACGACCGGTCGGCAGGCCGAGGTCGGCGCCAAGCTCGACTTCTGGCAGGGCAAGGGCACGGCAACCGTGGCGGCCTACCGCCTCTCGCGCAAGAACATCGCCACGCAGGACCCGAACAACAGCGCGCTGACCGTGCTCGTGGGCGAGCAGTCGTCGAAGGGCGTGGAGATCGCAGTGGGCCTGCAGCCCACGCCGCAGTGGTCGCTGCAGGGCAACCTGAGCCATGTCGACGCGAAGTACGACAACTTCGTGCAGAACGGCGTGTCACTCGCGGGCCGCACGCCGACCAACACCCCGGCCGTGGTGGCCAACCTCTGGGTGTCGTACGCGATCACGCCCACGCTGCAGGCCAGCGTGGGGCTGCGCCACGTGGGCAAGACCTACGCCGACGCGGCCAACAGCGCGCGCTGGCCTTCGTACACGCTGGTCGACCTGGGCCTGTCATGGAAGATCAACCGCTCGGTCACGCTGGTGGGCCGCGTGCGCAATGCCACCGACCGCATCTATGCGGCCAACCTCGGCAGCACCTTCGCCTACCTGGGCGCGCCGCGCACCGGCGACCTCAGCCTGCATGTCGCGTTCTGAGGAGGGCTGGTCGATGGCCCATTTCAAGCGCTGGCTGTTCCTGCTGCACCGCTGGCTCGGCATCGTGGTGTGCGCCTTCTTCGCGATGTGGTTCGTCTCGGGCGTGGTGATGATGTACGTGGGCTATCCCAAGCTCACCGAGTCGGAGCGGCTGCAGCACCTGCCGCCGCTGGCCGCCGATGCCGTGCTGCTCGGGCCGCACGAGGCGCTCGACGCGGCGGGTATCGCGGGGCCGCTCAAGGAGCTGCGCCTGGCCGTTGCGAGCGGCGGTCGCACCGTGTACCTCGCGCAGCCGGCGGACGGCAAGGGCAGCATCGTGATCGACGCGGCCACCGGCACGCCGCTGCGCCATGTCGACCGCGAACTCGCGATGGGCAGTGCCGCGGCCTTCGCCGGGCCGGGCGTGGGCCTGGTGTACGAGGGCACGCTCGACGAGGACGCCTTCACCCATTCGCGCGCACTCGATGCGCACCGGCCGCTGCACCAGGTGGCGCTGGTCGATGCCGCGCACACGCGGCTCTATGTCTCGGGCCGCACCGGCGAGGTGGTGCGCGATGCGCCGCGCGCCGAGCGGCTGTGGAACTACGCGGGTGCGTGGATCCATTGGCTGTATCCGTTGCGCGGCGGCGCGCTCGATCCGTACTGGGCCGACATCGTCAACTGGCTCTCGATCCTGGGCATCGCGGTCACGCTGATGGGCACGGCCGTCGGTCTCCTGCGCTGGCGCTTCGCGGGCCGCTACCGCAGCGGCTCGCGCTCGCCGTACCGCGGCTTCATGATGCGCTGGCATCACATCACGGGCCTGCTGTTCGCGGCCGTCACGCTGACCTGGATCTTCAGCGGCCTGATGTCGATGAACCCCTGGCGCGTGTTCGACAGCGGCGCGCCCGCGCTGCGCACCGAGGCGATGAATGGCGGGCCGCTCGGGCCGCCGGCCGGCGCCGCATCGCCCCAGGCGCTGATCGCGGCCGCGGGCGGCACGGTGCGCGAGCTGCACTGGACCCGCACCGCGGGACGCGATCTCGTGCTCGCGCGCGGCACCGCGCTGCGCCCCACGGTGCTCGATGCCGCGAGCGCCGCGCCCACGGCGCTGGATGCCGATGCGTTGAAGGCCGCGGTCGCGAGGCTCTCGAGCGCGCCGGTCGCGCGCATCGAGGTGCTGAACGCCTACGACAGCCACTACTACACGCGCGAGCCGCACACCATGACCGGCGGCGGCGACAAGCCGCTGCCCATCTGGCGCGTGGTGTTCGCGGACGAGGCCGGTACCTGGGCCCACGTCGATCCGCGCACCGGCGCCTTGCTGAACCGCAGCGACAGCCATCGCCGCGCCAGCCGCTGGCTGTTCGCGATGCTGCACAGCTGGGACTGGCGCCCGCTGCTCGAACGCCGTCCGCTGTGGGACCTGGCGATGGTGCTGCTGAGCCTCGGCGGCGCGGCGCTGAGCCTCACGGGCGTGGTGATCGGCTGGCGCCGGCTGGGCCGCAAGCTGGCACCGAAGCCGGCGGCCCGGCGCATTCCCCCATTCACTCCCTCGAAGGAACATCCATGACCCGCGTACTCCCGACGACCCGCCGCCGCCTGCTGCTGGGCACAGCCACGCTGCCCCTGTGGGCCGCGCTGGCCGCCTGCGGCGAATCCGAGCCGAAGCCGAGCTTCACCGGCACCGACATCACTGGCGCCAACTACGGCCGCGACTTCGCGCTCGCCGATCCCGACGGCAAGCGCCGCACGCTGGCCGACTTCAAGGGCAAGGTGGTGATGATCTTCTTCGGCTTCACCCAGTGCCCCGACATCTGCCCGACCGCGCTGACGCGCGCGGCGGAGGTCAAGCAGCAGCTGGGCGCGGCCGGCGACGACCTGCAGGTGATCTTCGTCACTGTCGACCCGGAGCGCGACACGCCCGAGGTGATGCGCGCCTACACGGCCGCCTTCGACCCGAGCTTCCTCGGCCTGCGCGGCGACCTCGCGCAGACCGAGGCGACCGCGAAGGAGTTCAAGGTGTTCTACGAGAAGGTGCCCACGCGCACCTCCTACACCATGGACCATTCGGCCTTCACCTACCTGATCGACCGCAAGGGCCGCATGCGCGTGGTGATGCGCCATGCGCAGAGCGCGAGCGAATTCACCGCGGACGTGCGCGCGCTGCTGGCGGCGGGCTGAGGGAAAGTCCTCATGCGCGGCGTCGCTCGCGCATAAGTTTTTGCCCGTCGCGCAAAAGACGCGCCGCGCGGCCGTCTATAGACTGCCCCGCATGCAGACCGACCCGACGCCCGCTGTGGCCCCACCGTTCTTCTCCCCCTCGCGCCGCGAGGGCGAGCTCGTCTTCGTCAGCGGCCAGATGGCCTTCGACGCCCAGTGGCGCATCGAGGGCGACACGGTCGGCGAGCAGACGCGGCGCTGCCTCGGTCGCATCGGCGAGATCCTCGCGACCGAGGGCCTGGGGCTCGCCGATGTCGCGAAGACCACCGTGTGGCTCTCGCGCGTGGAGGACTTCGCCGAATTCAACCGCAGCTATGCCGAATGCTTCGACCCCGCCGCGGGCCCCGCGCCCGCGCGCTCGACGGTGCGCGCAGACCTGATGGTGCCGGGCGCGCTGGTCGAGATCGAAGCCATCGCGCATGCACGCCGCGCCCACCGCGCACCTGGAGCCTGACGCCATGAGCACCGTATCCCCCGCCGCCTCCGAGCTGCCCGACCTCGACCTCGAGGCCATCCGCGAGACCGCGCGCGCCAATGCGCAGGCACTGCTGCGCACGCCGGTCGCGCCGCTGCACGGACCCACGGTCGAGCGCCTGCTCGGCCGCGCCGACGTGCACATGAAGCTCGAGCTGTTCCAGCGCACCGGCACCTTCAAGGCGCGCGGCGCGCTCAACGTGGCGCGCCGGCTTTCGCCCGAGCAGAAGGCGCGCGGCATCACCGCGATGAGCGCCGGCAACCACGCGGTGGCCGCGGCCTTCGCGGCGCGCGAGGCCGGCGTCTCCGCGAAGATCGTGGTGCAGGCCTCGGCCAACCCGGCGCGCGTGGCGATGGCGCGCGCCTACGGCGCCGAGCTGCTGATCGCGCCCGACGGCGCCACCGGCTTCGCGATGGCCGAAGCACTGGTGCGCGACGAGGGCCGCAGCTTCATCCATCCCTTCGAGGGCGAGGGCACCTCGCTGGGCACCGCCACCGTGGGGCTCGAGTTCGCAGAGCAGGTGCCGGGCCTCGACACGGTGCTGGTCGCCGTGGGCGGCGGCGGCCTGGGCAGCGGCGTGGCCACGGCGATCCGCAAGCTGATGCCCGGCTGCCGCGTGATCGGCATCGAGCCCGAGGGCGCCGACGTGATGCGGCGCAGCTTCGAGGCCGGCTCGCCGCAGCGCATGGAGAAGCTCTCGACCATCGCCGACAGCCTGGCGCCGCCGATGACCACGCCGATGGCCTACGGGCTCTGCCGCCGCCACATGGAGCGCATCGTGACCGTGAGCGACGACGAGATCTGCCGCGCGATGGCCGTGATGTTCCGCGACGCCAAGCTGGCGGTGGAACCGGCGGGTGCGACGGCACTGGCCGCGCTGCTCGGGCCGCTGCGCGAAGAACTGCGCGGCCAGCGCACCGGGCTGATCGTCTGCGGCGCGAACCTCGATGCCGAGACCTACGCGCGCCAGCTCGCGCGCGGCGAGCAGTTGCTCGAGGCCTGAGCGCCGGCTTTTCCTCTTCGTTGCGTTCGTTGTTCCGTGGCCGGTGGGCGCGCGTCGCGCCCGCCAGCCGCTCGTTGCCGTCCGTTCCTTGTCTTTCGGAGATGTCCCGATGAAGCGTCGCGCCTTCCTGCCCCTGCTGCCCGCCGGCGTGATCGTCGCTGCCTTGCCGCCCCTGGCCGCGGCACAGCCGTCCGCCACGGCCGGACGCACAATCCGCCTCGTGGTGGGCTATCCCGCGGGCGGCACGGCCGACGCGGTGGCGCGCCTCTATGCCGAGGAGCTGCAGAAGCGCCTGGGCGCCACCGTGGTGGTGGACAACCGTCCCGGCGCGGGCGGCCAGATCGCGGCCGAGCAGTTCCGCGCACTGCCGCCCGACGGCAGCGCGCTGCTGCTGGGCAACAGCCACATGTTCTCGACCCTGCCGCTGACCTCGCGCTCGGTGAAGTACGACCCGGTGAAGGACTTCGCACCGGTGGCGCGGCTCGCGACCTTCGAGGTGGCGCTCGCGGTCAGCGCGGCGCAGCCCGCGAAGACGCTGCAGGAGTACCTCGCGCTGGCGCGCGCGAAGCAGGAGGCGCGCAGCTTCGGCGTGCCCGCCGCCGGCAGCTCGCCGCACTTCGTGGGCTACGTGGTCGGCAAGAAGGAGGGCATCGAGCTGCTGCCCGTGCCCTACAAGGGCGGCGCGCCGCTGCTGGCCGACCTGATGGGCAACCAGATTCCGGCCGCCGTCGATGCGCTCGGCGGTTTCCTGGGCGCGCACCGCGCGGGCAAGATCCGCATGCTGGCCGTGACCGGCCCGCGCCGCGCGGCCAGCGTGCCCGAGGTGCCGACCTTCGGCGAGCTCGGCTTCGGCGCGCTCGGCAGCTCGAGCTGGGTCGGGCTTTTCGCGCCACCCGGCACCTCGCAGGCGCTGGTCGATCGCGTCAGCGCGGCCGTGGCCGAGATCGCGGCGCTGCGGTCCACCACCGCGGGCCTGGCCAACGTGGGCTTCGATCCCGCGGCCGGCAATCCGCAGCAGTTGCGCGAGGCGGTGCGTGGCGAACTCGCGCTGTGGCAGCCGATCATCCGGGAATCCGGCTTCCAGATCGATTGATGAGCGCAGCGCCGATGATCCCGACCGACACGCTGTTCAGCGCCGACTACGCGACGGCGCGCCGCAAGTTCCTCGCCGCCTGCGCGCTGCGCGGTCTCGCACCCGAGGTGCATGGCCATCCGCTCGCGGGCGCGCAGGGCGAGGCGCTCGCCACCGACGTGGTGCGCATCGGCCCGGCCGACGCGCAGCGCGTGCTGGTGCTGACCTCGGGCGTGCATGGCGTGGAGCTGTTCGCGGGCTCGGGCTGCCAGATCGACTGGCTGCTGACGCAGTCGGCCGACGACCTGCCGCCCGACACCGCGGTGGTGCTGGTGCATGCGATCAATCCCTGGGGCGCCTCCTGGCTGCGGCGCTACACCGAGGACAACGTCGACCTCTGCCGCAACTTCATCGACCACGCGCAGGCGCCGCCCTCGCACAAGTACGCGCCGCTGCATGCGGCGATCGCGCTCGATCCCGGCGATGCCTCGGCCGTGGCCGCGGGCGATGCGGTGCTCGCGGACTTCGCGCGCAGCCATGGCAGCGAGGCGCTCTACAACGCGCTGATGGCCGGGCAGTACAGCTTCGCGCAGGGCATGGGTTTCGGTGGCCAGGCACCCACCTGGTCGCGCCTGACCATCGAGGCCGTGCTGCGCCGCCATGGCGCATTGGCGCGCGAAGTCTGCCTGGTCGACTACCACACGGGGCTCGGCCCCTACGGCTACGGCTCGCTGGTCGCGCTGCAGCAGGGCGAGGCGCTGGCGCGCATGCGCGCGGCGTTCGGCGAATGGGTGGTGGCGGTGCACGAGAGCGGCGCGCCCGAGGATTTCGCGCCGGTCACGGGCCACAGCACGCCGGGCTACGAACGCGCGCTGCCGCAGGCGCGCGTGACGGCCGCCGTGCTCGAGTTCGGCACCGCGCGGCCGCAGCGCATGCTCGACCTGCTGGTGCGCGACCAGCGCGAATGGGCGGCGGGCATCGGCCGCGCGCAGCTGTCGGACACGCGGCGCGAGCTGCTGCGCTTCTTCTATCCGGGCGAGCCCGCGTGGCAGCGCAGCCTGGTCGACCAGTCGCGGCAGGTGATCGCGAACGCGCTGCGCTGGTTGGGCGAGGCCTGAAGCCTCGGCGTTCTACGCATCGTCGACCTGCGCCAGCGAAGCGCGGAAGGCCTGCAGCAGGTCGTCGAAGTCGGCGCGCCTGCGGCCTTCCGCGACCGACAGCGCCGACACCGTCACCGGGATGCGCGGCGAGACGCTGCGCACCGACAGCGATTCATCGCGCGTAAAGCCCGCGGTGAAGGAGTCGATCACGCAGGGCCCGAAGCCATCGAGCGTGAGCAACAGCGCGGACTGGTAGGTCTGCGCCGAGAGCCGCGTGCCCGCGAACACCGCGCTCTCCGACAGCAGGCCCAGCAGGGCCTTGCCGACGAGGTCGTCCTTGTCGATGCCGATGAAGTCGCGCGCCGCGATCTCGGCGATCGGCATGTCCGCAATGTCGGGGCGTTTTTTCGCCCCGGCTTCGCGGCGCTCGACCCACACCAGGTGGCCCGTGCCCACCACCTCGGCATCGACCGGAGGCGCATCGATCTCGCCATAGGCGATGCCCAGGTCGCATTCGCGCAGCGCCACCGAGCGCGCGATCTCATCGGAATGGAGGATCTTGATCGAGACCGCGCTACGCGGATGGCGGGCCTTGAACGACGCGAGCGCGCGCGACAGGCAGGTGGTGGACAGCGAGGGCACGATCGCGACGCGGAACTGCGCCAGGTGGTCGGGCCGCAGCGATTGCGCGAGGCGCCGCAGTTCGTCGACCTGCTCGAAGATCTTCTGCGCCCGCAGATGGAGCTGCCGAGCTTCGGGCGTCGGCTTCATGCCGCCCTTGTCGCGCACGAACAGCGCATAGCCGAGCTGCTGCTCCGCATGCTTGAGCGTCTGCGTCACCGCGGGCTGCGTGACGTTGAGGATGCGCGCCGCGGCACTCACGCTGCCCGACAGCATGATCGCGTTGAAGACCTCGATGTGCTTGAGTTTCATAGGGGGGCCATTAGAAGACCTTATCGCGTTGCGTCAAATTCTGATTTGACGCTCCCGGGCCCCGGATCGGAGACTTCGATGCATGGAAGACAGACGGGGCCGCCGATCATGGCGCACGCCGGAAGTCGATGGCAACAACCGGCATCGGGAACCTATGGCGCATTCATTGGCGGTGGACGACACCGCACGACACGAGATCGATCCAGGCCTGTTCGACACGCCCGAGGTGCGGCAGGCCTGCGTCGACCTCGCCGCCTGCTTTCGCATGGCTGCGAGGCTCGGCATGGAAGAGGGCATCTGCAACCACTTCTCGGCGGTGGTGCCGGGCTTCGACCACTGCTTCATCGTCAATCCCTTCGGACTGGCCTTCGAGGAGATTCGCGCTTCCGACCTGATCATCTGCGACTTCGACGGCCGCGTGCTCAAGGGCGACCGGCCGCCCGAGATCACCGCGTACTACATCCATGCGCGGGTGCACAGGAGCCTGCCGCGCGCCCGTGTCGCGTTCCACACGCACATGCCGTACGCGACCAGCCTCGCGATGGTCGAGGGACAGCCGCTGCAATGGGCCGGGCAGACCGCGCTCAAGTTCTACGGACGCACGGCAGTCGACGACTTCAACGGCCTCGCGCTCGATGCGATGGAAGGCGACCGCATCGCGGCCGCGATCGGCGATGCCGACGTGGTGTTCATGCGCAACCACGGCGTGATGGTGGTCGGCGCGACCATCGCCGAGGCCTGGAACGACCTGTACTACCTCGAGCGCGCCTGCGAGGTGCAGGTGCTGGCCGAGTCCACCGGCCGCAAGCTCAGTCCCGTGCCACCGGCACTGGCCGCGACCACCTATGCGCAGATGCGCAGCGGCGGCAACGAGAGCGCGGTCCAGCATCTCGCGAGCATCAAGCGCCGCCTGCTCAAGACCGACTCCGATTACCTGCTCTGAACGTCACCCCGTACCTCACATGAAATCCCGTCTCCCGCACTTCGCCCTCGCCGCCCTCGCAATCGCCAGCCTGGGCGCGAACGCCGCCGAACTGACCGGCCGCCTCAAAACCATCAAGGAGCGCAACAGCATCACCGTGGCCTACCGCGAGTCCTCGATCCCGTTCTCCTACCTCGGCGGCAACGGGCAGCCCATCGGCTATGCGCAGGACATCTGCCAAAGAATCGTCGAGGACATCAAGACCGCCATCGGCAGCCCGGACCTCGTGGTGAAGCGCCAGGCCGTGACCTCGCAGAACCGCATCCCGCTGATCCAGAACGGCACCATCGACCTCGAGTGCGGCACGACGGTCAACAACCCCGAGCGGCAGGCGCTGGTGAGCTTCAGCACCACCTACTTCGTGGTGGGCACCAAGTTCGTTTCGCGCAAGGCCGACAAGCTCGCCACGCTGCAGGACCTCAAGGGCAAGACCGTCGTGGCGACCACGGGGTCGAACACCGTGATGCGCCTGCGCGGCATCGACCGCAAGGAAAGCCTGAACCTCAACCTGATCCAGGCGAAGGATTTCTCGGACAGCATGCTGACCTTCACCTCGGGCCGTGCCGATGCCTTCTTCGAGGACGACATCAACCTGGTCGGGCAGATCTCGTTCTCGCTCAATCCGGCCGATTTCGCCTTGAGCACCGACACCCTGAGCCGCGATCCCTACGCGGTCATGCTGCCCCGCGGCGAGCCCGAGTTCAAGGCCGTGGCCGACAAGGCCATCGCGCGGCTGTTCGCCAGCGGCGAGATCAAGGCGCTCTACGACAAGTGGTTCCAGTCGCCGATTCCGCCGCGCGGCGTGAACCTGCATTTCCCGATGAGCGATGCACTGGCCAAGGTGATCGCGAAGCCGACGGATTCGTCGAATCCCTCGGACTATTGAGCAAAGGGATTCGCATGCCCGGCACCCGCAAGGTCGGCATCCTGGGCGGCATGGGACCCGCGGCCGGCGCGGATTTTTTGCGGCTCTTCGTCGGCGCCTGCGAGGCGCGGCTGCGGGCCAGCGGCAGTCCCGTGTCCGACCAGGCCTTTCCCGAACACTGGCTCGCGCAGCTGCCGGTGCCCGACCGCACCCTGGCGCTGCTCGAAGACGGCCCTTCGCCCTTCGAAGGAATGACGAGCGGCATCGAGGGCCTGCGCAGCCACGGCGTCGCGAGCATCGCGATCGCGTGCAACACCGCGCATGCGTGGCACGCGAAGCTGCAGCGCTCGCATCCCGACGTGGAGCTGCTGCACATCGTTGACGAGACGGCGAAGTACCTCGCGGCCCAACGTATCGAAGCGGTGTGCCTGCTCGCGACCCAGGGCACCTACAGCCTGGGCTTCTACCAGGCGGCGTTGGCGCAGCGCGGCATCGCCTGCCATCTGCCGACGGAGCCGGAGAGAGAGCAGGTCATGCGCGGCATTCGCGATGGCGTGAAGGCCGGGGATCTCGGGCTCGCGACGCGGCTGTTTTCCGAGGTGGCGCGGCGGATGGTCGAGCGGCATGGGTGCGACAGCCTGCTGCTGGCTTGTACGGAGATACCGCTGGCGCTGCATGGTGTGCCGGGGCATGCGGGGGCGCGATTGGTGGATCCGGCGGAGGTGTTGGCGAGGGCGTTGGCGGGACGGGCCTATGCGGTGGTTTGAGGCTGAGCTACGTCGATTGAAGCCTCTATGACTGGTCCTTGGTTCTCTTGTTTTTTTGGTCCGCGACGAGAGTGCCTTTGCCGCGTTGATGGCGCAGCAAAGCGAAACACTCAAACGAGCCATGGCTTCTTGCACAGCGCACGAGCCAGCTTTTTCAGCAGCGCCCGCTCCCGTGCATCGAGCGCCGACGCATCGACATGGCGCCAGTTGCGTTCGTAAGTGCCCCAAGCCTCCTCGGGCGTAAGTTCGGTGTCGGGCGCCAATTGCCAGCCAAGACGTCGCAACTGCGGATAGTCGGCGACTCGTATGCCGCCGGGGACGGGCACGGGAGCCGCGGCCCGCGTCGATGCGATCACATCGACGTCGAGCCCCAGCGCCGCGATGGCATTCATGTAGGCACCCATGGTGACCGAGGGCTCGCCGCGTTCGATGCGGTGCAGCGTCATGCGAGAGATGCCCGCGGCCTCTGCCGCTGTGGTAGCGCTGATCTTCAACGCCTTGCGGCGCTCATGGATGCGCCGGCCGAACGCCGTGAGGCGATGGTCGGACGTGGGAGCGATGGGAGGGGCTGCGGCGGGCATATGTGTATCTCATCGTAGACAAAATTCGAAATTTGTCTGAAACGAGATACGGGTCGGGCCCATAGCCCGACCCGCACCCGCCAATATCAGAGCCCCAACGCCTTCGCCACCCCCGCCCCATACGCCGGATCGGCCTTGCTGCAGTTGTCGATGTGCCGCCGCTTGATGAACTCCGGCGCATCGCCCATCGCGCGTGCCGTGTTGTCGAACAGCGCCTGCTGCTGCTCGGGCTTCATCAGGCGGAACAGGTCGCCGGGCTGCTTGTAGTAGTCGGCGTCGTCCTCGCGAAAATTCCAGAAGTCGGCGTCGCCGCGCAGCTTGAGCGGCGGCTCGCGGTAGTCGGGCTGTTCCTGCCATTGGCCGAAGCTGTTGGGCTCGTAGTGCAGGGTGCCGCCGTAGTTGCCGTCCACGCGCATGGTGCCGTCGCGGTGATTGCTATGCACCGGGCAGCGCGCGGCGTTGACCGGGATCTGGTGGTGGTTGACGCCGAGGCGGTAGCGCTGCGCGTCGGAATACGCGAACAGGCGCGCCTGCAGCATCTTGTCGGGCGACACGCTGATGCCGGGCACGAGGTTGTTGGGCGCGAAGGCGCTCTGCTCGACGTCGGCGAAGAAGTTCTCGGGGTTGCGGTTGAGCTCCATCACGCCGACCTCGATCAGCGGATAGTCCTTCTTGGGCCAGACCTTGGTGAGGTCGAAGGGGTGGTAGGGCACCTTCTCTGCATCGGCCTCGGGCATGACCTGCACGTAGAGGGTCCACTTGGGGAAGTCGCCGCGACCGATCGAATCGAACAGGTCGCGCTGGTGGCTCTCGCGGTCGCCGCCGACGAGCGCGGAGGCTTCGGCGTCGGTGAGGTTCTTGATGCCCTGCTGCGTCTTGAAGTGGAACTTGACCCAGAAGCGCTCGTTGGCCGTGTTGACGAAGCTGTAGGTGTGCGAGCCGAAGCCGTGCATGTGGCGGTAGCTGGAGGGAATGCCGCGGTCGCTCATCACGATGGTGACCTGGTGCAGCGCCTCGGGCAGCGAGGTCCAGAAGTCCCAGTTGTTGGTGGCGCTGCGCATGTTGGTCTTGGGATCGCGCTTCACGGCCTTGTTGAGGTCGGGGAACTTGCGCGGATCGCGCAGGAAGAACACGGGTGTGTTGTTGCCCACCAGGTCCCAGTTGCCTTCCTCGGTATAGAACTTCAGCGCGAAGCCGCGGATGTCGCGCTCGGCATCGGCCGCGCCGCGTTCGCCGGCCACGGTGGTGAAGCGCGCGAACATCTCGGTCTTCTTGCCGACGGCGCTGAACAGCTTGGCGCGCGTGTACTTGGTGATGTCGTGCGTGACGGTGAAGGTGCCGAAGGCGCCGGAGCCCTTGGCGTGCATGCGGCGCTCGGGAATGATCTCGCGGTTGAGGTTGGCGAGCTTCTCGATCAGCCAGACGTCCTGCATCAGCAGCGGGCCGCGCGGGCCGGCCGTGAGGCTGTTCTGGTTGTCGACCACGGGCGCGCCGAAGGCGGTGGTCAGGGGGGTCTTGTTCTGGGGATCGGATGGGTTGCTCATGGGGCGTCCTCTCGTCGTGGGTTGAAAGCGGGTCCACTCTACGAGCATCCGATGACCTTTCCAAACGACCTCCGTGGGGGGACGGGGGATACGATGGAATGATGCGGCGAGGCGCGGAATGGAGTAGGCAATCGGTCCGGCCCTCCGCGCGCCATCGCCGGCCCTAGCCGCGCATTCGTTCGACCGCGTCGATCCAGCGCACGAAGGCCGCCATCTGGTCGGTGACGAACTTGCGCGTGGTGTCGTCGGTGCAGCGGCCGCTCTCGGCATCGAACTTGGTGGGCGCGTGGCCGATGAAGACCTCGGGCTTGACCAGCGGCATGGCGTTGAGGAAGAGCATGACCTTGCGCAGCTCGTACTGCACGCGCGCGCCGCCCAGCGGGCCGGGCGCGGCGCTGACGATCGCCACCGGCTTGGCGTTGAAGGGCTGGTCCTCGCCGCGGCTGAGCCAGTCGATGAGGTTCTTGAGCCCGCCGGGAATGCTGAAGTTGTACTCGGGCGTGGCGATCAGCACGCCGTCGGCGGCGCGGATGCGCTCGCGCAGCGCGGCCACAGGCGCCGGCAGGCCGCGCGCGTAGTCGTCGGCATCGAAGACCGGCACCTCGCGCCATTCGAGCAGGGTGAGGGAGGCGCCCTCGGGCAGGACCTCGCGCGCGAGCTGGACCACGTGGCGGTTCACGGAGGCGGCGCGCAGGCTGCCGCAGAGGGCGACGATGTCGCGGGTTGTCATTCGGAATCCTTGGAGCGTTGGAACGGGGAAGGGATGAGCGGGCTCACTCGAGCGTGATGTTGTTGTCCTTGACGACCTTGACCCAGCGCTTCGACTCGGTGCCGACCAATTGGGTGAAGTCCGCTGGAGAGCCGCCGACGGGGATCAGCCCGAACTCGCCGAGGTAGCGCCGGTATTCGTCGGATTCGGCGATGCGGCGCGACAGGCTGGCAAGCAGGTCGACGATGGGCTGCGGCGTGCCCTTGACCGCGAACACGCCATGCCACGAGTCGCCCTCGAAGCCCGGGAAGGCCTCGGCCACGGTCGGCACCTGCGGCAGCGACTCGAGCCGGTGCGTGCTCGACACGGCCAGCGGCCGGACCTTGCCGGCCTTGATGTAGGGCAGCACGTCGGCAATGGGCGAGAACGCGGTGCTGACGCGGCCGCCGAGCACGTCGGTCAGGCCGCCGTCGCGGTAGGGCACGTGGTTGAGCGCGAGGCCGGCGCTGTTGGCGAAGTAGGCCATCGACATGTGCGGCACCGTGCCCACGCCGTACGAGGCGTAGCTGACCTCGCCGGGGCGGGCCTTCGCGTCCTTGATCAGGTCGGCGAGCGTCTTGTAGGGCGACTGCACCGGCACCGAGACCACCAGCGGGATCGACAGCATGCGCGTCACCGGCACCAGGTCCTGCGGCTGGTAGGGCAGCTTCTTGTAGACGAAGGGGTTGATGGTGAGCGTGCCGCTCGCGGTGTAGAGCAAGGTGTAGCCGTCGGCGGGCGCGGTGGTGACGGCCTGCGTGCCGACGATGGTGGAGGCGCCGGCGCGGTTGTCGATCACCACGGGCTGCTGCAGCTGCTTGGAGATGCGGTCGCCCCAGTAGCGCGCCATCACGTCGGGTGCGGTGCCGGCGGGAAACGGCACCACCACGCGGATCGGCTTGCTCGGGTACTTGTCCTGCGCCTGGGCGCAGACGAAGGTGGCGAGGCCGAGGACCAGCGTCCAGGCGGCGCGTTGGAAGAAGAAGGGACGGATCGCGGTCGGCATGGTGGTCTCCGGTGCGCCGGACTTGGGTGCCGGCTGGTTGAAGCGCGGGGTGCGCACGGTGCCAGCGAATCTAGGTGTTCCATCGCGCGCAATGAAGCGCCCCCGGCGGAAAGCTTTGTTCCGCCTGCAGGAAAACTCGGGTGCGGGAGTATCCTCGGCGCCTCTTCGAACCCGCCCACGGACTCAAGCGATGGACACGCCGTTCAGCCTGCCTTCCGCCTATCGCCTCGCCTCGACCCGCCGCTGGGGCCGCACCCAGGGCCTGACGGTGACGCCGACCGGCGCGGCGCGCGGGCGGCGCGAGTTCCTGTGTTTCCGGCCCGGCTTCTATCTGTCGCTGGGCCATGTCACGCACCTGGAAGAGAGCCGCGAGGTCTACCGCAGCGGCGACTTCATCAAGCTGCATTTTCGCCTCGAGGGCGAGAGCCGGGTCGGCCAGCCTGGCCGCATGGGCGCGGAGACGGTGAGCGCGATGAGCGTGAGCACCCTGCTGCAGCCGCCCGGGGCGGCCAAGGAGGAGTTCTTCGCGAGCGAGGTGCGCGAGCGCTCGGTCACGCTGTGCTGTTCGCGCGATTTCCTGTCGGAGGAACTGGGGCTGCTCGAGCTGCCGCTGGACGGGCCCTTCGGCGCCTTCATGCAGGCGCGGCCCGATCGTTTCGAGCTGCTGCGTTTTCCGCTGAGCACGGCGCAGCACGGGATCGCCGATGCGCTGCTCGACGATGGATCGGGCGATCGCTTTCGAGGGCTCTATGCCGAGGCCAAGGCCTTCGAGCTGCTGCATGGTTTCCTGACGCGCGGTTTCGGCGATGCACCGGTCGATGGCGCCACGGCCGCGGCGCGCGAGCGGCTGGCGCCGCTCAAGGACCACATCGACGCGCACCTCGGCGAGGTGTTCGACCTGCGCGGGCTGGCGCGCCGGTTCGGATTCAGCGAGAGCGGTCTCGCGCGCGGTTTTCGGCGGGCGCACGGCAGCTCGTTGTTCGAGTACGTGACGAAGGCGCGACTGGCACGGGCCAGGGTCCTGCTCGAACAAGGGCGCCAGAGCGTGACCGAGATCGCGCTCGACGTGGGTTACGGCCATGCCGCGAACTTCAGCACCGCGTTCAAGCGGCACTTCGGGCTGAGCCCGCAGGCGGCGCGGCAGGCTGCGCGCTCGGGCCGCGGCGGGCACTGACGCGCCGGCTCAGACCACGTCGGCCGGGGCGATCAGCACCCGCGTGTACTTGTTCATCGCCTCGACCTCGAGGCCGAGCCAGCGCGCGACCTGTTCCACCGACGTGCCGCGGCGAAGCTGGCGCAGCGCGAAGGTGTGCCGCAAGCGGAACGAACCGCCTTCTGCGCTGTCGAGCCCGGCCTGCGCGAGTAACTCGCGGGCGCAGCGGTATTGCGATTCCTTGCCCCAGGGCTTGCCGGTACGCGTCGAGGGAAAGAGCTGCTCGCCCGGGATGCCCAGTTCGGCGCGGACCTGCAGCCAGTGCTTGAGCAGTTCGGCGGCCCAGGGCGCGATCGGCGTTTCGCGCGGCGGCAGGTTGCCGTTGCCGGGCACGGCGATCTTCCAAGGGCGGTCGGCCACGCGGCCGCCCGCGATGGTGGGTGCGTCGAGCGCCAGCGCGCGCACGTCGCCCGGGGCGAGGCCGGCACCGAGCTGCAATCCGACGGCCGCGTGGTTGCGCAACTGCTGCCAGGTCAGCGGCTGGCCGCGGCCTTCCGACGAAGCGCCCGGGCGCGGGCGCGCGCGCGAGAGAAACAGGATCAGGTGCTTGGCCTCGGACGCCGACAGGAACTCGGGCGGTGGATCGGCACTGGCCGCTTCGGCATAGCGGATCTCGGGATGGGCCAGCAGCCAGTCGGCCGCCGCCGTGCTGGGCGGCAGGTCGTGCATGGCGCAGCGATGGCGCAGCACATGGTCGATCAGGCGCACCAGCCGCAGCGCATGGCGCGGCGAGAGCGACAGGTCGCTGCTCTTGATGCCGTAGCGCGCGGCCTTGAAGGCGTCGAGGTCGGCGGGTGAGAGGGACTCCAGCGTCACCCGCGGCGACTGGCCCAGGCACCACGAGGTGAAGCCGTTCCACATGTCGCGGTAGACCGCCATCGACGAGGCCTCTCGCAGGGTGCCCGCGGCGCTGCGCGCCGCAAGCCATTCCTCGAAAGCCGATTCATGGGGGGTGCCGACGGGGTCGGTATCGAAGAGGGAAGGCGTGACCATGGAAATACGCTAACGGCCTGCGTTTGGGTTTTGAGGAACGGCCTTGGACTTGATGAGCAATTTAGCTCCCTGAAATCCAATTACGGCCGTTAGTTTATTTATAGGGATGGAATCCTGCAGCAACAAGACATCCGGCGCGAGCGCTTTCGCGACCTGTATTTCCGAATTGCCGCGATCCGATGGTTGGACCCACTGTTTTCGGTTGGCAACTTATCGGGCAGCCGTTTTCAAGAATCGCCGTGGGCTGCCGAGGCCCCCGCTGACAGGTCAGGGGCCCGGCACACGGCAATTTCCGCTGCATGCTGAGCCTGAACACCCTGTCACCCATGCTGGCCGCCTCGCGCCCCATCGATCTGCGCGAGGAGGGCTGGGTCTACGAGCAGCGATTGAGTGGCTGCCGCCTCCTGGCGCAGACGCGAACGCCCACGCGCTCGGGCAAGGTGCAACTGCAGACGCGCGATGGGTCGGACGCGACGGGTTGGTTTCCCGAGGTGGTGGAGAGTCTGGCCCAGTTGAAGGAAGGCCCCTGCATCCTCGATGGGGTGGCCTGCGTGCTCGACGACAAGGGCCGCTGCGACGGCGAAGGACTGAGCGAGCGCGCGAGGCGGCGCGGGTGGTATCGCGGTGCCCGGCCCGTGTTCTATTTCGTCTTCGATCTGTTAATGGCGCAGGGCGCGGACGTCACCGGCGAACCGCTGTCGCAGCGCAAGCAAAGGCTCTCGCGACTGCTCGGGACGCCCCTGCTCAATGTGATCCCGGTCCATCACTACGAGCGTTCCGAAGCCATGGCCCTGCTGCGCCAGGGAAGGAACCAGGAGGATTTCGCGGGCTTGATGGCCAAGTGGAGAACGAGCGTCTATCGCCCCGGTGTTCGTTCGGCCGATTGGGTGGCGCTCAATGCGCGGGAATCGCACGCGGGCCTCTAGCGAGGTGTTTGCGCGGAACCAGTCCGGGCTTTCGCGAGTCGCATCCGGCGATCGGCGGGCCACCGGCTTGCGTGTGTCGGCATCTTTTCCGACAGGCGCGTCGAGGGCCGCTGACTACGCTCGTCGGCAGTTCCCGGGTGATACCGGGTGTTCCGATTCCAGCCAGCCTGTTCCTGTGTCACGCGACATGTCCTCGATGCCTCTGCCTCCGTCCCTCCATCCGTTCTTTCTCCGGAAACAGCCGAAGGCGCCCGCATCGGGCGGCACCGGGCGCGATGCGCTGTCGCATTCGGAGCGGCATCAGGACTGGGAATTCCACTACAGCCTCGCACCGGTGCCCGCGCGCGCCACCTTCTCGGGCACCGCGCAGATCCATCGCCAGGGCGAGCGCCATTGCGAACTGCCGATCTTCGAGCCGCAGTGCAATACGCTGGCATCGATCGACCTCTTGCGCGAGCAGTGCCTGGCGTGGATCGAGAGCCGCTCGGCGGCCGCGGGTCCGCCACCTCCCGCCAACTGAAGCGCATGGACTGGATCTCCTGGCTGCAGTGGCCCGCCTTCGTTGCCTCGGTGGGCGCCTCCTGGCTGGTGGCATCGAATGCGAAGGACAGGCGCAACGCGGGGTTCTGGGTCTTCCTCGCGAGCAATGTGCTGTGGGGCATCTGGGGCGTGTATTCGAGCGCCTGGGCGCTGATCGCGCTCCAGGTCTGCCTGGCCGTCATGAACCTGCGCGGTCTCGGCAAGACCAAGGAGGCCTCCTCGCAGAACTGAGCGGCAACGGACTTGGCGCGGAAAACAGCCTCATCGGTCAAAAATAGCCAATAGGGCTAAAATGGCCAGATTCCTCCCTCGGAGAAGTCCATGGCTGCCCTCTGGCCCCCGCTCGATCAATTGCCGCGTCAGAACGCTTCGCAGGTCAAGAACCGCTGGGGCGAGGTCGTGCGTCAGGTGCGCCAGTCGGGCAGCGTGGCAATCACCCACCACGCCAATGTCGAGATGGTGCTGCTCGACGCGGCCACCTACGAGCAACTGACCACCGACCTGCAGGCCCTGCGCTCGCGCGAGGCCAACGTGCTCGAGGAACTCGGCGCGCGCTTCGACGCGCGGCTGGCGGTGCTGCAACAAGAGGACAGCGCTGGCAAGCTCGACAGCCTGTTCGAAGCGCGCGGCAAGCAGCGCCAGCGTCCGCGGGCCGGCGAAAGCTTCTGATGGGCGCCGCCGCGGCACGGCGGCCGTTCATCTTCGTGCTGGCCGGCGTCAATGGCGCCGGCAAGAGCTCGGTCGGCGGCGCGATGCTGGCCGAGCACGGCCTTGACTGGTACAACCCCGACCGCTTCGCGCGCGAGCTGGTGGCCGCGCTGGGCATCGACATCGCCGATGCCAACGGCCGAGCCTGGGAACACGGCCGCGCGCGGCTCGAGGCCGCCATCGAGAGCGGCCGCAACTTCGCCTTCGAGACCACGCTCGGCGCCCGCACCATCCCCGACCTGCTGGCGCGCGCCGCGCGCAGCCATGACGTCTCGATGATCTTCTGCGGCCTGGCCTCGCCCGAGCTGCATCTGCGCCGCGTGCGCGCACGCGTGCTGCGCGGCGGCCACGACATCCCCGAAGCGAAGATCCGCGAGCGCTGGACCGCCTCGCGTGCCAACCTGATCCGGCTGCTGCCGAATCTCGCGCGGCTGCAGGTGTTCGACAACAGCGCCGAGGCTGCGCCGGGCGAGGAGATCGACGATCCCGTGCTGGTGCTCGAAGTCATCGGTGGCCGGGTCACGCATCCGGCGCCCGAGGACACCGCGGCGCTGGCCGCCACGCCCGCGTGGGCGCGAGCCATCGTGCAGGCGGCGATCGAGCGCGCTCGGTCGCCGGACGGCACCGCCTGATTCAGGCAGGCACAGCGCCGGGCCGAACCGTCTCGCCCGCGATCGCGCGCCGCGCGACATGGGCCACGCCCTCGGCATCCAGCAGGTAGTGGCGGTACAGGTGCGTGGGCGGCGCGATCAGGCTGTACTCGTCGTGGATGCCGTGCCGCACGAGCCGCACCGACCCGCCGACATCCGACAGCACCTCCGCCACCGCGGCACCGAGGCCACCGAGCACGTTGTGCTCTTCCACCGTCATCAAGAGCTTCGACCGGCCGGCCGCCTCGAGCACCGCCGCGCGGTCCAGCGGCTTCACCGTGGCCATGTCGAGCACGCCGACCGACAGCCCCTCGGCGCGCAGCGCCTTGGCCGCCTCGAGCGCGGAGTGGACCGGCATGCCGCAGGCCATGATCGTGAGATCGGTGCCCTGGCCGTGCGCGATCGCTTTGCCGATGCGGAAATCGATGCCGCTCGCATAGATCTCCGGATCGCGGCCGCGCCCGATCCGGAAATAGATCGGCTCGGGCCAGTCGACCGAAGCCTTGATCGCGGCCTTCAGCTGGTGGCCGTCCGCGGGCGAGATGATCGTGAGCCCGGCGATCGAGCGCATCGTGCCGATGTCCTCGGTCGCATGGTGCGAGGTGCCGTAGAAGCCGAGCGAAATGCCCGTGTGGTGGCCGATCAGCCGCACCGGCAGCGCGCTGTAGGCCACGTCCATGCGGATCTGCTCGCAGCACAGCAGGCCGAGGAAGGAAGCAAAGGTCGCCACGAAGGGCATCTGGCCCGTGGTCGCGAGGCCGGCCGCGGCCGACACCATGTTCTGTTCCGAGATGCCGAACTGGATGTAGCGCTCGGGAAAGGCAGCCGCGAACTTGTTGAGGCCGTTCGAATACTGCAGGTCGGCCGAGCCGGCCACGACCGGATGGCCGGCCTCGGCGAGTTCGATCAGGGCGTCCGAGAGCATGCTCAATCCGGGCGTGGTGGCGTTGAGCGAGCGGTACTGCCAGCTTTCGGGGGAAAGGGGTTGGGACATCGGGTGGGCCTCGTGGTCAGATTTCGGTTTGCATGATTTCTTCGATCGCGCGCGCGGCGTCGTCGGGCGACAGGTAGCCCAGGTGCCAGCCGGGCTCGGTCTCCATGTACGACACGCCCTTGCCCTTCACCGTGTGGGCGATCACGCAGGCCGGCCGCTCGCGCCGCGCGTCCTGCTTGAGGCGGCGCAGCAGTTGCGTGAGGGCCGAGAGGTCGTGCCCGTCGACCTCGTGCGTCTCCCAGCCGAAGGCGCGCCACTTGTCGGCCAGCCCCTCGATGCCGATCACGTCGTCGACGCGACCGTCGAGCTGGAAGCCGTTGCGGTCGACGATGGCGATGAGCTTCGAGAGCCGGTAGTGGGCCGCGAACATCGCCGCCTCCCAGACCTGGCCCTCCTGCATCTCGCCGTCGCCGAGCATCACGAAGGTGTCGAAGCCGCGCTTCGCGATGCGCCCGCCGAAGGCCATGCCGGCACCGGCCGACAGCGCATGGCCGATCGAGCCCGAGCTGAAGTCGATGCCCGGCACCTTGCGCATGTCGGGGTGGTCGCCCAGCGGATTGCCCAGGCGGGTGTAGCCGTCGAGCGTGGCGCGGTCGATGTAGCCGTACTCCGCGAGGATCGGGAACAGGCCCACGGCCGCATGGCCCTTGCCCATGAGGAAGCGGTCGCGATCGGGCCAGCGGGGCTCGTTGGCGCGGATGTCCATCACGTCGTAGTAGAGCGAGGCGAACAGCTCGGCGGCGGAGAACACCGAGCTGTAGTGGCCGACCTTGGCGATCTCGATCAGCCGGATCGTTTCGAGGCGGATGAAGCGGGCCTTCTCGCGCAGGCGTTTCAGTTCGTCGGCGGACGGGGCGGGCGGTGATTCGGACGGGAATGGCATATCGGTTGCGTGGCTAAGAGGGTGAAAGAAGCCCGCGCGCATGGGCATGCGCCGCGGGCGGGCGTGGGGTTCGGGAGCGTCGTGCCGGGCCTGCGTCCTCCATCGGGTTTTCCATCAACGGGTCGGGCGAAAAAAGACTTGTCTCGCTCGAAATCAACATATAGGATATATCCTACATCACCGATCGGGACCTGCAAAGTCCGATTTCCCACCCACTGTCCAGAAGGTCGTCCATGACAGTCGTATCCGCGCGCTCCCGCTGTCGCGCAGGCATTTCCAAACTCGCCGCGCTGCTCGCGCTGGCCGCTGCCGCCACCGCGTCGATGGCGGCCGATCTCACGGTCGTCGGCTTCGGCGGCGCCTTGCAGGAAGCGTTTCGCAGCGCCTACTTCGAGCCGTTCAGGAAGCAGGGCGGCATCGCGCTGGTCGAGGACAGCTACCCCGGCGGCTATGCGCGGCAGAAGGCCATGGTCGAGACCGGCAACGTGACCTGGGACCTGGTGCAGATGGACGAGAACGAGATGGCCTCGGCCTGCGAGCAGGGCCTGCTCGAGCCCATCGACCGCAAGCAGTTCGCGAAGGCGCAGGACATCAACCCCGCGGCCTTCGCCAGGTGCGGCGTGGGCGCCTTCGTCTGGTCGAAGGTGCTGGCCTACGACGGCCGCAAGTTCGGCGACAACGGGCCGCGCACCTGGGCCGAGTTCTGGGACACCCGGCGCTGGCCCGGCAAGCGCGGCCTGCGCAAGCAGCCGCGCATGACGCTGGAGATCGCGCTGCTCGCGGACGGCGTGCCCGCCGCCGATGTCTACAAGGTGCTCGCCACCAGGGCCGGCCAGGACCGCGCCTTCGCCAAGCTCGAGCAGTTGCGGCCTTCCATCGTCTGGTGGGAATCGGGCGCCCAGCCGCTCGAATGGCTCGAGAGCGGCACGCTGGCCGCCACCGCCGCCTACAGCGGACGCATCGCCTCGGCCAACCAGCAGGGCAAGCAGTTCCGCTTCAGCTGGGACGGCCAGCTCTACAGCATGGATTACTGGACCATCGTGAAGGGCAGCCCGCACCGCCAGCAGGCCTACGCGCTGCTCGACTCGATGTTCGACGCGCAGCGTCAGGTCGCCTTCGCGCAGGCCATTCCCTACGGCGTGACCAGCACCCGCGCCGCTGCCGCGATGCCCGAGGGGCTGCGCCCGCTGCTGCCGACCTCGCCGCAGAACCTGCGCAACGCGCTGCTGCTCGACACCGCCTTCTGGGTCGACCACGAGGAAGAGCTGCTGCAGCGCTTCACGCGCTGGGTGTCGCAACGTTGAGGCCCGCGACGATGTCCACCGGTTCCTCCGCCGCCTCGCTCGCCGTTCCCGCCCTGCCGGCGGGTGCCGGCGCGGCCCTCAGGCGCTCGACCCACCGCGCAGGCCGGCGCCAGCGGCTGGTGTCGCTGCTGCTGGTCGCGCCGCTGCTGCTCTACGGCGCCGTCTTCTTCCTGCTGCCGCTGGCGATGATGGTCCATCGCGCCATCGACAACCCCGAGGTGCGCGAGGCGCTGCCGCGCACCGCGCAGGTCCTGGCCGACTGGCAGCCCGCGGCCGCTTCGCTGCCCGGCGACCCCGCCTTCGCCGCGCTGGCCGCCGACATGGCGCAGGCCCAGGGCACGCGCGCCGTCGGCGAGCTCGGCCGTCGCATGAACTACGAGATCAGCGGCTACCGCACGCTCGTGATGAAGACCGCGCGCCGCGCCGGCACCGACGCGCCCGCCGCACCCGATGCCAGGGCCTGGCTGCTCGAGGTCGATCCGCGCTGGGGCGAGTCGGCCTACTGGAGCGCGCTGCGCCGCGCCGCCACGCCCTACACCGGGCGCTACCTGCTGGCCGCGCTCGACATGGCGGAGAACGACGAGGGCCGCATCGTGCGCGCCGAGCCCGACCAGCGCATCTACCTCGACATCCTCTGGCGCACGCTCTCGATCGCGGGCGCGGTCACGCTGGCCTGCCTGCTGCTCGGCTATCCGCTCGCGGCACTGCTCGTGAAGGCACCGAAGCCTATCGCCTTCGCGATCATGCTGGCGGTGCTGCTGCCCTTCTGGACCTCGCTGCTCGCGCGCACCACGGCCTGGATCGTGGTGCTGCAGGAGAACGGGCTGGTCAATGCGCTGCTGCAGGCCATCGGTGCCGTGAACCAGCCGCTCGCGCTGATCTTCAATGCCACCGGCCTCTACATCGTGATGGTGCACATCCTGCTGCCCTTCGCCGTGCTGCCGATCTACAACAGCCTCAAGGGCATTCCGCCGCACCTGATGCGCGCCTCGTCCTCGCTCGGCGCGCACCCGGTGCGCGGCTTCCTGCACGTCTACCTGCCGCTGAGCCTGCCGGGCGTGGCGGCCGGCGGCCTGCTGACCTTCATCGTGGCCGCGGGCTATTACATCACGCCCTCGCTGGTCGGCAGCGCGCGCGAGCAGATGCTCGGCTACTTCGTCGCCTTCTACGCCAACAACACCGTCAACTGGGGCATGGCCTCGGCGCTCGGCCTGATGCTGCTGGCCTGCGTGATGGCGGTGTACCTGGTGGCGGCTTCCACGCTCGGCGTGAAGCAGCTCGCGGGCATCAAGTGAAAGACGGGAACCCCTTCGCATGACCCACCGCCAATTCGCCCGCGCCGCCGGCGCCGTGCACTACCTGTACGGCGCGCTGATGGTGTGCTTCCTGCTGCTGCCGCTGCTCGCCATGACGCCGATCTCGCTGAGCGCCGGCTCCTTCCTGTCCTACCCGCTGCCGGGCTTCTCGACCCAGTGGTACCAGCGCGTGTTCTCGCCCGGCCCCTGGCTCGATTCGCTGCGCAACAGCCTCGTGGTCGGCGTGTGCTCGACCTTGATCGCCACCGTGCTCGGCACGCTCGCGGCCTTCGCCTTCGCGCGGCGCAACCTGCCGGCGCGGCGCACGCTGCTGGGCTTCCTGATGGCGCCGATGATCGTGCCGCCCGTGATCACCGGCCTGGGCATGTACTTCCTGTTCTCGCGCATCGGGCTCACGGCCTCGCTGCCGGGGCTGGTCATCGCGCACGCGGTGCTGTCGACTCCCTTCGTCGTCATCACGGTCACGGCCACGCTGCAGCAGTTCGACATGGGCTTGCTGCGCGCCGCCTACAGCCTGGGCGCCTCGCCCGTGCGCGCCTTCTTCACCGTGGTGGTGCCGATCGTCATGTCGGGCATCGTCTCGGGCGCGCTGTTCGCGTTCATCACCTCGTTCGACGAGGTCGTGGTCGCCATCTTCATCGGCGGTCCGGGTCAGCGCACGCTGCCGCGCCAGATGTTCGACGGCATCCGCGACACCATCGACCCCTCGATCATCGCCATGTCGACCTTCCTGATGGTCGTCGCGGCGGTGGCACTCACGCTGTCGGCCTGGCTGAGCCAGCGCTCGGCCCCCGTTCAACGCCCCCAGGACCCCGGAAGCTCCACATGAACCCAGACTTCTCCGCCGGCGTCGCCCACGTCGACGGCCAGTACGTCGCGCTGCGCGACGCCCGCATCCCCCTCGTCGACCGCGGCTTCGTGCGCTCCGACGCCACCTACGACGTGGCCCACGTCTGGCAAGGCCGCTTCTTCCGGCTCGACGACCACATCGACCGCTTCCTGTGGTCGATGGGCGAGCTGCGCATGAGCCTGCCGCTCTCGAAGAAGGAGATGCGCCACATCCTCGAGCAATGCGTGGCGCTCAGCGGCCTGCGCGACGCCTACGTGCAGATGACCTGCACGCGCGGCGTGCCGCCGCCGGGCTCGCGCGATCCGCGCGAATGCCAGAACCGCTTCTATGCCTTCTCGCAGCCCTTCGTGTGGATCGGCACGCCGGCGCAACAACGCACGGGGCTCGCGATGGTGATCAGCCAGGTGCAGCGCATCGCGAGCGCGGCGATCGACACGCGCGTGAAGAACTTCCACTGGCTCGACCTGACCATGGGCATCTTCGAAGCCTACGACCGCGGCGCGCTGGTCGCGGCGCTGCCCGATGCGCAAGGCAACGTGACCGAGGGCGCGGGCTTCAACATCTTCGGCGCCAAGGACGGCGCGCTGTTCACGCCGCGGCGCAACGTGTTCGAGGGCATGACGCGGCGCACCGTGATCGAGCTCGCGCGCCAGCTCGGCATCGGCTGCGAACTGGCCGACATCCCCGTGCAGCGGCTGCGCGAGGCCGACGAGATCTTCATCACCAGCACCGCCGGCGGCGTGATGCCCGTGACCCGGCTCGACGGCGCCAGCGTGGGCAACGGCGAGGTCGGTCCGCTGACGCAGCAGCTGCAGCGCATGTACTGGCAGCGCGCGGCGGACGACCCGCGCAACACCCCCGTGCCCTACGAAAACGTGGCCGCCGCGCGCGGCGGCAAGGAGCTCGCATGATCGTCGTCACTGGAGGCACCCATGGCATCGGCGCGGCCATCGTCGCGCAACTGGCCGGCCATGGCGAGCAGGTGCTGTTCACCGGCCGCGACACCGCGGCCGGCGAGGCGCTGGCGCAGCACACCGGCGCCCATTTCGCGGCCGCGGATGCGTCCGACCCCGCGGCCGTCGCCGAAGTCGTCGCGCGCGCCGAGGCGCTGGGCGGCGGGGTCATAGACGGGCTGGTCAACAACGCGGGCGCCGGTTCGCGCAGCGCCTTCCTCGAACTGGGCGTCGACGACTGGGACCGGCTGATGGCGGTCAACATGCGCTCGGTGTTCCTGTTCAGCCAGAAAGCGCTGCCGGCGCTGCAGAAGTCGCCGCGCGGCGCCGTCGTCAACGTGGCCTCGATCGCCGGCAAGGTCGGCGAGGAGGGGCTCGCGGCCTACTGCGCCTCGAAGGGCGGCGTGATCGCGCTCACGCAGGCGCTGGCGCTGGAGTTCGGCGAGCGCGTGCGTTTCAACGCGGTGTGCCCCGGCCAGATCGCCACGCGGATGATGGCGCGCGTGATCGCCGACGCCGACCGCCTGGCCGCGCTCACGCGGCGCATTCCCGCCGGCCGGCTCGGCGAGGCCGGCGAGGTGGCCGACACGGTCTGCTGGCTGCTCTCGGCGCAGGCCAGCTTCATCAACGGCGCGGTGCTCACGGTCGACGGCGGCGAAACCGCCGGCTACCGCACGCCGCCGCTGCCCGGCGCAGCGCGCGCCTGAACGCTCCTTCCTTCGACAGCAAGACACACGCAATGCTTCCCGTCCTCTACACCCCCATCCACCGCGAGCACGAGCCCTCGTTCTTCTTCGTCACCGGCCGCTTCACGCCCGCGCAGGAGCGCATCGACCGCGCGGAGCAGCTGCGCGACGCGGCCGTGCAGGCCGGCTGCGAACTCGTGACCGCCGCCGAGCATGGCCTGGGCCCGGTCGCCGACGTGCACACGCCCGACTACCTGTGCTTCCTGCAGGACGGCCATAGCCGCTGGTCCGAGATCCCGGGTGCCGCGCCCGAGATCGTGCCCAACGTGTTCGCGGTGCCGGGCCTGCAGCACGGCTATCCCGAGCGCGTGGTGGGCCAGGCCGGCTACCACATGCAGGACCTGGCCTCGCCGATCGGCCCGGGCACGGCCGCCGCGGCCTTCGCCTCGGCCAACCTCGCGGCCGACGCCGCGCAGCGCGTGCTGCAGGGCGCCAAGGCGGCCTACGCGATCTGCCGGCCGCCCGGCCACCATGCCTACCGCGAGCGGGGCGGCGGCGTCTGCTATCTCAACAATGCCGCGATCGCCGCGCAGCTGCTGCGCCGCCATGGGCGCCGCGTGGCCGTGATCGACATCGACGTGCACCACGGCAACGGCACGCAGGGCATCTTCTACGAGCGCTCCGACGTCTATTTCGTCTCGCTGCACCGCGACCCGGCGAACTACCACCCGTACTTCTGCGGTTACGCGCAGGAGCGCGGCGCCGGCGCGGGGCTGGGCTACAACCTGAACCTGCCGCTGCCGGCCGAGACCGGCGACGACGCCTACCTGGTGGCGCTCGAGCACGCCTGCCGCCGCCTCGCGGCCTACAGCCCCGACGCGCTGGTGATCTCGCTGGGCCTCGATGCGCACGAGCACGATCCGTTCAAGGGCCTCAAGGTCACGACCGAGGGTTTCCGCCGCATCGGCCAGCGCCTGGGCCGGCTCGGCATGCCGAGCGTGATGGTGCAGGAGGGCGGCTACGACTGCGACCACATCGGCGCCAACCTCGTGCACTTCCTCGACGGCTTCACGGGCGGCCTGCGCGCCTGAGCCCGTTTCTCTCTTTCCTCCCCGTTCCTTTCTCCCGGAGTTCCCATGAACCTTTCGCTTTCCCTGCGCGGCCTCGTCCTGGCCGGCCTCGCTTTCGCCGCCCCGTGGACCGTTGCGCGCGACCTGACCGTCGTGAGCGTCGGCGGCGCGCTGCAGGAGTCCTTCCGCAAGGCCTACTGGCAACCCTATGCCACCGCGAAGTCCGAGAAGCTGGTGGAGGACAGCAACGTGGTCGGCCTCACCAAGGTCAAGGCCATGGTCGAGTCGGGCAACGTGATCTGGGACCTGGTGCAGATGGACGAGGAGGACGTGGTGGTCGGCTGCGACTCGGGCCTGCTCGAGAAGATCGACTGGGCCAGCGCGGCACCCGCCACGCGCGACCTGCCCAGGGAGCTGATGAATCCCTGCGGCGTGCCGGCCATGCTGTGGGCCAAGGTGCTCAGCTACGACAGCAAGCGGCTGCCCGACGGCCCCAAGTCGTGGGCCGACTTCTGGGACACCAAGCGCTGGCCCGGCAAGCGCGCGCTGCGCAAGCAGGCCAAGCAGACGCTAGAGATCGCGCTGATGGCCGACGGCGTGCCGGCCGCCGAGGTCTACAAGCTGCTGGCGACCAAGGCCGGCCAGGACCGCGCCTTCGCCAAGCTCGACCAGATCAAGAAGGACGTGCAGTGGTGGGAGGCCGGCGCGCAGCCTATCGAGTGGCTGGCCTCGGGGGCGGTGGTGATGGCCTCGGCCTACAACGGCCGCATCGATGCCGCGAACAAGGAAGGCCGTTCGCTGGCCATGGTGTGGAAGAACCAGGTCTACGGGCCGACCGACTGGGTGGTGGTGAAGGGCAGCCCGAACAAGGCCAAGGCGCTCGCGCTGATCGACTACATGAGCGCGCCGGCGCAGCAGAAGCTCTTTGCCGAGACCATTCCCTACGGCCCGGCCAATCCGAAGGCGCAGGCCCTGCTCTCGAAGGCCGTGCTCGACAAGCTGCCCAACGCGCCGCAGAACATCGACCAGCCGCTGCTGCAGAACACCGCCTTCTGGGCCGACCATCTCGACGAGCTGCAGCAGCGCTTCGCGAAGTGGGTGTCGAACTGAACGGCACTGCGATGGCGGCTGACGCCAGCGGGTTGCAGATCCTGCACACGCCGCTGCATGCCCTGCACCGCCCCGGGCTGCTGGGCGCGCGCGGCGGATGGCGCACCTCGCGCGACGTGTCCGAACGCGTCGACGCGATGCGCGCCGCGCTCGGCGAGGCGGGCTTCACGGTGCAGGACAGCACGGTCTCGCACGGACTGGCGCCGCTGGCGCGCGTGCACGATGCGCGCTATCTCGACTTCCTGGCCACCGCGCATGCCGAGTGGTCGGCGCTGCCGGGTGCTACGGCCGAGGTGCATGCCAACGTGTTCGCGATGCGGCGCCACGGCGGCGGCTATCCGCGCTCGGTCGAGGGCCGCGCGGCCTTCCACTTCCACGACCAGCTGGCCCCGATCGGGCCCACGACCTGGGAGGCGGCGCGCGCCCCCGCGGACCTGGCCGTCGAGGCCGCCGAGCGCGTGCTGCGCGGCGCGCGCTGCGCCTATGCGCTGTGCCGGCCGCCCGGCCACCATGCCTATGCCGACATGGCCGGCGGCGGCACCTACCTCAACAACGCGGCGATCGCCGCCGAGCATCTGCGGCAGCGCTTCGCGCGCGTCGCGGTACTCGATCTCGACGTGCACCATGGCAACGGCACGCAGGACATCTTCTGGCGCCGCGCCGACGTGCTCTTCGTCTCGCTGCATCGCGACCCGGTCGACTACCACCCGTTCTTCGCAGGCCATGCCGATGAGCGTGGCGAAGGGGAGGGCGAGGGCTACACGCTGAATCTGCCGCTGCCCGCGGGCACGGGCGACGCGGACTACCTGCTGCAGCTCTGGTCCGCGCTCGAGCGCATCGACCGCTTCGCGCCCCAGGCGCTGGTGGTGTCGCTGGGCCTCGACGCCCACGAGTCGGACCCGGCCGCGGGACTGCGGCTCACCGAGACGGGTTTCGCCGGCATGGGCCGGCAGGTGGCATCGCTGGAGTTGCCGACGGTGCTGGTGCAGGAAGGTGGCTACAACCCCGCCGTGGTCGGAGCGTCGCTGGTGGTGTTCCTCGACGCCTGGCGCTGAGCGCGCGGGCCGATCAGGCCTCGGCGGCCTCGAGGCTCTGCTCGTATTCCTTGAGGAAGCGCTCGATGCTCGGTCCGGCCGACATCAGGTCGGCCCGGATGGCCGTCACGGCGGCGGCCGGGTCGCGGCGCGCGAGCGCGTCGAGCAGCGCATCGTGCTGGCCGTAGCCCTGGTCGTACGAACCGTCGGACTTCTCGTAGAAGGCGCGCAGGATCGGGCCCATCGAGGCCCACATGTTCTCGATCATCGACAAGAGCCGCGGCAGGCCGCAGTGCTCGTAGACGCCGAAATGGAACTCGCGGTTGTAGCGCAGCTGGTTCTCGGGATGGTGCGCCGCCTCGGCCTGCGCGAACTTCTTGTTGATCCGCACCAGCTCCGCCACGTCCTTGCCGCTGACCTTGAGCGCGGCCTGCTCGACCGCCGCGCTCTCGAGCGCCACGCGCACCGTGCGGATCTCGATGTAGCGCTCCAGGCTCAGCGGCGGCACGATGATCTGCTTGGCCGTCTCCATCTCGAGCGCATGCTCGCTGACCAGCCGCAGCAGTGCCTCGCGCACCGGCGTGTCGCTGGTGCCGAACATCTGCGCCGCCTCGCTGATGCGGATCCGGTCGCTGGGCATGAAGCGCCCGGCGATCAGCGATTCGCGCATCTCCGAGTACACGCGCGCGGCGAGATTGGTCTTGTCGATGGGTTTGATCTTGGGTTTCACGGGTTCTTTTCAGGCGGGTCGCGCGAAAACGAGCATATCGCGGGATTGCCATCCCAGAGCGACGTCCGCGCCCACCACGGTATCGCTGGGCAGCGTGCCGTGGCCGAGCTTGGCCACGATCTGGTCGCCGTTGCGCAGCCGCGCGATCAGCCGCGTGTGGTCGCCCAGGTAGACCAGGTCGACCACCTCGGCGCTGACCTGCACGCCCTGGCCGTCGGCCAGCCGCACGCACTCGGGCCGCACCAGCGCGCAGCCCGCGCCCGCCGGATGCGCTGCCTGTCCCTGGCCGGTCTCGGGCAGCGGGATCCGCAGGCCGTCGCGCAACTGCAGCACGCCCGCGGCCTCGATCGTGCCGTCGAGCCGGTTGTTCTCGCCGATGAAGGTGGCGATGTAGTCGGTGGCGGGCGCGTCGTAGATGGTGCGCGGCGGCGCCAGCTGCTCGATGCGGCCGTCGTGGAAGACCGCGACCCGGTCGGACATCGTCAGGGCCTCGCCCTGGTCGTGCGTGACGTAGACCACCGTCACGCCCAGCTCGCGGTGGATCTGCTTGATCTCGTACTGCATGTGCTCGCGCAGGTTCTTGTCGAGCGCGCCGAGGGGCTCGTCCATCAGCACCAGCTCGGGGTCGAACACCAGCGCGCGCGCCAGCGCCACGCGCTGCTGCTGGCCGCCCGAGAGCTGGCCCGGCTTGCGCTCGGCCATGCCCGCGAGCCGCACCAGTTGCATCGCGCGATCGACCTTGTCGCGCAGCGCCTGCCCCGAGATGCCGCGCATCTTGAGCGGATAGGCCAGGTTCTGCGCCACGCTCATGTGGGGGAACAGGGCGTAGTTCTGGAACACCATGCCGATGCCGCGCTTGTGCGGCGGCACGTCCTGGATCGGCCGGCCATCCATGAGGATGCGCCCGCGCGTCGGGTTCTCGAAGCCCGCCAGCATCATCAGCGTGGTGGTCTTGCCCGAGCCCGAGGCGCCCAGCAGGGTGAGGAATTCGCCGCGGCGGATCGCCAGGTTCAGGTCGGGGATGACGAGGTGCTCGCCGTCGTAGCTCTTCTGGACGCCGATCAGCTCGATCAGCGGACGTTCGGCCGTGGTGTTCACGCTGCTTCCTTTCGCGCCGCGGCGGGTGTCTTCCAGGGATCGCGCGCGGCCACCGCGTCGAGCGCGGCGCCGAGGGTGCGCGCCATCCATTCGACCTGGGCCTCGTCGAGCACGTAGGGCGGGCTCAGCGCGATCACGTCGCCCATGTTGCGCACGATCAGGCCGCGCTCGCGCGTGGCCTGCTCGACCTGGGCGCCCACGCCCTGCGCGGGATCGAAGGCCTCGCGCGTGTCGCGGTTGCGCACCAGCTCGATGCCCGCGATGAAGCCCTTGCCGCGGATCTCGCCGACCAGCGGATGCGCGGCCAGCGGCGCCAGGCTCGCGTGCAGCCGCTCGCCGAGGCGGCGGGCATGGGCCGGCAGGTCCATCTGCTCGTAGATCGACAACGCCTCGAGTGCCACGGCCGCGCCCAGCGGATGGCCCGAGTAGGTGAAGCCGTGGCCGAAGCCGCCGGTGCGGCCGCTCTCGGCCTCGATGACCTCGTACACCCGCGGCGCCACCACCACGCAGGAGATCGGCGCGTAGCCGGCCGACAGCCCCTTGGCGCAGGCCATCATGTCGGGCTCGAAGCCGAAGGACTGCGCGCCGAACCATTCGCCGGTGCGGCCGAAGCCGCAGATGATCTCGTCGGACAGCATCAGGATGCCGTGGCGCCGCAGCACCGCCTGCACGCGCGGGAAGTAGCCCTCGGGCGGCACCAGCACGCCGCCGGCGCCGATGATCGGCTCGGCGATGAAGGCCGCGATGGTGCCGGCGCCCTCGCGCTCGATGGTGTGTTCCAGGTCGGCCACCAGCCGGTCGACGAAGGCCGCGTCGCTCTCGCCGGGCAGGGCGTGGCGGTAGGCGGAAGGGCATTCGAGCCGCACGATGCCGGGGATCGGCAGGCCGAAGGCGGCATGCATGTTCGGCAGGCCCGAGAGGCTCGCGCCCATCACCGTCGAGCCATGGAAGCCGCGCTGGCGCGCGAGGATCTTGCGGCGCGCCGGCTCGCCGCGCGCGATGTGGAAGTTCCAGGCCAGCTTGACCATGCTGTCGTTGGCCTCCGACCCCGAGGTGGCGAAGAACACGCGTGCATCGCGCATCGGCGCCAGCGCCGCGACCTTGGCCGCGAGCAGCGAGGCGACGTCGGTCGAGCGGTGATTGAAGGTGTGGTAGTAGGGCAGCCGGCGCATCTGGCGCAGCGCGGCGTCCACCAGCCGCGACTCGGAGAAACCCAGCGAGGCGCACCACAGGCCGGCCATGCCCTCGAGGTAGCGCTGGCCGTGCTCGTCGAACACATAGGCGCCTTCGCCGCGCACCATCACGAGCGGGCCGCGGCTGCGATGGGTCTGGAGGTTGGTCTGGGAATGCAGGTGGTGTGCCGTGTCGGCCTTGCCGACGGCGCTGTGGAGCGCCGTGTCCGGGGAGAGGGTTTCGATGTCGGTCATGGTCTGGGTTTGGATGCAGGATATATCCTATATGACGAATCGAAACGGTGCAAGCCGATGGCTGGCGGCGTGAAAATGCTGCTCGTCGAGGTGTTGCGGGCACGCGAGGGCCCATGCGCGGCGCTCCCGGGCCGAAGCCGACCGGGCGGAGGGAATACCAAAGGATGAAGGGATTCGGCGCTTGCGCCCTCAGCGGTGGAGGGCGTTCGTCAGGGAAAAGATGGCGCCAGGAACCTGCCAGACAAAGCTGTGCACCGCACAAACTTTAAGCAGACTGTTGTTTCCCCTTTGAAAACAACAACTTAAATCGCTTTTACAACGCAGTACCTGAGTTATCCACAAAGTTGCCCACGGAAAATGGGGAGCACTTGGACATCATCAGCTCGCGCGCGGAGAAGGCACGGCGCAGGTGGGGCCGCGGCAACGCGAAGGTCGGGCGGTCGCGCTCCTCGATCCAGTGCGAGCCCGCGCCATAGACCGCGTTCTGCACCTCGCACACGATGCGCGCCTCGCGCCGCGCCGCGGCCGTGGCCGGCACCCACATGCCGCCATCGTGATGCTCGTCGTCCTCGTGGTGGCGCACATCCCAGCGCCAATGGACGCGGATCTGGGCGGTCTCCACACCCGGAAAGATCTCGGCGATGAAATTGTTAAAAATCATTAACTGCATGCTAGGCAGGCCCGGCGGAGGCACAAGGGCCGCCGGCGAAAGCTGCCGTCAAGGCTGTGCAGTTTTCCTCACTTTTTGACACAAGTTTGTTCCCGTCACGTCCGATTTGTTTCGATGGGAACGTAACGCCCGTAACGCCGGCGACCAGGAACACGGGTTACGAGGACGCCGGGCGCCCCAAAAAAAACACCCGCCGAAGCGGGTGTGCATCCCTTGCGGGCCCGGAGGGAGGTTCTTCTTGCTCTTCTTGGCGCCCTGGTGCGTGACAGCAACGCCATGTTCGACGCCAGGCCGTAAGAGACGCGTCAGCCTTTGGCCAGCAGTGCGTGTAGGCCATTGAAAGATTCGTGAAGAATTGCTCATGATTCTTCATATGGGATGCCAAAAACCGCTGCCTCCCATAGAAATGTCGGTGTCGTCTGACGTGAGACGACTGTTTCAGGGTCGAACATCCTTGTGTCCGGCCGTTCCTCCCTCGGCTGGGCGCCTAGTGTGTGACAGCAACTTAGGCTTCGCGCCCGGCCTCGTGCGGGGCGCTTTTCTTTGTGCCGCCCGCTGTCGACCCGATCCCAGGTAAAGCTTGTGTGAAATCACGCCAATAAGAATCATTCTTATTAAAATGATTTCAATAGTGTTACAGCCGAGGATCAGGCATGGACAAGTTCATGGCACGTGCCGAGTGCGAATGGCTCGCACAGTTTTTCTCCGATCCGCAGACGGATGCCGCGCCGGCGTCGCCGGGCCAATGCGGGGAGGCCCGTCCCAAGGAAGAAGCGGCTGCGGGCCGCGCGCCCTGGCATCGGGCGATCCTGTCGTCGGTCGCGCGCGTGCTGCGCCCCGGCATGCCCAAGGCGGGCACCTGAGCCACCGCGGGCCCGGCGCCGCACTCAGCGCCGGCGCAGGGCCCGGCTCAGGTGCGGATCGGCTTCCTCGTCGTCGGGCGCATCGGCACCCAGGCTGACCTCCACGGTGTGGAGGTGGCTGCGCAGCAGGGCCAGCGCCTCTTCGGTCGAGCCGCTTTCGATCAGGGCGATGAGTTGCGCATGCTCGTCCTGCAGGCACTCGGTGTGCTTGTCGTATTCGTGCTGGTAAAGCAGCAGGATCAGCGCGATCCGTCCGACCAGTTGATCGAGCGTCTGCGCGAGCAGGTCGTTGCCCGCGAGCCGCGCGAGCAGCACGTGGAATCCCGCGCCGAGCCGGCGCACCTCCTCCATGTCGTTGCCCACGCGCGCCGCGCGCTCCTGCTTGACGTGCGCGCGCAGCGCCGCCAGGTCCTTCCTGGTATGGGCCTGCGACAGCTTCTCCAGCGAGTGGCGCTCGATCGCCCAGCGCAGATCGAAGGTGTCGCGCGCCTCCTTCGGCGTGGGCTTGGCCACCGAGGCGATCTTGCCGGGCGTGAGATCCACCAGCCCTTCGCGCGCCAGGCTCTGCAGCGCCTGCCGCACCACCGTGCGGCTCACGCCGTAGAGCTTGCCCAGGCTCACTTCGCGCAGCTGCGTGCCCGGCAGCAGGCGATGGGCGGCAACCGCTTCCCGGATGCTGTCGCTGATCTCTTCGTTCTTGGTAGACATGGTCCGGGATTGTAATTAGACTGAATCGGTATACCGATATAGAGTACTGACTCGGAATTCAGACTCCCCACCACCCTCGAGGACAACGCCCCATGATCGAATTTCGTCCGGCTGTCGCAGCCTTCGCGGCCTTCTTCTGCGCTGCATCCGCAATCGCGGCCGAGCCGCTGCAGATCGGCTTCGTCTATCAAAGCCCCGTGTCCGACGTCGGCTGGGTGGCCGTGCACGAAAGCGCGCGCAAGCAGCTCGAGAAGGAATTCGGCAACCGCATCAAGACCCAGGTGGTGCAGGACGTGAAGGCCGGCCCCGACGGCGCGCGCGTGATCCGCGAGCTGGTCGGCAACGGCGCCGGGCTGATGGTGCTCGGCAGCTTCGGCTACATGAACGACGGCCTGAAGGCGGCCGCCGAGAACCCGAAGGTCAACTTCGTCCACGCGAGCGGCTTCAGGCAGGCCGCCAACTTCGGCACCTACAACGCGCACTGGTACGAGGCCGCCTATGTGGCCGGCCTGGTGGCGGGCAAGGTCACGAAGTCGAACAAGCTCGGCTACGTGGGCGCGCTGCCGATCCCCGACGTGGTCTCGACCATCAATGCCTTCGCGCTCGGCGCGCAGAAGAGCAACCCGGCCGCCAAGGTGTCGGTGGTGTGGGTCAACGAGTGGTTCAACCCCGGCAGCGAGCGCGACGCCGCCAACACGCTGATGCAGCAGGGCGCCGACGTCATCGGCTCGGGCTTCCAGGACAACCCGGCCGTGCTGCAGGCGGCCGAGGCCAAGGGCGTCTGGTCGATCGGCATGTTCTCCGACCACCGCAAGTCCGCGCCGCAGAAGCTGCTGACCTCGCTCACGCACGACTGGACGCCCTACCTGCGCCAGGCCGTGCAGGACACGCTCGACGGCAGGTTCAAGGGCACGGCCTATGCCGCGACCCTGGCCAACGGCGGCGTGAACCTCGCGGACTGGAACCCCGGCGTGCCGGCCGAGGTGGTCCAGATGGCGAAGCAGGCGCGCGCCGACATCGTGGCCGGCAAGCTCAAGGTGTTCGCCGGACCGCTCAAGGACAACACGGGCAAGCAGCGCGCGGCTCCGGGTGCGGCGCTGTCCGATTCGGAGATCGCCGGCATGAACTGGTTCGCCGAGGGCATCCAGGGCGCGATCCCGCGCTGAGGCCCGGCCATGAACCAGACCGCAGACGCGACGGCGGCAAGCTCCGCCGACTGGTTTCCCGTGGAGTTCTCGCGCAACCTGCTGCCGGGGCAGGTGCTGCAGTCCACGCTGCTCGGCCATGAACTGGCCCTCTGGCGATCGGCCTCGGGTGCGATGGAGGTGTGGGAGAACCGCTGCCCGCACCGCGGCGTGCGGCTCAGCCTCGGCTTCGTCGTCGGGGAAGAACTGGTCTGCCGCTACCACGGCTGGCGCTACGGCCGCGACGGCCACTGCGTGTCGGTGCCTTCCTCGCCGAAGGACGCGAGCCCGCCGGCCGCCTGCGCGCGCACCTACCTCAGCCGCGAGAGCGACGGCATCGTCTGGGCCAGCCTCGCGCGCATGCCGGTCGGCTATCCGCCGCGCCTCGGCGACGACCTCGTGCCGTCGCGCAGCTTCACGGTCGACCTCGATGCCGACACCTTCGCGCTGCAGGCCGAACGCGCGGGCTGGTTGCAAGGGCAGAGCACTTGCGTCTTGCAGGAGGGTGCATCGGCCCTGCTGATCCAGCCGCTGTTGCCCGGCACCTCGATCGTCCACCTGCTCGTCGCGCGCGGCTCATCGAGCCTCGACAAGCAACGGGCCATCGAACGCATCAAGACGCACATCGCCCAATGGACGGCCGCGACCTACGCCCCGAGGGAGAGCGAACATGCCTGACACCATCGACCCCGCGATCGCGTCCGACTGGCTCGCCATCGGCGACAGCCTCGGCCTCGTGCCCGGCACGGGCCGGCGGGCCCGACTGCTGGGCCACGACCTGCACGTGCGCCGCCGGCCCGACGGCGCGCTCGAGGCCTGGTTCGAAACCGAACCCACGAGGCCTTGCCACGCCACCGACCACTGCGGCTTCGTCCTGCTGTGCCTCGGCGACGAGCCCAGGCCGCTGTTCGAACTGGCGGCCTTCGCGAACCCCGCGCGCCGCTTCCTCTACATGGGTGGCTTCGGCATCCACAGCGGTCCGCTGCGGGTGGTGGAGAACTTCCTCGACATGGCGCATTTCCCCTTCGTCCATGCCCACATCCTGGGCTCGGAAGAGGCGACCGAAGTGCGCGGCTACGAGGTCGAGCTCGACGCCCGCCAGGAACTCTGGGCACGCGACTGCAAGTTCATCCAGCCGCTGGCCTCGGCGGACGCGAAGGGCGGGGCGGACGTCGACTACGTCTACCGCGTCGTCAACCCGTTCTCGCCGATGCTCTACAAGCATCCGGCGGGCCGTTCGGCCGAGCTCGCCGACATCATCTTCCTGTTCATCCAGCCCACCGACGAAGAGCGCTGCATCGCGCACTTCGCGATCAGCCTGTTCGATGCCGAAAGCTCGAGTGGCGAAATCATGGCTTTCCAGCAGAACATCCTCGGGCAGGACAAGCCGATCCTCGAGAACCACGTCCACAAGAAGCTGCCGCTCGATCCGCGCATCGAGGTGCCTTCGCGCGCCGACGCGGCCTCGAGCACCTTCCGCCGCTGGCTGCGCGACATCCATCTGCGCTGGGGCATCGAGGCGCAGGGCACCGAGCCACGGCCACGGCTCAGCGTGGAGGTGGCGGAAAAAAGAACCGTGGCGCAGGACATCGTCGAGTTCAGGCTGCGCTCGCCGCGTCGCGGCCCCTTGCCGAGCGCCGCCGCGGGCTCGCACCTCGACGTGCACCTGCCGAACGGCCAGATCCGCCAGTACTCGGTCTGCGGCCAGGACGACGAGGGCTACACGATCGCCGTCAAGCGCGAGGCCGATTCGCGTGGCGGTTCCATCGCCCTGCACGAGTCGGTGCAGGCCGGCATGCAGCTCGAGATCGGGCTGCCCAAGAACAACTTCCGGCTCGACCCGCGCATCGAACACGCGGTGCTGATCGCGGGCGGCATCGGCATCACGCCGATCCTCGCGATGGCGCGCGATCTCGCGGCAAGGGGAAAGCGGCCGGCCCTGCACTACTTCTGCCGTTCGGCCGAGCATGCCGCGTACCGCGCCGAGCTCGAAGCACTGTTGGGCACGAACCTGCATCTGCACCTGGGCCTGTCGCCGCAGCAGACCGAAGACCAGGTACGGCAGGCACTGCAAGCCGGTGGCGACGCGCATGCCTTCGCCTGCGGGCCCGCGCCGCTGATGCAATGCATCGAGCGCGTCGCGGCAGAACGCCATTGGCCCGCCGATCGCGTGCACTTCGAATACTTCCGACGCACCACGCCCGTCGAGGCCACCGGCCCCGCCTTCACCGTCGAACTCGCACGCAGCGGCCGCCGCGTGCAGGTGGCGAGCGATACCACCATCGTCGAAGCACTGCGCGCGATCGACATCCACCTCGACACCAGTTGCGAGCAGGGCGTGTGCGGCACCTGCCTGTGCACCGTCATCGACGGCGAGCCCGATCACCGCGACCAGTACCTGAGCGCGGGCGAGAAGGCGTCCCACATGCAGATGCTGCCCTGCGTCTCGCGGTCGCGCTCGGCGACGCTGGTGCTCGATCTCTGAGGGCGCGCGATGATCAGGCTCTACAACGAACAGCTGTCCGGCAACTGCTACAAGCTGCGGCTCTTCATGGCCTTGCTCGGCATCGCCCATGAACGCGTGCCGGTCAACTTCCACCCCGGACGCGAACACAAGCAGGCCGAGTTCCTCGAGCTCAATCCCTTCGGCCAGTTGCCGGTGATCGACGACGACGGCTTCGTGCTGCGTGACGCGCAGGCCATCCTCGTCTACCTCGCGAGCCGCCACGACAGCGCCGGCACCTGGTTTCCCGCCGATCCGAAGCGCCGCGCCCGGGTCATGCTGTGGCTCACCGTGGCCGAGGACATCACGCGCAGCGCCTCGGCCGCGCGCCTGCACGATGCCTTCGGCTACGACCTCGACGCACCGGCCTGCCGCGCGGCCGCGCACAGGCTGTTCGCGCACATCGAGGACCACCTGGGCGACCGCGAGGCCGCGGAGGAGGGCTGGCTGGTCGGCGCCACGCCCACGCTCGCCGACATCGCGTGCTTCCCCTACATCGCGCTCGCGCCCGAGGGCGGCATCGCGCTGACGCGCTATCCCGCGCTCAGGCGCTGGATCGCCCGCGTCAAGTCGATCCCAGGCTTCATCGGCATGCCGGGCATCTTCGCCCTCGGCATCGACGCCGAAGCCACCTGACGCGTCGCGGGATGCCCCGCTGATTCGCCTCAAAAAACCTCATCCCGGTCGATTGGTCCGGGTCGCCGCGTCCCTTAACCTCGGTTGCGAGGCAGCAAAGCACTGCCTCGATTCGACCCAGGACAGGAGACAAGCCATGACCCCAACGAGCGCGACCGCCGCGCCAGCCGCCGATGCCCGCGGCTTCGAACCCGACGCCCCGATCCGCTGCCGCGATTTCCGCATCGGTGCCATCGGCGCCGGCTTCATCATGGCGGACGTGCAGCTCGCGGCCTACCGCGAGGCCGGCTTCCCCGTGGTGGCGATCGCCTCGCGCACCCGTTCCAAGGCGGCCGATGTGGCGCAGCGCTGGAACATCCCCACGGTGCATGACACGCCCGAAGCGCTGATCCGCGATCCGCAGGTGCAGATCGTCGACATCGCCTTCCCGCCCGACCGCCAGCCCGAGCTGATCCGCCTCGCGCTCGCGCAGCCGCACGTGAAGGCGGTGCTCGCGCAGAAGCCGCTGGCGCTCGATCTGGACACGGCGCGCGCGCTGGCCGAGGAGGCGCGCGCGGCCGGCAAGCCGCTGTCGGTGAACCAGAACATGCGCTTCGACCAGTCGATGCGCGTGCTCAAGCAACTGCTCGATCGCGGCGAACTCGGCACGCCGGTGCTCGCCACCATCGAGATGCGCGCCATCCCGCACTGGCAGGAGTTCCTGCGCGGCTACGGCCGCCTCACGCTGGCCAACATGAGCGTGCACCACCTCGACGTGCTGCGCTTCCTGTTCGGCGAGCCCGAGGACATCTACACCGCCGCGCGCCCCGATCCGCGCACCGGCTTCGAACACAGCGACGGCATCGTCTGCTCGACCTTGCGCTTTCGCAGCGGCGTGATGGCGCTCAGCATGGAGGACGTCTGGACCGGCCCGCATGGCGAGGGCTTCGATGCCGGCATCTTCATCAAGTGGCGCGTCGAGGGCACCGAGGGCGTGGCCGAAGGCACGATCGGCTGGCCCGACTATCCCGAAGGCAGCCCGAGCACGCTGCGCTACAGCTCGCGCCACGGCACGGACGGCCAATGGGTCGAACCGAGCTGGTCCACGCGCTGGTTCCCGCAGGCCTTCGCGGGCGTGATGGAGCAGCTGCAATGGGCGCTCGCCCAGGGCGAGGCGCCGATGCTCGACGTCGCCGACAACGTGAAGACCATGGCGCTGGTCGAGGCCGGCTACCGCTCGCTCGCCGAGCGGCGCGCCGTGCCGCTGGCCGAGTTCGGCGTCTGAGCCGCGCGCTTTCCCCGCATCCCCACCCACAAACCATCGGAGACAACCCATGATCCAAGTCGGCATCTTCAGCGGCTACTTCCCCTATGCCCTCGAGGAGTCCGCGCGCCGCATCAAGGCGCAGGGCTTCAACACCGTGCAGCTCGACCTCGCGTTCAAGGACATCGACTTCTCCACGCCCGAGGCCATCACGCGCGAGAAGTGCCACCGCGTGCGCGACACCTTCCGCCGCCACGACCTGCCGATCAGCTGCGTGTCGGCCTACACGAACATCGTCCACCCCGACGCCGGCGAGCGCAAGCGCCGCAACGACTACCTCAAGGCCACCTTGCGCCATGCGCGCGACTGCGGCGCGCCCTACGTGATCAGCGAGACCGGCACCGTCAACCCCGACAGCGACTGGTCCTCGCATCCCGACAACAAGAGCGAGCGCGCCTACGCCGACTGCGTGAAGGTGGTGCGCGAGCTCGCGCAGGAGGCGCACGACCACGGCGCGGTGTTCCTGGTCGAGACCTACGTCAACAACATCATCGGTTCGGTCGAGGAGACGCTGCGCCTGTTCGCCGACGTCAACCATCCGGGCCTGGGCCTGCTGATGGACCCGACCAACTACTTCGAGACCCACAACATCGACCGCATGGACCAGGTGCTGAACCAGATGTTCGACGCGCTCGGCGACAAGGTCCGCATCGCGCATGCCAAGGACGTGAAGCGCGCCGCGGGCGACGACAAGAGCGAAAAGTTCGCCGACATCGACGCCTCGGAGGCGCACCAGTTCCGCGGCGTGGGCGAGATCGAGCTGCCGGCGCCGGGCCTGGGCGCACTGAACTACGACCTCTACCTCAAGCGGCTCGCGCAGCACCATCCGAACATCCCGATCATCATCGAGCACCTCGACGAATCGGACGTGCCGCGCGCCAAGCGCTTCCTCGACGACAAGCTGCTGGAGGCCGGCGCGTGACCCAGCTCTACGGCCGCCACTGGAGCCGGCGCGAGTTGCGCGAACACGCGGGCACGCTCGCGCAGTTCGCGGGCGTGCGACTGGTGACGCTGGGCGACGGCGTGGAACGCGGCATCCGCTGCCTCGAGTTCCGCACCGGCACCGGCTTCGCGTTCCAGGTGCTGGTCGACCGCGCGATGGACGTCGGCGCCTGCGAATACCGCGGCGCCGCCATCGGCTGGCAATCGCCCACGGGCTTCCGGCATCCGGGGCTGCACGAGAACGCCGACGAGGGCGGCCTCGGCTGGCTGCGTTCCTTCTCGGGCCTGCTCGTGACCTGCGGCCTCGACCACACGCTGTTCATGGACAGCGACCCGGCCGGCCACTACCACTACACGCCGCGCCAGAGCGTCGACAGCGGCCTGCACGGCCGCATCGCGAACATTCCCGCGCGGCTCACCGGTTACGGCGAGCGCTGGGAGGGCGACGACTGCATCCTCTGGTGCGAAGGCGTGGTGCAGCAGTCGGCCGTGTTCGGCGAGGACCTGCACCTGGTGCGGCGTATCGAGGCGCGCGTGGGCGAGCATGGCTTCACGCTGCACGACCGCGTGGTCAACCACGGCTTCTACCGCACGCCGCACATGTTCTGCTACCACGTCAACGCCGGCCATCCGGTGCTCGACGAGGGCAGCCGCTACATCGCGCCGATCCGCCACACGCCCTGGGCCGCGCATGCCGATGCATTGCGCAGGCAATCGGTGGGCTATCGCACCCAGCCCGGGCCGCAGTCGGACTTCCATGAGCAGGTTTACGAGCATGCGATGGCGGCCGATGCGCAAGGGCGCATCCCGGTCGCGCTGGTCAACGAGGGCTTCGACGGCGGCCATGGCATCGGCCTCGCGGTCGAGGTCAACCGCGACGAGTTCCCGTGCCAGTTCCAGTGGCAGAACTACCAGCGCGGCCAGTACGCGATGGGCATCGAGCCGAGCACCAACCACGTGCTGGGCAAGCCCTTCGCGCGCGAGCGCGGCGAGCTGATCTGGCTCGAGCACGGCGACGAGCGCCGCTACACCACGCGCTTCTCGGTGCTCGACGGGCGCGGCGAGATCGCGGCCTTCGAGGAGCGCGTGCGCGCCATCTGCGCGCAGCCCGCCGACGAGTACCCGGCCATCACCGGCCGCTGGGACTGAGGCGCGAAGAAGATGGGCGAGCCGGTGCGGACATCGCGGCAGGGCGTCTCGTTGCGCGGAATACTCGGCGACATGAAGACGAAGACATCGACGCCCCCCGCCGAGGCCCCCGGCCGCTCGCGCCTGGCCGACGTCGCGCGCGTGGCCGGCGTTTCCAAGGCCACGGCCGACCGCGCGCTGCATGCGCGCAAGGGCGTGCGCTCGGCCACGGTGCAGCGCGTGGTGCGCGCGGCCGCGCAGCTGGGCTACCTGCCCGACGAGAGCCTGCACCAGGTGCTGCGGCCGCGGCCGATGGAGCTGATCTTCCTGCTGCCGGCCGGCACCAACCAGTTCATCCGCATGCTCGGCGACTACGTCGGCATCGTCGAGAAGCAGCTCGAGCCCTTCAACGTGCGTTGCCGCCGCGTCGAGATCGAGGGCTTCGATGCCGAGGTGCTCGCCGCGCGGCTGCTGCGCCATGGCCGGCAATGCGACGGCATCGCCTTCGTGCCGCTCGAGCATCCGGCGGTGCGCGAGGCCGTCGCCACGCTGGCCGACCAGGGCGTGCACCTGCTCACGCTGCTGTCGGACCTGCCGGGCTCGCGGCGCGCCGCCTATGTGGGCATCGACAACCATGCGGCCGGCCGTACCGCGGGCTACCTCATGGGCCGCATGCTCGACCGCAAGTCGGGCAAGGTCGGCCTGATCGCGGGCAGCCTCAGCTACCGCGGCCACGAGGAGCGCGAGGTCGGCTTCCTGCAGGTGCTGGCCGAGCAGTTCCCGGGGCTGCGCGTGGTGGGTCTGCGCGAGGGCCACGACGACGTGGCGCAGAACTACCGCCAGGCGCGCACCCTGCTGCGCCAGCACACCGACCTGGTGGCGCTCTACAACATCGGCGGTGCCTCCGAAGGCATCGGCCGCGCGCTCAAGGAGGCGGGCCTCGACCGCAAGGTGGTCTTCATCGGCCACGAGATCACGCCCGACACCCGCGCCATGCTGATCGACGGCACGCTCGACGCGGCCATCAACCAGAACCCGCAGACCGAGGTGATGAACTGCGTGCGCATCTTCGCCAACCTGCGCGCGGGGCGCGATGCGCTCGCGGGCGTGGAGCCGGTGCGCGCCGGCATCGCGGTGCGCGAGAACCTGCCCTGATCCCTCCTTTCCTCACACGACTTCAAAAGACACGACACGACCATGGACATGACAGGCAAGAAGGTGCTGGTGACCGGCGCCGCCGGCGGACTCGGCACCAGCATCTGCTGGGCTTTCGCGCGCGCGGGCGCGCAGGTGCTGGCGCTGGACATCGATCCGGCCAAGGGCGAGCGCCTGGTCGCGGCCGGGGAGGGCGAGGGCGCCGAGGTGCGCGCGCGGCTGCGCTTCGTGCAGGGCGACCTCGCCGACCTCGGCGCGCTCGCGGCGCAACTGGCCGCGCTGTTCGAGGCCCAGGGCGGCATCGACGTGCTGATCAACAACGCCGCCATTTATCCCTCGCGCAGCATCGAGGAGTTCAGCGTCGAGGAGCATCGCCGCGTGCAGGGCGTGAACGTCGACGCGGCGCTGGTCTGCGTGCAGGCCGCGCTGCCGCACATGAAGCGCCAGCGCTTCGGCCGCATCGTCAACGTCGTCAGCATCACCATGTACGGCGGCTGGCCGCTGCTGCTGCCCTACGTCACCTCCAAGGGCGCGCTGCTGGGCATGACGCGCGCGATGGCGCGCGAACTCGGGCCGCATGGCATCACGGTCAACGCGGTGTCGCCGGGCGCCTTCCCGACCGATGCCGAGAAGATCCATCCCGACCCCGAGGGCTACGAGCGCTTCGTGCTCGAGCACCAGTCGGTCAAGCGCCGCGGCGCGCCCGACGACATCGCGAACGCGATGCTGTTCTTCGCGGCCGAGGGCAGCGGCTTCGTCACCGGCCAGACGCTCAACGTCGATGGCGGCTGGGTGATGCAGTAGCCGCCGAAGCCCCCGCCTTTCCGCTCGATACCACCAGCAGCTAGGGAAATCCCGTGATCGCAGCCACGGGCCGGAACGCTAAAGTCGTACTTGTTAGCGCTAACAGTTAGCGCTAATAATCTCACCAACAGCAGCGCGACGGTTTCGGCCGGACGCCTCGAATCCCACGGCAGGGCCTGCCGTCATCGGAGACAGACACACATGAAGCAACGCCTTTTCACCGGCCGCCGCGCGGCCCTCGCCGCGATCGCCATCGTTCCGGCCCTGCAGCTGCTCGCCGCGGGCAACGCCCAGGCGCAGGCCGGCGGCAAGCAGGTCGTGACCTTCGCCGCATCGAGCTTCGCCGAGCCCGGCCGCGGCGAGAAGATGCGCGCCTGGATCGGCAAGTTCAACCAGAGCCAGGACAAGGTCGAGATCCAGCCCGTCACGATCCCGTTCTCGTCCTTCGCGAGCACCGTCTTCACGCAGATGGGCGGCAATGCCGGCCCCGACCTCGTGCGCTTCGACCTGCCCGAGTTCTATGCCGCGGTCGATGCCAAGCGCCTCGTGCCCATCGACGACGTGATCGCCGACGGCGCCTTCCCGCTCACGGGTCCCGACAAGTACATGAAGATCGGCGGCAAGCGCTACGGCGTGGTGTTCGAGGTCAGCAACTACGCGATGGTCTACAACAAGGCGCTGCTCAAGGCCACGCCGCCTTCGAACTTCGACGAGTTCCTGTCCGCCGCCAAGGCCGCGACCGCCGCCGGCAACTACGGCTATGCCTACCGCGCCACCATGGCCGAACGCGGCGGCTTCTGGTATGACCTGTGCAACTACGTCTACGGCTTCGGCGGCCGCTGGTCCGACGAGCAGGGCAACCCGACCATCAACAGCGCCAAGGTGATCGAGGGCGTGGCGGCCTACAAGAAGGTCTACGACGCCGGCGCGATCCCCAAGGGCGCCGACGCCGCCACCTACCGGCGCATGTTCGCCGAGGGCAAGATCGCGATGCAGGTCGACAACGGCGGCGTGGCCGCCAACCTCGCGACCCAGGCCAAGGGCTTCGAGTTCGGTGCCGCTCCTTCGCCGTTTCCCACCAAGGCGCAGGGCATGATCCTGGCGCCGATCAGCATCAACGCCAACAGCAAGAACAAGGCCGCGGCCGGTGCCTTCCTGCAGTGGATGCTGACGCCCGAGGCGCAGCGCGAGCTGCAGCTGATCCACGGCGCCTCGAGCGTCGCGATCGCCGTGCCGCGCTCGGCCGAGGAGGTCGCCAAGTGGCCCTGGATCTCGGTCTACGACCAGCAGACCGCCAACAGCGTGCCCGCGCTGCCGCAGGGCCTCGAGGTCAAGGCGCCCGAGATCCAGCAGATCGTGATCGAGCAGGTCATCAAGGTGCTGCAGGGCGGCGTCGATCCCGCCAAGGCGATGAACGACGCACAGCAGACCGTGCTGAGCCGCGTGCTCAAGCGCTGAACCCGCGCCGCATCCCGTGACGATGAACGCCACGCTGTCCTCCGCCGCCGCGGTGGCCCGCCGCGAGGGTGCGCGCCGCCGCGCGCGCCTCGACGGCCACCCGCTCGCGCCCTATGCGCTGGTGCTGCCGGCCACGCTCTACCTGCTCGTGTTCCAGGGCTATCCGCTGTTGCGCGAACTGGTGCTGAGCTTCACCTCGACCTCGCTGCTCGCGGCCTCGCAGGGCGAATGGGTCGGGCTGCAGAACTACGCCGACCTCTGGAACGATCCCGATTTCCACCGCGTGATTTTCACCACGCTGCTCTACACCGTGGCCTGCGTGGCCTCGGCGATCGGGCTGGGCCTGGCCTCGGCGCTGCTGCTCGACGCGCCGTTCCGCGGCCGCGGCATCGCGCGCGCCGCCGTCACCATCCCGTGGGCCGCGCCGCCGGTCGCGGTGGCGCTGATCTTCATCTGGATCTACAACGCCCAGTACGGCGTGTTCGGCCACACGCTGCGCTTCTTCGGCATCGCCGCGGGCAGCGAGAACTGGCTCGACAGCATGCAGCTCGCCATGCCCGCGGTGCTGCTCACCACCATCTGGCAGATCTTCCCGTTCGCCTCGGTGGTGCTGCTGGCGGCGCTGCAGGGCGTGCCGTCCGAGTTACGCGAGGCGGCCGTGATGGACGGCGCCGACCGGCTCAGCGTGTTCAAGGCGGTGGTGTGGCCCACCATCCGGCCCTCGGTCGCGCTGCTGGCGCTGTTCTCCACCATCTGGTCGCTGCGCCGCTTCGACCTGATCTGGCTGCTCACGCAAGGCGGGCCGGTGGGCGCGACCAACACGCTGGTGATCGATCTCTACCGGCGCGCCTTCGTCAACCACCACCTGGGCCAGGCCGCGGCCGTCGGCATGGTGGGCGTGGCGATCGCGCTGGCCGTGACGCTGGTGTACTTCCGCTACACCGCGCGCGCCGAACGCGAGGGAGAGCGCTGATGCACGCCGCCATGAGCCGACAGGCGCTGCGCATGCTCGCGGTGCTGGCGCTGCTGGGCGCCGCGGCCTTCCCCATCTACTGGATGCTGGTGACCTCGCTCACGCCGACCGAGGCGCTGTTCGCCGACCGGCCGCAGTTGCTGCCGTCGCTGGGGCAACTGCCGGTGTACGCGAGCGTGTTCGCCATCAAGCCGGTGGCGAGCTGGCTCTTCAACAGCGCCTGCGTCGCGATCGGCACCACGGTGCTGAGCATCGCGCTGGCGGTGTTTCCGGCCTATGCGCTGTCGCGCTTCCGCTTCGGCGGCAAGGGCGCGATCGGCTTCGGCCTGTTCGCCACCCAGATGCTGCCCGAGGCGATGCTGGTGGTGCCGCTGTACGCGATCTTCGCGCAGATGCAGCTGCTCAACACCCTGAGCGGCCTGATCCTCGCGAACACCGCCTTCACCGTGCCGGTGATCACCTGGATCCTCAAGGGCGCCATCGACGGCGTGCCGATCGAGGTCGAGGAGGCCGCGCGGGTGGACGGCTGCTCGCGCATCGGCATCGTGCTGGGCGTGGTGGTGCCGCTGATCGCGCCCACGCTGGCCGCGGCCGCGGTGATCTCCTTCTTCCATGGCTGGAACGAGTACGTGTTCGCGCAGACGCTGATCACCGAGGAGCGGCTGCACACGGCCTCCGTCGGCCTGGCCGGCTTCATCGGCGAACTCAGCACGCCGCTCGATGCCGTGATGGCGGTGGGCGTGATGTACACGCTGCCGGCCGTCGTCTTCTACCTGATCGTGCAGCGCCACGTCGTCTCCGGCATGACGGCCGGCAGCGTCAAGGGCTGAGAAGGCATGAATGAACCTGCTGCGCACCCCGATCTCGCGTCTGCGGTCCTCGCCGTACCTGAGTACGGCTCCGGTCCTCGACGCGACCTCGGGGCGCTCGCGACGGTTCCTTCACGCCTTCTGAGCGCCCGTCGAATCCGAATATCCAAACGCACATAGATCTTCAATCCATGGCTTCCATCAAGCTCCAGGACATCACCAAGAACTTCGCCGACAAGCATGTCGTCAAGGGCGTGTCGATCGACGTGCCCGACGGGGAATTCCTCGTGCTGCTCGGCCCCTCCGGTTGCGGCAAGTCGACCCTGCTGCGCATGCTCGCCGGCCTCGAGAGCATCAGCGGCGGCGAGATCCACATCGCCGAGCGCCGCGTCGACGAACTGCCGCCGACCGAACGCGACATCGCCTTCGTGTTCCAGTCCTATGCGCTCTATCCGCACATGACGGTGCGGCGCAACATCGCGTTTCCGCTGATCATGCGGCAGCACCGCTGGTGGTTCCACATCCCGCTGCTCGGCGGCATGGCAAAGCGGCGCATCGAGCGCTCGCCCGAGGTCTCGCAGCTGGTGGAGCGCACCGCGCGCACGCTGGCACTGACCGACTGGCTCGACAAGTACCCGCGCACGCTCTCGGGCGGCCAGCGCCAGCGCGTGGCGCTCGGCCGCGCGATGGTGCGCGAGCCGCAGGTGTTCCTGATGGACGAGCCGCTGTCGAACCTCGACGCGAAGCTGCGCACCACCATGCGCGCCGAGATCTCGAAGCTGCACCAGCGCGTGGGCGGCACCTTCGTCTACGTCACGCACGACCAGGTCGAGGCGATGACCATGGGCACGCGCATCGCGCTGCTAAAGGACGGCGTGGTGCAGCAGTTCGGCAGCCCGCGAGAAATCTACGAGGCGCCCGCCAACCTCTACGTGGCGCGCTTCATCGGCACGCCGCCGATGAACCTGCTGCAAGCCACGGTGAACGCCGACGGCAGCGCGCTCGCGCTCGGCGGCGAGGCCACGATGCCGCTGCCCGCGCACCTGCGCGGCCTGGCAGCGCCCGGCGCCGCCGTGGTGCTCGGCCTGCGGCCGAACGCGCTGACGGTGGCGCGCGGCGGCCAGGGCCTGGCCGGGCGCATCGCGCTGGTCGAGCACGTCGGCGCCGAGTCGCTGGTGGCGGTCGCGCTCACCGACGCCCGCACGCTGCACGACGAGGAAGGCGCCGCGAACGCCGACCTGATGGTCACGGTGCCGGGCTACACCGACCTTGCGAACGGCGACCCGGTCGCGGTCGGCTTCGATGCCACGCAGGCCGTGCTGTTCGACGCCGCCACCGGCCGCAACCTCGCCGCCGCGCCGCGCACGCACTGAATTCTTCCCCCACCTCATCGCCAACACACTCCATGAACAAATCCTCCGCCATCCTCGAGGGCTTCCGCGTCCTCGACTGCTCCATCGCCATGGCCGGCCCCTTCGCGGCCCAGCGCCTGGGCGACCTGGGCGCCGACGTCATCAAGGTCGAGCCGGTCGCCGGCGAATGGCAGCGCCACGTCTCGGCCGGCGGCGCGCGCGGCAACCGCATCAACGTCTCCTTCCTCTCGCTCAACCGCAACAAGCGCAGCCTCGCGGTCGACCTCAAGAGCGACGAGGGCCGCGACGCGCTCTACGAACTGGTGCGCGGCTCCGACGTGTTCCTGCAGAACTACCGCCCCGGCGTGGCCGAGCGCCTGGGCGTGGACTACGCCACGCTGTCGAAGATCAACCCGCGGCTGGTCTATGTCTCGATGTCGGGCTACGGCGAAGACGGCCCCTACAAGCTCTGGCCCGGGCAGGACCTGCTGCTGCAGGCGATGAGCGGCGCCATGCTCTCCACCGGCCGCGCCGGCGAGCCGCCGTCGCCCGCGGGCCAGTACCTGGTCGACGCCATCACCGCATCGACCGCCTTCGAGGCCGTGATCGCCGCGCTGCTGCACCGCGAGCGCAGCGGCGAGGGCCAGCTGGTGCAGGTCAACATGCTCGATGCGATCGTCGCGCTGCAGATGCAGGAGCTGTCGGTGTTCAGCGTGGCCGGCAAGCCGCAGGAACGCACGGCCGAGCCCCATGCCCACGTCTACATCCGCGCGCCCTACGGCGTGTTCGCCACGCAGGACGGCTTCCTCGCGCTGGCCTTCCCGAAGATGGCGGCGCTCGCGCAGGCCATCGGCGCGCCGGTGCTGGCCGACTTCGACGACGAGCGCGACACCTTCGCGCGGCGCGACGAGATCTTCTCGATCACGCGCGAGAAGCTGCGCCACCGCGCCACCGCCGAGTGGCTCGCTGTGTTCCGCGCGGCCGACATCTGGGCCGGCCCGGTGTACGGCTATGCCGACGTCATGAACGATCCGCAGATCGTCCACAACGGCACCTTCGTCGAGTACGAGCATCCGACCGAGGGCAAGGTGAAGACCCCGGGCTTCCCGATCAAGTTCACGCGCACGCCCTCGAGCGTACGCCGCGGCGCGCCGCTGGCGGGCCAGCACACGCGCGAGATCCTCGGCGAGCTGGGCTGGAGCACCGAGCGCATCGACGGCCTGCTCGCGGCCAAGGTGATCGGGGAAGAGACGCTGTGAGCGGCGCGCCGATCAAGGGCCTGACCTGGGACCATCCGCGCGGCTACGTCGCGCTCGAGCGCGCGGCCGAACGCGCGCGCGCCGAGGGCCTCGACCTGCACTGGGAGCGCCAGCCGCTCGAGGGCTTCGAGTCGCATCCGATCGAGGACCTCGCCGAGCGCTACGACCTGATCGTGCTCGACCATCCGCACATCGGGGACGCGGTGGCCGGCGACTGCCTGCAGCCGCTCGAGTCGCTGTTCGCGGCCGACGAGCTCGCGCGCTGGCGCGCGCAGAGCATCGGCCGCTCGTTCGACAGCTACCGCTATGCGGGCGTGCACTGGGCGCTGCCGCTCGATGCCGCCACGCAGGTGGCGGTGGCGCGCACCGACCGGCTCGAGGGCCCGCTGCCGCGCAGCTGGGCCGAGGTGCTCGCGCTGGCCGCGCGCCAGCCGGTGTGCCTGTCGCTGGCCGGCCCGCATGCGGCGCTCTCGCTGTTCAGCATGGCGGCCGCGCACGGCGATGCGCCCGCGGGCAGCGAGCCCGGCCGCCTGTTCACGGGGCAGGGTGCCACCACGGCCTGGGAGCTGCTGTCGGAGCTGCATGCGCTGGCCTTCCACGGCTGGGCCGGGCTCAACCCGATCGGCATCCTCGATGCGATGTCGCGCGATGCGCGGGCCGTGTACTGCCCGCTGGTCTACGGCTATGTCAACTACGCGGTGGCCGGCGCCGGCACGCAGCCGCTGCACTTCGCCGACGTGCCCGCCGGTTCGCACGGCCTCGGTTCGACGCTCGGCGGCACCGGCCTCGCGGTGAGCCGGCGCGCGACGGTCGGCGATGCGCTGCGCGCCCACCTCGTCGCGCTGATGAGCCCGGCGATGCAGGAAGACTTCATTCCCTTCGCCGACGGACAGCCGAGCGCGCGCAGTGCCTGGAGCAATGCGCGCGTCAACGGCGCCTGGAACGGCTTCTTCGCGCAAACCGAGGCCACGCTCGAGGCCGCGATCGTGCGGCCGCGCCATCCGGGCTACATCCCGTTCCAGACCGCGGCCTCGGCGCTGGTGCGCGAGATGCTCGCCGACCGGCTCGCGGCCAGGGCCGCGCTCGAGCGGCTGCAAACGCTCTACCAGAACCACCGGCCCGCGGGCAGCGAAGTCTGAGCCCGTCTTCCCTTCTTCAGTCCACCTCCGCCATGAACCACATCCTCTTCGAGGTCCGCGACCGGGTCGCGACCCTGATCCTCAACCGCCCCGAGAAGCTCAACGCCGTCACGCCCGAGATGGCCGATGCGCTGGTCGCCCACGTGAAGGACTGCAACGCGCGCGCCGACGTGCGCGCCGTCGTCATCACGGGCTCCGGCGAGAAGGCCTTCTGCGCCGGCAGCGACATCGCCGAGCTCGACGGCTACGACACGCCCTGGACCTTCCGCAACCGGCCCGACTACTGCGACGCGATCCGCGCGCTGCGCAAGCCCGTGGTCTGCGCCATCAACGGCTATGCGCTCGGCGGCGGCCTCGAGACCGCCATGTCCTGCGACATCCGCATCGCGGCCGAGCACGCGCGCTTCGGCGCGCCCGAGGTCAAGCTCGGCTGGATCGGCGGCGGCGGCATGTCGTACATGCTCGCGCACAGCATCGGCGCCTCGAACACCGCGCTGATGCTGATGGGCGGCGATCCCATCGGCGCGCAGCAGGCGCTGCAGTGGGGCCTGGTGAGCGAGCTGGTGCCGGCCACCGAGCTGCTGGCGCGCGCGCAGGCCATTGCCGCCACCATCGCGAGCCGCCCGCCGATCGCGGTCGAGACCGCCAAGGCCAACCTGCGCGCCGCCTATGCGATGCCGCTGGAGACCGCGATCCAGTACGAACGCGACCTGCAGACCGTGTGCTTCGCGACCGAGGACGCGAAGGAAGGCCGCGCGGCCTTCAAGGCGCGCCGTCCGGCCGTGTTCGAGGGGCGCTGAGATGCAGGCGATCCCCGACATGGTCGATGCCACGGCCACGCTGCCCGTCGATGCGGAAAGGGCGCTGCTCGTGGGCCGCGCCTGGTTGCCGGGCGGGAACGGCGAAGAGGGCGGCCCGACGCTGGTGACGGTGCGCGAGGGCCAACTGGTCGACATCGGCGCGCTCGCGCCCACCGTCTCGGCGCTGCTCGAGCGCGCGGACGCGGCCGCCGCGGTGCGCGATGCCGAGGGCGTGCCGCTCGGCACGCTGGCCGACTGGCTCGCGAGCACCGCCGCGCACGGCCCCGATCCCGCGCGGCGCCATCTGCTCGCGCCCAACGACCTGCAGGTGGTGAAAGCGGCAGGCGTGACCTTCGCGGCCAGCATGGTCGAGCGCGTGATCGAGGAACAGGCGCGCGGCGACGCGAGCCGCGCCGAGGCGGTGCGCCGCCAGGTGGTGGCCGTGGTCGGCGACGACCTCTCTGGCATCGTGCCGGGCTCGCCCGAGGCCATGCAGCTCAAGCAGGTGCTGCTCGCGCAGGGCCTGTGGTCGCAGTACCTCGAGGTCGGCATCGGGCCCGATGCCGAGGTCTTCACCAAGGCCGCGCCGCTGGCCTCGGTGGGCACCGGCGTGCAGGTGGGCCTGCATCCGGGCTCGACCTGGAACAACCCCGAGCCCGAGGTCGTGCTTGCCGTCGACAGCCGCGGCCGGACCGTCGGCGCCGCGCTCGGCAACGACGTCAACCTGCGCGACTTCGAGGGCCGCAGCGCGCTGCTGCTGGGCAAGGCCAAGGACAACAACGCCTCGTGCGCCATCGGCCCGTTCATCCGCCTGTTCGACGCCCACTACGGCATCGACGACCTGCGCGCCACCGTGGTCGAGCTGCGCGTGGAAGGCGAGGACGGCTTCGTGCTCGAGGGCTCGAGCTCGATGGCGCAGATCAGCCGCGATCCGCTCGAGCTGGTGCGCCACGCCATGGGCGCGCACCACCAGTACCCCGACGGCATCCTGCTGTTCTGCGGCACCATGTTCGCGCCGATCCAGGACCGCGACGCGCCGGGCGCCGGCTTCACCCACCACGAGGGCGACCGCGTCGCCATCCGCGCCGAGCGGCTGGGCACGCTGTTCAACCGGGTCGGGCGCAGCGACCGCATTGCGCCGTGGACCTTCGGCATCGGCGCGCTGATGCGCAACCTCGCCGCGCGCGGGCGGCTTTGAGCGCGGCGGTGGCCGGGCGCGCTTGGCGGCAGAATCCGGGCCACCCATGACAGAACCCGAAAAAAGACAGGGCCGCCGCCGCTTCGGCACCAACTCCGTCACCATGGCCGACGTGGCCCAGGTGGCGGGCGTGTCGGCACAGACCGTGTCGCGCGTGCTTCGCGACCCCGAGGGCTGCACGCCGCAGACGCGCGAGCGCGTGGAGGCGGCGATCCGCAGCACCCGCTACGTGCAGAACCTCGCGGCCAGCCACCTGGCCTCGAACCGCAGCATGACGGTGGCCGCCGTGATCCCGCAGATCGCGGCCTCGGTGTTCGCCGAGACGCTGCAGGGCCTGTCCAACGTGCTGCTGCAGGCCGGCTACCAGGTGATCATCGGCCACACCGACTACAGCCACGAGCGCGAGGAGGCCGTGGTGCGCAGCCTGCTGGGCCGCCGGCCCGACGCCTTCTTCCTCGTCGGCACGCGCCACACCGACGCGGTGCGCGAGATGCTCGCGCGCGCCGCCATTCCCGTGGTCGAGAGCTGGGCCTGGACGCGCAAGCCGATCGACCAGCTCGTGGGCTTCTCGAACCAGGAGGCGCTGGCCGCGGCCGTGGCCTATGCGCAGCGCCGCGGCTACCGCCATCCCACCTTCGTGGGCGCCGCGCGCCCCGGCGACGACCGCGCGCGCGAGCGCCTGGACGGCTACACCACCGGCATGGCGCGCCACTACCCGGGCCAGGCGTCGCGCAGCCTGGTGGTGGAGAACCTGCCCTACACCATGGGCAGCGGCAGCACCCTGCTCGAGGCCGCGCGCGCGCGCTTCCCCGACAGCGACCTGCTGCTGTTCTCGAGCGACCTGCTGGCCTCGGGCGCGCTGCTGGCCTGCCAGCGGCTGGGCATCGCGGTGCCCAGGCAGCTCGCGATCATGGGCTTCGGCGACTACGAGATCGCGCGCGAGCTCAACCCCGGCCTCACGACCATCGCGGTGCCGACCGTGCGCATGGGCGAGGAGGCCGCGCGCATGCTGGTGCAGCGGCTGCGCAGCGAGACGCCGGCGGCGCGCAAGCGCGACCTGGGTTTCGAGCTGATCGAGCGGGGCAGCGCCTGAGCGGTCCGGCGCCCCGCGGGGCGCCATGAGAAAAGGGGCCGACCGTCGCCGGTCCGCCCCTTTTTTTCGTGGCGAGCCGCGGCCGAGGCCGCGGTGCGCGATCAGCCCAGCAGGCCGTGCAGGATGTTGGCGACCGGGGTCACCGCACTGCTCACGGTGTGCTCGACCTGGCTGGTGATCGGTGTCACCACGTCGGTGACCACCGAGCCCACCGAGTGATCGACGTTCTCGACCACGTTGGACACGGTCTCGACCACCGGTGCCGCCGCCGCGGTCGCGCCGGCCAGGATGTCGGTCACGGGGGCCAGGGCACCGGAACTGGCGCTGGTCAGCGTGTCCACCACCGGAGCGAGGGTGTCGCTCAGGCCGCTGGCGATCTCGGTCACCGGCTGCAGGATGTTGGCCACCGGGCCGTCGCCGCCGAGGGCGCCGAGCAGGCTGCCGACGAGACCGTCGTTGCCGAGCAGGCCGCCCACCAGGCCACCGACCAGTCCGTCGTTGCCCAGCAGGTTGCCGACCAGGCCATCGTTGCCGAGCAGGCCGCCCACGAGGCCGTCGCTGCCGAGGACACCACCGAGCAGGCCGCCTTCGCCACCGCCGAGCACGCCGCCGAGGAGGCCACCGTCACCGCCGAGCACGCCGCCCAGCAGGCCGTCGTCGCCGAGGATGCCGCCGAGCAGGCCACCTTCGCCGCCGCCGAGCACGCCACCCAGCAGGCCGTCGTCGCCGAGGACGCCACCGAGCAGACCGCCGTCGCCGCCGAGCACGCCGCCCAGCAGGCCGTCGTCACCCAGGATGCCGCCGAGCAAGCCGCCGTCACCGCCGAGGACACCGCCCAGGAGGCCGTCGTCACCCAGGATGCCGCCGAGCAGGCCGCCTTCGCCGCCGAGGACACCGCCCAGGAGGCCGTCGTCACCCAGGATGCCGCCGAGCAGGCCGTCTTCGCCACCGAGGACGCCACCCAGCAGACCACCGTCGCCCAGGACACCGCCGAGCAGGCCACCTTCGCCACCGAGCACACCTCCCAGCAGGCCGTCATCGCCGAGGATGCTGCCGAGCAGGCCACCGTCACCGCCGAGCACACCGCCCAGCAGGCCGTCGTCACCGAGGATGCCGCCGAGCAGGCCGCCATCGCCACCCAGCAGGCCGCCAAGCAGGCCACCGTCCGCGGCAGGCGCATCGGCCGCGACCATCAGGCTGGCCGAGGCGCCGGCATCGGCACCACCGCCGAGCAGGCCACCCAGCAGACCGCCGAGAAGGCCGTCGTCGCCAAGGATGCCGCCGAGCAGGCCGCCTTCGCCACCGAGGACGCCGCCCAGGAGGCCGTCGTCACCCAGCACGCTACTCAGGAGGCCGCCGTCGCTGCCAAGCAGACCGCCCAGCAGGCCGTCATCGCCCAGGACACCGCCGAGCAGGCCACCGTCGCCGCCGAGCAGACCGCCCAGCAGGCCGTCGTCGCCCAGCACGCCACCCAGCAGACCACCGTCGCCGCCAAGCAGACCGCCCAGCAGGCCGTCATCGCCCAGGACACCGCCCAGCAGGCCACCGTCGCCGCCGAGCAGACCACCCAGCAGGCCGTCATCACCCAGCACGCCTCCCAGCAGGCCGCCGTCGCCACCGAGCAGACCGCCCAGCAGACCGTCGTCACCCAGCACGCCGCCCAGGAGACCACCGTCGCCGCCGAGCAGGCCGCCCAGCAAGCCGTCGTCACCCAGCACGCCACCCAGGAGACCGCCGTCACCGCCGAGCAGACCACCCAGCAGGCCGTCGTCACCCAGGACACCGCCCAGGAGGCCACCGTCGCCGCCGAGCAAGCCGCCCAGCAGGCCGTCATCACCCAGCACGCCACCCAGCAGCCCATCGCCGCCGATCAGATTCGCCACGCCATCGGTCAGGAAGTCGACCTGCGTGCCGACCGCGCCCAGCAGCGCATCGGTGGTGCCGGCGCCCAGCAGCTGGTCGGTCAGCGGGCTCAGCAGGTCGCCGACACCGCCGGTGACCTGGCTCACGAGGTCGTCCACCGGATCCAGCACGTTCGGGTCGTTCGGCGTGAAGCTGTCGCCGAGCACCGGGGCCAGCAGTCCGCTCACGGTGTCGGTGAGGCTGTCCGTCAGGCCGACGACCGGGGCGAGCACGTCGCCCAGGCCGAGCTCGCCGAGCAGGCCGTCGTTGAGACCGTCGACCAGGCCGCCGACGATGGTGTCGGTCGGGTCGAGCAGTTGCGCGCCGGTGCCACCACCGCCGCCGCCGATGCCATCGACCAGGCCGCCCAGCAAGCCGCCGAGCAGGCCGTCCTCGCCGAGCAGGCCGCCCACGAGGCCGTCGCCACCCAGCAGGCCGCCGACCAGGCCGTCGTCGCCGAGCAGGCTCGGGACCAGGCCGTCTTCGCCCAGCACGCCGCCGAGGATGCCGCCTTCGCCGAGCAGGCCACCCAGCAGACCGTCGTCGCCCAACAGGCCACCGACCAGGCCATCGCCGCCGAGCAGGCCGCCCACGAGGCCGTCGCCGCCGATCAGGCCACCGAGCAGGCCGTCGTCGGCCAGCACGCCGCCCAACAGGCCGTCGTCGCCGAGCAGACCGCCGACCAGGCCCTCATCGCCCAGCAGGCCACCGAGCAGGCCGTCGTCGCTCAGCAGGCCGCCGAGCGGGCCGCCGGCGCCGAGGAGGCCGTCTTCGCCGAGCACACCGCCGAGCAGCCCGTCTTCGCCGAGCAGGCCACCGACCAGGCCGTCGTCGCCCAGCAGGCCGCCGAGCAGACCGTCTTCACCGCCGAGCAGGCCGCCCAGCGGACCGTCGGCCAGCAGGTTGCCGACCACGCCATCGGGGCCCAGCAGGCTGCCGACCAGGCCGTCCGGTCCGAGCAGCCCGCCGCTCAGGCCTTCGCTGCCGAGCAGGCCGCTGAGCACGCCGTCGCCGCCGAGCAGGCCACCCACGAGGCCGTCCTCGCCGAGCAGGCCGCCGAGCGCACCGTCGTCGCCCAGCAGGCCTCCGAGCAGGCCGCCTTCGCCCAGCGCGGGGCCGAGCAGGCCGCCAAGCAGGCCGTCTTCGCCGCCGAGGCCGCCGAGCAGGCCGCCGTCACCCAGCAGGGTGTCGAGCAGGCTGCCGACCGCGGTGCCTTCGCCCAGCAGGCCGCCGAGCAGGCCATCGTCGCCCAGCAGACCGCCGACCAGGCCGTCCTCGCCGAGCAGGCCGCCCAGCAGGCTGTGTTCGCCGAGCAGGCCGTCGAGCACCTGGCCGACCACGCCGTCGTCGCCCAGCAGGCCGTCGACCAGGCCATCGATGCCCAGGCCGGTGGTCACGCCACCCAGCAGTCCGTCGCTGCCCAGCACGTTCTCGAGGATGTTGTTCAGTGCATCGGTCAGGTAGTCGACCTGGGTGTTGACCGTGTCGATGATCGCGCCGGTGGTGCCGCCACCCAGCAGGCCGTCGACCACGGGCGACAGCACGCCGCCGAGATTGGTGGTGACGTGGTCGACCACGTTGTCCACGGGATCGAATTCGTTGGGATCGTTGGGCGTGAACTCGTTGCCGGCGATCGGCGCGAGCACGTCGTCGATCACGTCGGTGACGCTGTTGACGATGGGCTTCACCGTCTGCAGCGCGCCGCCTAGGCCCAGGGTGTTGTCCACGGCATCGACCACGTGGCCGACGGCGCTGTCGCCCGGATCCAGCAGGTGGTCGGCATCGGCATCGGCGTCCGCATCGGCGTCAGCGTCGGCATCCGCGTCCGCGTCCGCATCGGCGTCTGCATCCGCATCGGCGTCTGCATCAGCGTCGGCATCCGCATCTGCGTCCGCATCGGCATCGGCATCACCGTCCGCATCGGCATCCGCATCCGCGTCCGCGTCCGCATCCGCGTCGGAGTCGCCGACGCCGGGAATGAAGAAGGGAATGGTCGAGTCGCCGCCGCCGCCGCCCAGGGCCGCGGCCAGCGCGATGCCACCGAGCGCGCCGAGCGCGAACTCGCCGAGGCCGAGGCCACCGCCGCTGGCGAGCTTCTTGGTGACGGCCAGCGCCGCCGCATCGGCGTCGGCGTCGGGCGGGGTGACCGCGAGGTCGCCCGAGGCCACGTCGACATTGACCTGCTCGAGGCCGCCCGGCAGCTTGGTCGACGTGACGGTGGCATCGGTGCCGCCCGCGAAGACGCCGGCCAGCGGCGCCTTGTTGGTGGCCGAGCCGGGGAACAGCACATTGGCCTGGCCGCCATCGGGAACGATCACGCGGTCGCCGGCGATCAGCGACTGGTTGCCGTCCACCGGGATGCTCACGCCGTCGCGCACGATGGTCGTGCCCGGGGTCGCGTTCGACAGCGATCCGATGCTGGCGGGCGCGGCGGCCGCGGGTGCGGAGGGAGGCGCCATGGCGGTCGAGCCCATCGGTGCGATCGGCGTGGTGGTGGCTTGCGCGAGGACCACGGGCGCCCCACCGTTCACGGTGGTTTCCGGGGTCGTCGGGGTCGATGATTGAGTTGTAGTCATGGCGGCCTCTGTGACAAAGATGTGGCCTACAGGGGCAACATGCGTGCCGTCTTTGCGCTGCCGCCATGGCGGTCCTCTGTTACGGCACCTCGACCGCCTTATCTCGTTGATTCCAAAGGCTTTTCTCATCCGGGGTAACACGCGGCGGGAACATCCGTAACACGGCTTTTCGCCGCGCGTTACGTAACGTGAGCGATTTTTTTCCCGGAACGCCGGGCAGGTTCCGGGGGCCGTGGCGGTGTCGGCGAAGCGGCCGAAAGAAGGCCGGACGAGGCCTGCTCGCGTTCGGCGGCTTCAGCGCTCGAAGCCGTACGGCGCGAACCGGCTCTGGTTCTCGTCCACGTCCAGCGCCTCGCCGATGAACGGAAAGGCGCGCTGCGGGCAGCGCTCGCGCTCGCAGACCTTGCAGCCCATGCCGATCGGCGTGGCGGCCTCGGGGTCCTGCAGGTCGAGCCCCTTCGCATACACCAGCCGCGGCGCATGGCGGATGTCGCAGCCCAGCCCGATCGAGAAGGTCTTGCGCGGCGAGCCCCAGCCGCGCTGGCCGCGCGAGACCGAGCGCGCGATCCACAGGTAGCGCCGCCCGTCGGGCATGCGCGCGAGCTGCGGCAAGATGCGCTCGGGCTGCGCGAAGGCCTCGTACACGTTCCACAGCGGGCAGGTGCCGCCGGTGCGGCTGAAGTGGAAGTGCGTGGCCGACTGGCGCTTGGAGATGTTGCCGGCCTTGTCCACGCGCACGAAGAAGAAGGGCACGCCGGGCGCGCCCAGCCGCTGCAGCGTGCTGAGCCGGTGGCACACGGTCTCGAAGCCGACGCCGAAGCGCTGGCCGAGCAGGTCGATGTCGTAGCGCAGCGATTCCGCGGCCTCGAGGAAGGCGCCGTAGGGCAGCAGCAGCGCGCCCGCGAAGTAGTTCGCGAGGCCGATGCGCGCCAGCTTCCGCGAGGCCGGGTCCTCGGTGAAGGGCGGCGCGTCGACCAGCGCGTCGATCGCCGCGCCGAGCTCGAGCAGCGCGAGCTGGGTGCCGAGCTGGAAGGCCTGCTGGCCCGGCTCGAGCGCGGGCGACAGCCGCAGGCTGCGCTGCGCGGCGTCGTAGCGGCGCTTGCTGACCTCGGTGTCGTCGGTCAGCAGCACGCGCACGCCGTGGCGCTGCCGCAGCCGCTCGACCAGCCATTCGGCGAGATGGCCGCCGTGCTCGCGCGCGCCCGGCGCGGCCTGCGCCTGCTGCGCCTCCCGTGCCAGCGCCTCGGCCGCGCGGTCGAGGGTGTCGAAGTGGTTCTGGTGCGCGAAGAAGAAGTCGCGCACCACCTCGAAGGGCATGGCGCGCGGCGCGGCCAGGCCCGAGCGCTCGTCGCCCAGGCGCAGCGCCATGGTCTCGAGCTGCTCCATCGCCTCGATGTTGCGCCGGTGCAGCGCCAGCAGCGCGCGACCCAGCGCGGGCATCTGCGCCGCCACCTCCTGCAGCTCGGGCAGCGCCACCGGCTCGGCGGCATCGGCCAGCGCCTCGCGCATGCCGGCCACCAGCCGCGCCTCCTCGTCTTCCGAGAACTGCTGGATGTCGACGCCGAGCGCGCGGCTGATCTTGAGCAGCACCGCCACCGTCAGCGGCCGCTGGTTCTGCTCGAGCTGGTTGAGGTAGCTGGGCGACAGCTCCAGCGCCTGGGCCAGCGCCACCTGCGACAGGCCGCGTTCCGCGCGCAGGCTGCGCAGGCGCACGCCCATGAATGTCTTCTTCATCGTTTCGCCTTCGCCGCGAATGCGGGGAAATTCGCAAAATTCGCAAATTGGAGGATTGAGGTTCGCAAGAATTTGCCTTTTCAGTCCTTCTGCAAACCGCATTCTCTGCGTAGATTGCGAAGCATGACAACACCCGCTGGAACGACCGAACTGCGCGAACTGGTGCTGCCGGTGCATGCCAACCACCGCGGCACGCTGTTCGCCGGGCAGGGCCTGCAACTGATGACCAAAGCCGCCTTCCTGGCCGCGCGCGGCCTGGCGCAGCGCGAGGTTGTGATGGCTGGCGTGACCGGCGTCGACTTCCTCGCGCCGGTGCCGGTGGGCCACCAGTTGCTGCTGCGCGGCTGGGTCAGCCGCATCGGCCGCAGCTCGATGACCGTGTGCGTGACCGGCCTGGCCGACGTGCCGGGCGTGCCGGCCGAAGAAGTCCTCAAGGGCGTGTTCGAGATGGTGGCGGTCGACGCCGCCGGTCGTCCCGCCGCCATCGATCGCGCCTACCTCAACGAAGAAACCGCATGAACCCCATGACCGACACCACCGCACCCGCGGGCTTCCGCCCCAAGAAATCCGTTGCCCTCTCGGGCGTGACCGCGGGCAACACCGCGCTGTGCACCGTGGGCCGCACCGGCAACGACCTGCACTACCGCGGCTACGACATCCTCGACATCGCCGAGGTCTGCGAGTTCGAGGAGATCGCCCACCTGCTGGTGCACGGCAAGCTGCCCACGCGCGCCGAGCTCAAGGCCTACAAGGCACGGCTCAAGGCGATGCGCGGCCTGCCCGCGAGCGTGAAGGAAGCGCTCGAAAGCCTGCCGGCCGGCGCCCACCCGATGGACGTGATGCGCACCGGCGTCTCGGCGCTGGGCTGCGTGCTGCCCGAGAAGGACGACCACAACCTGCCGGGCGCGCGCGACATCGCCGACCGCCTGATGGCCTCGCTGGGCTCGATGCTGCTGTACTGGTACCACTGGAGCACGCAGGGCAAGCGCATCGACGTGGAGACCGACGACGACTCGATCGGCGGCCACTTCCTGCACCTGCTGCATGGCGAGAAGCCCTCCGAGGCCTGGGTGCGCGCGATGCACACCTCGCTCAACCTCTACGCCGAGCACGAGTTCAACGCCAGCACCTTCACCGCCCGCGTGATCGCGGGCACCGGCAGCGACATGCACTCGGCCATCGCCGGCGCGATCGGCGCGCTGCGCGGCCCCAAGCACGGCGGCGCCAACGAGGTCGCGTTCGAGATCCAGAAGCGCTACGACAGCCCGGCCGAGGCCGAGGCCGACATCCGCCGCCGCGTGGAGGCCAGGGAAGTGGTGATCGGCTTCGGCCACCCGGTCTACACCGTGAGCGATCCGCGCAACGTGGTGATCAAGGGCGTGGCCCGGCGCCTGTCGCAGGAGGCCGGCTCGACCAAGATGTACGACATCGCCGAGCGGCTCGAGTCGGTGATGTGGGAGGTCAAGAAGATGTTCCCCAACCTCGACTGGTTCAGCGCCGTGAGCTACCACATGATGGGCGTGCCCACCGCCATGTTCACGCCGCTGTTCGTGATCGCGCGCACCAGCGGCTGGGCCGCGCACGTCATCGAGCAGCGCGTGGACAACAAGATCATCCGCCCGAGCGCGAACTACACCGGCCCCGAGGACCTGGCGTTCGTGCCGATCGAGGCGCGCGCCTGAGGCGGGGGCAGCGGCGCGGTGAAGTCCTTCCAGGTCGATGTCGCTCGGAGCACACTCCGCGGTGCCGCCTCCCGTGGGCGGCACGCTCCCACATCGAACGACAACACTGGAGACAAGACCATGACGCTGAACCGCCGCGCCTTCTCGACCGCCGCCCTGGCGGGACTGACGCTGCCCGCCGCCACCCTGAGCCGCGCCCAGGAGGCCTTCCCGAACAAGCCGCTGCGCATCGTCTGCCCCTTCGCGCCGGGCGGCGGCTCCGACTTCATCGCCCGCGTGGCGGCCAACGTGCTGACCCAGCAACTGGGCCAGTCGGTGGTGGTGGACAACCGGCCCGGCGCCGGCGGCACCATCGGCACCGAGTACGCGCTGCACACGCCGGCCGACGGCTACACGCTGCTGCTGATCGCGGGCAGCTACACGGTCAATCCCTCGCTCTACAAGCTGCGCTTCGATCCGGTGGCCGAGATGACGCCGGTGATCCAGCTCTCGAAGGGCGCCTACGTGCTGTGCGTCAACCCGTCGAAGGTGCCCGCGAAGAACCTGCAGGAACTGCTGGCCTTCGCGCGCCAGAACCCCGGCAAGCTGACCTTCGCCTCGGCCGGCAACGGCAGCCACCTGCACATCGTGAGCGAGTACCTGTTCGGCATGGCGAAGGTCAAGGCCACGCACGTGCCCTACCGCGGCACCGGGCCGGCCGTCACCGACCTGGTGGCGGGCAACGTCGACATGCTGATCGCGGGCACCGAGGCGCTGATGCCGCACGTGCAGTCGGGCCGGCTGCGCGCCTTCGCCGTCACCACGGCGAAGCGGCTGCAGGCCTATCCCGACATTCCCTCGATCGCCGAGAGCGGCGGCCTGCCCGACTACGACGTGGTGGCCTGGCACGGCCTGATCGCGCCCCGGGGCGTGCCGCCGTCGGTGCTCGCGAAGCTCAACGGCGCGCTCGACGCCGGGCTCAAGGCGCCCGAACTGGTGGCGAAGCTCGATCCCACCGGCGTGTCGCCGGCCGGCGGCAGCGCCGAGCAGTTTGGCGCGCTGATCCGCACCGAGATCCCGCGCTATGCCAAGGTCGTGAAGGACAACGACATCCGCTCCGAATGAACCCCGCGCGGCCCCTCGCAGCGGGGCCGCATCGCTTTCCTGCCCGCTTCCCCACGATGACTTCAAGCCACAGAAAGAAACTCCCCGGCACCGCGCTCGACTACATCGACGCGCGCGCCGCCATCGAAGCGCTTCGCCCCGGTGCCTGGGACACGCTGTCCTACACCGCGCGCGTGCATGCCGAGAACCTCGTGCGCCGCTGCGATCCCGCGATCCTCGACGAATGCCTGCTGCAGATCGCCGAGCGCCGGCGCGATCGCGACTTCCCGTGGTTCCCGGTGCGCGTGGTCTGCCACGACATCCTGGGCCAGACCGCGCTGGTCGACCTCGCGGGCCTGCGCGATGCGATCGCGGCCGAGGGCGGCGATCCGGCGCAGGTGAATCCGGTGGTGCCGGTGCAGCTGATCGTCGACCACTCGCTGGCCGTGGAGTGCGGCGGCTTCGATCCGCGGGCCTTCGAGAAGAACCGCGAGATCGAGGACCGGCGCAACGAGGACCGCTTCCATTTCATCGAGTGGACCAAGCGCGCCTTCGCCAACATGGAGGTGATCCCCGCGGGGAACGGGATCATGCATCAGATCAACCTCGAGAAGATGTCGCCCGTGGTCTACGTGCAGGACGGCCTGGCCTTCCCCGACACCTGCGTGGGCACCGACAGCCACACGCCGCACGTCGACGCGCTGGGCGTGATCGCGGTCGGCGTGGGCGGGCTCGAGGCCGAGAACGTGATGCTCGGCCGCGCCTCGTGGATGCGGCTGCCCGAGATCGTCGGCGTGGAGCTCACGGGCCGCCGCCAGCCGGGCATCACCGCCACCGACATCGTGCTGGCGCTGACCGAGTTCCTGCGCAAGGAAAAGGTGGTCGGCGCCTACCTCGAGTTTTACGGCGAGGGTGCGCGCAGCCTCACCATCGGCGACCGCGCGACCATCTCCAACATGTGCCCCGAGTACGGCGCCACCGCCGCGCTGTTCCACATCGACGAACAGACGCTGGCCTACCTGCGGCTCACCGGCCGCGAGGACGCGCAGGTCGCGCTGGTCGAGACCTACGCGAAGACCGCGGGCTTCTGGGCCGGCGCGCTGGCATCCGCCACCTACGAGCGCGTGCTGCGCTTCGACCTCTCCAGCGTGGTGCGCAACATGGCGGGCCCGTCGAACCCGCACCGCCGCCTGCCGACCTCGCAGTTGGCCGAGCGCGAGATCGCCGTCGGCCTGCACGAGGCGCGCCAGCAGGAGGCCGCGGGCCTGATGCCCGACGGCGCCGTGATCATCGCGGCCATCACCTCGTGCACCAACACCTCGAACCCGCGCAACGTGATCGCGGCCGGGCTGCTGGCGCGCAACGCCAACCGGCTGGGGCTGGTGCGCAAGCCCTGGGTCAAGTCCTCGCTGGCGCCGGGCTCGAAGGCCGTCGAGCTCTACCTGCGCGATGCCGGCCTGCTGGCCGAGCTCGAGCAGCTGGGCTTCGGCATCGTCGCCTTCGCCTGCACCACCTGCAACGGCATGTCGGGCGCGCTCGATCCGAAGATCCAGCAGGAGATCGTCGAGCGCGACCTCTACGCCACCGCCGTGCTCTCGGGCAACCGCAACTTCGACGGCCGCATCCATCCCTACGCCAAGCAGGCCTTCCTCGCTTCGCCGCCGCTGGTGGTGGCCTATGCGATCGCGGGCACGATGCGCTTCGACATCGAGCGCGACATCCTCGACGTGGTCGACGGCAAGGAGATCCGCCTGGCCGACCTCTGGCCCAGCGACCAGGAGATCGATGCGATCGTCGCCGCCTCGGTGCGGCCCGAGATGTTCCGCCAGGTCTACGAGCCGATGTTCGCGATCCATGCCGACCACGGCGAGAAGGCCAGCCCGCAGTACGACTGGCGCCCGCGGTCCACCTACATCCGCCGCCCGCCCTACTGGGACAGCGAGGGCGTGGGCGCGCTCGCGGCCAACCCGCGCACCCTGCGCGGCATGCGGCCGCTGGCGCTCCTGCCCGACAACATCACGACCGACCACCTCTCGCCGTCGAACGCGATCCTGCGCGACAGCGCCGCCGGCGAGTACCTCGCGAAGATGGGCCTGCCGGAAGAGGACTTCAATTCCTACGCCACGCACCGCGGCGACCACCTGACGGCGATGCGCGCCACCTTCGCCAATCCGCAGCTCGTGAACGAGATGGCGGTGGTCGACGGCGTGCAGCAGAAGGGCTCGCTCGCGCGCATCGAGCCCGAGGGCCGCGTGGTGCGCATGTGGGAGGCGATCGAGACCTACCTGAACCGCCGCCAGCCGCTGATCGTCGTGGCCGGTGCCGACTACGGCCAGGGCTCCTCGCGCGACTGGGCCGCCAAGGGCGTGCGCCTGGCCGGCGTCGAAACCGTGGTGGCCGAGGGCTTCGAGCGCATCCACCGCACCAACCTGCTCGGCATGGGCGTGCTGCCGCTCGAGTTCAAGCCCGGCACCACGCGGCTCACGCTGGGGCTGGACGGCACCGAGACCTACGACGTGGCCGGCGAACCGGCCCCGCGCGCCGACCTCGCGCTGATCGTGCATCGGCGTAATGGCGAGGAGCTTCGCGTGCCGGTCACCTGCCGCCTCGACACCGCCGAGGAAGTGTCCATCTACGAGGCCGGCGGCGTGCTGCAGCGTTTTGCGCAAGACTTCCTGGCCGCGAACACCGCGGCCGCTTGAGAAACCCATCGCCATGGCATTCATTCCCCAGATCAAGATTCCCGCCGTCTACATGCGCGGCGGCACCAGCAAGGGCGTGTTCTTCCGCCTGCAGGACCTGCCGCAGGCCGCGCAACAGCCGGGCCCGGCGCGCGACGCGCTGCTGCTGCGCGTGATCGGCAGCCCCGACCCCTATGCCAAGCAGATCGACGGCATGGGCGGCGCCACCTCGTCGACCTCGAAGACCGTGATCCTCTCGCGCTCGACGCGGCACGATCACGACGTCGACTACCTGTTCGGCCAGGTCTCCATAGCCAGCGCCTTCGTCGACTGGTCGGGCAACTGCGGCAACCTGTCGGCCGCCGTGGGCCCGTTCGCAATCGCGCAGGGCCTGGTCGATCCGGCCCGCGTGCCGCCCGACGGCGTGTGCACCGTGCGCATCTGGCAGGCCAACATCGGCAAGACCATCGTGGCCCATGTGCCGATCTCGCTCGGCCAGGTGCAGGAAACCGGCGACTTCGAGCTCGACGGCGTGACCTTCCCGGCGGCCGAGGTGCCGCTGGAGTTCATCGACCCGGCCGACGAAGGGGAGGGCGAGGGCGGCGGCGCGATGTTCCCCACGGGCAGGCTCGTCGACGACCTCGAGGTGCCCGGCGTCGGCACCTTCAAGGCCACGCTGATCAACGCCGGCATCCCCACCATCTTCGTCAACGCCGCCGACATCGGCTACAGCGGCACCGAGCTGCAGGACGCGATCAACGGCGACCCGAAGGCGCTCGCGATGTTCGAGACCATCCGCGCGCACGGCGCCGTGAAGATGGGCCTGATCCAGGACATCGCCGAGGCCTCGAAGCGCCAGCACACGCCCAAGGTCGCGTTCGTCGCGCCGCCGAAGGACTACGTCGCGTCCAGCGGCAAGCCGGTGCGGGCCGCCGACGTCGACCTGCTGGTGCGCGCCCTGTCGATGGGCAAGCTGCACCACGCGATGATGGGCACGGCCGCGGTCGCGATCGGCACCGCGGCCGCGATCCCCGGCACGCTGGTGAACCTCGCGGCCGGCGGCGGCGAACGCCAGGCGGTGCGCTTCGGCCATCCCTCGGGCACGTTGCGCGTCGGCGCCGAGGCGCGCGCGGTCGATGGCCAGTGGGCCGTGACCAAGGCCCTGATGAGCCGCAGCGCGCGCGTATTGATGGAAGGCTGGGTGCGCGTGCCCGGCGACAGTTTCTGAAAGACGGATCCTCCCCATGTCCACCCGCAAGCAACTCAAGTCCCTCGCCGAGGCCCGCCGCGGCCTGATCGTTCCGGGCGCCTTCAATGCGCTCTCCGCCCGCGTCGTCGAGGACCTCGGCTTCCAGGCCATCTACGTCACCGGCGCCGGCGTCACCAACATGTGGTTCGGCATGCCCGACCAGGGCTTCATGGGCCTGTCGGAGATCGCCGACCACACGGCGCGCATCCGCGATGCGGTGTCGGTGCCGCTGATCGTCGATGCCGACACCGGCTTCGGCAACGCGCTCAACGTGCGCCACACCGTGCGCACGCTCGAGCGCGCGGGCGCCGACTGCATCCAGTTCGAGGACCAGGTCGCGCCCAAGCGCTGCGGCCATTTCTCGGGCAAGGAAGTGATCTCCACCGAGGAGGCCGTGAGCAAGATCAAGGCGGCCGTCGATGCGCGGCAGGATGCCGACCTGCTGATCATGGCGCGCACCGACGCGGCCGCGGTCCATGGCTTCGAGGCCGCGGTCGAGCGCGCGCAGCGCTTCGCCGAGGCCGGCGCCGACATCCTGTTCGTCGAGGCCGTGACCAGCGCGGAGGAAGTCCGCGCGCTGCCTCAACGGTTGGACCGGCCACAGCTCATGAACATGGTGATCGGCGGCAGGACGCCGATCTTCAATGCGACCGAACTCGGCGAGCTCGGCTACGGCATCGTGCTCTATGCCAATGCCGCGCTGCAGGGCGCGGTGGCCGGCATGCAGAAGGCGCTGACCGTGCTGCGCGACGAGAAGGAAGTGCGCGAGGCCAGCGGCCTGGTCACGCCCTTCGCCGAGCGCCAGCGGCTCGTGGGCAAGCCCGAGTGGGACGCGCTGGAGCAGCGCTACAGCTGAAGCACCGCGGCCAGCAGCCGCACGCCCTGCGCGATCTGCTCGACCGTGAGGCTCGCATAGCCGAGGATCAGGCCACCGCAGCGACCGCCCGCGGCCTTGCCCGCGTAGAGCGGCGACACCGGATAGACACCCACGCCACGCAGCCGCGCGGCGGCGACCAGCGCGGCTTCGTCGCGCGGCCGCAGCCACGGCAGCCACAGCACCACGTGCAGCCCGGCCGCCGTGCCCGCGACCTGTGCCTCGGCCGGCAGATGGCGCGCGATCGCCTCGAGCAGCGCCGTGCGGCGGCGCTCGTTCTCGCGCCGCGCGCGCCGCACGTGGCGCTCGTAGGCGCCGCTGTCGATCAGCGCCGCCAGCACCCGCTGCTCGAGCAGCGGCGCATGGCGGTCGGCCATGCGCTTGGCCTGGCGGAACACCGGCACCAGCTCGGGCGGCAGCACCAGGTAGCCGAGCCGCATCTGCGGCGACAGCGCCTTCGAGAAGGTGCCCACGTAGAGCACGCGCCCGTCGGCATCGACCGCGCGCAGCGCATCGATCGGGCGCTGGCCGTAGCGGAACTCGCCGTCGTAGTCGTCCTCCACGATCCAGGCGCGCTGCTGCCGCGCCCATTGCAGCAGTTCGAGGCGCCGGCCGATGGCGAGCACGCCGCCGAGCGGGAACTGGTGCGAGGGCGTGACATAGGCCAGGCGCGCGCGGCCGTCGCGCGGGAGCGCGGCCGTGTCCAGGCCCTGCGCATCGACGGGCACCGGCAGCAGCGTCGCCCCCGTGGCCTCGAAGCAGCGCCGCGCCATCAGGTAGCCGGGGTTCTCGAACACGAAGGCATCGGCGGGATCGAGCAGCAGCCGCGCGCACAGGTCGATGCCCTGCTGCGAGCCCTGCACCACGACGATCTGCCCGGCGTCGCAGACCAGCCCGCGCGCGCGCCGCAGATAGCCCTGCAGCGCGCGCCTCAAGCCTTCGTCGCCTTCGGGCGGCGCGTAGCTCAGGCTGCGCTGCTGGCGCAGCAGCTCGGCCTGGTAGGCGCGCCGCCAGGCCAGCGCGGGGAAGTCGCGCGAGGCGACCGCGCCGTAGAGGAAGTCGATGCGTGGCGGCTCGCTCGGCGCGGCGGACGGTGGCGCCATCGCCGCGATGCGGCGGCCGTAGGCCGACAGCGTGGGCGCGGGCCGGGCGCGGCGGGAGGCGGCCGCCGGTCGGGCCACGGCCGCAGACGGCGGGCTCGCCACGCGCGCCGCGCGGCCCGCCGAGGTGAGCAGGTAGCCCTCGGCCGCGAGCTGCTCGTAGACCGCGGTCACCGTGGTGCGCGAGACCCCGAGCTCGGCCGCCAGGGCCCGGGTCGACGGTGCGGGCGCGCCCGCGGGCAGGGTGCCGTCGGCGATCTGGTCGCGCAGCAGCGCGTAGATGCGGCGGCCCGCGCCCTGGCCCGGGGGAAGCGACAACTGGTCCATTCAAAAAGTGGAAAACTGGTTCTTCGCATTGTGCCGGTTCGAGGCGACAGTGAGGCACCCCACGCTTTGCGAGCCACGCCCGATGTACATCCCCGCGCATTTCGCCGTCACCGATCCCGCCGCGCTCCAGCGCGTCATCCGCGAGCATCCGCTCGGCATGCTGGTCACGCACGGCCCCGCGGGGCTGGACGCCGACCACCTGCCCTTCGAGTTCGATCCCGAGGTCGGCACGCACGGCCTGCTCTCGGCGCACGTCGCGCGCGCCAACGACGTCTGGCAGCGCTGCCCGACCGGCACCGAGGTGATGGTGGTCTTCCGCGCCGCGCAGGCCTACATCTCGCCGAGCTGGTTCCCGAGCAAGCACGAGCTGCACCGCCAGGTGCCGACCTGGAACTACGAGGTGGTGCATGCGCACGGCACGATCACCGTGCGCGACGACGAGCGCTTCGTGCGCGGCATCGTCGCGCGCCTCACGCGCCGTCACGAGGCGGCCGAGCCCAGGCCCTGGAAGATGGGCGACTCGGCGCCCGATTTCATCGACGACATGCTGGGCCGCATCGTCGGCATCGAGATCGCGCTCACTTCGCTGGTCGGCAAGTCGAAGCTCAGCCAGAACAAGGAAACGCGCGATCGCGCGGGCGCCGCCGAGGCGCTGGCCGCGCGCGGCCACGCCGAGATCGCCGAGCGCATGCGGCCGGCCGGCTGATCAGCCGGCCGCGCGCGCCAGCTCGACGAAGGCGCGCAGGTAGTCGATGTCGGTGTCGGCCTCGCGCGCTCCCAGGAAGATCTGCTTGGCGATGCCGCGCGCGCCGAGCCGCACCGGCACCACGTCCATCTTCTGCGCGTACTCCTCGACCAGCCAGCGCGGCAGCGCGGCCACGCCGCGGCCGCTGGCCACCATCTGCAACATGATGTCGGTGGTCTCGATGGCCTTGTGCCGCCTGGGCGTCACGCCCGCGGGCATCAGGAACATGTTGTAAATGTCGAGCCGGTCGGTCGCCACCGGGTAGGTGACCAGCACCTCCTGCGTGAGCTGCGCGGGCTTCACGTAGGGCAGGTTCGCCAGCCGGTGGCCGCGCGCCACCGCCAGCACCTGCTCGTAGTCGAACACCGGCTCGTAGTGCAGGCCCGGCTTGTAGAGCGGGTCGGGCGTAACGAGCAGGTCGATCTCGTAGCCGAACAGCGCGCCGATGCCGCCGAACTGGAATTTCTGCTTCACGTCCACGTCCACGTCGGGCCAGGCCGCGAGGTAGGGCGAGACCACCTTGAGCAGCCACTGGTAGCAGGGATGGCATTCCATGCCGATGCGCAGCGAGCCGCGCTCGCCCTGCGCGAACTGGCCCAGACGTTCTTCCGCCAGCGCGAGCTGCGGCAGCACGCGGTTGGCCACCGCGAGCAGGTACTGGCCCGCCTGCGTCAGCCGCAGGCTGCGCCCCTCGCGCTGCCAGACCTCGGTGCCGAGCTGCTGCTCGAGCTTGCGGATCGAATGGCTCAGTGCCGACTGCGTGAGGTGCAGCACCTCGGCGGCCGCGGTCAGCGAGCCCTGCTTGTCCACTTCCTGGACGATCGACAGATGGATGCGCTCGAGCATGGTCAATGAGCCAGATTCATGGATGCGTGAAATAAGACCATTTTACTTCACGAGTCGCCACACCTAGGATCGCGCCTTTCCCTGTACTGCCGGACCTTCCGCTACCCATGACCACCACCCACAACCTCGGCTTTCCCCGCATCGGCGCCCGGCGCGAACTGAAGTTCGCGCTCGAGTCGTACTGGAAGGGAGAGTCCTCACGCGAAACGCTCCAGGCCCTAGGCGCCGCGCTGCGCCAGCGCCACTGGAACGACCAGGCCGGCCTCGACCTCGTGCCGGTCGGCGACTTCGCGTTCTACGACCAGGTGCTGGACATGAGCTTCACGCTCGGCAACCTGCCCGAGCGCGTGCGCGGCTTCCATGGCGATGCGCTCGACAACTACTTCCGCGTGGCGCGCGGCCGCTCGGCGCAGTCGGCCGAGGAGCATGCGGGTTGCTGCGGCGGCGTGGCCGCGGGCGAGATGACCAAGTGGTTCGACACCAACTACCACTACATCGTCCCCGAGTTCACCGCGGCCACCGAGTTCAGGCTCGATGCCTCGCGCCTGCTCGAACAGCTCGACGAAGCCAGGGCACAGGGCGTGAAGGCCAAGCCGGTGCTGGTCGGCCCCGTCACCTACCTGGCCATCGGCAAGGCCAAGGACGACTCCGACCGCCTCGCGCTGCTGCCGCGCCTGCTGCCGGTCTATGCCGAGCTGCTCGACGCGCTCGCGGCGCGCGGCGTCGAATGGGTGCAGATCGACGAGCCGCTGCTCGCGACCGAGCTCGACGCCGACTGGCAGCACGCCTTCAACACGGCCTACCACCACCTCAAGAGCGCGAGGATCAGGATCCTGCTGGCCACCTACTTCGGCCAGCTCGCCGAGAACAAGTACCTGGCCGCCAACCTGCCGGTGGCCGGCCTGCACGTCGATGCCATCAACGGCCGCGACGACGTGCTGCCGCTCTTGAGCATGCTGCCGCCGCACAAGGTGCTGTCGCTCGGCGTGATCAACGGCCGCAACATCTGGAAGACCGACCTGGCCGCCGTGCTCGACTGGCTCGAGCCGCTGGCCGAGCGCCTCGGCGACCGCCTTTGGATCGCGCCCTCGTGCTCGCTGCTGCATGTGCCGGTCGATCTCGCGAGCGAGCAGAAGCTCGACACCGAGCTCAAGTCCTGGCTCGCGTTCGCGCTGCAGAAGCTCGAGGAACTGCGCGTGCTGGCCGGCGCGCTGCGCGACGGCCGCGCGGCCGTGAAGGAGGCGCTGGCCGCGAACGCCGCGGCGCTGGCAGCGCGCCGTGCCTCGCCGCGCGTGAACAACCCCGCCGCGCAGGCGGCCGTGGCCCGGCTCAACAGCCAGCTCGGCCGGCGCGAGAGCGTCTATGCCCAGCGCGCGCCCAAGCAGGCCGCGTTCCTCAAGCTGCCGCCGTTCCCCACCACCACCATCGGCTCGTTCCCGCAGACGGCCGAGATCCGCCATGCGCGCAGCGAGTTCAAGGCCGGCCGCCTCGACGCGGCCAACTACCAGGTGGCGATGCGCGCCGAGATCGAGCGCAGCGTGCGCGAGCAGGAAGCGCTCGGCCTCGACGTGCTGGTGCATGGCGAGGCCGAACGCAACGACATGGTCGAGTATTTCGGCGAGCAGCTCGAGGGCTATGCCTTCAGCCAGTTCGGCTGGGTGCAGTCCTACGGCTCGCGCTGCGTGAAGCCGCCGATCCTGTTCGGCGACATCAGCCGCCCGAAGGCGATGACGGTCGAGTGGATCCGCTATGCGCAGTCGCTCACGCAACGGCCGATGAAGGGCATGCTGACCGGCCCCGTGACCATCCTCAACTGGTCCTTCGTGCGCGACGACCAGCCGCGCGCCGCCTCCTGCCGTCAGCTCGCGCTGGCCATCCGCGAGGAGGTGCTCGACCTCGAGCGCGCCGGCGTGCGCGTGATCCAGATCGACGAGGCCGCGCTGCGCGAAGGCCTGCCGCTGCGCAAGTCGCAATGGCAGGAATACCTGGACTGGGCGGTGGATGCATTCCGCATCACGGCCAACGGCGTGCGCGACGAGACGCAGATCCACACCCACATGTGCTATTCGGAGTTCAACGACATCATCGCGTCGATCGCCGACATGGATGCCGACGTCATCACCATCGAGACCTCGCGCTCGGACATGGAGCTGCTCGACGCCTTCGACGACTTCAAGTACCCGAACGAGATCGGCCCCGGCGTCTACGACATCCACTCGCCGAACATCCCCAGCCAGGAGCACATCGTGCAGCTGATGAAGAAGGCGGCCGAGCGCATTCCCGCGGAGCGCCTGTGGGTCAACCCCGACTGCGGCCTCAAGACGCGCCAGTGGCCCGAGGTGATTCCGGCGCTGAGCAACATGGTGGCGGCGGCCAGGACGCTGCGCGCCGCCGTATGAGCGGAGGAGAGGCGACGCGCCGCTATGCGGCGCTCACCGCGGCCCGGCGCTGCCCATGCCGCGGCCGCTGCAGCCCCAGGTGCTCGCGCAAGGTACTTCCATCGTACTCGGTGCGCACCAGGCCGCGCCGGCGCAGCTCGGGCAGCACCAGCTCGATGAAGTCCTGCAGCCCGCCCGGGAACCACGGCGACATGATGTTGAAGCCGTCGGCGCCGCCTTCCTCGAACCACTGCTGCAGCTGGTCGGCGATGCTCTGCGGCGTGCCCACCACCTGCTGGTGGCCACGTGCGCCCGCGATGCGCAGGTAGAGGTCGCGGATGCTGAGGTTCTCGCGCCGCGCGAGGTCGAGCAGCAGGCGCTGCCGGCTCTTCGGGCCGTTGGTCTCGGGCAGCTCGGGCACGGGGCCGTCGACCGGCAGGCCCGAGAAGTCGAAGCCGCCGATCACGTTCGACAGCAGCGAGACGCCGACCACCGGGTGCACCAGGTCCTGCAGCAGCGCGAACTTCTCCTCGGCCTCCTCCTGCGTGCGGCCGACCACCGGGAAGATGCCCGGCATGATCTTGATCGACTCGGGCTCGCGGTCGTAGGCCTGGGCGCGGTCCTTGATGTCGCGGTAGAAGCTCTTGGCCTCGTCGAAGGTCTGGTGCGCGACGAAGATCACCTCGGCCGTGCGCGCGGCGAGGTCGCGGCCGGCTTCCGAGGCGCCGGCCTGCACCACCACCGGCCGGCCCTGCGGCGAGCGCGAGACGTTGAGCGGCCCGCGCACCGAGAAATGCTTGCCCTTGTGATGCAGCACGTGCAGCTTGTCCTCGTGGAAGTACTGGCCGCTGTCCTTGTCGCGCACGAAGCTGTCGTCCTCCCAGCTGTCCCACAGGCCGGTCACCACGTCGTGGAACTCGGCCGCGCGCTCGTAGCGCAACGCGTGCTCGAAGTGCTCGTCGCGGTTGAAGTTCTGCGCCTCGCCGGTGCCGCTCGAGGTCACGAGGTTCCAGCCCGAACGGCCGCCGCTGATCTGGTCGAGCGAGGCGAACTTGCGCGCCACGTTGAAGGGCTCGTTGAAGCTGGTTGACACGGTGGCGATCAGGCCGATGCGCTCGGTGACCGCGGCCAGCGCCGACAGCAGGGTCAACGGCTCGAAGTGGTCGCTGCGCGCGGTGCGCGAGAGCGAGGCGAGTTCGCTGCTGCGCACGCCCACCGAGTCGGCCAGGAAGACGGCATCGAACTTCGCGGCCTCGGCCAGCTTCGCGAGCTCGACGTAGTGGCGGAAGTTGCTGCCCGCGTCGGCCTGTGCCTGCGGATGGCGCCAGGCGGCGATGTGGTGGCCGGTCTGCATGAGAAAGGCGCCCAGCTTGATCTGGCGGGAGGAAGTGGCCATGGGAACTCGTGGTCGGAGGGTGCGCGAAAAAGTGCGGCGGCAGGTTAAGTCGGTGTCCGCTCGCGCGGAAAGAAGGGATTCGCACTTCCTTAGGCGCGCGCTGCATTTGGCAAGGCGGTCGGGTGGCGCAGCCTCGGTTTGCGCATATGCATGCGACTTTTTCTTCGCAGCCGGCGCAGCCCCCGGCCGCCACAATTTCCGCTTCATGCCCGAGCCTTCGCACGCACCCTCCGCCCAACGACCGACGGTGCGCAAGCGCCTCGGCTTCTTCAGCCGGCTGCTCGACGACGCCCCCGCGGCCGAGCGCTATCGCCTGGTGGCCGCGCAGATCGCGCACGCCGAGGCCTTCGGCTTCGACTCGGCCTGGGTCGCGCAGCACCACTTCCACGAACACGAGGGCGGCCTGCCATCGCCCTTCGTCTTTCTCGCCCACGTGGCCGCGCGCACGCGTCGCATCCGCCTGGGCACCGGCATCGTGACCCTGCCGCTCGAGAACGCGCTGCGCGTGGCCGAGGACGCCATCGTGCTGGACCTGCTCGCGGGCGGCCGGCTCGAAATCGGCGTGGGCACGGGCGGCACGCCCGAGGCCTTCGCCGCTTTCGGCCTCGATGCGGCCGAGCGTCCGGCGCTGTTCGCGCGGCAGCTCGCCGCCGTGCGCGCGGCCTGGGCCGGCCGGCCGCTCGCGGGCGGCGACACGCTGTACCCCGCGGGCGCCCAACTGCTGGGCCGGATCTGGCAGGCGACCTTCTCCGTCGGCGGCGGCACGCGCGCGGGCCAGGCCGGCGACGGCCTGATGCTCTCGCGCACCCAGCCGCGCACGCTGGAAGCACCCGATGCGACGCTGGCAGAGCTGCAAAACCCGATCGTCGATGCCTACCTCGCCGCGCTGCCCGCCGGCGCCACGCCGCGCATCGTGGGATCGCGCAGCGTCTTCGTGGCGGACACGCGCGCCGAGGCGCTGCGCCTGGCCGAGATCGGCCTGCGACGCTCGGCCGCGCGCTTCGCGGCCTCGGGCGGCGGTGGCCTCGCGGACCGCGCGGGCCCCGAGGCCCCGCTCGAACAACTGATCGCGGCCTACGACGTGCACGTGGGAACGCCCGAGGACGTGATCGCATCGCTTGCCGCCGACAGCACGCTCGCGCGCGTCACCGACCTCGTGTGCCAGGTGCACTCGGTCGATCCGCCGCATGCGGCGATCCTGCGCTCGATCGAACTCGTCGCCACCGAGGTCGCGCCCGCGCTCGGCTGGCAGCGGGACACGGCTGCGGCACCCACCGACCTTCCTTCCCTCCAGACCTCATGACCGCCACCACCACTCCCGTCGCCGACGTGATCGACCAGTTGGTCGGCATCGCGCCCGGCGATCCGCTCGACCGCCTGCGCGCGCAGCGCGAACAGGCACGCCTCAACGCGCAGCAGAGCTACCTCGCGCTGTTCGCGCCCACGCCGCCCGTGCCCGAAGCGTTCGATATCGCGGACCGATTCGCCATCGCGGCCTTCGTGACCGCGCTGCACGAGCAGCCCGAGGTCGCGCGCTTCTACGCGCAGCGCCTGGCCTCGCAGCGCGCACGCGCGGGCCTGGCCGAGGCGGTCGCGGACGAAGCGAAACGCGCCGCCGCCAAGGGCCCGTACGGACGCTATCCCGCCGGCCCGCTGAGCGCCGAGGACACGGCCGGCCCCTCGTACGCGGTCGCCGATGGGAACCGCGAAGCGCTGGGCCCGCGCCTGTCGGCCGCGCTCGTGCATGCGCAGCTGCTGGTGTTCCATCCGCGCGATGCGAGCCCCACCGCGCTGCAGGCCTTGCTCGATGCCGGCTGGTCGTCCACCGGCATCGTGACTCTGTCGCAGCTCGTGGCCTTCCTCGCGTTCCAGATCCGCGTCGTCGCGGGCCTGCGCACGCTGGCGCGCCATCCCATCACTTCCGTCGACTGAACGCCATGGCCACCGAATCGACCCTGAGCTATCCGGACAACGCGCACCCCACGCGCTTCACGCAGGCGCAGCTCGAATGGCTGCCCTGGCTCGAGCCGCTGCCCGAAGCCGAGCTCACCGAGCGTCACCTCGCGGGCCTGGTGGATGCCTCGCGCGCCAAGTCGCCGTACTTCCGGCTGCTCGCGCGCGATCCCGACATCCTCGGCGCGCGCACGCGCACCGACAAGGACATCTTCTACAACCCCGAGGCCGGCCTGCCGCGCGCCGAGCGCGAACTGGCCGCGGCCGCGGCCTCGCGCCACAACGGCTGCATCTACTGCGCCTCGGTGCATGCGCGCTTCGCCACGCATTTCTCGCAGCGTTCGGACGATGTGCAGCGGCTGCTCGACGAGGGCACGACGGCCGCGCTCGGCGAGCGCTGGGATGCGATCGTCGCGGCCTCGGTGGCGCTGTCGTCGACGCCCTCGAACTTCGGCACGGAACACATCGAGGCATTGCGCGCGCAGGGCCTCGACGATCTCGCGATCGCCGACGTGATCCACGGCGCGGCCTTCTTCAACTGGGCGAACCGGTTGATGCTCTCGCTCGGCGAACCGCAACAACCCTGACGTTCAGCCTCCGTCGTCGGGCGGTGCCTCCGCGCTGGCGCGCGCGATCGCCTCGCGCGCCATGCCGGGCGCGAAGGCATCGATGAAGGCGTGGATGTAGCCGCGCAGATGCCCGCCGCGGCGCACCGCGAGCTGGGTGCGGTTCGCGCCGAACAGATGGCCGGCTTCCAGCGCGCGCAGGCGCCGGTCGCGCACCGCGTCGTAGGCCAGGTCGGCGACGATGCCCACGCCCACGCCGAGCTCCACGTAGGTCTTGATCACGTCGGCATCCATCGCGGCCAGCACGATGTCGGGCGAGAGCCCATGGCGCGCGAAGGCCTCGTCGATGCGCGAGCGGCCCGTGAGGCCGCTGTCGTAGGTGATGAGCGGATGGCGCGCGAGCTTCTCGATGGTGAGCGGCGCCTCGGTCAGCAGCGGATGGCCCGCGGGCGCCACCACCAGGTGCGTCCAGCAGCGACAGGAGATGGCGGCGAGCTGCGGATGGTTCCGCGGCAGCTCGGTAGCGATGCCCACGTCGACCTCGCCGTCGAGCAGCATCTGCGCGATCTGGCGCGGCGTGCCCTGGTGCAGGTGCAGCCGCACCCCGGGAAAGCGCAGCCGGAACTCCTGCACCGCGGCCGGCAGCGCATAGCGCGCCTGCGAATGCGTGGCCGCGATCGACAGCAGGCCCTCCTCGCGCGCCAGGAAATCCTGGCCGGCCTGGCGCAGGTTCAGGCTGTCGTCGAGCACGCGCTCGATGATCGGCAGCAGGTGGTCGCCGGGCGAGGTGAGGCCGGTGAGCCGCTTGCCCGAGCGCTTGAACAGCAGGATGCCGAGTTCGTTCTCGAGGTCGCGGATCTGCCGGCTCACGCCGGACTGCGAGGCCTCGAGCACCACGGCGGCTTCGCTGAGGTTGAAGCCGCAGCGCACGGTCTCGCGCACGGATCGCAGTTGCTGGAAGTTCATGGCGACGGGAAGAGGCTTGTCTCTGGCGGGGGCATGCGCCTTCCGGGCGCGCACTCGGTGGGCGTGCCCGCAGGCTATCGCGCGGCGAGGCAACGCGGCAAAGAACAAAAACGGATCAGCGTATGCGGATTACGTGCTTCGCGAAGGCCGCGCTCTCTTGAAGAATGAGGGCTCTTGCCTTCGAGGGTGAGTGTCTCCTGGTCTCTTCGGCGATGCAGTTTCAACGGGCCCCTCGGGGCCCGTTTTTTTCTGGACCCCCCATGAGCAACGTCACCCTCTTCGACCTTCAGGACCCACGCGACCGCTTCGCCCACGAGGCGCTGCGCCTGCTCGGCCCCGCGCCCGCCAACTGGGTGCCGCGCCACGATGGCATCGCCCACGACGTGCTCGTCGTCGGCGGCGGCCAGAGCGGTGCCGCGCTCTCCTTCGCGCTGCGCCGCGCGGGCATCGCCGAAGTCAGCGTGATCGATGCCGCGCTCGATGCGCAGCGCGCCGGCGTGTGGCTCACGCGCGCGCGCATGCACAAGCTGCGCACGCTCAAGAACCTGGTCGGTCCCGAAGGCTCGGTGAGCGCGCTGGGCTTCCAGGCCTGGTACGAATCGCGTCACGGCCTCGAGGCCTATGCGGCGCTCGACCGCATTCCGCGCACCGACTGGGCCGCCTACCTCGACTGGTTCCGCCACATCACCGCCACCGGGGTGCGTTATGGCACGCGTCTGGTCGGCTTCGAGGCGGCGGGGCAGGGCGCGGTGCCGCACTTCCGCGTGCGGCTCGAGGTCGATGGCCAGGAGCGTATCGAGACCGCGCGCAAGCTGATCTTCGCCAACGGCGTGGCCGGCAGCGGCGCGCCCTTCGTGCCCGAGCTGCTCGCGAACGCGGTGGCCGGCGGGCTCGCGGCCCACACCGGCCATGCGATCGATTTCGCGGGGCTCGAAGGCAAGCGCGTGGCCGTGATCGGCGCGGCGGCCTCGGCCTTCGACGCGGCCGCGGTGGCGCTCGAGCATGGCGCCGCCGCCGTGCACCTGTTCGCGCGCCGCGACCATCTCGCGGCCACGCCGGTGGCGCGCGTGCGTGGCTATCCGGGCCTGTACGACAACTACTTCGCGCTGCCCGATGCCACGCGCTGGCACCATGCGGCGCGCTACCGGCGCCTGGGCACCACGCCGCCGCCCGACTCGGTGCAGCGCGTGCTGGCCTTTCCCAACTTCCACCTGCACCTGGGCGCGCCGTGGCGCGGCGTCACGCGGAACGGCAACCAGCTCGTGGCCCATGTGCACGACGCGCATTTCCACTTCGACTTCGCGATCGCCGGCACCGGCTACAGCCACGAGCTGAGCGAGCGCCCTGAGCTGGCCGGCATCGCCGACCTGGTGCTGCGCTGGCGCGACCGCTTCGAGGCGCCCGCGCACGAGCGCGACGACGAGCTCGCTGCCGCGCCCTACTTGGGCACGGGCCTCGAGCTGGTCGAGAAGACGGCGGGCACGGCGCCGTGGCTGCGCGACATCCACGTCTACAACCCGGGCGGCTTCGCGAGCACCGGGCTGCCGCTGGGCGACGTGCCCGGCATGCGCGGCTATGTGCCGGCCATCGTGCGCCGCATCAGCGAAGACCTGCTGCTGGCCGACCTGCCGCTGCACGAGGCGCGCACGCGCGCCGAGGTGGCGCCGGACTTCGGGCCCGAGCTCTATGCGGGCGCGCTGTGGCAGGGCGAGACGCGGCGGCGAGCGGCCTGAGCGGGCAACGCGTCCGCGTGGTCGTCAGTCCTCGATCGCCTCGATGCCCGCGCGCTTGAGCGCCTCCAGGTGCTCGCGCATCGCCTGGAGTTGCTCGGGCGCATGGCCCTGCCAGTCCTTCACCTCGCCCGTGATCCGCAGCGGCTGCCGCGTGCGGTAGGACCTGGTCGGATTGCCCGGGAATTTCTTGTCGGTGAGGTTGGGATCGTCCTCGATCGGCCCGGTGGGCTCCACCACGTAGATCCTGCCGCGGCCCTCGCCGATGGCCAGCTCGGCACCCCAGGTCGCGGCCTCGAGCGTGGCGCTTAGATAGACATACGCCGCCTTCCTTCGCTGGCCGTAGTTGGAACTGCGGCCGGCTTCGATCAGGTCGCCGGGGTTGAGGTCGGCCTTGGTGCCGTGGTAGTAGGGCGGTGGGCTGGGGATGTCGGCGGGCGCCATGCGATGTGTTCCTGAGCGTGGGTGGCAGCGCGGTGCATCGCCGCGCGCCTGCGCGAGAAGATAGCGGAGTTTCACGGACTCGCGACTACGGATTCACGGACGCGGCCTCGGCCCGGCACGCACCGCGTTCGTGCGTGTGGATGGCCCGGTCCCCATCCGGTCGCGACGGGCGCGCGAGGCATGCACTTCGGTTGCCGGATGCCTCCTGGCATCACCAAGGCATCCGCGCGCGGCGACGCACTTCGCATCTTCTGGCGCCATCTCCAGACGGGTTCTCGGAAATTGCAGATTGCTTTTCGAAGGAATAATTTTTCATTGATTAATTGGTCAATGAATATCTTTAATGCCGATGAATCGATGCAGCAAGGAATAAAGAAACGACATCTTCGAGAGGCATATGAATTGCTTCTCCGCGCGGTCCGCAACGCGAGATGCTCATCATCACGAGAGACAAGCGTCGGCCCCGATGAATCGATAAATCCGCATGGCGCGAATCGGACACCACTCGGAGCGAGTCGTGCCTGGATCGCAGATCGCTCCAATCATCGAAAGAATATTTTGGAGAAGATCAATGAATGGACAGCGTTGCATGCGCTTGTTGAAAGCGTGCGCGGTTCTTCTGGGATTCGCCCTCGCGAGCGGATGCGGTGGAGGCAGCGACGGCGGGGCGGGCTCCCTGGCCTTGATGGCGCCTCCGCCCACGACCGGCGTCACCACCGGCACGGCCGATCCGGCGCCGACCATCCCGGTCACCACGCCACCGAATCCGGAGGACCCTTCCGTCGTCACCCGGTTCACCGCGACCGTGCCGTTCGGCGAGAAGGGAGGCCATGTGTCCTCGGAGCAGATCGTCTATGGCTTCGGCACCGCGGCGGTGTCGGATGCGCGGTACAAGGACGTGATCTACACCGTGCCGCTGCGGGGCACGGTGCGCTATCCGACAGGGCCGGCCGGCACACCGGGCGATTCCAGGGTCCAGCCCTCGGCCAGCGGCGGCCATCCGGTGGTGGTGTTCCTGCACGGCATGCATGACTCCTCCGATCTCAACAACGCCAAGGGCTACGACTACCTGCAGAAGAGCCTGGCGGAGAACGGCTACGTGGCCTTCTCCATCGATGCGGGAAAGATCAACGGTCTCAACGGCAATGCCTCGGATGCCGGTGCGCTGGCGCGCGGCCAGTTGCTGATGACCACGCTCGACCTGCTGCGCGCGGGCAACGCCACGGGCGTGTTCAACGGCGTGGCGCTGCCCGAGCTCAAGGGCAGGATGGACCTCGGACGCGTGGGCCTCGTCGGGCACTCGCGCGGCGCGGAAGCGGTGGCCTATGCGGTGGAGCTGAACCGGCAACGCGTGGGCATCAGCTACCAGAACGTCGAGAAGGCACGCGACATCCGCGCGGCGACCGTTCCGCTCCAGGCCGCGCTGGACGAAGCGCGGCAGCGGGTCGACGAGGCGCAATCCGCCTCGACCGCCGCCTCGGTGCAGCTCCTGATCGCGAAGTTCAAGCACCAGGCGGCGCTGGGCCGCACGCCGCCCGCGCCAGCGCTGGAGATCGAGGCCTTGACCCGCGAGGTGGAGCAACTGCAGCGCCAGGCGCAGGACGCACAGGCCGTGCTCCAGGCCGCGGAGCTCGCGCTGGAGAAGGCCACCGCCGCGCTCCGGGACCTGGGCACCGTGGTGCGGCGAATCAATGCGAACAGCGAGCAATGGCTGCAGCAGGCCACCTCCGAGGAGGCCCTGCGCCAATCCGGCGTGCTGCTGCCTTCGAGCACCGGGGACCCGCACCGGATCCGCGCGGTCTTCTCGCTCGCGGCGATCAACAAGAAGCAGCTGTCGCGCATCACCCATGTGCCGTTCATGACCCTGCTGCCCAGCTGCGACGGCGACGTCTACACGCTGGAAGGCGCGCAGATCTTCGACGAGAGCCGCTACACCGCCGAGGACGACAGCGCGCCCAAGTACCAGGTCCTGGTGCGGGGCGCCAACCACAACTTCTACAACGACTATTGGGCCAAGATCGACGATTCGCAGATCCGCGCCCCCCTCTACTGCAAGGCCGCAGAGGCCGAGACGCTGCGCCTGAGCCAGGAGGACCAGCGCCGCAACGGCATGTTCCTGATCGAATCGTTCATGCGCTATTTCGTCGGCGACGAGTTCCAGTTCGCGCCGTACTGGAAGGGGCAGGCGCCGATCCCGGCCGCGGGCTGCCCGGTGGGCGAGGGCAGTTGCGACGAGCGCGTGATCCTGACGATCCATCAACCCGCCGCGCAGCGCAAGCTGCTCCAGAACTTCCGCGCCATCGATGCCAGCGCGAAGAACCCGAACGGGCTCTCGACCGCCTACGAGAAATTCGCCCAGGCCGTGCAATGCCGATTCCTCGCGCTCAAGCCCGATCGCGACGCGGCATGCACCGATCCCGCGAGCCAGGCCAGCGTCGATCGCCTGTTCAAGGAAGGCGCGTTGTACGACTACACCTATGACGCGAAGACGCTGTTGACCTGGTCGATCACGGACCAGGCCCAGCTGCAGTGGACCGCGGCCGGCGCCGCGATGACGATCCACACCGGCGACCTTTCCACCCAGGGCTTCGACACGCTGAGCCTGCGCGTCGCCGTGGTGGCTCCCATCGGCCAGGAGGTCGAGATCGCGCTGACCGACACGCAGGATCGCAAGGCGGCGATCAAGGGCAGCGACTTCAGCGACGCGCTCTACGGCATCGCGCGCAAGCCCGACGGCACGATCCCGCTGGTCGACGCGCCCGCGGACGCGATCTATGCCGACACCGGCACCACGCGGCCGCTGCTGAACATGGTGGCGGTTCCGCTGAAGGCCTTCGCGCTGCATGGCGTGGACCTCGCGCACATCAAGCAGGTCACGCTGCGGTTCCCGAAGGCCTCGGGCAGCGTGGCGGTGACCGACGTGCTGCTGCAGCGCATGAACTGAGGATCATGCCCGCCGCTTGCTCGCGGGTCGCATAAGCAAGCGCCGATTCATCGCTTGGGAGCGCGGCATCGCGCCGCTAACCTGCGCAGCGCCGGACGTTCCTGCGAGGACAGGGCGATCCGGCGTTTTTCATTTCTGACGATGAGGGAATTCCAACCATGACGTTTTCGTTTCAGCGCGCCTTCTCGGTGATGGTGCTGTCGGTGGCCGGTCTGGGCGCGATGTCCGCGCAGGCGCAGGAGACGCTGCGCGTGGCGGCCTCGCCGGTGCCGCATGCCGAGATCCTCGAATTCATCCGCCCGCAGCTCAAGGCGCAGGGCGTGGACCTCGAGGTCAAGGTGTTCAACGACTACGTGCAGCCCAACCTCGCGGTCGGCGACAAGCAGCTCGACGCGAACTTCTTCCAGAACCGTCCCTACCTCGATTCCTTCAACAAGGACCGCAAGACCGACATCGTCGAGGTGCCGAACAGCGACGTGCACATCGAGCCCTTCGGCGCCTACTCGCAGAAGATCAGGAAGGCGGCCGACCTGCGCGAGGGCGCGGTGGTGGCGATCCCCAACGATCCGTCGAACTCGGGCCGCGCGCTGGCGCTGCTGGCCAAGCAGGGCCTGCTCAAGCTCAAGGACCCGGGCAACATCAAGTCGACCGCGCGCGACATCGTCTCGAACCCGAAGAAGCTGGTGATCCGCGAGATCGAATCGGCGCAACTGCCGCGCGCACTGCCCGACGTGGACCTCGCGCTGATCAACACCAACTACGCGCTCGAGGCCAAGCTCGATCCGGGCCGCGACGCGCTGTTCATCGAGGACGGCCGCCATTCGCCCTATGCGAACTTCATCGCGGCGCGCAAGGACAACCTGCAGTCGCCGGCCATCGCCAAGCTGGTGAAGACGCTGCACACGCCCGAGGTGCGCAAGTTCATCCAGGACAAGTACAAGGGCGCGGTCATCCCGGCGTTCTGAGCGAGCTTCGTTGGCCACACGCATCCGAACATGACATCTCCCTCTCGCAACAAGAGCATCGGCCCGCTGCGTCGCCGCACGCTGGCCGCCGGCGCCGCCGCGCTCTCGGCCCTCGCGCTGCTGGCCGCGCCCGCGGCCTGGGCCCAGCCCCGGCAGGGCGGCACGCTGAACTGGCTGGTCAATCCCGTGCCGGCTTCCATCGTTCCGCTGACGACCACGGCCGGCGGCAATGCCGAGATTGGCCCGAAGATCGTCGAAGGCCTGCTGACCTACGACTACGAGCTCAAGCCCAAGCCGCTGCTGGCCACGGCCTGGTCGCTGAGCGCCGATGGCCTGCAATACACCTTCACCTTGCGCAAGGGCGTGAAGTGGCACGACGGCAAGGACTTCACCTCGGCCGACGTGGCCTTCTCGATCCTGACGCTCAAGCAGGTGCATCCGCGCGGCCGCGGCACCTTCGCCAACGTGGTGGAGGTGCGCACGCCCGATCCCTACACGGCCGTGGTGGTGCTGAGCAAGCCCGCGCCCTTCCTGCTGACGGCCCTGGCCGCGACCGAATCGCCGATCGTGCCCAAGCACCTGTACGAAGGCACGGACATCTCGGCGAGCAAGTACAACAGCCAGCCGATCGGCACCGGTCCCTTCGTGTTCAAGGAGTGGGTGCAGGGCAGCCACATCATCCTCGAGCGCAACCCGAACTACTGGGACAAGCCCAAGCCGTATCTCGACCGCGTGGTGGTGCGCTTCGTGCTCGATGCCGCCGCGCGCGCCGCGGCGCTCGAGTCGGGCGCGGCCGACCTGGCCAACGGCACCGGCGGCATCCCGCTGTCGGACGTGGAGCGCTTCCGCAAGCTGCCCGGCGTGGAGATCGATACGCGCATCTCGCCCTACCTCGGCAGCCACCAGCAGATCTACTTCAACCTCGACACGCCGGCGCTGCAGAAGGTGGAGGTGCGTCGTGCCATTGCTCAGGCGATCGACGTGAATGCCTTCGCGAAGACGGTCTGGTATGGCCTGGGCACGCCTTCGGCCTCGCCGATCGGCAAGGGGATCTCGCGCTACCACGATGCGAGCATTCAGCCCTATCCCTACGACCCGAAGGCGGCAGAGGCCGCGCTCGACGCGGCCGGCTTCAAGCGCGGCGCGGGCGGCACGCGGCTCAAGCTGCGGGTGCTCTACAACCCGTTCCAGGAACGCCGCGCGGCCGACTTCGTGCGCCAGTCGCTGGGCCGCATCGGCATCGATGCCGCGGTCGAGAGCTACGACTTCGCGACCTACGTGACCAAGGCCTACACCGAGCGCGCCTTCGACATCACGCTCGAGAGCCTCACCAACCTGTTCGATCCCACGGTGGGCGTGCAGCGCGTGTTCTGGTCGAAGAACTTCAAGGTTGGCCTGCCGTTCTCGAACGCGGCGCACTACGTCAATCCCGAGGTCGACCGGCTGCTGGAAGCAGCGGCGGTGGAAGTGGACGAGACCAGGCGGCGCCAGCTCTTCGTCGACTTCCAGCAGATCGTGCACCGCGACGTGCCTTCGATCGAGCTGGGCGCGAATCCGGCGATCACCGTGCTGGCGAAGAAGGTGCGCGACTAGGGGCCGACCGGCGAGCACATCCGCGGGAGCTTCGCGGATCTGTACTTCCAGCCCTGAAGCCGCGTCCGGCCGGCCGCTCAGGCGGCCGCCGGAAAGCGCGGCACCGCGGCGGCCAGCTCGGCGGTGTAGGGATGCCGAGGGCGCTCGAACAGCGCCTGCGGCGCCCCTTCGTCGACGATGCGCCCCGCGCGCATCACCAGCACGCGCTCGCACAGCAGCCGCACCACGCCGAGGTCGTGCGAGATGAACAGGATCGCGAGGCCGAGCTCGCGGCGCAGCCCCGCCAGCAGCGCGAGCAGGCCGGCCTGCACCGAGACGTCGAGCGCCGCGGTGGGCTCGTCGAGGATCAGCAGCTCGGGCGCGGGCGCCAGCGCGCGCGCGATGCCCACGCGCGCGGCCTGGCCGCCCGAGAGCTGGTGCGGCCGGCGCGCCAGCAGCTCGTCGCCGAGTTGCACGCGCCGCGCGGTCCGCAGCACGCGTTCGCGCAACGCGGCGTCGTCGAGCGCCGCCAGCCGGCGCAGCGGATCGGCGATCGCCTCGAAGGCGCTGCGGCGCGGGTCCAGGCTTTCGTACGGGTCCTGGAACACCATCTGGATGCGATGGCGCCAGGGCGCATCGGCCGCCTGGCCGGCACGCACGCTGGCCAGATCGATGCCGTCGAACAGCAGCCGGCCCGACAGCGGATCGGCCAGCCGCGCGAGCATGGATGCCAGGGTCGACTTGCCGCAGCCCGATTCGCCGATGAGGCCCAGCGCCTCGCCGCGCGCCAGCGCGAAGCTCACGCCGTCCACGGCCGGCAGCCAGCGGCGGCGATGCACCAGGCCGCCCCAGGCCGGCACCGCGGGCAACGCATGGCGTGCGTGCAGGTCCTCGACGCGCAGCAGCGCTTGCGACTCGCCCATGGCCTCAGCGCAGTCCGATGCGTTGCGCGGCGAGCGCCTCCACCAGCCGGTGGCGGCCGCGCAGTTGCGCGGGGTCGCGCAGGCGCGCCAGCGAATGGTCGCTCCAGCGCACCGCCGGCATGCCCTGCGAGGCATAGAAGGACTGCATGGTCGCGTCGTAGTGCTTCACATGGCCGACGGTGTCGCCGGCCGCATGGCGTTCGTGCGAGAGCACCGCGCGCTGCGGCAGCCGCGGCTTGACGGCCGCCGGCCGTGCCGGATCGGGCCAGCCGATGCACAGGCCGACGACCGCGAACACGCCGGGCGGCAGGCCCAGCTCGGCCGCCACCTCCTCGGGCCGGTTGCGGATCGCGCCGAGGTAGACGGTGCCCAGTCCCAGCGATTCGGCCGCGGTCACGGCGTTCTGTGCGGCCAAGGCGGCATCGATCACGGCCATCAGCGAGGTGTCGAGGAAGTCGGCGCCTTCGATGGGCACGGCCGCGTCGTCGGCCAGGGTGCGCAGGCGCGCGACGTCGGCCAGCCACACCAGCAGCAGCGGCGCCTCGCGCACCTGGGCCTGCCGGCCCGCGTACTCGGCGATGCGCGCCTTGCGTTCGGGGTCTTCGACCGCCACCACGCTCCAGGTCTGCAGGTTCGACGAACTGGGCGCCGACTGCGCTGCGGCGATCAGCCATTCGAGCGTGCCCGGCGGTAGCGCGCGCTCGGCATCGAAGGCACGCACCGAGCGGTGGGCCAGCAGGGTTTCGAGCACGGGATTGGCCGGCGGCGGCGCGGACCGCGGCGACTCGCCGCCGTAGCGGCTGCGAAAGAGCGAGGCCAGGGTGTCGGATTTGGGCTGTGTCATGCGGGGACTGCTTCGGGTGTCGGATGGACGGGATGTTCGGCGCCGGGCCGCGTGGCCGGCGCCAGCGGCAGCCAGCAATGCACGCGGTGCGCGGTACCTTGCCAGTGCGCCACCGGCGGCTGCATCCGGCAGCGCGCCTCGGCCTGCGGGCAGCGCTCGGCGAAGCGGCAGGCCGGCAGGTCGGCGCGCGCGAGATCGGGCAGCCGGCCATCGACGCCGCGCAACGCATCGAGCGTGTTCGCCGATTGCGGCGTGGCGCGCAGCAACTGGCGCGTGTAAGGATGGGCCGCGCCCTCGCGCAGGTGCCGCGAGGGCAGGGTCTCGACCACCTGGCCCGCATGCATCACGGCGATGCGGTCGCAGCGTTGCGCGGCCAGCGCGAGGTCGTGGGTGATCAGCAGGGTCGCCAGGCCACGCTCGCGCGCGAGGCCGGCCAGCAGGTCGAGCACCCGCGCCTGCGTGACCACGTCGAGGCCGGTGGTCGGCTCGTCGGCGATCAGCAGCTCGGGCTCGCCGGCCAGTGCCAGCGCGATCATCGCGCGCTGGCACTGGCCGCCCGAGAGCTGGTGGGCAAAAGCGCGCAGCCGGCGCTCGGGCTCGGGCAGGCCCACGCGTTCGATCCATTCGAGTGCGGCCTGGCGCGCGGCGCGTGCCGACAGGCCGCGGTGCAGCCGCAGCACCTGCTGCAGCTGGTCGCCGATGGTGCGCAGCGGATGCAGCGCGCGGCGCGGACTCTGGAACACGAAGCCGATGCGGCGGCCACGCAGCGCATCCCAGGCCGCGCGCGCCGGACGGCCGCTGTCGTCGAGCAGTTCGAGCCCCTGGAAGCGCAGCCGCCGCGCGGCCGCGTCGGCCTGCGCATCGAGCAGGCCCGCGAGCGCCAGCGCGGTCACCGACTTGCCCGATCCGCTCTCGCCGACCAGGCCCAGGGTTTCGCCGGCCGCGAGCTGGAGGCTCACGCGGTCGAGCACATGGACCGCGCCCTGCGCGCCATGGAAGCGCAGGCTCAGCGCATCGACCTCGAGCAGCGGCGCGCTCATGGGCCGCTCCGGTCGGCGGCGCCGCGCGGATCGAGCCGGTCGCGCAGCGCGTCGCCCAGCAGCGTGAAGCAGCCCACGGCCATGAACAGCGCCAGGCCCGGGAAGCCCGCGAGCCACCACTGGCCGGTGATGATGTAGGGTGCGCCTTCGCTCACCAGCACGCCCCATTCGGGCGTCGGCGGCCTCACGCCGAGGCCGATGAAGGACAGGCCCGCGCCATTGAGCAGCGCCCAGCCCAGGTTGATCGAGCCCTGCACCGCGAGCATGGGCAGCACGTGCGGCAGCAGCACGCCGAACAGCAGCCGCGCCGGGCCCTGGCCGCTGAGCCGCGCGGCCAGCACATAGCCGGCGCCGCGCCGCACGCCGACCTCGCTGCGCGCGAGCCGGATGTAGAAGGGCAGGTTGATCAGCGCCGTCGCATAGACGATGTTGATCACCGTGTTGCCCCAGGCCGCGACCAGCGCCATCGCCACCACGAACAGCGGGAAGGCCATCAGCACGTCGACCAGCCGGCCGACCCAGCGGTCGAGCCGGCCCCCGACGAAGCCGCACAGCGCACCGATGGCGCTGCCCGCCGCCAGCGACAGCAGCACCGCGCCCGCGGCCATCGAGAGATCGAGCCGCGTGGCCACCAGCACGCGCGAGAACAGGTCGCGGCCCAGCGCGTCGGTGCCGAACCAGTGCAGCGCGCTCGGCGGCTGCAGCCGCGCGGGCACGTCGGTGGCGAGAGGATCGAAGGGCGCGAGCGCGGGGCCGGCGATGGCGGCGAACAGCAGCAGCGCGAGCAGCAGCAGGCCCAGCGCCTCGTTGCCGCGCGGGCGCCAGCGCGGCCGCGCATCCGCCTCGAACTTGCCCGGCACCGCGCTCATGCCGCGCTCCCCACGCGCGGATCGATGCGCTCGTGCAGCAGGTCGATCGCGAAATTCACCAGCACGAACATCAGCGCGACCAGCAGCACGAAGCCCTGCAGCGGCGCATGGTCGGCCGCCATCAGCGCGTCGAGCGCATAGCTGCCGATGCCGGGCCAGGCGAACACCTTCTCGATCACCACGTTGGCGCTCAGCATGTACGAGAACACCATGCCTGCACTGGTGACCACCGGCAGCAGCGCCAGGTGCAGCGCGCCGGCCAGCACCGCGCGCGGCGGCAGGCCGAGCGCGCGCGCGGTGCGCACGGGGTCGCTGCGCAGCACGCCCAGCAGCGACGCGCGCGTGAGCCGCGCCACCGGTGCCAGCGAGAAGGCGGCCATCGCCACGCTCGGCAGCAGCAGCCGGCCGGCCGCGGAAGCGAAGGCATCCCAGCGCAGCGCGAGGACGGCATCGACCAGCATGAAGCCGCTGCGCACCGGCGGCGGCTCGATCATCGCGTCGATGCGGCCCGTGGGTTCGGGCGCCCAGCCCAGCAGGAAATAGAAGACGTAGACCAGCAGCAGCGCGATCACGAAGCTCGGCACGCAGCTGCCGCCCACCGTGAGCACGGTGCAGGCGCGGTCCCACAACGAGCGCGGGCGCAGCGCGGCCGCGGTGCCCAGCGGCAGTGCCACCAGCAGCGTGAGCACGAAGGCCGCGAAGGTGAGCTCTAGCGAGGCCGGCAGGCGCTGCCACAGGTCGGTCAGCACCGGCTGCCCCGTCGTGTGCGACTGGCCCCAGTCGCCGTGCGCCAGTGCCTGCAGGTAGTGCCACAGCTGCGTCGGTAGGGGCAGGTCGAGGCCCATGCGCGCGCGGATCTGCGCGATCTCCTCCGGACCGGCGTTCGGCCCCGAGGCGAGGAAGGCCGCGGGGTCGCCCGGCAGCACGTGCGTGAGCACGAAGGTGAAGACGGCAGTGCCCGCGAGCACCGGCACGGTGGCCGCGAGCCTGGAGACGACGCGCCGGGCGAAGCTCATGAGCGCGTCAATGGCCGGAAGTCCACCTGGCCATGGATGTAGTAGGTGAAGCCCTGCAGGTCGGGCTGCAGCGCCGCCTCGAAGGTGGGCAGCCACAGCGGCACCAGCGGCACCTGCTCGAAGGCGATCTCGATCGCGCGCTGGATCGCGCGGTCGTATTTCGCGCGGTCGGTCTCCCAGCGCGCCTGCTCGAGCAGCTTGGCGAGTTCGTCGTTCTTGAACGAACCGAAGTTCCAGCGCCAGTCTCCCTGGAAGAAGATGCGGAAGAAGTAGTCGGGGTCGTTGAACCAGGCCGAGGAGCTGTCGATGAAGAAGGGCAGCTTCTTCTCGGTCTGCAGCGTGCCCCACTGGGCGCTGGGCACCTTCTCGATGCTCAGCGCGATGCCGATCTTCGCCAGCGCTTCCTGGATCAGCAGCGCCGCGGGCTCGGCCAGCGTGGCGTCGCCGACGTTGTAGCTGAAGCTGGTCTTGAAGCCCTGCGGATGGCCGGCCTGCGCCAGCAGCTCCTTCGCCTTGAGCAACTGGGTGTCGTAGGGATAGGGCTGCGGAAAGCGGCTGCTCGCGGGCTTGCCGGGCCTGGCGCCGTACAGCGCCTCGCCGCGGCCCAGGTTGGCGCCGCGCAGCAGGGTGGTGTAGGGCAGGGCGTAGGCGATGGCCTGGCGCACGCGCACGTCGTCGAAGGGCTTGGCCTGGGTGTTGAAGGCGACGAAGCGGAAGCTGGTCGTGACCGGCACCGACACCACCTTGGCGCGCGTGGTGTCGGTCAGCGCGTCGAGGTCCTTGGGCGGCAGCTGCAGCGCCACGTCGGCGTCGCCCTTGAGCAAGGCGGACACGCGGTTGGAGGCCGAGGGCACGACCTGGAACACGGCGCGGCGCAGCTGGGGCGCGCTGCCGCCCTTCCAACCATCGAAGCGGGTGTAGACCACCTGCTGGCCCGGCGTGAAGCTCTCGATGCGGAAGGCGCCACCGCCGGCTTCGTGCGCCTTGACCCATTCGGTGGCCCAGGGATCGGCCGCGGTGGCATGCGACTTCGCGAGCTCGCTGTTGAGCACCGAGGCGAAGCTCAGCGCGAGGTTCGGCAGCGTGTAGCGGTCGGCGCGCGGCAGCGCGATGCGGAAGGTGTGCGCATCCACCACCGTGAACTGCGAGGGATTCTCGAGCGAGCCGGTAGCGAGCTGGCGCTTGCTGGCCGGCAGCGAGACCGCGCGGTCGAGCGACCACTTCACGTCGGCGGCCGTCACGGGCTTGCCGTCGTGGAAGGTGGCGTCGCGGCGCAGGAAGAAGGTCAGGGTGCGGCCGTCGGCGCTGGTTTCGAAACGCTCGGCCAGCTCGCCGCGAAAGCGGCCGTAGTCGTACTTGAAGACGCCCGGCGAGAGCTGCGCGCGGTCGAAGTTGATGAGCCGGTCGTAGACGTTGAAGAACAGGCCCAGCGATTCGCGGCTCACGCCCTCGCCGTGCGGGTCCTGCGAGTTGGGCGCGCCCTCGGAGAGCACGCGCAGCGTGTCCTTGCGCGCCTGGGCCCAGGCCGACAGAGGCAGGCTGGTGCCGGCGACGGTGCCGAGAGAGAAGGCTGCGCTGCCTTGTTGAATGAAACGGCGACGGTCCATGGTGATGGCTTTCGGAAAGACGAGGAAGGATCAGATCGAAGCGTGACGTTGTGGACTGGCGCCGTTGAGCCAGTGATTGCCCACGGCATGCGGCTTCCAGCGCACCGGGTCGTGCACGGTGTGGGTGCGCGCATTGCGCCAGTGGCGATCGAGGTTGTGCTCGGCCAGCGTGGACTGCGTGCCCGCGAGCTCGATCAGCGCGGTGGCCGCCTCGAGCGCGAACTCGGTGCTCAGCACCTTGGCTTCGGCGACCGCGATCGAGGCCTCGGTCACATGGTCGGCGCCGGGTTCGTCGCGCGCACGGTCGAGCGCGTGGCCCGAGCGTTCGAGCAGCGCCTCGGTCGCGTGCTGCTGGATCACCAGCCGGCCGATGCGCGCGAGCGTGAGCGGATCGTCGGCCGCGCGCGCCACGCCGCTGTCGGGCCAGGGCCGCGCGCGCTCGCGCACCCAGTGGTGCAGGTCGGCCATGGCGGCGCGGCCGATGCCGAGATCGATGGCGGCGTGCAGCACCTGCGCGAACGGGCCGTGGATGGTCGGCGGCTCGAACAGTTGCGCGCGCGGCAGCACCTGCAGCGCGCCGACCGCCACGTTGTCGGCCGTGACGGTGCCGCTCGCGGTGGTGCGCTGGCCGAAGCCGCTCCAGTCGTCGACGACCTCGAGACCCGGCGCCTCACGCGCGACGTAGACCAGCACCTGGTTGTCCTGCTCGTCCCTGGCCGCGACCGGCACCCAGTGCGCGAACAGCGCACCGGTGCAGTAGAACTTGCGGCCGTCGAGCCGCAGGCCCTCGGGCGTGGCACGCAGCCGCGCGGTCACGACCTTGGCGTTGGCGGTGCCGCTTTCCGACACCGCGTTGCCGAAGCGCCGGCCCTCGATCGCCTCGCGGAAGAAGAACTTCTGCTGCTGCGCGTCGCCGATCAGCCGCACCGCGTCGACCAGGCAGTAGTGGTTCTGCGGAATCTGGCCGAGCGCGGGATCGGCCTCGGAGATCAGTGCCGTGACCTCGGCCAGCGTGGCATGCGAGACCGCGGCGCCGCCGAAGGCGCGCGGCACCGTGATGCCCCAGAGGCCGCTGGCCGAGAAGCGCTCGACCTCCTCGAAGGGCAGGCGGCGCTGCCGGTCGCGCTCGGAGGCACCGGTGGCGAAGTCGGCCGCGAGGCGGTGCGCGATGGCGAGGGCCTCGGCATCGTCGCGCACGACGTGGACCGGGCCGGTGGAGAGGGAGGAGGGAGCTGTCATGGCGATGCGGAGGTGCGCCGCCGCACCCCGGTGTGGGAGGACGGCAGCCGGGCTCGGTCCGGGCCGAAGATCTTTTCGCGCCAGCTGCCTTCGGCATAGGCGCGCTTGTGCAGGCCGCGGCGCTGCAGTTCGGGCACCACGAGGTCGACGAAATGCTCGAGGCCCTCGGGGCTCACGGTGCGCACGAGGTTGAAGCCGTCGATGCCTGCCTCGCAGACCCAGGCCTCGATGGTGTCGGCGATCTGCGCGGGCGTGCCGACCACGGGCGCATGGCGCGCGCCCAGCGGCATCTGCGCGAGCAGCGCGCGCGGGGTCAGCTGCGCACCGCCGGGCCGCTTGAGCGAGGCGACCGAGCTCTGGATCGCATCGGCGCTGCCGCCGCCGATGGCGTCGTCGAGGCCGTGGCGCGAGAGGTCGTGGCCGATCGCGCTGCTGAACTGCACCAGGCCGGCCTCGGGTTGCGCATAGCGGCGGTACTCCTCGTAGCGCGCACGGGCCTCGGCTTCGGTGGCCCCGGTCACGACCAGCAGCGTGGTCACGAAGCGCACCGCGTCGGCATCGCGCCCGGCCTCGGCCAGCGCCGCGCGCAGCTTGCGCACCACGGCCGCGGTGGCGGCCAGGCCCTGGTTGGGCACGAACACCACCTCCGCATGGCGTGCCGCGAAGGCCGTGCCGCGCGCCGAGGCGCCGGCCTGGAACAGCAGCGGCGTGCGCTGCGGCGAAGGCTCGCAGGGATGCACCGCATCGAGCCGCCAGCCTTCGCCCGCATGGCGGATGGCGCGCACGCGCGCGGGGTCGGCATAGATGCCGCGCGCGCGGTCGGCGATCACCGCGTCGTCGTCCCAGCTCTCTTCCCAGAGCCGGTAGACCAGCGTCATGAACTCGTCGGCCAGGTCGTAGCGCCGGTCGTGGCCGGTGGCGGCGGCCGCGCCCTGCGCGCGCGCCGAGCTGTCGAGGAAGCCGGTCACGATGTTCCAGCCGATGCGGCCCTCGCTCAGGTGGTCGAGCGTGGACATGCGGCGCGCGAAGGCATGCGGCGCCTCGGCCGCGATGGTGGCCGTGATGCCGAAGCCCAGGTGGCGCGTGACGCTGGCCATCGCGCTCACGAGCACGGCCGGGTCGTTGATCGGCACCTGGATGCCGTGGCGCAGCGCGGCCTCGGGGTTGCCGCCCCAGACGTCGTAGACGCCGGTCACGTCGGCGAGGAACAGGCCGTCGAACAGCCCGCGCTCGAGCGTGCGCGCGAGGTCGAGCCAGTAGGGCAGCCGCTTGTAGTCGGTGGCGCGGTCGCGCGGATGCCGCCACAGGCCGTGGGTCAGGTGGCTGGGCGTGTTCATGTCGAACGCGTTCAGCAGGATGGGACGGCGGGGAAGGGGCATGGCTGGCTCGCGCGCGCGCCGCCGCGCGGGGCGGTGGCGCGCATGGCGGTGCGCTTGGGGGAGGGCCGGTGGCGGTGTCAGTACGGGCGGCTGCCCGAGAGGCTGATGCGCTTGAGCACGCGGCGCTCGCCGTTGTCGAAAGCGCTGCGCGCGTGCAGCGTGGCCTGGTTGTCCCAGTAGACGATGTCGCCCACGCTCCAGCGGTGCGTGTAGGCGAAGCGCGGCTGCAGCAGGTGCTGGCGCAGGCGCGCGATCAGCGCGGCGCCGTACTGCGGATCGACGCCGACGATCTCGACCTCGGTGCGCGCGCCCAGGTAGAGGATGCGGCGGCCGCTGTCGGGATGGGTGCGCACCAGCGGATGCACCTCGAAGGGTTCGAGCGGCGCGATGTCGGGCGTGCGGTAGAGCGGGAAGCCGGTGGTGAGCGGCTTGAGCTTGCGCAGGAAGGGGTTGTAGGTGATGAGCCGCAGGTGCTCGATCTCGCGCTGCGTGCCGGCATCGAGTTCGTCCCAGGCGGCCGCTAGGTTGTACCAGGTGGTGTCGCCGCCCTCCGAGGGCACCTCGATGCCGTAGAGCAGCGAACCCGACGACGGCACCGGCGTCCAGTGGTGGTCGGCATGCGCCGCGAGCTCGTCATGGCCGAGCACGCCGCCGTCGACGTTCGACACCCGCACGATGTCGGGCGTGTTGCCGCCATAGGGATCGGAGCCGAGCACCGGCACGTTCGACGGCGGACGGAACACGGCGCCGAAGTAGCTCGCGAGGCGCTCGAACTGCGTGTCATCGAGCCGCTGCTGCTTGAGCACCAGCACATGCCGCTCGAGCAGCGCCTCCTTGAGCGCACGCACCTGCGCGGCCGGCACCGGGCGCGTGGCGTCGAGACCTGTGACCTCGGCGCCGAGCGATGCGTCGATCGCGGCGATCCTGAACGGGACAACGGAAGAAGGTTCGGCAACGGTCGGCCGTTCGGCGGCAAGCACGGAGGACATGGCGTGGGAGCGCGGGAGCGCTGGGTGGAATGGATGCTGCGCCCGATGCTAGGAAAGTTCGCATGGGTTGCATGCGCTCTTTGCGCATGTGCTTATGCGAAGAATCGAAGGGGAGTGGTTCGGGCCGGGCTTAGGTCTTTTTCTTTGGCATTCAGATTCAACCGGAATAGAATGTCCAATATTTTTGACATATTTCGGATTCAATCTTCGCCATGAACCTGATCGACATCGGCCACGCGGTACGCGCCAGGCGCACTGAGCTGGGCTTGTCCCAGTCTCAGCTGGCGCACCTGAGCGGCCTGTCGCGGCAGACCCTGGTCGGCCTGGAGAACGGTGCGCTGGGCGACCTGGGCGTCAACCGCGTGGGCCAGGTGATGGCGGTGCTGGGGCTGGACAGCCCCGCGCCGGATACGCTGGCGCGGCGCAAGAAGCGTGGCCTGTGGATGGCGGCCAAGACGGCCAGCGTCAGCTACGCACGCGAGCTCGGCCCCGAAGCGCTGGAGAAGGTCCTGGCGAGCGGCGACGTGCCGCCGCCATTCACCGCGCACCTGACCCATCTGCTCGATGAAGCGCCCATTCCCGTCGTCGTGATGGCCGTGGAAGAAACCGCCTCGCGCGCGCGCCTGCCGCCGCGGCAGGTCTGGCGCAACGTGGCGAAGCTCGCGGAGTCCTTGTCCGTGCACCGGCAGGCGCTGTGGGCATGAAGCCGAGACCACTGCCCAACGGTCCCTGGGAGGCACTGTTCGCGCGGGCGCTGACGCTGCTCGACGACATCGGTCGGTACGGTGGCATCGCCGATCCGTTCTGGACCCTGGGCGGCGGGACCGTGCTGATGTTCCGCTACCGTCATCGGCTGAGCAAGGACATCGATATCTTCGTGCCCGATCCGCAATACCTCGGCTATGTCACGCCTCGATTGAGCGACACGGCGGCGAACTTGACGCAGGACTACACCGAGCAGCCGGGCGCCTTCGTCAAGCTGCAGTTCGAGGAGGGCGAGGTCGACTTCGTGGCCGCTCCCAATCTGCTGCCGGACAAGGCCTGGGAAATCTGGCACATCGGCGGCCGTCAGGTGAAGGTGGAGACAGCCGCCGAGATCATCGCCAAGAAGATGTACCACCGCGGCGACCGGGTCACGGCGCGCGACCTGTTCGACCTTGCACTCGTGATCGAACGCGAGCCTCTAGACCTTCTGCCGGCGGCACCGTTCCTGCTGCGCCACCGGGACGCCTTTCTCGGACAGATCCGGCAACCGCATGCCGGCTTGCGCGCCGCGTTCGATGCCATCGCGACATTGGAGTACGCGCCGGACTTCGAGCACTGCGCGGCCACGGCCGGGGAATTCCTGATCGGCCTGTAGCCCCTCAAGCCAGCACGTCCAGCGACACGTGGTTCGCAAACCGAACCACGTCCGTGCTCTTCTTCAGGATCCCCGCATTCCGGAAGTCCGTCGCAAACGCCTCCACCTCGTTGCGCAGCGCCTTGCCCGCCGGATGGTGCTTGTAGGTCAGCTCGGTGAACAGCTTCTGCAGGTCTTCCACCGCGACCTTGGGCGCGTACTTGGCATAGATGCGCGCCGACTCGTTCGGGTTCTCGGCCACGTAGTCGGAGGCCTGCGCCAGCGCGCGCACGGTGGCGGCGGCGCGTGGCTTGTCGTTGCGCGCGAACTCGCCGCGCGCGCCGACGATGCAGCACAGGCGCTCGGCGTACTCGCCCTTGGCGCTGTTGGCGATCTCGGTGAAGACGCCGGGGTTGCGCTTCTCGATCAGGTAGACGTTCGGGTCGCCATCGGCAATGGCCTGGATCTCGCCCTTCTTCACGGCGATGTCGAGCAGGTCGGCCGGATAGACGCGCCAGTCGACGTCCTTGTCGATGTCGATGCCCTTCTTCGCAAGATGGATCGCATAGAACTGCCGCGCTGGGCTGTTCTGGTCCGACACGCCGATGGTCTTGCCCTTGAGGCTCGCGAGCTCGGTGGTCACGCCTGCCGCCTTGGCACCCACCAGCCGCAGGCAGCCGCCATGCACGCTGCCGACCACCTTCACGTCGAAGCCGGCTTCCAGCGGCTTGACCCAGCGATGGATCAGGCCCACGCCGACATCGGCCTTGCCGGTGGCCAGTGCCTCGAGCATCTGGTCGGACGAGCCGGCCCAGTTCAGCAGCTCGACATCGAGCCCGTTCTTCTCGAAGAAGCCGCGCTCGAGCGCGACCGGCACGGGCGCCAAGCAGAAGCCGGCCTGGCTCCAGGCAAAGGTCAGCTTGCGCGGTTGCGACCAGGCCGAGGCGCCGAGCAGGGCCGCGGAGCCCACGACGGCGGCAGCGGCGCCGGCTTGAAGGACGCTGCGGCGCGAAGGCGGCAGGCGCGAGGAAAGAGAGTCGGTCATCAGGGCTTCTCCACCGGAATATTCGAAGCGGCGAGTGTGGAAGCGCGGTCCGCGCCTATCCAACGAATGTTTTCGGTCATGCATATGTCCGGCCTGCAAGAGCGCGGAGAGCGTCGAGAGCACGCCTTGCCTTGCTCGGAAAACGCATATCGCGCAGCGCTTTTTTTCGTTCCAGCGGCCCCGGGCAACGCGAAGAATGGCCGGCCTGATCTTCATGCCCCGGGACCCCCACACCATGCCAACACCGATCTCCCGCCAACGCTTCCTGCGCCGGATCGCCGCGCTGTCGCTGGCCGGCGCCGCCTTCGCGCTGTCCGCACCCGTCCTGGCCGCGCCGGCCAGCGGCGAGCCCGTCTGGTTCGGCGTCAGCGGTCCGCTGACCGGCCAGAACGCGCAGTACGGCGCGCAGTGGAAGGCGGGCTTCGACCTCGCGCTCGAGCACATCAACGCGCAGGGCGGCATCCATGGCCGGCCGCTGGCCTACAACTTCGAGGACAGCCAGAGCGACCCGCGCCAGTCGGTCGCGATCGCGCAGAAGCTGGTGAACGACAAGCGCGTGCTGATCGAGCTCGGCGACTTCTCGAGCCCGGCCTCGATGGCGGCGTCGCCGATCTACCAGCGCGCGGGCCTGGTGCAACTGGGTTTCACCAACTCGCATCCCGACTTCACCAAGGGCGGCGACTACATCTGGAGCCCGTCGATCAGCCAGGCCGACGCGCAGCCGCTGTTGGCCGATCTCGCGGTCAAGACGCTGGGCTTCAAGCGCATCGCGGTGCTCTATCTCAACACCGACTGGGGCCGCACCAGCAAGGACGTGCTGGTGAAGGCCGCGCAGGAACGCGGCGCGCAGCTCGCCATCGCCGAGGGCTACCAGCCCGACGAGAAGGACTTCCGCTCGACGCTCGTGCGCGTGCGCGACGCCAACCCCGATGGCCTGGTGCTGATCTCCTACTACCCCGACGGCGCGCTCATCGCGGGCCAGGTGCGCAGCGTGGGCCTGAAGCAGCCGATCGCGGCGGTGGGGTCGGTCTATTCGCCGAAGTTCATCGAGCTCGGCGGCGCCGCGGTCAACGGCATCCACACCAACACCGCCTTCTTCCCCGAAGAGCCGCGCGCCGAGGTGCGCGACTTCGTGAAGAGCTTCCGCACCAGGTACGACAAGGAACCCGACGCCTTCAACGCCTATGCCTACGACGCCGTGGTGTACGCGGCCGCCGCGTTGCGCCAGGCCGGGCCCAACGCCGACCGCAAGGCGGTGCGCGATGCCTTCTACAAGATCAAGGACGTGCCCAGCGTGATCTTCGGCAAGGCCAGCTTCGATCCGCAGACGCGCCGCGTGATCGGCGTGAAGAGCGTGAACCTGGTGGTGAAGGACGGCAAGTGGACGCAGCTCGACGAGAAGGCGGCGCTGGCCTCGACCAAATGATCGGTCTCGCGCACCGCGCACCCTGGCGCGCGCAGACGGCGGTCCTTCGATGAACTTCGGCTCCTTCTTCGACTACATGGTCAACGGCCTGATCATCGGCAACATCTATGCGTTGCTGGCGGTCGGGCTGGCGCTGATCTTCGGCGTCTCGCACCTGATCAACTTCGCGCACGGCTCGGTCTACACCGTCGGCGCCTACATCGGCTGGGCCTCGATCACTTATCTGCACACGCCGCTGCCCGTGACGATCGCGCTGGTGGTGCTGGGCTCGGGCGCGCTCGGCATGCTGATCGAGCGCGTGGGGCTGCGCCCGCTGCAGGGCGCGGCACGCATCGCGCCGCTGCTGGCCACCATCGGCATCAGCTTCGTGCTCGACATCCTGGTGCAGCTGGTCTTCAGCCCCGATCCGCGCGCGCTGCCCACGGCGTTGCCCGACTGGCGGCTGCAGGTCGGCAGCGGCACCATCGGCGCGCTCGACCTGCTGATCGCGGGCATCGGCCTCGCGAGCGCGGCCGTGCTGTTCGGCTTCCTGCGCTTCACCAGGCTCGGCTGGGCGGTGCGCGCCACCGCGCAGGACCGCGACGCGGCGCAGCAGATGGGCGTCGACGTCGACCGCGTGAATCAGACCGTGTTCGCGATCGCGGCCGCGCTCGGCGGGCTGTCGGGCCTGCTGGTGGGCATGTACTACAACAACATCAGTCCCGCGATGAGCTTCCAGGCCACGCTCAAGGGCGTGGTGGCCACGGTGGTCGGCGGCGTGGGCAACGTGCCGGGTGCCATCGTCGGCAGCCTGCTGCTGGGGCTGATCGAGAGCTACGGCGTGGCGCTGCTGGGCACGCCCTATCGCAACCTGTTCGCCTTCGCGCTGCTGCTGGCGATCCTGGTGTGGAAGCCCAACGGCCTGTTCGGCCGCAAGCGCGCGCTGCCGCCCGAGCCGCTGACCGGCACCTTCATCGCGCCGAGCAAACCCTGGCGCGTGCCGCGCCGGCTGCTCGTGGCGCTGTTCGCGGCCGCGGTGCTGCTGCCGCTGTTCGATCCCTCACCCTATCTGCTGCAGACGCTCACCAATGCCTGGCTCTATGCCGCGCTGGCGCTGAGCCTCACGCTGGTGGCGGGCACGGTCGGCCAGATCTCGCTCGGCCATGCGGGACTGCTGGCCATCGGCGCCTATGCTTCCTCGCTGCTGGTGCTCGACCTGCACCTGCCGGTGGGCACGGGCATCGTGCTGGCGGGCATCCTCACCTCGCTGATCGGCACCGCGCTGATCTTCCCGGCCTTCCGGCTGCGCGGCCACTACGTGTCGATCGCCACGCTGGGCATCGGCGAGATCGTGGCGCTCACCATCCTCAACTGGGAGAGCCTCACGCGCGGGCCGATCGGCGTCTCGGGCATTCCGCCGCTGTCGCTGTTCGGGCGCGATGCCTCGTCCAACGGCGCGATCTACTGGGCCTCGTTCGGCGCCATGGTGCTGCTCGCGCTGCTGCAGTGGCGGCTGCTGGGCTCGCACCTGGGCCGCACCTTCCGCGCGGTGCGCGAGGACGAGGTGGCCGCGCGCGCCTACGGCGTGAGCCCCGACCGCTACAAGGCGCTGGCCTTCGGCTTCGGCGGCTTCGCGGCCGGCGTGAGCGGCGCCTTCACGGCCCACATGTACTCGTACATCAACCACGAGACCTTCGGCTCGCAGATCTCGATCCTCGCGCTCACCATGGTGATCCTCGGCGGGCTCGGGAACATCAGCGGCGCGCTGCTCGGCGCGGTCGCGCTCGTGAGCCTGCCCGAACTGTTCCGCGTCACCGCCGAGTACCGCATGCTGATCTACGGCGTCGCGCTGCTGCTGCTGATCCGTTTCCGCCCGCAAGGCCTGCTGGGCACCGTCTGAAGAAGGAACCACACCATGAGCCATCTCAACGACTACCTCGCCGAGAAGCGCGCCGCCGTGCTGGCGCGCAATGCCGCTGTCGACGCGGGCAGCGCGCAGCCGCTGCAACTGAAGGCCAGCGTGAAGGCCGAGGGCCGCAGCGGCGTGCGCCGGCTGCGCATCCGCGACCACCAGGTCATCAGCGACAGCCCGCCGAACTTCGCGGGCTACGACCTCGGCCCGAGCTCGCCCGAGCTGCAGCTCGGCGTGCTCGGCACCTGCGTCACGCACATCTTCCTGATCCAGGCGGCCGAGCGCCAGGTGCCGCTCGAGAGCCTCGAGGTCGAGGTCACGGGCCTCATCGATCCGCGCGGCGGCAAGCCGGGCCACGAGAGCACGCCGATCTGGCCGCACCAGATCGGCTACACGGTGCACATCGATTCGCCCGCGAGCCGTGCCGAGATCGACGCGCTGTTCGAGGCAGTGGAGCGCAACTGCCCGATCCTCAACCTGCTGCGCAACCCGCAGACCATCCGCGCCGAGGTGAAGCTCGTGAACTCGAAGGCGCAGGCCGCCCGCGCGCCGCAGGAAGCGGGCGATGCCGTCGCTGCTTGAGATCCGCGGCCTGGTGCGCCGCTTCGGCGGCCTCACGGCCGTGAACGCGATCGACCTGCACGTGGGCGAGGGCGAATTGCTCAGCGTGATCGGGCCCAACGGGGCCGGCAAGACCACGCTCTTCAACCTCGTGACCGGCCTGGACCGGCCCGACGAAGGGCAGGTGCTGTTCGAGGGGCGGGACATCACGGGCCTGCCCGCGCAGCAGCTCGCCGCGCGCGGGCTGGCGCGGACCTTCCAGCATGGGCGCGTGTTCGCCAACCTCTCGGTGCTCGACAACGTGCTGGTCGGCGCGCACACCCGGCTGCGCGCCGTGAAGCCGCGCGTGGGCGGCGTGCCGGGCCTGGGCGCGCTGGCCGAACTGGCGCTCGCGCTGGTGCAGCCCGCCGCCGTGCGGCGCGAGGAGGAGACGCTGCGCCGGGAGGCGCTCGAGATCGTCGCGCTGTTCGGCGAACGGCTGGCGCCGCGCGTCGATCACCCGGCCTACAGCCTCTCGTACGCCAACCGCCGCCGCGTGGAGATCGCGCGCGCGCTCGCGCTCCAGCCCCGGCTGCTGCTGCTCGACGAACCCACGGCCGGCATGAACGAGAGCGAGACCGCCGAGATGCTCGAGATCATCCGCGGCCTGAAGGCGCGCGGCCAGACCATCCTGCTGATCGAGCACAAGCTCGACCTCGTGATGCAGCTGTCGGACCGCGTGGCCGTGCTCGACGACGGCTGCAAGATCGCCGAGGGCCGGCCCGGCGACGTGCGCAACGACCCCGCGGTGATCGAGGCCTATCTCGGCCACCGGCAGGTGGGGCAGGTGGGTCGGGCACGGCCCGAGGCGGTGCCCGCATGATCGCCACCGTCGCCCGCACGGGGCTGCCGCCGTCGCCGTTGTGGGGAGACGGCCGCGACGAGGACCATGCCGCGCTAGCCGCGAGCCCCGCGGCCCGCACCACCGCTCATCCGCTGCTCCAGCTGCGCAGGGTCAACAGCTTCTACGGCCCGGTGCAGGCCCATTTCGATCTCGACATCGAGGTGCGCAAGGGCCAGATCGTGAGCCTGCTCGGCGGCAATGCCAGCGGCAAGTCGACCACCATGAAGATCGTGCTGGGCCTGCTCAAGCCGCGTTCGGGCGAGGTGCTGTTCGACGGCGTCTCGACGCTGGGCCTGAGCACGCCGCAGATCATCCGCCAGGGCATCGGCTCGGTGCCCGAGGCGCGCCGGCTGTTTCCCGCGATGACCGTGCGCGAGAACCTGCTGATGGGTGCCTATGCGCGCAACGACCGCCGCGCGGTGGCCGAGGACCTCGAGCGCATGCTCGAGCTGTTCCCGCGCGTGGCCGAGCGCATCGATTTCCAGGCCGGCACGCTCTCGGGCGGCGAGCAGCAGATGGTGGCGATGGCGCGCGCGCTCATGGGCCGCCCGCAGCTCATCTGCATGGACGAGCCGACCATGGGCCTGTCGCCTCTGTACGTGGACAAGGTGCTCGAGCTGATCGCGCGCATCAATGCCCAGGGCGTCTCGGTCTTCATGGTCGAGCAGAACGCCAGCCTCGCGCTGCAGATCGCGCACCACGGCTACGTGCTGCAGACCGGGCGCATCGTGCTCTCGGGCCCGGCCGCCGCGCTGCTCGACGACCCGCGCATCCGCGATGCCTACCTGGGCGGCGACGGCGCCGCGCGCACCGCCTCCTGAACTTCATACGTCCCCAAGGGAGAACACACGACCATGTCATTGAAACTCGACCACATCGTCATCGCGGTGCACGACCTCGAGAGCGCCATCGCCGACTACGCGGCGCTCGGCTTCCACGTGCTGCGCGGCGGCGACCATCCGGGCCGCACCACGCACAACGCGCTGGTGGTGTTCCAGGACGGCAGCTACTTCGAGCTGATCGCCTGGCGCGCGCCCTCGCCCGAGGAGCGCTGGTGGCAATTGCTGCAGCGCCATGGCGAAGGCATCGTCGACTTCGCGCTGCTGCCGCGCAGCACCGCGGTCACCGTCGAGGAGGCCAGGGCGCGCGGCCTGGCGCTCGAGGGGCCGGTCGATGGCGGCCGCGTGCGCCCCGACGGCGAACGCCTGCGTTGGCAGACCGCGCGGCCCGCGACGGCCGACCTGCCTTTCCTGTGCGGCGACCTCACGCCGCGCGCGCTGCGCGTGCCCGAGGGCGACGCGCGCACGCATCCCAATGGCGCGCTCGGCGTCGCGAGCCTCGCGATCGCGGTGCACGACCTCGATGCCACGCTCGAGCGCTACCGCGCGCTGCTCGGCGACGGGCATGGCGAGGTGGCGGTGCATATCGGCGAAGCCGTGGCGCTGCCGGGCAGCGGCGTGCGGCTGGCCGTGATCGCGGTCGGCGGCAGCGCGCTGGTGTTCTCGTCGCCGCGCGCCAGCGCGAAGACCGATGCCGCCACGCCGATCGGCCGCGCGGTGGAGCAGCGGCTCAGCGCGCGCGGGGAGGGGCCGTATGCGCTGGTGCTGCACACCGCGGCCACGGCGTCGCCCGAGGCGCCGGATCTCGCGAAGACGCATGGCGCGCTGATCGAGTTCGCGCCGGCCGCGCGCGAAGGCGCCGCGCGGCGCGCATCGGCGCTCGACAGCCTCGTGGGCGGCTGAGGAGTGCCGGAGCGGGTCGCTTACTTGTCGGCGTGCTCGTCCTTGCCGTCTTCGGCCGACTCCTCTTCTTCTTCCTCTTCCGATTCCTCGAAGTACTCGGGGATCGGCTGCTCGGCCAGCGCCTTCGCCAGCTGCAGGCGGAACTCGGCCAGTGCCTTGGCCGACTTGGCGATGTCCTTGGCGCCCTGGTCGGCGATCTTCTCGACCAGCAGGGCCGGTTCTTCCGACAGGATGATCTCGATGTAGTGGTCGGCGAGTTCGGCGGCGGCGATGAGCTTGGCGTCGTTGGACATGCGGTGCTTTCGGTGAGGTGGAGAAAGACGCCATCGTGCGCAGCGAAGGTGACGCCGGCACTACACACGCCGGCGCGGGGCTGTCATGCGTGCGTCATCGGAAGCGGCGTCAATGCCCGGGTCCGCAACAAACCGGGCCGCGACGCGCGGCCTCGCGTCACGCCATGAATCCTGGCCATCCCGTCCACGTCCTGTTCCTCTGCAACAGCAACGCCGCGCGCAGCCTGATCGCCGAATCGCTGCTCGACCAACTGGGCCACGGCCGCTTCGTCGCGCATTCCGCGGGCCATGCGCCCACGGCCGACGGCCAGGCCGATCCGCGCACGCTCGAGGCGCTGCGTGGCGCGGGTCTGCCGACCGAAGGACTGCGCAGCAAGAGCTGGGAGGAATTCGGCACGGCCTCGGCCCCGCACATGGACCTCGTGGTCACGCTGTGCGACGAATCCGCGGGCGAGACCTGCCCGGTCTGGCCGGGCCAGCCCGCCTCGGCGCACTGGTCGCATCCCGATCCGCGCGCGCCGGGCAACGAGCTCGGCGACGACGCCTTCGTGCAAACCATGCATGCGATCCGCCGGCATGTGGAGCTGCTGGTCAACCTGCCCGACGAGCGCATCGACCGGCTCGTGATCGAGGCCGAGGCCCGGCGGATCGGCAGCACCTGAGACGGACGGCTCAGCCTTGCCGCCCACCCCCCTTCGGCACGGGCTCGCGATGGTAGGTCGACCATTTCACGGTCAGGATGTCGGCCGCGATCTTGGCGGCGTTGACGCCCGCATAAGACTCCGAGGGATCGAACTCGAAGGCCTGCTGGTAGCGCACGACCTGCGCATAGTCCTGGTCGAAGACCATAGGCCCCGTGACCTCGGTGGGGTCGGTGCCGGCCGGCAGGGCCAGGAATTTCTGCGGGTCGGTGCTGCTTTGGTAGAGGTCGACGCTCAACTGGGTCATATGCTTGTCCTCGAGGTCTTCATGAAGGGAATCCGGGCGGGTGCACGGAACGGTCCGGGTGGCGCGCGGGGCGCGGGAGCCCGGTGCCGAAAAAATAGTCACAGGCCTTCGGGGCCCGCGCAATCAGTCCATGCCTACACGCTGTCGCCCGGCCTGACACGGCGCCGTCGGCGCGACCAGGATTCAGGGCCGACGGTCCCTGGCCGGCAAGGCGAGGCGGCGCTGGCCTACAGGAAGCGGCGCCTGGAATCGATAGCGTCGTCCAGCGCGTGATCGGACCGCGCCATCACTTTCTCCCACCATCACGCTCACTGTTGAGGACCAAGCCATGCAAGACGACCGGGATGCCGCTTTCGCGGCTTGGGTGGGAGCGGAGGACGAGGCCCAGGCGGCCATCCACTGCCTGCACCAGCGCACGCGCGGAGGGCGCCTGAAGCCGGCGTCCACCGACATCGAGCAGATCGCGCGGCTGCGCAAGGAAGCCGATGTGCGCTTTGCTGCGCTGTGGGGCGCGCTCGGCACGCCCGCAACGATGCCCGCCGTCCGGCCGGAGGCGCTGCCCGTGACGCCGCGCGCGGAGCGACCGCAGCGCATCGTGGTGGGGCCGCGCATCGCGCCGCAGGGCGCGTCGCTGCCTTCGATCGCGGGCTGAGAACGGCAGGCGGAATCGGCCTCTGGCGGCCGATTCGCGTCACGGTGGCAGGAAGAGTCCTTCCCCCACGCAAAGCGCCATCTGTTCCTCGACGGCACTGCGAAAGACCTTCGCGGCCAGGCTGACCGGCCGCCCCTTGGCCACCGCGAGCATGCGGGCCACCGAGAAGCCGCGCACCGGCACGGCCACGAGGCCTTGCCAGATGCTCGAGGTTCGCACCACGGATTTCGGCAGCACGGCAACGCCGAGGTCCGCCCGAGTGAGTTGCGCGGCCCCTTCGTTGCCGTCGATCTGGATGACCGGCTGCATCACCCCGTGTTCGGTCTCGAGGCTGTGCCGCAGGCCCAGCGAAATGATGATCGGCAGCTTGCGCAGCTCGCGTGCGTGAACGCTCGAACGCGCGGCCAGCTTTGAGCCGGGAAGACAGAAGACCGCGATTTCCTGCCGCGCGAGCGGCGTGAAATGGACGTGCTCCTGGTTGCCGGGATTCGACACGATCGCCAGTTCGATGGTGCCGGCCGTCAGCCGATGCAATGCGTCGTCGGTGGGACTTTCCGTCAGCTCCAGCCGGACCTGCGGAAAGCGCTGGCGGAAGTCCAGCGCGAGGCGGCCGTGGATCGCCTGCCCGACCGTGGGCGCCGACGACATCCGCACCGTGCCGCGCACGTCGCGATGAAAGCCGCGCATGCCGCGGTTGAAGTTGGAGACGTCCAGGGTCGTGCTCTCCACCTCGCGCAGGATGAAGCGCGCGCGTTCCAGGAACATCAGGCCGCTGTCGGTGAGCTGCACCCCCGCGATGCTCCGGTGGAAGAGGGGGCCGCCCAGGTCTTCCTCGAGCAGGCGCATCTGTCGGCTGATCGCGGACTGCGCCACGTGCAATACCGCCGCGGCGGCACTGATGCTTCCCTTCTCCGCCACCGTCAGGAAGTAGCGCACCTGCCGCAGATCCATGTTTCGTCTCCAGAGCCGTTCCAGCTAAATTTTAGATGGATGGCAGCTGAAATCTCTTCTTTTGCGTTGGTATCAACCCCTCCAGAATTGCGCCTGCCGGACGGGGCGCGATCGCAGGGCCCGCCAGCCAGACAAGAAAGATGGAGACAAGGATGATCAAGACCGCGTTGCGTTGCGCAGCCCTGGCGCTGTCCGTGCTTGCACTGGGCACCCCGGCCCACGCCGACTATCCCGAGAAGCCCGTGCGCATCGTCGTGCCGTTCGCGGCCGGCGCGGGCGCGGACATGGCCTCGCGCTTCATGGCGGGCAAGCTCGCGCAGCGCTGGGGCCAGGGCACGGTGGTCGACAACCAGGTCGGTGCCAACAGCATCATCGGCGCGCAGCAGGTCGCCCGCGCGCCGGCCGACGGCTACACGCTGCTGGTGCCCAACGACACCACGCTGGCGGCCAATCCGGCGCTGTATGCCAGGCTGCCCTACGACCCCCTCAAGGATTTCGCGCCGATCGCGCTGATCGGCGAAACCCCTTTCGTGCTGGTCGCGTCGCCCAGCTTGAAGGTGCGTTCGGTCAAGGAGCTGGTGGAGGCCGCCAAGGCCAGGCCCGGCGAGATCAACTTCAGCTCCAGCGGCGTCGCCAGCGCCCAGCATCTCCCGATGGAGATCCTGATGCGCAGCGCGGGCATCCGGATGCTGCACGTGCCTTACAAGGGCGCGGCGGAAGCCGCCACGGCGGTCGTGGGCGACCAGGTGCAGGTGATGTTCGCCGGCGTCTCGGCCGTGCTGCCGTTCCTGCAGTCGGGCCGGCTCGTGCCGCTGGCCGTCGGCACTTCGGAAAGGCTGGCCGTGCTGCCCAGGGTCCCGACCATGGCCGAGTCCGGCTTCCCGGGCTTTCGCTATGGCGCCTGGCTGGGGTTCGTGGCGCCGGCCGCCACGCCCGCGGCCATCGTGCAGAAGATCAACGCCGATGTCGGCGAGGTGCTGCGCCAGCCCGAGGCGCGCGAGCGGCTGCTGGCCATGGGTTTCCTTCCCGCGGCACCGGCCAGCCCCGAAGCCTTCCGCAAGCACATCGACGAGGAACAGGCGCGCTACGGCAAGTTCATCCGGGCGGCCGGCATCGAGCCGTCGCGCTGAGACGGCTCACAAAAATTCAGGACACACAGAAAGCATCATGCGGATCATCGACCTCCAGGAAGCGGCTTTTCCGGTGCAGAGCACCATGCGCAACGCCGTGTTCTCCTTCGCCGAGATGACGACCTCGATCGTCGCGGTACGGCTGGACCCGGGCAGCGGCAGGACGCCGGTCACCGGCTACGCGTTCAACTCCACCGGCCGCTACGCCTGCGGGCAGCCGATGCGCGAGCGCTTCTTCCCCCGGCTGTTGCGGGCCCGGCCCGAGTCGCTGCTCGACGGCGACGGGGTGCTCGATCCGGCCAGGGCCGTGGCGGCGATGCTCGTCGGCGAGAAGCCGGGCGGCCATGCCGAACGCTCGATCGCCATCGGCACCATCGAGACCGCGCTGTGGGATGCCATCGGCAAGGCGCAGGACCTTCCGACCGCGGAAGTGCTGGCGCGGCGCTATCGCGGCGGGACCATGCAGCGCAAGGTCTCCGTGTATGTGGGCGGCGGCTGGTATCGCCCGGGCGGCGTGCCGCAGGACGTGGCCGACGAGATCCGCGGCCACCAGGCCGCCGGCTACACCCACGTGAAGATCAAGGTGGGCGGAGCATCGCTCGACGAAGACCTGCGCCGTATCGATTGCGCGCTCGGCGTGCTGCCCGACAGCAGCCACCTCGCGGTCGATGCCAACTGCAAGTTCCAGCGCGACGAGGCGCTCGTCTATGCGAAGGCGCTGGCGCCGTACGACCTGCGCTGGTTCGAGGAGCCCTGCGATCCCAACGACTATGCGCTGATGGCCGAGCTGGCCTCGGTGTACGCGCCACCGCTTGCGGTCGGCGAGAACCTCTATGGCAACCAGGAGGTGACCAACCTCGTGCGCCTCGGCGGCTGGCGCAGCGGGAAGGACCTGATCCAGGTCGACCCGCCGCAGTCGTACGGCCTGCATGCCTTCGCCAGCATGGCGCTGGCGCTCGAGGCGCAGGGGTGGGGGCCCGGCAGCCATTTCCCGCACGGCGGCAACCAGATGTCGCTGGCACTGGTGGCCGGCCTGGGCCTCGGCGGCTGCGAGGCCTATCCCGGCGTGTTCGGCTCCTTCGGCGGCTTTGCGGACGACACGCGGGTCGAGGACGGCTTCGTGCATCCGCCGCAGCGGCCCGGCATCGGCTTCGAGGGCCACGGCGCGCTGCATGCGCTGATGCGTTCGGTCGGTGCCGGGCTGAAAACCTCCTGATCGATCTCCTTCCTCTCGCAAGCCCATGAACTTCGTCACTTTCCGTACCGACTCCGATCCGACGCCCCGCCTGGGCGCGGTCATCGATGGCGCCATCGTCACACTGCCCGGTGACATGGAGGCCCTTTGCACCCGCGGCGCGGCCGGCTTCGCCGCCGCCGCGAAGGAGGCCGCCGCCGCGCCCGCCTCGGCCCGCATCCCGCTCGGCAGCGCGAGGCTGCTGCCCGTGGTGCCGCGGCCCGGCAAGATCATCTGCCTGGGGCTCAACTACGCGGACCACGCGGCCGAAGGCGGCAACCAGCGGCCCGACTACCCCAGCTTCTTTCTGCGCGGTGCGTCCTCGCTCGTGGCGCACGGCGCGGCGATCCGGCAGCCGCGCGTTTCGAGCCAGCTCGACTTCGAGGCCGAGCTGGCCGTGGTGATCGGCAAAACCTCGCGCCACCTGAGCGAAGCCGACGCGCTCGAGGCCGTGGCCGGCTATGCCTGTTTCAACGATGCCACGCTGCGCGACTACCAGCGCAAGACCGCGCAGTGGACCATCGGCAAGAACTTCGATGCCACCGGCGCCCTGGGGCCCTGGCTGGTGCCCGCGTCAGACCTGCCGCCCGGTGCCGCGGGGCTGAAGATCGAATCGCGCCTCAACGGCACGGTCATGCAGAGCAGCAACACCGCACGGATGCTGTTTCCGGTGGCCGAAACGCTGTGCCTGCTCACCGAGGCGCTCACGCTCGAGCCGGGCGACGTGATCGTGATGGGCACGCCCGCGGGCGTCGGCTATGCGCGCAAGCCGCCCGTGTGGATGAAGGCCGGCGACACCATCGAGATCGAGATCGAAGGCATCGGCGTGCTGTCGAACCCCGTGGAGAACGAGGCGCAACCATGATCTTCGAGCTCAGGACCTACACCGCCGAACCCGGGCGCGTCGCCGACTTCCTGCAGCTCTACGAGCGCATGGCGCTGCCGTTGCAGAACAAGTACCTGGGAGGCCTCGTCGGCTTCTACGTCAGCGAGATCGGCCCGCTGAACCAGATCGTGCATCTGTGGCGATTCGACAGCCTGGCCGACCGCGAGCAACGGCGCTCGGCCATGGAGGCCGATCCGGCCTGGCAGGAATACAGGGCGCGTTCGAAGGAACTGGGCGCGCTGCGGCAGCAGGAGTCGCAGATCCTGAAACCGACCTCGTTCTCGCCCCGCTAGCGGCACACCTGGCGCCGATGCGCGAAGTGGCACCTCGAAAAACAAGTACGGAGACAAGGCAATGAGCAACATCAATCGCAGGACCCTCCTCAGCGCGGCACTCGGCAGCGCATTGCCGGCGATGGCCCAGCCGGCCAAGTCGGATGTGCTGCGCATCGTCGTGCCCTTCCCCGCGGGATCGGGCATGGACGTCACCGGACGGCTGCTGGCACACACCCTCGAGACCACGAGCGGTCGCAACGTCATCATCGACAACAAGCCCGGCGCGGGCGCGGTGATCGGATCGCTGGACGTGTCGCGATCGAAGCCCGATGGCAACACGGTGCTGCTGAACTCCGCGGGCCACACGACCAACGCGGTGCTCTACAAGAACCTGCCCTTCGACTCGAAGTCGGACTTCACGCCCATCACGCGGCTGGCCACCTACTATGGATGGGCCCTGCTGGTCGGAGCGAACTCCCGCTTCAAGACCCTGCAGCAGTTCATCGATGCCGCGAAGGCATCGCCGGGCAAGCTCACCATCGCGAACTCGGGCCTGGGCAATCCCACCCACATCATGGCCTCGCTGTTCTGCAGGAACGCCGGCATCGACCTGGTCCATGTCCCGTACAAGGGCGCGCCGAGCAACGACCTGGTCTCGGGCGTCGTCGATTGCACCTTCCTCGCGCCGGTCTCCGCGCAGGGCTGGATCCAGGGCAAACAGATGCGCGCGCTCGGCCTCTCGGGCAACGTGCGCTCGCCGATCGTTCCCGACACGCCCACCTTCGCCGAACTCGGGCTGGACGTGCCCGACATCCCCGCCTGGTCGGGCATCTGGGGCCCGAAGAACATGAACGAAGCCACGGCCAATTCGCTGCACGCCATGTTTGCCAAGCTCGGGCAGGACCCGAAGTACCGGCAGTACATCCAGGACGGCGGCGGCGTGCTCGAGGCGACGACACCGCGCGATTTCAAGGCCTTCGTCGATGCGGAGATCGACCGCTTCGCCAGGATCCTGCCGCCGCTGGGCATCCAGATCAGTTGAGTTTCAGAAGGAAAGATCACCATGAACCAAGCCAACCCGAACCGCGCCGACGGCGCGCTTTCCAACGACATGCCCGAGGCCGTCCATGCCGACGGCATGCGCATCCTCTGGGATGTGCCCATTCCGATGAGCGACGGCGTCGTGCTGCGCGCCGACGTCTTTCTCCCGCCGGAACCCGGCCGCCATGCGGCACTGCTCTCCTACGGCGCCTATGGCAAGGGCGTGCCCATGCAGGTGGGCTACAAGAGCGCGTACGACCGCATGGTGCGCGACTTCCCCGACATCGCCGAAGGCTCGTCGAACAAGTACATGAACTGGGAGGTCGTCGATCCCGAGAAGTGGGTGCCCGACGGCTTCGTCTGCATCCGCGTCGACAGCCGCGGCGCGGGCCGCTCGCCGGGCGTGCTCGACCCGACCTCGGAGCAGGAGACGAAGGACATCTACGAATGCATCGAATGGGCGGCGGCACAGCCGTGGAGCAACGGCAAGATCGGGATGAACGGCATCTCCTACTACGCGAGCAACCAGTGGTACGTCGCCGCGCTGCGGCCTCCTCACCTCGCCGCCATCTGCGTCTGGGAAGGCTTCGTCGATCGCTATCGCGATGCGGCGCGGCACGGCGGCATCTACTCGCAGTTCGGCGAAGGCTGGTACGAGCGCCAGGTGCTGCGCATCCAGCACGGCTATGGCGAGCGCGGCGCGCGCAATCCGAACAACGGCGAGCTCGTCTGCGGTCCGCAAACGCTGTCGGACGAGGAACTGGCGGCGAACCGCGCGCCCAAGATGGCCAACGAGTCGCTGAACCGCCCGCTCGACGACGCGTTCTATTCCTCGCGCAAGCCCGATGTGAGCCGCATCGAGGTGCCGCTGCTGTCGGCCGCGAACTGGGGCGGCATGGGCGTGCATCCGCGCGGCAATTTCGAGGGCTATCTGGACGCGGGCTCGAGCCAGAAGTGGCTGGAGGTGCATGGCAACAGCCACTTCAGCCCTTTCTACCGGGCCGAGGGTCTTGCGCTGCAGAAGCGCTTTCTCGCCCACTTCCTGCAAGGCAAGGACACGGGCTGGGACCGCCAGCCGCCGGTGCAGTTGCAGATCCGCCGGCCGGGCGAGCACTTCACGATCCGCGACGAGCAGGAATGGCCGCTGGCCCGCACCCAGTGGACGAAGTACTACCTCGAGCCCGCCACCCGCGCCCTGGGCACCACGCCGGCCACCGGCGCCAGCATCGCCTACCAGGCGATGGGCGAAGGGCTCATGTTCAAGCTCCCGCCGGCCAGGGAGGAGATCGAGATCACCGGCCCGATCGCGGCGCGGCTCGTGGTGTCTTCCAGGACGGCGGATGCCGACCTCTTCCTGGCGCTGCGCCTTTACGCACCGGACGGCAAGGAGGTGTTGTTCGTCGGCTCCAACGATCCGCGCGTGCCGATCGCACTGGGATGGCTGCGCGCCTCGCACCGCAAGCTCGATGCGGCGAAGTCGCTGCCCTACCGCCCGTACCACACGCACGACGAACTGCAGCCGCTCGTGCCGGGCGAGCCGGTCGTGCTCGACATCGAGATCCTGCCGACCTCCATCGTGATTCCGCCGGGCTACACGCTGGCCCTCAACGTTCGAGGCTGCGACTACGACCACGGACTCGGCGACGCCGGCTTCTCGGACCAGCCCTATCCGATGACGGGCGTCGGTCCGTTCCGCCACGCGAATCCGCAGGACCGGCCGCCCGAGGTCTTCGGCGGCGAGAACACGCTGCACTTCGACCAGGGCAACGAGCCCTTCATCCTGTTGCCCATCATTCCCGCCAAGGGTGCTTGAGCCCGCTGGATCGCAAGAGCGCGGACGCGACATGACGGATGCCGACGACGCCTTCGTTCCCGGGCGCTGCACCAGCGCCGACCGCGTCATGTGGATCACGAAGGACCGCCTCTTCTATGCCGGCCTTCTCGGCGCCCGAAGCCTGCACACGCAAGGGGCCCTCGTCGCGTACGTCGCGATCGATGGCCGACTGCGCGTGCGGCTCGACGGGGGCGAATGGCAAGCGACCGAAGTCGCGATCGTCCAGCCTTACGTGCCCTACGAGATCGCCTGCGAGGGCCGCAACGTGCTCATCGTGCTGATCGAGCCCGAGACGGTCGACGCGAGCCGGCTGCCGCCGCTCTTGCGCCTGTGCGGCGCGGTGCACGCACCCGACTTCGCGACGCATGTGCGCGAGGTCCATCGCCGGCTTGCTTCGCAAGGCGGCGCGCTCGACCTGCACCCGTGCGATTTCGACCGGAGCTTCTTCGGCGCGGCGTTGCCCGCGCGCGCGCTCGACCAGCGCATCGCGAGCGTGCTGGAGCGCATCAAGGCCGATCCGACCGGTGCCGTTGCCTCCGACGAATGCGCTTCGCGCGTGAACCTGTCGATCTCGCGCTTCCGGCATCTGTTCAAGGAAGAGGTGGGCATTCCGTTTCGCAACGTGCGTGCGTGGAAGCGGGCCCGCAGCCTGCTGCACCATGTGCACACGGACGCCAGCCTGGTTGACGTCGCGCTCGACATCGGCTATCCCGATTCGACGCATTTCAGTCATTCGATCCGCCAGGTCTACGGGCTCAAGCCCCGAGACATCATCGCGGGCTCGCGCAAGCTGCGCATCATCGCGCAGGCGCTCTAGCCATCGGCCTTCGACCCGACGTCGAACACGCCAGCCGCTGCGCGCAAGACGGCCATCTCGCGCCGCAAGAAGATGGGGGCACGATGATCGAAACACGTCCACTCCCTCACTACTTCAGCGCCGAGCATGAAGTCTTCCGATCGACGCTGCGCGAATTCGTCGACCGCGAGATCGTCCCTTTCGCGAACGACTGGGACGAGGCCGAAACCTTTCCTCGCGAGCTCTATCGCAAGTTCGGTGCCTTGGGTGCCCTCGGCATCGGCTACGACGAAGCGCTCGGCGGCACGGCGGCCGACATCTTCCATTACCTCGTCGCGATCGAGGAGGTGGCGCGCGCGGGCTGCGGCGGCGTGCAGGCTTCGCTGCTGTCGCACACCATCGGCCTGCCACCCGTGGCCGCGCATGGCAGCGAAGCACTCAAGCGGCGCGTGGTGCCGCCCGTGCTCGCCGGCGACAAGATCGCCGCGCTGGCGGTCACCGAGCCCGGCGGCGGTTCCGACGTTGCATCGCTCAAATGCGCCGCGCGGCGCGAGGGCGAGCACTATGTGCTGAACGGCGAGAAGACCTTCATCACCTCCGGCATGCGCGCCGACTTCATCACCGTGGCCGTGCGCACCGATGCGGGCTCGAAGGGCGCCGCGGGCGTGTCGGCCCTGCTGGTCGATGCCGATTCGACCGGACTCACGCGCACGCCGCTCAAGAAGATGGGCTGGTGGTGCTCCGACACCGCGCATCTGCATTTCGACGACGTGCGCGTGCCGGTCGGCCATCTGCTGGGCACCGAGCACCAGGGCTTTAAGGTCTTCATGACCAACTTCAACAGCGAGCGGCTGTCGATGTCGGCCGCCGCCTGCGCCTTCGCGCAGGCCTGTCTCGACGAGGCCCTGGCCTGGGCGCGCGACCGCGTGACCTTCGGGCAACCGCTCGCGCAGCGGCAGGTCATTCGCCACAAGCTCGTGGACATGGCGCTGAAGATCGACGCCGCCCGCGCGCTCGTCTACGAGCTGGCTTGGCGGCTCGAGCACCGGCATGGCGATCCCGAGCAGCTCGTGGCGCGCGCCTGCATGGCGAAGATCCTTTCGACGCAGGCCATGCAGTTCTGCGCCGATCAGGCGGTGCAGATCCTCGGCGGCATGGGGTACATGCGCGGCACCCGCTCCGAACGCATCTATCGCGAAGCCAAGGTGATGATGATCGGCGGCGGCTCCGAGGAAATCCTCAAGGACCTGGCGGCCCGGCAGCTGGGCATCTGAAGCGCCCCGCCATGAATGACAGGATCGACCTCGGCGGCCTGCTGGACGCCTCGCCCGTGCGGCGCGGCCACGTGCTCACCGTGGCCACGCTGTTCCTCGTGCTGCTGATCGACGGCTACGACCTGGCGGTGACCGGCCAGATGCTGCCCGCTATCGCATCGACGCTCGGCGTGCCGACCGCCAGCCTGACCGGCGCCTTCGCGTTGCAGCCCATGGGGCAGGCGATCGGTGGCCTGCTGCTGTCGCCGCTGGCCGATCACTTCGGCCGCAAGCGCATGCTGATCGCACTGCTGGCACTGTTCTCGGTCGCCACCTTGCAGAGCGTGTTCGCCGGCTCGATCGCCACCTTCGGGGCAACGCGCTTCATCGCCGGCATGCTGGGCGGCGGCCTGCTGCCTGCCGCTGCCAGCCTGGTGGCCGACATCTCGTCCGTCAAGCGTCGCTCGACCATGGTGGGCATCGTCTATGCCGGCGTGGCCATCGGCGCCGTGGGCGCCAGCGGGCTCGTGGCCCTCGCGCTCGATCGCATCGGCTGGCAGGGCATGTACCTGATCGGCGCATTGGCGCCGCTGCTGATGATCGTGCCGATCGTGCTGTGGATGCCGGAGTCGCCGCTGCATCTGGCGCGCACCGGCGCACAGCCGACCGACATCTTCAAGGCGCTGCGCAAGCTGGGCATCGCCGTGGATGCCGGCACCAGGCTTCGCGGACCGCAGCGGCGAACCGGCGCGCGCATCTCGATCGTCGAGATCTTCGGCGACCGCCGCGCGCTCTTCACCGCGGTGCTCTGGTTCTCCTGCATCTGCGGGCAGATCGCCGTGAACCTGTTCGGCATCGGCGCGGCCTTCTTCCATGAATTCGGGGGCGTGCCGGTCGCCAGCTATGCGGCCTACGCATCGATGGCCGGGCTGGCATCCATCGCCGCCGGCCTGTCCACAGGCCTCGTGATCGACCGCTTCGGGCGCTATCCCGTGACCGCCGTGTATGCGCTGCTGGGCGCGCTGTCGCTGGCCGGGCTCGGCGTCTTCCCGTTCGGCAGCGCGGGCTTCATCGCCGTGATCGTCAGCGCCGGCTTCTTCGTCGTCGGCACCTACCAGTCGCTCAACATCATCACGCCCATCGTCTATCCGGCCACGCTGCGCAGCGCCGCGGTCGGATGGAAGGGGGCGGTCTCGCGCTTCGGCAGCAGCGCCGCGCCGCTGATCGCGGCAGCGCTGCTGGCGCAACAGATGGGCGTGAAGGTCGCCATGTGCGCCGCCGCGGCACCGTTGCTGATCGTGGTGCTGCTTGCGCCGGTGCTGGCCGTGCTGGAGCGGCGGATGCGATCTGACCACTCCTTGTGATAGCGATAGGAAAACAAGCGTATGTCCGATGAAGAAAAGCGCAGGCTGCGGTCGCAAGCCTGGTTCGAAGGCCGGGGCGCGAGGAACTTCGCGAACCGGGGCTGGGTTCGCAGCCGCGGCGTGCCGATGGATCACTTCGACGGGCGGCCCGTGATCGGCATCTGCAACACCTGGTCCGATCTCACGCCATGCAACTCGCACTTCCGCGACCTGGCGCAGCATGTGCGCGAAGGCATCCTCGAAGCGGGCGGCGTGCCGATGGAGTTCCCGGTCATCTCGCCCGGCGAGATGCTGACGCGGCCCACGGCCATGCTGTTGCGCAACCTGTGCAGCATAGACGTGGAAGAGACGCTGCGCGCCAACCCGCTCGACGGCGTGGTGCTGCTGATGGGCTGCGACAAGACGACGCCCGCGCTGCTGATGGGCGCCGCCAGCGTCAACCTGCCGACCATCGGCGTGTCCGGCGGGCCCATGCTCAACGGCAGCTTCCGCGGCAAGTCCTTCGGCGTCAAGGATGCATGGAACCTGGCGGCGGACCTGCGCGCCGGCCGCGCCGTCAACGAGGACTTCGAGGAGGCCGAGGGCTGCCTCACCCGCTCGGTGGGCGTGTGCAACGTGATGGGAACGGCGTCGACGATGGCGTCGATGGTCGAGGCGCTCGGCGTGGGGCTGCCCGACAACGCATCGATTCCCGCCGTGGATGCCAGGCGCCGCGTGCTCGCGCGCATGGCGGGCCGCCGCATCGTCGACATGGTGCGCGAGGACCTCCGGCTCGACAAGGTGCTGACCCGCGAGGCTTTCGAGAACGCCATCGCGGTCAACGCGGCCATCGGCGGATCGACCAATGCCGTCATCCATCTCACGGCGGTGGCGCGGCGCATGGAAGTCCCGCTCGACATCGAGGACTGGCACCGGGTCGGACGCGACGTGCCCACGCTGCTCAACCTCCAGCCCTCGGGCCGCTACCTGATGCAGGACTTCCATGAGGCCGGGGGGCTGCCCGTGATCCTGCGCGACATGTGCGAGTCGGGCCTGTTGCACGGCGATGCGCTGACCGTGACCGGCAGGACGCTGGCCGAGAACAACGCCCGCGCCGTCTGCTGGAACCCGGAGGTGATCCACAGCGTGGCGAAGCCCTTCATGGCGACCTCGGGCGTGGCCATCCTGCGCGGCAACCTGTGCCCGAACGGTGCAGTCATCAAGCCTTCGGCCGCCGAGCCGCGCCTGCTCAAGCACAGGGGCCGCGCGGTCGTGTTCGAGAACCAGGACGACCTCGCCCGGCGTGTCGACGATCCCGATCTCGACATCGATGCGGACTCGGTCATGGTCCTGCGGAACTGCGGCCCCAAGGGCTTTCCGGGCATGCCGGAGCTGGGGATGCTGCCCATTCCCGCCAAGCTGCTGAAGCAGGGCGTGACGGACATGGTCCGCATCTCGGACGCCCGCATGAGCGGTACCTCGTTCGGTGCCGTGGTGCTGCACGTGTCGCCCGAAGCGGCCGTGGGCGGCGCCCTTGCCGTCGTGCGCGACGGCGACCTGATCGAGCTCGACGTCGAGGCCCGGCGGCTCGAGCTGCTCGTGTCCGAGCAGGAGTTGCAGCAGCGGCTGGCCGCGTGGAAGCCGCCCGCCGCCATGGCTACGCGCGGCTACGTCAGGCTGTACGTCGACACCGTCAACCAGGCCCATGACGGCTGCGACCTGCAATTCCTGGTGGGCCGCAGCGGCAGCGACGTGCCGGCCGCCCAGCACTGAAACCCACAGGAGACGGATCTTGAACATTGCATTGGTACGTGACGTCGCGGCGCTCGAAGACCGCTATGGCGTCGATGACGGCTGGGTCTACATGACCGGCATCCAGGCGCTGGTGCGCCTGCCGCTGCAGCAGCGCGCGCGCGATGCGGCGGCCGGCTGGAACACGGGCGGCTACATCTCGGGCTATCGCGGTTCGCCGCTGGGCCGCTACGACATGGAGCTGTGGGCTGCCGAGAAGCAACTGAAGGCTGCCAACGTGGTGTTCCGTTCCGGCCTAAACGAGGACCTGGCCGCCACCGCCATCTGGGGCTCGCAGTACGTGGGGACCTTTCCGGGCGCGCGCGTGGATGGCGTGTTCGGCATCTGGTACGGCAAGGGCCCGGGCGTGGACCGTTCGGGCGACGTGCTTCGGCATGCCAACCAGGCCGGCACCTCGCCCAAGGGCGGCGTGCTGTGCCTGGCGGGCGATGACCACGGCGCGAAGAGTTCCTCGGTCGCCAACTTCTCCGATCCGATCCTCATGGCGGTCGGCATGCCGGTGCTCTATCCCTCCAACACGCAGGAGCTGCTGGACTACGGCCTGCACGGCATCGCCATGAGCCGCTTCTCGGGCTGCTGGGTGGGCATGAAGGTCGTGACCGACGTCGTCGAGGGCGGGGGATCGGTCTACGTGGGGACGGATGCTCCTCTCATCACCGTTCCCGAGGCACCGAGCCGGCCGGTGGACCCGTTCGGCGCGGGCTACAACATCCGCGGCTTCGACATGCCGCTTCCGCAGGAGGACCGGCTCTACAACCACAAGCATGGCGCGGTGCTCGCCTATGCCCGGGCGAACCGCCTCAATCGCATCGTCGCGGACCCTGCCGGGGCGGGTGTCGGCGTCATCGCGGCGGGCAAGGCCTGGCAGGACGTGTTGCAGGCTTTGGGGCGCGAGAGTGAGGCAACCGTGGGCGGGTTCGCCGACCTCAAGCTGCTGAAGATCGGACTGGTCTGGCCGCTCGATCCGGAGATCGTGCGCGAGTTCGCGCAAGGGTTGCACACCATCGTCGTGGTCGAGGAGAAGCGGCCCATCCTCGAAGACCAGGTGCGCACCATTCTTTACGGCAGTGCGAATGCACCGCGCCTCGTGGGCAAGCTGTTCGAAGGCGGGCTCTTCGAATCGGGCCCCGCCGACGTCGCCTTTCCGAATGCCAGCGAGATCTCGCCGATACGGGTGACGGAAGTGCTGGCGCGCGTGCTGGGCCGCGAGGTGCCCGTGCCCGCGCAGTGCACGGGCGCACCCGCGAAGGTGCCGGGGCCGAACCGCGTGCCCGGCTTCTGCTCGGGCTGCCCGCACAACCGCTCGACCAAGGTACCCGAAGGCAGCCGCGCGCTGGCCGGCATCGGCTGCCACAGCATGGCGCTGCTGGTGAACCCGCAGCAGACCACCACCTGGTCGCACATGGGTGCCGAAGGCGTGATGTGGCTCGGCCAGCAACCCTTCACCGCCGAGCGCCATGTGTTCGCCAACATCGGCGACGGCACGCTGGCGCACTCGGGCTACCTGGCGATTCGGCAGGCCGTCGCGGCGCAGGTGCCGATCACCTACAAGGTCCTGTACAACGGCTTCGTGTCCATGACCGGAGGGCAGGCGGTCGAGGGCAACCTCAGCCCGCCGCAGATCCTCGCGGGCTTCGCGGCGGAGGGCATCCTCAAGATGGCGGTCGTCACGGACGAGCCGCGGCGCTACGCCGCGGTGAAGTTGCCCGACGGCGTGGCCGTGCACGACCGCACGGCCCTCGACGCCGTGCAGCGCGAGTTCCGCGAATACCCCGGCGTCTCGGTGATCCTGTACGACCAGGCCTGCGCGGCGGAAAGGCGCCGGCTGCGCAAGCGCGGCAAGCTGCCCGATCCCGACCGGCGCCTGTTCATCAACCCCGCCGTGTGCGAGGGCTGCGGCGATTGCGGCGTGGCTTCGAACTGCATGTCGATCGAGCCGCTGGAGACCGAGCTCGGCCGCAAGCGCCGCATCAACCAGGGAAGCTGCAACAAGGACTATTCGTGCGTGGAGGGCTTCTGCCCCAGCTTCGTCAGCGTCGAGGGCGGAAAGCCGCGCCGTGCCGCGGCGCGCGTCGAGGCCCAGGCGGCATCGCCGCGCCCGTACACGCAGGCGCTGCCCGAGCCCGACATCGCACCGCTGCAACGCGCCTGTAGCGTGCTGATCTCCGGCATCGGCGGCACGGGCGTGGTGACCATCGGCCAGACCCTGGCCGTGGCCGCCCATCTGGAGGGCCGCTACAGCTCCAACCTCGATGTCACCGGGTTCTCGCAGAAGTACGGCGCCGTGACCTCGCATGTGCGGTTCGCGCCCGAGCCGGGGATGCTGCATGCCACGCGCATCGCCGAGGGCGAAGCCGATGCATTGATCGGTTGCGACCTCGTCGTCGCGGCCTCGGACGAATCGCTGACACGGCTGCCGGCCGGTCGCGGCCGCGCGGTGGTGAGCACCGGCCTCGTGCCGACCAGCGACTTCGCGCGCAATCCCGACTGGCAGCTCGACCCGAAGATGCTGATCGAGCGCATCGAGGCCGCGGCGGGCACGGCCGATCTCGTGCTGATCGATGGCGAGCGCATGGCCACCGCGCTGGTCGGCGATCCGATCGGCATCAACATGTTCATGCTGGGCCTGGCCTGGCAGCGCGGCTTCGTTCCCCTGGGACGAGCCGCGATCGAGCGGGCCATCGAGCTCAACGGCGTGGCCGTGGCCATGAACAAGGAAGCGTTCCTCTGGGGGCGACGCGTCGCCCACGACCGACCGGCGGTGGAGCGCCACCTGAAGGCCGAACAGCCGACGCAGGTCATCACCTTCATGCCGCGGCAGACCCGGGGACTCGACCAGACCGTCGCGCATCGCATCGAACACCTGCGCGCGCACAGCGGCGAACTGCATGTGCAGCGCTACAGGGCGTTGGTGGAGAAGGCGCGTCGGTTGGAAGCAGCGCTCCATGCGGGAGATGCCCTGGCCAGGGCCGTGGCGCACAACTACCACCGGCTGCTGGCGACCAAGGACGAGTGGGAGGTCGCCCGCCTGTTCACGCACCCCGACTTTCGATCGGCACTGGCGCAGGAGTTCGAGGGCCCGATCCGGCTGCGCTTCCACCTCGGGGTCTGGCCCTTCGCGCGGAAGGACGTCCACAGCGGCAAGCCCGTCAAGGGCGACGCGGGACCCTGGGTGCTGCTGGCGATGAAATGCATGGCGCGGATGCGCGGCCTCCGGGGAAGTTGGCTCGATCCGTTCCGCAACGCGGCGGAACGCACACTCGACCGCCGGCTGTTGGCGCAGTACGAAGACGACATGCGCGTGGCCCTGTCCGACTTGCGTGCCGAGACCTTGCCCATCGTGACGAAGCTGGCCTCGCTGCCCCAGTCGATCCGGGGATACGGCCATGTGCGCGAGGCGCAGGCCGAGAAGGCGGCTGCGACGCGGCAAGCGCTGTTGCGGGAACTGGCGCTGGCCGGCGAGCAACAGGCGCGTGCCGCATGACGCCTCGAAACCGTCGCGGTAATGCAACTCGCTCTCGACAAGGGGACATTCATCGAAAAGGCGCGGGCGATTCGCTGCCCACGACTAAGATCGCGCCCTCAGTCATTGGGGAGTAGCTGACCTGCGCAACGCAGGAGCCCGCGTCAACACACTTGGCCTTTCGGCCATGGCGCGAGCAGCTTCAGAGCCTGGCAAGACCTTTGACCACGTCACCTCGGTATGGGCCGGGAAGTGGCGTGGTCTTCGCGTCGCTGGCCCAGGAGTTCTCTTTTCATCATGGAAGCCTTACTCGTATCCACGGGCGTGGTCGCGCTCGGGGAAATGGGCGACAAGACCCAACTGCTCGCGATCATCCTGGCCGCGACCTTTCGCAAACCCTGGCAGATCGTCGCGGGCATCTTCACCGCCACTGTCGTCAACCATGCCGCAGCGGGCGCGCTCGGCGGCTGGGTGGCCCAGGCCATGGGGCCGAACATCCTGCGCTGGGTCATCGGCGCCTCGTTCCTGGCCATGGCCGCGTGGATGCTGATCCCCGACAAGATCGACGACGATGCCGCGAAGACGAAGAGCCGCTTCGGCGCCTTCGGCACCACGGTCGTCACCTTCTTCCTCGCGGAGATGGGCGACAAGACGCAGATCGCGACCGTGGCGCTGGCCGCGCGCTATCCCGACGTGGTGCAGGTCGTGATCGGCACCACGCTGGGCATGATGCTGGCCGACGCGCCCGCGGTCTTCCTCGGCGAGAAGATCGCGGCCAAGGTCTCGATGCGGCTGGTGCACGGCGTGGCCGCCGTCATCTTCGGCGTGCTGGGGCTGCTGACGCTGTTCAACGTCGGCAACCTGTTCTGAGCCCCGGCGAGCGGCCGCCTATTTGGCGGCGCCCGCCGTGCCCAGGCCCAGCTTGTCGATCACGGCCTTCTCGGTCTTCATGGTGCGCACCGCGTACTGCTTGTAGGCGGCGCTGTCCATGTAGAAGGTCTCCATGTCGAACTTGGCGAGCGACTCCTGGTAGTTGGGCATCTCCATCGCCTTCTTGAAGGCGTCGTGCAGGATCGCGACCACCTTCGGGTTCGCGCCCTTGGGCAGCACCAGGCCGAAGGGCGAGGCCTGCACCATGTCGATACCCGACTCCTTGAGCGTGGGCGCGTTCGGGTATTTCTTCGAGCGAGTCTCGCCCCAGGTCGACAGCAGCCGCAGCTTGCCCTGGTCGACGTACGGGCCCCAGCCCGGCGTGTCGGCCACCGACATCACGTGGCCGCCGAGCACCGCCTGCAGCGATTCGGAGTTGCCCTTGTAGGGCACGTGATTGAACTCCACGCCGGCCTGGATCGCGATCGCTTCCATCGTCAGGTGCAGCGTGGTGAGCGCGCCCGGCGTGCCGTAGCTCAGGCGGCCCGGGTTGGCCTTGGCATAGGCGAGGTACTCGCGCATCGACTTGATCGGCGAATCGGCGGGCACCACCAGGCCGAAGGAATAGCCGGCGAGGCCGATCACGTAGCTCAGGTCGTTGGCCGGGTCCCAGTTGAGCTTGGTGGTGTAGGGCAGCCGGAACACCGGCAGCGGCACCTGCGCGAGCGTGTAGCCGTCGGGCGCGGTGGCCTGCATGGTCTGCGCGGGCAGCACGCCGCCCGCGCCGGGCTTGTTCTCGATGATCACCGGCTGGCCGAGGATCTTCGAAGCGTTCTCGGCCAGCACGCGGAAGGGCACGTCGGTCGAGCCGCCGGCGGTGAAGCCGATCAGCACGCGGATCGGCCGCACCGGAAAGGCATCGGACTGCGCGAAGGCGGGAGCGGCGGCGAGGCCGGCGGCCAGCAGCAGGGCGTGCAGCGCACGGCGGGTGAGGGTGGGTTGTTTCATGGCAGGACGTGCGAACGAAGAAAACGGGAAGGGCGGCGCGGCCGCCCCGCGAAAGGGACGGGCCGCGCCGGCGCCGTCAGGGCGCGGGGCAACCGCCGCGGCTGGCCGAGGAGAACTTGCAGCCGTAGTCGGCGCGCGCCACGGTCGCGGCGTCGAGCACCTCGTCGCCGGCCGGCTTCACGCCGTTCTGCTCCCAGTTCGTCATCGCGTCGAAGGCCTGGGTCTGCTCCTCGGTCGTGAAGTCGCAGTGGCTGATGCCGCGGATCGCGCGCTGCACGAGCCACTTCGAGGTGCCCAGCGCATCGGCGCGGCGCTTGTAGATCTGCTCCATGCTGAACGGCACGTAGACGTCGCCCAGCGTGTGGATGGTGACCACCGGCACGTCGATGCGCGCATTGGACTTGGGGAACCAGCGCAGGCCGTCGCGCCGCAGCCGGTTGGACTCGGGGTCGGCATGCAGCCGGTAGGCGCCCTGGTTGAAGGTGATCTCCTCGGCGTTCTGCGCCGGGTCGTTGTCGAGCTGGTAGACGATGCCGGTGGTGTCGTAGCCGTCGCGGTTGAGGATGCCGTTGATGGTGCCGTCGCGGCCGAAGGTGCCCCACACGGTGGCGTTCATGCTGCCCGCGAAGCCGGCATCGAACATCGGGCGCTCGCCGCCCGTGAGGTTCTTGACGATGGCCTTGTACTTCTCGCCCTGCGCGGTCGTCGCGCTCGGGAAGCGCGTGAACAGCGCGTTGCGCACCACGGGCAGCAGGTCGTTCCAGTTGCTCACAGGCCAACCGGTGACGGGCAGGCCCGCCAGCTGCTGCGCCGCGATCTGCGAGGCGCCGAAGTAGTTGTAGAGCTCGATGTCGCCGAGCACGCCGCACATCGGCACCGCGCCGGCATAGCGCACCTTGTGGTTGGCCGTCTCCAGCGCCTCGGCGTCGACCGCGGCCGCGGCCACGTGGCCGCCGAGCGACTGGCCGACGATGTAGGTCTTGCGCGGTGCATCGAGCGTGCGGCCGTTCTGCGAGGCGATGCGCTGGAAGGCCAGCGCGAGCGCGTTGGTGTCCTCGACGCCGGCGCGCACGTCGTAGTAGTTCTTGGTGTAGCTCGACGCGGCCCAGGCGTAGCCCTGGGCGATCAGGTGCGCGCGGATGGTGGGATCGCTGACGCTCACCACCGGGCCCGTGCCGCCGTAGCCGTGCGCGTACATCACGAGCATGCCGTTCCAGTTCTTCGGTACTTCCACGCGGTAGCCGGCGCCCTCGAGCACGCCCCACCAGCGGTCGGTGTCGGGCGCGCCCGAGAGTGCGGCGAACGGCAGCTTGGTCTCGTCGACCGTGAACTGGCGGCTGTCCTGCGCGCGCGTTTCCTCGGGCTGGGGCGCCGCCGGGGGCGGTGGTGCCGGGGGATTGCCGGCGCCCGCACCGCCCGCACCGGCCTGTTGCGCGGCGATGGCGGCGGCCAGCGCCGTGGCGCTGGCGCCCGACGAAAAGCCGCCACCGCCGCCGCATGCGGCCAGCGTCGCGGCGGCGATGAGCGAGAGAACGGTGGCGCGGCGGCCCGGATGGCGATGGAACTTCACGAGATGTCTCCTGCGTGTTGGATGGGTTCCGCGTGAATCCTTTAATTTCGTTCAGCGGAATTAGATTTATGGAATGTTCTTTCGAACGCCGGCGAGTATCTTTCCGCTCGCGCTTCTCTCGTATAGGGAATTCCATGAACCGTTTCCAAGCGCTGAAAATATAATTCCGTCCAACGAAATTAAATTTACAAAGCCAACATGGGCCGCACCAAGCAGATCGACTTCGAGGAGGGCGCCGACAGTCCGCGCTTCGTGACCGCGCTGGCGCGCGGCCTGGACATCCTGGCCGCCTGGGGCCCCGACGAGAAATGGCTCACCAGCACCGAGCTCGCGCGCCGCACCGGCCTGCCCAAGCCCACGATCGCGCGGCTCGCTTACACCCTCGTCGTCGCCGGCTACCTGCGCCACTCGCGCGAGACCGGCAAGTACGCGCATGGCGACGGCCTGGTCGCGCTCGGCATCACGATGGTGTCGAACCTCAAGCTGCGGCGCATCGCGCGGCCCTACATGCAGGACCTGGCCGACCGCTACGACGCCTCGGTGTCGCTCGGCATCCGCAACGGGCTGTCGATGCTCTACGTGGAGAACTGCCGCTCGAGCGCGCCGCTGTCGCTGGGCCTGGACATCGGCTCACGGCTGCCCGTGGCGCGCTCGGCGATGGGCCATGCCTACCTCTGCGCGCTCGATGCGAAGGAGCGCGAGCGGCTGCTGGGCGAGATCCGGCTGGCCGACCGCGAGCGCTGGCCGCAGACGCAGCAGGCCATCGAGACCTCGCTCGCGCACTGGCGCGAACGCGGCTTCACGATGGTCGTGCGCGGCTGGGAGAGCGACATCAGCGGCGTGGGCGCGGCCATCCGGCAGGCCGACGGCAACGTCGTGACCTTCAACGTCGGCGGCTCGGCCAGCCGCTTCGGCCGCGAGCTGCTCGAGCAGGACATCGGCCCGCAGCTCGCGCGCATGGTCAAGGTGCTCGAGTCCTTCGTGCGCGCGGACGACCACTGACAAGGTGTGAGCCCGCGGTGCGCGCTCAGGCGTTCCCGGCCAGTATCCGTTCCGCGTCGCGCCCCGGCGGCAGCCCGAAGGCGCGCGCATATTCGCGGCTGAACTGCGTGGCGCTCTCATAGCCGACCTCGAAGGCGGCCGAGCTCACGCTCCGGCCATGCGCCACCAGCAGCGTGCGCGCCTGCAGCAGTCGTATGCGCTTCTGGTACTGCACCGGGCTCAGCGAGGTCGCGGCCTTGAAATGCCGATGGAAGGCCGACGCGCTCATCGAGGCCTGCCGCGCCAGCGCCTCGACGCGCAGCGGCTGCGCGAAGTCGCGCCGGATCCGCTGGATCGCGCGGCTCACGCGCGAGAGGGCGCTGTCGGGCATGGCGATGCCGCGCAGCATCGCGCCCTGCGGCCCCTGCAGCACGCGATAGAGGATCTCGCGCTCGTAGACCGGGGCCAGCGCCGGGATGTCGGCGGGCCGCCGCATCAGCCGCAGCATGCGCACCCAGGCATCCATCAGGTCCGGCGTGACGGCGGCCACCGAGAAGCCGGCCTCGGGCTTCTGCGCGAGCGCGATCGGCGGCAGGTCGGCGATCAGCGCCGCGATCACCGCCGGCTGCAGGCTCAGGGCCACCGCGAGATAGGGCTCGCCGCCCGGCGCGGGCCGCACCGTGCCGGCCGCGGGCAGCTCGATGGACATCACGAAATAGGTGGCCGGGCCGTAGTCCAGCGTGCGCTCGCCCACGGTCATCGACTTGCCGCCCTGCAGCACCAGGTTGACCATCGGGTCGTAGACCGCGTTGAGCTCGTGCTCGGGGATCTTCCCCTGCACCATGGCCACGCGCGGAATGCCGGTCTCCGTGAGGCGGTTGCGCGCATGGGCGGCCAGGTCGCGGAGTTCCGTCAGTTGTTCTTCCATGGCCTGCATCAGATCGCACCGCTCCGTGCGCCGCAAGTGCCCGCGTGCCGGCGCGGCAGTTCTGGGCAGGCCCGAGGCAGGAATGGGCAGGCCGCGATGCGTGCCGCCACCTATCGTCGATGCATCACCGATTCAACGAAAGCACGCATGAACATCGTCATCATCACCGGCGCGAGCCGCGGCCTCGGCGGCAGCACGGCCCTGCAGGCCGCCAGGCGCGGCATGGGCGTGATCCTCACCTACAACAGCCACGCGGCCGGCGCCGAAGCGCTCGTGCGCACGATCGAAGCCGAGGGCGGCAAGGCCGCGGCCCTCGCGCTCGACGTGGGCAAGGTCGCATCGTTCGCCGGCTTTCGCGAGCGGGTTGCGGCAACGCTCGAAGCGACATGGCAGCGCAACAGCTTCGATGCGCTGGTCAACAACGCGGGCTATGGCCTCTTCAATCCCATCGCCTCGGTCAGCGAGGCCGAGTTCGACGGCCTGCTCGACGTGCATCTCAAGGGCCCGTTCTTCCTGACCCAGGCGCTGCTGCCGCTGATGGCCGACGGCGGCCACATCGTCAACCTCACCAGCGCGACCACGCGTGTCGCGACACCGGGCGTTGCGCCCTATGCGGCCTTCAAGGGCGGGCTGGAGGTGCTCACGCGCTACATGGCCAAGGAGTTCGGCGCGCGCGGCATCCGCGCCAATGCCGTGTCGCCGGGCGCCATCCGAACCGACATGACCAGCGAGGCGCTCGACCAGAGCCCCGAGTTCGAGACCCTGCTCGCCGCGCAGACCGCGCTCGGCCGCATCGGCGGGCCCGACGACGTCGGCCGCGTCATCGCGGGACTGCTGTCCGCCGACAATGCCTGGATCAACGCGCAGACCATCGAGGTGGCCGGCGGCTACAACATCTGATACGGCGCCGCCCATGCTCGACCACATCTTCCTGTCCGTCAGCGACGTGCGACGCTCCATCGACTTCTATGCCGCCGCGCTCGCACCGCTGGGCATCGCCCACCAGCACGACTACGTGGGCAAGGACGGCCCGCCCGGCCATCCCGACCTGAAGGGCTTCGGCGCCCGGGGGCGCGTGTTCTTCTGGCTGCGGCAGGGCCCGGTGAACGGCGAGGCGGTGCATGTGGGCTTCGTCGCCGCGAGCCATGCGGAAGTCGACGCGGCCCATGCCGCGGCCATGGCCGCCGGCGCCCGCGACAACGGCGCACCGGGGGCCCGCCTGCACTACGACCCGCGCTACTACGCGGCCAATGTGTTCGACCCCGACGGCCACAGCCTCGAGTTCGTCCACAAGAGCTGGCAGCATCCCCCGCGCTAAGGCCGCTATGCAGCGAACAGCGTGGACCGCAGTGCCCGCGCGGCATCGGCCAGCGCCTCGCGCGTGGCGTCGAAGGGCCAGCGCATGAACTCGTGGATCATGCCGTCGTAGCGCTTCACGTTGACCGGCACGCCGGCCTCGCGCAGGCGCTCGCCATAGGCTTCGCCTTCGTCGCGCAGCGCATCGAACTCGGCCGTGACGATATGGGCCGGCGGCAGTCCGCGCAGGTCCCCGGCCAGCAGCGGCGAGACCAGCGCATGGGTCTTCAGTGCCGCGTCGTCGAGGTAGTGATCCATGAACCAGTGCTGCATCTCGCGGCCGATGTTGCCGTACTGCCCCGCATAGGCCTGGATCGAGGTGTTGATGCGGCGGAAATCGACATCGGGATAGATCAGCAGCTGGTGCGCGATCCGCGGTCCCGCGGCATCGCGCGCCTTCAGCGCGACCACCGCCGCGAGGTTGCCGCCGGCGCTGTCGCCCGCGACCGCGAGCCGATGCCCGTCGGCACCGAGCTGCGCCGCATGCTCGGCCACCCAGGCGGTGGCCGCGAAGGCCGCGTCGACACCGGCCGGGAACTTGTGCTCGGGCGCCAGCGGATAGGCCACCGAGACCACGACCGCCTGCGTCGCCACGGCGAGCGCGCGCGCGAGGCCGTCGTGCGTGTCGAGGTCGCCGAGCACGAAGCCGCCGCCGTGGAAGAACACGATGACCGGCAGCACCTGCTGCGGCGACGGGTGGTAGATGCGCACGTCGAGCGGCCCCACCGCGCTGTCGATGCGCCGGTCGGCGACCGAGGCCACCGGCGCGCCGGGCGGCAGCGCCGCGAGCATGCGGCGCATGCCCTGCCGGATCGCGTCGGGCGCGAGCGTGTGCATGTCGGAGAAGCGGGTGGCGGCGAGGCGATCCAGATGCGCCTGGGCCTGGGGATGAAGCGGCATGTCCTGTCTTCCGGTGGTGAAGGGGACAGCCAATCTACGACTTGAACTTCGGTTCAAGTCAAGCGCTTCTTCGAAGTTTTCTTGCTAACGCACCAGCTCGCGGAAGTTGGCCTTGAACTTCGGGCATTCGACCAGCGAGGCATGCGTGCACACGGCCGCGTGCTTCAGGCTGTCGCGCATGGTCTGCAGCCGCTCGATCTCGTGGTCGAGCTCGGTGGCGCGCTTGGCCATGCTGCGACGCAGCTCGACGTCCTTGGGCGTGGACGCGAGGAAACGCCCGATCTGCGCGAGCGAGAAGCCGGCCGACTTCGCGCAGAGGATCAGCGCCAGCCGCGCGACCACCTCGGGCCGGTAGGCGCGCCGCAGGCCGGTGCGGCCCGCGGATTCGATCAGTCCGCGCCGTTCATAGAAGCGCAGCGCCGAAGGCGCCAGGCCTGCGCGCTGCGCGACCTCTGCAATATCGAGCATGGGATGTCTCCATCGTGGATCTCTTCGGCCGGGCCTCAGGCGAACTGCGCGAGGCCATGGCCCACCGACCAATTCTCCTTCGGCGAGTCGACGATGTTCACGAAGAGGTCTTCGCCGCGCAGGCCGGGGCTCTCGGCCAGCAGTTCCGCGAGCCGCCGGAACAGCGCCTGCTTCTGCGCGGCGCTGCGGCTGTCGAACACCGTGATCCGGATGTAGACCACGTCGTCGCTGCGCGTCACGCCGTAGGCATTGCCGTGGCGGAAGTTCGCGGGCTCGTACTCGCTGAGCGTCATGAAGCGGTTGTCCTCGGACACGCCGAGCGCGTCGCTGAGCGCGCGGCCGAGGCCGTCGAGGATCGCCGTTCGATAGGCCTCGGGCTTGCCGGCACGCAGGAAGACATGGCTGATGGGCATCGTGATTCCTTCAAGGGGGTGGTGATGTCGGACGATGCTAGTCATACGAAATTGCTATGGATATTTATATCAACGACAATTTCTTGAAATGATTGCGCGCCCCCTCGATCTCGATGCCGTCCTGGCCTTCATCCGCATCGTCGAACTCGGCAGCTTCACGCTCGCGGCCGAGGCGCTGCAGACCACGCAGGCCGGCATCAGTCTCAAGCTCAAGCGGCTCGAGGAGCGGCTCGGCTGCCGGCTGGTGGAGCGCACGCCGCGGCACGTGGAGCTGTCGGCCAAGGGCGCGGCCTTTCTCGAACATGCGCGCGAGCTGCTGGCGGTGCACGACCGCGCGCTCGGCGCCTTCGCCCAGGCGCGCCAGCGGCTCACCATCGGCATCAGCGACCACGTGGCGGGCCCCGAGCTGCCCGCGCTGATCGCGCGCATGAACGCGCAGGACCCGCAGCTGCTGATCGAGATCCGCATCGGCTCCTCGGGCGAGCTGCTGCAGAGCTTCGACCGGCGCGAACTCGACACCGTGATCGTGCGCCTGCATGCGGGCCGCAACGACGGCGAGCTGCTGGCCGAAGAACGGTTCGGCTGGTTCGCGGCGCCGACCTGGCAGCACCGCGCGGGCGAGCCGCTGCCGCTGGCCACCATGGCCGAGCCCTGCGGCGTGCGCGCGCTGGCCGCGCGACTGCTCGACGAGGCGCGCATGCCCTGGACCGAGGTCTTCGTCGGCGGTGGCGTCGCCGCCGTCGCGGCCGCGGTCATGGCCGGCCTCGGCGTGGCCGCGCTGGCGCCGCGCATGCTGCCCTTCGGCGCGGTCGAGGTGGGCGCGCGGCTCGGGCTGCCCGAGTTGCCGCGCCTGCCGGTGCTGCTGCACACGCGCGTGGGCGAAGGGCGGCCGCGCGCGGCGCTCGAGGCGCTGTCGGTGGCCTTTCGCAGCGTGGTGCGAAGCTAGTTCAGAGGAAGCCGATCGACAGCCACGGAACTGCCGCCACCATGATCGTCCCGGCGAGCAGCGCCAGCATGTGCCCCACGATCGGCCCGATCCCCGCGTCGGGCTGCACGCGCCCGATCGCGCAGGCCGCGTAGTAGCCCACGCCGAGCGGCGGCGCGAACAGGCCCAGGCCCATCGACAGCACCACTACCATCGCGTAGTGCACCTCGTGGATGCCGAGCTGGCGCGCGATGGGAAACAGCAGCGGGCCGAACAGCACGATCGCCGGGATGCCCTCGAGCACCGAGCCCAGGATCACGAAGATCACCAGCGACACCGCCAGGAACATCCCGGCGCCGCCCGGCAGGTTCGCCATCAGCTCGGCGAGCCAGCGCGAGAAGCCCGACTGCGTGAGGCCCCAGGCCATCGCGGTGGCGGTGCCGATGATCAGCAGGATCGCACCCGACAGCGAGGCGGTGGCCACCAGCATCGGCCCGAGCCGGCGCCAGTCGAACTGCCGGTAGATCGCGATCCCGGCCACCACCGCGTAGACGATGCCGAGGGTCGAGACCTCGGTGGCGGTGGCCACGCCTTCCACCACGGCGGCGCGGATCACGAAGGGCAGGGCGAGCGCGGGCAGCGCCACCAGCGCGAGCCGCAGCACCTGGGACCAGGGCGAGCGCTCGACCCGGCTCAGGTCCTCGTGGCGGCTGCGGAAGTGCACCACCACGCACAGCATCAGGCCGAGGATCACGGCCGGCAGCAGCCCGCCGGTGAACAGCGCCGCGATCGACACGCCGGTGACCGAGCCGATGGTGATCAGCACCAGGCTCGGCGGCACGGTCTCGGTCTGCGCGCCCGTGGCCGCGAGCAGCGCGACCAGTTCGCCGTCGCTGGCGCCGCGCTTCTGCATCTCGGGAAACAGCGCCGGTGCGACCGCCGCCATGTCGGCCGCCTTCGATCCCGAGATGCCAGACACCAGGTACATCGCACCCACCAGCACGTAAGAGAGCCCGCCCTTCACGTGGCCGAGCAGGCTCGCGAGGAAGGCCACCATCGCCTTGGCCATGCCGGTCATCTCGATCAGCAGGCCGAGGAAGACGAACAGCGGCACCGCGAGCAGGATCAGGTGCGACATGCCCTCGTCCATGCGCCCGACGATCACGGGCAGCGCGGTGTCGGTGGTCAGCGCGAGGTAGCCGAAGGTGCCGAGGCCGAAGGCGAAGGCAATCGGGATGCCGCCGAGCACGCAGGCCAGCACCACGCCGACGAAGAAGACCAGCAGGTTGAGCCGGCCCAGGTCCTCGAACACGGCACGCCCGAAGCCGAAGGCCGCGACGAGGATCGCGACCACGCAGACGGCCTTGGTGGTGGTCTTCCAGTCGAAGTCGCGGAACAGCCGCAGCACCGCGAACAGCGCCATCAGCGCCACGCCCGCGGGCAGGGCGGCGGCGCGCCAGGCGTTCGAGATGTCGAGCGCGGGCGTGGTGATGAAGCGTTCCTCCGCGGCGTATTCCCAGGCCGGCCACGCGATCATCGCGAGGAAGGCGAGGGCCGCGCACAGCGCGAGCGCCTCGGCCAGCTGCCGGCGTTCGGGCGCGAGGCCCGACACCAGCGCCGTCATGCGCATGTGCTCGCCGCGCCGCAGCGCGACCACCGCGCCCAGCATCGCCAGCCAGATGAAGAGCATCGAGGCCAGCTCGTCCGACCAGATCAGCGGCTGGTGCAGCACGAAGCGCGCGACCACGCCCGCGAGCAGCACCGCCACGTCGGCCAGCACCAGCGCGCCGGCCGCGACGCTCACCGCGGCGCCGAGCGCCTGCTCGATGCGCGCCGCGAGCGGGTTCGACCCCGCCGCATCGAAAGCCAGCGCGGCCCCGTGGCCATGCCCCAGCGCGGCGCTCATGCCAGCTTGCCCACGCTGCGCTCGAGCAGCGCCCAGGCCTCGTCGCCGTACTTGGCCTTCCACTCGGCATAGAAGCCGGCCTTGCGCAGCTGGTCGCGGAAGGCGGCCGGGTCGGGCTGGTTGATCTGCATGCCCTTGGCGGCCAGTTCCTTCTGCAGCCCGGTATTGAGCTCGGCCACGTCGGCGCGCTCCTTCATCGCGGCGGCGTTGACGTGCCGCGCCACGATGGCCTGCAGCTCGGGCGGCAGGCGATCCCAGGCGCGCTTGTTGGCGAGGAACCAGAAGCCGTCCCACATGTGGTTGCTCATCGAACAGTACTTCTGCACTTCGTAGAGCTTGGCGGTCGAGATGATCGCGAGCGGGTTCTCCTGGCCGTCGACGATCTTCGTCTGCAGCGCCGAATACACCTCGGCGAAGTTGATCGAGGTCGGCGCGGCCTCGAGCGCCTTGAACATCGAGGTCCACAGCGGCGAGACCGGCACGCGCACCTTGAAGCCCTTCAGATCGGCCGGCGCCGCGATGGGTTTGCTCGAGGACGTGATCTGGCGGAAGCCGTTGTCCCAGATGCGGTCCATCGCGAGGATGTTGGCCTTGGCGATCTGCTGGCGGATGTGGGCGCCGAGCTCGCCGTCCATCGCCTTCCAGACGCTGGCGTAGTCGGGGAACGCGAAGCCCACGCCGCTGATGGAGGCCGCGGGCACCAGGGTGGCGAGGATCAGGCCCGACAGCGTGAAGAACTCGACCCCGCCCGAGCGCAGCTGGCTCAGCATGTCGGTGTCCGAGCCGAGCTGGTTGTTCGGAAAGATCTGGATGTCGACCTGGCCCTGGGTCTCGGCACGGATCGCGTCGGCCATCTCCTTGGCCCGGATGTTCATCGGGTGCGTGACCGGCAGGTTGTTCGCGTACTTGTAGCTGTAGGGCTTCTTCTGCGCGAAGGCGTGGCGCAGCGGCAGGGCCAGCGTGGATGCGGCGGCGGCGGTGCGCAGCACGGTGCGGCGTTGTATGTTCATGGCGCTTGTCTCCTGTTGTGTGGGTTTTCTCGGGATCTGTCGAACGCTGTGGGGGAGGGGGATGGGACTTCAGGCGATGGCGACCTCCGCGATCTCCGCGCGCTCGGCCAGCAGCCGGCGGATGTCGTTCTTCGCGACCTTGCCGTAGCCCGACTTGGGCAGCGCGGGCCAGAACAGCACGTGGCGCGGCCAGCGGTATTTGGCGCAGCGGCCGTCGAGGTGGCGCAGGATCTCCTCGGCGTCGACGTCGTCGCGCTCGCACACCAGCACGGCCACGCCGACCTCGCCCCACTTGGCGTCGGGCCAGCCCAGCACCGCGGCCTCGCGCACCGCCGGATGGGTCAGCAGGATCTCCTCGACCTCGCGCGGATAGACGTTGGAGCCGCCCGAGATGTACATGTCGGACTCGCGGCCCGTGATGTAGAGCAGCCCGCGCTCGTCCATGCGCCCGAGGTCGCCGGTGTGGAACCAGCCGCCGCGCAGCGCCTTGGCCGTGGCCTCGGGGTTGTCGAAGTAGCCCGCGAACACGGCGGGGCCGCGGCAGCAGATCTCGCCGACGGCACCGGCCGGCAGTCGCTGCATCTGCGCATCGAGGATCGCGACCTCCATGCCGGTGCGCGGCCGACCGCAGGAGCCGAGGTTCGCAGCGGGATCGGCATCGTCGGCCGAATGCATCGAGGGCGGCAGCACCGTGATGCAGCCCGTGACCTCGCCGAGGCCGAAGTACTGGACGAGCACCGGGCCCAGCTTGCGCAGCGCGCGCTTCTGGTCGGCGCGGTACATGGGCGCGCCGGCATAGACCAGGTAGCGCAACGAGTCGTGGTCGAAGGCATCGACCGACGGGTCTTCCACCAGCATCTTGACGATGGTGGGCACGGTGAAGAGGTTGCTGACCCGGTGCCGCTCGACCAGCGCCCAGATGGCGGGCGGGTCGAGCCGGTCCGAGGCCGGCAGCACGGTCGCGGCGCCGCGCGCCACATTGAGCAGCGCATGGATGCCCGCGCCGTGCGACAGCGGCGCGACGGCGATCGAGCAGTCGCGCTCGGTGGTGCCGGGGATCAGGTCGGCGAGGTGGTTCGTGACGACGAAGGCCAGTTGCCCATGGGTCAGCACCGCGGCCTTGGGCTTGCCGGTGGTGCCCGAGGTGTAGAAGTACCACAGCGGCGTGTCGGCATCGACCGGTGCCGTGGCATTGGCCGCGCCAGCGTGCGCCGCGAGCAATGCCTCGTAGCCCTGCGTTCCCTGCGAAGGCTTGCCGATCGTCACCACATGGCGCAGGTGCGCCGAGGCCGCGCGCACCGCCTCCACGTGCGCGCCGAAGCAGTCCTCCGCGAGCATCACCGTAGCTCGGCTCGCGCTGCCGAGGTAGGCCACCTCGGGCGGAGTCAGCCGCGCATTCACCGGCACCCAGACCGCGCCCAGGCGGAACGCGGCCCAGCAGCTCTCGAACAGCGCGATGTTGTTGCGCGACTGCACGAGCAGCTTGTCGCCGGGCTGCATGCCGAGCGCGCGCAGCGCATCGACCAGCGCGTTGACGCGCGCGTCGATCTCGCGCCAGGTCCAGGTCCGGTCCTCGAGGATCAGGCCCGGCCGGTCGGGAAAGAGTGCCGCGGTCTGCGACAGCAGCACCGAGAGATTCGCCGCCTGTGCCGCGCTCACACCGCCTCCAGCACGCTGAGGTAGTTGGCGACCGCAGCGCCACCCATGTTGAAGACGGCGCCGGGCCGGCCCGTGGCCACCTGCATGTCGCCCGCCAGGCCGGTGAGCTGCATCGCCGCCATCACGTGCTGCGACACGCCGGTCGCGCCGATCGGATGGCCGCGCGACTTGAGGCCGCCCGAGGGATTGACCGGAAGCCGGCCGTCCTTGCGCGTCACGCCGTCGAGGATCGCGCGCGCACCCTGGCCGTGCGGCGCCAGGCCCATGGCCTCGTACTCGAGCAGTTCGGCGACGGTGAAGCAGTCGTGCGTCTCGACGAAGCCGAGGTCGTCCAGCGCGAGTCCGGCCGCCTCGAGCCCGCGGCTCCATGCAAGCGCCGCGCCCTCGAAGCGCGTGGGATCGCGGCGCGACAGCGGCAGGTATTCGTTGACCTGCGTGCGCGAGCGCCAGCGCACGGCCGGCACGCGGGCCGATGCCGTCGGCGCGGCCGAGATCACCAGCGCCGCGGCGCCGTCGGAGACCAGCGAGCAATCGGAGCGCTTCAACGGACCCGCGACCACCGGATTGCGCTCCGACACCTGGCGACAGAAATCGAAGCCCAGGTCGCGCCGCATGTGGGCGAAGGGGTTGTGCATGCCGTTGGCGTGGTTCTTGGCCGCGATGGCCGCGAGCGCATCGCCCTGGTCGCCGAAGCGCTCGAAGTAGCTGCCCGCGATGCGGCCGAACACCCCCGCGAAGCCCGCGGGCGTGTCGCCTTCCTCCTTCACGTAGGAGCAGCGCAGCAGCGTCTGCGCGACCACCGGGGCGGGCACGGCGTTCATGATCTCGAAGCCCACCACCAGCGCGTGGCGCACGCGGCCGCTCTGTACCGCGTCGAGCGCGGCCCAGATCGCGGCCGAGCCGGTGGCGCAGGCGTTCTCCATGCGCACGGCCGGTACATGGCGCAACGCCGGCACCGCGAGCGCGACCAGCGAGGCGCTGAAGTCCTGCGGCATGAAGCCGCCGTTGAAGTGGCCGACGAAGACACCGTCGATGTCGGCGGCCTCGAGCCCGGCCGTGTGCAGCGCGGGATTCACCGCATCGCGGATCAGCTGTTCGCTGTCGACCGCGTCGAGCTTGCCGAAGACCGTGTGGCCCCAGCCGGCGATGAAGGCGTTGTCGTGGTTCATGGCGTGCGGCTCCTTCAGGCGTGCGCGGCTTCGGCGGCGCGCTCGGACGGCAGCCCGCGGCGCAGGGTCGGCAGGCCGACGCCCGCGGCGTCGAAGCCGCCATCGACCGCGATCACCTGGCCGTTGATGAAGCTGGCGGCGTCGCTGCACAGGAAGCCCACCGTGTTCGCCATCTCCTCCACGCTGCCGTAGCGACCGAGCGGGATCGCGTCGTAGTAGTCGGAGCGGATCGCCACGCTGTGGACCAGCTTGGCCATCTCGGTCTCGACCGGGCCCGGCGCGATCACGTTCACGCGCACGCCGGCATTGCCGAGCTCCACCGCGTACTGCTTGGTCAGGTGGATCAGCGCCGCCTTGCTGGTGCCGTAGGCCACGCGCAGCGTGCTTGCGCGCAGGCCGGAGATCGAGGCCACGTTCACCACCGCGCCGCCACCGGCCTGCACCATCAGTGCGCCGAAGGCCTGGGTGCAGAGGAACGCGCCATCGAGGTTGGTGCCGAGCACCGTGCGCCAGTCGGCGAAGCTGGTCTCGGCCACGCGCTTGAACACCGCCACGCCCGCGTTGTTGACCAGCGCATCGACGCGGCCGAAGCGCGCGACCACGGCATGCGCGGCCGCGTCGACCTGCGCGGGATCGGACACGTCGCAGTTCACGGTCAGCACGCGATCGGGCTGGGCGAGCGTGCGGCCGGTCGCTTCGAGCGTGGCGCGGTCGTTGTCGAGCAGCGCGACCTGGTGGCCGTGCGCGAGGAACCATTGGCCGATCGCGAGGCCGATGCCGCGCGCGCCGCCGGTGACGACGGCGACGCGCCGGGAGGAGGAGGTGTCTGTCATGGGAGTCCTGCAGTTGTCGAAATCAGTTGTCGTCGTCGGCGGGCAGCCACTCTTCGAGCGTGACCTCGAAGGTGACGCACACGGTGTTGGCGCCGGCCACGAAGGGCCCGCCGTAGACCCGGCCCTCGGTGTCGGCGACCACGCCGGTGAGGGCCGAGCGCAGGCTGCCGTCGGGCTGCCGGCGCACTTCGCCGGCCAGGCTCACGACCTCGATGGCCGGGCCGCGGATCACCTGGCAGGCGCCGTCGGGGCGCTCGAGGCAGGCGTCGATCAGGCTGCCGAGCGCGCCGCGCACGAAGGCATGGCGAAAGCCCTGGGCCACGCAGAGCTTCTCGACGCCCTGCATCAGGTCTTCGTTGGGTCCGATGCGTGCGTAGGCCACGCGGCCCATGCGGCCGCGTTCGATCCGGTGGACTTCAGACATGACCGGCCCTCGCCTCGGGGCGCATCAGCGGCATGCGCGTTTCCTCGTCGTAGGCCACGCGCAGCTCGAAGCTGTCGAGCGCGGTCACGAGCACCGTGACCGGCACGCGGCCGACCACGCTGCGGTCGCAGAGGATGTGGCCGCCGCGCACCGCGCCGTCCGCCTCGCAGAAGGCGCCATGGCAATGGACCAGCGGCGCGTTCGACGCCGAGCGGCCCAGCGTGGCATTGCCGAAGATCAGCCGCGCGCCGCGCAGCGGCACCGGCGCGCCGTAGGTGGCGAGCACGCGGCCCGAGGGGTCGGGCAGGGCCATGCAGAAGCTCAGGCTCTCGAGGTCGCCGCCGAGCAGCGTCATCGAGGCGCTGTGCACCGCCTCGCGCGCCAGGGCCTCGACCAGGCCCTCGTGCAGGGTGCGGCCCGCGGGCAGCGAAAGCCGGAAGTGCCGACCATGGTCGGCACGCATGTGGTTGATCCTCACGGGGCCGCTGGGCCCAGGGTGGACCACGGTCCTTGCTCGTGGCAGGGCCGTCGTCGACTGCTTGTTCACTTTGTCTCCTGACTGCGCGGCAGGGGGTAGGGCCGGCGCATGGCCGCGGAGTCTAGGAGCGCTGATCCATAGCAACAAATCTACAATTCAGATCGATCAATACAGGATTCAGATCGATGGAACTCCGCCACCTGCGCTGCCTGGTCGCCGTCGCCGAGGAACTGCACTTCGGCCGCGCCGCCGAGCGCCTCAATCTCTCGCAACCGCCGGTGAGCCTCGCGATCAAGGAGCTGGAGGAGGAACTGGGCGTCGCGCTGTTCGAGCGCAGCTCGCGCCGCATCGCGATCACGCGCGCGGGCGAGGAGGCCCTGCGCGACGCGCGCGCCGTGCTCGGCGGCATGGAGAGCCTGCGCCGCCATGCGAAGGACGCGGCGGCCGGCCTCAAGGGCTCGATCGCGGTCGGCTTCATCAGCCTGCCGGCCTACACCTTCCTGCCGCAGGTGCTGCGCGACTTCAACGAGAACCATCCCAACGCGAGCATCGCGCTGCGCGAGGGCATCACCGAGCAGATCCTGGCCGACGTGCAGTCGGGCCGGCTCGACATCGGCCTGATCCTGCAGCCGGCCGAGATGCCGCCGACGCTGGACTCGCGACTGGTGCAGAAGGACACGCTGATCCTCGCGCTGCCCGAGACGCATGCGCTCGCGCGGCCCGGCAGCGTGGCGCTCGAGCGCTTCGCGAGCGAACGCTTCCTGGGCTTCGAGCGCCACATCGGGCCGCAGATGTTCGACGCCATCGTCGCCACCTGCATGCGGCGCGGCTTCAGCCCGCGCATGTTTCCGGCGCGCCAGATGAACACCATCGTGAGCCTGGTCTCGGGCGGCGTGGGCGTCGCGCTGGTGCCGGCCTGCGTGAAGGCGCTGCATCGCGAGGGCGTGGTGTTCCGTCCGCTCAAGGGCGAGAAGACGCATGTCGACACGCTGGTGGTCTGGCGCAAGTCGGACGAGTCGCCGCTGCTCAAGGCCTTTCTCGCGCTGCTGCCGAGGCTGCGCGACTGACGCGCCGACTTTCTCGAAAGAATAAGGACGAGCGGCTGTTTCGCTCGGACGCTCGAGCCCTTATTCTTTTTCGCCAGCAGGCATTGCTCACGCAGTGAGCCTGCTTCGGGTGCGGAACAGGGAGGGAACGCACCCGCGCGTCCATGCGCCATCCATCACAAATACACGGTCCCGTCGAGGACCCGTGTGGACGCGAGTTGCCGATGCCCTTCGCGACGGTGCCGACCTGGCCTGCCGAACAGCGGGCCGGGTCGGTGGACTTCATGGAATGCAGCACAGGACAACCCACATGACACCCGGTCTTCATACGGCGCCTCGGCGCCCGCGTCTTCGTCTCGCGCTCTGCGGGCTGATCGTGCTCGCACAGCTCGCGCCACCCGCGATCGCGCAGGGCACCGTCGACCCCCCGGCCACACCGCCAGCGCAGCTCGAGCAGGGCCGCATCTGGTCGGTGCGCGTGCCCGATGCGTCGCGCGAGGACATCCAGCGCCTGTCGCGCTGGATCGATCACATGCGGGTCGACAAGGTCGGCAAGACCCTCGCGACGGAACTCGACTCGCGCGGCGTCGAACGGCTGCGCAGCCTGGGCTATGCGGTCGAGATCGACGTGGAAGGCTCCGAGAGGATCCGCGGCTTCCAGCAGCAGCGGCAGCAACTGCTGAAGCTGGGCAAGCCCGGCGATCCGCCGTTCGAAGGCAATGCCGCCTGCTACCGCACGGTCGAGCAGGCCAATCTCGACATCGACGCGCTGGCCGCGCGCTATCCGAAGCTGGTCCGCGTCGCGCCCGTGGGGCAGACCTGGGTGCAGACGCAGCTGCTGTCGTTTCGCAACGTGCTGATCAAGTACCTGCCACAAAGCGTCGTCAGCCTGATCGACTTCGACCTGCTGCCCGACAGCAAGGGCAATCCGCTGCGCGCCGTCGTCATCGGCAACCAGGATCGCATCCAGGAGAGGACCGTGCCGCGCATGGTCACCACCTCGTCGATCCATGCGCGCGAATACACGCCGGCCGAGATCTCCACTCGCTTCACCGAATGGCTCGTGAAGAACCATGGCATCGATCCCACGGCCACCTGGCTGCTCGATCACAACGAGTTCCACTTCATCCTGCATGCGAATCCCGATGGTCGGAAGCTCGCGGAGCAGGCCGTGCCGCAGAGTTTCGGCTCGGGATGGCGCAAGAACGTCAATCTCGTGGAGGGCTATTGCAAGACATCCGACGACCCGTTCCTGTCCCGGTTCACGGACCCCATCGAATCGGGCGTGGACCTGAACCGGAATTTCCCGTTCGGCTGGAACAGCACCAACGGCGCGGGATCCAGCGGCGATGCCTGCGAACAGACTTTCCGGGGCCCTTCCGCCGCGTCGGAGCCCGAGACCGCCGCCATCGTCAGGTACGTCGCGGGCACGCGCCAGCAGGACGGCAACTTCACGGGCGGCCTGCTGCGCGACCGAAGGACGGCCGCGGCCGACGACTTCGCGACCGGCGCGCCCGGCGACTACGAGGGCCTGTACCTCGACATCCACAGCTTCTCGCAGCTGGTGCTGTGGCCATGGGGCATCCGGCGCGAGTCGCTGCGCGGCGATTCCAAGACGGCGAACGACGACGGCATGGCGGCCTTCGCGCAGCGCCTCGCCTGGTACAACGGCTACGCCGCCAAGCAGATCATCGACTACGACACCGACGGCACGACCACCGACACCTTCTATGGCGAGCTCGGGGCGCCTTCGTTCACGATCGAGCTCGGCACCTCGTTCTACGAGCCCTGCGAGGAATTCGAGCAGAACACCTTCCCGAAGAACGTGGCCTCGCTGCGCTATGCGGCCCGCACGCTGAAGGCGCCCTACCAGCTTCCGCTGGGGCCGGACGCCGCCGACATCCAGCTGTCGGCGGCCACGGTGCGGCAGGGCGAGTCCGTCACGCTGACCGCGACGATCGACGACGATCGCTACCTCTACGCCGAGGGCGACAGCAGGCTGCCGGTCACCCGGCACGACCCGCAGCCCATCCAGGCCGCCAACGCCTACATCAACACGCCGCCCTGGGACGGCGCGGCCCGGGCGATCCCGCTGCGCACCACCGCCGACACGGCCTTCGGCGCGGGGCCCAGGGTCAAGGTGTCGGGCGTGATCGACACCTCGGCCTTCATGCCGGGCAAGCACCTGCTCTACGTGCAGGGCATCAACCAGAAGGGCAGGGCCGGACCGCCCGACGCGGTCTTCCTCGAAGTGCTGGCCAAGGATGCGCCGCAGCCCTGCGCGTCCGGGCAACCCGCGGCCTGAGGGCTGGCGTTTCGTTCCAGACACAGGGAGTCCTCATGCCGATCCAATCCGCGATCCTTGCGCGGCGCGCGTGCGCGCTGCTTCTTTGCCTCGTGCTCAGCGCCTGCGGCGGTGGCGACGGAGGCAGCACCCGCATCCTGCCAGCGGCCATCGGGCCCGGAACCATCGCGCCGGTGATCCCGCCAGCTACCGATGCGAACTGCAAGCCTTGAGGTCGCCGCCGCGTGCCGCGACCCTCGCCTCGTTTCCCCACGATCCACAAGGAGTGAAAGTGAAGAATGATGTTCGTCCGCGCCGCGTCGTGTCGGCCGCGAGGATCGGTTGCGTGCTGCTCTGCGGCCTCGTGCTCTGGGCGTGCGGCGGTGGGGATGGCGCCAGGATCGCGCCGTTCGCCGCGGCGCCGCCTGCGACGACCGATGGCACCGGCGTCGAATCCGTGGTGCCTGTCGCACCGGTCGGCCCCGCCGTGGTCCCACCCTCGCTCGAAGGCATCGAGTACGCCGACATCGCGGGCCTCGCCGAGAAGGCGGCGCAGGGCGCCACTTCGCGGGACATGGTGGCCTACCTGCTGAAGCGCGTCGACATGCTCGACAAGCGCGGGCCCACCCTCAACGCCGTCATCGAGCTCAATCCCGATGCGCTGGCCATCGCCGAGCAACTCGATGCGGAGCGCGCGAGCGGCAAGTCGCGCGGTCCGCTGCACGGCATCCCGCTGTTCCTCAAGGACAACATCGACACCGGCGACCGGATGCAGACCTCGGCGGGATCGCTGGCCATGGTGGGACAGCCCGCGACCCGCGATGCCTTCGTCGCCAGCCGGCTGCGCGATGCCGGCGCGGTCATCCTGGGCAAGGCGAACCTCAGCGAATGGGCCGGCTATCGCGACAGCGCACTGGACGCCGGCTGGAGCGGGCGGGGCGGGCAGACCGCGAACCCCCATGTGCTCGACCAGAGCCCCTGCGGGTCGAGCGCGGGCTCGGCCGTGGTGGTGGCCGCGGGCTTCGCGCCCCTCGCGGTCGCCACCGAAACCGAGGGCTCGATCCTTTGCCCGGCGGCGACCAACGGCATCGTCGGGATCCGGCCCACGCTCGGCCTGGTCAGCAGGACCGGCATCGTTCCGCTCGCGAGCACGCAGGACACGGCGGGCCCCATGGCACGCACGGTGCGCGACGCGGCGATCCTGCTCTCGGCGATGGCGGCCAGCGATCCGAAGGATGCAGCCACCGCCGATGCACGGACCCACGCGGTGGACTACACGCAGTTCCTGCGGTCCGGCGGGCTCGAGGGCCGGCGCGTCGGCTATCCCTCGGTCTTCCTCTCGAGCATCGGCGCGATGCTGTTCCCGGACTTTCCCAAGGCCATCGATGCCATGCGAAATGCGGGCGCCATCGTGGTGGAGGTGGACCTGCCCGATGAATCCGCGCCCGAGGAAACGACACTGCTGTCGTACTACTTCGGCCGTGAACTGAATGCCTACCTCGCCACCCGGCGCGGCATTCCCGTCAAGACCATCGAGGAACTCCAGGCCTTCAACAAGACCGCGCCCCTCGATCCCGGGGGCAAGCCCTATCCGCAGCGATCGATCGACGAAGCCGTCCGGTTGCTGAAGGCCGACGAGGCCACCTACGAACGGAAGGCGCGGGAGCAGAAGGCGCGCGTCGCGGCCGAGATCGACCGCGTGCTGCAGGCCAACGGCGTGGATGCCATCCTCACGCCGGGGCGCAGCGGTGCCATGGCGGGCTACCCCGCCATCTCGGTGCCCGCCGGCATGGACAGCCGCGGCATGCCGACCTGGATCCATCTCGTCGGCACGCGCTGGAGCGAACCGAAGCTGCTGTCGATCGCCTACGGCTTCGAACAGGCCACGAAGGCACGGCGCAATCCGCAGTTCCTGAAGACCCCGCCGCCGAATTGAGCGCGGGCCGGCCCGTCTCAGTCCGCCGCCAGCAGCAGTTCCAGCGCGGTGACGACCGCCGCCGCGAACAGGCAGAGCCCGCTGCCGATACGCAACGCCTTGACGTCGCGTTGCTCGCATCCATCGCGTTTCGCCGCCCAGGCGGCATAGCCGATGCCCGCCGCGAGCACCAGCCCCATCCAGCCGCCGGCGCCGATCACCGGGCACCTCGCCGATGCGCGCAAGCCCGCGACGGTCGCAGGCGATAGCCGAGCCGCACTAGGCCGGGCGTGACTGCGATGCAGCGAAAGAGGAGGGGGCGCGGCATCGGCTGCGCGTGCAGCGTTCGATGCAGGGTCCGCAGGACCCGAAGGAGTTCGGCCATGGCAACACCTCGACAAGGTTGCAGGGCCGTCCCTCGGTGTGCGTCAGCGCCGAAGTCGTCCTCGGCGAGTCTCGATGCACGATGCATGGAGCGCGCCGAGGATAGCAGCCGCTTGCGCGATGCCTCGCGAATCGGCCTGTGCGCCGAACGGGTATGGCTCAGCGCGCCTCGGCCGCCCATGCGACGGCATCGGCGCCGGCCGGGATGCGCATCGGCGCCGCGGGATCGGTGGCCGCGCGCCACACGGCCTCGGCGACGTCGAGCGCATGGGTGGTCGGGGCGGACGTGTCCTGGAATTCCGCGAAGACTTTCCGCGCGAGCTCCGCATAGTCCTCGTGATCGAAGCCCGCCATGTGCGCGCGTGCGTTGTCGCCGAAACGCGTCTCGGGCGAGCGGCCCGGCAGCACCAGCCGCAGCCGCACGCCCAGCGGCTCGAGCTCGATCGCCATCGACTCGGTGAAGGCATTGACCGCCATCTTGCTCGCGCGGTAGGCCGCGATCAGCGGCAGCGCCTTCAGCGTCACGCTCGAGGTGACGTTGACCACCACGCCCGCGCGGCGCTGCCGGAACTGGGGCAGCACCGCCTGCATCAGCGCGAGGGTGCCGAAGGTGTTGGTCTCGAAGAGCTGGCGCACGGTGGCCAGCGGCGTGAGCTCGGCCGGCGAGGCCGCGCCGAAGCCCGCGTTGTTGACGAGCACGTCGATGGGGCCGGCGGCTTCCACGGCATGCGCGATGCTGCGTGGATCGGTGACGTCGAGCGCGAGCACGCGCAGGCGCGGCGATGCGGGCAGCAGGTCGGTGCGCGGGGTGCGCATGGTCGCGACGACCTGCCAGTCGCGGTCCAGGAAATAACGCGCGGTTTCGAGGCCGAAGCCCGAGGAGCAGCCGGTGATGAGAACGGTCCGGGTCATGGAGATCCTTGATGAGAAAGGGAGTGATCGATGCCTGACGATAGGTCGCCAGGGCCGGACTTGCTACGATCCCGAGTCCGAGTCTCATCAGGAATCGTCCGAACATGGTGGATCCCCTGGCCGAAGTGGTCATGCTGCTGCGGCCGAGCGCGCGCTTCTCCAAGCGCGTGTTCGGCGCCAGCCCCTGGCGCATCGAGCGCTCCGATGCGGGCGAACCCTTCTACTGCGTGATCCTCGAGGGCGGCTGCCGCCTCGCGGTCGACGGGGGCGAGGCGCTCGAGCTGCAATCGGGCGACTTCGTGCTGGTGCCCGCCGCCCGGCACATCGCGCTCTCCAGCCTCGAGCCGCCACCGCCGGGCGTGCAAACCGCGCCGCCGGTGCCGCTGGGCAACGGCGAATTCAGGGTCGGCGATGCACGGGGTGCGATCGACCTGCGCATGCTCGCGGGCCACTGCAGCTTCGATTCGCCCGATGCCTCGCTGCTGGTGTCGCTGCTGCCGCAATTCGTGCACGTGCGCGGCGAGGAGCGGCTCGCGATGCTGGTGCAGTTCGTGCGCGAGGAGTCGCGCGAGCAGCGGCCCGCGCGCGAGCTCGTGCTGGCGCGGCTGCTGGAACTGCTGCTGATCGAGGCGCTGCGCTCCACCGGCGGAACCAATGCCTCGTCGGGGCTGGCGCGCGGCCTCGCCGAGCCGCGGCTCGCGGCCGCGATCCGCGCGATGCACGAACGCCCGGCGCAGGACTGGACGGTGGCCGAACTCGCGCACGAGGCCGCGCTCTCGCGCTCGACCTTCTTCGAGCGCTTCGGCCGCACGGTCGGCGTGGCACCGATGGAGTACCTGCTGGCCTGGCGCATGGCGCTCGCGAAGGACCTGCTGCGACGCAACGCGGGCAGCGTGGCCGAGATCGCACAGCGCGTGGGCTACAACGCCGCGAACACCTTCAGCAGCGCGTTCGCGCGGCACGTCGGGCTGCCGCCGACGCGGTATGCGCGCGAGCACGCGGGCCTCGCGCAGCTGCCGGACGGCGCCTGAGCACGGCGTTCACGCCGTTTCGGCCGGCACGTAGACCACGCCCTCCATCAAGCGTCGCGCCGTGCGCTGAAGGCCCAGCGCCGTGAACTGAGGCAGCGCCGCACCGGGCTGCGCGACGACCTTGACCGCCATCACGCCCAGCGGATGACCGATGCGCAGCACCTCGCCACGCAGCCGGTCGCCCGCGGCCGCATGGACCAGCGTGCCCGGAACGCGCGAGGCCGCCGCGGTGCAGATCGACCCCGTGCCCGCCATGCTGTCGTGGCACTTGCCGAGGAACACGAGGCGCGCGCGCAGATCGCTGTCCTCGTGCCCGGCCGGTGCCACGATCACGGCCAGCGGCAGGCCCGGCAGATGCACGTCCCGCCAATGCGCGTAGAGCCCGATGCGCTCGCCGGCCCTGGCCTGGATCTCGCCGATGGTCTCGATCAGCGCGCGGTCGCCGCCGATCGCGGGCGGCAGCTCGTCGCCGTGGAGCCCGAGCGACTCGGCCGCGATGAAGACGCAGGGCGTGGCCGCATCGACGATCGAGACCCGCACCTCGCGTCCGTCCTCCAGCGCGATCGCGTCGACCGGCTGGCCCGTCGGCAACAGGCGGCCCGTCTTGGCACCGCGCGTGTCGGTGTAGTCCATGAGGATCTCGGCCCCGGTGCCCGGCACGCCCGCGATGGCGCAGTCGCCCGTCACGCGCGCCTTGCCGTCGCGCACCTGCACGCGTGCGACCAGCACGGTGCCCGTGTTCGTGTTGTGGATGCGCACCACGGTCAGCGGCTCGACCGCCTCGACCAGCCCCTCGTCGACCGCGAACGGCCCCACGGCCGAGGAGATGTTGCCGCAGTTGGCGTCGTAGCCGATCAGGTCGCGCTCCACGTCGCACTGCGCGAAGGTGTAGTCGACATCGGCATCGGGCCGCGTCGACGGACCGATCAGCGCCACCTTGGACGTGACCAGCCGCGAGCCGCCCATGCCGTCGATCTGCAGCGGGTCGGGCGTGCCCATGGCGCGCTTGAGGAAGGCGTCGCGCGCCGGGCCCGGCGGCGGCACGTGGCGCAGGTGGAAGAACAGCGCCTTGCTGGTGCCGCCGCGCATCAGCACGCAGGGCACGCCATGCTGTTCGCCGAAGGTGCTCGAGTCGTCATGCACCATGGCTCACTCCGGCGTGACGCCCGCGGCACGCGCGGCCTCGCCCCACTTGCGGTTCTCGGCCACCAGGAAGGCCTTGAGCTGCTCGGGCGACCCGCCCTCGAGCTCGCTGCCCGAGGTCTCGGCCGAGCGGATCACGTCGGGGCGGCGCTGCGCCTGGAGCAGCGCCTTGTTGAGCTTCTCGACCACGGCGGGCGGCGTGCCGGCCGGGGCCAGCACGGCGGTCCACGACGCGACCTCGAAGCCTGAATAGCCCTGCTCGGCGATGGTGGGAACCTGCGGCAGCTCCTTGTAGCGGCCCTTGCTCGACACGCCCAGCACCTTGAGCTTGCCCTGGCGCACCTGCGGCAGCACCAGCCCGCCCGCGTCCATCATCACGTCGATCTGGCTGCCGATGAGGTCGGTGAGCGCGGCCGACGAGCCCTTGTAGGGCACGTGCACGATATCGGCGCCGGCCGCCTTCTTGAGCATCTCCATCGCGAGGTTGGCCGTGATGCCGCGCCCGCCCGATCCGTAGTTGAGCTTGCCCGGATGGGCCTTGGCATAGGCCACGAGGTCGGCCAGCGTGTTGAACGGCGACGCGGCGGGCACCACCACGTAGAGCCGGCCCACGCCGTTGAGCATGACGGGCGCGAAGTCCTTGACCGGGTCGTAGCCGGGCTTGGCATAGATCGAGGGATTGATCGCCAGCTGGCCCGAGGTGCCCAGCAGCAGCGTGTAGCCGTCGGGTGCCGCGTTGCGCACGTCCTGCGCGCCGAGGATGCCGTTGGCACCTGCCTTGTTGTCGACGAACACCGGCTTGCCGAGGATGTCCGCGAGCGCGATCGACAGGGCGCGCGCGCCGGTGTCCACGGTCTGTCCGGGTGGGTAGCCAACGACGATGCGGATCGGCCGCGAGGGATAGGTGTCGCCCTGCGCCCATGCGAACGAGGGAGCAAGCGAGGCGGCGGTGGCCGCGGCCGCGCACTGCCCGAGGAAGCGGCGGCGGGAGGAATCGGGTTGCATGAAGTCTCCTTTGGAATGTTGTTGGGGGAATCGACGAGGGCTCAGGCCGGGTCCAGCACCGACCGCGGCACCCAGGCCGTGCCGTCCATCAGGCGGCGCGCCGTGCGTGCGAAGCCCAGCGCCTCGAAGGCCAATGGCCGCGAAGCCTCGCAGCGCCCCTGCACGTCGACACGCATCGCGCCGAGCGGATGGCCGATGTGCAGGCTGTCGGGCACGACGCGTTCGCTGGCGCAGCGTGCCGCCGCATGCACCACCGAGCCCTCGACGCTCGCGCAGGCCGCGGTGCAGATCGCGCCGGTGCCCGCCATGCTCTCGTGGCAGCGGCCGTAGAACACCAGCCGCGCGCACAGGTCGACCTGCGCGGCCGTCACGGCGCGGCCCTGCGCATCGGCATAGGCGGTGGGCGGCGCGACGATCACGACCAGCGGCAGCGCGGGCGACACGCTGTCGGCCTCGCGCCAGTGGTCGCACAGGCCGAGCAGGGCGGCCGCGCGCGCACGCAGGGCCTTCAAGGTCGACAGCAGCGCGGCATCGGCATCGATCGCGTTCGGCAGCTCGGTGCCCGAGAGACCCAGGGCATCGGCCGCGACGAAGACGCAGGGATTGCCGACGTCGCAGAGGCTGACCTCGAAGCGCCGCCCATCGTCGAGCGCGATCTCGTCGCGCGCGCGGCCCGTGGGCATGCCGCGGCCGGTCTTGGCGCCGATGGTGGCGCGGTAGTCCATGAAGATCCGTGCGCCGGTGCCGGGCACGCCGGGAATCGCGAAGTCGCCGTGCACGCGCGCATGGCCGTCGGCCACGGGCACATGCGCCACCAGCAGCTTGCCGGTGTTCGTGTTGTGGATGCGCACGCGCGCCACCGGGCCTTCGGCGGGCACCAGCCCCGCATCGATCGCGAACGGCCCCACGCCCGCCGAGATGTTGCCGCAGTTGCTCGTGAAGACCACGCGGCCCTCGCCCGGCGGCACGATGCCGTAGGTGTAGTCCACGTCGGCCTCGGGATGCGTGGGTGGCCCGACGATCGCGAGCTTGGCCGTGACCAGCCGCGAGCCGCCGAGGCCGTCGATCTGCAGCAGGTCGTGCGCGCCGAGCAGCGCCATCAGCAGGCGGTCGCGCCGCGCGCCCGCGGGCGGCAGGTCGGCGGCGTTGAAGTAGAGGCCCTTGCTGGTGCCGCCGCGCAGCACGGTGCACGCCACGCCGACCTGTTCGCCCATGACTTGCATCGCCTCAGTCCTCGAGCGGGAAGCGCTTGACCAGCGCAGCGAGGCGCGCATCGTCCTCGCGGATCATGGTCTCGAAGTCGGCCGGGCTCGTGAAGGCCGGCTCCGCCCCCGCGACCGCCAGCGCCTCGCGCACATGGGCGTCCTTGCCGGCTTCGCGCGTGGCATCGGCGATGGCGCGCGCGATCGCGCTCGGCGTTCCCTTGGGCGCGAACACGCCGTACCAGGTCACCGAATAGGAGTCGGGCCAGCCGGCCTCGAGGCTGGTCGGCACCTCGGGCAGCGCCTGCGCGCGCCGTTCGCCGTTGGTCACGAGGATGCGCACGCGCCCGGCCTTGTGCAGCGGCATCGCGGCCGTGATGCCGGTGAAGGCCATCGTGAGATTGCCCGAGACCAGGTCGCCCACGATCGGCGAGGTGCCCTTGTAGTTGACGACCGCGAGGTCGCGCAGCTGGTAATCGGCCGCGAACTTCTGTGCCCGCACCTTGGAGCTGTTCTCTCCGCTGCCCGCGTTGCAGGGCCTGGTGCGGCAATGGGCGATGAGCTCGGGCAGGGTCTTGAAGGGCAGGGTGGCCGTCATCACCAGCGCGGTCGGCGAGGTCGCCACCGCGGTCACGGGCGTGAGCCGGGTCACGGGATCGATCGCCTTGAGGCTGCGCTGGTACTTCATCAGCAGCAGCGAGGGCACCTGGAACAGCAGCGTGTAGCCGTCGGGCGCGGCCTCGATCACGCGCCGGGTGCCGATCAGGCCGTCGGCGCCGCCGAGGTTCTCGACCAGCACCGGCTGCTTCCACAGCACCGACAGCCGGCTCGCGACGGCGCGCGCGGTGGCGTCGGTGCCGCCGCCGGGGTTGTAGGGCACGACCAGCGTGACCGGGCGTTGCGGCGCCCAGGCGGTCTGGGCCTGGGCCGAGGCGGCGCCGAGGCCGCAGGCCGCGCAGAGCGCGGGCAGCCAGCGGCGCGACAGCGAGCGAAGGGATGTGTCGAACATGAGAGGCGGTCTCCGGTGGTCAGGATTGCGGCACGGCAGCCGCCGGCCAGGCCCAGGGGCGGGCCGCGCGGTCGCGCGCCTGCCAGGCATCGACGGCGCCGCGCAGCTTGAGCGTGCGGCCGATGTCGTCCAGCCCTTCGAGCAGGGCTTCGCGGCGCAGCGGATCGACCTCGAAGGGCAGTTCGGCGCCGTCGGGCAGCGTGATGCATTGCGTGCGCAGGTCGACCTGCCACGGCCCTTCGGCGCTGCAGGCCGCATGGGCGCGCGCGAGTTCGGAGGGCGCGAGGCGGATCGGCAGCACGCCGTTCTGGAAGCAGTTGGCGTGGAAGATGTCGCCGAAGCTCTCGGCGATCACGCAGCGGATGCCGCGCGCCAGCAGCGCCCACACGGCGCCCTCGCGCGACGATCCGCAGCCGAAGTTGCGGCCGGCCACCAGGATCGGTGCCTCGCGCCAGCGCGGCTGGTTGAGCACGAAGTCCGGGTCTTCGCCGCCGTCGGCGCGAAAGCGCAGGGCCTCGAAGGCCCACGGGCCGAGCTCGCCGCGCGCGAGGCTGGTGAGGCGCTCGATGCGCACGATCAGGTCGGTGTCGACGTTGTCGATGGAAAGCGGCGCCGCGGCGCCGCGCAGGAGGGTGAAGGGCTGCATGTTCAGAGGCTCCGTGGATCGGCGATGGCACCGGCCAGCGCGGCCGCGACGGCGCTGGCCGGGCTGGCGAGGTGGGTGCGCGCACCCGGGCCCTGGCGGCCGACGAAGTTGCGGTTCGAGGTCGAGACCACGCGCTCGCCCGGTGCGGCCTGCTCGCCATTGGCGGCCACGCACATGCTGCAGCCCGGCTCGCGCCATTCGAAGCCGGCTTCGCGGAACAGCCGGTCCAGGCCTTCGCGCTCGGCCGCGCGCTTGACGTTCTCCGAACCCGGCACCACCCAGGCCCGCACATGCGAGGCCACGCGACGGCCGCGCAGCAGCGCCGCGGCCTCGCGCAGGTCCGACAGCCGGGAGTTGGTGCACGAGCCGATGAACACGCGGTCCACGCGCTGGCCCTGCAGCGGCGCGCCGGCCGCGAGCCCCATGTAGTCGAGCGCGCCCTGCCAGGCCTGGCGCTGCGAGGCGTCGGTGGCATCGGCGGGATCGGGGATGCGCGCGTCGATGGCGATCGCATGCTCCGGGCTCGTGCCCCAGGTCAGCGTGGGCGCCACGGCGCTCGCGTCGACCCGCGCTTCGCGCGCGTAGACCGCACCGGGGTCGCTCGGAAGGCCGCGCCAATACGCAGCCGCTTCGGCGAAGCGCGCCTCGGGCGGCGCGAAGTCGCGTCCGCGCAGATAGGCCTCGGTCTTCGCGTCGGGCGCCACCATGCCGATGCGCGCGCCCAGTTCGATCGAGAGATTGCACAGCGTCATGCGCTGCTCGATCTCCATCGCACGCACCGCCTCGCCGGCGTACTCCACCGCGAAGCCCGTGCCCGCGCTGGCGCCGAGCCGGGCGATCATCGCGAGCGCGAGGTCCTTGGCGCCCACGCCGGCACCCGGCAGTCCGTCGAAGTGCACGCGCAGGGTGCGCGGCCGGCGCAGCACCAGCGTCTGGCTCGCGAGCGCATGCGTGACCTCCGAAGAACCCACGCCGAAGGCGATCGCACCGAGGGCGCCGTTGGTGCAGGTGTGGCTGTCGCCGCAGATCAGCGTCATGCCGGGCTGCACGATGCCGAGTTCCGGTCCCATCACATGCACGATGCCCTGGCCGGGCTGGCCCAGGTCGAACAGGCGGATGCCGGCGCCGCGCGTCAGCAGCTTGAGGCCCTGGTACAGATGCACGCCGCCCGCGAAGCTCTGGCCGGTGCGGCCCGGCGCGCTCGAGACGGCATGGTCGGGCGTGGCGAAGGCCAGCTCGGGATTGCGCACCGGCAGGCCGCGCTCGGCCAGCTCGCGCAGGCCGGCGGTGCCCGAGAGGTCGTGCAGCAGGTGGCGGTCGATGTGCAGCAGGTCCCAGCCGTCGGGCAGGGGCTGGACCACGTGCGCGTCCCAGACCTTGTCGAACAGCGTGCGCGGCGCGGTGGCGGAGGGTGTCGTCATGGCCGTCATTCCGCCGCCTGGAAGCGCGTGCGCAGCGCATCCCACTCCGCGGCGCCCAGGCGCCGGAAGCGTTCGGCCACGCCGGGCGCATGCGCCGAGCTCGGCGGCTGGCCCGTGCTGCGCAGGGCCGACAGCGCCTGTTCGCAGGCCGAGGCCGCGGCGCCGATCAGCAGGCTCGGCAGGATCGCGAGGCGATAGCCCATCTGCTGCGCCGTCGCGAGGTCGAGGTCGGGCGTCTTGCCACCGCGCACGATGTTGAGCAGGCACGGGCCCTCGACCCGCCGCGGGATCGCGGCCAGTTCCTCCATCGACTGCGCGGCCTCGACGAACACCATGTCGGCGCCGGCGGCCAGCGCCTCGCGCGCGCGTTCCACCGCCTCGTCGAGCCCGAGCATCGCGCGCGCATCGGTGCGCGCGATCACCAGGAAGGCCGGGTCGTGCCGGGCGGCGAGGGCGGCGCGGATCTTGGCGACGAACTGGTCGCGCGGAATCACCTCCTTACCGTCGAGGTGGCCGCAGCGCTTGGGCGCGACCTGGTCCTCGATGTGCAGCCCGGCCACCCCGCGCATCTCGTACTCGCGCACGGTGCGCGTCACGTTGAGCTCGTTGCCGTAGCCGGTGTCGGCATCGGCGATGACCGGCACGCCGACCGAGCGCGCCAGCACGCCCGCGGCCTCGGCCATCTCGTTCATCGACAGCAGGCCGTAGTCTGGAAAGCCGCGCGCGGCCGAGGCGCCGGCGCCGGTCATGTAGACGCAGGCGAAGCCGGCCGCCTCGACCATCTTCGCGGTCATGCCGTCATAGGCGCCGGGGGCGACGACGAGTTCGGGACGGGAGAGCAGCTGGCGCAGGTCGTGGGCGGTGGTCATGGAACAGGGCGTCGAAGTGATTTAGTGATGACATCATAATGCTATAACCTTTCGACGTTGTTAGGGTATGCCTGAATGGGCGGGCACAATCGGCCGAACGCGCGGGCGGCCCGCGCGGCCGAAGCACTGCTCTCCATGGACACACCGAATCCTTCCCAACTGCGCCGCGAACCCGGCACCGCGCTGCACCGGCAGCTCTTCATGGTGCTGCGCGACCAGATCGCCCGGGGCGCCTACGGCGTGGGCGAACTCATCCCGGCCGAGGACGCGCTGTGCGCCCAGTTCGACGTCTCGCGCATCACCGTGCGGCGCGCCGTGTCGGACCTGGAGCACCTGGGGCTGGTCGAGAAGCGGCCGGGCCGCGGCACCTTCGTGCGCGCCGTGCCGCGCGCGCAGCGCCCGCAGCCCTCGTTCGGCCTGATCGAATCGCTGGGCCGGCAGGCGCGCGAGACCGAAGTGACCGTGCTCAAGGTCGAGACCGCGCCGGCGCCGGCGACGGTGGCGCAGCAGTTGCAGCTGGAGGCGGGTGCCGTCGCGGTTCATGCGGTGCGGCTGCGTTCGGCGCACGGTACGCCGATGATGGTCACCGATGCCTGGGTGCCACAGGAGGTGGGGCGCAACGTGACCGCCACCGAGTTGCAGAAGCGCGCCCTGTTCGAGATCCTGATGGCCGAGGGCATCAAGTTCGGTCGCGTGATCCAGGAGGTGACCGCCGTCGCGGCCGACCCCGTGCTCGCCGGCCTCCTGCGCGTGGACCTCGGCGCGCCGCTGGTGCGCCTGGTGCGGCTGCTGCACGACCGGCGCAAGCGGCCGGTGCAGCACATCACCATCCATTTCACGGGCGAGCGCAGCCGTGTGCTGATGGAAGTGCCGGCGGAGGCGGTGAACACGATGGGGGCGGGGCAGATCGTGCATGACCTGGAGTTGCCGCCGGGCTGAGCCCATGTTCGAACCCTGCCTGCGGCGCCCGCAGGCAGGAGGCCGATGGCCGGGAGCGGGCTACCCGGCCTCGAGATCCAGATCGAAATTCAACTCGACCTTGAGCCCGAGCGGATCGCTGAGGAAGACCTGGTGCAGCGAAGTCCCGGTCAGCGGCGTTTCGCTGAAGGGCACCTTCGCCGCGCGCAGCGCCTGCCGCGTGGCTTCGAGGCCGCGCGCCTTCAGGGCCACGTGATCGAAGGGGCCGCACTCCCGCGGCGGCGACACCGTCCGCAGCGCGTTGAGATGCACGATCGCGTGCCCGTCGGCATACAGCCAGTAGCCCGGATGACGCAGCGCGGGGCGGTGCCCCTCCTTCAGCCCCAGCGTGCCCACGTAGAAGTCGCGCAGCGCGGGCAGGTCTTCGACCGCGCAGCCGACCGTGAAGTGATGGATGGCGCTGACTTCCATGCTCATGCGGCGCTCCCGGGCGCCGCCGCGCCGCGGCACAGGATGGCGTTCATGACCTCCTGCAGCGCGGCCTTCGGGTCGTCGGCGCCCGATGGCGAGCGCCAGGCCACATGGCCGTCGGGCCGCACGAGGACCGCGCCGTCCTCGCGCAGGCCATAGGCCGCGAGCCAGTCGCCACCATCCTCCTCGCGGATCTCGTCGCCGATGACGGCATTGGCGACACGGGGCCCTTCGAGCCGGTCCGCGGCGCCCCGCCAGGCCGAGCCCGCGGGCGCGGTGAGCAGCACGAAGCCCCGGCCCAGCAGGTCGGTGGTCGAGAGCTTCCGCGAAGCCTTGCGCAGCGCGACATGCGGCGCGCGGCAGCCGGGCGTGGCGCTCGGCACATAGGCCTCGATCGCATCCGCGACCGGCGCGGGCTCTTCCTGCGACACGACCGCGCGCGATGCGTAGCGCGCGCCGAACACCAGGCCGATCTCGTTGAGGAACTCCTTGCGCGGCAGCACGGCCTCGGTCTGCCGCGCCGTGCGCCCCATCGACAGCGCGTTGAGCAGGCTGGTGTGGGTGACGGCCTCGCCGACCGGGCGGCGCTCGGCATCGTAGCTGTCGAGCAGCGCGTCGCCGGCCTCGCCGCGCAGCACCGCAGCCAGCTTCCATGCGAGGTTCTGCGCATCCTGCACGCCGGTGTTGAGGCCGAAGCCACCGGTCGGCGGCATCTCGTGCGCGGCATCGCCGGCCAGGAACACCGGCCCCGCGCGGTAGCGCTCGGCCACCATCGCGGAAGCCTTCCAGGCGCTGACGCCGAGGACCTCGACGGCGAGGTCGGCTACATCCACCGCGCGGCGCACGATCTCGGTGCTGAACGCGGGCGTGAACTGCTCGGGCGTGAAGCCGTAGTGCGACAGCGAGGTGACCAGGAAGCCCCAGCGATCGCTGCCGTTGATCGTCAGGAAGGTGCCGCGCAATTCCGGCTGCTCGATCAGGTACAGCGCCGCCGGGCGCTCCGCGATCCACGGCGTGAGGTCGGCACGCAGGTGGATGTTGATGCTGTCGTAGACATCGGCTTCGCCGCGGCGCCCGATCCCGAGCTGCTGCCGGATGCGGCTCTGCGAGCCGTCGGCGGCGATCAGGTAGCGCGCGCGCACCTGTTCGCCGCGGCCCTCGGCATCCTCGATGGTGGCGGTCACGCCGTCGGCGTCGCAATTCAGTTCGCGCAGCGCGGTGCCGAAGCGAAGCCTGCCGGGACCGGCCGCCTCGGCCCGCTGGCGCAGCACCGGCTCGAGGATGTCCTGCGAGCAGCCGCAGTTGCCGGCGATCGACAAGGCCTGGTTGGCCGCCGATCCGCGGCCTGGATGCAGCCGCTTGATCTCGCGGCCGGCCAGGCTCTCGGACCAGAGGATGGTGCCGCCGAAGCGATCGGGCATGGCGACGGCGCGGATGGCGTCCTCCAGGTCGATCTGGCGATACATCTCCATGGTGCGGGCATTGAGGGCCCGCGCCTTGGGAAGGATCGCGGTGCCCGGATGACGCTCGACCAGCAGCGACTCGATGCCGAACAGCGACAGATACAGGGATGCGGTGAGGCCCACGGGACCGCCACCGACGACGAGGACCGGTACATCAATCATCGAACGAAGACTCCATGCGCCCTGGGGCGCGGAACAGGGGAATGGAAAAGAAAACGTGGTTCACGCCAGGAACTCGCGCAGATGCAATGCGAGCGCCTCGGGGGCCTGGGCCGTGCCCAGGTGGCCCACGCCGGGCAGCAGCACCGAGCGCGTGTCGCGGATGTGCTGCGCCAGCGATAGCGTGAGCGCGGCCGGCACCACGCGATCGAGTTCGCCCGCGACGAGCAGCGTGGGCCGATCGATCTGCGACAGCGCGAGCGCGGGCTGATCGCCGACCACGGCGGCGCGGCGATCGGAGCGTGCGGAGCGCGCGGGTGCCGAAGCGAAATGCGCCCTGAAGACAGGATGCTCGGCCAGGAAGGGCGCGGGAAAGAACAGCGCCGCGAGCTGCTCGGCGCTCGCGGGCAACTGCGCGCGCAGCACGCCGATCTCGCGCGCCACCTCGGCGTTGGCCTGCGCGAGCGAGACGGGCAGGGGCCAGGTGCTCGCCAGCACGAGCCGGCGCACGGCCTTTGCATGGCGCACCGCGAAGGCCTGCGCGACCCTGCCGCCGAACGAGGTGCCGAACACGAAGGCGCTCGCGTGCCCGAGGGCCTCGAGCAGTTGCATCGCATCGTCGGCGAGATCGATCAGCGTCGGTGCCCGCTCGGGGCCGGACGTGTCGCCGCAGTCGCGCTGGTCGTAGCGGATCACGGTGTAGCGGTCGCTCAGCGCCGGCAGGATGCGCGCGAACTGCCGGCGGCTGCCTTCGGCGCCATGCAGCATCAGCAGCGGCGGTCCTTCCCCCGCCACCTCGAAGGCGGTGCGGACGTCGCCGAGGTCGACGAATTCGGGCATGGCAGCTCCTAGCCGATCTGGATGTCGAGTGGCGGCAGCAGCCGGCGGTAGCGCCCGATCTCGGCCGTGACATAGGCTCTGAACGGTTCGGGCGGCATCAGGTCGGGCTCGTCGCCGTTGTCGCGCATGTAGGCGATCAGCGCGGGCGTGCGTGCCGCCTTGACGATGGTGTCGTGCAGCGCATGCACCGCGTCGGGCGCCATCTTTCCGGGACCGAGCAGGCCCGACCAGGCCGGGATGTCCTCGACCGTGAAGCCCTGTTCGGCGAAGGTCGCGACCTCGGGCAGCAGCGCCGAGCGCCGGCCGCCCGAGATCCCGAGCGCGCGCAGGCGGCCCGCGCGGATCTGCGAGCCCGCGGTCGACGGCGCGAGGAAGGCGCAGTCGACCGTGCCCGCCAGCAGGTCGTTGGTCGGCGAGCCCTTGAACGGCACGTGCAGCAGGTCCACGCCCACGCCCTTGCCGAAGAACACGCCCATCACGTGCGTGGTGTTGCCCACGCCCGAGGAGCCGAAGCTCAGCTGGCCCGGCCTGGCCTTGGCGGCCGCCACGAACTCCGCGAGCGAGCGGTACGGCGACTTCTCGCCGACCAGCAGCGCGAAGCCCGAGGACAGCGCCAGCCGCGTGATGGGCAGCAGGTCCGCGACCGGATCGAAGGGCAGCTTCTTGATCAGCACCGCGCTGGTGGTGTAGCCGCCCGTGGTGTAGAGCACGGTGTTGCCGTCGGGGCGCGAGCGCGCCACGTCGACCGAGCCGAGCACCGTGCCGGCGCCGGGTTTGTTGTCGACGATGACGGTGCGCCCGCTGCTCTTGACGATCGCATCGCCCAGCGCACGCGCGGTCACGTCCGTGCCGCTGCCCGCCGAGAAGGGAACCACGATGCGAAGCGGCTGCTCCTGCGCCCGCACCAGCGCCGGCGCGAAAGTGGCGGCCGCGGCGGCCCCGAGGAATGTTCTTCGATCACATGCCATCTGCTTGTCTCCGTTCTTGTGAAGTCCGGCGCGCCACCCGGTGGGCGGTGGCGGCAGCGGACGGCGCAAGATTAGGGACGCGCGCGGCGCGGGTCCAAGTGAATTTTCTGACCGCCCTCATAACGAAGCGGCATCGGTCGGCCCCGCCTCAGGACAGCTGCGCGTGCGGCCACTTGCCTTCGCGCACGTGCCGCTCGATCACCATGCGCAGCACGCCCATCACGCCTTCGGTGGCGCGCGACGCGGGCCGGTCCGCGGCGCGCGCCAGCACGCGATGCAGGAACAGGCCCTCGATGGGAACGGCGCGCAGCCGCGATGCCGCCAGGTCCTCCTGGACCGCCGCCGCGAAGTGGGCCGTGAGCCCGACGCCGTCGAGCACGAGGCGGCGCGCCACCTCGGCGGTCTCGACCTCGACCACGCGATGAAGTTCGAGCTTGGCGCGCGCGGCGGCTGCCTCGAGTTCGAGCCGCACACCCGACTTGACGAGCCCGGTCATGATCAGCGGCACGCCGGCCAGATCGCGCATCTTGACTTTCGGCTTGCGCAGGCGCTGGTCGTCGGGCAGGCCGATCAGGCAGATCTGTTCCTTGAGCAGCGGCATGCTGCTGAGGTTCGATCGCTCGACGGGCTCGATCAGCAGCGCGATGTCGACCTCGCCCTGCGCCAGCATGGTCTGCAGCGAAGGCGCGAAGCCCTCGATGAAGCGCAGCCTCACCTCGGGAAGGTACTGGAGCACCGCCTTGGTCAGCAGCACCGTGAGCTGCTGCGCGAGACCGGGCGAGAGTCCGATGGCGACCGGCCCGCGAGGCTCCCGCTGCCGGGCCAGCAGGTCGGACTTGATCTGGTCGACGTAGCGCAGCAGGAACAGCGCCCTCTCGAGCAGCAGCCGTGCCTCGTCGGTCGGCGCCGCGCCGCGCGCGTGGCGCTCGAACAGCTGGACGCCCAGTTCCTCCTCGAGCAGCCGGATCTGCCGGCTCAGCGCCGGCTGCGTCACGTGCAGGATGCCCGCCGCCTTGCCGTAGTGCTGCTGGGTCGCGAGCGCGACGAAATAGCGGAGTTGCCTGAGGTCCATCGCGCTATCGTAGCCAGCGGGCGGCGGTGCCGGCGCTGTCGAAGGTGCCGCGGCTGGGCGGCGAAGCGCCAGGTCCGCGGCCTCGAAGCGGGGCTCAATCGAGCGCGACCACCTGCCGGTAATGCAGCACCGGGCCGCCATTGCGCCGCGCGCCCAGCACGATCTCGAGGCCGGAAGCCGGCGAACGTGCCTGCACCGCCGCGGGCAGGGCTCGCCATCCCTGCCCGGGCTCCCAGGCCCGCAGCTCGAACGAGACCAGGCCCTGGAGCACCGCGACGCGGTCCGCGGCCTCGGGCCCGGGGAGCGGGTACGCCGCGGCGGCCGCGCCCACGGCGCGGTACAGCGTGCCCGACTGCAGCCACCACTGCACGCGCTGCCAGCGCCCGGGCGCCGCCGGAGCCGCGCGCACGAACTCGATCAGCAGCGATCCCTGGTCCGGGCGGCGCGCCTCCATGCCCGGCGGCAGCAGCCGGACCACGGCCTGCGGCCTGCCGTCCGCCGTCGACGGCGCGCCGTCCCGGGCCTGCGCCTCCATGCCGGAAGCCGGCAACTCGATCGTGGTGCGCCACGCGAGGTCGCGCTGAAGCTGCTGCAGCGTGCGCATCAGCTGCGCCGTGTCCTCGCTGCGCTCCTGCAGTTGCACGTTGGCGCGGCTCATGCTGTCGAGGCCTCGCCAGGCGATCAGGCTGAGCACCGCCATGATCACGATCGCGATCATGACCTCGATCAGGGTGAAGCCCGCGACGGCATCCCGCGGTGCGGAGCGTTTGCTGCTTCTCATCGCCGCCGCTCCGGCAGGCTGGACTGCAGGCTGGCCAGCCGCCGGTCGCTGTCGATGCCGGGATAGACGTCGACCGAGACGGCACGCGTGCCATCGCCGAGCGGCGGCCCGATCCGCACGCGGCAGACGAAGGGCTTGCCGGCTTGCGGGCAGGCCACCTGCCGCAGCCCGGCCGAAGGGAGCGAGCTGATCTGCAGCTCGGCCAGGCTGTTCTGCGCCGAGAGCATCGCGAGCGAGCGCCGCTCGACCTCGCCGAGGTTGGTGGCGGTCTGGCTCGTGAGCCGCACGAAGGCCGCGAGCGCGATGCTGATGATGGCGAGCGCGACCAGCACCTCGATCAGCGTGAAACCGGAGTCATCGCGATGCATGGCCGCGCCTCATTGCACCCGGAACGCGCCGGTGGCGTCGCGCACGATGGTCGCCGTGTAGGCACCGCTGCGCAGCTTGAGCGAGAGCGGGGCGCCGACCCATTCGGAGGTCAGCAGCAACGGCGATGCGGGCGTCACCTCGACCATGCCCGCGCGCCATCGGCGGGGACGCAGTGCCTCGTCGCGCGCGAAGCGATCGAGCTCGCCCGCGGTCGAGACCATGGGAACGACGCTGCCGGGCGCGTTCGTCCAGGTGCCGCGCACGAACTGGTAGCCATCGCCGCGTGCCTCCCAGGCCACCACCCGCCCATCGGCGCGCACCTCGTGCTGCGCCGTGCTCAGGCGCAGCGCGAGTTCGCGCGCGTCGAGCTTCAGCGGTTCGGCCGGATCGGGCGCCGCGCTGAGCGAGATCGCGGCCGTCGCGATGCCGATGATGACCATCACGATCATCACCTCGATCAGGGAGAGGCCGCGCTGGCGGAAGGAAGTACTCATGGGGCGATCCGTCGTGGCATGGAAGACGGCAACTCCTCTGCGGTGAGCGCGCCATCCTAGGCATCGAATGTGGCGTTGACATGAATCTCCAACATGCCTCTGTTATCACTGGCTCTCTTTCCGGGAGCGCGCGGCACGCGGTCTTCCGGCACACGAATTCGCAAGGGAGCCGCGGGATGCACGCACGATGGAAATGGTCGATCCCCGTACCGCCGGCGAGCGCGATGCACGCGGCAGGACTGGCCGCGGTCGTCGCGGCCGCCGGCTTCTGGGGCTACAGGCTGCAGCAACTGCGTCCCGCCGCCGCACCGGTCGAGAAAGCGGCCACGGTGCTTCCGACGGACCCCGCCACGCAGGTCGTGGCGGCCTGGCTCGGCCCGGGCCAGGTGCGCGTCGATGTCAACGTGATCGGCCTCATGTACCGGCGTGAGCGCGCGGTGGCCGTGCTCGCGATCAACGGCGCGCCGCCCCGGGCTTTCGTCGCGGGCGAGACGCTGCTGCGCAACGTGATCCTCGCGTCGATCGCATCCGATGCGGTCACGATCAGCCACGACGGTGTGCTGTCCCGCTTCGCCGCGCCGACGCTGCCCGAGCGCGGACCACCGGGCATCGTTCGAAAGCCTTGAGCGCGCGCGGACGGCGTTCGCGCCAGACACGCACATCGACGATGCACGAACTTTCGCATTGCATCGCGATGCTTTCGCGCGAGGACGCGGCAGCGTTGTGGCGCATGTCACGCCTCGACGGAACACGAGCGTCACGGAACGAAAGGCATTCGAGACTTCGGCTGCGGGTTTGCGGGCCGAAACTCGTCTAGAAGGTTGTGGCCTGTGCCGTGGCCGGAGCGCGCGCGGCGCGTGGCGCGTCCACGTGCGAGGCGGATGGAGGACATGAATGAAGAAAGACAAACCCAGATCCAACGACGCGCTTGATTCGGTCAAGAGCGTCTCGATGCAGACACTGGACAAGGAGCTTTCCAGGCACGTGGAGATCGCCAGGAGGAATCCGGTTCCCATCGACCGCTATGGCGTGCCCTGGGTCTGGATCGTGTCGCATCCGCTGTGGATGGAGGTCGACTACCTGAAGTCCTTCGTTCCCGAGAACCATCCGCTCGTGGCGCTGAAGGAAGTGGTCGACAGCATCCTGGCCTACGAAGGCGTGCTGATGAACGAGATCACGCTGCAGTGCCGAAGCGGCATGGACGCGCGCATGATCACGCGCGCATGGCTGCTGCAGATCGCCTACTCGCTGGCCGATCCGAAGGGCGTGTGCGAGGGGCTGCGCTACAACATGCTGTGGCGCTGGTTCGTGGGCTACATGCTGCGCTCGGAGCCGCTGCCCGAGCTTCAGGCCTTTGCCCACGACATCAACATCGCAAGCGCGCATCCGCGCGTGATCGACATCGTGCACCGCTGCCTGACCAGCGATGCCCTGCTGAGCACGGACACGGAGGAATTCAAGATCAACCGGGGCCTGCTGCACGCGCTGATGGCGCACCGCGACGACGCGCCGCGGCTGCCGCCGGCCAGCCTGCGGGAGCGTGCGCCGCGCGAGCGCGACGAACGCACGCTGAGCGGCTGAAGCGGATCGCGCGGGCGATCGAGACGGCCTTCGGCAGATGACAGATTCGTGATCGATGCTCGGGTGGATTCCGCATGCAGCGCGCCGGAACGCCGCGCACCGGCCAGCGCCGACGCGAATCCTCCCGAACTTGCACCATCAAGCTGACACGCAGGCTTGCGATCATTTCCAGCCTTACCCGGCACTGATTTTGGAGAGAGCAACATGGCTTCAGGGAACCTCGCACAGAAGCACCCGAGGCCGTGGCAGCAGCAGGCGTTCACGCTGATCGAGCTGATGGTGGTGCTGGTCATCATGGGCGTGCTGGCCGCGCTGATCGTGCCCAACCTGATGGCGCGCCCGGACCAGGCGCGGGCCACGGCGGCCCGGCAGGACGTCGGCTCGATCATGCAGGCGCTCAAGCTCTACCGGCTCGACAACGGCGAATATCCGTCCGCCAGCCAGGGGCTGCGCGCGCTGGTGAAGAAGCCCACCGCCGGCAAGATCCCCTCGAACTGGCGCAACTACCTCGAGCGGCTTCCGAACGACCCCTGGGGCAAGCCGTACCAGTACCTCAACCCCGGCACCAACGGCGAGATCGACGTGTTCTCGCTCGGAGCGGACGGCGAGCCCGGCGGAGAGAAGGCCAACGCGGACATCGGCTCCTGGCAGCTCTAGGCGCGGCCATGCGTGCTCCCGCGATGCGCCCTTCGGGCGCGAAGAGACCTTGCCGCGCCGAACCGCGCCATCCCGCGAAGGGGATGGCCGTCGTCAGCGTGCTGCTGGTGGTGGCCGTGATCGCGGTGCTTGCCGCGGCGCTGCTCGGCAGGCAGAGCGCGGTCATCCGGGCCGCGCAGACGGAGCAGACCCGCGCGCAGGCGTCATGGCTGCTGCGCAGCGAAATCTCCCGCGCGCAACGCGTGCTGCGCATGGAGGCCCAGCGCGATCCCGCCACGCGGCCCGACGGCCTCTGGAGCCGGCCGGTGAACGGGGAGGACCTCGGCGAACTCGAAGGCGCGCCGGCGCTGGTGTTCACCGAGATCGCCGACGAGCAGGCCAAGTTCAACCTGCGCAATCTCATGGACGCCGGCCGGATCGACATCGCCGAGAGCACGGCTTTCCTGCGGTTGTGCGCGCTGGCCGGCGTGTCGCCGGAGCAGGCGGGCCGCGTCGCCCGGCGCGTGATCTTCAGCCTGGTCGAAGCACAGCCGCCCACGAACCACGCACCCGAGGACGCTGCCGCGGCGCAGAGCCTCGCGCAACGGCTCGGGATCGAGAACCTGCCCCTGCGGGAACAGGCGCCGCGCCTGCGCGTGCTCGAGGACCTGCTCGGCACGCCGGGCCTGAGCGCTGACACCGTCGCGCGCCTGAAGCCCTACGTCACGGTGCTGCCGCAACGCACCTGGATCAACATCAACACGGCCACGGCCGAGGTGCTGGCGGCCTGGGTTCCCGGCCTGTCGCTCGATCGTGCCCGGGCCCTGGTGCGCACGCGCGACGAGGGCCAGTGGTTCATCAACCGCGCGGACTTCGCGAACAGGCTGCAGATGCCGGAGTTCGCCGGCCGCCGCCTGCGCGTGGGCATCTCCAGCTATTGGTTCCGCGTGTCGAGCGCGCTGCGGGTGCCGCGCACCACGTTGCTGATGCAGGCGCTCGTGCACGACGACAAGGAGAGCCTCCCGCGCGTGGTGTGGCTGAGGGAAGGGGCATGAGATGAGGCGCGTCGATACCCTTCGGCTGATGCTGCCGCGCGCACGGGACCTCGAGTCCTCGCCCTTGCGATGCGCCTGGCGATCGGGCGAGGGTGCCTGGCAGGCCGAGCTGCTCGACGGCCTGCCGGCGGTGGCCCGCCGCTTCCAGCCCAGGCATGTCGAGGCCTGCCTGCATCCGGCCGATGTCTCGATGGCGCAGGTCGAGCTACCGCCGCTCGCGCCCAGGCGCCAGCGCATCGCGGTGCTCGGGGCCATCGAGTTGCTGGCGCTGGGCCCGGCGAGCGATCTCGCGGTGGGCTTCGGGGCGCGCAATGCCGAGGGGCGGGTGCCGGTGGCCTGGATGGGCGCCCATGTCCTCGCGCGGCTCGTGCAGGCGCTGAAGGACCATGGCGTGGTCGTGAATGCGGTACTGCCTCCTCCCGCGTTCCTGCCAGCCCCCGAGGACGGGCTCGACGACGCGGTCGCCGCAACGATCGTCGACGATTGGGTGATCGCGCGCACGGGCGTGGAAGAGGGCATCGCCCGTCCGCTTCCGCAGGGCCGCGTCGACGCTGCGCAGATCGAGGCCAGAGTGACGCCGCATCTTCCCGAAGCGCGGCCGCTGCGTCTGCTGGCGGCCGATACGCCCGCGGAAGATGGGCAGTCGATGGGCGGCAGCGGATGGCGCTGGTCATTGCCCGTGGGCCATGCGGCGCAGGCCGGCACTCGACGCCCCTGGCTGCTTCCGCTCGCCGGCTGGACCGCGGCGGCCCTCGCGGTCTGGCTCGTGGGCCTCAACCTCTACGCCGCGCGGATCGCCGCGCAGGGCCAGACGCTGACGCGGCAGATGGCGGCCCAGGTCAAGGCGGCCTATCCCGAAGTGCCGGTCATCCTCAACCCGCTGCAGCAGGCACGCCAGTTGCGCGATGCGCGACGCGCCGGAGCGGCCGCGGGCAGCCCCGAGGCGGGAAGCTTCGCCGCGCTGATGCCGGCTTCCACCGGCCTGCTGACACAGGCGAAGGGCCAGGTGCAGCGCCTGGAATTCCGCGACGACCGGCTCGAGGTCCGATGGCGTGACGGCGCCGCGCCGAGCGCGGACGAGATGAAGTCGCTGCAGGACAGGGCGCTGCAACATGGCCTTGCGCTGGCGGCCGAGCCGGGCGGCCTGCGCATCCAGGCGGGCGCGGTCGAGCCGCGCGCCGCCAGCGCGGCGGGGGCATCGAGATGAACGCGCGTTGGACCGCGGTGCGGACGGCATGGCGCCCCTGGCTCGCAAGACCCCGGGCCCTGCTGCTGCCGCTCGTGGCGCGTGCCCAAGGCCTCTGGCAGGGGTTCTCGCCGCGCGAACGCCTGCAGGTCGCGGCGATGGTGGCCGTCGTGCTGGCGGCGCTCGTCTGGCTGGCGTTCACGAAGCCCGCGCTCGACACGCTCGCGCACTGGGACGAGGCATTGCCCAAGCTGCGCTCGCAGGCCGCGGCGTTGAAGGAGGTGCTGGCCGACACGAACGCGAGCGCGGTGCCTGGCGACTCGTCGCTGGGACCGGCCGAGCGCGTGCGCGCCAGCCTGGAGGCCGCCGGCCTGGCCGGAGCCTACGAATTGCGGGAAGTCGATGCGACCCTGCGGCTGGTATTCACGGGCGGCGATTCGTCGCGCGCGACCGACTGGCTGCTCGGTGCGCCGGCGCCGCTGGGACTGAAGGTGCAGCAGGTCACGCTGCAGCGATCCGACGGCAAGGGGCCGGCGGACGATGGAAACGGGTTCGGCGTCGAGGCGACGCTGATCCCCCAACAGCAATCGGGGAAGGGATCATGATGCATGCCCACGCGTGGCGGATCGGGAGGCGCTGCACGCTGGTGTGCTGCCTGGCGGCGGCTGGATGCGCGACGACCGCGCCCGACGAATCGTTGTTCCGCGAGGGCACCTATGTTCCGAGCGCGGCAAGCACCGCCGCCGCGAGCGCGGTACCGGTATCGCCCGCGCCGCCGCCGGTATCGGCCAGGCCTGTTGCGCCGGCCCCCTCCGCCAACACCGGGCGCGCCGCGCGTTCGACCGGCCCCGAGCGGCGCGCACCGGTGCCGGTCATGCCCGCGCGCGGCAGCGACGACAGGGCGACGATGAACTTCGTCGACGCGGACATCCAGTCCGTGATCTCGGCCCTGTCGAAGTTCCTGGGCCGGAATTTCCTCATGGACCCGCGCGTCAAGGGCCAGATCACCCTGGTGTCCGACGGCGAGATTCCGGCCGCCACCGCCTACGACATGCTGAACTCGGCCCTGCGCATGCGGGGCTTCACCATCGTGGACGTGGGCAAGGTGAGCCGCGTGGTGCCGGTCGCCGACGCCAAGCTGCAGGGCGGCGCCGTCAACGCGAGCGCGCCGGGCGGCGGCATCGCGACCCGCACCTTCAGGCTGGCCTACGAGAACGCCGAGGCGCTGATCCCCGTGCTCAAGCCGATGATCGCGCCCGAGAACAGCATCACCGCCTATCCGGCGAACAACACGCTGGTCATCACCGACTACGTCGACAACCTGGAGCGCATCGCGCGCATCGTCGAGAGCATCGACACGCCGACCTCGCTCGACACCGACGTGGTCAAGGTCCGCAACGGCGTGGCCGTGGACATCGCGGCGCTGGCCAACGAGCTGCTGCAGGGCGGCAGCGGCGAGGGAAAGCGCGACATCGTGGTGCTGGCCGACCCGCGCTCCAACAGCGTGATCATCCGTTCGAGCAGCCCCGCGCGTACCTCGCTCGCGCGCGACCTGGTCGCCAAGCTCGACAACGCGCAGGACGATCCGGGCAACCTTCACGTGGTGTATCTGCGCAATGCGCGCGCGAGCTATCTCTCGGGCGTGCTGCGCGGGCTGCTCACCGGCGACTCGGGCGGCACGGCACTGGGCAGCGGCGGCGACAACGTGCGCGCCACGCTCGGCGCGGGCGGCATGGTGGGCGGTGCCGGGACCGGCACGGACGCGGCGAACCGCACGGGCGCCGGCGGTTCCGGCACCAATGGCGGCACCGGCGCCGGCGGCAGTGGGAGCCGCAGCGGCGGCAGCACCCGCTTCGGCGCGGCCGGCGGTGGCGCCGCCGGTGGATCGCAGCAGGGCAACGCGGGCGCCGGCACCACCGGCACCGCGTTCTCGGCCAACGGCGTGACCGTGCAGGCCGATGCCACCACCAACGCACTCATCATTGCCGCGCCCGAGCCCATGTACCGCAGCATCCGGCGCGTCATCGACTCGCTGGACCAGCGGCGCGCGCAGGTGCTGGTCGAGAGCCTGATCGTGGAGGTGACCGAACAGGATGCGGCGCAACTCGGCATCCAGTGGATGCGCAACAACGGCCGCTTCCTCGGCGGCACCAACCTGGGCGGCGGCGCGGCGCTCAACAACAGCGCGACCAACACCATCGACCGGCTGCCGCAGGGCATCAGCCTGGGCATCGTCGACGGCACCGTGAAGCTGCCTGGCGGGGCCGAGATCCTGAACCTCCAGTTGCTGGCGCGCGCGCTGCAGACCAAGGGCGGCGCCAACATCCTCTCGACGCCGAACATCATGACGCTCGACAACGAGGCGGCCTCGATCATCGTGGGCAAGACCGTGCCCTTCGTCAGCGGCCAGTACATCACGCCCGGCGGCGGCGGCTCGGACAACCCGTTCCAGACCGTGACGCGCGAGGACATCGGGCTGCAGCTCAAGATCCGGCCGCAGATCTCCGAGGGCGGCACGGTCAAGCTCGACATCTACCAGGAGGTCTCGAGCATCGACGACCAGAACTCCGGCATCGCGGGCGTGGTCACCAACAAGCGGGCGCTGGACACCAGCGTGCTGCTCGACGACGGCCAGATCATGGTGCTCGGCGGCCTGCTGGAAGACAGCGTCAACACCACGGTCGAATCGGTGCCGGGCATCGGGGGCATTCCGGTCCTCGGCAACCTGTTCCGCTACGACAAGCGGCAGCGCGCGAAGACCAACCTGATGATCTTCCTGCGGCCCTATGTCATCCGCGACGCCAACGCCGGGCGCGGCCTCACCCAGGACCGCTACAACTTCATGCGCACCCAGCAGAGCCGGGTGCAGCCCGGCAAGCACCTGGTGCTGCCCGACATGGCGGCCTCGATCCTGCCGCCGAGCGACCTGCCGGTGGCCGGGCGGTCGCCCAAGCTGGACCTTCGCCCCGAGCAATGGGACAAGACCCGCGAGCTGCCCGCGCCCGCCACGCAGAGCAGCAGCGAAGTCCGTCAGCGCCCCGCGCAAGGCGAGTCGAACGAGCCCGAGATGCGCTCCCAGCTCCCGTCGAACGTCGGCGTGACCAGCGACCCGTCCGTGCTCTACGCCAGCTCCGAGAGCAACAAGAGCGTGCTGCAGATCGCCGACGTGCCGAGGCAGGACGATGCCGTGCAGGTCGCGCGGCGGGTGCGCATCAGCGGCCTGCCGGCGTACATCGTCGTCGGCCCAGGCGGCATCGGCTACGCGGTGCGCGTGGACCTGCCGCGCGACGCGCGCTCGGTCGATACCGCCACCGGCGTGCTGCGCGAACTCGGCTACCGGCCGGAGATCGTGGTGGCGCCATGAGGACATGCCGATGAGCGCCGTGCCGCAACCCACGCCGCTGCTGCCGCACACCTGGGCCCGGGCCCAGCGCATCGTCGCGTGCCGCCAGGGCGACGTGGCGGAGATCGTCTTCAGCGTTCGCACGCCGGGCTGGGCGCTGGCCGAGGCGCAGCGGCAGACGGCCATCGAGGCGCGGCGCGAGGTCCCGGACGAGGAGATCGACGCGCTGCTGTCCGCGGGCTATGCCGAGACGGGCAGTGCCGCGGCCGTGGTGGGCGCGGCCGAGTCGGAAGTCGATCTCGAGCGGCTCATGCAGTCCATGCCCGCCGTCACCGACCTGCTCGATGCGCAGGACGACGCGCCGGTGATCCGGATGATCAACGCGCTGCTGGCGCAGGCGGCGCGCGACGGCGCGAGCGACGTGCATTTCGAGGCCTTCGAGACGCACTCCGTGGTGCGCTACCGCGTCGACGGCACCTTGCGCGACGTGGTCTCGCCGCGCAAGGAGCTGCATGTCGCGCTGATCTCTCGCATCAAGATCATGTCGCAGCTCGACATCGCGGAGAAGCGTATCCCGCAGGACGGCCGCATCACCCTGCGTGTCGGTGGCCGGCCGATCGACGTGCGGGTCTCCACCGTGCCGACCGTGCACGGCGAGCGCGCGGTCCTGCGGCTGCTGGAGAAGGATGCGGGCCGCCTGCAATTGCAGCGGCTGGGCCTCGCTCCGGACACGCTCGAGACGCTGACGAAGCTGATCCGCCAGCCGCACGGCATCGTGCTCGTGACCGGCCCCACCGGCAGCGGCAAGACCACCACGCTCTACGCGGCACTGGGCCAGCTCGACAAGAGCGTGAGCAACATCCTCTCGGTGGAGGACCCGGTCGAGTACGACCTGCCGGGCGTCAACCAGATTCCGGTGCACAGCAAGATCGGCATGACCTTCGGGGCAGCCTTGCGCGCCGCGCTGCGCCAGGACCCCGACAACATCATGATCGGCGAGATCCGCGACCTCGAGACCGCGCAGATCGCGGTGCAGTCCTCCCTCACCGGGCACGGCGTGCTGGCCTCGCTGCATACCAACGATGCGATCTCGGCCGTCACGCGCCTGACCGACATGGGCATCGAGCCCTTCCTGCTGTCCTCGTCGCTGCTGGGCGTGCTGGCGCAGCGGCTCATCCGCTGCCTGTGCCCGCAGTGCAAGCGCGCCGAGGCGCAGCCCGACGGCAGCGTGCGCTGGGTGCCCGTGGGCTGCGCCCACTGCAATCAATCGGGCTTCAAGGGACGCACGGGCATCCACGAGCTGTTCGTCATCGACGACGAGGTGCGCCGGATCATCCACGACGGCGGCAACGAGCATGCGATGCGCGAGCTCGCTCGCCGCAGTGGCATGCGCACCATGCGCGAGGACGGCCAGCGCTGGGTGGCGGCGGGCGTCAGCACCGCCGACGAGATCCTGCGCGTCACGCGCGAGGACGGTTAGGGCAGGGCGATGCCGCGCTTCCAGTTCGAGGCTGCCAACCAGGCCGGCCAGGTTCAATCCGGCGCGATGGATGCTGAGTCCGTGCGCGCGGTCCGGCTCCAGTTGCGCGACCGTGGCCTGACCGCGCTCGAGGTCCGGGAGACGAGGTCTGGCAGCGGCCAATCCTGGTTCAGCCCGAAACTCGGCGCGGCCGATCTCTGCTGGGCCACGCGCGAACTCGCGAGCCTGCTGAGCGCGCGCCTGCCGCTGGAATCGGCCTTGATGGCCACCATCGAGCAGGCGGAACACAAGGTGGTGGCCGAGTCGCTGACCGTCGTCTGCAACCACGTGCGCGGCGGCATGCGGCTGGCCGATGCGCTGGGCGAGCGGCCGCGCGACTTTCCCGCGATCTACCGCGCGCTGGTGAGCGCCGGCGAGGACTCGGGCGACCTGGCGCGCGTGATGGAACGGCTCGCGGACTACCTCGAGAGCCGCGACAACCTGCAGAGCAAGATGCTCACGGCCTTCATCTATCCGGCGGTCGTGGCCTTCGTCTCGGTGTGCATCGTGATCTTCCTGCTCGGCTACGTGGTGCCGCAGGTGGTCAGCGCCTTCTCGCAGGCGCGGCAGGAACTGCCGATGCTCACGCAGGTGATGCTGGGCGCCAGCGCCTTCGTGCGCGAATGGGGTGTGCTCACCGGCCTCGCGGTGGGGGGCGCGGTCGGATTCTTTCGCTGGCGCCTGCGCGACGATGCGTTCCGGCTGCGCTGGCATGACGTGCTGCTGCGCACCCCCATGCTCGGCAAGTACGTACTGGGCGTCAACACGGCGCGCTTCGCTTCCACCTTGGCCATCCTGATGGATGCGGGCGTGCCCTTGCTGCGTTCGCTCGATGCCGCGCGGCAGACCATGGGCAACGAGCGGCTCAAGGCCTGCGCGGCCGACACCACCGCGCGCGTGAGGGAAGGGGCGCCGCTCGCCGCCGCGCTCAAGGTGCAGAAGGTCTTCCCTTCGAACCTGATCCACCTGGTCGCCAGCGGCGAGAAGACCGGCGCGCTGGCGCCGATGCTCGATCGCGCCGCGGCCAATCTTTCGCGCGACCTCGAGCGTCGCGCCACGCGCCTGACCGCCTTGCTCGAGCCCCTGATGATCCTCGGCATGGGCGGCGTGGTGATGCTGATCGTGCTGGCGGTGTTGCTGCCGATCATGGAGATCAATCAGATGGTGCAGTGAGCGTCGATTCGAGGATTCCTTCGAGTCGATGGGCGCTGCATTGCAATGTCGGAATTGCTTCCGTCCCCTCCAATTCGCGCAGGAGCGATCGCCGATATCGCACCGCATCGGACCGAACTCGGGTGCGCTTCGCGAATGTTCGGGAACACCGCGCTCCCGGCGAGGGCAGCAGGCCTATCGCAAGCCAGGTGCCATGCAGTTACGAAGGTGTCGTTCAGGCCGGGAATCGCGCGCGAAATCAACGGCTTGCGCGTGTCCCGGGCGCTCGCTTCGAGCGTCGGCGCACCGATCTTTCGCGATCCGTGTCCGACCCGGCCATCGGAACACCGGGGTGCTTTCTCGCCCGTGTTCCGGACTTTCTTCAATGCCGCGTCACCGTCTCTTTTCAGAATTCATTTGTCGCCAAGAGACCAATGCGCGGATCCCTTAGATCGGTTGCCCTGGTCGTTGGCGAATGACGCGAGAAGTTTTATTCGTTCGATTTGGTTTTTCAATTTTTCTGTTTGCTTAGGAGCAACGACATGAAATCCGTGAACTTCAAACTTGTGGCGCTGACTGCGGTGGCCGCAGTGGCAATGGCGGCCGGTGCCGCTTCGGCACAGACCGTGACCGGTGGTGGCGCTTCGCTGCCGGCGGTGATGTACCAGGACATCATGGATCCGGCCGCCGGCCATGGCCCGATCCTCGGTAGCTGGACCTACACCTCGAGCAGCAGCGGTACGGGCAAGACGAACTTCCTGACCGGCAGCACTTTCAACTACGCCGGCAGCGACTCCGCTCTCACCAGCGCTGACATCGCCACGTACACGAACGGTGCGACCTGGGGCCCGATCATCCAGGTTCCGGCCGTGGCCACCCCCGTGCTGCTGCCCTACAAGGAAAACAACGGCACGGCCGCCACGACGGTCTCGACCCTGAACCTGACCACTGCCGATATCTGCCGCATCTTCTCGTTCAGCCCCGCCGCACGCACCTGGAATCAGGTCGCCACCGTCGCCGATGAAGGCGTTGCAGGCACCACCAATGCGATCCAGGTGGTGTTCCGCGACGAAGCTGCTGGCAGCGGCACGACCGAACTGCTGTCGCGTTTCCTGAACGCGGCCTGCGGCCCGTTCCTGCCCGCCGGCAAGTCCTTCACCGTGTCGAACAAGTTCCGCACTGTGGTGGCCAGCGCCATCACGACGCCGACCGCCGCGCAAGACGCCAACGGCGATGGCATCCCCGACGTGTGGGTTCCCGTGACGAACAGCGCGGGCATGTCGTCCGCCGTGGCCGTCAACCACCGTCTCGGCTACCTGAGCCCCGATCCGACGTACACGGGCAACAGCAACGCCGTGGTGTCGCGCATCAACAGCCTGCTGCCGACCGCCGCTTCCATCCAAGCGGCTCTGCCGGCTCCCCCGTCGGGCGCGGCTCGTACCAACCCCCTGAACTGGGTTCCCGCCTACGCGGTTCCGACCGGTGCCTATCCGATCTACGGCACCACCCAACTGCTGCTGGCTCAGTGCTACGCCGGCGGCTTCGCCGCAGGCACCCGCGGCGCTGCGGTCAAGAACTTCCTGCAGAACTTCAACGACGGCACCTACGACAGCTACATCTCCGGTCCTCGTCCCACCAGCCCTACCGGCCACAGCTTCGTGAAGCTGCCCGCCGCGTGGAACACGGCCATCGCCGAGGCATTCCTGACCGGTTCGGACGGCAACGGCCTGGCCTTCGGCAACGCCGCCGACTGCGCCGGCATCGCTGGCCGCCCGTAAGTTGGTTTGAGCCAACGACCTGGATGAGCCATTGGCCCTTGCATGGCCGGTGACTCATCCACCGTGACGGAGTGGGGCGAGACGGGGGCTGAAACGCACTCGTCTCGCCCTCCTGCTTTTGATCTCCTGCTTTTCGGGCCTGGGTGAACCGATGCGTCGGGAGACGACGCCGAGTTCCGGTTCCTCGATGAAAAAGACTGGAAATCCCATGACGAATCTTCTCGTGAAAAGCGCAATGCTTTCCCTGGTCATGTCCGTGTTTCTGGGGGCCATGGGCAGCGCCTCGGCGCAAGCGGCAACCGTGCGCGGCTCCACGTTTCCGGCGCCACTGCACATGGACCTCATGCCGGCAGGCTGGACCTACAGTCCGGCCGTCGGCACGTCGGAAAATGCCGCGTTCCTGACGGATGCCTCCGTGAGCCTCGCGGCCGGTGAGTCTCCATTGACTTCATCGATTCTCGCGACGTACACGAACGCTCCCATCTGGGGCTCCGTGATCCAGGTGCCCGTGGCGGCAGGCGCGGTGCTGCTGCCGTACAAGGAAAACGGCGTCACGACCCTCAACCTCACCACCGCCGAGCTCTGCCGCATCTTCTCGTTCAGCCCGGCGGCTCGCAACTGGAACCAGATCGCGACCGCCGCCGACGATGGCGCGGCCGGGCCCGCGAGCGCGATCCAGGTGGTCTACCGCAACGAAGTTGCAGGCAGCGGCACGACTTACCTGCTGTCGCGTTTCCTGAACGCGGCCTGCGGCCCGTACCTGCCCGTCAACAAGTTCTTCACCGTATCGAGCGGGTTCCAGGCGATGGTGGCGACCGCGCTGCCCACGTTGACCCCGACCCAGGATGCCAACGGCGATGGGTTGCCCGATGCCTGGGTCGGCGTGCAGGGCGATGCGGGCATGTCGCTCGCGAGCAGCCAGCTTCACCGGCTGGGTTACATCAGCCCCGATCCGGCCTACACGAGCGCGACCAACGACCACGTTGCCAGGGTCAACGGGTTCATGCCGACGGCCCCGGCGATCCAGGCGATGCTGCCGGCGCCTCCTTCGGGCTCGAACCGCCTGAATCCGCTGAACTGGGTTCCCGGCTACGTGATACCCGCCGGCGCCTATCCCATCTGGGGTACCACCAACCTGCTGCTCGGTCAGTGCTACCTCGGCGGTTTCGGCGCCGGAACGAGGGGAGCGTCGTTCAAGAGCTATCTGTCGGGCTTCAGCAGCGGTGGGTTCGACCTTGCCCTCGCGGCCCACAACCTTGTCCCGTTGCCGTCCACGTGGAAGACGGCGATCACCGATGCCTTTCTGACCGGCAGCGATGGGAACGGCCTGGCTCTCGGCAACGCTGCTGATTGCAGCGGCATTGCAGGTCGGCCGTAAGTTCATTGGCGTGAGCCATGACCAACTGTTTTCGTATTTCGCCTTTTTTCCTTATTTGACAGGACTAGGCGTGGCCAATTCAATTTTTTCAGTAGTTTCAATCTGTTAAAAAATGGATGAGTCGATCTCATGGTGGATGACTTTGTGATCTTGCCTATCACTAAAAGATGGAGAATATAAATGAAGAAGATATTTAAGAAATGCAAAGCGCTATCGTTTCTGGTGTTGCCCTTGCTCTTCGGCAGCGCAAGCACCGCGCTGGCGCAGACGGTGAACGGAACCGGATCAACATTTCCGTTGCTGCTGTATCAAGATATGATTACAAACGATCCAATCGTTGGCAGCTGGAGTTACGGTCCAGCGCTCGGTGGCTCGGAGCATGCTGCCTTTCTGACTGGCAGTACGGTAAGTTTCTCTGGTAGTGAGACAGCTCTAACTAGCGCGGATCTGGCAACGTATTCGCAATCTGGAACCTGGGGGCCCTTAATTCAGGTCCCAGCGATAGCAACCTCGGTCGTTCTACCGTATAAGGAAGTTGGCATAACGACCTTGAATTTGACCACGGCAGAGGTCTGCCGTATCTTCTCATTCTCACCGGCTTCGCGCACTTGGAACCAAATCACGACCGCTGCGGATGACGGTGGCGTGGGTTCCACCAACAGGATTCAAATCGTGTATCGCAGTGAGCCCACAGGCAGCGGTGCAACCTACCTGTTGTCGCGCTTTCTGAATGCGGCTTGCGGGCCATTCCTGCCAGCTGGCAAGTTTTTTACCGTATCTAATGTCTTCAAGACGATGGTTGCCACTGCATTGCCAACCACCCTGCCGGCACAGGAGGACCAGAACTTTGACGGGTTTCCGGATGCCTGGGTTGGCGTCAACGGCGATGCTGGCATGTCGGGGGCGGTCGCTGGAAACCAAATGCACCGGTTGGGATACATTAGTCCCGACCCCTTGTACACGGGAGTCACTAATAATCATGTCGCCAGGATCGATGGGCTGCTTCCAACCATCGTCGGAACGTGGTTGTCTCTGCCTTCACCGCCCTCGGGCGCGGCTCGTCAGAGCCCATTTAACTGGGTCCCCGCGTACTCGATACCCATCAACTACTACCCGATCTGGGGCACAACCAATTTGCTCTTCAGTCAGTGCTACGCCGGCGGTTTCGGTCCTGGAACCAAGGGAGCGGCAATCAAAGACTTTCTAACCAAATTGATGGTGGTTGGAGCATATAGCCGCACCATCTTCGACCATAACTTCGTCTTGATGTTCACTCCATGGAGGACGGCCATTAAGGAGGCCTTCCTCGAAGGCTCAGATGGCAACGGTTTGGCTTTCGGCAACCCCGCTGATTGCAACGGCATCCCTGGGCGGCCCTGACTCTGCGGCATCAGCAGTGGGCGGAACCTCCCTGCATCCGTCGTAGTACGCGCGGGCTGTGCTCGTAGAGCTGAGGCGAGACGTGCGTCGCGCGAATTCGCTTGCGTGTTCGTCGCGCTCCTCCCCTTTGGATCACGGGTCTCGGCTGGCGGGCTGAGCACTTGTTGTCACAAGAATGCCATTTCGAGAAGAGATGATCACCCAGTTTCATGGGGTGTTCGTTACCGTGCTGACCCAGTCCAATGTTTCCTTGCTCCCAGATCTGCGTCTTGGAGTTGGCTGGCAAAGTCCCCCCGGCCAGTGGTTGGTTACGCGTGGGCGGTTATGCACCACATCGTCCGGGCACTGATCTATGGCGCCGCAATTTGCGCCCTCGCTGCTTGGATGTCCTCGGTACCGGCTTTGGCTTCTGCTACCGGCGATAAAGACCAGAGGACTCGGTCGCGTCTGCTTGAATTCGACATTGCCGCCCAGCCGCTTGCCACGGCGTTGCAGCGCTATGCCGTGACGGCGGACCAGACCGTGCTGTTCAGCGATGCCCTGGTCTCGGGCCGTGCATCGGCGGCCATCAGGGGCCGCCTTCCGGCGCGCGTGGCGCTCGAAGCCCTGCTGGCCGGCACCGGGCTGGCCGCCGACGATTCAGATCCTCAGCTCAACGGCGCTTTCGTGCTGCGCCGGATTCCGGCGAGCCCGGTCGAAGACGCGCCGAAGGCCCCGGCGCTGGATCGCCGCTACGACGGTCTGGTCCAGGCGCGGGTCTTCGAGGCGCTGTGCGCCGATCCGCGCACCATTCCCGGCGACTACCGCGCCCTGTTGCGGCTGCAACTCGATCGCGAGGGCCAGCTGTTTCCGCATCTGGTCCGTTCGACCGGCAATGTCGTGCGCGACGCTGCCTTGCTCGGCGCGCTGGGCGGACTGCGCATGGAGCACGCGCCGCCCGCGGATCTTCGCCAGCCGCTGGTGCTGGTGATCCTGCCCCGGGACCGCGTGGCGGGCATGCCCTGCGAAACGGAGGGCGCGCGTGACTGACAGCGTGCTTCCGATGCTTCGTGGCGCGCTGGTGCAGTGCTACAACCAGATCAAGAACAGCCTCTCGATCCACCTGGGCAGTCCGGAGCTGGCGGGCGACACGCTGCACGAGGTGTGGCTGCGGCTGCACCGCGACAGCGAGATCGCGGGGCCGATCGCCAATCCGCAGGCCTACCTGGTGCGCATGGGCGTCAACCTCGCGATCGATATCCGGCGCAGCCAGAGCCGCATGCTGTCGGCCGAGGACGTGCAGGAACTCATGCTCGCGATTCCGGACCCGGCGCCGGGTCCGGCGCGCATCGCGGAAGGACGCTCCGAGCTGGAGCGGCTGAAGGCCGCGGTGGACGAAATGCCCGCGCGCCGGCGCGAGATTCTGATCCTGGTGCGCTGGGAACATTGGCCGCAGCGCGAGGTGGCCCAACGTCTCGGCATCTCGCTGCGGACCGTCGAAAGCGAGCTCAAGGCCGCCCAGGAGCACTGCGCCGAGCGCCTTCGGCGCGACCCATAACAGAGTTTCTTGACAGGGATGCGAGATTTTTTCGCGGGTTTGGTCCTCGCCAATCGTCTATAGGTTGGGAGCGAACATCGATGCCGCGTTCGACCGTCCCGGTGCCTCGAAAAGGCCGCGAGAACGAAACAATGACCACCTCCGACGATTGCAGCAAGCTGCCCGATGTGCTCAAGGACGCGCAGGCCTGGGTGCGCAAGCTTACGTCCGGGCGCGTCAGCGAATGGGAGGCCGAGGCGTTCAGGCGCTGGCGCGATGCCGATCCGCTGCACCAGTCGGCGTTCCAGGAAGCGGCGCACCAATGGCGCCTGCTGGAATCGGCCGTCGGCGGCGTCCTCCACAGCAATCCCGCGGTGGCCCAATACCACCGCAAGGCGCTGCATCGGCCGCGCGTCGGCCGGCGCGCATTCCTTGGCACGGCGATCGGCGGCGCCACCGCCGCGGGGATCGCGGCCTACTCGCCGTTCGGCCTGTGGCCGGCGGCTCCGCAATGGGATGCCGACTACCGCACGGCGGTGGGCGAGCAGCGCGAGGTCCGGATCGACGAGCGCGTGGCCGTCGCGATGAACACGCGCACGAGCCTGCGCCGCACCGGCGATTCGCCGCAAACGGCGGGGCTGGAGTTGCTGGAAGGGGAGGCACAGGTCGACGTCTCCAGCGCGCAGCAGTTCTTCCGCATGACCGCCGGGGTGGGGCGCGTGAGCGCGCAGGCGGCCGAGTTCGAGGTGCGATACCTCGACGGACGCACGCGCATCACCTGCCTGCAGGGACAGGTGCTCATCGAACACCCCGCGGGCCAGCGCCAGCTCCAGCGCCGCCAGCTCGCGGTGTACGACAGCCGCAGCATCAGCGAGATCGCCGCCGCCGATGTCGACGGCGCGCTGGCCTGGCGGCGCGGCGAGATGGTGTTCACGCAGGCGCCGCTGCCCGCCGTGCTCGACGAGATCAATCGCTACAGGCCGGGGCGCGTGGTGCTGGTCGGCGATGCGGTGCGCGACAAGACCGTCACGGCCCGCATCCGGATCGTGGACATCGAGACCGCGCTGCTGCAGATCCAGCGCAGCTTCGACCTCAGCGCGAGGTCGCTGCCCGCGGGGCTCCTGCTGTTGAGTTGAGACAGCGAGCGCGGGTCATGGCCGCGCGCGCGGAGCTTCGGCGTCAGAAGAAGATTTACATCGATTCGCTGCGGGTTCGCGAATCGGCACTCGTCTAGAAGAATCGGCCGGCGCTCTCCGCCTCGCGTGAAGCGCCTGTGCCGCAACGTTCACGGACGGCCGCGCGAGAGGAATCGGAGTCGCGCGGCCAGTCGATCTCGATCTTTTGGACCAGAACCCACATGAACACGCACGGGCGCGCAAGCAGGAATCGACATTCGACGGGAGAAGGAAGCCAGGGCTTCGCGCTGGTGCCGGTGGCGCGGGCGATCGCGCTGGTGCTGGCCGCGGGCAGCGTCATCGGCGGCGCGCAGGCGCAGCGTGCCTTCAGCACGGGCTGGATGGCGCAGAAGAACCTCAACCAGGGCAATGCGATGCAGACGGGCCGTCTGCCCAACGGCCTGCCTGCGTCCACGCTCACCAGTCCGCAGGTCCAGCAGCAGCGCGCCAACGAACAACTGAGCCGCTCGATCGACAACCTCAATCTCGCGGCACGCGGCATCGCCGCGCAGCAGGCGGCACAGGCGGTCGCACGGCTGGCCGCGGGCAACGATCCCTCGGTGCCCGATGGCCTGGCCGATGGCGGCCTCAAGGTCGACACCAACAGCCTCACCGCCGGCTGGCTCAACGCCAATGCGCCGGTGCAATCGCAGGTCGATGGTCGCACCAACGTCGCGATCCAGCAGACCGGCGACAAGGCGATCCTCAATTGGGAGACCTTCAACGTCGGGCGCAACACCACGGTCGACTTCAAGCAGGACCCGAGCTGGGCGGTGCTCAACAAGGTCAACGACCCGCAGGCGCGCCCCTCGCAGATCCAGGGCCGGATCAAGGCCGACGGCACGGTGCTGATCGCGAACCGCAACGGTATCGTGTTCAGCGGCAGCAGCCAGACCGATACACGCAACCTGGTGGCGGCAGCGGCTACCATCACCGACGACCAGTTCCGCACGAAGGGCATCTACGTGGATGCCAATGGAACGGCACCCACGTTCACGGGCGCGGCCGGCAAGGTCGAGGTGCAGGCCGGCGCGCAGATCGCCACGCAGGCGCCGCCATCGGCCACGCAGGGCGGCGGCTATGTGCTGCTGCTGGGCAGCGAGGTGCGCAACGCCGGGCAGATCCACACGCCCTCGGGCCAGACCGTGCTCGCCGCGGGCGACAGCTTCACCATCCGCAAGGGCGTGGGCACCGACGGCAACCTGCGCTCGACCACGGCCGGCAATGAGGTGTCGGCCTCGCGCAATGCGGACAGCACCGCGGGAACGGTCGTCAACACCGGCCTGATCACCGCGCCCGCCGGCGACATCACCTTGACCGGCCACACGGTGACGCAGGCGGGCGTGCTGATCGCCACCACGACGGTGGCCAAGCGCGGCACCATCCACCTGTCGACCCGCGCGAGCGACGAGACGGGCACGGTCACGGTGGCGGAGGGCAGCACCACCGCCATCCTGCTCGACACGAACAGCGCGACGGCACTGGACAGCCAGCGCGATGCGGCACTGAGGCTCGTCGACGGCCAGCCGGTCAACAACGCCACGGGCGTGTTCGACAACCTGAGCACGATCGCCGATCGCCGCGATCTCTCGCGCATCGAGATCGTGAGCGGCAGCACGGTGGAGTTCCAGGGCTCGTCGCTGAGCCTCGCGACCGGTGGCGAGATCGTGGTGGCGGCCCCGAAGCGCACGCTGGTGGGCCAGGGCGCCCAGCTCGATGTCTCGGGTGCGGTGGGCGTCAAGGTCTCGATGGAGAGCAACAACATCCTGATCAACGCGCAGGGCAACGAGCAGCGCGATGCGCCGATCAACCGCGACAGCAAGAACCTCAACAACCTGAACCTGTGGGTGGATCGGCGCAAGCTGGTGTTCGTGCCGGCCGGCACGAACGGCTACCCCACGGACCGCTGGTACACCGAGGGCGGCCTGCTCGAGGTCAGCGGCTACCTCGCGACCGGCGGCCACTCGGTGGGCGAATGGATGGCGCAGGGCGGTACCGTGACGGTGGCGGGCGGCGACCTGGTGACGCGCGCGGGCTCCAGCGTCAATCTCTCGGGCGGCACCCTGGATGTGGCGAGCGGCTTCATCAACCAGAGCTGGCTCAAGGGCAGCGACGGGCGGCTGTACGAGGTCTCGAGCGCGCCCGGGGACCTGCTCTACAAGGGCCTGTACCGCGGCTTCGAGGCCGAGCACGCGCGCTGGGGCAAGAACACCACCGACTACTTCTACAACCCGCTGATCGGGCCGCAGCGTCGCCTCGAGAACGGCTACACGGTCGGGCGCGATGCGGGCCGGCTGGTGGCGGCCACCCACAGCGCCGTGCTCGAGGGCTCGATCGTCGGAGAGACCTACCAGGGCCCGCAGCAGACCCAGGCCGCACAGGCGGACCTGGATGGCTACAACCAGTCGCAGAATGCGGTGGCGCGGCGCGGCGAACTGGTCGTCGGCCAGTACCGCCCGATCTTCGATGCCGCCAGCGGCGTGATCCGTCGTGGACTCGTGCCGGTGGTCGACAGCGTCGAGCTGGGCGAACCGGTGCCGGGCATCGCCGACGCGCTAGGGTTGTCCGATGCCGTGACCGCCGAGCGCCAGGGCATGGTGCTGCTCGATGCCGATTCCTTGACCGCGGCCTCGCTCGGCGCGGTGCGGATCGCGGCGAAGAAGAACATCGCCGTTGCAAGCTTGTTGCAGGTCAGCGATGGCGGAGAGATCGTGTTGTATGCGCCCTCGGTGGACGTGGCCGCGAACCTCACGGCCCACGGCGGAGCGATACGCATCGGCAACGTGCTGAAGCAGGTGCGCGACGCTGCGACGCCGCTCGATATCGGCATCGAGGTGCCGCAGGGCGCGCAAGCCGGCGTGTGGGTGCGCGAGGGCGTCACGCTCGATGCGACGGGTGTGCTGGGCGATCTGCGATCGGGCAGCGGCGCGCCGGCGGACCTTGCGCACATCGACGGGGGCCTGGTCAGCATCCGCTCGACCGAGAGCGTGACGCTGGAGAAGGGCTCGCTGATCGACGTGTCCTCGGGGGGCGTGGTGCAGCCGGACGGACGCATCCAGGGCGGCAAGGGTGGCTCGGTGCAGTTGGGCTCCGGGCTCGCGAGCACCGGCGCGGGCAATCGGGCGGCGGTGCTGACGCTCGACGGAGACATCCGGGGGTATGGCGTCCAAGGAGGAGGCACGCTGCAGATCGAATCGGCGAGCGCGATTGCGATCGGAGGCAAGGTGGTGCCGATCGATGGGGTGCTGCGGGCTGGAGAAGCAGCGCTCGCAGATCTGGTCCTGCTGAACGAACTCGAGATCAATGTGGCGGCGGGTGGCGTGCTGCCAGGGCGCTACAGCTACATCACGTCCGTTGCCAAGCCTGGAGAGGTGGTCGGGCCAACGGGGATCAAGTTGAACGTCTCCATCACGCTTGCAGCGGACTGGGTTCCGCCCGCGTCGCCACAAAAAATGCGTTACTCCATCGTGCTGAACGGTGTGGGTGCGTTCAGAACCCCAGAAGGAATCGAGATAAGCCAAGGATTCGGATTGCCCCCCCTGATCCTGGACCACATTCCCGCCGGCACGGTCGTCAGTTTCCCTTCCAGCTATGGTCTGGCGGACACTTTTGCGAACTATGTCGTTCCGGCCAATGTGTTCCCGAACGGCGTGCCGATTGCCGATCGCACGGTGCAGCTTGAGAGCGGCGATCGCGCGCCCTTCGACCTCACGGTGAAGCTGCCGCCCGGTTCGCGCCTGGCGGCCGGGACGGTGCTGCCCGCGGACACCGCCGTGGCGGGCACGACAACGCTTTCCACCGATCTGTTCCGCGGCGGCTTTTCCCGCTACGACGTGCGCGCCTACAACGGACTGGTCGTGCCGGACGGCGTCACGCTGGACGTCGAGATGCCGGTGCTGCGTGCGAGCGGACCCGTGCGCCCCGCGAGCGAAGGCCTGGGTGGCCTGCTCCAGCTCTGGCAGCCCGCGCTGTACCAGGACGACCCCACAGCGCGGGAAGTACAGCAGCGCCGCGGCGCGAGCATCTCGCTGTCCGCCGGTGTCGAGGGAGGGCGGATCGGTGGAGATCTTGGCAGCGTGCAAGCGCAAGTCGGCGATCCCGGCAACCTGTACGTGGGCAAGGATGCCGCGGTGCGCGTGGACCCGGGGCAGTCGATCGCCTTGTCGAGCCGAGGCGACCTGACCGTCGAGGGCCTGTTGCAGGCACGGGGAGGAAGCATCAGTCTGCTCGGGCCGGTGACCGAGCTCGCGGGATCGAAGATCGCGAATGGCGGCATCGCCGCCGACGGCAGGGCCAGCGCGCGCCGCATCCTCGTGGGCGAACAGGCCACCCTCGATGCATCGGCCGAAGTCCACACGGGGTACGACATCCAGGGGCAACCCTTCGGCCTCGTGCCCCGCGGTGGCAGCATCGTCATCGGTGGCGAGTTGCTGGAATCGACGAGCCGCGCCACGGCATCGGATGCCTTCGTGGTGATTCGCGAAGGCGCGGTGATCGATGCCTCCGGTGCACAGGCACCATTGAACGTGAATGGCGCGGGCGTGAAGACCGTCGTGAGCGACGGGGGGCGTATCCAGATCGCCTCGAGCAGCGGCCTGTATCTGGACGGAAGCCTGCGCGCGCATGCCGGCGGTGCCGGTGCCGCCGGCGGCAGTCTCGTGGTGGCCCTGGAAGCGCCCAACTACCGGAACGCCAATGAGGTGGTTCCGGACGCCGCGCTGCTGGCGGTGCGCGACCTGACCCTGGTCCAGAACCGCCCGGCGGGCGCCTCGGATGCGCAGGGCCTGACGCATGGTCACGCGGCGCTGGCCGTGAATCAGGTGCAGGACGGCGGCTTCTCGTCGCTGAGCCTCTACAGCAACGGCCTCGTCAGCTTCGGCGGGGACCTGAACCTCGCCATGGACAAGGAACTGCGCATCTACGCGGGCGCGCTGACGGTCGCGGCCGGCATGGATCCGATCCACAGCGTGTCGCTGTCGGCGCCCTACGTCCTGCTGGCGGGCATCACCGACAACGGCGCATCCGGCGAGGGCTACCTGCGTCCGTCCTACCAGGGCGGCGTGAGCACGCTGAGTTCCTCGGCCGTGCTGAGCGCCCAGGGCAAGCTGGTCGATATCAAGGGTGTCGTGACCTTCGGTGCGAACGATGCGGTGGGCGCCACCTCGGTCGATCGCGCGGGTTTCGACCGCGTGAACCTGATCAGCGAGGGCGATCTGCGCTTCGTCGAAGGCACGCGCATGCTGAGCGATGGGTCGTACGGCGCCGAGCTCAACACCACCGGCGACCTCACGCTGCGCGCGGCGCAGGTCTACCCCGCCACCGGTATCTCGGCGCGCGTGCTAGCGGGCCGGGCCAGCGCCACGGCGTTCAAGCCGGACCGCCGCCTGGTCATCGAGCGTTACGACACCAGCGCGGCCGACCCGCAGCTGCCCTCTTCGGTCTTCGGCTCCATGCTGCTCAGCGCTGCCCGCATCGAACAAGGCGGCGTCCTGCGCGCCCCCTTGGGCTCGATCACGCTGGGCACGAACGGCGCGAGCACGCCCGGGTCGACCGCCTCGGTGCGCTTCGCGCCGGGCAGTCTCACGTCGATTTCCGCGGCGGGCCTCGTGATGCCCTATGGCGGCACGTCCGACGGGGTGAACTACGACCGCCTCGGCAGCCATGTGAAGTTGTCCGGTGTGGGCAGCGCCGGCTCCATTCTGGTGTCGGGCCAGAGCATCGCGGCGGAGGAGGGCGCGGTGCTCGACCTGTCGGGTGGCGGCGACTTGCGCGGCGCGGGCTTCGTCTCGGGGCGCGGCGGTTCCACCGACGCGCGGATGAATCCGCTGATGCAGGTGGGCCGCAACGGCTTCGTGCTGCCCGGCCTCGACAGCAACCCGGTCTATGCGATCGTGCCCGGCTATGCCTCGGCCTACGCGCCGGCCGATCGCGGTGGCGCGGTCGATCCACGCATCGGCCAGCAGGTCACGATCGGGGCCAACGACATCCTCGGCCTGCCGGCGGGCACCTACACCCTGCTGCCGTCGAACTATGCGCTGCTGCCCGGTGCCTTCCGCGTCGAGATCAACGGCCCCGCCACGGGACGCACGCCCAGCCGCGCCACGCCGATGCGCAACGGCTCCTACACCACGGCCGCCATCGTGGGCACCGCCAACACCGGTCTGGCGGACAGCCTGTCGAGCCAGCTCGTCGTGACCTCGGCCGACGTGCTGCGCAGCTACTCGCAGTACAACGAGACCAGCTACGCCGACTTCGTGCTGCAGCAGGCGGCATTGGCGAACACCGCGCGCGCCGCGTTGCCATCGGATGCCAGGAACCTGGAGTTCCGGCTGCCCTCGTCGCCGGACAGCCGCTTCAGCTTCAATGCGAAGGCGAACTTCGATGCCGGCAAGAACGGCTACCGCGGTACGGCCAACCTCGTCGCGACCGGCGCGAACGTCGGGGACGGCGCCCTCGAGATCCTGGCCGACGGCGCGCGCGCCACGCCCGATTTCGACGGCCTGTCGCTCCATGCCCGCGATCTCAATGCCATCGGCGCGGCACGCCTGACGGTGGGCGGCAACCTGCAGTCGACCTACGGCACGCCGACGGGCGGGGCCAACCTCAGCAACTATGTCGACGTCGGCGGGGAGACCGGCCGCATCGTGCTGCGCGAGGGCGCGATCCTCAAGGCCCCCGAGGTGTTCCTGGTCGCGGCCAGCACCACCGGCGGCATCAGCATCGAGGCCGGTGCGGGGATCAACACCATCGGCATGGGCAAGGCGCCCTACGACTCGACCAACGGCTATGTCTACCGCCCTGGCGCGGTGTCCGTGGTGGCGGCATCCAACGGATGGCTCAACATGCTGGCGCCGCTGCAGCAGGACGATCCCACGCTCCCGATGGGCGCGGGCCCGATCGCCATCGGCGCGTGCGGCACCGCCGTGCTCTGCCAGGGCACGACCGAGCTGTACTCCGAGGGTACGCTGCTGGCCGCCACGCGATCGAGCTTCGACATGAGCGACCGCGTGCGCTACGGCACGCGCAACCTGGTGCTGGCGGTCGGCACGGTCAATGCCGGCAGCAGCGAAGACCTCGCGGCCGCCGCGGCGCGCGGCGCGCTGACCGCCGGGCTCAGCCTGAACCAGGACCTGCTCGATCGACTGCTGCGCGGCGACACGGCCTACGGCGCGCCCGCGCTCGAGCGCCTGGTGCTGACCGCCGCCGAGTCGGTGAACTTCTTCGGCAGCGTGAGCCTCGACACCACCAACGCCGCGACCGGCAGGTCGTCCCTGAGCAACCTGGTGCTCTCCACGCCGGCCATCTACGGCCAGGGCGGCGCCGGCGACATGGCCCGCATCACCACCGCCAAGCTCACCTGGGCCGGTCTCGCGGGCGCTGCCCCGGCGCCGGTCACCGGTGGCCGGGGCACGGGCAGCGGCAGGCTCGCGATCAACGCCGACACGATCGAGTTCGGCTATGACCCGACATCGCAACCCAATGGCGTCGACGACTTCGGCCGCACCATCCTGGGCTTCGCCGACGTGCAGCTGAACGCGACGCAGCGCATCACCGCCAACCAGAAGGGCGCGCTCTCGGTGTACCAGTCGCAGGCGACAGGCACCGATGGGCCGCGCTACGAAGGCGGCAACCTGACCCTCACGGCCCCGCTCATCACGGGTGCCGGAGGCTCGGTCAACCGCATCGCCGCGGGCGGCTCGCTGCAGGTGCTGGCACCCGCGAGCGGCCGCGCCGATGCGTCGGCCACGAGCCTCGAAGCCGGCGTGCAGACCGGCGCGGAACTGAAGCTCCAGGGCGCCACGGTCCGTGTCGACACCACGGTGGCGCTGCCCAGCGGCAAGCTCGGCATCGTGGCCGAGGGCGACATCGTGCTGGGTGACTCCGCCTGGCTCGACCTGGCCGGGCGCGAGATCGCGCTGTTCGACGTGCGCCGCTACTCGTGGGGCGGCGACCTGACGCTGCGCAGCAGCGCGGGCAACATCACGCAGGCGGCGGGGTCGACCATCGACCTCTCGGCGCGGAACAACAACGCGGGCCTGCTGAGTGCCATCGCGCTCGACGAAGATGCGGGCCGCGTCGACCTGCGCGGCACGCTGCGCGCCGGCGCGAGCGGCCACTACGACGCGGGCGGCGCCCTGGTGCCCTACCGCGCGGGCGGCGTGGACATCCGCGCCCAGCAGCTGGGCGGCGGCGGCGCGCTCAGCGACGAGTTCGCGGCCCTCAACACACGGCTCAACGACGGCGGCTTCTTCGGCCAGCGCAGCTTCCAGCTCAAGCAGGGCGACCTGCGCATCGGCAACGAACTCAAGGCCCGCCAGATCAACGTGTCGGTGGACAACGGCCGGCTCGACGTGGTCGGCACCATCGATGCGAGCGGCGAGCAGGTCGGTAGCATCCGCCTCGCGGCCGCCAAGGGCCTCGCGCTGGCAGGCAGCGCCGTGCTCGACGCGCACGGCACGGTGCTGCGCGTGGACAGCCACGGCAAGATCATCGACAGCCCCAACCGCGCGATGGTGGAACTCGATGCCGGCAGCGGCACGCTGGTGCTGGGCGAGGGCGCGCGCATCGACCTGCGCCATGGCACCGGCTCGAGCGGCGGCGACGGCAGGAACCGCGGCACGCTGGACCTGTACGCACCGCGCATCGGCAGCGCAGGCGGCACGACGGACGCCGACGCGGCCACCTTCGGCGACATCGCCATCGATGCGCGCGGCAACCTGAACATCCAGGGCGCGCGCTCGATCGCCGTGTACGGCAAGCAGCGCTACAGCGACGCGCCTTTCGGCACCGACGCGGCCGCGAGCGGCCGGCCCTACCAGGTGATCGACCAGGCCTACCTGAACGCCAAGCATGGCGAGGCCACGCAGTTCGTCGACGGCGCGCTCGGCAACGGCAACCTGCTGAACACGAAGCTGGCCGGCCTCAACAACGCAAGCTACCGCGACGCCTTCCATCTGCGGCCCGCCATCGAGATCGCGAGCGCGACACCCGACGGCGACCTGGTCGTGCAGGGCGACCTGGACCTGTCGGGCTTGCGCTATGCGAGCCTGAATCCGAACACGCAGCGCACCGGCAGCTACGGCTCGGGCGAGGTCGGCATGCTGACCCTGCGCGCCGGCGGCAACCTGTCGATCTACGGCAGCATCAACGACGGCTTCGCGCCGCCGCCCGAGACGCCGGACGACGGCGGCTGGATCCTGACGCCGGGCGTGCAGGCCTTCGGCGGCGACGTGGTGGTGCCGGTGCCGGGCGTGACCCTGGCCGAGGGCACGGTCTACCCCGCGGGCAAGACGCTGAACTACGCGATCACGGTGAAGGACGTCACGCTGCCCGCGGGCACCGTGCTGCCGGGCGCGATCACGCTGGACCGCGAACTGATGCTGCCCTTCGGCACGGTGCTCGCGGCCGATGTGCGCGCGGCCGACGGCAGCGTGCTGCTGCCCGCGGGCCGGATGGTGGGCACCGGCGGGTTGGCACTGCCGGCGGGCGCGCAACTGCTGGCCGGCGCACGCCTGCCGGTGGCCGTGACGCTGGCGCGCCTGACCTGGCCCAAGGGCGCGAAGCTGCCGGTCGCGATGACGCAATCGGGCAGCCTGCTCCTGCCGGTGGGCGCATTGATCGCTTCGGGCACCAACGTGGCGCTGCCCGACGGCGCGTTGTCGGTCAATCTGCGTCCCGCGGATTCGACCGGGCACCAGGCCCGGAACTGGGCGCTGGCGCAGATGCTGCCGGAAGGTTCGCAGTCATGGAGCCTGCGCCTCGTCGCGGGCGCCGACCTGCAGGCGGCGGACAACCGTCTGACGCGGCTCGACGCGGGCAGCATCCTGCTTGCCGACACGCACTACACCGTGTTCAAGCAGACCGAGTTGCGGCGCGGTGGCGCCTGGTACTGGGCGCCCGGCAACATGTATAGCGGCGAACCGGGCACTCCCGCCCCCGATTGGGCCGATGACCCGACCTACAGCATCTGCGGCGAGGAGCCCGGACAGTGCGTACGCGTCTCGTGGGTGTGGGCGGACGGCAATATGTACAACGGCACGCCGGGCGTTCCGGTCGACGACTGGGCCGATGACCCGGGCTACAGCATCTGCGCGGAGGAACCCGGGCAGTGCGTGGCGGTGGGTGGCCCCGCCGGCGAGGTGGTGGTGGCCGTCACGCCCAAGGCGCCCGTCTTCAGCGTGCTGCGCACCGGCACGGGCGACCTGGACCTGGCCGCGGGCGGCAACTTCTCGATGCAGTCGCCCTACGGCGTGTACACAGCCGGCGCGCCCAGGAGCCTGGGCAGTGCCACGCTCGATGCCAACTACAACCTGGCGCGCGGCCTGCAGGCCAATGGCACTTCCGTGCTGTGGAACACCGCCGGCGACAAGACGCCCGCGTACGAGAAGCTGGTCAGCGGCACGGACAGCCTCTACAAGGCCTGGTATCCGGACGGCGGGGGCAACCTGTGGGTCGACGTCGGTGGCGATCTGACCGGCGATTCCTGGAGCGCCAGTGGGGAACTGGCCTCGGCCAGTTCGAGCGTGGGCAATTGGCTGTGGCGCCAGGGCACGGGCCATACGGCGGGGGTGAGCGACGTGCCGACGGCCTGGTGGATCAACTTCGGCACCTACAGCAACAACGAACAGACCGGTGGCGACGGCAAGCTGCTCTACTGGCCCGCCGTCACCGGCTTCACCGGGATGGGCACCCTGGGTGGCGGCGACGCCAACATCCGCGTCGGCGGCAACGCCGGGGTCATCACCACGCGCTCGACGACCGGTGTCGGCGGGAACGGCATGGCGCGCAGCCAGGGCGTGGTGCTCGCCGTGGGCAGCACCGGCCGGGTGTTGCCGGATGGCAGTCTCGTCCTGACGGGAGGCGGGGATCTGGACCTGCGCGTCGATGGAGGCTGGAACAGCAGCATCGAAGGGCGACTGGGTGGGCCCAACGGCGTTGGCGTGGCCCAGACGCAGGACCTGTATGGCAGGCTCGTCAACCTACGGGGCAGCCTCGCCATGTCGGCGGGACGGATCGGCACCGTGGAGCTGTTCTATGGTGCGGTACAGGATCCGAAGGAGGTTCGCGCATCGAATCCCTACGAAGCCAGCATTGCGCGCGCCACGGGCGGATTGATGCTGATGCAGGGCGACGCCGGCGCCAGCATCTCAAGCCGTGGGGACCTGGTGCTGGGCGGCACGGGAGATCCAGGCCTGGTGGCGACGCCGAACACCTTCGCATTCACGTCCGCGGCCGGCAACAGCTCCCGGGGGAGAAGCTGGTTCAGTCTGTGGACCGACCGGACGGCCCTCGATGTGTCGAGCGCGGGCGGCAACCTCGCTTTCGACACCCGCGCCAGCGAAACGGCCGCCAGCTTCAGCGGGACCGAATGGGACTACGTGAGCAATGGGGGTTGGTACCTGTTGCCGGGACGTGTCAGTGCGGTCGCGACCATGGGGAGCATCTACTACGGACCTTCGGCCGCCACGGCCATCACCGGCGGTGCGAGCAGTGCGCAGCAATGGAACAGCAGCCTGTTGCTGGCCCCGCTGGGCGAGCGCCGCATGGAGTTGCTGGCGGGCGGCTCGCTGTATGGCGGCGGCTACGCCATCAGTTCGTCCGGCGCGAACGCATCGGCCACCGCGACGATCGAGCATCCGGGCTTTGTGGGCTTCGACAGCGCGGGGGGGATCCTGATTTCCAATGTTTCCGGGCTTGCACCTGTGCCGCTCATCAGGCTTTCGCCGCTGTTCGCATTCGATGTCAACAGCCTCAGTGCCGATGCCAGCGTCTCGGCCAGTCCTTCCACCCCCTCGCGCTTCTACGCAGCCAATGGAGACATCATCGGGCTGCGAACCGGCACGGTGGTGACCTTCACCGGCACGACCGGTCCCCGCGCGGGTCAGGTCGACTACGTGGCATCCGGACCGGTGGCCGTGAAGGCGGGACGGGACATCGTGTATGCCGGCATGCGCAGCAACGACGCGCCGCTGGAGCTCCCCGGCTTGGCGAATCCCGATTCCCCGGCCCAGGGCCGCGGCAACCTGATCGTCCACACCCACCAGAACGACGTCTCCGTGATCCAGGCCGGCCGCGACATCCTCTATGCGAACTTCGAGGTCGCCGGACCCGGCACCCTCGAGATCTCCGCGGGCCGCAACCTGGTCCAGGACGACTTGGCCAACCTCACGAGCATCGGCCCCGTGGTCGCGAGCGATACGCGCCCCGGTGCCGGCATCGTCGTGCAGGCCGGCCTCGGGGCCCAGGGCGCCAACTACATGGGCCTGCTGAAGAAGTACCTGGACCCCGCCAACCTCGCGGCCTCGGGCACGCCGCTGGCGGACCAGGGCGACAAGGTCGCGAAGACCTATGGCGCCGAGCTGTCGGCGTGGCTGTCCGGGCGCTACGGCTTCCAGGGCTCCGCGGAAGAAGCCCTGGCCTACTTCGCCGCCCTGGCGCCCGAGCAGCAGCGCATCTTCGCGCGCCAGGTCTATTTCGCCGAGTTGCGCGAGGGTGGCCGTGAATACAACGACGCCAACGGACCGCGCTTCGGCAGCTACCTGCGCGGGCGCAACGCCATCGCCGCGATGTTCCCGCAGCGCGGCGCCGACGGGCAGGACATCGGCTACCAGGGCAACCTGCTGATGTATGGCGGCTCCGGCATCCACACCAACCTCGGCGGCGACATCCAGGTGCTGACCCCGGGCGGTGCCCAGACCTACGGCATCGAAGGCGCGGCACCGCCTTCGACCGCCGGCCTGATCACGCGCGGCCAGGGCAGCATCGATCTCTATGCGCTCGGCAGCATCCTGCTGGGCCAGAGCCGTGTCATGACCACCTTCGGCGGCGACATCCTGGCCTGGTCGGCCGAGGGCGACATCAACGCCGGCCGCGGCTCGAAGACCACCGTGGTCTTCACGCCGCCGCGGCAGGTGTACGACGGCATTGGCAACATGAAGATCTCGCCCGAGGTGCCCAGCACGGGCGCGGGCATCGCCACGCTCGCGCCGCTGCCCGAGGTACCGCCCGGCGACATCGACCTGATCGCGCCGCTGGGCACCATCGACGCGGGCGAGGCCGGCATCCGCGTCTCGGGCAACGTCAACATCGCCGCGCTGCGCGTGGTGAACGCCGAGAACATCCAGGTGCAGGGCAAGTCGAGCGGGCTGCCGGTGGTCGCGGCGGTGAACGTGAGCGCGTTGTCCAACGCCAGCGCGGCCGCGAGTTCGGCGGCGGCCGCGGCGCAGGACGCGATACAGCGCGACCGCGCCGAGGCGAGGAAGGCCTTGCCCTCGGTCTTCACGGTGCGCGTGCTGGGCTTCGGCAACGAGCCCGCGGAAGGCAGCGATCGAAGCGCGCCGACGCCGGCGACGAACCGCGGCGAGCAGCAAGGTCGCAATGCCCAGGTTCCCTACCAGACCCGCAGCTTCGTGCAGATCGCCGCGCACGGCGACGCGGTCGACCCGGCCGTGATGTCGAAGCTGACCGAGGCCGAGCGGCGCGATCTGCGCCAGGGCAAGTAGCGGCCGTGTCCATGTTGGACATGAATGCCTGGTTCTGCTTCGAAGCCTCCGCGGTGGAGGATGTCGAGGCGACGGCCGCGGATGCGGATCGCGGGACGCTGGGGCTGCGCGACGTGCTGGTGGCGAACTACGGCCGCCTGCACCAGCGCCTGCTGCGGCACCTGGGCGATGCCGACCTGGCCAGCGACTGCCTGCACGATGCCTGGGTGCGCCTGGGCGACGCCACGCACGAAGCGGTGCGCAATCCCGAGGCCTATGTTTACCGCGTGGCCTGCAACCTCGCGATGGACCAGTTGCGCCGCAACCGGGCCGCGCAATACACCAGTGATGCCGAAGCCGGGATCGACGGCCTGCCCGATCCCGCGCCGGGGCCGGAGCTGATCGCCGAGGCACGCTCCGACGTGCTGGCGGTGGACCGCGCCATCCAGAGCCTGCCGCGCCGCCATCGGGCGGTGCTGGTCGCGTTGCGCATCGACGAGATGAGCCGTCAGGAGGTGGCGTCGCGCTACCGGCTGTCGCTGCGCGGCGTGGACACCGCGCTGCGCCATGCGCTCACATGCTGCAACAGCATGCACTGACGCCCGCCGCGTCGCGGGCGAAGCCCACGGTAGCATCCACCCATGCTCCCCAGCCTGCTCTCGACCTTCGCCGACCTGATCCTCTTCATGGGCCTGTCCTGGGCCATCTGGCGCGCCCTCGGGCGCTCGGTGCCGATCGCGGTGCTGCCGATCATCATCGGCCTGCTGCTCGCGGCCACTGGCGTGCTGCCCAAGGCCGCCGGCATTCCGTCGGCGGGCGGCGACTTCATCGGCTGGATCGGCGTGCTGCTGCTGGCTTTCACGGCCGGACTCGAAACGCGGCAGACGGTGCACCTGCCGGGCGCGGCCGACCTGCCGCCGGCACAGCCCGGCGAGACGCTGCGCTTCGTTGCCAGCGCGGTGATGGCGCTGCTGCTGCCGTTCGCGGTGGGCACGCTGGCCGCCAAGCTCTGGTTCAACCACCTGCCGGGCTGGGCCGCGCCGCATGGCGGGCAGTGGTGGGGCGCGCTGGCGATCGGGCTGTGCCTCGCGGTCAGCGCGCTGCCGGTGCTGATCGGCATCGTGCGCGAGCTCGGGCCGCTGCACCGGCCGCTGACGCGCATCGCGCTGCGCATCGCGGTGCTCGACGACGCGGTGCTCTGGATCGGGCTGGCGCTGCTGCTGCTGGCGGCCGAGGGACAGGCGTTGCTGGCCGGCTCCTGGGTCAAGCCGGCCCTCGCGATCGCGCTGGCCGCGACGCTGGCGGGCATCGCGGCGGTCGCGCGCAAGGCGACGCGCGAGCCGCCGGCCTGGGCGATCTGGCTCGCGATGCCGCTGTTCCTCGCGGCCGGCGCCTGGTCGAGCTCGCAGCTGGGCCTGCACGAACTGCTCGGCGCCTACTTCGCGGGCGCGATCGTGCCGGCGGCCTGGTCGCGGCGGCTGCCGGCGGAGCGCCTCGGCAAGTTCGCATTGATCGGCCTGGCGCCGGTGTTCTTCGGCCACAGCGGGCTCAAGATCGACGGCAGCGTGCTGGGCTGGGCCTCGCTGCAGGCCTCGGCCACGCTGCTGGTGCTGGCGGTGGGCGCCAAGCTGGTGGCGGTGCTGGCGTGCTCGCCGGCCAAGTGGCTGTCGCGGCGCGAGGCGCTCGCGGTGGGCACGCTGCTGCAATGCAAGGGGCTGATGGAGATCGTGGCCGCGACGATCCTGCGCGACAAGGGCCTGCTGTCGGAACATGCCTTCGCGGCCCTGGTCACGCTCGCGGTGCTGTCGACCCTGCTGACCGGTCCGGCCTTCCGCTGGATCGTGCGGCGCGTGGCGCCGGTGGAGAACACCAACGGACGCCCGGCCTCCCACTGAAGCGCGGGGCTTCCGAAAAGACTTGCCTGCCGTGCATGCGGGACTGCTACAGTAGCGCGGACGACGCCGCGAGGCCTCGACATTGACATGGAGCAGTGAAGCTCCCAGCGGCCTTGAAGGCTGCTGGGAGCTTTTTTCATTGGGAGTCCTGATGTGACCGGATCCAAACCACAACCCTGGCGAGTCGGGGTGCTTTTCTCATCGACGGGCGTGACCGCGGCCGTCGAGCGCACGCAGCAGGCCGCGACACTGCTCGCGATCGAGGAGGTCAACGCGAGCGGCGGCGTGCTCGGGCGGCCGATCGAGCCCGTGGTGCTCGACCCGGCCTCGCGGCCGCCGCGCTACCGCGAGCTGGCCAAGCAGCTGTGCGACCAGGCTGGCGTGGCGGTGATCTTCGGCTGCTACATGTCGAGCACGCGCAAGGCGGTGCTGCCGGTGGTCGAGGCGCATCGCGCGCTGCTGTTCTATCCCACGCTCTACGAAGGCTTCGAGTACTCGCCGAACTGCGTCTACACGGGCGCGGCGCCGAACCAGAACTCGGTGCAGCTGGTGCGCTACCTCACGAGCCATTTCGGCAAGCGGCTGTTCCTGATCGGCTCGGACTACGTCTACCCCTACGAATCCAACCGGATCATCGCGGACCTGTTCCGCCAGGCCGGCGGCGAGGTGCTCGACGAGATGTACGTGCCGCTGCGGGTGGCCGACATCGACATGCCGAAGGTGATCCGGCGCATCGAGGCCGCGCAGCCCGACGTCGTCTACTCGACCGTGGTCGGCGACGGCATCGCGCGCTTCTACGAGGCCTACGGCGAGGCGGGCTTCGACCAGCAGACGCACCCGATCGCGAGCCAGTCGACGCAGGAGGCCGAGATCGCGCAGATGTCGGCGCGCGCGGCCGCGGGCAGCATCACGGCGGCGCCTTACTTCTCGACCCTGCAGACGCCGGCCAACCTCCGATTCGTCGCGGCCTGGCGCAAGCGCTTCGGCACCGGCCTGCCGATCACGGCCTGCGCGGAGTCGGCCTACTTCCAGGTGATGCTCTATGCGCAGACGCTCGAGCGCGCGGGCAGCGACCGGCTCGAGGCGATGCTGCCGCACCTGCACGAGCACGAGTTCGACGCGCCGCAGGGCCGGGTGCGCATCGACCAGGAGAACCACCACACCTACCTCTGGCCGCGCGTGGCGCGCGTGGATGCGCAGGGCACGTTCCAGGTGGTGGACGATCCGGGCCTGCGCGTGAAGCCCGATCCCTACATGTACGAGAACCGGTTCGATCCGCTCGCGGGACGGCCGGCCTGAGGGAAGCGGAGGCGCCATGACCATTTCGCTGCTGCGCGAACTGCCCGAGCTCAAGATCGTCGTCGTCCATCCGCCGGACGAGGAGGGCGATGCCCTCGTCAGCCACCTGCGCCGCGTGGGCTGCATGGTCAGCATGGCCTGGCCCATGCCGGCCGCCGTCCCGCCCAATGTCGACGTGCTGTTCCTGCTCGTCGAAGGCGAGTCGCGCCAGGCCACCGAGGCGCTGCTCAAGTCGATGCCGCGGCCCGAACCGACGGTGATCGCGATCGTCAACTACGAGGACCCGACCACCCTGCAGCTGGTGCTCGAGAGCGCGGCCTTCGCGGTGGTGCAGAAGCCGATCAAGCCCTTCGGCCTGCTCGCGCACCTGGTGACCGCGCGCAGCCTGTGGGCCGAGCGCCAGGCGATGCTCAAGGAGAACCGCAAGCTGCGCCGCAAGATCACGAGCGATCAGGCCATGAGCCGCGCGAAGACGATCCTCATGGCCTCCAAGGGCATCAGCGAGGGCGAGGCCTACCAGGCGATCCGCGCGCAGGCGATGGCCAAGCGCCTGTCGATGGAACAGATCGCGAGTTCGATCATCAACATGGAAACCCTGTTGCACCCGTCGCCTTAACTCGCTAGCATGACTGCATCGAGTCGGTCCTCCGGCTCGGTGGCTGCATCCCCTTGATTCGTCAGGCGCCGATGCAGCCGGCACCGGGAACCATGTGTGTTCTCCGGTCCACCTGGCAATGAAGCCCACGCCGCGGTCCCCACCGCGTTGTGGGTTTTTTTTCGCCTGCGCCCGACAGTGCTGTCGGCTGGTTCCACCCATCGAGCTCTTCAACCATTCGTCAGCGCATGGTCGCTGCGTCACGTCCTGAGGTCCCATCATGTTGACAACCAACCGTCGCCACTTCCTCGTTTCCTCGGCTGCTTCCGCGGCTGCCCTCTCGTCGCCCGCGCTGATGCGCAGCGCCTACGCGGCCGACACCATCAAGGTCGGCGCGCTCTATTCGCAGACCGGCGGTCTGTCGATCGTCGAGAAGATGCTCGCCAACGGCGTGCGCATGGCCGTGGCCGAGATCAACGCCGCGGGCGGCGTGATGGGCCGCCAGGTCGAGGTGGTGCTCGAGGACGGCGCCTCCGACCCGAAGACCTTCAACGAGAAGGCCTCGAAGCTGATCACGCGCGACCGCATCGAGACCGTGTTCGGCTGCCACACCTCGGCCAGCCGCAAGGCGGTGCTGCCGGTGTTCGAGCGCCGCAACGCGATGCTGTTCTATCAAACCCACTACGAAGGCTTCGAGTGCTCGAAGAACGTGGTCTACAGCGGCGCGGTCGCCAACCAGCAGCTGGCCAACTACGTGCCGTGGATCGTCGAGAAGCTCGGCAAGAAGAAGTTCTTCATCGTCGGCTCCAACTACGTCTATCCGCGCGAGATGTCGAAGGTCAGCAAGAAGCTGATCGAGCAGTCGGGCGCCAAGTGGGTGGCCGACGAATACCTCGAGCTCGGCCATTCGGAATGGGCCTCGGTGGTGCGCAAGATCAAGGAGTCGGGCGCCGACGTGGTGCTCTCGCACGTGGTGGGCGACTCGCTCGTGGCCTTCTACCGCGAGTACAAGAACCAGGGCATGTCGCAGGCCGCGGTGCCGATCTGCGCCACCGTGATCAGCGAAATCGAGATCGCGGCCATGGGCGGCGAGTACGCGGCCGGCAGCTACACCTCGGTGCCGTACTTCATGTCGATCGACACGCCGGCCAACAAGTCCTTCATCGAGCGCTACCGCAAGTTCGTCAACGACCCCAAGGCCGTGACCTACCACTCGCTCGAAGCCGCGTACTTCCAGGTCTTCCTCTGGAAGCAGGCGGTGGAGGCCGGCAAGGCCACCACGGCCGACGCCATCCGCGCCCACATCGGCGGCCAGAGCTACGACGCGCCCGGCGGCAAGGTGCGCATCGATCCCGAGAGCCTGCATGCCTGGGTCACGCCGCGCATCGGCCAGTGGCAGGCCGACGGCCAGAGCAAGGTGGTCGACGCGAGCCCGCAACCGGTGCGGCCGCTGCCGTACTTCGCCTACGGCGAGACCGACGCCAACCTGATCTGCAAGCGCAACGGCGCCGCGCCGGTCAAGGCCTGAAGAGCCGGCCGCGGGCGCGGCGGCATGTGCCGTGCCCGCATTCACCCTCGAGAGAAAGACTTCCGATGTTGGACGTACTCCTGATCGGGCTCAGCATGGGCTCGATTCTTCTGCTGGCCGCGCTCGGCCTGGTCATCATCTACGGCGCGATGGGCGTGGTGAACATGGCGCACGGCGAGATGATCATGGTCGGCGCCTATGCCGCGGTGCTGGCGCAGATCTGGCTCGGGCTCGGGCTGTTCGCCGCGATCCCGATCGCCTTCGTGGTCGCCGCCGCGCTCGGCCTGCTGATCGAACGCTGCGTGGTGCGGCGCCTCTACGGCCGGCTCGGCGACACGCTGCTCGCCACCTGGGGCGTGGCGATCCTGGTGCAGCAGGCGGTGCGGCTCGAAGGCGGCCTGGCCTTCTTCGGCATCCACATCGAAGGGCTGGGGCCGGGGCTGCAGAACATGCCGATTCCCGCCGTGCTGCAGGGCGCGGTGATGGTCGGCGACACGCCGATCAATGCCTACCGCGCCTTCATCGTGGCCTGCACCGTGGTGCTGACCTTCGCGACCTGGCTGCTGCTCTACCGCACGCGCATCGGCATGCAGGTGCGCGCCATCATCCGCAACCCGCGCATGGCCGCGGCCTGCGGCATCGACGTGCAGCGCGTCAACGCCTGGACCTTCGCCTTCGGCGCCGGCCTGGCCGGCATCACCGGCGTGCTGGTGGCGGGCTTCAAGACCGTCTCGCCCGACATGGGCACGGCGCTCGTGGTCGACAGCTTCCTGGTGGTGGTGTCTGGCGGCGTCGGCAGCCTGCTCGGCGCGGTCGTCACCTCGATCGGCCTCGGCGAGGTCACGGGCGTGGTGGCGGCGGTCAGCAACGACATCCTCGCGCGCGCGGTGGTGTTCGGCCTGGTGATCCTGCTGATCGTGGTGCGGCCGCAGGGCCTCTTCTCGTTCAAGGGGCGGTGAGCGGCATGGGCACTCCTCTGGACCGGCGCGCGACCTTCGCCGCCTACGCAATCTTCCTGGCCCTGGTCGCGCTGGCACCGCTGGTGCTCGACGGCTTCTGGCTCAATCGGCTCGCCAAGTACCTGGTGTTCGGCATGCTCGGCATCGCCGTCGCCATGAGCTGGGGCTATGCCGGCATCCTGAACCTGGGGCAGGGGCTGTTCTTCGGCCTCGGCGCCTACATGCTGGCCATGTCGCTGAAGATGGCCAGCCCCACCAGCCTGCAGCATGGCGGTGCCAACCCGGTGCCGGACTTCATGCTGTCGAACGCGCAGCCCGGCGCCACCGTCGACCTGTGCTGCATCAACCCGGGCGCCTTCCTGTGGCAGCCGTTCCAGTCGCAGGGGTTCGGCCTCGCCATGGGCCTCGTGCTGCCGGCGCTGGTGGCCTTCGTGCTCGGCGCGCTGCTGTTCCGCAAGCGCATCGCGGGCGTGTTCGTGTCGATCGTCACGCTGGCCCTGGTGCTGCTGGTGCGCCTGCTGCTGGTCGATGCGCAGCCGATCACCAACGGCTTCAACGGGCTGTCGGACCTGGCCTGGCTGCGCATCGCGGGGCACGAGCTCGATCCCTACGGCGTGTCGACCTACTACCTGGTCGCGGGCGTGCTCGCCGTGGTGCTGGTCGGTGCGCGCGCGCTGCTCGCCACGCGCGCCGGCGTGATCCTGCGCGCCACCTCGGGCGATCCGCAGCGCGCGCGCTACCTGGGCTTCGACGTGGCGCACTACCAGACCTTCTTCTTCGCGCTGTCGGCGGCCATCGCCGCGGTGGCCGGGATGCTCTACGTGGTGGTGGCCGAGTTCGCCTCGCCCACCTTCATGGACCTGAGCTTCTCGATCACCATGGTGGTGTGGGCCGCGGTGGGCGGGCGCGCCTCGCTGCTGGGCGCGTGCATCGGCGCGATCCTGATCAATATGCTCGAGGCCACGGCGAGCGAGACCCAGTCGCTGGTCGAGGCCTGGCGCGTGATCGTCGGGCTCACCTTCGTGCTGGTGGTGCTGTACCTGCCCAAGGGCATGGCGGGCTGGGCGCACGACCTGCTCGAGCGCATCGGTCAGCGCCGTGCCAGCGGAGGTGCGCCATGAGCGACATCGCACTCGAACTGCATGCGCTGGGCGTGAGCTTCGGCGGCTTCAAGGCGGTGGACGGCGTGTCGCTGCGCGTGGCCGAGGGCGAGTTGCGCGTGCTGCTGGGCGCCAACGGCGCGGGCAAGACCACGCTGATGGACCTGATCTCGGGCAAGACGCGCAGCACCGAGGGCCGGGTCGAGCTGCACGGGCGCGACCTCACGAACTGGCCCGAGTACCGGATCGCGCGCGCGGGCATCGGCCGCAAGTTCCAGATCCCGAGCGTGTTCCGCGAGCTCACGGTGCGCCACAACCTGTGCGTGGCCGCGAGCCGCGAGCCCTCGATCCTGCGCAACCTGCGCTGGGGCTTCGGGCGCGAGACCGACCGCCGCGTCGACGAGATCCTGGCGCTGGCCGGCCTGGAGGATGTGCAGCAGCAGCAGGCCGGCGACCTGAGCCACGGCCAGACGCAGTGGCTGGAGCTGGGCCTTCTGATCGCGCAGCAGCCGAAGGTGATCCTGCTCGACGAACCCACGGCCGGCATGACGGCCGGCGAGACGCGCAAGACCGCGCAGATCCTCAAGAGCCTGCGCGGGCGCCACACCATCCTGGTGGTGGAGCACGACATGGCCTTCGTGCGCGACATCGCCGAGCGCATCACCGTGCTGCACCTGGGCCGCGTGCTGGCCGAGGGCAGCGTCGCCGAGATCGAGCGCGACGCGCGCGTCCGGCAGGCCTACCTGGGCTCCCACGGAATCTCCCACGCGATCGGAACGCCATGCTGACACTCTCCAACGTCGACAGCTACTACGGCCGCAGCCACGCGCTGCAGGACGTGAGCCTCTCCATCCCGAAGGGGAAGATCACCGCCATCCTCGGGCGCAACGGCATGGGCAAGACCACGCTGCTGCGCACCCTGATGGGCAGCATGGTGCGCGCCACGGGCCGCATCGAACTCGACGGCCTGCGCATCGACGGGCTGCCCACGCACCTGCGCGCGCGCGGCGGCATCGCCTACGTGCCGCAGGGGCGCGAGATCATCCCGGACTTCAGCGTGCGCCAGAACATCCTGATGGGCGCCTTCTCGGGCCGGGGGCCGCGCGCGATCCCGCCGCTGGCGCTCGAGCTGTTCCCGTACCTGGCGGCCAACCTCGACCGGCCCGGCGGCGTGCTGTCGGGCGGCCAGCAGCAGCAGCTCGCGCTGGCGCGCGCCCTCGCGGCGCAACCCAGCGTGATGCTGCTCGACGAGCCCAACGAGGGCATCCAGCCCTCGGTGGTGCAGGAGATCGAGGCCGCGATCGCGCGCATGAACCGCGAGCTCGGCCTGACGATGGTGCTGGTCGAGCAGAACATCGACTTCGTGCGCCGCGTGGCCAGCGGCTTCGCCATGTTCGAGAAGGGAACCATCGTCGAGAGCGGTCCCATCGAGCAGCTGAGCGACGAGATCATCGATCGCCACATGACCTTCTGAATTTCCCTTTTTGTCTCCCTCTTCATTCACCGCATTCACGAGGAGTTTCTTCGCCATGAGCCAGACCACCCCCGCCATCGACCTCGCCACGCTGACCGTCGACACCGTGCAGGAAGGCTTTCGCAACGGCAGTTTCACGGCCGAGTCGCTCGCGCGCGCCTGCCTCGCGCAGATCGAGACCTGGAACGGGCGCTACAACGCCATCATCTTCCTCAACGACGAGGCCATCGACGATGCGCGTGCCATCGACCGCCGGCGCGCGGCCGGCGAGGCGCTCGGCCCGCTCGCGGGCGTGCCCGTGGTCGTCAAGGACCCGATGGACATGGTCGGTTTCCCGACCACGGCCGGCTGGTCGCTGCTGCACGGCAAGAGCGGCGGCGTCGACCTGATGCCCGCCACCGACGCGCCCGTGGTGGCGCGCATGCGCGCGGCCGGCGCGGTCATCCTCGGCAAGACCAACGTGCCGGTGCTGAGCCACACCGGCACCCATGCCGACGACAGCTGGGCCGGCCCCACGCTCAACGTGGTGCTGCCCTGTCGCGTGCCCGGCGGCAGCAGCGCGGGCACGGCCACGGCGGTCGGCGCCAGCATGGCCGTGCTGGGCCTGGCCGAGGAGACCGGCGGCTCGATCCAGAACCCGGCCTCGGCGCAGGACCTGGTCGGCATCAAGCCCACCATCGGCCTGGTGCCCAACGCCGGCGTGATGCCGCTGTCGGGCAACCGCGACGTCGTGGGCCCGATCGCGCGCACCGTGAAGGACGCGGCGCTGTGCCTCGACGTGCTCGCGGGCTATTCGCCCGAGGATCCGAAGACGCTGGCCGGCGTCGGCAAGAAGCCGGTGGGCGGCTACACCGCGCAGTTCGGCAGCCGCAGCCTGGCGGGCGCGCGCATCGGCCTGTACGGGCCGGGCTGGCGCACCCAGCCGCTTTCTGACGAGGCGGGCGAGCTCTATGCGCGTGCCGCGAAAGAACTCGTGCAGCGCGGCGCGGTGCTGGTCGACGATCCCTTCGCCGACACCGGCTTCGCGCAGCTGCGCCAGCCCACGCTGCCGCTCACGAACTTCGATGCGCGCGGCATGGAGTCGGTGCCCTACGACCTGCAGAAGTACCTCGAGCGGCTGGGCCCCGACGCGGCGCTCAAGTCCTTCGCCGATTTCGCGAAGGCGACCGAGAAGGAATCCGCCTTCGCCCCCGGCGGCGTGCTGAGCTACCTGCACAACCTGCCGCAGTTCGCGGCCGCGCTCAGGTCGCCGGGCACGCCGCCCGACCTGTCGGACTTCATCGCGCTCAAGGAGGCCTATCTGCGCATCGTCGACGCGGTGTTCGCGCGCGAGAAGCTCGATGCGCTGGTGTTCCCGCAGATGCGCGAGGAGCTGCCGGTCACGCGCGGCGGCACGATCCAGGAGACCACGGTGGGCGAGCTCAACATCGCGGGCCTGCCGGCCGTGACGGTGCCCGCGGGCTACTACGCCTCGGGCGCGCCGTTCGGACTGCTGTTCGTCGGGCCGCTGTGGAGCGAGGCGACCCTGCTCGCGCTGGCGCACGACTACGAGACGGCGACGCGGCATCGCAAGGCGCCGCGGCTCGCGGCCGCCTGAGCGCAGCGTACGGAGCGCCGTCTCCGTACTTTCCCTGGCGATGTATAGTTCTGCTCAATACATTGCCCGAAAAACTTGAATTGGACGAATAGAAGCTTCGAGCGGACAGTGCACCCAGCGCGAGACGACAAGGTCTCCGAGACAACGCACTGATTTCCAAAGGAGCTTCCCGATGACATTTCAAGCCGAGACCGTCCTGGCCAATGGACGGCATTACGCGAAGCCGCGCGCGCCGGTGGTCGTGGTGTGCGTCGATGGCTGCGAGCCCGACTACATCACCCAGGCCATCCAGGCCGGCGCGGCGCCGTTCCTGCAGCGCATGCTCGAGCAGGGTAGCTCGCTGATCGGCGACTGCGTGGTCCCGAGCTTCACGAACCCGAACAACGTGTCGATCGTGACCGGCGTGCCGCCCTCGGTGCACGGCATCTGCGGCAACTTCTTCTACGACGTGGCGGCGGACAAGGAGGTCATGATGAACGACCCCGAGTACCTGCGCGCGCCCACGCTGCTGTCGGCCTTCTCCGATGCCGGCGCGCTGGTGGCGGCCGTGACCGCCAAGGACAAGCTGCGCACCATGCTCGGCCACGGCCTGCGCGGCATCTGCTTCTCGGCCGAGAAGGCCGACAAGGCGACCGTCGCCGAATGCGGCATCGACCGGGTGCTCGATCTGGTCGGCAAGCCCGTGCCCTCGGTCTACAGCGCCGACCTCAGCGAGTTCGTCTTCGCCGCCGGCGTGCGCCTGCTCGAGACGCGCAAGCCCGACCTGATGTATCTCTCGACCACCGACTACGTGCAGCACAAGTGCGCGCCCGGCACGCCCGAGGCCAACGCCTTCTACGCGATGATGGACGGCTACCTCGCGCGGCTCGACGCACTGGGCGCGGTGATCGGCCTCACGGCCGACCATGGCATGAGCCCCAAGACCGACGCGGCCGGCAATCCGCGCGTTCTCTACCTGCAGCAGGAACTCGATGCGCGGCTCGGCGAGGCCAGCACGCGCGTGATCCTGCCGATCACCGATCCCTACGTGGTGCACCACGGCGCGCTTGGCTCGTTCGCGACGGTGTACGTCAACCGCGCGCCGCTGGAACAGGTGCACGAGGCGCTGGCCGGCCTGTCCGGCGTGGAGCAGGTGCTCACGCGCGACCAGGCGGTGCGGCAGTTCGAGCTCGCGGGCGACCGCATCGGCGACCTGGTCGTGGTCGGCGACCACCTGACGGTGCTGGGCACCAGCGCGGCGCGGCACGACCTCAGCGGCCTCACGGTGCCGCTGCGCTCGCACGGCGGCGTCTCGGAGCAGAAGGTGCCGCTGCTGTTCAACCGCGCGCTGCAGGGCGTGGACCCGCGTCGCCGGTTGCGCAACTTCGACGTCTTCGACCTGGCCCTGAACCACGCGGGCGCCGCCCACTGAAGAGGTCCAGATGTCCCAGGAATTCTTCAATCCCGTGCGCAGCGTGTACGGGGCAGGGGCCCTGTCGTCCCTGCCGAAGCTGCTGGCCGGCCGCAAGGCCGTGGTCGTGACCTTTCCGGAGGCGCGCCGCTTCGGGCTCGTCGACCGGCTGCAGGCCCTGCTCGGCGACGGCCTGGCCGGAGTGATCGACGCGGTGCTGCCGAACCCCGACGTGGCCGAACTGCGGGCGCTCTACGAGGCGTTCTGGAGCGATTCGCAGCAGGCCGAGGTGCTGGTCGCGGTCGGCGGCGGCAGCGCGATCGACACCGCCAAGGCGCTGATGGTCGGCACGCGAAGCGGCCGCTTCGACGACCTGGTGGCGGCCCTGGCCGCGGGCGGGCCCTTCGTGCCGGCGCGCGTGAAGACGCTGATCGCGGTGCCGACGACCGCCGGCACCGGCAGCGAGGTCACGCCCTGGGCCACGATCTGGGACCGCGAGGCGCAGCGCAAGCATTCGCTGCACCTTCCCGAGACCTGGCCCAGCATCGCGATCGTCGACCCCGAGCTGATGCTCTCGCTGCCGGCCTCGGTGACGCTGCAGAGCGGTCTCGACGCGCTGTCGCATGCGCTCGAGGCGATCTGGAACGTGAATGCGAACGCGCTGTCCGACACCTTCGCGGTCGCGGCGGTGCAGCAGATCTTCGAGACCCTGCCGCTCTTGATGGACAAGCTCGACGACCTCGATCTGCGCGCCCGCATGGCGCTGGCCGCGCTGCAGGCCGGCATGGCCTTCTCGAACACCCGCACCGCGCTCGCGCACTCCATCTCGTACGAGATGACCCTGCGCTACGGCCTGCCGCACGGCATCGCCTGCTCGTTCCCGCTGCCGATGGTGCTGCGGCGCGCGATCGGGCAGGACGCCGGCCGCGACGCGGTGCTCGAGCGCGCGCTCGGCCCGCTGGACCGCGCGCCGGAGAAGCTGGCCGGCTTCATCGAGCGGCTGGGCGTCAAGACGCATTTCTCGGACTACGGCGTGTCGAGCGAGCAGGCCGACCGCATGGTCGCGCATGCACTGACCGGCGCGCGCGGCAAGAACTTCATCGGCACCCAACAGAAGGAGGCGGCATGAGCGCCATTCTCGACAGACAGGACATCCGCGTCGAAGCGCTGCGCATCGGCGGCGAGAAGGTCCACACGCCGCGCACGATCGCCGTGCGCAACCCCTACACCGGCGAGACGGTGGGCACCGTCGCCATGGCCACGCTGGAGGACGTGCGGCGCGCCTACGAGATCGCGCACGCCTACGTGCCGCGCCTGTCGCGCTACGAGCGCTCCGCGATCCTCAACCGCGCCGCGCTGCTGCTGCGCGCGCGCACCGACGAGGCCTCCACGCTGATCACCAGCGAGTCGGGCCTGTCGAAGAAGGACAGCATCTACGAGATCGGCCGCGTGGCCGACGTGCTGAACTTCGGCGCCAACGAGGCGCTGCGCGACGACGGCCAGGTGTTCTCCTGCGACCTCACGCCGCACGGCAAGCAGCGCAAGGTGATCACCACGCGCGAGCCGTTGCTGGGCGTGATCACCGCCATCACGCCCTTCAACCACCCGATGAACCAGGTAGCCCACAAGGTGGTGCCCTCGGTCGCGACCAACAACCGCATGGTGCTCAAGCCCTCGGAGAAGGTGCCGCTGTCGGCGCTGTACTTCGCGGACCTGCTCTACGAGGCCGGCCTGCCGCCCGAGATGCTGCAGGTGATCACGGGCGACCCGCGCGAGATCGCCGACGAGATGTTGACCCACCGCCACGTGGAGCTGATCACCTTCACCGGCGGCGTCGAGATCGGCAAGTACATCGCGAACAAGGCCGGCTACCGGCGCATCGTGCTCGAGCTCGGCGGCAACGACCCGCTGATCGTGATGGACGACGCCGACCTCGACCGCGCCAGCGATCTCGCCGTGCAGGGTTCCTACAAGAACTCGGGCCAGCGCTGCACCGCCGTCAAGCGCATGCTGGTGCACGAGAAGGTGGCCGCGGAGTTCACCGAGCGCGTGGTGGCCAAGACCCGCGCCTGGAAGTTCGGCGATCCGATGGATGCGGGCAACGACATGGGCACGGTGATCGACGAGGCCGCGGCGCGCCGCTTCCAGGCGGTGGTCGAAGAGGCGGTCGAGCAGGGCGCGCGGCTGCTGGCCGGCAACGAGCGCGAGGGCGCGCTGTACGCGCCGACGGTGCTCGACCGGGTGCGCCCCGAGATGACCGTGGTGCGCGAGGAGACCTTCGGCCCGGTGTCGCCGATCCTGCGCTTCGCGAACATCGACGAGGCCATCGCGATGTCGAACGGCACCGCCTTCGGACTCTCGTCGGGCATCTGCACCAACCGCATGGACGACGTGATGCGCTTCGCCAAGGAGCTCAAGGTCGGCACCGTCAACCTCTGGGAGGTGCCGGGCTACCGGATCGAGCTCACGCCCTTCGGCGGCATCAAGGACTCGGGCCTTGGCTACAAGGAAGGGGTGCAGGAGGCGATCAAGTCGTTCACCAACTGCAAGACGCTCTCGCTGCCATGGTGAGCCCACCGACAATGGACTGAACGGCGCGCCGCCTCGCATCGACATGCGATGCGAGGCCGCGCGAACCGAAGAGCGCCGGCCAGGCGCCCGATGACTGCCAGGAGACACGATGAGACCCAACGACAACTGCCCGATCGACGCCATGCGCCGCCGATTGCTGACGGGCGCCGGCGCTGGCGCCGCGCTCTCGCTCTGCGAGCTGCTCTTTCCGCGGGCGGCGCAGGCCGCCCCCAAGCGCGGTGGCACCTTCGTCTACACCAACACCTACCCGAACAACCGGATGGGCGATGCGCGCACCGGCCGCCATCCCCAGCACTGGCTCGACCTCAACAACCGCAGCGCCTACAACGCGCTGACCTGGGTCGACGAGAACCTCGAGGTACAGCCCGAGCTCGCCACGGCCTGGGAGCCGAGCGCCGACCTCAAGGTCTGGGACATCACGCTGCGCGAGGGCGTGCTGTTCCACGACGGCCGCGAGATGACGGCCGACGACGTGGTGTCGTCCTACCGCTTCCACCAGACCGCGACCGGCTACGCCAAGCAGATCGTCAAGGTCGAGAAGGTCGGCAGGAAGGTGCGCATGACGCTGGACGCGCCGAACAGCGAGTTCCCCTACGTGCTCGCCGAGTACCACCTGATGATCATGCCGGCGGCCGAGAAGGAGGCGATCGGCCTCTCGGGCATCGGCACCGGGCCGTTCCGGATCGCGAGCCTCGATCCCAAGCGCCGCATCATCCTCGAGCGCAACGAGAAGTACTGGCGCGCCGGCTTTCCCTACCTCGACCGCCTCGAGGTCGTGAGCTCGCCCGGCCGCATGGAAGGCGCGCTGAACGGATTCCGCGGCGGCCTGTTCGATGCCGTGATCGGCGTCGACCCCGGGCTGCTGCCCGACCTCGAGCGCACGCCCGACCTCAAGTACAGCCTGTCGAGCAGCGGCGACCAGGCGCTGATGGTGATCCCCAAGGTCGAGGGCTCGCCGCTCGACGACAAGCGCGTGCGGCAGGCCCTGGCGCTGGCGGTGGACCGCGAGAAGATCATCCGCATCGTCTACGGCAAGAAGGCCGGCTGGGTCGGCAACGACTCGCACCTGACGCCGGCCAATGCCGCCTTCCAGCCGCTGCAGCGCATGCACGACGTGGCACGGGCGCGCGCGCTGCTGGCCGAGGCCGGCCATCCCAACGGCGTGAAGCTGCCGACCTTCTATTTCGCGCCCACCTGGCCCGAGGTGCCGCGCGTGTTCCAGGTGCTGGCCGAGTCGGTGAAGGAGGCCGGCATCGTGCTGCCGATCGAGCAGCGGCCGAGCGACGGCTACCGCCAGTGGCGCGTCGAGGATGCCGAGAAGACGCGCAAGCACCGCTTCGCCTACACGCCGGCCGGCCCGCGCAATCCGGGCGTGAGCCTGTACCGGCTGCGGCCCGACAACAACGAGAGCGGCTACTGGCGCGGCGCGGGCTGCGACGAGTACATGGCGCTCTACCAGAAGTCGCTCGCCGAGCCCTCCACCGAGAAGCGGCGCGCGAACTACGTGCGCATGCAGGAGATCCTGCGCGACGAGGTGCCGACCCTGTCCGCGGGCGGACGGCGCAACCTGCTGATCCACAAGCCCAACGTGCACGACCTGCGCAACCACTCGCAGTTCTGGTCGATGCGCTTCGACGAGGTCTGGAAATCGTGAGCCGGCCCCGCATCCCCTTCACCGAACCGCGCGCGAACGGCGACCCATCATGCTCATGACCTTCCTGCGGCGCGTGGGCCTCTACGCGCTGACCCTGCTGCTGGCCTCGATGCTGGTGTTCGTCGCGACCGAGGTGCTGCCCGGCGACGCGCTCGAAGTCAGCCTCACGGCCGACGAGATCGCGATGATGAATCCCGAGGACCTGGCGCGAAAGCGCCACGACCTCGGCCTCGACCGGCCGGCGCCGGTGCGCTACTTCGAGTGGCTCACGGGCGCCATGCGCGGCGACTTCGGCAAGACCATCCTCGGCGGCACGCCGGTGGTCGAGATCATCCGCGAGCCGGTGAAGAACTCGCTGCTGCTCGCGGCCGTGACGGCGCTGGTGGCCATTCCGGTGTCGCTGCTGCTGGGCATCGTCGCGGCCTTCTGGCGCGGCCGGCTGCCCGACACGCTGGCCTCGATGGGCGCGGTGATCGGCTACTCGATCCCCGAGTTCGCCTCGGGCAACCTGCTGGTGCTGGTGTTCGCGATCTGGATCCCGGTCTTCCCGGCCGTGATCCTGGCCTTCGCCGACGCGCCGCCGTCGGCGCTGCTGGCCGTGTCGGTGCTGCCGGTCGCGACCATCGTGTTCGGCTCCATCGCCCACCTGGTGCAGCTGATCCGCACCGGGCTGATCGAGTCGCTGGCCAGCGACTACGTCGAGCGCGCCCGCTTCACCGGCCTGGGCGAGCTGCGGCTGATCCTGCGCCATGCGTTGCCGGCCTCGGTGATCCCGGCGCTCAACTCGGCCGCGCTCTACGTGGCCGGCCTGCTCAGCGGCATCGTGGTGGTCGAGAAGGTGTTCGGCTATCCCGGGCTCGGAATGATCCTGCTGCAGGCCGTCGACAAGCGCGAGGTGCCGATCGTGCAGGCCATCAGCCTGCTGGCGGCCCTGGCCGTCGTCTCGATGAACCTGCTGGCCGACCTCGCGGTGGCCGCCCTCGACCCCCGCGCCAGGAGCCGCTGAATCATGATGTTCAAGATCAACCACCACGCGCTGCTGCGGCCCGTGGCCCTGTTCGGCATCGGCATCGTCGTGCTGCACCTGGCCGTCGCGCTGGCCGCGCCCTGGATCGCGCCCTACGACCCGATGTCGCTCAACGGCGGCCGCGCCGAGCCGCCGAGCGCCGAGTTCTGGCTCGGCACCGACGTGCTGGGCCGCGACTACCTGTCGCGCCTGCTGTGGGGCGGACGCACGGCGCTGCTGGCCGCCTTCACGGGCGTGGTCGTTGCGGTCAGCGTCGGCAGCATCCTCGGCGTGACGGCCGCCTACCTCGGCGGGCTGTTCGACGACGTGATGATGCGCATCGTCGACCTCAAGCTGGCGCTGCCGGGCATCCTGTTCGTCGCACTGTTCGCGGTCGGCTTCGGCGAATCGCTGCCGGTGCTGATCGTGCTCATCGGGATGGTGTACTTCCCGGGCGTGATCCGCATCGTGCGGGCCCAGGCGCTGACACAGGTGCAGCTGGGCTACGTGAAGGCCGCGCAGCTGCGCGGCGAGGGCACGGTGTCGATCATCCTGCGCGAGCTGCTGCCCAACACGCTCGACGTGGTCTACGTCGAGTTCGCGATCCGCATGTCGCACGCGATCCTGCTCTTGAGCTCGCTGTCCTTCCTGGGCATGGGCATCTCGCCGCCCACGCCCGACTGGGGGCTGATGGTCGCCGAGGGCGTGAGCCAGCTCGCGTTCGCACCCTGGCTGGTGCTGGCGCCGGCGGTCTTCATCTCCACCCTGGTGGTGGGACTCAACTTCGGCGCCGAGGCGCTGGCACGGGCCCTGGGACTGGACGCCACGCGCGGCCAGGACGCGGCATGAAGGAACAGGCAACGATGAAGCATCCCGAATCCAATGCGCTGGCACGGCGCCAGCAGGCGGCGCGCCGCATCGGCGGACGGCTCGAGGTCCAGGGCCTGGGCATCGGCTACCGGCGCGCCGACGGAGAGATCGTCGGCGCGGTGCGCGGCGTCGAGTTCACGGTCGAGGCCGGCAGCAGCCTGGGCATCGTCGGCGAGAGCGGCTCGGGTAAGTCGACCGTGGCGCGCGCGCTGCTGGGCCATTGCCGGCCCGGCGGCGTGATCACCGCGGGGGCGGTGCGCATCGCGGGCGAGGACATCCTGCGCCTGGACGAACCCGCGCGGCGCCGGCTGCGCGGCCGGCACATCGCCTTCGTGCCGCAGAACCCGCTGAGCTCGCTGACGCCGCACATGCGCATCGGCGACCAGGTCGACGAGGCCGTGCGCCACCTGCGCGGCTGCGGCGCCGCCGAGGCGCGGGCGCGCACGCTCGAGCTGTTCGAGGCCACCAACCTGCCCGATCCGAAGGGCATCTGCGCGCGCTTCCCGCACGAGCTCTCGGGCGGCCAGCGCCAGCGCGTGGTGATCGCCGCGGCGCTGGCCGGCGACCCGGGCGTGCTGGTGCTCGACGAACCGACCACCGCGCTCGACAAGACCACCGAGGTCCAGGTGCTCGAGCTGGTGCGCACCCTGCGCGAGCGCTTCGGCACCTCGCTGATCTACGTGAGCCACGACCTCGGCGTGATCTCGCGCATGTGCGACCAGGTGATCGTGATGCACCAGGGCCGCATCGTCGAGCAGGGGTCGGCCGCGCGCATCTTCGGCGCGCCCGCGCATGTCTACACGCGGCAGCTGATCGCGGCCATTCCGCGCATCGATGCCGAGCCGCCCGAGCGCGAGCCGCAGCACGCGCAAGGCGCGCTGCTGGTGGCGAAAGACCTCGCGTTCTCTTATCCGACGCGCCGCCGCGCCTGGTTCCAGCCCCCGCCGGCCATGGCGCGGCCCGCGCTGGCCGGCCTGTCGTTCGCGATCGGGCGCGGCGAGACGCTCGGCCTGGTTGGCGAATCGGGCAGCGGCAAGTCGACCGCGGCCTCGCTGGTCGCGGGGCTGATGGCGCCCTCGGGCGGTTCGCTGCACTTCGATGGCCAGCCGCTGGCCGCGAAGGCCACCGACCGCTCGCCGACGCTGCGCCGGCGGGTGCAGATCGTGTTCCAGGACCCGCTGTCCTCGCTCAATCCGCGCCAGCGCATCGCCGCCATCCTCGAGCGGCCGCTGACCCTGTTCACCGGGCTGCGCGGCCCGGCGCTGCGCGAACGCGCGCAGGCGCTGATGCGGGCCATGCACCTCGATCCGGCGCTGCTCGAGTGCTACCCGCGCCAGCTCTCGGGCGGGCAGCAGCAGCGCGTTGCCATCGCGCGCGCCTTCGCGGCCGAGCCCGACCTGATCGTCTGCGACGAGATCACCTCGGCGCTCGACGTGTCGGTGCAGGCCCAGGTGCTGGAGCTGCTGCTCGAGCTGCAGCGCAAGACCGGCACGGCCTACCTGTTCATCAGCCACGACCTCGGCGTGGTCCGGCGCATGGCCGACCGCGTCGTGGTGCTGCGCCATGGCGAGGTCCGCGAGGCCGGCGCCACGCGCCAGGTCTTCGATGCCCCGGCCGACGACTACACGCGCCTGCTGCTGCAGGCCACCGCCCTGCATTCCGTGACCGCCTCACCCGAAACCCTTGCCGCATGACCAAGTTCATCCACATCACCGATCCCCACCTCGTCGCGCCCGGCGAGATCCTGCACGGCCTGGACCCGTACGCACGGCTCGCCGCCTGCATCGACGACATCCTCGAGCACCACCGCGACGCGGCCTGCTGCGTGATCACGGGCGACCTCGCGCACCGCGGCGAGAGCGCGGCCTACGCGGCGCTGCGCACCCAGCTCGCGCGGCTGCCCATGCCGTGCTTCCCGCTGGTGGGCAACCACGACATCCGCGCGCTGCTGGCGGCGCAATGCCCGGGCGGGCCGAGCGACGGCAACGGCTTCGTGCAGGGCCGCTTCGACCTGGCCGACGCGAGCTTCCTGCTGCTCGACACGCTCGACGAAGGCCGCAACGGCGGCCTGTACTGCGAGCAGCGTCTGGCCTGGCTCGCGGCCGAGCTCGACCGACTCGGCGAGCGGCCGACCTACCTGTTCATGCACCACCCGCCGTTCGACATCGGCATTCCGTGCCTCGACCGCATCGGCCTCGCGAACCCCGAGCCCTTCGCGCGGCTGGTGGCGGGCCGGCGCAACCTGCGCCACCTGTTCTTCGGCCACGTGCACCGACCGGTCTGCGGCAGTTGGCGCGGCATCCCGTTTTCGACCATGCGCGGCCTCAATCACCAGGTGCCGTTCGACTTGCACACCATCTCGCCGGTGCCCAAGAGCCACGAGCCGCCGGCCTATGCGGTGGTGTTCCTCGCGGCGGATCAGGTCACGGTCCACTTCCACGACTACCTCGACAAGTCCACGCTCCCGGCGCCCCGGGACGCTTCGAAATGAGGAGCGGGCGGCGCGCCGTCGTGGTGGTCTGCGACAGCCTGTGCGCGGACCTAGTCGCGCCCCACGTGGCTCCCGCGCTCGCGGCGTTGCGCGCGCAGGGTGCCGACTTCGTTTCGGCGCGCGGCGTCTTTCCCTCGACCACGCGCACCAGCTCGGCCTCGATGGCCACCGGCTGCCTGCCGGCCGCCCACGGCCTGCTGGGCAACACCATGGTGCTGCGCGAGCAGGGCGCGCTGGTGCGGCTGTCGGTGGGCAAGCCCGACTTCCTCGAGCGCCTGCGCCGCGCCACGGGCCGCACCTTGCGGCGCCCGACCTGGGCCGAGCGGCTGGCGCGGCAGGGCGGTGCGATCGTCATGTCGAACGTGTCGCCGGGCGCCGCCTACCTGCAGGATCCCGACGGCTTCGGCCATGTCTACCACCGCGCCGGCTCGCGCGGACCGGGCGGTGTCGCGTTGACGGACGGCCTGGCCATCGAGGTGGGCGCCGCGGGCGACCGGGCGATGACCGATCGCTTCTGCCGCGAGGTGCTGCGCGAACGCGCGCCCGCGCTGGCCGTGCTGTGGCTCTCGGAGCCCGACCACACGGCGCACGGCGTGGCGCTCGGATCGGGCGAGCACCTGGCGATGATCGCCCACGCCGATGCCTGCGTCGACCAGGTGCGGCGCACCGTGGAGGCGCTCGATCCGGCCGGCGACGAGATCCTGCTGGTCGCCTGTTCCGACCACGGCATGGAGACGGTGGAACGCAAGATCGACCTCGACGCGCTGCTGGTCGAGGCCGGCTGGAAGCGCTCGCACGAATCGCAGGAGGTGGTGGTGGCGCCCAACGGCAATGCCGCGCTGCTGTACTTCGCCGACGAGGCACGCGATGCGATCCCGGCACTCGTGCGGTGGCTGCAGGACCAGGACTTCACGGGACGCGTGTTCGCCGGCCAGGCCCTCGCAGAGATCGGCCTGCCGACCGAGGGCCCGCTCGGCCTGGCGCTGGCGCTGCGCCATGACGCGAGCACCAATCCCCATGGCGTGCCGGGCCGCAGCGTCTCGCTGCTGAGCCCGTTCAGCGATTCATCGCCCGTCGGCTGCGCGCAGCACGGCGGACTGGGCGAGCACGAACAGCATCCCTTTCTCTACCTGAGAGGGGGAGGGCTTCGTCCCGGCGAGCGACGCCAACCCGCGTCGCTGATCGACATCGCGCCGACCGTGCTGCGCCACCTCGGCGTGGCGGCGGACGGCATGCAGGGACGCGCATTGCAGTAGACGCGCCGCGTCTTTCGCTCCCCCGACGCCGGATGGATTCGTCACGCATGCGCGTGAGGGGCCCGCCTGCGCGTCGCCATCCCTGGGTCACCCCCAACCACTCGAAGAAAAAGATGAAGAGACAAAGAAGATTCACCCCCGTCATCGCCGGCGGCGCCATGCTCGCCATCGGTGCCTGCCATGCCCAGTCGAGCGTCACGCTGTTCGGGCTGATCGACACCGGCGTCGCCCACTACCGCGTGCACGGCAAGGGCAGCCAGACCGCGCTGGCCTCCGACGGGCTCGCGAGCAGCCGCCTGGGCTTTCGCGGCCAGGAAGACCTGGGCGGCGGCCTGAGCGCGGGCTTCTGGCTCGAGGGCTCGCTCGCCGTCGACAACCCGACATCCTTCGACCTCGCGCGGCGCTCGACCGTGAGCCTGGCCGGCCCCTGGGGCGAGCTGCGGCTGGGCCGCGACTACACGCCGACCTACCTGATCCAGTCGGACTTCTCGGGGCCCTGGGTCACCAACGGCGTCGGCGAGAGCATCGTCTACCGCGGCCGCGCCACCCTCTACGGCAGCGCCAACGCGGGGCAGAGCTCGCATGTGCGCGTGAGCAACTCGGTCGGCTACTTCCTGCCGCGCGACCTGGGTGGCTTCTCGGGCCAGTTCCAGTACGGCCTGCCCGAGGCGGTCGACGGCGGCGACGCGGAGCGCTACCTCGGCGGGCGTCTCGGCTACCGGCAGGGCGCGTTCCGCGTGGGCGCGGCCTACAGCCGGACCATGGGCGGGCCCAAGGCGCCGACCACGCGCCCGCGCGACATCCGCTCGGCCAGCCTCGGTGTCGCCTACGACTTCGGCGTGGCATCGGTCGAGGCGCTCTACGCGCAGGACCGGGTGCAGATGCCGCTGGGCCCCAAGCGCTTCGAAGGCGCGACCGTCGGCGTGACGGTGCCGGTCGGCCCCGGCGAGATCCGCGCGAGCTACGGACAGGTGGCCTTCCGCTACCCGGGCGACCGCTCGCGCGCCAGCAAGATCGCGCTCGGCTACGTGCACCACCTGTCGAAGCGCACCGCGCTCTATGCGACCTTTGCCCATGTGCGCAACCGGCGCCGCGCCGCGCTGACCGTCGGCGGCGACGTCGCGGGCCTCGCCGACCACGCGGCCAGCGGCCAGAACTTCGGCATCCGCCACGCGTTCTGAGCGCGCCCGTCCCGCGGAACCACCCCCACAATCCACGATTGGAGACAAGCATGCACCGTCGCGATCTCATCCGCCTGGCCTCGGCCGCCGCGGCCGCCACCTCCCTGCCGCGCTGGAGCTGGTCCAACACGCTGGCCCAGCGCGACCTGTTCCCGCTCGGCGTCGCCAGCGGGTCGCCGACACCCGACGGCTTCGTGCTGTGGACCCGGCTGCTCGACGGCCCGGTGCCCGGCACCGTGCCCTTCGACACGCCGCGCCTGCCGCTGCCCGCCTCGCTGACGGTGCGCTGGGAGGTGGCCGAGGACGAGGCCTTCCGCCGCATCGTGCGCACGGGCCAGGCGAACGCGCTGGCCGAGCTCGGGCACGCGGTGCACGTGGAGGTGTCGGGCCTGCGGCCGGACCGCTGGTACTTCTACCGCTTCATGCACGGCGATGCGGTCACGCAGACAGCGCGCACGCGCACCGCGCCGGCCTTGCACGCCATGCCCGGGCGCACGCGCTTCGCCTTCGTCTCGTGCCAGCGCTGGGAGCAGGGCCACTACGCGGGCTACCGCCACATGCTCGACGAGAACCTCGACCTGGTCGTGTTCCTCGGCGACTACGTCTACGAATACGCGATGCCGAAGAAGCCGCCGAGCTACCAGCTGGTGCGCACGCACACGCTGCCGGCCGCCAAGACGCTCGCCGACTTCCGCGACCGCTACGCGCTCTACAAGACCGACGTGCAGCTGCAGGCCGCGCACCGCGCCTGCCCCTGGCTCGTGACCTGGGACGACCACGAGGTGCAGAACGACTACGCGGGCCTCGAAGGCACCGGTGCGGCGGGCGACTTCCTCGCGCGGCGCGGCGCCGGCTACCAGGCCTTCTACGAGAACATGCCGCTGCGCGCCTCGGTGCTCACGCAGGGCATCGGCGGGCTCGGCACGCTCGACGGCCTGCGCATTTACGAGCGGCATGCCTGGGGCCGGCTGCTGCGCTTCCACATGCTCGACACGCGCCAGTACCGCGACCGCCAGCCCTGCCGCGTGCCCGGCGAGGAATCGCCGAGCTCGGTGACGCCCACGGGCTGCCCCGAGCTGCGGGACCCCGCGCGCTCGATCCTCGGCAGCTACCAGGAGCGCTGGCTCGAGCAGGGCCTGGCGCAGGACGCCGCGCTGGGCGAGCGCTGGAGCGCGGTGGCGCAGCAGACCATCTTCGCGCAGCGCAACTACAAGATGCTGCCGGCCGAGAGCTACCACCCCAGCACCTGGGACGGCTATCCCGCGAGCCGCCAGCGCGTGCTCGACGCGGTGCAGGGCGCGGGCGCGCGCAACACCGTGTTCCTCGGCGGCGACATCCACCAGAACTACGTCAGCCGCGTGCTGGCCGACTTCTCGCGGCCGCAGTCGCCGGTCATCGCGAGCGAGTTCTGCGGCACCTCGATCGCCTCGGCCAGCGGCACGGCGCAGAGCCGCGCGCAGGAGATCGCCGACAACAACCCGCACATCCTGCTCGCGCGTTCCGACCGGCGCGGCTATGCGGTGGCCGACGTGACGCCCGGGCGCTGGCTCACCTCGCTGCGCGTGCTCGACGACGTGGCACAACCCGACAGCGGCATCTCGACGCTGGCGCGCTTCGCGGTCGACGACTGCGTGCCGGGCCCCCGGGCGGTCTGACCCCATGCCAGACAAGACCATCCCCATGACCACCGGGGCCGAGTGGCCCTACCTGGAGATCCTGGTGCGGCTGGCGCTGAGCCTGGCGCTCGGCCTGCTGATCGGGCTGGAGCGCGAGCGCCGCGGCAAGGAGGCGGGGCTGCGCACCTTCGGCTTCATCTGCATGCTGGGCGCGCTCGGCGGCCTGCTCGGCATGCCGGTGGCGCTGCTGTGCCTGGCGCTGGTCGGCGTGCTCGCGGTGCTGCTCAACGTGCAAACGCTGCGCGCCGGGCAGGGCGCCGAGCTCACGACCTCGGCCGCCATGCTCGTGACCTGCCTGGCCGGCGTGCTCTGCGGCCAGGGCCACACCATCTCGCCCGCGGCCGTGATGGTGCTGGCCACCGCGCTGCTGGCGTGGAAGGAACGGCTGGCCGGCTTCTCGGCCGGGCTGACCGAGAGCGAGATGCGCTCGGCGCTGCTGCTGGCCATCCTCGCGATCGTGATCTATCCGGCGCTGCCGGCCGGGGCCGTGGGACCGTGGCACCTGGTGGAGCCGCGCGCCGCCTGGGTCACGGTGATCCTGATCGCGGGCATCGGCTTCGTGAACTACATCCTCTGGAAGCTCTACGGCACGCGCGGCACCGAGCTCTCGGGCTTTCTCGGCGGGCTGGTGAACAGCAACTTCACGGTGATCGAGATGGCCTCGCGCGTGGTCGCCACGCGCGGCGCCTACGTGGGCACGGCCTATCGCGGCATCCTGCTGGCGACCACCGCGATGGTGGTGCGCAATGCCGGGCTGCTGCTGATCCTGGCGCCGCTCGCGCTGCTGGGCGCCTCGGGCGCCTTCGCGCTGATGATGCTCGCGAGCGCGGTGCTCGTGCTGTGGAGCTACCGGCGAGCCACGCGCGGCCCCGTGCCCGACGTGCCCGAGATCAAGCTCGACCTGCCGTTCTCGCTGCCGCTGGCGCTCAAGTACGGCGTGGTGTTCCTGGTGCTGCACATCGTCGGCGGCCTCACGCAGCGGCAGTTCGGCGATGCGGGCTTCTACTTCGTGAGCGTGGTCGGCGGCCTGATGTCGAGCGCGAGCGCCGTGGCCGCGGCCGCCGCGCTCGCGTCGCAGGGCAGCCTGTCGGCCACCACCGCCGGCACGGGCGCGGTGCTGGCCTCGCTCACGAATATCGCGTTCAGCATGTCCTTCGTGCTGCGCACGCGCGAACGCAGCCTCACCACGAAGCTGTGCACGGCCATGCTGTGCATCGCCGTTGCAGGCGCCGTCGGGCTGGCCGGCCGGCACCTGGTGCTGCCGCTGATCCTGCCGAGCGTCGGTTGAGCGCCGCATCGGTCCCTCACTTCTTGAACCCCATACCCATGAGCCATCCCTCGAAGAACATCGAATCCGTCCTGGTCGAGAACCGCGTGTTCCCGCCCGATGCCCGCGCCACGCAAGGCGCCCGCATTTCCGGCATGGCCGCCTACGAGGCGCTGTGCAAGGAAGCGGAGGAAGACTTCGAAGGCTTCTGGAGCCGCCAGGCCACGACCCACCTGCAGTGGAGCAAGCCCTTCAGCAGGATCCTCGACGAATCGAACGCGCCGTTCTACCAATGGTTCGGCGACGGCGAGCTCAACGCCAGCGCCAACTGCCTCGACCGCCACATCGGCACGCCCGTCGAGAACAAGACCGCCATCGTCTTCGAGGCCGACGACGGCACCGTCACGAAGGTCAGCTACAAGGAACTGCTCGCGCGTGTGAGCCAGTTCGCCAATGCGCTCAAGGCGCAGGGCATCAAGAAGGGCGACCGCGTCATCGTCTACATGCCGATGACGGTCGAGGGCGTGATCGCGATGCAGGCCTGCGCGCGCATCGGCGCCACCCACAGCGTGGTGTTCGGCGGCTTCTCGGCCAAGGCGCTGCAGGAACGCATCATCGACGCCGGCGCGGTCGCGGTCATCACCGCCAACTTCCAGCTGCGCGGCGGCAAGGAGCTGCCGCTCAAGGCCATCGTCGACGACGGCATCGCGCTCGGCGGCTGCGAGTCGATCAAGACCGTGTTCGTCTACGAACGCACACCCTCGGCCTGGAACCGCGTCGAAGGCCGCGACAAGACCTTCGCCGAGGCGCTGGCCGGCCAGAGCAGCGAGTGCGCGCCCGAGCCGGTGAATGCCGAGCACCCGCTCTTCATCCTCTACACCTCGGGTTCCACCGGCAAGCCCAAGGGCGTGCAGCACGCCACCGGCGGCTACCTGCTGTGGGCCAAGATGACGATGGACTGGACCTTCGACATCCGCCCCGAGGACGTGTTCTGGTGCACCGCCGACATCGGCTGGATCACGGGCCATACCTACGTCGCCTACGGCCCGCTCGCGGCCGGCGCCACGCAGGTGGTGTTCGAGGGCATCCCCACCTTCCCGCATGCGGGACGCTTCTGGCAGATGATCGAGAAGCACAAGGTCAGCGTGTTCTACACCGCGCCCACCGCGATCCGCTCGCTGATCAAGGCGGCCGAGGGCGACGAGAAGGTGCATCCGAAGAACTGGGATCTCACGAGCCTGCGCATCCTCGGCTCGGTCGGCGAGCCGATCAATCCCGAGGCCTGGATGTGGTACCACCGAAATATCGGCGGCGAGCGCTGCCCGATCGTCGACACCTTCTGGCAGACCGAGACCGGCGGCCACGTGATCACGCCGCTGCCGGGCGCCACGCCGCTGGTGCCGGGCTCGTGCACCTTGCCGCTGCCGGGCATCATGGCCGCGATCGTGGACGAGACCGGCAAGGACCTGCCCAACGGCGCGGGCGGCATGCTGGTGATCAAGCGGCCCTGGCCCTCGATGATCCGCACCATCTGGAACGACCCCGAGCGCTTCAAGAAGAGCTATTTCCCCGAAGAGATGGGCGGCACGATCTACCTGGCGGGCGACGGCGCGGTGCGCAGTGCGGATCGCGGCTACTTCCGCATCACGGGCCGCATCGACGACGTGCTCAATGTGTCGGGCCACCGGCTGGGCACGATGGAGATCGAGTCGGCGCTGGTGTCCAAGACCGACCTCGTGGCCGAGGCCGCGGTGGTGGGGCGTCCGGACGACGTGACGGGCGAGGCGGTGTGCGCCTTCGTGGTGCTCAAGCGCGCGCGCCCGACCGGCGAGGAGGCCAAGCAGATCGCCACCGAGTTGCGCAACTGGGTGGCCAAGGAGATCGGGCCGATCGCCAAGCCCAAGGACATCCGTTTCGGCGACAACCTGCCCAAGACGCGCAGCGGCAAGATCATGCGGCGGCTGCTGCGCAGCATCGCCAAGGGCGAGGCGATCACGCAGGACACCTCGACGCTCGAGAACCCGGCGATCCTGGAGCAGTTGTCGCAGACGAACTGATCCGCGCGCCTACGACTCCGCCGTGAAGCCGATGCGCCTGACCAGCGGTCCCCAGCGTTCGAACTCGGCCTGCTGCGACTTCGCCATCTCGTCCGCGGTCGAGCCGCGCGCGATCAGGCCGACGACGCCGAGGCTGTCGATGACGGCGCGCTCCTTGACCGCGGCATTGACGGCCGCGTTGGCGCGGGCGATCGCGGCCGCCGGCGTCTGCGCGGGCGCATAGAAGCCGAACCATTCCTCGGTCGTGAGGTCCGCGAAGCCCTGCTCCGCGAAGGTCGGCACCTCGGGCGAGAACGGCGAACGCTGGCGGCCCGAGGTCGCGATCATCCGCAGCTTGCCCGCGCGGTGGTTGGCGAGGAAGTCGCCGCTCGGCGTGACCATGGCGGCGATCTGCCCGCCCACCACGTCGGTGATGCCGGGCACCGAGCCGCGATAGGGCACGTGCCGCAGGTCGACGTTGGCCGTGAGGCCGAGCAGGGCGCCGATGAAGTGCGGCGTGGAGCCCGCGGCCGGCGAGCCGTAGTTCGCCTCCTGCGGATTCGCCTTGGCCCAGGCCAGGAAGTCCCGCACGGTGACCACGCTGGTCGGCACCTTCGGTCCCACCGCCAGACCGTGGTGCATGACCGCGCCGATCGACACGGCGGCGAAGTCCTTGTTCGCGTCGTAGCTGAGCTTCGAGTAGACGTGCGGATAGATCGAGGTGCAGGAGAACGGCGACAGCGCCAGCACCGAGCCGTCGGCCGCCGCCGACTTCAGCACCTCGAGCGCGATGCGCCCGCCGGCCCCCGGCCGGTTGTCGACCACCGCGACGTTGCGCGAGTACGCGGAGCCCGCGACCTTCTCGCCGATGCGGCGCGCCACGCTGTCCCCGGCACTGCCCGCGGGAAAGCCGTAGTAGATCTTGACCTGGTCCAGTGCCTGGGCAGATGCCGCGAGCGGCAGCAGCGAGGCGAGGGCGCCGCCGCCCGCTGCCTGAATGAAGGTCCGTCGTGTCTGCATGAAAGTCTCCTCGGTCGTTGTGAATGTCTTGTCTCAGGCAGCGGGCGCGATGTGCGTGCCGGCCTGCGGCGTGCGCACCTTGGCGCCCGCGCCATCGAGGAAGGCCTGCACGCGCAGCTTCGCCTCGGGCGCGCTCTGCGTGATGGCGCTCATCAGCGCTTCGGTCATCAGCCCGTGGTCCGCGGGCTGTTCCGCGATGCGCGGCAGCGCCTGCATCACCGCGAAATTGGTCAGCGGCGCATTGCGTGCCACCTGGTGGGCCAGTGAGAGCGCGTGCGACCAGGCCTTGCCTTCGGCCACGAGGTACTGCGAGAAGCCGACGCGCTCGCCCTCGTCGGCGCGGTACACGCGGCCGGTGAGCATCATGTCGGCCATGCGCGAAACGCCGATCAGCTTGGGAATGCGCACCGATCCGCCACCGCCGACGAAGATGCCGCGCGTGCCTTCGGGCAGCGCGTAGAAGGCGCTGGCATCGGCCACGCGCACATGGCAGGCCGCGGCCAGCTCGAGGCCGCCGCCGATCACGGCCCCGTGCAGCGCGGCGATCACGGGCACCGGGCCGAACTGGATGGCATCGAGCGCCGCATGCCACATGCGCGAGTGCTGCACCGCCTGCGGCGGATCGCGGTGGGCCAGTTCGGACAGGTCGAGCCCGGCGCAGAAGTGCGCCCCATGGCCGCCGAGCACGGCGGCGCGCACATGGCCGGGCAGGTTCTCGAACGCATGCCGCAACTCCAGCACCAGGCCGTCGTTGAGGGCATTGCGCTTGCCGGCGCGGTTCAGGTGCAGGTGGGCGATCTCCTCCTGGAGTTCGAGGGTCAGGAACTGGTACTGCATGGCTTTCGATGAGGTCGGGGAAGGAGCTTTTTCGCGTTTCTCAATACACGTACAGATGTGTATGGCGAAGCGATGCTATCAGCCGGATCCGGACGAACGGATCAGGGTTTGCCCAAGGGAAGCGGCCCTGACTCTGGTGCATGCGGGCCTCCGCTATCATCGGCGCATGCTGACGACCACCCCTGGCAAACCGCGCCCGCGAAAGGCCTCGGCCGCCCTGCAGCGCAAGAGCGAGGCCGGCGCCAAACCGGCCTCCGAGCGGTCCCAGCTCGGGCCGTCCGACTGGATCGTGGCCGCGACCGAACTGCTGATCGACAAGAGCATCGATGCGGTCCGCGTCGACGTGCTGGCCAAGCTCCTGCAGGTGACGCGCGGCTCCTTCTACTGGCACTTCGTCGATCGCGACGACCTGCTCAAGCGCATCCTCGTGAGCTGGCAGGAGGCGCAGACCGAACAGATCATCGCGCGCTACCGCAAGCAGGGCGTCGAGGCGCAGGACCTGATCGTCGAGCTGGTCGAGCTGCCGTTCCATGGCCGCGCGGCCATGAAGGGCGCCTCGGTCGAACTCGCGGTCCGGGCCTGGGCCCGGCGCGACGAGATGGCGCGCATGATCGTCGACGAGGTCGATGCCAAGCGGCTCGCCTACATCGAGGAATGCTTCCTCTCGTGCGGCTTCGACGCCAGGTCCGCGCGCTCGCGCGCCTTCACGCTCTATTGCTACATGCAGTCGGAGTCGCTGTTCAGGAACCAGGGCTCCGCCGCCGACAAGGCCGAGCGCCGCCGCTTCGTGGCCCAGATGCTGCTGGCGCCGGAGCCCGGCAAGGCCCAGGCACGCTAGCTCAGTCGTAGGCGCAGCTGAAGCTGGCCGCCAGGTTCTTGTCGCCGGTGCCGCGGTACTTCGGCCAGGTCGGATAGCAGCACAGCGGACGGGTCATCTCCACGCTCTTGCCGTCGGCCGCGAGCCGCGCCGCCGTGAGCGAATCGTCGGGCGCCTTGCCCTTCTCGACCCAGTTCTCGAGGATCGCGAGGTTGTCGACGATGCCGGCACCCGGGCCGCCCGGACCATGGACCACGCCCGGCAGCATGTAGAAGCGCATGAAGGAATCGGTCGTCTCCTGGCCCAGCTTGCCGACCACGCTCTGGTAGTAGTCCGTGGCATAGCCGGGCGGCACCAGGTTGTCGCTCGCGCCGGCCCACAGCAGCAGCTTGGCGCCGCGTCCCGCGAAGGCCGACAGGTCGGGATTCGTCGCGTTGACCTTCTCGGAGAGCTCGAGCCAGCGCGCCGGATCGGCCCCCGGCGTGTAGCCGAGCACCGTCGTGTTGACGTTCGAGGTCACCTGGTACTTGAGCCACCAGTCGGAGAAGAAGTAGAGCTGGCTCGCGGGTGCCGTCGGGCTCGCGCCGAACTGCGCGATGGTCCAGTTGCCGGCCGCGGCAGCCTCTCCGCCCACGCCCCAGGCCGGCGCCCTGGTGATGCCGTTCGCCACCGGCACGGGCAGCGTGAAGTCCGAGCGCATGAAGTCGACCGACGCGATCTGCGGATCCGACAGGCAGCTGTCGCCGCTGTCCGCGCCGCCCGGGCAGCGCAGCGTGCGCACGTCGAAGCGGCAGGCGCTGACATGGGAGATGACGCCGTCGACCGCGCCATCGAGGCCATCGCAGGCCGCCATCTGGGCATCGCCGAACAGCTTGATCTTGGCCGGGCTGAGCCAGCCAGCGCCGTTGTTCGAGAACGCCAGCTTGGCCAGCGCGATCCCGCGCTGGATCACGTTGCTGTAATCGACCACCGGCTCGCCGGCCACGATGCCGTCGTAGCTCTGCGGATAGCGCTGCGCCTGCAGCAGCGCCTCGCGGCCGCCCGTGGACATGCCGTAGAAGTAGGTCCTGGCGGCGGGCTTGCCGTAGATCGACTGGATCGCGGCGCTGGCCGCCTTCAGCACCTGCGGGTGGTAGGCGAAGGCGAAGTTGTCGAAGGCCGAGGGGTTGTTGAGCGTCGAGCTCAGGTCAGGCACCTGCACGCCGCCATCCGCGCTGACCCATGCATAGCCGCGCTTGTAGACGTCGCCATTGGCCAGCATCACGAGGTCGGGCCCGACGACCACGCCGTCGTAGCCGCCACCGCCGATCTGCACCAGCCGCTGGTTCCACACCGAGTCCTCGGGCAGGTCGATGCGGAAGTTGATGGTCGAGGTGGGCGAGCTCACGATGGCGCCACGCACCTGGCAGGTCTGCAGCGTGGTTGCGGACGCGGCCATCACTTCGGCCGTGGCGATGCTGCCCGGTCCGACGGCCTTGCCGACGAGTCCGCTGCAGCGCTCCTTGAACGCGGCCCGCGGGGCCGGCGGTGCGGATCCCAGCCCGTTGGCGCCGGCATTGGCCGCTGCGATCGCGGCCGCCAGCGCGGCCGCGTCTCCACCCCCGCCGCTGCCGCCTCCGCAGCCGGCGACCAGCGCGGCCAGGCTGCATGAAAGGGCAAGGGCTATCGATCTGTTGCGAGTCATGTTGTCTCCGGTTTGGGGCGCCAGTTCGATCATTCACCATACAGATGTGAATGGTCGGAGCGGATGATAGGGAGAGCGAAGCGACGCGCAGCCAGGGCTTACCCTGACTTTTCCATACAGAATTGAATGGTCGAAAAAGACTCGGCCAGGCGCCGAGAGCGCATCGATCCGGGCTCAGCCCGCGTGCCGCGCCCGGTAGGCAGCCGGCGCCAGCCCGGTCCACTTGCGGAAGGCGCGGCGGAAGTTCGCCGCCTCCGAGAACCCGGTGCGCAGCGCCACCTCGTCGATCGTGAGGCGCGTGCTGCGCAGCAGATCGGTCGACAGCTCGAGCCGCGCCTCGTCGACCAACTCCTGGAAGCGCACGCCCTCGTCGGCGAGCCGGCGGTGCAGCGTGCGCACCGAGAGCCCGAAGCGCTCGGCGAACTGCTCGGCGCCGGGCATCTGGCCGCGCCCGCCCAGGCAGGCCATGCGCACGTGTTGCGCGAGGCCGCCGCCTTCGCCGGCGTTGTGCTGCAGCTTCTCGCACACGCGCCGGCACTGGTCGGCCGCATAGGCATTGGCCTGGGGACAGGGGCGCCGCAGCAGCTCGGCATCGAAGGACCATTCGAGCGTGCCGGCATCGAAGCGCACCTCGCACTCGAACATCGCCGCATAGGCATCGCCATGCGCGGGACGCGGGTAGGGCAGCTTCAGCGAGCGGGAAGGGAAGGGCGCGCCGAGCACGCAGCTGGCCAGGCTCAGCGTGGTGCCGATCCAGAACTCGGTGGCCAGCGGCAGCAGGTCGCCGAGGTCCATGACGTCGCGGCCCTCGAACTTCGCGAGCCTGCCCTCGAGACGGAAGCGCTTCTCGAGCACCGGGCCGACCAGCTTCAGGTGCTTCATGCCGACGATGATCGCGTCGCCGATGGTGGCGCAGCTCGCGGTCGCATAGCCATAGATGCCGAAGTCGCCGAGCTGCTGGCGCGCGCCGGCGCGCAGGCCCACGTCGGGGTGGCGGCTCAGCCGCTGGGCATTGCGCAGGATCGAGATCTTCTGCGCGTTCGACATGCGCGCCTCGGAGTCGCCGAGCTGCCGCGCCTGCACACCGCTGCCCCGCAGCAGGGTGTCGGCATCTATCCCTTGGTCGGCCATCTCGCGCACCAGCGCGCGCAGGCCCAGCATGCTGTGGACGATCGCGTCCAGGTCCCTGCCGTGGCTGCCGACGATCTCGAAGGTGGAGGGGGAGGCGTCCATGTCCATTCGCGGGCTTCGGGTGGTTGGCAGATTCTGACCCCTCGCTGGCGCGATCGACCCTGGTGCTACCACCCGCCCGGCGGAACACTGCGCGGCGATCCGTGCCCTTCGGCACCGGCTCTCCAACCAGGAACGAGACATGCCATCACCCATGAACGCCGACCTCCGGCATCCGCTGCGCGAGGTCTTCGAGCGCTACCACGCGAGCTGGGAAGCCCGCTCGCCCGAACGCATCGCCGCGCTGCATTCGCCCGACACGGTCTTCCAGCTGCACGATGGTTCCGCGCCCGTGCACGGCCGCGCGGCATTGCAGCAGCAATGCGCCGCCATGTTCGCGAAGTTCGATTTCGCGCTCGAGCCGCTGCGCCTCTTCTTCGGCGACGGCCACTGGACCTTCGAATGGTGCACGGCCATCGCGCTGCGCGATGCCGAAGGCAGTCCGTTCACGGCCACGGTCGAGATGCTCGACCTGGTGACGGTCGATGCGCGCCACGAGGTGACTCGCAAGGACGTCTACATGAACGGCGCGCAGGCGATGGCGGCGTTCAGCCGCGCGGGCATCGCCATGGATGGCGGCATCCGGTACTGAGCGCGGGGCATGACCATGCAAGACCTCCCGAACATCCCGCATTGGCCTGCGGGCGTTCCGCGCACGCTGGCCCCCGCACGCACGCCGCTGTGGGCCAACCTCGAGACCAGCGCGCGGCGCCATCCCGATCGCGCCGCCTTGGTCTTCCTCGGGCGCGAGTTCCGCTACGGCGAACTCTGGCAGGCGGTGCTGTCGCTCGCGGGCCGGCTCCACCGCCTCGGCGTGCGCCAGGGCGACCGGGTGCTGCTCGACATGCAGAACTGCCCGCAGCTGGTGATCGCGCATTTCGCGATCCTGCGCGCCAATGCCGTCGTGGTGCCCATCAACCCGATGAACAAGGCGCAGGAGCTCCGGCACTTCATCGCCGACGCGCAGGCGAAGCTGGCCTTCACCACGGCCGACCTCGCGGCGGAGATGGTCCGTGCCAGCGATGCATTGCCGCCGGGCGAGGGCCTCGACCACCTGGTGGTCACGCGCTTCACCGATGCCTTCGATCCCGCGGCGGTGCCGCCGCACGAATGGCCCGTTGCCTGGCGCGAGTGGCTGACCGCGCCGCATCCGATGCCGGCGCTGCGCCGGGGCCAGGTGCACGACTGGGCCGATGCGGCCAGCGGCGACGAGGCACCGGCGCCCACCTGCGCCGCCGGCGATCTCGCAGCGCTGCCCTACACCAGCGGCACGACCGGCCATCCCAAGGGCTGCATGCTGTCGCACGCGGCGATCATGCACAACGCGATGGCGGTCAAGGCCTGGAACGGCCTCGTGCCCGAGAGCGTGAACCTGGCCGTGGTCCCGATGTTCCACATCACCGGCATGGTCGGCGTGATGCACGCGGCCATCCACGCGGGCGCGTGCTCGGTGCTCATGCCGCGCTGGGACCGCGAGGTGGCGGCGCACCTGCTGTCGGCGCGCGGCGTGACGCACTGGGCCAACATCCCGACCATGGTGATCGACCTGATGTCGGCTTCCGCTTGGGAGCGGCTCGATCTCTCGCGCCTGGCCTACATCGGCGGCGGCGGCGCGGCCATGCCCAAGGCGGTCGCGCAACGGCTGCTCGAGAAGACCGGACTGCGCTATGTCGAGGCCTACGGCCTGACGGAGACAGCCGCGCCCTCGCACAGCAATCCGCCCGACGCCGCCCGCCAGCAGTGCCTGGGCCTGCCCTACATCGGTGTCGACGCGCGCGTCATCGATCCGCAGACGCTGCAGCCGCTGGGGCCGGAACAGGACGGCGAGATCGTGGTGCGCGGGCCTCAGGTCTTCGCGGGCTACTGGCGCCAGCCCGAGGCCACGCGCGCCGCCTTCGTCGAGATCGAGGGCCTGCGCTTCTTCCGCACCGGCGACATCGGCCGCGTCGACGCGGACGGCTACTTCTTCATGACCGACCGGCTCAAGCGCATGATCAATGCGTCCGGCTTCAAGGTCTGGCCCGCCGAGGTCGAGGCGCTGATGTACCGGCACCCGGGCATCCAGGAGGCCTGCGTCATCGCCACCCGGGACAGCTACCGCGGCGAGTCGGTCAAGGCCGTGGTGGTGCGCCGGCCCGGGCATGCGGAGCTCGACGAACGGGCGTTGATCGATTGGTGCCGCGTGAACATGGCGAGCTACAAGGTGCCGCGCGCCTTCGAGTTCGCCGAGACGCTGCCCAAGAGCGGCAGTGGCAAGGTGATGTGGCGGCTGCTGCAGGAGCGGCAGGACGCGGCGGATGCGGCCTGCTGACGCCGCGCCGCTCACCGCTCAATCGAGCTTGATCCGCGCCTCGCGGATCACCTTGCCCCACATCGCGCGATCGGCATCGATGAAGGCCTTGAACTCCGCCGGCGTGTTGCAGCGCAGCTCGCCGCCGTAGTCGCGCCACTTGCGCGCGAGCTCGCTCGACTGGCAGGCCTTGCGCATCGCCGCGCTGAGCTTCTCGAGCACGGGCTTGGGCGTGCCCGCGGGCGCGAGCAGCCCCTGCCAGGCGATCGGCGCGTAGTCGGGCAGGCCGGCCTCGGCAAAGGTGGGCACGTCGGGGAAGCTCGGCGCGCGCTCCTTGCCGGTGATGGCCAGCAGCCTGAGCTTGCCGGTGTGGATGTTGCCCGCGGCGGCCGGCAGGCCGTCGAACATCAGCTGCACCTGGCCCGCGATCAGGTCGACGTAGGGGCTGCTGCTGTTGTAGGGCACGAGGTTGGTCTTCACGCCCGCGGCGCTGTTGAACCACAGGGCCGACAGGTGCGAGTAGCTGCCGATGCCCGCGGTCGCGACCGCCACCGAATCGGGCCGGGCCTTGAGCGCGGCGATCAGTGCGCGCGCGTCGCGCGCCTCCACGCCGGGCGTGGCGATCAGGCCGGTGTTGAGCACGCCGAGCAGGCTCACGGGCGCGAAGTCCTTCTCGGCATCGAAGGGCAGCTTCGAATAGAGATGCGGCACCACCGACAGCGAGCTGGTGGTGCCGATGTAGAGCGAGTAGCCATCGGCCGGCGCCTTCGCGGCGACCTCGGTGCCGATGATGTTCGAGGCACCGGGGCGGTTCTCCACATAGAAGCTCTGGCCCAGCAGCTTCGTGAGCTCGGCCGCGATCTCGCGCGCGTTCGCGTCGGGGCCGCTGCCGGCGGGGAAGGGGGCAATGATCCGCACCGCCTTGCTCGGGTAGTCGGCCTGGGCCCAGGCCGCGCCCGCCAGCACGCCCGCGACGGCGATGCATCCATGGGCCAGCCAGCGGCGGCCCCGCGTCTTCGAAACAGTCATCGGTTTGTCTCCATTCGATCTTGGGTGCGGCTTGCACCGGTCGCGATGATAGATAAAACATAGTTATTGTCAAAATATGAGAATAACTATAGTATTTCATCATCGAGACGGAAAAGCTCCGTGCGATTTATCGTTTGGAGACATTGAGATGACGGATTTCGGCCCCTCGGACCTGCAGTTCAGCCACATCGGCCTCCATGTGAGCGACCTGCCGCGCATGGCGCGCTTCTACAAGCAGGCGCTGCGCTTCACGCAGACCGACGCGGGCGACCTGGGCGCGGTGCAGCTGGTGTTCCTGAGCCGCGATCCGCGCGAGCACCACCAGCTCGTGCTGGCCACCGGCCGGCCCTCGAACCCGGGCTTCAACGTGGTCAACCAGATCTCGTTCCGCGTGCCCGACCTCGGCGCGCTGCGCCGCTTCCACGACCGGCTGCTGGCCGAGGGCGCGAGCGAGATGCACCCGGTCACGCACGGCAACGCCATCTCCGTCTACTGCCGCGACCCCGAGGGCAACCGGCTCGAGCTGTTCATGGACACGCCCTGGTACTGCGACCAGCCGCTGCGCGAGACCATCGACCTGTCGCAGTCCGACGCAGCCATCCTCGCGCAGGCCGAGGCCATCGCGAAGCGCTTCCCCAAGTTCATGAGCCGCGCCCAATGGCAGGCCGAGGTGGCGCGCCGCATGCAGGAAGACCAGCGTGGCTGAAGCGATGGAGATGCACGACGTCGCGATCGTCGGACTCGGGCCGACCGGTGCCACGCTCGCCAACCTGCTGGGCGCGGCCGGGTTGTCGGTGCTGGTGCTCGAGAAGGAGGCCGGCATCTTCCCGCTGCCGCGCGCGATCCATTTCGACGGCGAGGTGCTGCGCATCCTGCAGGGCGCGGGCCTGCGCGAGCGCGTGCTGGCCATCGCGCGCCCCGGCGAGCAGGGCATGCATTTCGTCAACGGCGCGGGCGAGACGATGCTGATCCGCGGCGGCAGCGCCGCGCTCGGCCCGCATGGCTGCGCCAACAACTACTACTTCCACCAGCCCGAGCTCGAGGCCGTGCTGCGCGAAGGCCTCGCGCGCTTTCCCAACGTGGAGCTGCGGCTGCGGCACGAGCTGACCGGCATCGCGCAGGACGCGGACGGCGCCACGCTGAGCGTGCGCGACCTGCAGCGGCAGGAAAACGCCACGCTGAGCGCGCGCTATGTCGTCGGCTGCGACGGCGCGCGCTCGCCGGTGCGCCGGCAGATGGGCAGCGCGATGGTCGACCTCGGGCTGCGCCAGCCCTGGCTGGTGTTCGACGTGCTGCTGCGGCAACCGGTCGCACTGCCCGACCACACGGTGCAGCACTGCGACCCGGCGCGGCCCATGACCTACTGCAACGTGGTCGGCGACCGGCGGCGCTGGGAGATCATGGTGCTGCCCGACGACGACCGCGAAGCGCTGGTGCAACCCGACACGCTGTGGCGGCTGGTCGCGCCCTGGGTGAAGCCCGAGCAGGCGCGGCTCGAGCGCGCCGCCATCTACACCTTCCATTCCGTCATCGCGCAGGGCTGGCGCCAGGGCCGGCTGCTGCTGGCCGGCGATGCCTGCCACCAGACGCCGCCGTTCCTCGGGCAGGGCATGTGCGCGGGCATCCGCGACGCGGCCAACCTCGCCTGGAAGCTCGAGGCCGTGCTCGCGCGCGGCGCGCCCGCCGCGCTGCTCGACACCTACGAGTCGGAACGCGCGCCGCATGTGCGCGCATTGATCGAGCTCGCGGTGCGGCTGGGCAACATCATCGAGACCACCGATCCCGCGCGCGCGGCCGAGCGCGATGCGCGCTTTCGTGCCGGGCGACCCGAGATCTTCGAGCTGCCGCCGCAGTTGCTGGGCCAGGGCGCCTTCGATGCCGACGCGGGCTCGCTCGCCGGGCGGCCCTTTCCCCAGCCGCGGCTGACAGACGGCCGCCTGCTCGACGAGCTGCTGGGCCGGCGCAGCGCGGTGATCGGCAGCCCCGACGCGCTCGCGGCCGCCGCGCCCGCCACCGCCGAACGCTGGCGCCGCGCCGATGCTATCGTCATCGACCGGCCCGACGCGCCGCTGCGCCACTGGCTCGAGGCCCACGAGGCGCGGGCGGTGATACTGCGCCCCGACCGATATATCGTCGGCGTCGCGCGCACGGGGCACGATCTGGATCGCATCTCGCAACACCTCCCCGTCGCGCCATGACACTCTGGAGGAATTGGCGTGCCGGAAAAATCCATGTCCAGCCTGGGGCGCATGCTGGGGGTGCTCGACCTGTTCGACGACACCCACCTGACGCGCACGGCGGACGACATCTCCGCGGCGCTCGAGGTCTCGCTGCCCACCGGCTACCGCTATGTGCGGCTGCTGCTCGAGGCCGGGCTGCTGCAGCGCGTGGAGGATTCGCACTACGCGCTCGGGCCGCGGATCATCCTGCTGGACCACTACATCCGCAATGCCGACCCGGTGCTGCGCGAAGGCATCCCGGTGATGCGCGAACTGGTGGCCGCCACCGGCTTCGACTGCGTGAGCTCGGGCATCTTCGGCATGCAGGTGCTCGACACCCATCGCGAGATGGGCGGTGCGCCGCCGACGCTGGCCTACGGGCGCGGCCGGCCGCGGCCGCTGTTCCTGGGCGCCGCGCCCAAGGTGCTGCTGTCGACCTTCGCGCCGCCGCAGCTGCGCAAGGTCTTCGATGCCCGCCACGACGAGGTCGTGCGCAGCGGGCTGCCGGCCGAGTGGAGCGAATTCCGCCGTCTCTACGCGGGGATCCGCAAGGCCGGCCACTACGTGTCGATCGGCGAACTCGAACCGCAGCTCGCGGCCGTGGCCGCGCCGATCCCGAAGGCCGACGGGGGCGCATGGGCCGCCATCCAGCTGGTCTTCGACACCTCGCGCCTGTCCATCGTCGACCTCGACAAGATGGTTCACCTGATCACCGAGGGCGCGCAGCGCATTGGAGGTCGGCTGGCGTAGTTCTACTTCACCCACTCCTCCTCACGGACAGACCATGAAACTCATCAGCTACCAACTCAACGGCACCGACAGCTACGGCGCGGTGACCGGCGACCGCGCGGACCGCGTCGTCGACCTGCGCCAGATCTTCGGCGAACGCGCCGCGGACCTGAAGGCGCTGATCGCGGCCGACCTGCTGGCCGAGGCCGCCACGGCCGTGGGCCAGGCGAGCGCCACGCTGGCGCTGAGCGAGCTTCAACTGCTGCCCGTGATTCCCAACCCCGGCAAGATCGTCTGCGTGGGCCTCAACTACGGCGAGCACGTGCGCGAGACCGGCCGCGAGATCACCGAGCAACCCACGCTGTTCCTGCGCGTGGCCGAATCGCAGCTCGCGCACGGCGAGGACATCGTGCTGCCGCCCGAGTCGACGCGCCTGGACTACGAGGGCGAGATCGCAGTCGTGATCGGCCGCGGCGGCCGGCGCATCGCCGAGGCCGATGCCTGGTCGCACATCGCGGGCTATGCCTGCTACAACGACGGAAGCATCCGCGACTGGCAGACCGCCACGCCGCAATGGACCGCCGGCAAGAACTTCTGGCGCACCGGCGGCTTCGGCCCCTGGATGGTCACGCGCGACGAGATCGCCGACGGGCGCGTGATGACGCTGGTCACGCGGCTCAACGGCCAGGAGATGCAGCGCACCACCACCGACAAGCTGATCCACAGCATCCCGCGCCAGATCGCCCACATCTCGGCCTTCACGCCGCTGGCCGCGGGCGACGTGATCGTGACCGGCACGCCGGGCGGCGTGGGCGCCAAGCGCAACCCGCCGGTGTGGATGAAGCCCGGCGACATCGTCGAGATCGAGGTCGACGCCATCGGCGTGCTGCGCAACGGCATCCGCGCCGAGTAACCTGCCGGCGGCATTCCCATGAACCGACGATTCGATCGCCGCAGCGCGCTGCTGCTCGCTGCGCTATGCGCCGCGCTGCCCGCCGCGGCGGCCTCCGACTATCCCTCGCGCCCGATCCAGATGATCGTGCCCTTCGCCGCCGGCGGCGGGCTCGACATCAATGCGCGCAGCCTCGCGCAGGCCATGTCCGAGAACCTCGGCCAGCCCTTCGCGGTGATCAACCGCGACGGCGCGGCCGGCACTATCGGCCTGAACACGGGCGCCGGCGCGCGCGCCGACGGCTACACCGTGGTCTTCACGCCCGCCGTGCCGCTGACCAGCGAGCCGCACCGGCTCAAGGCCCTGAACTACGGGCTCGACTCCTTCCGCTACGTCTGCAAGGTGTTCGACAACATCTTCGCGATCGCGGTGCCGGCCAAGTCGCCGTACCGCAGCGTGCAGGACATCCTGGCCGATGCGAGGAAGGAACCGGGCAGGGTCAGCTACGGCACCTCGGGCACCGGCTCGATCCCGCACCTGGGCACCTCGGACATCGAGGCCGCCAGCAAGGTCGCGCTCACGCACGTGCCCTACAAGGGCGACGCGCCGATGCTGCAGGACCTGCTGAGCGAGCGCCTGAGCTTCGGCGCCGTGCTCGCGAGCTCGATCACCGGCCACCTGCAATCGGGCGCGCTGCGCCTGATCGCCGTGTACACCGACAAGCGCCATCCCTCGTTCCCCGACGTGCCCACCCTCAAGGAGTCGGGCGTGCCCGTGGTGCAGGCGAGCTTCGGCGGCGTGCTGGTGCCCGCGAAGACGCCCGACGAGGTGGTCGCGCGCCTCGAGTCCTCGTGCCGCGAGGCCGTGGCCTCGCCCAAATACCAGGCCTGGGCGCGCGGCGCCAACCAGGTGGTCGACTTCCAGCCGGGCAAGGACTTCGAGCGCCAGGTGCGCGAGGACAGCCGCCTCAAGGCCGCGACCCTCGCGCGCCTCGGACTGGCCGCGCCATGACTTAGGATTCCGCGATGACCCGTCCCATCCTCCATACCCTGATCTGCAGCACGCGGCCCGGCCGCGTGGGCCCGGCCGTCGCCCAGTGGGCGCACGGCATCGCCGAAGCGCACGGCGGCTTCGAAGCCCGTCTCGTCGACCTGGCCGCCTTCGGCCTGCCGGTGTTCGACGAACCCGAGCATCCGCGCCTGCAGCGCTACACGCACGAGCACACGCGCGCCTGGAGCGCGAGCGTCGCCGAGGCCGATGCCTTCCTGTTCGTGCTGCCCGAATACAACTTCGCACCGCCGGGCGCGCTGGTCAATGCCCTGAACTACCTCGTGCGCGAATGGCAGTACAAGGCCGTCGGCTTCGTGAGCTACGGCGGCATGTCGGGCGGCATCCGCGCGGTGCAGGTCACCAAGCAGTTGCTCGGCACGCTCAAGGTGGTGCCGATGCTCGAGGCGGTCGCGTTCACGAACGTGGGCCAGCAACTGCAGGCCGAGGGCGGCCTGTCGGCCAACCCCGCCAACGCGGCGGCCGCGAAGGCGATGCTCGACGAACTGCTGCGCTGGACTTCGGCGCTGCAAACGCTGAGGTCGTAGGGCGCCAGCGAGAATGCGCGCATGAACCCCATCGCGCGCGAAGACATCACGGGCCTGGTGCTGGCCGGCGGCCGCGGCAGCCGCATGGGCGGCGTCGACAAGGGCCTGCAGGACCACCGCGGCATTCCCCTGGCACTGCATGCGCTGCGCCGCCTGCAGCCGCAGGTGGGCACAGCCATGCTCAGCGCCAACCGCAACCTGCCCGACTACGAGGCGATGGGCGTGCCCGTGTGGTCCGACTCCATCGAAGGCTATGCGGGGCCGCTCGCGGGCCTGCTGACCGGGCTCGAGCATGCGCGCACCGATTGGCTGGTCACCGTGCCCTGCGACACGCCGGACTTTCCGTCGGATCTGGTCGACCGGCTGGCCGAGGCCGCGGCCGCGCAGGGCGCCGAGATCGCGATGGCCGCCACGCGCGAAGACGGCGAGCTGCGCGCGCAGCCCGTGTTCTGCCTGCTGCGCACCGGCCTGGCGCCGAGCCTGCTCGCCTTCCTGCAGGCGGGCGAGCGCAAGTTCGGCCAATGGACCGCGCAGCACCGCAGGGTGCAGGTGGCGTTCGACGATGCAGCGGCCTTCTTTAATGCCAACACCAGCGACGAGCTGCGCCAGTTGCAAGGCTGAGCGTAGCGTTCACAGCCGCGCCCGGTAGCTCGCCGGCGTCTCGCCGAAGGTGCGCCGGAACAGCCCGATGAACGCGCTCGGGGTCGAATAGCCGAGGTCGAGCGCGATCGCCGTCACCGAAACGCCGGCCGCGAGCATCTCGAGCGAGCGCATCATGCGCGCGCGCTGCCGCCAGGCCGTGAAGTTGAAGCCGGTCTCCACCACGAAGCGCCGGCTCAGCGTGCGCGAGCTCACGGCGGCCCAGCGCGCCCATTGCTCGAGGCCGCGCTCGTCGGCGGGCTCGGCGATCAGCGCATGCGCGATGCGCTGCAACCGCGGGTCGCTCGGCAGCGGCAGGCCGAAGGGCTCGACCGGCAGGCTGCGGATCTCGTCGAGGATGACCGCGGCCACGTGCGCGCGGCTTTCGTCCAGCGGCTTGGGCGCCTCGAGCGGCCAACTGCAGGCGCGCAGCACCGCCTCGCGCAGCAGGCCCGAGGTGCGGATCGTGCAGGGCCGTGGGGGCAGGGTGGCGCATGCCGGTTCTGCCACATAGACGCTCCAGCCATGGAACGGGCCGTGCGAACGCCCCGAATGCTCCTGGTGCGGCGGCAGCCAGACCGCGTGGATGGCCGGCACGATCCAGACACCGTCCTCGACCCCGACCGACAGCAGCCCGCGCAGCGAGCCGAACAGCTGGCCGCGCGCATGGCGATGCGGGCCCGACGCCAGCTCCTCGCCCTGGCTGCCCTCGGCCGCGATCAGGACCGGGCCATCCTGTCGGTCGACCAGGCCGGCGAGGCGAAGAATGGGATCGGTCATGGCGGCTGAGAGCTATCGATTGGCCGATCCAGTCTACAGCCGCCAAGGCCTTTGTCCGTACGCTGGGCGCCATGAATCCAAGACCTCGCCCTTCCTTCGTCGATCCGGTCCTGGAACCCGACCTCGACGCGCTGTACGCCGCGCCCTCCGAGATGACCCAGAAGGCGGTGCTCGATCGCCTGGTCGACTTCCACGAGGCCTATCTCGCGCAGGCCACCTTCTTCTGCCTCGCCACCGGCAGCGAGCAGGGGCTCGATGCCTCGCCCCGCGGCGGCCCGCCGGGCTTCGTCCATGTGCTGGATGCGCACACGGTCGCCTTCGCCGACTGGCCCGGCAACAACCGCATCGAGTCGATGCGCAACCTGCGGCGCGACGAGCGGCTCGCGATGGTGTTCCTGTTCCCGGGCCTCGAACTCTTCCTGCGCATCAACGGCCGCGGCCGGGTCTCGACCGATGCCGGGCTGCTGAGCGAACTGCGCGAGGGCGAGCGCATTCCCAAGACCGCGACCGTGGTGCAGATCGACGAGGTGCTGCTGCATTGCGGCAAGGCGATCCACCGCGCCCGGCTGTGGCAGGACAGCGCCCGCCTCGCGCGCGATGCGCTGCCGACCGTGGGCCAGATGCTGGCCGCGCTGGGCAGGCGCGACCATGCCTCGGCCGAGCTCGGCACGGAGCAGATCGCGCAGATCGATGCGCACTACGCGCATGCGGTCAGGCACGAGCTGTACTGACGAATCGAGCGCCCCACGAAGCCTTCCCTTTTTTCTGGAGAGAACGCGATGCTGTTCGACACGACGAGATTCCCGCTGGTGTTCCTCAAGGAGGACCCGAGGGCCCATTCGCAGGACACCGACACCGAGGCGCAACTGGCCACGCTGCTCGAGCGCGGCGAGCGCTTCGTGCTGCTGACCGACCACCTGCCCGGCGACCACCCCGAGGAGAGCCACGAGGACCGCAAGCGCCGCGCGCTGTTCTTCAAGCGCCACAAGGAACATCTGCGCGCGTTTTGCGCGGGCCTGGTGTTCGTCACGGGCGAACGCACGATTCCCGCGGCGGTGCGGCTGGCGGCCCAGGGCGCGGGCAAGGTGCTGGGGCTGTCCTTCGACTTCGTGCGCAGCGAGAGCGATGGGGTGGCGGCGGCCGAGCGATTCCTGGCGCGAAGTTAGCTGCGCTTCGATGACCTCCACTCGCTCCCCAAGAATCTTGTCCAGGATCGTGCGCCATCGCGCGAAAGCAATGAGCCGCAAATGCTGGATTCCGGGCTGGCTGGTTAGGCCACGGCCTCGGTCCTTGCCAGCTCCCTCTTCAGCCAGGTGGCGATCGCACCGGGCTTGGCCTCCACGCTCCAGATCAGGTCGAGGCCGATCGACCATTCAGTGAAGGGATAAGCCTCGAGTCGGAGCTCCTTCAACGTGCCCGCCGCGAGATCCGCAGCGATCAGGCGCCGCGGCACGATCGACCAGCCGATGCCGCTCCTGAGCAGATCGATCAGCGTCCCTTCGCTCTGGACGAACCACTTCTTCGGTGCGCTGAGGTATTCGCTCGTGAGAAGGTGGGCCGTTTGCGCCGCCAGCAGCAATTGCAGGTGGTCGGCCAAGTGTGCGAAGCGCACCCGTTCCAGTTGTGCCAACGGATGATCGTGGCGCACGGTGTTGACCATCGTGACCTGGCCGAGCCGGGAAAAGCCGATGCCCTGTGGGTAGTTCGATCTGGCGCAACCCAAGCCAAGTGAAGCACCCCCCGACAGGACCATGTCCAGCATCCCCGCACCGGACGGCTGCAGGAGGTCGAGCCGGACACCAGGATGTTGTCGATGCAACTCCGCCAGAACCGGTGCGAGCGCAGCGCCGGGAAAGGCATCCTCGACCGCCAAGGCCAATTGAGCCTCCGACGCACAGGTCAGCGCGCTCGCGCGTTCCTGCAGGCTCCCGCAGCGCGACAGGATCGCCTCCGCCTCTTCCAGCAAGGCGGCGCCTTCGGGCGTGAGCACGGGATAACGCCCGCTCCGATCGAACAGGCCAACCCCGAGGTCCACCTCGAGATCAGCGATCGCGGTGCTGATCGCGGACTGCGTCTTGCCGAGCCTGCGGGCAGTCGCGGAAAACGACTTCTCGCGCGCAGCGGCGACGAACACGGCCAATTGGTCGAAAGAGAACCTCACCGCGATGTATCGGAAATTCTGATGGAGTCCATTTTTACACATGCCTCACCGCCTCCCAGAATCCGCACGCCCCGCCATGAACGGCCAGTTCCCACGCGACGCTGTGCATCAAAGAACGGAATGAAGACATGACCTCGACAGACCTGACGACCCATCCCGTGGACCAGCGGCTGCCTGCAGCGCGCACCGCACTCCTTGGCCTCCAGCATGTGCTGGTGATGTACTCGGCCTGCATCGTCGTGCCGCTGATCCTGGGCGCGGCCCTCCGGCTGCCGCGCGACCAGATCGTCCTCCTCATCAACGCCGATCTGTTCGCGGCGGGCCTCGCTTCGCTGGTCCAGGCGCTGGGGTTCTGGAAGTTCGGCATCCGCATGCCGGTCATGATGGGCGTGACCTTCACGGCCGTCACCCCAATGATCGTGATCGGCAGCAACCCCTCGCTCGGGCTGCCCGGCATCTTCGGTGCTGTCATCGCCTCGGGCGTATTCGGCATTCTGGTCGCGCCACTGATGGGCCGCTTCCTGCGCTTCTTTCCCTCGATCGTGACCGGCTCGGTGCTGCTGGTCATCGGCATCACCCTGATGAAGGTCGGTATCGACTGGGCGGCGGGCGGGCAGCCGACCCTGCCGGACGGCAGCACAAACCCGGCCTACGGACGGCCGCTGTACCTGGCCATCTCGCTGGGTGTGTTGCTGGTGATCCTGCTGCTGTCGCGCTTCGCGAAGGGCTTCATTGCCAACATCGCAGTGCTGCTCGGCATCGGCTTCGGCTTCGTTGCGGCCTGCCTCTTCGGGGAAGTCCGGCTCGACGAACTGAACACGACGCCCTGGGTCGGCATGATCAGGCCGTTCGCGCTGGGGCTGCCGGTCTTCGATCCCGTGGCCATCGTCTCGATGTGCCTGGTCATGCTGGTCACGCTGGTGGAGTCCACCGGCATGTTCCTGGCACTCGGCCAAATCGTCGACAAGCCGACCACGCCGGATCGCCTCGTGCGCGGTCTGCGCGCCGACGGTCTCGGCGCCGTGCTGGGCGGAATCTTCAACGCTTTTCCCTACACCTCGTTCTCCCAGAACATCGGATTGGTCACGTTGACCGGCGTCCGCACCCGCTTCGTCTGTGTGGCCGGCGGCCTGATCCTGGTCGCTCTGGGGCTGTTCCCGAAAATGGGGTACATCGTCGCCGCCACGCCTCCATTCGTGCTGGGTGCCGCGGCACTCGTGATGTTCGGCATGGTCGCGGTGATGGGCCTGCGCATCCTGGCGAGCGTCAACTACGAACGCCACAACGGCAGTGCCCTGGTGGTGGCGGTCAGCGTCAGCGTCGGCACGGTCCCGCTGCTGTCGCCCGGCTTCTTCTCGCAATTGCCCACGTGGACACGCGTGGCCACCGACAGCGGCATCGTCCTGACCACCCTCACGGCCATCGCGCTCAACCTGATGTTCAACGGACTCGGCACGCGCCAGCAGGCCAGCGACGCCGCTGCCCGCAGCGCTGCGATGGCAGAGACCTGACTCCCTTTCTCGAAAGACCCCATGAACTCCCAAATCCTCCACGCCGACCATCTCGTCACGATGAATGCCGAGCACACCGTCATCGGCGACGGCGCCGTGCTGGTCGGTGCCGACGGGTGCATCGGCGCTGTCGGCACCATCGCCGAACTCGCTCCCGCTCACCCCAGCGTACCGGTGCGGCGCCTGAAGAATCGGTTGCTGATGCCGGGCCTCGTGAACACCCATGCCCACTCCGGATTGCTGCGCGGCACGGCGGAGGGGCTGCCGGTCTGGGAATGGCTGCAGCAGCACATCGATCCGATGCACCGGGTTGTCAACGCCGAGGAGGCCGAACTGGCCTCCCGCCTTTGCTATGCCGAGGCCCTGCTGTCGGGCACGACGACGATCGTGGACATGTGGCGCCACATGGAAGGAAGTGCGAGGGCTGCCGCCGATCTAGGCATCCGTGCCGTGCTGGTGCCCTACGTTGCGGAGCACCCGGAGCACGACTACTTCGAAACGCTGGACGCCAACGAAGCGCTGATCGAACGTTGGCACGGCGGCGCCCAGGGCCGCATCCAGGTCTGGGTCGGACTCGAGCACATGTTCTACGCCACGCCTCCCGCGTGGCGCCGCTGCGCGGAGATCAGCCGTCGTCACAGGGTCGGCTTTCACACGCACAGCAACGAAAGCCGGTTCGATGTCGAGGAGACGTTGCGACGCCATGGCATGCGACCGATCCAGGCGCTCGAAGCGTTCGGCCTGCTCGACGCCCACCATGTCATGCTCGCGCATTGCGTCTGGCCTTCGGAAGAGGAGATGGACATTCTTGCTGCGCGACACATCGGCGTGGCCCACAACCCGGTCAGCAACATGAAACTCGCCAGCGGCGCGGCGCCGGTGGAAGCCATGCTGGCCCGAGGCATTGCAGTGGGCCTCGGCACGGACGGCGAAAAGGAGAACAACAACCTCGACATGTTCGAGGAGATGAAGACAGCCTCGTTGCTGGCCAAGTTCTCCAAGCTGGACGCCGCCGCGCTCGACGCCTGGTCGGTCTGTCAGATGGCGACCATGGGGGGCGCGCGCGCGTTGGGCCTTGACCACGCCATCGGCTCGATCGAGCCGGGCAAGTCGGCCGATCTGATCACGGTGCGGACGGACACCCCGCGGATGACGCCCCTGCTGGGCGGTGTGGACGGCAATCTGCACCACAACCTCGTTCATGCGGTCCAAGGCGGCGACGTGGACCTGACCATGGTGGCGGGCCGCATCGTCGTCGAGGGTGGCCGCCTGCTCTCAGGCGATCTGTCGGAGACCATCGCCCTGGTCAATCGCGCTGTACCCCGGTTGTTCGAGCGCCGCGCCCAATGGCTGCGTGCGCATGGCACGGTCAATGCACTCGTGGCTTAGAGTGTTGAATTCCTCCGATTTCCGACCTTTGGCTGATCGAGCTTGTGTCGGCACCGGCAGGGGGCTTCGTGGCGTCGAAGGCCTCGCTGTACGCAACGCTGCCGTTCGGCACCGTCCCCGCCAGCGCGAGTGCCATGAAGTACTCGGGCGGAACGCCCGGCAGCGTCAGGCCGGGCTCGGCCCTGAAGCCGAAGCGCGCGTAATAGGCCGGATCCCCCAGCAGCACGCAGCCACCGGCGCGCAGAAGGCGCAGCGCGTCGAGGGCTTGCGCCATCAGCAGCGAGCCGATGCCCCGGCCCTGGCAGTCGGGCCGGACCGAGATCGGACCCAGGCCGTACCAATCGCCCGCCCGACCGTCGATGCGAACCGGGGACACGGCCACATGGCCGACGAGCCGCTCGCCCTCGATGGCGACCAGCGACACCGTGAGCTGGCCCCGCGCGCGCAGTGCCCTCACGATGAACTGCTCGGTATGGCTTGTGTGCGCGGCATGTTCGAAGGCCGCGATGGTGACGGCTTCGATGGCCTGGGCGTCAGCGGGCGTTTCCTGGCGGATGTGGATGTTCATGGTGTCGGATTCTCGGGCCGGTCATGCACGGCATCGAACGCGCGTCAGCGCTTCCCGGTGGTCGAAGCGCGGGACTACAACCGGCCCTGCCGCATGTCCTCGGTCATCTTGAGAATCCTCTGCTGCTGGCCGACCTGGACACGCTCCCACAGCGTGCCCTTGCCCTGTTCGCGGCCGAGGCGATCCTCGCGCCGCAACCATTCCTCGGCGCTGCGGATCCTGCCCGGGTGGATCTCGTCGAGCAGCTCGTAGTTGCGCCGCACCACGTCGTGCTTCCAGACGTTCCAGAAGCCGGTGAAGTTGTCGCGCACGCTCATCGTGCTCTTGTCGCGCGGATCGGCGTTGTAGCCGGCCGGCGCATCGGCGATGCGGCCGAAGGGGCCCTGCCAATAAGCGGCCAGGTCGGTGTCGACATAGCGCGCCGGCTGGCCGGTGACCCGCTCGAACGCTGCGGCGAGATCGGCATAGCGCACATGCTCGATCGCGACCTCGAGGTCCATGCCGTTGGCGAGGTTCGGATGATCGAACAGCCAGCGCACGTAGTGGCCGCAGTCCTCGAGCGCCACGTGCGGCACCGCCCCCTGTCCCAGCGGCACGCGCCAGGTGAGCACGCCGTCCTCCACGGCGGGGGACATCGGCGTCATCGCCGAGATCGCCATCTCGATGTAGGGGCCCGAGGTGAAGATCGCCGCGCCCATGCGCTCGCGGTGGGCCTGGTTCTGGAAGCGTATCCATTCGCCCATGCGGCCCTTGCCGTCGTAATGGCCGGTGCGAAAGGCCGCGTCGAAGCCCGCCTTCTTGAGCGCGTAGTCGAGGTTGCCGTAGACGAAGAAGCGGATGCCCTGCTCGAGCGCGATCTCGTAGGCGCGGAAGGCCCAGTAGGTCTCGGTCTTCTCGCCGGTATTGAAGCCGTCGATGTTGACGAAGGCACCGTCGCAGCTCGAGAAGCCCTCGCGCAGCACGGCCTCGTCGGCGAAGCTGCCCTCGAGCAGGCTCACGTTGCCCAGTGCCAGCAGTTCCTTCGCGCGGCGCGAGGCCGTGTCGCGCGTGAGCACGCGCACGGCGTAACGGCCGTCCGCGACCAGCGCACGCACGATCGGCATGCCCTGGGCGCCGGTGCCGCCGACGACGAAGATCCTCGAGGTGTTCTTGGAGTTCATTTCATCTTTCCTTTGAATCGTTCACAGTGAGAGCGACATCATTGTATGACGTACATAATTCTATTGGGCGAATTCGACGTGCCTTCGACAAGTCGGATGAAGCGGAGAGAGGGAAGCGGAGCGCGCGGCCTAGAGGCTCGCGGCGTCCAGCCGCAGCCGGCCCAATATCGAATCGCGCGAGCGCTCGAGCACCGCATCGGAGGCCTTGCGCTGGCCAATGCCGCGTGCCAGGGTCATCGCGCCGACCATCTCGGCGACCACGGAGCCCGCGAACTCCCGGGCCTCGCCGATGCCCAGCGCCTCGATCGGCCCGGCGAGCGCTTCGGTCAGCGTTTCGACGCCGCGCTGGAAGTCGCGGCGCGCCTCGGCGCCGAGGCGGGCAACCTCGTTCACGAGCAGCGGCAGCGGGCAGGTGATCGTCATGCTGTCGCGATGCTGGGGGGAGAGATAGAAGCGCAGGTAGGCGGCCAGGGCCCGGTCCGGCGGCAGCTCGGCCGTCACCTTTGCGAAGCGCTCGGCGATCTCGCCGTACATGCGTTCGAGTGCGGCGTCGACCAGCGCATCCCTGGAGCCGAAGTGCGCATAGAAGGCACCATGCGTGAGCCCCGCATCCGCCATCACGCTGGCGACGCCGACCGCGGCGACCCCATCGCGGCGGATGGTCTTCGCGGCCTCCTTGAGGATGCGTTCGCGCGTCTGTGCCTTGTGTTCTGGCGAATACCTCATGCGGCTCGCGGTCCGGTTCTTTGCATGATCTTCATCATACGACGGCCCATGCCTTCCGCGACGGGTCGGCGTGCGTCAGGGGCGCGAAGCGCCGGGCAGGTCGAGCTCGATCCAAGCCGGCGCATGGTCGCTCGCGCCCGGGCGCCCGCGCACGTCGCGGTTCACGCCCGCATCGCGCAGCAGCGGCGCGAGTTCGGCATTGAGCAGCAGGTGATCGATGCGCAGGCCTGCGTCGCGCGGGAAGCGGTTGCGCCAGTAGGTCCAGAAGGTGAAGGGCGCGCGTTCGGGATGGCGCGCGCGGATCGCGTCGGTCCAGCCCTGCTTCAGCAGGCGCGCGTAGGCAGCGCGGCTCTCGGGCTGCAGCAGCGCGTCGTCGCGCCACGAGGCGGGGTTGTAGATGTCGGCATCGGTCGGCACGACGTTGTAGTCGCCCGCGAGCACCACGGGCAGGCCGCTCGCGTACAGCTTCTTCGCATGCTTGTGGAAGGCTTCGAACCAGCGCAGCTTGTAGTCGAACTTCGGCCCGGGCTGCGGGTTGCCGTTGGGCAGGTAGAGGCAGCCGATTACCACGCCGTCGATCACGGCCTCGAGGTAGCGGCTCTGCGGGTCGTCCTCCATGCCCGGCAGGCCGCGCCCGGTTTCGATCGGCTCACGCCCGCGCGCGAGGATGGCCACGCCGTTCCACGCGGGCTGGCCGTGCGCGACCACGCCGTAGCCCGCGCGCCGGATCGCGGCGAGCGGCAGCTTGGCGTCGGGCGACTTGAGTTCCTGCAGGCAGGCCACGTCGGGCTTCGACGCGGCGAGCCATTCGAGCAGCCGGTCGAGCCGGCTGTGGATGCCGTTGACGTTGAAGGTGGCGATCTTCATGGCGGCCATCTTCCGGCGCGTGCCGGCGCTTCGCGCGTCGGACAACGCGTCCTCCTGCCCGCAGAAATCACCCGGCCATGACGTCGCGCAGGTAGATGCCCTGCGACAGCGCGCCCTTGACCTGGCGCGTGCCCTCGTCGACCAGCACCTCCTCCTGGCCGGCCTCGATGGCCGCGTACGACTGGCGCACCACGTCCTCGGGCGAGGCCTTCGGCACCTCGAGCGCGCGCACCATGTCGGTATCGATCGGGCCGGCATGGAAACCCACCACCTGCGTGCCCTGGGCGCGCAGCTCGTGGCGCAGGCCGTTGGTCAGCGCCCAGGCCGCGGCCTTGCTCACGCCGTAGGCGCCGATCATCGGCGTGTTGGCCCAGCTGAAGAGCGACAGCAGGTTGAGCATCGCGCCGCCGCCGTTGCGGCCCAGCACGCCCGCGAAGGCGCGGCTCATGTGCAGCATGCCGAAGAGGTTGGTCTCGAGCTGCTCGCGCAGGACGGCCACGGGGTCGGTCTCGGCATCGCCGCCGACGAAGCCGCCGAGCCGGCCGATGCCCGCGTTGTTGATCAGCAGCGTCACGTCGCGGCAATCGGCCGCGGCCTGGGCGACCTGCGCGGGATCGCGCACGTCGAGCCGGATCGGCAGCACGCCCAGCAGCGGAATCTGCGAGGGCTCGCGCGCGGCGGCATAGACCTTGGCGGCGCCGAGCGCCAGCGCCTGGCGGGCGAATTCGAGGCCGAGGCCACGGTTGGCGCCCGTCACGAATACGACGGAACCTTGGATCTTCATGGTGTTTCCTTGTGCGCCGGAGCGCGGGGTGAGTCAAACGGTGGCCAGGGCGATCTGGTGCAGGAACAGGGTGCGGCGATGGCGGAAGCCGAGCCGCTCGTAGAGCGCGATGGCATTCGCGTTGTCGCTGAGCACGTGCAGGAAGGCGGTCTCGCCGCGCGCCTCGATGCGCGCGCGCAGCAGGTTCACGAGGCCGGCGGCGAGGCCGCGGCCGCGCCAGGCGTCGTCGACGCAGACCGCGCTGATCTCGGCGTGGCCGTCGAAGCGCATGCGCTCGCCGGCCATGGCCACGAGCAGGCCCTGGTCGCGGATGCCGAGGTAATCGCCCATCTCGAGCGTGCGCGGGCCGAAGGGGCCGGGCCGGGTGCGGGCGACGAGGGCCAGGGCATCGGGCACATCGGAGGCGTCGAGCGGCGTGGCTTGCAGCTGCGCCGCACGGCCCGAGCCGGGGTGCAGCGCGACCATCTGGTGGACCTGGCCCAGCAGCCTGGCCTGCAGGCCGTCGATGTCGGCGACCGGCGCGAGCGTGGGCACCATGACGCGATCGTCCGGACCCAGCAGCGCACGCAGCGCCTCGAAGGCGGCCGGGCTTTCCTCGACCAGCCCCGCGAACGGCGCGACCTCGGGGTGGTAGCGGCGGGCCAGGGCGTTGCCGTGTCCCAGGTGCGCCTGCGGGCCGACCAGCGAGGTCCAGGCCGAACGGTCGAGCGGGGAGTCGATGGGTGATGTCATGGTCTCTAGCGTAGGGCTGTCTTTCCTGGAGGACCACGGTCGTAAATGACAATATTGATATCATTCGCGCCATGATGAAGCTAGCGATCCTGGCGCTCGACGGCGTGTTCGACACCGGCCTGAGCGTGTTCCTCGACCTGTTCTCCGCGGCCAACGAGGTGGCGGCCGAGCAGGGCGCGGCGCGGCCGCCGTTCGAGCTGCGCGTGGTTGGCATGCGCCAGCGCATCCGCACGGCGCATGGCCTGACCATGGTGGTGGACCCGGCCGACGCGCTGCGCCAGCCCGACTGGGTGCTGGTGCCCGCGCTCAACACCAAGCAGCCCGCGCGCCTGGTCGAGGCGCTGGGCCGGCGCGACGTGCGCGATGCCATGGCCATGCTGCGCAGCTGGCATGCGCAGGGCAGCGGCGTGGGCGGCGCCTGCATCGCGAGCTTCCTGCTGGCCGAGACCGGCCTGCTCGACGGCCAGGAGGCCACCACCATGTGGCCGCTGGCGCCGCTGTTCCGCGAGCGCTATCCGCGGGTACGGCTCGACGAGTCGCGCATGGTGGTGGCCTCGGGCCGCGTGGTCACGGCCGGCGCGGCGATGGGGCATCTCGATCTGGCACTGTGGTTGATGCGGCAGGCGAGCCCCGAGACCGCCGCGCTGGTGTCGCGCCTGATGCTGGTCGACAAGCGGCCCTCGCAAGCGCAATACATCATTCCCGACCACCTCGCGCATGCCGATCCGCTGATCGAGCGCTTCGAGCGCTGGGCCCGCGAGCGCCTCGCGCGGGGCTTCTCGCTGCACGACGCGGCGGACGCGCTCGCGGTCAGCCCGCGCACCCTGCAGCGGCGCATGGAGGCCGTGCTCGGCAAGTCGCCGCTGGCCTTCTTCCAGGACCTGCGCGTCGAGCATGCGCAGCACCTGGTCTCGATCGGCCAGGGCCTCGAGGAGATCGCGAGCGAGGTCGGCTATGCCGATGCCGCGACCGTGCGCAGCCTGCTGCGGCGCAAGCTGGGGCGCGGGGTGCGGGAACTGCGTTCGGCGCTGGCATAGGTCGTGGGGCACGATCTCTTCGTGTCCGCCAATGGCGCGATCCGCAAGGCATCCAAATTGGCGCGTCGATTCAGTGGACGCGCAATTGCTCTGCTTCTTTCATGGCCCGGCGCATTGGCGAAATAGCGCTCGCTCATTCGACGCGCGCCGTGTTGCGAGCGCATTCCACGCTCAGGCTTCGCCGCAATTCGAGACGCCGGCGAAAGGCTTTTATTCGTAATGAGATAAATTCTCATTCGAATTGATTGCGTCGTCAGAGGGCAACAAGTTTCGCAAACCAAAGGTAAAGTTGCCGTAAATCGATAGTGCGAGTCATTATCATTTGCGGGTACTTTGTTACGCCGATGTCACTTCCAGTGCACACCCGGCGTGACCGCCGGCGCCGCGCGCCGGCAGCGCTTTCACCTCGACAAATCACTCACAACATGACCTACATCAGAAGCCGCAAGCACTCGACTTCGCGCTATCTCAACGCGCACGCCGCCACCACGACCGCCGCCACTCTGGTCGCGCTCGGATCGGTCGGCGCGGCGCATGCGCAGGGCGCGCTGAAGGCGGTCCAGGTCGATGCGGCGCCCGACTACAAGGTGGAGCAGTCCTCGTCCTCGAAGCAGACGGCGCCGCTGCTCGACACGCCCAAGTCCGTCACCGTCATCCCGCAGGAAGTGATGACGCAGATCAACGCGACGACGCTGACCGAGGCGCTGCGCACCACGCCCGGCATCACCTTCGGCGCCGGGGAGGGCGGCAACCCGGTCGGCGACCGCCCGTTCCTGCGCGGCTACGACAGCCAGGCCAGCACCTTCGTCGACGGCCTGCGCGACATCGCGCCGAGCACGCGCGAGGTCTTCAACCTCGAGTCGGTGGAAGTGGTCAAGGGACCGGACTCGACCTCGGGCGGACGCGGCGGCGCCGGCGGCACGATCAACCTCTACACCAAGGCACCGAAGCAGGAGAACTTCTTCCTCGGCTCGGTCGGCCTGGGCAGCGACAAGTACCACCGCGAGACGATCGACTGGAACCGCAGCTTCGGTGAGAACGGCGCCTTCCGCCTGAACCTCATGGACTTCGGCGCCGATGTCGCGGGCCGCAACGGCCCGAGCAACAAGCGCTTCGGCATCGCGCCCTCGATCAGCTGGGGCCTGGGCACGCCCACGCGCGTGACGCTGTCGCTGTTCCACATGCGCACCGACGACGTGCCCGACGGCGGCATTCCCTACTACCTGCCCTCGAGCTTCCCGCGCTTCGGCGTGGTCGAGCTCCAGCCGACCTACGGCTTCGACCGCAAGAACTGGTACGGCGTCGAGGGCCGCGACTTCCGCAAGGACAAGTCCGACTCGGTCACGCTGCAGGTCGAACACGACATCTCGCCCGAGATGAAGCTGCGCAACATCACGCGCTTCACCAAGAGCAGCATGGACTACATCTGGACCCAGCCCGACGACAGCCAGGGCAACGTGGCGCGCGGCCTGGTGTGGCGCCGCTTCAACGGCAGCATGCGCGACATCGACACCTTCGCGAATGCCACCGAGCTCAGCGGCAAGCTGCAGACCGGCAGCGTCAAGCACAGCTACACGACGGGCCTGGAGCTGTCGCGCGAGCGCGCCGACAACGACAGCTACACCCAGGTCAACCGCGCCTACACGGCGCAGCAGAAGTGCCCGGGTGGCGCCAGCGTGGGCTCGAGCTTCGTCTGCACGAGCCTCTACTACCCCACGTCCAGCGACCCGTGGCTCGGCACCTTCGTGCCCAACGGCAACCCGACCAGCTACCGCACCGATACCGCGTCGCTCTACGGCTTCGACAGCATCGAGCTGTCGCCGCAGTGGATCGTCAACGCGGGCCTGCGCCTCGACAGCTACAAGACGCAGCAGACCAACCCCTATCCCAGCACCACCGCCACCGGTGGCATGGCGCTGCCAGTGCTCACGAGCGGCATCCGCACGAGGTTCGAGCGCAACGACACGCTGCTCAACTACCAGCTCGGTGTGGTCTACAAGCCCGCCAGCAACGGCAGCATCTACGCGTCGATCGGAACCTCCTCCACGCCGGGCGGCAACAGCCTGGGCCAGGGCTCCGAGAGCCAGGCCCTCAGCGGCACCGTGGGCGGCGTGGCCAACACCGCGATCGACCTGAAGCCGGAGAAGAACCGCAGCATCGAGATCGGCACCAAGTGGGACCTGCTGGAGCGCAAGCTGTCGCTGACCGGCGCGATCTTCCAGATCGAGACCACCAACGCGCGCATCACCAACCCGACCGACGGCACCGTGTCGCTGGCCGGGGACAAGCAGGTGCGCGGCTTCGAGCTCGGCTTCTCGGGCAACATCACGCACCAGCTCTCGGTCTTCGGCGGCTACACGCTGCTCGACAGCAAGGGCAAGAACCTCGGCCAGAGCAGCACCACCGACGCCAACGGCCGCACGGTCTACGTGCCCAACGCCGGCACGGGCCAGCCCTTCCCGAACACGCCGAAGCACAGCGCGAGCATCTGGGCGACCTACAAGCCCACCTCCGACTGGACCTTCGGCCTGGGCGCCTTCTACCAGAGCGAGGTCTACGGCGGCTTCGCCTGGGCGGCCGGCACGGGCGGCGCCACGCTGATCAAGCGCAGCATTCCGGGCTACACCCGCATCGACGCGATGGCCGGCTACCGCGTGAACAAGAGCTTCAACCTGCAGCTCAACGTCCAGAACCTGACCGACCGCATCTACTACAACACGGCCTACTCGACGCACTACGCGAACATCGCGCCGGGCCGCTCGGTGACGCTGACGGGCAACTTCTCGTTCTGATCGCCGAAGCGCTCGACACGACGACGAGAGTGAACAGCGAAGGCGCATCCCCCGCGTTCGTGTTCCCCAACGCGAGCGCGCTCAACACCCTGACGCGCGCGCAATGGGACGCGCTGCTCGCCGGCCCGCCCGAGCGCGCCGCGACCTGGCTGTCGGCGGCCGCCCATGCGGGGCATGCCGAAGCGCAGGCGGTGCTCGGGCAATGGCTGCTCGATGGCCGCGGCGTGGCGCGCAACGAGACCTCGGCCTTCGCCTGGTTCCAGCGCGCGGCTGAGCAGCGCCATCCGATGGCGGCCAACATGCTCGGGCGCTGCTTCGAGCATGGCTGGGGCACCGCGCCCGATCCGCAGCGCGCGGCGAGCGCCTACCGCGCGAGCGCCGAGCTCGGCCTCGACTGGGGCATGTACAACCTCGCCAACCTGCTGGCGACCGGGCGTGGCGTCGCGCTGGACCACGCCGCGGCCTTCGACTGGTACCGGCGCGCGGCGGCGCTCGGGCATGCGCGTTCGATGAACATGCTCGGCCGCTACCACGAGGACGGCCTCGTCGTGCCGCAGGACCGGGACCGGGCCCGCGCGCTCTACCGCGCATCGGCCGAGGCCGGCGACTTTCGCGGCTGCTTCAGCCACGCCAGCATGCTGGCCGAGCAGGGCGAGATCGACGCGGCGGTGCGCTGGTTCGAGCGCATTCCGGACACCGCGCCGAAGCACTACCTGGCCGAGGTCGTCCAGCGGCTGCGGGCCTCGCCGCTGGCGGCGCTCAGGGAGGTCGCGGACCGCCTGGAGGCCCGGGCGGCGCGCGCCTGAAGCCAGCCCGGCGCCCGTTATCCGGCGCGGCACGAACCGGAAGCTCACCGGAACGCGGTCGCATGCGGCTGCTACAATTGAGAACCATTCGTATTAAATCCTGAGCGCAGCCAGTCGCTGCGGGAGATGCCATGCCGGCCGCCGAGTTCGTGCCCCCGCACGAAGTGCAAACGCTCTACAGCAACCACCACGGGTGGCTGCAGGGGTGGCTGCGCCGCAAGCTGGGCTGCCCGCACAACGCGGCCGATCTCGCGCAGGACACCTTCGTGCGCGTGCTCGGCAAGAAGGAGCCGGTGGCCGCCGCCGAGCCGCGCGCCTATCTCGCGACCATCGCCAACGGGCTGGTGGTCGACTTCCACCGCCGCCGCGCGCTCGAGCGCGCCTACCTCGAGACCCTGGCCGCGCTGCCCGAGCCGCAATCGCCCTCGCTGGAAGAGCGCGCGATCGTGCTGGAGGCGCTGAGCGCGATCGACGCCATGCTCGACGGCATGACGCCCGCGATCCGGCAGGCCTTCATCCTCTCGCAGCTCGAGGGCCTGACCTATGCGCAGATCGCGCAGCGGCTGCAGGTGACGGTGCGCACGGTCAACAACTACATGCTCAAGGCGCTCGAGCATTGCTATCTGCTCGCGCCATGAGCTCTTTCGAACTCGACCTGCCCGCCGGCCACGAGGCCCGCGTGCGCAAGGAAGCGATCGCCTGGTACGCGCAGCTGTGCTCGGGCGAGGCCACGCCGGCCGACCAGGAGGCCTGGCGCCGCTGGCACCGCGCGCATGCGGAGCACCGCCGCGCCTGGGAGAAGCTCGAGGCGATGCAGGCCACGCTGCAGCGCGTGCCCGGCCACATCGCGGCTTCGACCCTGCGCGCGGCGGGCGCGGCGCGCACCGACCGCCGGCGCCTGCTGCGCGGCGTCGCGCTGGTCGCCTCGGGCGGCGCGCTCGGCTACCTGTCGTGGCAGGTGGCCGATGGCGGCGGGGGCTGGTCCGCGCTGCTGGCCGACTACCGCACCGGCACCGGCGAGCAGCGCGGCATCGACCTCGCCGACGGCTCGCGGCTGCTGCTCAACACGCGCAGCGCGGTCGACGTGGTGTTCGACGGCACGCGCCGGCTGGTCCGGCTGCGCGAGGGCGAGTTGCTCGCGGAGACAGCGCGCCACCGCATGCCCGGCAGCCACGACGCGCGCCCCTTCATGGTCGAGACCGCGCAGGGCCGCATCCTCGCGCTCGGCACCCGCTTCACCGTGCGCGGCGAGGGCGGCATCACGCGCGTCACGGTGCTCGACGACGCGGTCGAGGTCCGGGCCGCGAATGCGCCCGAACGCGCGCTGCGGCTGCAGGCCGGCCAGCAGGTCGACATCGGCCGCGACGGCGTGGGCGTGCCGCATGCGGCCGACACGGCCTCGGCCGCCTGGGCCCAGGGCAGCCTGGTCGTCAACGACTGGACGCTGCGGGAGGTGGTGGCCGAACTCGCGCGCTACCGGCGCGGCCGGCTGGCCTGCGATCCGGCGGTGGCGAACCTCAAGGTGTCGGGTGCCTTCCCGATCCACGACACCGACAGGGCGCTGTCGGTGATCGCGCGCAGCTTCCCGGTGCGCGTGGCCAGCCTCACGCGCTACTGGGTCTCGCTGGTGCCGGCCTGATTCCTGCATTCCGGGTCCGCGCAAAGAAATCTTCCGCCGCCTTTCATCTTTTCCGATTTCGTTCGGCCTTCCTCCTGAGAACCATGGCGAGCGCCATGGATTGCAGTTCTGCCGAAGGAATCCCATGCACGCGCACCCGTCCTCACCCACCCCCGTCTCCAAGGCGCTGCTGTGCCTGCTGGCGCTGGCGGCCGCCATGCCCGTCACGGCGCTGGCCGCCGAGCCGGCGCGGCTCGCCGCCAGCGCCAGCGCGCCCGGCGCCGCGCGCGCCTACCGCATCGAGCCCGGCCCGCTGGCCGCGGTGCTGGGCCGCTTCGCGGCCGCGGCGGGCGTGGCGCTGTCCTTCGATCCCGCCCACACCCGGGACCTGAACTCGCGCGGCCTCGACGGCAGCTTCACGGTGCAGGCCGGCTTCGCCACGCTGCTCGCTGGCACGGGCCTCGAGGCGGTCGAGGGCGGTGCGGGCGAATTCATCCTGCGCCGCTCGGCGAGCGCGCAGGCCGAGCCCGGCGTGATCGAGGGCGCCGGCGCGCTGCCTGCCGTGCGCGTGGTGGCGCGCGCGGCACCCGTGCCCGGCGATGCCGACGACCGCTACCAGCCCACGCCCGATGCCTCGACCCTGCGCACCACCGCGCCGGTGCTCGAGATCCCGCAGGTGGTCAACGTGGTGCCCGCGCAGGCGATCCGCGACCAGCGCCCGCGCAACATCGACGATGCGCTCGCCAACGTCAGCGGCATCAACCAGGGCAACACCCTGGCCAGCACGCAGGACACCATCATGAAGCGCGGCTTCGGCGGCAACCGCGACGGCTCGATCATGCACAACGGCATGCCGCTGGTGCAGGGTCGTGGCCTCAACGCGGCGGCCGAGAGCGTGGAGGTGCTCAAGGGCCCGTCCTCGCTGCTCTACGGCCTGATGGACCCCGGCGGCGTGATCAACGTGGTCAGCAAGAAGCCGCAGCTGCGCCAGCGCACCGCGCTGTCGCTGGGCGCCTCGGGCTATGCGGGCGGGCGCAACGGCACCGGCCAGACGCTCGACACCACCGGTCCCATCGGCGAGAACGGCCTGGCCTACCGGCTGATCGTCGACCGCGTGGATGAGGACTACTGGCGCAACTTCGGCACCCACCGCGAGACGCTGGTCGCGCCCTCGCTGGCCTGGTATGGCGAGGACACGCAGGCCGTGCTCTGGTACGAGTACCGCAAGTTCGTGACGCCCTTCGACCGCGGCACCGCGCTCGACCCGCGCACCAGGAGCCCGCTGGACCTGCCCAAGACGCGGCGCCTGGACGAGCCCTGGAACGAGATGCGCGGCGAGAGCCACCTGGCCCAGCTCTCGGTCGACCACCAGTTCGGCGGCGGCTGGGCCGGCCACCTGAACCTCAGCTACAACCGCGAGACCTACGACGCCAACCAGCTGCGCATCACCGGTGTGAACGCCACGCGCGGCACGCTCACGCGCAGCAACGACGCCACGCACGGCGCCCTGAGCACCGACAGCTATGCCACAGCCTACGTCGACGGCCGCGTCGAGCTCGGCGGCATGCGCCACGACCTGCAGTTCGGCTGGGACGCCGAGTACCGCAAGATCTACCGCGCCGACCTGCTGCGCCAGGCCGTCGCGCGCAGCTTCAGCTACCTCAACCCGGTCTATGGCCTCGAGTTCCCGTCGGCCACGGTGTCGGCCAGCGACAGCGACCAGACCGACAAGCTGCACAACCAGTCCTTCTTCTTCCAGGACTCGATCCATCTCGGCGACCGATGGATCGCCGTGGCCGCGCTGCGCTACCAGGCCTGGTCGCAGACCGCGGGCCGCGGCCGTCCGTTCAAGGCCAACACCGACACCGACGGCTCCAAGGTGCTGCCGCGCCTAGGACTGGTCTACAAGTGGAGCGACAACCTGTCGCTCTACGGCAGCTACACCGAGTCGCTCAAGCCGAGCTCGACCATCGCGCCGCTGTCCTCGGGCTACGTGCTCGACGCCTCGGTGGCGCCCGAGCAGGGCAGGTCGTGGGAACTCGGCGCCAAGCTCGACCTCGCCGGCGGCCTCACCGGCACCGTGGCGCTGTTCGACATTCGCAAGAAGAACGTGCTGGTCTCGCAGTTCAACGACGTGACCAAGCTGACCGACTGGCGCACCTCGGGCGCGGCGCGCTCGCGCGGCCTCGAGGTCGACGTAGCCGGCGAGCTCGGTAAAAACTGGAGCGCGATCGCGAGCTACGCCTACATCGACGCCAAGACCACCGAAGACCCGCTGTACGCCGGCAACCGGCTGTGGAACGTGGCGCGCCAGACCGCGTCGCTGTCGGCCGTGTACGACTTCGGCCAGGTCTTCGGCGCCGAGGGCCGGCTGCGCGTGGGCGGCGGCGTGCACTACGTGGGCAAGCGGCCCGGCGACTCGGCCAACAGCTTCATGCTGCCGGGCTACACCACCGCCGATGCCTTCGCCACCTACGACACGCGCATCCACGGCCGCAAGGTCAAGTTCCAGCTCAACGTGAAGAACCTGTTCGACAAGACCTACTACCCCTCGGCCGCGAACACCTACTTCATCTCCATGGGCGACGCGCGCCAGGTGTCGCTGCTCACCACCTTCGAGTTCTAGGCCATGAGGGACGTCGCTTCCATCGATCGCCGTGGCGCGCTGCTGCGGCTCGCGCTGCCGCTTGCAGCGGGACTGGCCGGCGCGGCCGGCGCTCTGGCCGCGCCCGGCCGCAAGCTCGTGCTGCTGGTGCAGCGCGGCAGCCCGAACGCGGCGGTCGACGAGCAGGTCGCGCAGCACCTGGGCACGCGCGGCTTCGCGGTCGCCATGCTCGACCAGGCGGTGGAGCCCGGCGCGGCGGCGGGCGCCGAGCTGGTCGTGATCTCCTCGACCGTGGCCGCGAAGGACGTGCATCCCGGCTGGCGCCAGCTGCCGGTACCGCTGCTGACCTGGGAGAACGACCTGCTCGACGATCTCGCGATGACGGGCAAGCGGCACGACGTCGATTTCGGCGAAGCCGCGAAGGAACGCTACCTGTGGCTGGTCAACGCACCGCATCCGATGGGCGCGGGCCTGCCAGCCGGCGTGGCCAACGTCTACCAGCGACAGGCCGGCATGAGCTGGGGCCGGCCCGGACTCGGTGCCACCACCATCGCCACCCTCTACGGCCAGCCCGAGAAGGCGGCCATCTTCGGCTACGAGAAGGGCGCCACCATGGACTACGAGTCGCTCGCGCCGGCGCGCCGCGTGATGTTCTTCCTCGGCAACGACGGCTTCACCAACTTGGCAGCGGCCGGTCGCGCGCTCTTCGACGCGGCCGTGGACTGGGCCGCGGGAGCGCGCTGAATGACGATGCCGACATGGCGCCAGGCCTGGTTCCAGCTGCACTGGCTGCTGGGCATCACAGCGGGCAGCGTGCTGCTCGTGATCGGGCTCAGCGGCGCGGTGCTGTCGTTCCGCGAGGAGCTGATCGATGCGCTCAATCCGGGCGGCCGCCACGTGGCGGTGCAGACGCAGGAGGCGCTCGCGCCGCCGCAGCTGCTCGCGGCCGTGCGCGAGGCCTTCCCGGGCCGCCAGGTCGGCACGCTCGCGCTGTTCGCCGAACCCGGCGCCGCGGCGCGCGTGATCTTCGCGCCGCGCCCCGGCGAGCGCCGCGGCGACACCGTCTACCTCGATCCCTACGCGGGCCGGCCGCTGCCGCCGCTGGCGGGCGCGGAGTTCTTCGAATGGGTCGAGGCGCTGCACCGCTGGCTGCTGCTGCCGCGCGAGCCGGGCCGCGTCGCGGCCGGCGTGCTGGCGATCGCGCTGTTCGTGCTGGCGCTGTCGGGCCTGTACCTGCGCTGGCCGCGGCGGCCGCTCGACTGGCGCGCCTGGTTCACCTTCGATCCCGCGCTCAAGGGCCGGCCCTTTCTGTGGGGGCTGCATTCGGTGGCCGGCACCTGCGCCCTGCTGATGTACCTGGTGTTCACCACCACCGGCGTCTACTGGGCCTTCGACGCCGTGCGCGACCGCGTCGATGCCTTCGCGGGCCAGCCACGCGCGCCCGCGCAGGCACGCAATGCGCCGCGCGTGCGCAACATACCGCGCGACGACGCCGGCGCGGTCGACGTGGCGCCCGCCTGGGCCACGTTCCAGCGCCAGGCCGCCGCCAGCGGCTGGAGCGAGGTCATCCTGCGCGTGCCCACGGGGGCCGCGCCCACGGTGCTGTTCACCTGGCTCGATGCGCATCCGGCGCACGAACGCGCGCGCAACCGCATGACGGTGCGCCTGCCGGGCGGCGAGGTCGCGCAGGACGAGCGCCATGATGGCAAGCCCCTGGGCGGCCGCTTCCTGGCCGCCATCTATCCGCTGCACATGGGCACCTATTTCGGGCTGCCGGGGCGCATCGCGATGATGCTCGCGGCGCTGATGCTGCCGGTGTTCACGGTCACGGGCTGGATGCTCTACCTCGATCGCCGGCGCAAGAAGCGCGCGGTGGCGGCCGAACGCGCGGCGCTCGCCGCCGGGGCAGGGCGACCGTCGACAGATGGCGCGGCAGCGCCCGAGGGCGTGCTCGTGGCCTTCGCGAGCCAGTCGGGCACGGCCGAGGGCATCGCGCTGCGCAGCGCCGCCGCGCTCGAGGCCGGCGGCCTGCGCGTGACCGTCGCTTCGCTCGCGCGGCTCGACCCCGAGCAGCTGCGCCATCACCAGCGCCTGCTGCTGGTGGCCAGCAGCTTCGGCGAGGGCGGCCCGCCCGATGCGGCGCGGCGCTTCGCGCAGCGGCTGGTGCAGGTCGGCGGCGATGCGCTCGCGCACCTGCGCTACGGCCTGCTGGCGCTCGGCGACCGGCACTACGCGCGCTTCTGCGGCTTCGGCCATGCACTCGACCATGCGCTGGTGGCGGCGGGCGCGCAGTCGCTGTTTCCGATGATCGAGGTCGACAACGGCGACACGGCCGCTCTCGCGCGCTGGCGCCGCCAACTGGTGGCGCTGCGCGGCGCCGATGCGATCCCGGCCGAGGCGCTGGCCGATGAACCGCTCGAGCCCGCGTTCGAACCCTGGACCTTGGGCGCGCGCCGGCTGCTGAATCCCGGCAGCCTCGGTGCGCCGCTCTACGAGATCGAACTCGCCGCGCCGCCCGAAGCGGCTGCGGCGTGGCGGCCCGGCGCGCTGGCTGAACTGCAGCCGCGGCTGGCGGCCGACACGGTGGCGGCCCTGTTGCGCGCGACGCCGTGGACCGCGGATGCACCCGTCGTGTTCCAGGGCCGGCACTGCACGCTCGCCGAGGCCCTGGCCCGCAGCGCCGTGCCCGCGCCGCAGGCCCTGGTGCAAGGCCTCGACGCGCAGGCGCTGGCCGATGCGCTGGTGCCGCTGGCCACGCGCCGCTATTCGATCGCGAGCCTGCCTTCGGAGGGCCACGTGCGGCTGCTGGTGCGGCAGGCGCGCCATGAGCAGGGCCTGGGCATCGCCTCGGGCTGGCTCACGGCGCATGCGCCGTTGACGGCGCAGGTGCCGCTGCGCCTGCTCGCCAACCCCGGTTTCGCGCCCGTGGCCGACGACCGCCCCTGCATCTTCGTGGGCAACGGCTCGGGTTATGCCGGCCTGCGCGGCCACCTGCGCGAGCGCATCGAGCGCGGCCATCGGCGCAACTGGCTGGTGTTCGGCGAGCGCCAGCTGGCGCGCGACGCCTTCTTCATGGACGAGCTGCGCCACTGGCAGGCCGCGGGCCAGGTCGAGCGCGTCGACCTCGCGTTCTCGCGCGACCATGCGCCGCGCATCTACGTGCAGGACCGCCTGCGCGAGCACGCGGGCGACCTGCGCCGCTGGGTGGGCGAGGGCGCCGCGATCTTCGTCTGCGGCAGCCTGCATGGCATGGCGGCGGGCGTGGACGAGGCGCTCGAGGCCGCATTGGGGCGTGCCACGCTCGACGACCTGATCGCCGAAGGGCGTTACCGGCGCGACGTGTACTGAGGCGGCGCGCGCGAAGGCGGCGCTTCAGCCGCCGTTCAGCTTGATCGGCAAGCTCGGGGCTTTGGCCATTCTTTCGCGCATGCCCGAGCTTTCCCGTCCTTCCGCTCCCGCCCCGGCCCACCTGTCCATCGAGGGCCTGCGTGCATTGCACGTCGGCCCCATCGCGCTGCAGGCCGCGCGCGGCGAATGCATCGCCATCCTCGGCCCCTCAGGCTCGGGCAAGAGCGTGTTCCTGCGGCTGGTGGCCGACCTCGACCCGGGCGAGGGCCGCGTGGTGCTCGACGGCATCGATCGCGCGGCGCTGTCGGGTCCCGAATGGCGCCGGCGCGTGATCTACCAGGCGGCGGAGCCGGCGTGGTGGGGCATGGGCGTGGCCGAGCACTTCCCGGCCGGGCTCGACAGCGGCGTGCTCGCGGGATGGATCGCGGAGCTGGGCCTGCCGCGCGACGTGCTGCAGGCCGACATCGCGCGGCTGTCGACCGGCGAGCGCCAGCGGCTGGCCCTGCTGCGCTCGCTCGCGCACCGCCCCGTGGTGCTGCTGCTCGACGAACCCACCGCCTCGCTCGACCCCGCCACCACGCTCGCGGTCGAAGCGCTGCTGGCGCGCGAACAGGCCGCGGGGCTGACGCTGCTGTGGGTCACGCATTCGCACGAGCAGGCCGCGCGCGTCGCGGCACGCCATCTCGAACTGAACGCGGGCCGGCTGCAGCCGGCGGGGAACGTCGCATGAGCCCCATCCACCTCGACGCCACCGATCTGGTGCTGGCCACGGTGCTGGTGCTGCTGAACGCGCTCGCCTCGCTGCTGCTGGGGCTGCAACTGCATCGGCAGGTGCTGTGGGCGGCCGTGCGCATGGTGGTGCAACTGCTGCTGGTAGGGCTGGTGCTGCGCTTCGTGTTCGCGGCGGCCTCGCCGGGCGCCACCCTGGCCATCGTGCTGCTGATGATCCTGGCCGCGGCGCGCGAGGTGGCGGTGCGGCCCGCGCACCGGTTGCGCGGCGGCGGCAACTTCGGCATCGGCGCGGCGGCCGTGGGCGTGTCGAGCGTGGCGACGGTGGTGCTGGCGCTGATGACCGCGATCCGGCCACAGCCCTGGTACGACCCGCGCTATGCGATCCCGCTGATGGGCATCGTGCTCGGCAGCGTGCTCAATTCGGCCAGCCTGGGCCTCGACAGCTTCTTCGAGGGCGTGACCGAGGGGCGTGCGCGCATCGAGGCCCGGCTGGCGCTGGGCGCGACCATTCACCAGGCGATGGCGGCGCTGATCCGCGCGTCCATCCGCAAGGGGATGATCCCGATCGTCAACCAGATGTCGGCGGCCGGCGTGATCACCTTGCCCGGCATCATGACCGGCCAGCTGCTCGCGGGCATGGACCCGGTCGAGGCCGCGAAGTACCAGATCCTGCTGCTCTTCCTGCTCACCGGTGCCGGCGGCATGGCGGCCGCCGGCGCGGTCTATCTGGCGGCGCGCTCCTTCACCGACGACCGGCAGCGGCTGCGTGCCGACCGCCTGCGCTGAACCGGCAACCCCCTGGACGGACGATGCGCCCATCTTTACCTGCTGTTTTCAATCCGTTCGGCAGTTTTGCAACTGCGCTGCATCATGCTTTTGGAGAGCGCGCCGCACCGCGGCAGCTACCGTACCGCCCCATCGACCATGCCCATGCCTGCTGAAAAACACCGGGAAGAAACGCTCGGCGACGACGTCGTCCGCCAGCGCCTCGAGGAAGCGGACATCCGCGTCAACGCCGAGCGGCTGCAGATCCTCGGCCGGCTGATGTCGAACGCCGGCCAGGCCTGCACGGCCCAGGAGCTCTATCCGCGCGGGGTCGAGGAATCGAATGCCGCCGCGGTGTCGCGCGTGTACCGGACGTTGCACCTGCTCGAGAAGAAGAAGGTGATCGAGCGGCGGGTGCGGCAGGTGCGCGGACGGCCGGTGTTCAGCTACGTCTACGGTGCGCAGAGCGCGCCCTCGCGCATCCGCTTCCAGTGCCGAAGCTGCGGCGCCAGCGTGGTCGCCGAGGATGTCGAGCTGCGCGAGCAGGTCGCGAAGGTGGGAGCCGACCAGGGGCTGCCCGTCGCCTCGAAGGAGGACATCGTGGTGTGGATCGCGTGCAACCGCTGCAGCGCGGGCGCGCCCGACTGAGCTACTCGACGCGCGCGGCCGTCTCCGACCACCAGCCGCGCAGCACCCAGTAGAGCGGCGGCAGCATCAGCACGGCGCACAGCCAGGCATGGCGCGCGCCCTCCTCGAAGAAAGGCGCCACGGTCAGCGCCCAGGCCACGCCGTCGTCGCGCAGTTCGGGAATGCGCAGCAGGTCGGCCACGCTGTAGAGCAGCAGCTGGATCGCGAGCAGGGCCAGCAGCAGCGCCGAGACGCGGAACGCCAGCAGCAGCCGCGCGCGCAGGTGCAGCCACTGCCATGCGGGCAGCAGCAGCCCGGTGGCCGCGACGCCCAGCAGCACGCCCAGCGCGGCATCCACCATGCCGGCGCGCGCGCCGATCGCGCGCACGAAGACCGCGATCTCGAGCGATTCGCGAAAGGCCGACAGCGCGACGAAGGCCACGACCAGGAAGGGCGCGGCCGGGCTGTCCAGCCAGGCTTCATGGAACAGGTGGACGCGGCCGCGGATCTGCCGCACCGAGGCCGCCATGCTCGTGGCCATGACCAGGATGCCGATCGCCATCAGGGTGCTGAGCCCGGCGCTGACGTTGCGGTCGATGGAGGCATCCATCAGCAGCATCGACAGCGCCGCGGCCGGCGCGAGCCCCAGGCCCAGGCCCCAGCCGACGTACTTGAGCAGCGAGAGACGCCGGGATTCGCGCAGGCAGGCATACAGCGAGCCCACGATCAGGATCAGCTCGGCCAGCTCGCGCAGGGTGATGGCGAAGGCGTCAAACATCGGTGGGTCGGCGCGGCGTCGAGATGACAACGATTCTCATTGTTAAAGTATCGCACGGCCGTCCTCGAGCGGCCCCGTGCGACACTGCCGTCGCGCCTTCGACAACAGAAACAGCGCTCAGCAGCACTCAGGGGTATCGCCGTGGCCGTGAACGATCAAGAAATCCTCAGCATCGTCGACCGGGCCGTCGACGAGTTCAACGGCGACCTCGACGACCTCGAAAGCGCGATCGGCATGCTGCTGCTCGGGCGGCATTACGGCTGGCGCGTGGTGTTGTTGATCCACAGCCCGACCACCGTGCGCAAGTACCTGAAGATCCTCGGCCTGAAGAACCTGCGCGACGTGCTGCCCGAGGTCGGCGTGCTCGCGCATCGCTCGAACGCCTGGCGCCTGCTCGACGGCACCAAGAACTTCTGGAAGGTCGTGCGCGGCCAGATCAGCGGCGTGCGTTCCGCCCGGGTCGAGAAGACCCCGAGCAAGCCCTCCTGACCCCCTCCGATTCGTCTGGATCCGGGACTCGCCGGAGGGTTGGCCGTGCGCGCTTGCGTGGCATTTCCCCAACACGAAAGTAGTTCTTGCAAGGACTACTTGTCCTTGGGTTGCAGAGCCGGCGACTTCCTTTTCTCTCCCTTGAATCCGATTCGCAGGGATCGGTTTGCGCCGAATCAGTAGCACTTTACAGTACTACTACCTGCTTCTACATTTGCTCGAAATTGCGAATCGTTCGTATTTCCGTCTCTTTCGCGGCCGCGATCAGAAGGGGGAGATGGCAGCGGCGATGCGCTCTTTCGCAGCCGGCGCGAATGCGCCTTCTCTTTCCTTCATCGGTTCCAAATGAACAAGTCACGCAGCCCGCGCCTTCCGGGCATGGCACCCGCTACCGCGCCCAGCGCCGTCGTCCGGGCGATTCACCTGCTCACCGCCGGCGCCACCCTGGCCCTCGGCGCATCGACCGCCTGGTCGCAGACCGCGACCGGCACCAACTCGCTGCCGCCCATCACCGCCACGGGCGCCGAGCAGGGCTACGCCGCCCGGCGCAGCACCACCGCCACCAAGACCGACACGCCGCTGCGCGACACGCCGCAGTCGATCAGCGTGGTGACCGGCGACGAGCTGCGCGACCGCGCGGTGCAGAGCATTGCCGAGGCCGCGCGCTACGTGCCGGGCGTGGGCTTCGCGCAGGGCGAGGGCAACCGCGAGACGCCGATCTTCCGCGGCATCAGCACCACCGGCGACTTCTTCATCGACGGCATCCGCGACGACGTCCAGTACTACCGCGACCTCTACAACATCGAGCGCGTGGAAGTGTTCAAGGGCCCGAACGCGATGATCTTCGGCCGTGGCGCCACCGGCGGGCTGATCAACCGCGTGAGCAAGCAGCCCGAGTGGACGCCTTCGTACGGCGCCTCGGTCACGCTGGGCTCGCACAGCAACCGCCGCCTGACGGCGGACATCAACCAGCCGATCAACGACCAGCTGTCGTTGCGTCTCAACGGCCTGTACGAGAACTCCAAGAGCTACCGCGACGGCGTCTGGCTCGAGCGCTCGGGCATCAACCCGACCCTGAGCTGGCGCCCGAGCGCGAAGACGCTGGTGACGCTGGGCTACGAGCACTTCAAGGACAAGCGCATCGCCGACCGCGGCATCACCTCGTTCCGCGGCGTGCCGGTGGCGACCGATCCCTCGACCTTCTTCGGCAACGCGGCCGGCAGCCCGACCTGGTCCTCGCTCGATGCCTTCAACGCGCTGGTCGAGCACGAGTTCGACAACGGCGTGGTGCTGCGCAACCGCACGCGCTGGTCCGAGCAGGACAAGTTCTACCGCAACGTGTTCCCCGGCGCGGTCAACGCGCTCGGCACCACGGTGGCGATCAGCGCCTACGACAACGCGACCACGCGCAAGAGCTTCTTCAATCAGACGGACGTCAGCTTCACGCTGAACACTGGCGCGGTGAAGCACAAGTTCCTCGTGGGCGCGGAGATCGGCAAGCAGGACACCGACAACTTCCGCAACACCGGCTACTTCAACAACACGGCCACCAGCGTGAACGTGCCGCTGTGGCTGCCGACGACCTACGCGCCGGTGTTCTACCGCCAGTCCGCGACCGATGCCAACAACAGCGGCACCGCCAAGGTCGCGGCGCTCTACGTGCAGGACCAGATCGAGCTGAGCCCGCAGTTCCAGCTCATCGCGGGCCTGCGCTACGACCGCTTCCGCGTCGACTTCCGGAACAACCGCAACGGCGACCGCTTCAAGACCGACGACGACCTCGTGTCGCCGCGCCTGGGCGTGATCTACAAGCCGATCGAGCCGCTGTCGCTGTATGCGAACTACAGCATCGCCTACCAGCCGCGCGCGGGCGACCAGCTGTCCTCGCTCACGCTGAGCTCGTCGGCGCTCAAGCCCGAGAAGTTCAAGAACTACGAGATCGGCGCCAAGTGGGACGTGCTGCCCGCGCTCGCGGCCACCGCCGCGCTCTACCGCCTCGACCGCTCCAACGTGGTGGTGCTCGATCCGACCGACCCGACCGGCGCGCGCACCATCCTCAGCGACGGCCAGCGCACCCAGGGCTTCGAGCTCGGCCTCAGCGGCAACATCACGCCGGCCTGGAGCGTCTCGGGCGGCTACTCCTACACCGACGCCAAGTTCAAGGCCGACACCTCGGCCACGATCCGCGCCGGCGCCCGCGTCGGCCAGGTGCCCAAGCACACCTTCGCACTGTGGAACCGCTACGACTTCACGCCCATGTGGGGCGCGGGTGTCGGCGTGATCCACCAGGCCAAGATGTTCGCGTCGAGCGAGCAGATCGTGACCGCCGCGCAGCCGTTCCCGAACGTGGTGCTGCCGGGCTACACGCGCGTCGACGCGGCCGTGTTCTTCACGCTCAACCGCAACGTGCAGATGCAGCTGAACGTCGAGAACCTGTTCAACCGCAAGTACTTCCTCAACGCGAACAGCAACACCAACATCACGCCGGGCGCGCCGCGCTCGTTCCGCGTGTCGCTGAACGCGAAGTTCTGATGCGCGCGGCCGGCGGGCTTCATCGCCCGCCGGCCGTGTCCGCCCGCGAACCGAAGCTTTCAGGAGCCCGACGATGAATCCACCCACGAGCCCGCCTTGGCAGCCCGACGCGATGATCCGCCTCGTCAACCGCAAGGCGGGCCTGCGCCATCCGGCGTTCGGAGCGCATTCCGGCGTCACCGACCGCAACCAGCTGCAGCACGACCGCATCCTCGCGGTCATGGCCGAGCCCGAGGGCGACAGCTTCCATCCGCGCGATCTGCACCGCAGGCTCACGCAGCGGGGCACGCCGATGAACATGTCGGCGATCTATTCGGCGCTCAAGCGCCTGGCCGCCGAGGGCGCGATCGAGCACCTGCTGGTGGAGCGCAACGGCCGCGCCGTCTCGACCTACCGCCTGCCCGAGCACGAAGCCGCCGCGCCTTCCGAGGCCGCGGGCCGGCTGGTGTGCACCGGCTGCGGGCGCTCGGTCGACCTCCGCGGCACGGGCCTGCTGTCGCGGCTCATCGCCGATGCGGGCAAGGCCCATAGCCTGCCGCTGCCGGTGGAGGCGGTCGAGGTGCAGGTGCTGTGCGAAGCCTGCCGCGAAGCGCGGGACGACTGAGCTTCGTGCCTCCCGCGCGCCGCCATCACCAGCGGTGCGTATAGCTCAGCTTCAGCACGGCACCGGGAGCCGGCAGGCGGCTCGTGTTGTTGTTGCTGCGAAGCAGCTGGCTGTAGAGCGGGAAGTACTTGCGGTTGAAGAGGTTCTCCACGCCGATCGCCAGGTTGTTCCTGTCGTCGATCTTCCAGCGACTGATCAGGTCGACGGTGGTGTAGCCGCTGGTGTCGCGGCGTCCGAAGCTGCTCACGCCGTCGAGGCGGTAGTCCTTGCCCGCATACGAGGTCGCCTGCAGCCGGTGGCTCCACCGGCCATCGGGCTTGTACTCGACGTAGGCCGTCAGCTTGAGCGGCGGGATGCGGTAGCCGGTCATGTCCTGGTAGCGCGCGGCGCCCTGCGGCAGTTCGCGGCCCTTCATCCAGGTGAAGCTGCCGCCCAGGGCCCAGCGCTCGTCGTCGCTGAAGTAGTCGAGCGCGCCTTCGAGGCCGTGGATGCGCTCCTTGGTGCGCAGCAGGTTCAGCCCGTTGTTGAAGCTCTGCACGGCGCCGAGGTCCGACTGCGACTGGAAGGCCGCGAGGTTCGCGACCACGTTGGAGAAGCGGCCGCGCCATCCGAGCTCGACGGTGTCGGTCTTGACCGGCTGCAGGTCGGAGCCCGCGATGTTGAAGGCCGGCGTGGCATTGCGCACCTGCAGGCCGATGTCGGGCAGCTCGAAGCCCTGGCTGTACGACAGGTAGAGGTCGTGCGCCTTGGTCGGGTTGAAGACCAGGCCCGCGTTGTAGGTCCAGCCCTTGTAGTCGACCGCGCCGCCGTTGACCGGGCGCGGGTTGGCCACGCGCGATTGCGACAGCGGCACGAAGCTGTCGAAGCGCGTGCGGGCGCGGTCGTAGCGCACGCCGCCTTCGACCGACCACCGGTCGTCGAAGCGGTGCTGCAGCTGGGCGAAGCCGCCGAGGCTGCGCGTGGCGATCGGCGGCATGAAGATGCGCGAGCCGGTCTTGAGGAAACTCAGGCCGCCGCTCAGGTCGTACAGGCGCGGCTCGAACATGTCCAGCGGCATGTCGCTGCGTTCCTGGTTGAAGTCGGCGCCCCAGGTCAGTTGCGTCTTCCTGTCCGCGCCCAGCGGCGTCTTGATGGTCAGCCGGCCGCCGTAGACCTCGGAGTTCTGCGTGACCTGGTCCACGTTGGCGCCGCGCACCGACACGCCGCGCGCATCGAAGGGCGCGAAGCGGGTGAAGAAGTCGCGGTAGTAGAACTGCGCGGCCAGCGAGCTGCCGGCGATGTCGCGGTGCTGGTAGTCGATGCCGACCAGCGTGTTCTTCACGCGGTTCTGCTCGGCCAGTTGCAGCCCGCGCAGCGGCCGGGCCGCGGCGCTGCCGGCGGGCAGCTTCGCCACCGAGGGATCGGAGCCGTAGTCGGTGTCCTGTTTCGCGTCGTAGTGGCTCGCGGACAGCTGCAGCCGCTGGTCCGCATCGATGCGCCAGCCGATCTTGGCCGAGGCGCTGTAGATGTTCGAGTCGAACAGGTCGCCCTGGCTGGGCTCGGGCGCGATGCGGTTGCCTTTGGCGTCGTAGGAGGCGCCGACGCGGCGCGCGCCGAGGCTCAGCGTGTAGTCGAGCTTCTCGCCCGCGCCCGACAGGTAGTGCTGCACCTCGCCGCCGAAGCCCGCCGAGCCGATGCGCGACAGCGGCGTCACGCCGGTCACCGTGGTCTCGGCGCGGGTCTGCCCGTCGGGCTGGCGCGTGCGGATGGAGACGATGCCGCCGGCCGCGCCGCTGCCGTAGATCGCGCTGCTGCCGCGCAGCACCTCGATCTGCTCGACGTCGGCCGGATTGACGTTGGCGAGGTTGCGCGAGGAGTCGCGGTTGGTGTTGAGCGGAATGCCGTCGACCAGCACCAGCATGTTGCGTCCGCGCAGGGTCTGGCCGTAGTCGGTGATGGTGTGGCTGGAGTCGGCCATGCCGGGCACCACCTTGCTCAGCAGGGTGGCCACGCTGTCGGAGCCCTGGCGCAGGACCTCGAGCTCCTGGCGCTCGATCACCGTGACCTGGCGCGTGGGTGCCATCAGGTTGCTCTGGGTGCGGTCGGTCACGGTGATAGGCGCCAGCGCATCGCCCGGGCTCGCGGGATCGGCGGCCGGCGCGGCGGCGCCCGCGGGTGCTGGCGCGGGACGGCTGGCCGGTGCCGCCGCATCGGCCGCCTCCAGCGTGAAGTTGCCGCCGCCCAGCGCGCGCGTGCGCAGGCCGCTGCCGGCCAGCAGGCGTTCGAAGCCTTCCTGCACCGCGAACGCGCCGCGCAGGCCCGGCGTCGAGAGGCCGCGCGTGCGCGCCAGGTCCATGCTGAGGTTGACGCCGGCCTGACCCGCGAAATTCAGCAGCGCCGGGCCCAGCGGGCCGGCGGGAATGTCGTAGCGCGCGGCGGCCTGGGCCACGGCGGGATCGGCGGCCCGGGCCAGCGGCGCGGCCAGCGTGCCGCACAGGCCGAGCAGGCACAGCGCGCCGCGCACGCTGCGCACGAGCGGGCGGGGCGGCGCCGCGCGGAGGGTTCGGGAAGCGGAAGGGCGGGGCCGTTCGGTCATGAAGGGGTTCCTGTCGTCGATCGTTGAAAGCGGGTCTCGTCCTGCATGACAGGCGAGCCGCGAAAACCGGACAGGGCGGCGCAAAAAAAGAACCCGCCGGGGTGGCGGGCCAAAGGGGTGGTGGTCGGTCAACGCGCGGCGATGGTCACCCAATAACGCGTTCTGGATTCGATGCGCACCGGCAGGGTCCGGGCCAGCAGTTCCAGGATCCGGTCGGTGTCGTCGAGCTGGAAGGCACCCGAGACGCGGATCTCGGCCGCCGCCGGATCGCAATGCAGGGCGCCGCTGCGGTAGCGCGCGAGCTCGGCCGCGAAGTCCGCGAGTCGCATCTCCTCGGCATAGAGCACGCCGCGGGCCCAGGCATCGGCGCCGGCTGGCAGTGCGCGTGGCGCCGACACGCTCGTCGCGCTGAAGAAAGCCTGGCGCCCCGCGGGCACGATGACGGGGGCACCGGGATTGCGCGCGGGCCGGATCTCGACCGCGCCTTCCAGCACGCCGAGCCGGCCGCGCGCGTCGTCGCTGCGCACCACGAAGCGCGTGCCGAGCGCGCGCAGGCTGGCATGCGCGGTCTGGACGAGGAAGGGACGCGGGTCGGGCGCGGTCTCGATCAGGATCTCCCCGGCCCGGTGGCGCAGCAGCCGCTGCGTGTCGTCGAAGTCCAGGCTCACGGCCGATGCGGTGTCGAGGTCGAGCCCGCTGCCGTCGGGCAGCGTCAGGTGCCTGCGCTCGCCGGTGGCGGTGCTGACGTCCGCGCCGATCGCCTGCCAGGGCAGGGTGCGATAGCCGATCCATGCAGCCGAGGGCACGCCGAGCAGCAGCGCCACCGTGCGCAGCAGCGCGCGCCGGCCGGCCGCGTCCCGGCGCCGGTCGAGCACCGGCATGCCCACGGCCGCGGGCACCGCGCCGAAGCGGCGGCTCAACTGCTCGGCGCTCTGCCAGACGCGCTGGTGCTCGGGGCTCTGGTTGCGCCATGCCTCGCAGCCCTGCAGGTCGGCCGCGCTCGGGCGCCCGGCATGCAGGCGCGCGAGCCACTGCGCGGCTTCGTCGAGCAGCCGGGGATCGACCGGGGCGCCCGCGGGTCTCACGCGCCCTGCGCCAGCATCAGCCGCAGGCATTGCCGGAACCCCTGCGCCATGTAGCGCGTGACGGTGCGCACGCTGAGCTTCAGCCGCGCGGCGATCTCGTCATAGGACAGGCCTTCGAGCTGCGACATCAGGAAGGCGGTGCGCACCGCGGGCGGGAGTTCGTCGAGCAGGGCGTCGAGTTCGTGCAGCGTTTCGAGCAGGATCGCGCGCTCCTCGACCGAGGGCACCAGCGCCTCGGGCAGCAGGGCCAGCGAGGCCAGGTAGGCGCGCTCGAGCGACTGGCGCTCGAAGTGATTGACCATCAGGCGCCGCGCCACGGTCGTGAGGTAGGCGCGCGGCTCGCGCAACGGCGGAATGGCATCGGCGCGGTAGCCGGTCCACACGCGCATGAAGGTGTCGTGCGCGATGTCCGCCGCATCGCCGCTGTTGCCGAGCCGGCTGCGCAGCCACCCGCAGAGCCACCCGTGGTGGTCGCTGTAGAGCGCGTGGACCTCCCGCTGCAGGGCTGATTCGCCGATCACCATGCGCTTTCTCGTGCAGACCTGCTGCCGCCCTCTGTTTCTAAATAGGAATCCTTCGCATTGTAATGCCTTGTGGCTACGCGCCCCCCGCTCAGTGGCCGGCGCGCGGCAGCACGAAGGCGAGGGTGGCTTCCAGCCCGTCCTCGTCGGCCTCGCTGGTGTCGCCGCGCGGGCGCACCAGCGAGGCGGCGATCACGTTGAGGCCGCTGCTGCCCAGCGTGACCGTCGCGCGGCCCTCGCAGTCCGTCCTCACGCGCGGACCCGCGGTGTGGCCCGTGAAATCGCCGATCACCTCCACACCCGCCACCGGCCGGCCCTTCGACAGCACGCGAACCGCGAGGCGCTGGCCGCGCCGCAATGCGAAGGGATCGGCCAGCGGCACGATCTCCAGTTCGGCGCCAATCGGCGCGAAGGGCAGGCGGACCGGCGCGAGCAGGGTCGTGCCGTACTTCATGTAGTGCCCGGCCTTGCGCGCATCGGGCACCTGCCGGCGCGAGCCGCCGACCCACTTGCCGTCGCGGCCCTGCGACCAGAAGCCGTCCTCGAGCGCCACCCACAGCACGGCCGCGTCCTTGGCCGGCTCGACCACCGCGTTGCGCGCACGCGCCGACACCTGCGCCTGCGCTGCCGCGCCGCTGGCGGTGAAGGCCTTCGTCTCGCGCAGCTGCCGCGGCTCGTAGGCCTCGTCGAGCGCGCCTTCGCCGAGCACCACGGCCAGCTCGCCCGCGCGCTGCGCGACCCACACGCCATGGGCCGACGACGCGCCGCAGCACAGGGCCGCGAGCGCCAGGACCATGTGCCGCGGGCCATTCCTCGCATCGATCTTCATGCGCGCCTTCATCAGAAGTTGGCCGTCATCGACAGCCGGACGGTGCGCGGATTGCCCTGCGTCACGCCGCCGTAGTTGACCGAGCTCCAGTAGCGCCGGTTCGTCACGTTCTCGATCGACAGCCGCAGGATCGATGGCGCGCCCATCAGCCGCGTGACATAGGCCGCGCCCAGGTCCCAGCGCGTGAAGCTCGGCACGATCAGCGCGTTGGCGCGGTCCAGCGGCCGGTTGCCGACGTGGTAGATGCCGGTGTTGAGCGACAGCCCCGGCACCGCCATCAACCGGTAGTCGAGGAACAGGTTGGCCTGGAAGCGCGCCACGTTGCTCGGGCGGCGACCCTCGAGCGCGGGGTCGCCGGTCTCGCGCTGTTGCGCGTCGAGCCAGGACACGCCGGCGATGCCACTGAGTTGCGGCGTGATCTCGCCATTGGCCGTGAACTCCACGCCGCGATGCCGCTGGCGGCCCTGCTGGCGGAAGACGTTGTCGGCCGGCGAGACCGCCTGCAGCGGCTTGTCCATGTCGAAGGCCGCGGCCGTCACCATCAAGCCGTCGCGCACGCGGCTCTTCACGCCGATCTCGTACTGCCGGCTCTTGATCGGCCCGAGCTTCTGCAGCGCGTTGTCGGCATAGCTCGGTGCATAAGCTCCCTGCTCGAAGCCCTCGCCGTAGGTCGCATAGAAGGTGGTGCGCTCCGAGGGCTTGTACATCGCGCTCACCGTGGGCACGGTCACGCTGGTCGTGTACTTCGGCGTGCCGTCGTACTTGCTGCCGATGTCGCTGCCGTAGTCGATGTGGCGCGCGCCGATCAGCAGCTGCCAGTTCGGCCCGAAGGAGATCGTGTCGCTCGCGAACAGGCTGCTCTGGCGCGCCTTGCTCGCGGGCAGGTGCGTGTCCTCGGGGATGAAGGGCGCGACGTAGGGCAGCGGCCGGTAGATGTTGCCGATGTACTGCGGGAAGCGCAGGTAGTCGCCATCGGGCGACTGCAGGCTCGAGTACGAGTAGCCGATGACCGCCTCGTGCCCGATCGAGCCGGTGTCGAAACGTCCGGTCGCGAACACCTGGCCCGCGGTGGTGGGATAGGCCTCGCCCTCGTAGCGCGTGTTGCCGGCGAGCACGTCGCCGTTCGGCGCCACCTTCGAGGCATTGAAGAAGATCGCGTTGCGCTTGGTGCGGCTCAGCGCGAGCTGCGCCGTCAGGTCCCAGTTCTCGCTGAGCGCGTAGTTCAGCCGCGCGCCGAGGTTCCACGCGTCGGTCTTGTACTGGCCCCAGGGCTGGCCGACCAGCGTGCGCGGATCGAAGCTGCGCGCGGGCACCAGCAGGCCGTCGCTGCGCGGGCCGATCATGCCGCTGGCGGCCAGCGACTTGCGCTGCCAGTCGAAGTCGAGCTGCAGCAGCGCGTCGCGGTTGAGCTTGATGTCCATCGCGCCGCTGAGGAAGTCGCGCCGCAGGTCGCCGAAATGGGTGAAGTCGCCGACCCGCTCGCTCGCGGCATTGAAGCGGTAGCCCACGGTGCCGGCCTCGTTCAGCGGACCGCCGGCGTCGACGCTGGCATAACGCCCGCCATAGCTGCGCACCTCGGCGCTCACGCTGGCGAAGCGCTCGCGCGTCGGGCGCTTGAGCACGTAGTTGACGATGCCGCTGGGCTCGCCCACGCCGTACAGGAAGCCCGACAGCCCCTTGAGCACGTCGACGCGCTCCTTGTTCTCCAGCGGCACGTCGCTGTAGATGTTCGCCAGCAGGCCGTCGCGGCGCACGTTGTTGAAGGAGTTGGCCGAGAAGCCGCGCACCGCGACGCCGTCGAACGAGGAGAAGCCCGAGGTGGGCGTGACCGAGGGATCGTTGCGCAGCACGTCGAGCGCGGTGCGCGCGCGCTGGTTCTCGATGGTGTCGACGGTGTAGGAGCCGACCGCGAAGGGCAGGTCCTGCAGCGAACGCACGCCGAGCGCGCCGGCGTTCACGTCCTGCACGTCGTAGAGCCGTTCGCGCTGGGCGCTGACCACCACCGGCGCCAGCGTGCCGGTGCGTGCAGCGGCCTCGGCGGCCGCGTCGGGCAGCGCGCTCGCGCCCGTGGCCGGCGCGCCGATGCGGCGCAGTCGCCAGCCGCCGCCGGCCCCCGGCACCGCCTCGAGCCCGCTGCCGGCCAGCAGCCTGGCCAGGGCCTCGTGCACCGCGTAGCGGCCCTGCAGGCCGGGACTCGCGAGGCCCTGCGTCAGGGTCGGGTCGATCGCGATCATGGTGCCCGACTCGCGGCCGAAGCGGCCCAGCACGCTGTCGAGCGAGCCGGCGCCGATGGCATAGCTGCGCGCAGCCTCGGTGGCCGGCGCGGGCTGGGCCAGCGTCGGGGCGGCCGAGGCACCGAGCAGCGCCAGGGCCGCGCTCAGGCAGCCGGAGCGGGCGAAGGGCGCGAGCGGGAAGGGGCCGGTCCGGGCGGCGGACCGAGCATCGAATGCCATGGGAAGAACTCTCCGTGATCGTTGGAAGATGGGGCCCCGCGGCCTTCGCCGCGGGGTGTCTCTTCCTGCTTGATGCACGAGGTCTGGAAACCTGCCGTTTTTCTTCGATCTTTTTTTCGCGGCCCGTTGCCCCTGCTATCGCGCCGCGATCGTCGTCCAGTAAGGGCCGAGCGAACGGCGACGTACCGGCAGCGTTTCTTCCAGCATGTCGAGCACCGCATCGGTCCGCGCGACCGGGAACGCGCCGCTCACGAGGATGGCGCCCACGGCCGGGTCGCAGCGCAGCACGCCGGGCCGATAGCGCCCCAGCTCCACGAGGAAGTCGTCGAGCCGCATGCGCTCGACCACCAGCACGCCCTGGGTCCAGGACGCGGCGTTCTCGCTGCCGGGCTCGGGTGCCGAGATGCCATCCGCCGCGTAGCGCGCGGCTTGGCCGGCGGGCAGGCGCAGCGAGCCTTCGCGGCCGGCCACGCCGAGCTCGACCTGGCCTTCGAGCACGACGACCTGCCCCGGGGCGGAGGCATCGGGCGCGCGCACCAGGAAGCGCGTGCCGATCGGCACCACGCGCCCGGGCCCCGCATGCACGACCAGCGGCCGCGCGGCCGGGTCGTGGCCCGAGCTGACCATGATCTCGCCGCCGAGCAGGCGGATGCCGCGCTCGGCCGCGCCGAAATCCACGTCGATCGCGCTGCGCGTGTTCAGCGCCACGCGCGTGCCGTCCGGCAGCAGCACGTCGCGCCGTTCGCCGGTGGCGGTTCGATAGTCGGCGCGCCAGTAGGCCATGTCGTCGCGCAGCACCCAGGCGCCCACGCCGCCGCTCGCGGCCAGCACGAAGGCCTTGAGCGCCCAGCGCCGCCGCACCGCGTCGGCGCCGCGCAATGCGCCGCGGGCCGTCTCGGGCGCGAGGCCGTGCACGCCGTCGCGCAGGTCGGCACCGAGGCCGCGCACGCGCTGCCAGGCTTGCTCGTGGTCGGGATGCGCGCCGCGCCAATGCTCGCAGGCCGCGCGCTCGGCGGCGGAGGCGGCGCCCGATTGCAACCGCACCAGCCATTCGACCGCCTGCGCGACGATGGCGCGATCGAGCGCCGCATCGCCCGCGGGCTGGAAGACCGCGCGCCGCGGCGCCGTGCCGGTCTCAGCCGCCATAGACGGCGTCGTAGCAATGCGCGTAGGCCTTCACCATGTCCTTCTGCACGACGTGGATCGACAGGCCGAGCCGCTGCGCGATCTCCGCATAGGGCAGGCCGTCGAGCTGCGACAGCAGGAAGACCTCGCGCGTGCGCGGCTTCAGCCCGTCGAGCACGCGGCTGACCGCGGCCAGCGCCTCGAGCACCAGCAGGCGCTCCTCGGGCGAGGGGCTCGTGGCCTCGGGCAGGTGGGCGATCGCCTCGAGGTAGGCGCGCTCGAGCGCGAGGCGACGGAAGTACTGCGCCGCGATGCGGCCGGCCACGGTCGTGAGGTAGGCGCGCGGTTCGCGCAGCGGGCCGGTCTCGTCGGCCGACAGGATGCGCGCGAAGGTGTCCTGCGCCAGGTCGGCCGCGTTCTCGAGGTTGCCGAGCTTGCGCCGCAGCATCTGCAGCAGCCACGAATGGTGTTCGCCGTAGAGCGCGGCGACCAGTCGCACGGAGGCATCGGAGGTGGACATCGGAGGACGGCAGGCCGCACGGCTCGTTGAGAATGGTTCTCATTGTACGAACTTCGTGTGCATGCCGGCCGCGACCGTCGCGACCGGACAACGCCGGCGACGTTCAGCCGCCCTGGAGCACCGCCGACAGCGGCGCGATCCGGATCGCGCCCGGCTCGCCGGCCGCGGGCAGCGCCAGCGCGCGCAGCACCGCGTATTCGCGCATGCGCGCCGCGCCGTGCGGATCGCCGGGCACGCGGCCCAGCGAGGGATGGCACATCAGCACGTCACCGCGCCCGGCCACCGCGAGCCAGGCCAGCAGGCGCGCGCGATAGGCCTGGCCGTCGCCCGAGAAACCGTAGACCCCGAGCAGGCGCCGGCTGATGGGGATGCCGTGCTCGCGTGCCAGCGCCGCGAGCGCCGCGCCGCCCAGGCGGTGGATGACACCGGCCTTGAAGCCGTCGCTGCCGCGGCGCCAGCCGGGCTCGGTGCTGCGCAGCCACGGCGGCGCATCGGGATAGCGGCGCGCGAGCTCGGCGACCAGCAGCTCGCGCACTCCCGCGAACTGGTGCACGTGCCGATGGCCGTCGACGAAGGCGGGCGCGCGGCCCATCGCGTCCTCGAAGCGCGCGAGCTGGGTGCGGATCTCCGCCTGGATCGCCTGCCGTGCCGCCGGGCGCAGCCGAGGCGCGACCAGCAGGCCGAGCAGGCCCGGCTCGCGGCCGCCGGGCGCGGCCGGCGGCGTCAGGTCCAGGTGCAGGCCGATGTCGGTGCGTTGCCGGTCGAGCCGGCGCAGCAGGCGCGCGCCCGACGACCAGGCGGCGCGGCGCACCATGCAGCCGACGGCACTGAGGCGCTCGTGCTCGACCAGCGCGAGCACCGCTTCGTTGATGGCATGCCCCATGCCGAAGTCGTCGGCGCAGATGCAGACCGGCCGGGTGCCCTCGGGGGCCGTGTCGCGCGGCGATGCGTTCATGGTTGCCGCTCCGGCAGGCCGTCGGACAGGCCCGCGCAATGCGATCCGCGGCGCGCCGCGCCGTCGTGGCGCCAGACGGCCAGCCGGTCGTTGACCGCCACCAGCTTCGTGCCCGCGAGCCACGGATGCTGGAGCTGCGAGTTGTTGGGGCCGACCAGCCAGGTGACGCGAGGCGCGCACAGGATCGCGGGCAGCCGCGATGCATCGACCAGCAGCCGCGAGGCCCGGGCCTCGTCGAAGCGCGCGGCATCCGTGAGTTCCTTGCGCCAGTCGTCGCGCTCGGGCTCCGGCCGGTTCTTCCATTCGCCGAGCACCATCACCGGCGCGCGCAGATGCCAGTAGAACGGGATCTCGTAGATGTAGCTGTCGAGCATCAGCACCTGGTCGTCGGGCCCGATGCTCGCGTCCGCGGGCAGGCGCAGCCGCGCGCCCGGCTGCGGCATCGCGACCAGCGTGCCCACGCCCGCCAGGCACAGCGCCATCGCCGCCGCGGCGGCGGCCTTCAGGCCCCGCCCTTCGCGCATCGGGCCGCTGGCCAGGATGCGCCGCGCCACAACGCAGGCCAGCGGCGCGAGCACCGGCAGCACGTAGCCGACGAGCTTCGAGCGCGGCAGCGAGAAGAAGACCACGATGACGATCAGCCAGGTCCACATCAGCCGGTCGACGTCGCGCGCGGCGGCGCCGAGCTCCGGCGCCGCGTTCCCGCGGCGCGGCAGCAGCAGGCCGGGCGACCACGGCAGCGTCAGGCCCGCCAGCACCGGCAGGTAGAACCAGAACGGCTGCTCGTTGTTGAAGCCGCTCGAGGCGAAGCGCCGGAAGTGCTGCGTGATCACGAAATAGTCGAAGAACTCCGGATACGCGCGCTGCATCGCCACGAACCAGGGCGCCGCGAGCGCGAGCAGCAGCGCCCAGCCGGGCAGCCAGCGGCACAGCCGCCACAGCGTCGCCATGCGCCGGGTCCAGGCGCACCAGGCGGCCAGCACCAGGAACGGCAGCAGCAGGCCGATCAGGCCCTTGGCGAGCAGGCCGGCGGCGGCGCCGGCATGCGCGAGCGCCAGCGCCGCGCGCCATGGCTTCCCCTCGTCGTGCGCCAGCACCGCCCAGGCCGCGAGCAGCACCGTCGCCGAGATGCAGCCGGCCACCAGCATGTCGAGATTCGCGAACTGCGCGCCGAGGAAGAAGTAGGGCATGGTGGCGAGCACCACCGTCGACCACAGCGCCAGCCGGTCGTCGGTCCAGCGCCGCAGGAAGGCGAACAGCGCGATGCCGGCGGCGCTCGCGCCCAGCACCGAGGGCAGCCGCGCGGCCCATTCGACCGGCCCCGCCACGCCCATCGCCGCGGCGCCGATCCAGTAGAAAAGCGGCGGCTTGTGGAAGAACGGCAGGCCGTCGAGCCGCGGCACCAGCCAGTCGCCCGAATGCAGCATGGCCAGCGCCACCCCCACGTAGCGGCCTTCGTCGGGCGCCATCAGCGACCGGGCCCCCGAGGTCGCCAGCAACCACGCGACCAGCACGATACCGACCCGCAGAACCTGCGCGCGCCCCCGAGCCTCGCCGCTCACGGACCCTCCGTGGCGAGGCCGCTGCCACCCTCGCGGCGGACCACGTACAGCGGCCGCCCCTTCGACTCCTCGTAGATCCGCGCGACGTACTCGCCGAGGATGCCGGTGGAGATCAGCTGGATGCCGATGAAGAACATCAGGCTCACGACGATCGTGGTCCAGCCCGACACCGCGTTGCCGAACAGCAGCCGTTCGACGCACAGGTAGAGGCCATAGGCGAAGGCCGGCAGCGCGATCGCGAGGCCCGCCACGCTCACCATGCGCAACGGCCAGGTCGTGAAGGCGGTGAGCCCGTCGAGCGCCAGCAGCACGAGGCGGCGCGCGTTGAAGCTCGAGTGCCCCTCGGCGCGCGGCGCCGGCGTGTAGGGCAGCGCCACCGCGCGGAAGCCGACCCAGGCGTAGAGCCCCTTCATGAAGCGGCCGCGCTCGGGCAGGCGCATCAGCGCGTCGACCACCTTGCGGTCCATCAGCCGGAAATCGCCCGCGTCCTCGGGCACCGCGAAGCGGTCCGAGGCATTGAGCAGCCGATAGAAGAGCCGGCTGCCGAGCCGCTTGAAACGGCTCTCATCGTCGCGCCGCTCGCGCACCGCATAGACCACTTCCGCGCCCGCGCGCCACTGCGCGAGCATCGCGTGCAGCAGCTCGGGCGGATGCTGCAGGTCGCCGTCGAGCAGCACCACCGCGTCGCCCACGGCCGCGGCCAGCCCCGCGGTGAGCGCGGCCTCCTTGCCGAAATTGCGCGACAGCGAGATGCAGCGGAAGCCGCGCAGCTCGCACCAGGCCTCGGCCACCGCGGCCGTGTCGTCGGTGCTGCCGTCGTCCACGATCACGATCTCCCAGCTCAGATGCGTGGACCAGAGGATGTCTTCCAGCAGCGGCAGCAGCCGGCGCAGGTTCGGGCCTTCGTTGAAGCAGGGGATCACGCAGGAGAGGCTGCGCGTTCGTGCCTCGGGTGCCGTGGGCGCCGGTACCGCTTCGGGCGCGCGGTGCAAGGGTGTGCGCGCGTTCACGGCAGCCTCCAGGTCGCGGGCGCCGTATCGTCGGCGGGCAGCAGGCGGCGCGCGAGCCGCAGCGCGACGGCCAGCGCGCATGCGAGCGCCGTGCCAAGCGCGAGGCCGGCGGCGATGTCGAGCGGGAAATGCACGCCCACGTAGATGCGCGCCCAGCCCGTGACGATGGCCGATGCCAGCAGCGCGAGCCCGACACGGCGCAGGCTCGGGCGCAGCAGGCAGGCCGCGGCCACCATGAACATCACGCTCGCATGCGTGCTGGGCAGCGAGCCGCGGCCCGCGTGCTCGATGTAGGCCTGCGCCATGCCCAGCACGAAGGGACGCGGCTGGTCCAGACGCAACGCGATGGCATGAGAGAGCATCGCGCAGGGCCCCGCGGCCGCGAGCACGATCCACAGGTAGGCCCGGTCGGCGGCCTTTTTCCAGATCGCGAGGCCGACGATTCCGGCGCTGAGCCAGGCGCCGCCGAGCGCGAAGGCGGTGGCGAGGAGCAGCGCCGGGCGCGCCGGCGGCGTGCCGGCCGCGAGCCATTGGAACAGGGTGATGTTCAGATCGCTCATCGCGCAGGCCTCGACGCGGCAGCGAAGACGATTGAAGAGGGCAAGCCGATGCGCGCGAGCGGCGCAGGGCTGCACAGGGCGCGGCTTGCGCACCCGGAAAAGACGAACACGGGAGACCTCCGATCGAGGAAGAGAAGGGCTGCCGCGGCAAGGCATGCGCGGCGCGGGGGGCAACGCGCGAGGCGTCGCTTCTCTCAGTGCGCGAGGGGTGGTGCGGCGGCGGGAGGGCGGCGCTTCCACGGCAATGCGGGCGGTGGCGCGCCACCGCGGGGCGGCACCTGCGCGGGGCCGAGACGGCTGGCCGGCCGGATCGGCCGGATGGGGATCAGCGCCAGGGGCAGCAGCGCGAGCACCAGCGCCAGCAGCGTGTTCAGGCCCGCATTCAGCGCATGGGGGTGATCGATGCCCGCGGGCACCTGCGCAAAGATCGTGGTCTCGCGATCGGAGGCATGGTTCTCGCGGTCGTCGGCCTCGAACTGGCTCGTTTCTCCGAGCGCGCGCACCCGCAGCATGGGCTCGTCCTCGATGCCGTCGCAACAGAAGTGGACGGCGATGAAGGGCTGCAGGAACACCAGCAGGATGCCCGCGAAGCACCATGCGCGATGGTGCGCTTCGGCGAATCGGCGGATGCGTGCGAGCAGCATGCGCGGATGCTAGAAGCCTTGCGTGAACGGAACCTGATCGGGCCGGTCAGCATCCCGCAAGCTGCGCGAAGGCTGACGCCACCCGGTTGCGTCATGGATCTGTCATCGCCCGGCCACGGGCTTTCGGTAGGCGGCGCCCATCGAGGCGGCGATGGCCACGACGCGCTCGACCATCGGATCCCGCGTCCTCGCGCTCCATGCGACCGCGATGGTCACGATGTCCACGGGTTCCTTCAAGGGCTTGATCGCGACCCGCTCGCCTCCGAGGTCGTGCAATCCCAGCGGTACCAGCGCGATGCCCTGGCTGCAGCCGACCATGGCGATCTGCGAGGTGACCGAGCGCGACTCGTGCAGGATGCGCGGCGTGAAGCCGTGCGAGCGGCAGGCCGCGACGATGCCGTCGAAGAAGCTCGGGCTCACCGCGCGCGGGAACATGATGAACTCTTCGTCCGCGAGTTCGCGCATCGCGATGGTCTTGCGCGCGGCCAGCCGGTGCCACGACGGCAGGGCGACGCCGAGCCGTTCGGTGCGCAGCGGCCGCGCCTGGACCTGCAGCCCCGCATCGCCCTCGATGCGCGCGAAGGCGACGTCGATCGCGCCCTCGTCGAGCGCGACCAGTGCCTCGGCGCTGTCGATCTCGATCACCGAGATGCTCGCGTCCGGCACCTCGGCCTTCAGCTGCTCGATCACGGCGGGCAGGGGACTGGCCATGGCCGTGGTGATGGCGCCGATGGTGAGCATGCGCCCGCGGCCGCGCAGTGCCTCCTGCACCGAAACCTCCACGCGGTCCATCTGGAACACCAGCTTCTTCACGGCCGGCAGGATGGCCGCGCCCTCGGCCGTGAGCTGCACGCCCTTGCTCGAGCGCTCGAAGAGCCGCACCTTGAGCGCGGCCTCCAGCACCTGGATCTGTTCGGTGAGCGGCGGCTGCGACATGCCCAGCCGCGCCGCGGCGCGCCGGAAGTGCAGCTCCTCGGCGACCACCGAGAAAAGGTAGAGATGGCGGAGCAGGCGAAAGTTGATCATCGATAGGCCAAGCGTATCAAGTTCTTCCTGTCTTGCGAATGGACGTATCGGGCACGGCCCCGGAACATCGGTGCTTCCTTGCCTCGATGAACGCCATGAAAGACTCGATCGCCTCCCTCGATGCCGTTGCGCGCCGCCTGTGGCGGCGGCTGGTTCGCGGCGCGCTGGCGCTGCCGCTCGTGCTGCCCGTCCTCGCCGGGGCCGCGCAGGCCGGCTATCCCGACAAGCCGATCCGGATGGTCGTGCCCTATCCCGCGGGCGGTGCCGCGGACGTCGTCGCCCGCGGCGGCCGGGTGCGCGCGCTGGCCGTGACCGGAAAGACCCGGCTGCGCTCCGCGCCCGAGATTCCCACCACCGAGGAGGCCGGCCTGCAGGGCCTGGAGTTCTACACCTGGTACGGGCTCTGGGCGCCGAAGGGCCTGCCCGGCCCGATCGCCGCGGCGCTCGAAGCCGCCGCGCGCGAGATCGCCGCGAACCCGAAGTTCGTGGCCGCCATGGACGACAAGGGCCTGCAGGCGATCGGATCGAGCAGCGCGGAGTTCGCCGCGCTCATCGCGACGGAAAGCAGGCTCTACCGATCGATCGCCCAGCGGTCGAACCTCCGCATCACCAGCCCCTGAAAGACCATGAGCACCGACGCCCAACGACTCTCCCGCCTCGCCGACCTCGACACCAACACCGTGTCCGACGCGCTCGACTTCCTCGAACTGCCCGGCGCCACCGTGGGCCTGCGCCCGCTGTGGCACTGCCCGAGGATCGTCGGCCGCGCCTCCACCATCCAGTTGGCGCCCAAGCAGGCCGACGGCGGCCTCACGGTGCATCCCATCACCAGCGTGATCGCCGAGAGCCAGGGCGACGACCGGGTGCTGGTGATCGCCGGCGGCATCGAGGGCGTCTCGTGCTGGGGCGACATCGTCGCCAATGCCGCCACGATGAAGCACATCCGCGGCACGGTGATCGACGGCTTCAGCCGCGACATCGACGGCAGCGAGGAGATCGGCTATCCGGTGTACGGCCGCGGCGTCACCATGGTCAGTGCGCGCAACCGCCTGGTGCAGACGGGCTCGGGCGCGCCCGTGACGGTCGCCGGTGTCGAGGTCGCGCAGGACGACTTCGTGATCGCCGACCGCTGCGGCACGGTCTTCGTGCCGGCCGCGCGCATCGACGAGGTCCTCGACATCGCCGAGCGAACGGCAGCGAAGCAGGCCGGCATGGTGTCGCGCATCCGCGCCGGCCAGTCGGTGGCCGAGGCCATGCACGACAGGCACTTCGCGGCGGTGATGGAAGAACGCCGGCCCGCCGAAGCGCGATAGGCCGATCCGCATCGATCCATCCCCGAGGTACTCCATGAAGAAACTCGCAAGCCTCCTGTCCGTCGCGCTCGCGCTGGGCATCGCGGCCGAAGCACCGGCCCAGACCCTCGATCGCATCCGCGCCACCGGCGTCGTCACGCTCGGCGTGCGCGACAGCTCGCTGCCGATGTCCTATGTGCTGGGCAGCGACCAGGCCGTGGGCTTCCAGGTCGACATCTGCCAGCGGATCGTCGCCGCGATCAAGAGGCAGTTGAACCTGCAGAAGCTCGAGGTCCGCTACCAGGTCGTCACCTCGCAGAACCGCGTGCCGCTGGTCAGGAACGGCGCGGTAGACCTCGAGTGCGGTTCCACCACCAACAACCAGGCCCGCCAGCAGGACGTCGCGTTCACGCTCACCACCTACATCGAGGAGGTGCGCATGGCGGTGCGAGCCAACTCGGGCATCCGCTCGATCAGGGACCTCGAGGGCAGGACCGTGGTCGCGACCACGGGCACGACCTCGGTCCAGCACCTGCGGCGCAACAGCCGCGCCACCGGCCTGAAGTTCAACGAGATCCTCGGCAAGGACCACGCCGAGAGCTTCCTGATCCTCGAATCGGGCAGGGCCGACGCCTGGGTAATCGACGCCGGCCTGCTCAATGCGTCGATCGCGAACGCGCGGAACCCGGCCGACTTCGCCGTGGTGGGCGAGGTGCTCAACACCGAGCCGCTGGCGATCATGCTGAGCAAGGACGACGCGCCGCTCAAGGCGCTGGCCGACCAGACCCTGCGAGACATGATGCGTTCGGGCGAGATGAAGGCGCTGTGGAACAAGTGGTACGCCGAACCCATTCCGCCGCGCAACGTGCGGCTGAACATGGTGCCGCCCGCCGCGCTGCAGAAGCTCTGGCAGGACCCGAACGACCTGCCGATGGAAAGCTACGCGGCCACGCGATAGACCACGACACCCAGCGAGATCATCTTGACCTTTTCCAATTTCGACATCGGGCCCGTCCCGAAGCTCGCGCCCGAGGCGCTGACCGCCGCGCTGCGGGACGTGGTGACGCCGCACATCAGCGACAACCTGCAACGCATGTCAGGCATGCTCGGCCTGCGGCGCTTCAACCGCTCGCGCAAGCTCGTCGGCACCGCGTACACGATCAAGGCGCGGCCCGGCGACAACCTGCTCGTCTACCGCGCGCTCAAGGAGATCGAGCCGGGCCATGTGCTCGTGATCGATGGCGGCGGCGACCCGAACAACGCCCTGGTGGGCGAACTCATCATGCTGTACGCGATCCAGCGCGGCTGCGCGGGCTTCGTGATCGACGGCGCGATCCGCGACGTGCGCGCCTTCTTCGAGGCCGACTTCCCGTGCCACGCACGCAGCCACACGCATCGCGGGCCCTACAAGTTCGGCCCCGGCTCCATGAACCGCGACGTCTGCGTCGGCGGGCAGGTGGTGCATCCGGGCGACGTGGTGGTCGGCGACGAGGACGGCGTGGTCTGCTTCGATCCCGCGGACGGGGAGCGCCTGCTCGCGGCCGTCGCGCAGACCGCCCGGACCGAGGACGCGATCAAGGCGGAGATCGCCACCGGGCGCGTCGAACAGGGCTGGCTCGAGCGAACCCTGTCGGCCCACGGCCTCTGACATCCATCACCACACTCCCAGTGAAAGCCATTCCCATGCAACAAGAAGACAAGGACCTCGTGGCCCTGTTCGAAGGCCTCGACACCCCCGGCGTTTCGGACGCCATGGACAAGCTCGGCCTGCCGGGCCACTGCTTCGGCCTCGTGCCGCTGGCCGACTACGCCGGCGTGACCGTGGGGCCCGCCTTCACGGTGAAGTACGTCCCGGCCAGCACGCCCGCGGGCTCGGTCGGCGACTTCATCGACGAGGTGGCCGAGGGCGACGTGCTCGTGATCGACAACGGCGGACGCACCGACTGCACGGTGTGGGGCGACATCATGACCCAGTACGCCGGCCAGCGGCGGATCGCCGCCACCGTGATCGACGGCGTCTGCCGCGACGTGTCGAAGGCATTGGACGACGGCTACCCGCTGTTCACGCGCGGGCGCTTCATGCGCACCGGCAAGGACCGCGTGCAGGTCGAGGGCGTGAACGTCCCTGTGTCCATCGGCCAGGCCCGCGTGGCCGCGCGCGACATCGTGGTGGCGGACGCGAACGGCGTGCTGGTCGTGCCGCGCGCGCGGGCCCGCGAGGTCGCGGAACTCGCGCACGGGATCGAAGCGGCCGAGTCGCAGATCCGCGCCTGGATCGCCGAGGGCAAGACCCTGGGCGAAGCGCGCGCGGCGATGGGCTATCACACGCTGCAGCGCAAGGCGCCATGAGCGACGACACCGCGGCGGCGAGATTGAACGTCCACCTCGCGGCGGCGCAGCCCTCCGCGACCTACAGGATGATGGACCGGGTGGCGGCGCGCCGCGCGAGCGGCGCGCGCATCGTCTCGCTGTCGGCCGGCGAGCCCGACTTCGACACGCCCGCGCACATCGGCGACGCGGCGGTGGCGGCCATCCGGGGGGGCCACACGCGCTACACGCAGGTCGCGGGCCTGCGCGCGCTGCGCGAGGCCGTCGCGGCCAAGTTCCGGTGCGAGAACGGCCTGGACGTCGGCTGGCAGGACACGATCGTCTGCTCGGGCGGCAAGCAGGTGATCTTCAACGCGCTCGCGGCAACCTTGAACCTCGGCGACGAGGTGATCGTTCCGTCGCCGTACTGGGTCAGCTACCCCGAGATCGTGCAGCTGTGCGGCGCCCGGCCGGTCGTGGTCCCTTGCGGCGTCGCTTCCGGGTTCAAGCTCGGGCCCGAAGCGCTGGAAGCCGCGATCACGCCGCGCACCCGGTGGCTGATCCTCAACTCGCCGAGCAATCCGACGGGCGCCGTGTACACGCTCGTGGAACTGCGCGCGCTCGCCGAGGTGCTGCTGCGCCATCCCCAGGTGCTGGTGCTGGCCGACGACATCTACGAGCACCTGGTCTTCGACGGGCTGGCCTTCCACACGCTGGCCCGGGCCGAACCCCGCCTCGCCGCGCGCACGCTGACGATGAACGGCGTCTCGAAGGCCTATGCCATGACCGGCTGGCGCATCGGCTTCGGCACCGGCCCGCGCTGGCTGCTCGAAGCGATGGAGAAGCTGCAGGGCCAGCAGACCTCGGGCGCCAGCTCGATCTCGCAGCATGCGGCGATCGCCGCGCTCGACGGGCCGCAGGATTTCATCGCGCGATCGCGCGCGAGCTTCGAGCGGCGGCGCGACCTGCTGGTCGCGGCGCTGAACGCCACCCCAGGCTTGCGCTGCGATGCGCCCTCGGGCGCCTTCTATGCCTTCGTCGCGTGCGAGGAGCTGATCGGCCGGACGACGGCGGCCGGCACCCTGCTGGCCAGCGACGAGGATGTCGCGCTCGCGTTGCTGGAGGAGGCGGATGTCGGCGTGGTCCACGGCGCGGCTTTCGGGCTCTCGCCGTACTTCCGCATCGCCTACGCGCTCGACGAGGAGTCGCTGCGCATCGCCTGCGATCGCATCGAACGCTTCTGCCGCGCGCTGCGTTGAGCCGGATTCAGGGCAGCAGCCAGGCCTGCATCCACACCGCCATATGGTCGAGCAGCTGTTCGATCACCAACTCGTCGGTCAGGCCCGATTTCTTCGGCACATGGAAGCCGTGGTCGGCCGCCGCGTATTCGTCGACGCTCGCCCAGTCACCGAGCGAGGCGACGACCTGCGCGAAGCAGGGCGGCTCCGCGAGCTTGTCCTGCGCGCCGTGCACGAACAGCATCGGCACGTCGACCTCGTGCAGGTGCGCCGCGCGATCGATCGAGGGCTTGCCGGCCGCATGCAGCGGGAAGCCGAGGAAGACCAGCCCGGCCACATCGGGCAGCAGGCCCAGCGCCTGGGCCTGCGACGTCATGCGTCCGCCGAAGGACTTGCCGCCCGCGAACAGCGGCAGGCCCTGGAAATGCGCCGCGGCGCTGGCCACGGCCGCGCGCACCGCGGCATGCGCGAGCGGCGGCGCGTCGGGCCGCTTCGAACCGCGCTCCATGTACGGGAACTGATAGCGCAGGCAGGCGATGCGGCGCTCGGCGAGGCCGCGTGCCACGGCCTCCATGAACGCATGCGTCATGCCCGCGCCCGCACCGTGCGCGAGCACCACGGCGAAGCGCGCATCGTCGGCCGCATCGATCAGGCCCGACACGCGCAGCTCGGCGTCGACCTCGATCGCGATCTTTCTCGACGTGCTCATGCGGCGGCCTCGACGGGTGGGAGTCCGAACAAGCGCCGGCTGTTGGCGCTGCAGGCCGCGATGATCTCGGCGACATCGCGTTCGAGCAGTTCGGCCACGCCCGCGGCCACCCAAGGCAGGTACGCCGGTTCGTTCGGCTTGCCGCGCAGGCCCGCGTTCTTCGGCATCAGGTAGGGCGCATCGGTCTCGAGGTGCAGCCGGTCCAGCGGAATGGCCCGGATGGCCGCGCGCAAGGCCTGGCCGCGCTGCAGGTCCGTCACCCAGCCCGTGATGCCGATATCGAGGCCCATCGCGAGAAAGGCCTCGGCTTCGGCGCGGTCGCCGGTGAAGCAGTGCACCACGCCGTGCGCGCCATCGGCCACCACGGGCGCGAGCATGTCGTGGAAATCGGCGAAGGCATCGCGGCAGTGCAGGAACAGCGGCTTGCCGGTCCGCGCGGCCATCGAGAGCTGCCGGTCGAAGGCCGCGCGCTGTGCCTCGGGCGTCGAGAAGTTGCGGTTGTAGTCGAGGCCGCACTCGCCGACCGCCACGACCTCGGGGCAGCGCCAGAGTTCGGCCAGCTGCTCGAAGGTGGCGGCGTCGAAGGACTTCGCGTCATGCGGATGCACGCCCGCGGTCGCGAAGACCAGGCCCCGATGCGCCCGCGCCAGCTCGAGCGCGCGCAGGCTCGAGGCGAGCGAGGTGCCCGTGGCCAGGATCTGCGCGACGCCCGCGGCCTTGGCGCGCGCCAGCAGCGGCGCGGTCATCGACGCCAACTGGCTCGAGTGGAAGTTGACGCCGATGTCGACGAGGAGAGGGGAGGCGGCTTGCGCTTCGATGCTCATGCATCGATGGTACGAGAACACCGCGCGATGCCGCGGCCCTCAGCTGCAGCTGTAGCTCGCCGCCGCGTTCACATCGCCCGAGCCCTTGTACTTCGGGTACTTGGGGTACTGGCAGGCCGGCATGCTGCGCGCCGCGCCGCCGCTGGTGAAGTTGTAGGTCAGCTGCGTGGGCGCGTCGTCGTTCTCCACCCAACCCATGATGGCCGAGGCCCAGTCCACTTCCTGCAGGCTGCCGCCCGCGCCATGCCCGCCGCCGGGAACGATGAAGAAGCGCGTCGCGCTGTTCGGATCGGCGAGCCCCAGCGACCTGGCGATGCCCGTCATGGTGGTCCAGTTGCGATAGTGGTCGTTCGGCGACAGCAGCGCGTCGCTGCCGGCGTGCCAGGAGATCAGCTTGCGGCCCGAGGCCACGTAGCTGGCGATGGCGGCCTTGTCGTGGTCGGCGCCGATGCGCGCCAGGCCCGCGCCGAGCATGTAGTAGTCGGTCTCGAGCTGGAAGCCCGCCTGCCTGGCCGGCGTGAGCCAGGCGGGGTCGCCGCTCGCGAGCAGCGCGAAGCCGCCGCCGAGTCCGCCCCAGCCGAGCCCGAGGCCGTTGCCCCACGAATAGCCCGAGAGCACGGTCGAGCCGTTCGAGAGCTTCAGCGGCGACAGGAAGGACTGGAGCGTGCCCACCTGCGCGGCGCTCAGGCAAAGGGCCGGATCGCTGCTCGCGCCCGCCATGCCACACTGCAGCACGGCCGGATCGAAGCTGCAGGCCTGCGGATTGCCGATCAGGTTGTCGCTGGCGCCGTCGAGCGCATCGCAGGCCGACAGTGCGGCCGCATAGGCCGCGCCGGTCTGCGCGGGGCTCAGCGCCGCGGGCGTGCCGGTCAGCGAGGCCGCGCGCAGCCAGGCGCTGGTCTGGCCCGCCATGTCCATGGTCTCGCAGCCGGAGACGATGCCATCGAACTCCTGCGGCCAGCGCTGCGCGGCGATGTAGGCATTGCGTCCGCCGTTGGAGCAGCCGTTGAAATAGCTGTGCGTCGGCGCCTTGCCGAAGAAGGCCTGGGCGACGGCCTTGCCGAAGCGCAGCGTGGTGCCCACCGCGGCATAGGCGTAGTCGGTCGCCGACTGCTGGCCCTCGGCCGTGCCGCTGGCCCAGACGCCGGGCGCCGCCTGCGCGGGCACGCTCGCGCGGTTGCCGCCGTTCGAGGCCGCGTACACCGCGCCCTTGATCGCGAGCGTGGGGTCGACCGCCGTCACCGCGCCGCCGCCGTCCTTGGTCACCGCCGAGGCGATGCGTCCGTCGAAACCGCCGCCACCCTGTTGCCAGTAGCGGCCGGTCCAGTTGTCGGGCACGTCGATCTCGATGTCGAGGAAGGGCGCGCGCGTGCCCAGCACCTGGCAGAAGCCCGAAGCGTTGACCGCCGCCTTGGCTTCGAAGCGCGCGGTCTGCGTGACCGTGACGCCCGCCAGCACCTGTCCCTTGAGGCCGTTGCAGGTGCTCTTGAGCTGCTCGACGCTGGGGCCCGACGGACCCGCGGGCGGCGGCGCGGCCGGTGCGGGCGCGGGCGCCGGAATCGGGAAGAAGCCGCCGCCGCCTCCGCCGCCACCCCCGCAGCCCTGCAGGGCCAGGCCGGCGGCCATCAGCAGGCCCGCCGACAGCAGGACACGGTTCACACACTTCTCGTCACGCATGGTTGTCTCCGATTTTTTGATGGGGTGCCGGTGGATCGATCAGAAAACCAACCGACCGGTCGGTTTGGAAGCCGCGCAAGGCTAACGCAGCAGTGCGGACACGGGCAAGCGGCAAGGGCTCGGGACTAACCCCTAAGATCGCGGACCGCGTGGCCTCGCGCGCAGCCCCTCATTGCCATCCATGACCGTTGACACCGCTTCCTCCCGTCCCGGCGACCAGCGCAGCCTGATCGCCAGGGCCGCCGCCGAGCTGTTCGCCCGCAAGGGCTATGCGGCGACGTCGATGAACGAGATCGCCGAGGCCAGCCACCTGTCCAAGCCCGGCCTCTACCATCACTTCAAGGACAAGGCCGAGGTGCTGCTTCACATCGCCGACGGCCATGTGTCGCGGCTGGTCGACATCGTCACGGGCGTGGAAGCGCTGCAGCTCGCGCCCGACGAGCGACTGCCCGAGCTGATCGAGGCCTTCATGGCCGAGTACGCCGAGGCGCAGCACGAGCACCGCGTGCTCACCGAGGACGTGCGCTTCCTGGCCCCCGAGGCGCAGGCGCGCGTGCTCGACAAGGAGCGCACGGTGGTGCGGGTGTTCGCCGACGCCATCGCCGCCACACGTCCCGACCTGCACGCCTCGCAGCTGCACAAGCTGTTGACCATGTTCCTGTTCGGCATGCTCAACTGGATGTTCACCTGGTTCAAGCCCGGGGGACGCTTCTCCTACGACCAGATGGCACCGATCGCGACGCAGCTGTTCCTCAACGGCATCACGGGGCTGGAGATCGAGCCGAAGAAGAAGACGCCGAAGGCGCGCAAGCCGTGATCGGCTGATCGGCCCCATCGCGCGTCTCTCCGTCATGGATCTTGCGAAGGGCAGGCCGCTCCATCGAGCTTGATGCGGCCGCTCGCGAGCAGCGCGCGGTGGCGCGCGATCTCGGCGGCGACGGTGCGCCGCATTTCAGCGGGATCGCCCGAGACGGGATCGAAGCCCCGCGCGACCAGGGGCTGGCGCAGCTTCGGGCTGATCAGCGTGCGCTGCCAGGCCTGCGGGACTTCGCGCCGCGCCGCCGCCGGCATGCCGGCGGGCAGCACCAGACCGATTCAGGAGTGGTTTTCATATGCTGCGGATATGGCCGCGTTCGCCTTCATCTTCCGGCACATCGGCGGATGGAGAGGGGCTCTGCCCCTCGCGCGGAATGCCCGTCACGGTGACAGGAGAAGGCGCGCGCGTGGCCCGCTTGAAGATCGATGGCGAAATCCCCGTGTGCTCCTTGAAGAAGCGCGAGAAGTTGCCGGGCGCCGAAAAACCCAGGTCGAGCGCCACGTCCGTGAGTTCGCCACCTTCGCTGACGCGACGCATCGCTTCCTCGACGCGCACGCCGCTCCAGAACACCTGCGGTGTCGTGTGCAACTGGTCGCGGAACAACGCGAAGAAGTGCGCCCGCGACAGGCCGACCTTGGCAGCGATCTCGTCGATGGTCGTTTTCTCCGAGACGTGCGCGCGCATATGGGCGATGGCGGCCCGAAGGCGATGATCGAGCGTGACGCCGATGCCCGCCGCGACCGAAGGGGCCTCGCCGCCCGTCCTGGAGGCCGCGATGGCGGCTTCCAGCAGGCGCTCCACCTCCCTGTCGACCTGGTCGCGTCCGCTGCCGGCGGAGATCATCAGGTCCAGCACACGCCAGCATGAGCGGCGCAGCGCATCGCCGATGGGCACCCGCGGCGAGGGAAAGCGAAAGCTGCGGTCCTTCGCCTGGCCGAGCTCGTCGAGCCACTCCTTCTTGATCATGAAGACGATGAACAGGCTCGATCCGCTGTCGTCCAGGCGAACCATGTCGTGCGCCTCGAACGCGTTCACGCCCAGCGCCACGCTCTCGCTGTAGGGCACGGTTTGCGCACCGACATGCGCGCAGGCGCGCGCCCCGCCGAGCCAAAGGGCGAGCTGCGTTTCCGAGTGGGCGTGCGACACCAGATTGGCGCTCGCCTCCAGGACGATCGCCGTGCCGAACGCGCCTTCGTGAAGTGCATAGGCTTCCTGCATCTGTCTGCTTCATCGAGGTGGTTTGCGGCGATTGTTCCTTCCCGGCTCCGCGACCGGCACCGTGCCTCGGGTAAGTCCTTAGGAGGGCACCAGACGATTCGATACGTCGCCGGATCGACCGATAAGCGGCGTGGGCTCGCAATTCCTAAAGTTGCCGCATCGCCACAACACAGGAGCAAAGCTTCATGCGAATCGCCACTTTCACGAGCGAAGGCCACCGCAAGGTCGGGCTCGTCTCCGCCGACAGGAAGACCATCACCCCATTGCAGCTCACGCAGGTCCAGGCCGAAAGCGGCGTGCTGACGCTGATCCAGTCCCTCGCCGAGGGCGGCTCGCTCCCGGAGCCGGCCGGCCCCGCCGTCGACCTGGGCGACGTGGTGCTCGATGCGCCGCTGCCCAAGCCTCGCCGCAACCTCTGGTGCGTGGGTCGCAACTACCATGCGCACGCCAAGGAACTGGCGGCCTCGGTGTTCAAGGACAACACGGCCAGGACCGACGAGTGGCCCATCGTTTTCACCAAGGTGCCCGAGTGCGTCGTGGGCCCGCACGACGACGTGCTCGTTCCTTCCGAGGTCTCCACCCAGATCGACTACGAAGCCGAACTGGCCGTCGTGATCGGCAAGGGCGGCAAGAACATCGCGCGCGCCGCCGCGATGTCGCATGTGTTCGGCTACACGGTCGTCAACGACGTGACCGCGCGCGATGTGCAGATGCGCCATGGCCAGTGGGACCTGGGCAAGTCTTTCGACACCTTCTGCCCGATGGGCCCGTGGATCGTCACCGCCGACGAGTTCGATGGCACAAGGACGCGCGTGCGCTGCTGGGTCAACGGCGAACTGCGCCAGGACGGTCCGACCGAGAACATGATCTTCGACATCCCCACGCTCATCGAGACCATCTCGCGGGGCATCACGCTCTACCCCGGCGACGTCATCGCGACCGGCACGCCGGCCGGCGTGGGCATGGGCATGAGTCCGCCGCGTTACCTGCGCGCCGGCGACGTGGTGCGCGTGGAGATCGACCGGCTCGGCGCCATCGAGAACAAGTTCGTCTGAAGGGCTGCGCATGACGACTCGAATTCTGAACGACCTGGCCGTCGAGATCGACGGCACGGGCGAGGCACTGCTGTGCATCCACGGGCTCGGCGGCTCCTCGAACAACTGGACACCCCTGTTGCCGGTGCTCGGCGGCTTCCACTGCATCAGGCCCGATCTTCCAGGCAGCGCGAGGTCGCCGCTGCCGCAAGACGGCAAGGCGTTGTCGATCGAGCGCTACGTGGACGCGATGGTGCAGTTGCTCTCGGCGCTCGACATCGGATCGGTGCATGTCATGGCCCACTCGATGGGAACGATCGTCGCCCAACACCTGGCGCTTCGCCGTCCCGGCACGGTGAAATCGCTGGTGCTCCTCGGCCCGCTGGCCGCGCCTCCCGATGCCGCCCGCCCCAACATCGCGGCCCGTGCCAACGCGGCGCGAGGCGGCGTGGCCGCCATGCAGGAGATCGCCGATGCCATCGTGAAGGGCGCGACCAGCACGCAGACGAAGGAACAACAACCGGCGGTGCTCGCGCTGGTGCGGGAGAGCGTGATGCGCCAGTCGCCCGAGGGTTACGCGCAAAGCTGCGCGGCGCTCGCCGATGCTCGGTCGGCCGCGCTCGAACGCCTGGATGTGCCCACCCTGCTGGTCACCGGCGATCAGGATGGCGTGGCGCCGCCGCACAACGTCCGCGCCATGCAGGAGCGCATCGCGGGCAGCCGCGTCATCGTGCTCGACGGGTGCGGCCACTGGACGACCTTCGAACAGCCGCAGCGCTGCGCACGAGAAATCGAAGCCTTCTACGCGGCACTGCGCTGAGACGGCGCCAGGCGCCATTCGACAACCCCATGGCCGGCAGCGCATGCCGGAGGAGACAACGATGACCCGTATTGCATTCACCAACGTTCGCATCTTCGACGGCTCGGGCGAGGACCCGTACGCTGGCGACCTTCTCGTGGAGGGAAAGCGCATCGTCGAAGTGGCGCGCTTCCCCCAGCGAGTGAGCACCGATGACGCACGCGTGATCGACGGCAAAGGCCGCTTTCTCATGCCGGGCATGACCGAGGCCCACACGCATTTCTCGTGGAACGACCAGCCGTCCCTCGCGGCCATTCAGTTCATGCCGCCCGAGGAGCACATGCTCTGGTGCGTGCGCGTGGCCAAGCGCTACCTCGACATGGGGTGGACCTCCGCGATCGGCGCGGCAGCGGCCAAGCCGCGGCTGGACGTGGTCTTGCGCAACGCCATCGACGCGGGCGAGTTCCCCGGCCCGCGCTATCTGGCCGGCAGCCAGGAGATCACCACCATCGGCGCGCTGGGCGACAACACGCTGCCGCACATGAAGTTCGAGGAACTGAGTTTCGGCAGCGTCTGCAGCGGCCCCGAGGAGATCCGCAAGTCGGCCCGTACCTTCATCAAGTACGGCGTGGACCACCTGAAGATCAATCTGTCGGGCGAGTACATCGCCGGCCTGCCCGCGGAGATGTCGCCGTTCGCCGAAGACGAGGTCGCCATGCTGGCGCAGGAAGCGAAGCGCTACGGCAAGCGCATGGCCGCGCATGCGCGCTCCAGCGAGTCGGTCAAGCAGTGCGTGCGCCACGGCATCGAGATGGTCTACCACGCCAGCTTTGCCGATTCGGAAGCGCTCGACATGCTCGAGGCGGCCAAGGACCGGCACTTCGTCGCGCCGGGCATCGGCTGGCTCATTCGCACGACCTACAACGCGGCCGAGTACGGCATCACGGAGGCGGTCGCCACGCAGATGGGCTACAAGCGCGAACTGGAGATCGCATCGGCGTCGCTGCGCGAGATGCACAAGCGCGGCATTCGCATCCTGCCGGGCGGCGACTACGGATTCGCGTGGATGCCGCACGGCACCAATGCCAACGACCTCCAGTACTTCGTCGACTACATCGGCATGACACCCAAGGAGGCGCTGATGGCTGCGACCCGGCTTGGCGGACAGATCATGCTGCGCCCCGACGAACTGGGACGCTTGAAGGCCGGCTTTCTCGCCGACATCGTCCTGGTGGACGGTGACCCGCTGCAGGACCTGTCGCTGCTGACGGACCCGGCCAGGGTGCAACTGGTGATGAAGGATGGCGTGATCCATAAGGACTGCGCAACCCCGGTACCGCCGCACGCGGCCTTGCACCTCGACGGCGGCGACACGCCATTGCAGGAGCAGGGCGTCAAGGAGGCGCTGGCCGAGATGCAGTGAGCTTGGCTTGCAAGCCCGCCCGTGATGAGCCGGCGTGCTGCCTCGATCGCGTTCCCGGCGGCCGCCGGGCCTCGGCCCGAAGCGGCCGACCCTTACACTGCCGCCCATGCGTACGCCGGGCGCCACCTCCACCCCGTCGGGCCAAGTGCCCGGACCCGCCGATTCCCATGCGCAGTTGGTCCGCGAACGCCTGCTGCGCCGCATGTTCGTGATGGGCCCGCCCACGGTGCTGACGGCGCTGGCCTCGGCGATCGCGATGGCCGGCGTGTTCTTCGGGATGACGCGCGGCTACGGCGCGCTGGCATGGGGCGTCGCGATCTGCACGTTGCTGTGCCTGCGACTGGTGTTCATGCGCTGGAACGCGCGCCTCTATCCCGAGCCCGAGTTCACGCTGCGCCAGCCCGATGGCGCGTGGCGCTTCATGCTGCCGCTGGGTGCCTACATGTCGATGTGGACCCTGGCGCCCTGGGCGCTGATGCCGCCGGGCACCGAGTCGCCGATGCGCATCCTGATCCTGCTGCTGGGCATGTTCGCGGTGCTGATGGGCTCGGTGCCGGTGATCGCCACCTGGCGCGCGATGGTGCCCGTGGTCACGATCCCGCTCACGCTGGGCGTGGTCACGCGCTTCGCCTGGATGGGCGGCACCGATGGCTGGTTCACCTGCGTGGTGGGCCTGCTGTTCGGCGGCTCGATGGCGCGCTATGCGCTGTCGCAGCACCAGCTGATCCGGCGCAGCCTGTCCGACCAGATCGACAAGGAACTGCTGAGCGAGCAGTTGCTGCGCCAGTCCTTCGAGCTGCAGCGGCTCAACCGCGAGCGCAGCCGCTTCTTCGCCTCGGCCAGCCACGACCTGCGCCAGCCCGTGCATGCGCTGGCGCTGTTCTCGCGCTCGCTCGAGCGCGACCTGGCCGACCATCCGCTGGCGCCCGTGGCCGGCCGCGTGGTGCAGGCCACCGATGCGGTGAGCGGCCTGCTCAACGCGATGCTCGACATCTCGAAGATCGATGCCGGCACCGTGGTGCCGCAGCCGGTGCGGATGGCGGTGGACCCGCTGTTCCTGCGGCTGTCGCAGATCTTCGAGCCGCGCACCCAGCAGGCGGGCCTCGCGCTGCGCTTCCACACCGCGCCCGAATGGCTGCAGACCGATGGCGACCTGCTGCTGCGCGTGCTGACCAACTTCGTCGACAACGCGCTCAAGTACACGCGCCAGGGCGGCATCCTCGTGAGCGCGCGGCCGCGCGGCGACCGCCTGCGGCTGGCCGTGTGGGACACCGGCCTGGGCATCGCGCCCGAGCACCTGCCGCATGTGTTCGACGAGTTCTACCAGGTCGACAACCCGCAGCGCGACGTCGCGCGCGGCCTGGGCATCGGGCTGGCGATCGTCAAGCGGCTGGTGGACCTGCTCGGCGGCGAGATCGGCGTGCGCTCGCGGCTCGGCCACGGCAGCGTGTTCTGGGTCGACCTGCCGCGCCGCCCGCCCGTGCCCGCCGCCTTGCCCGTCGCGCCCGCGGCCGTGCCCGATGCCGCGCAGGCCGACACCACCGAACCGCCGCTGGTGCCGCCGCGCGTGCTGCTGCTCGACGACGAGCAGCCGGTGGGCGAGGCGGTGCGCATGTGGCTCGCGCCCTACTGCGAGCGCATCGAGATCACCTGCCGGCTCGCCGATGCCAGCGCGCAGGTGCGCGCCACGCCCGACGGCTTCGACGCCTTCCTCATCGACTTCCGGCTCGCCGATCCGCAGGACGGCATCGAGGCGACCGCCGAACTGCGCCGGCTCGCCGGCCGCCGCGTGCCCACGATCCTGGTCACGGGCGATACCGATCCCGAGCGGGTGCGCGCGGCCTATGCCAGCGGGCTGGTCGTGATGTTCAAGCCGGTGCAGCCGGAGGTGCTGTTGCGCACGTTGCACCAGATCATTCGCGGGGAGCACAAAGAGCGGGGCTGAGAGGGCCCGCGGGCGATCTGCGACACCTGCGGTTCAGGTGTCCGCCGACTCCACGCCAACGTCGCACCAGATCATCCTTTGCATGCTCTCGAAGCTGCGCAGAAGTGGGTGTCACCCCGAAAGGAATCGCCTCGTCAGGCCTTCGGAGCCTCGTCGCGCAACCGCCGCCACAGCGTCGAACGGCTGATGCCGAGAATGACGCAGGCCTGGTCCTGATCGCCCTGGACCGACTGCAGCACCTCGCGCACCCGTTGCCGCTCCGCGGCCGTGCGCGCGCCCTTGAGCAGGCGATTGCGCGCGGGCGCCGGACGCGCCTGCGTGCATTCCGCGAACACCTCGAGCAGCCGGGCGCGGTCCAGCCGGCCCTCGGGCGCCAGGTAGCCGTGGCAGGCCAGCAGGCGCTCGACGAGGTTCTCGAGTTCGCGAACATTGCCGGGCCAGCCGTAGCCCGCGGCCAGCTCCAGCAAGGCGGCGAGCCAGGCCGATGCCCGGTCCGCGGGCACACCCGCCGCGGGCGCGCGGCGCGCCATCAGGCCGGCGGCCAGGGACGCGATATCGGCACCGCGCTCGCGCAGCGGTGGCGTCTCGATGCGCAGCACCGCGAGCCGGTAGTACAGGTCACGCCGAAAGAGGCCACGCTCCACCTGGCCCGCCAGGTCGGCATGGGTGGCCGCGATCACGCGCAGGTCGACCGGCACCGCCGCGGTCGCGCCCACGCGCAGCACCTCCCGCTCCTGCAGCACGCGCAGCAACCGGGTCTGCAGCGCCAGGGGCATGTCCCCGATCTCGTCGAGGAACAGGGTGCCCGTGTGGGCGGCCTCGATCAGGCCGGTCTTGCCGCCGCGCCGCGCGCCGGTGAAGGCGCCTTCCTCGTGGCCGAACAATTCGCTTTCGAGCAGGCTCTCTCCCAGCGCGGCGCAATTCACGGCCAGGAAGGGCTGGGTGGCGCGCCGGCTCGCGCTGTGGATGCCCTGGGCCACCAGTTCCTTGCCGGTGCCGCTCTCGCCGACGATGAGCACGGTGGCGTCGCTGGCCGCGCACTGCCGCGCCAGCTCGCGCACGCGCCGTGCCGCGGCGCCGTCGCCCGCGAAGGCCTCGATCCGGTAGCGCGCGGGCGCGCCGCGTTGCCGCTGGTTGGCGCGCAGGTGGCGGTCGGCGCGCTGGATCGCGGCAGGGTCGCGGCACACCAGCAGCGCGCCGGTGACCTCGCCGTTCTCGACGATGGGCGCGCGCCGCACGACCAGCGTGCGCATGCCGATCTGCAGCACCTCCTCGACCGGGGCTTCGCCCAGGCGCAGGGTGGCGCCGAGGTCCAGCACGGGCTCCACCTCGCTCAGCACGCGGCCGACGAGCTGCGCCACGGAAGCGCCGAGCAGTTGCGCCATGGCAGGGTTCAGGGCCTCGATGCGCTGGCGCAGGTCGACCGCGACCACGCCGTCCTGCAACTGGCCGAGGATGGTGCCGAGCCGTTCGCGGCGCGCGCGCTCGGCATGGCCGTGGCGTGCCAGGTGGAGGGCGTCCTGCAGCGCCTGGCGCACCGCATCCTCGGAGTACATCAGCACGCTGGCGATGCCGGCCTGCTCGGCCAGGTCGGCCACCAGCCCGGGCGACACCACGGCCTCGATGCCGGCGGCGCGCAGGGCCTCCACGCAGGCCGGCGCGTCCTCCGCGCCGCGGTAGCTGAACTGCGCGATGCCCATGCCGAACAGCGTGTCGAGCTGCGCAAGGTGCTCCGACGGACCGTCGAACGACACCAGACCTACCCGGGGCGAGAGGGCGCGCGCCGCGGCCAGCGCGCGCATCAGGTCGAACCCGCGCACCTCCACGATGGCCACCGGAATGTCCAGGTGCCGGCGCAGCCATTCGCCGCTGGCGCCCGCGGCCACCACCGCGTCGACGGGGCGCCGGGCATGCAGCGCGCGCACGGCCGCCACGGCATCGTCGAAGGCCTGCCCGACCAGCTCGACCTCCGCCTGCCCGGCCACCTCCGGTATCAGCCGCGCCAGCACGCGGCCCAGTCGGTGGCGGGCCACGGCCACGATGTGCAGCGGCCGCGGCGTGACGGAGGAATGAGCGCTCGGGGCGGCGGGCGATGTATTCATTTCAATGGATTTCATTGTCTCATTCATGAAATCAAATTGAAATCCAGACCCGGGCGAGCGCCCGCCGAGGCAGCGCGAATTCCTTTCGAATCAATGACTTGGCGACAAGGCGCGCGCTCCCCGGGCCGATGGCACAGCGCTTGCGCAAACCCCGGTTTCCAGCTGAAAAACCAGGAGACCTCCGTGCGCTTCCATCGCCTTTCCACCATCGCCTGCCTGACCGCCACCGCGCTGGCCTGTGCCTTGCCGCTGGCCGCGCAGGCCCAGGCCTGGCCCGCCAAGTCCATCCGCTTCGTCGTGCCGTTCGCGGCGGGCGGCGCCAACGACCTGCTGGCGCGCTCGGCGGCCGAAGGGGCGGCCAAGGTGCTGGGCCAGCCGGTCATCATCGACAACCGTCCCGGCGCGGGCGGCTCGCTCGGCGCCGACCTGGTGGCGCGCAGCGCGCCCGACGGCTACACCTTCCTGATCAGCGCCGCGGGCGTGATCTCCAACAGCATGATCAAGAAGTCCCTGCCGTTCAAGGACGAGGACCTGGTGCCCGTGGTCATGATCGGCCTGGCGCCCTCGGTGATCGTGGTGCCCCAGTCGGCCCCGTACGACAACCTGCGCGACTTCGTCGAGGCCTCGAAGAAGGGCGCGGGCTTCAACTTCGCGACCGCGGGCACCGGGAGCACGCCGCATTTCGTGGCCGAGATGCTCAATGTGAAGTACGGCGCGAAGCTGCAGGCCGTGCCATACAAGAGCGGCTCGGAGAGCACGACGGCCGTGCTGGGCGGGCAGGTCGAGGGCACCTCCGAGGCCAGCATCATCGCGTTGCCGCACATCCGGGGCGAGGGCAAGTTCAAGCCGCTGGCCACCACCTGGACCCAGCGCATCTCGGCCTACCCGCAACTGCCCACGGCCGTCGAGCAGGGCTTCCCCGAGCTGCAGATCGCGCACTGGGCCGGGCTGCATGCGCCGCGCGGCACGCCCAACGACATCCTGGACAAGCTCGCCGCCGCCGTCGACAAGGCCATGCGCGACCCCGCCACCGTGGCCAAGCTCCAGGGCCTGGGCATCGAGCCCGTGGGCGGCACGCGCCAGGAGTTCGTGAAGTTCACCGATGCCGAGCGCAAGCGCCTGGGCGAGATCGTCAAGGCGGCCCGGATGCAGGAGAAGTGAGCGCACCGCGGGCTCTTCTTCCTTTTCCTTCCAGCCGATCCATGAATACCAAACAACAATTGCGCGCCCTGGCGCAGGCCCGCCGCGGCGTCATCGTTCCGGGCGCCTTCAATGCCCTGTCGGCCCGCATCGTCGAGGACCTGGGCTTCGAGGCGATCTACATCACCGGCGCCGGCGTCACCAACATGTGGTTCGGCCTGCCGGACCAGGGCTTCGTGGGCCTGGCCGAGATGGCCGACCACACGGCGCGCATCCGCGATGCGGTGCGCGTGCCGCTGATCGTCGATGCCGACACCGGCTTCGGCAACGCGCTCAACGTGCGCCATGCGGTGCGCACCCTCGAGCGCGCGGGCGCCGACTGCATCCAGCTCGAGGACCAGATCGCGCCCAAGCGCTGCGGCCACTTCGAGGGCAAGGCCGTCATCTCGACGGAGGAGGCCGTGAGCAAGATCAAGGCGGCCGTCGATGCGCGGCAGGACCCCGACCTGCTGATCCTGGCGCGCACCGACGCCTGTGCCGTGCTGGGCTTCGAAGCCGCGATCGAGCGCGCGCAGCAGTTCGCCGAGGCCGGCGCCGACATCCTGTTCGTCGAGGCGGTCACCAGCGCCGAGCAGATCCGCGCCTTGCCGCAGCGCCTCGACCGGCCGCAGCTCATGAACATGGTGATCGGCGGCAAGACGCCCGTCTTCGGCGCCGAGGACCTCGGCGGCATGGGCTATGGCCTCGTGCTGTACGCGAACGCCGCGCTGCAGGGCGCCGTGGTCGGCATGCAGAAGGCACTCACGGTGTTGCGCGATGCGAGGCGGCTCGAGGAAGATCCCGCGCTGGTCGCACCGTTCGCCGAGCGCCAGCGGCTGGTGGGCAAGCCCGAATGGGATGCGCTCGAGCGCCGCTACACATGAAGGGGGTGTTCGGGCGTTGAGGGGTGCGGACCCTTCATCGCTGCCCGGACGCGAACAGCTCCAGGTGCCCGCTGCGCAGCTGGAACTTCTGCACCTTGCCCGTCGGCGTCATCGGCAGCGCATCGACGAAGCGGATCGACTTCGGCACCTCGAAGCGACCCAGGCGCTCGCGGCAGAAGGCCAGCAGCTCGTCCTCGCCGCAGGCTTCGGCGCCGGGACGCCGCACCACGAAGGCCGCGACCGCCTCGCCCCAATGCGGATGCGGCAGGCCCACCACGGCCGCGGCGCCGACCGCTGGATGGGCCAGCAGCACCGCCTCGAGCTTGATGCTCGAGACGTTCTCGCCGCCGGACTTGATCATGTCCTTCTTGCGGTCGAGGAACAGCATCTGCCCGTCGGCCTCGAACATGCCGATGTCGCCCGTGTGGTGCCAGCCGAAGCGGCGCGCCGCGGCCGTCGCCTCGGGGTCCTTGAGGTAGCCGAGGAAGACGTTGGGACCACGATGGACGATCTCGCCGATCTCGCCCGGTCCGAGCAGACGGCCGTCGTCGTCCATCACCGCGGTCTCGACGCCCGCCACCGACATGCCCCAGCAGTTGCCGTCCTTGCCGGGATGGTCGCTCGCGCGGTAGACCATGGTCGGCGGGTACATCTCGGTCTGGCCGGTGCCCAGGCGCACATCGGCGCACAGCTCGCTGCGGATCTGCGCGAGCAGGTTCTTCGGTATCGGCGCCAGGCCGTACATGCACAGGCGCAGCGACGAGAGATCGGTGGCGGGGCGCCGCGGATGCTTCATCAGCGCGTCGTACATCATCGGCAGGCACGACAGCCAGCTGATGCGCTCGCGCTCGATCGCCGCCAGCATGGCCGCGGGATCGAAGCCGCTGGCCAGCCAGATCGTGGCGCCCGTCAGCAGCGCGCCCATGCTGATGGTGTGCTGCGCGCAATGGAACAGCGGCAGCACCGAGCCGACCACGTCGTGCTCGGTGGCCTCGAAGCTCTGCGCGCAGCTCAGCAGCGCGCCATGCACCGAGCGGTGCGAATGCATCACGCCCTTCTGCTTGCCGGTGGTGCCGCTGGTGTACATGATCAGCGCGAGCTCGTCGTCGCCGCCCGGCGCGCCCAGCGGCTGCGTGGGCGCGCGCGAGGCCAGCGCGTCGAAGGGCAGGGTGCCCGCGGCGGCCGGCTGCGGGCCGCCGATCACCACCGTCAGCAGGCCCAGGCGCTCGATCAGCGCGCGCAGCGCCGGCACGGCGTAGAGCGCGGCGTCGATGAAGGCCCCCCCGACCTCGGCATGGCTCAGCACGTGCTCGATCGCTGCCGCGTCGAGCTGCACGTTGACCGGCACCCAGACATTGCCGGACTTGTGGATGGCCTGGATCGCGCTCAGGTGCTCGATCGAGTTGAGGCACAGGGTCGCGATGCGGTGGCCCGTGAATCCCTGGTCGCGCAGCGCCTCGCCGACGCGCTCGCTGCCCGCGTCGAGCTCGGCGAAGCTGATGCGGCGCTCGCCCTGGATCACGGCGGTCTTGCCGGGATGGCGGCGGGCGCCGCGGCGCACGATGTCGGCGAGGGACACGCGCGCGATGGCCGCGCGTTCGGGGTCGATGGTCTGCATGCGAGGGTCTCCTGAAGGGTGTCGAAGCGAAGAGGTCACGGTTCCACGAAGAAGTCGATCAGCGGCTCGACGCCCGGCGTCACGAGGTAGGGCGCGAAGTCGGTGACGCCGGCCTCGCGCAGCACCTGCTCGTCGAGCAGCAGCTGGCCCGTGAGCTCGCGGCTCGGCCGGGTCAGGATGTGCCAGGCGGCGTCGGCCATGACGGCCGGCACGCGTGCCTGGCCCGCCACCTCGGGCGCCGCGATGCGCAGCGCGCTGGTGGCGATCACGGTGCGCGGCCACAACGAATTGCTCGCGATACCGCGTTCGCGCAGCTCCTCGGCCAGGCCGCGGCTCAGCATGCTCATCGCGTATTTCGAGGTGGTGTAGGCCGCATGGCGCGCGAACCACTTGGGGTTCAGGTCCAGCGGCGGCGACAGGGTCAGGATGTGCGGATTGGCGGCCTTCTCGAGGTGCGGAAGGCAGGCCTGCGCGCAGAGGTAGCTGCCGCGCGCGTTGATCTCGAACATCAGGTCGTAGCGCTTCATCGGCGTGCGCTCCACCGTCTCGAGGTGGATCGCGCTGGCGTTGTTGACCAGGATGTCGATGCCGCCGAAGCGCGCCACGGCGGCATCGACGGCCGCGCGAACCTGCGCTTCGTCGCGCACGTCGACCACCACCGCGAGCGCCTGGCCGCCGGCCGCGACGATCTCCTCGGCGGCGCTGTGGATGGTGCCCGGCAGGCGCGGGTCGGCCGTCGCGGTCTTGGCGGCGACCACGATGTTGGCACCGTCGCGCGCGGCCCGCAGCGCGATGGCCTTGCCGATGCCGCGGCTCGCACCGGTGACGAAGAGGGTCTTGGATCTGAGGGAAGGCATGAACGCTCCGGAATCGCGATCGCTCGATCGCGGGATGCGCAGGCTATGCGCGCCGGGCGGGGCGGCGCTTGCGCAGACTGGCTGGCATGGCGGCGCGCGGCAACTCAGCCAATCGACGCAAGGCGCGCCGGCCCGCTGCGAGCGACGATCGGCAGGCCCACTTCCGGCGTCGAGCCCCGCACCCGATGATCACGCTCTACCACTGCGCGAATGCCCGTTCGTTCCGCGTTCTCTGGATGCTCGAGGAACTCGGCACGCCCTACCGGCTGGAGATGCTGCCGTTTCCGCCGCGCGTGCTGCAGCGCGACTACCTCGCGATCCATCCGCAGGGCACGGTGCCGCTGCTCGTCGATGGCGAGATCCGCATGAACGAGTCGGTCGCGATCTGCCAGTACCTGGCCAGCCTGCATGCGCCGACGCCGTTGAACGTGGAGCGCGGCGAGGCCGGCTATGCGCAGTACCTCAACTGGCTGCACTTCGGCGAGGCCTCGCTGACCTTTCCGCAGGCCCTGGTGCTGCGCTACGGCACGCTCGAGCCGCAGGAGCGCCGGCTGCCCCAGGCCGCGCAGGACTACGCGCAGTTCTTCCACGGCCGCCTGCGGACGATCGAGCAGCTGCTCGAGACGCAGGACTTCGCCTGCGCCGGCCGCTTCACGGCCGCCGACATCTCGCTCGGCTACGCCCTGATGCTGGCGCGCGTGCTGGGTCTGCACGAACGCTTCGGTCCGGCGGTGGGCGCGTACTGGTCACGGCTGAGTGCGCGCGCGGGCTTCGAGCGCGCGATGGCGGTGCAGGAAGAGGCGGCCGCGCGGCTGGGCCTGCCGTTGGTGCCGACGGCCGGCGTGGGCACCGGCAGGCGGCCGCCGGCGCACGGCTGAAGCGCGGGCCGCTAGAGTGAGAGCGTGCCTTCCACGCAGCTCACGCAGGCACCGCCCACGCGCACCTTGCCGTGGGCATCGACGCGCACCTTCACGCGCCCATCGCGTCCCACGCAGCGCCCCTGCGCGGCCACGTAGGCGATGCCGTCGGACGGCAGCAGGCCGCGTTCCCACTGGAAGGCCGCCGCGCTGGCATTGCCGCTGCCGCAGACGGGGTCTTCCTCGACCCCGCTCGAGGGCGCGAAGGCCCGGACCTCCATCGACACCTCGCCTTGCGGGTAGCGGCCGTACACGATGAGGCCGGTGACGCCGAGACGGCGCTCGAAGGCCGCGAGCCGCGCGAAGTCGGGCTGCAGGTCGATCACCGTGGCCGCGTCGGCCAGCGGCAGCACGACCCAGCGCGGGCCCACGTCCACGATGGCCGGCGCGGCCTCGGGGCTCGGCTGGCGGCCCAGGATGCGTCCGAGCTCCGCGAGGTCGTCGGCCGCCAGCGGCGCCAGTTGCGCGGAGGGCAGGGCGAAGGCCAGTTCGCGGCCCTCGGGGCCGTCCTCCACCGTCACGTCGACGAGGCCGACACCGCACTGCTGCACCAGCCGGCCGCCGTCGCGCAGCGTGCCCCGTTTGGCTTCGAGGAAGGCATGCGCGCTGCCCAGGGTCGGATGGCCGGCGAAGGGCAGCTCGTTGCGCGGCGTGAAGATGCGCAGGCGATAGTCGGCCTCGGGCACGGTGGGCGGCAGCACGAAGGTGGTTTCCGAGAGATTGGTCCAGCGCGCGATGGCCTGCATGGCCTCGGTGTCCAGGCCGTCGGCGTCGAACACCACGGCCACGGGATTGCCGGCCAGCGGTCGGGCGGTGAAGACGTCGACCACGGTGTAGCGATGGGGTTGTTTCATGCGGGGCTCCAGGGGATGTCGGTGCGTCAGGCAGTGTCGTGCATTCACTTCGCGGCGGCGTCCAGCACCGTCGAAAGGGCGGACAGCGCGGGCGCCAGGCGGTCCGGCGGCAGGTAGCCGAAGCCCAGGCGAAAGACGCGCTCGCTCTCGCCGAACCAGGCGCCCGAGGCCAGTTGCAGTTCGTGCCGCGGCAGCAGGTCCCAGAAACGCGAGACGGCCGCGTCGTCGAAGCGATCGGCGCGCAGGCGCAGGCAGCACAGCGCGCCGCCGTCCGGGCGGATCCATTCGATGCGCTCGCGCTCGGCCTCGCACCAGGCCGCCAGTGCCGCGAGGCCTTCGGCGAGCAGCCGGCGGCGCGGCGCGAGCACGGGTTCGCGATGGCGCAGCAGCGCCGTGGCCAGCGCCTCGTCGAGCACCGAACCCGAGATCACGGTGTTCATCCTGGCCACGACCAGCCGCGCGCGCAGGTCCGCATCGGGCACCGTGAGCCAGCCGGTGCGCAGGCCCGGCGCGCCCAGCGCCTTCGACACCGAGGCGCCCGTGACGATGCGCGGATGCAGCGCGGCCAGGCTTTCAGGGATGGCCTCGTCGCCGTAGCCGGCCTCGCGGTAGGTCTCGTCGATGAACAGGATGGCCTGCGGCGCCTGGCTCTGCAGCAGCGCGAGCAGTTGCTCGATGGCGGCGCGCGGCGTGCGCACCCCGCTGGGGTTCTGCGGCGAGGCGAGGCTCACGAGCCGGGTCTTCGGCGACAGGCTGGCGGCGATCGCGTCCAGGTCGAGCCGGTAGCCGTTCTCGAAGCGCAGCCCGACCTCGCGCACGGTGACACCCGCGCCGCGCAGGCAGTCGCGGCTCGGCGGAAAGCAGGGCGTCACGAGCACCGCTTCGTCGCCGGGCCGGCAGACCTCGAAGGCCAGCAGGAACAGCCCGAGCGCCGTGCCCTGGGTGGTGACGATCTGCTCGGCGGGCACGCCGCAGGCCTTGGCGATCTCCTCGCGCAGTTCGACCGAGCCGGCGGAGCGGCCGTAGCCCAGCTTCAGGCCGCGCAAGGTCTCGAGCCCGGCCATGTCGAGCACGTCGCCGACCGTCAGGTCCTGCGAGGTGCTCTCGGCCAGGTTGAACGGCCGGTTCACGTCGAGCAGGGAAATGATCTCGTTGCAGGGAAAGCGGCCGCGCCACGCCGGCTGTGCCGCCGCGGGGGCTTCGTGTTCAAGCACTGTCATTCGTTTCCAGGTCGCCCGGGTGGGAGGGTCATCCAGCGCCCGGGGCGTGTCGGGCAGCGGGAAATACCGGCCATGCTAGTGATCGCCGGGCCATCGGAACAGCCACAATTTCCGTGAATTCGGACCAGCACAGTTCGCGTGCCTTCGGAAGCCGCTTCACCCACAATCGAGCCTCGTCATGCACGAGCCCCCCATGAACACAGGCACCCTTCAGCGCAACAGGCAAGCGGCCGGCAACGTGCCCGCACCCCATCGCTACGAGCAGCTCGCGGAACTCATCGTCGACACGATCGACAACGGCACGCTCGCGCCCGGCGAGCGCCTGCCGTCGGTGCGCGCCGTCAGCGAGCAGCACGGCATCAGCATCTCGACGGTGCTGCAGGCCTACCGCCTGCTCGAGGACCGCGGCGTGCTGGTCGCGCGGCCGCAGTCGGGCTTCTACGTCGCCGCCACGCAGGGCGGAACGCTGGCGCTGCCCTCGGCCTCGCGCCTGCGTTCGAAGGCCTCGACCGTGTCGATCAGCGGCGCCGTCGCGGCCCTGCTCGAGCACGCCTCCAACCCGGCGCTCGTGCCGCTGGGCTGCGCGGTGCCCGACGCGGCCCTGCTGCGTTCCCACCGGCTCGACCTCGCGCTCGCGCGTGCCGCGCGCCAGCATGGCGATCGCCACAACGTCTACGGCACGCCGCGCGGCGACCCGCGGCTGCGCCGCGAGATCTCGCGGCGCGCAATGCGCATCGGGCATGCGCTCTCGCCCGACGACGTGGTCATCACCAACGGCTGCACCGAAGCCTTCACGCTCGCGCTGAGCGCCGTCGCCAGGCCCGGCGACACCATCGCGGTGGAGTCGCCGACCTACTTCGGCTTTCTCCACACGCTCGAGGTGCTCGGACTCAAGGTGCTGGAGCTGCCCACCGATCCCGTCGAGGGCATCCACATCGAGGCCTTCGCTCGGCTGCTCGATGCCGGCCCGGTGGCGGCCTGCCTGCTGTCGTCGAGCTTCAGCAATCCGCTGGGCGTGTCGATGCCCGACGCACGCAAGCGCGAGCTGCTGGCCTTGCTCGCGCGGCACGGCGTGCCGCTGATCGAGGACGATGTCTACGGCGACATCCACTTCGCGCGCGAGCGGCCCACGCCCTTCATCGCGCTCGACGGCGGCGCGAACACCCTCTACTGCAGCTCGTTCTCGAAGAGCCTCGCGCCCGGCTATCGCGTGGGCTGGATCGCGCCAGGCAAATACGCGCAGCAGGTGGTCGACCGCAAGCTCGCCTTCAGTCTCTGCAGCCCGGTGCTGCCGCAGGTCGCGCTCGCGGACTTCCTGGCCAGCGGCGCCTACGACGCGCACATGCGCCGGCTGCGCCGCCTGCTCGAAGAAAACCTGCGGCACCTGACCCGCGCCATCGAGGCCAGCTTTCCGGCCGAGACCCGCGTCAGCCGGCCCGCCGGGGGCTTCGCTCTGTGGGTCGAACTGCCGCGCGGCTTCGACTCGCGCGCGCTGTTCGACGCGGCGCTCGAGCTCGGCATCTGCTTCGCGCCGGGGGATGTCTTCTCGGCGAGCCGGCGCTTTCGCAACTGCCTGCGACTGAGCGCCGGCTGGCGCTGGAGCGAGCGGATCGAGGAGGGGGTTCGGCGGCTGGGGCAGCTCGCAGGCCGCCAGCACCGGTCCTGAGCTTCCAGGGGCCTGCGAACACGATGCAAGGGGTCGCGAAGCTCGCCAGAGCCCGTCCATCACGGCGCGTGATGCCGCGTGTCCATCCGCACATGCAAGAAACGCAGCGCCGAGGGGCGGGCTCTGGCGAGCTTTCCCTCGGGTTGCCCCGCAAAGGGGCTCGTTGTAGTGCTGACAGGCCCTAAGCCGAAAGCCGGGTGAATTGCGCCCGCGAGAGGAGTCGCCTGAAGTCGCCGTCGAACGTCACCAGGTGTTCGCCCTGGTGGGCGACAGCCGCCGCCAGCCATGCATCCGGTATACCGTTCGCTGCCAGCTTGTTGTTGGTGCAGATTTCGCGCAGCAAATGCCACTCGCCGCCGAGCTGCGGCTGCTCCACTCCCGGGGCTTCGAGAATCGCATCGACGAACTTCAGCGCTGCGCTGATCGGCGTAGGCGTTACGAAAACTCTCGGGTTCGTGACGAGTCGAAGGAAACTGGCAATCACCATGGGCTGCAGCGCAAGCGGCCTTCCCGCACTGGCGCCTGCAAGGGCCTGCTCGAGCCATGCAAGCGCGGGCACGTGTTGCGGATGGTCGCTCCTCGAGGCGGCGACCAGGATATTCACATCAGGCGTCACGATCGGCGGCGTCCAGCATTTCCTTGTTGCTCAAGCCGCTGATGCCATCGACCAATCCGCCCTTGCCGCGAAACACTGGCAAGCGAACGGCGCCGGTCGGAAGGGGCCTCGCCTTCAGCCGCAGCTGCAGTCCTTCCTCGATGAGGCGCGTGAGACTCGTGCGTTGCTGCACTGCCATCGCCTTGGCCTGCGTCAGCAAGCTGTCATTGAGATTGAGCGTAGTCTTCATGAGGTCGCCGCGAGATTTTCGATACAGATTTCTGTATCGTAGTTCGATTGCCACGAAAGTCAACCTGACGCGCTCGCCGAGGCAGCGTCCCGAACAAACCGCCCGCGCGTCGAACCTCACCACGCAGGAGCGCGCCGCCCCTCCTCGGCGAGGAACTCGACCAGCGTCGGCAGCGAGGCATCCATCGGCCGGTTGGCACGCACGCGCATCACGTATCCCCATGAGCCGGCCATGCGCAGGCCCGGCGTCAGCGCCACCAGCCGGCCGCGCGCCAGTTCCTCGTCGACCAGCGGCGCACGCCCCAGCGCGATGCCCACGCCCGCCGCGGCAGCCGCGACCACGGTGCTCAGGCCGCTGAGCACCAGCGGCTCCTGGCTCGCGCTGTCGGGCAAGCCCAATCGGGGACGCCAGGTGCGCCAGTCGGTCTCGGGGCTGTCGATGTGCTTCTCCTCGAGCCAGCGGTGGCGCGTGAACACGCGCGGGTCGTCGCGCTCGCCGGGCTCGACCAGCGCGGGGCTGCACACCGGCACCACGGTCTCGGTCATCAGCGGGATGTCGCCGGGCGCCGCGAGGTGCGGGCCCAGCGCGCGCACGTGCAGGAACGCGAGATCGATGTCCTGCGCGTCCCAGGCGGGATCCTGGCTGGCGTGCAGGAACAGCTGGATGTCGATGTCGGGATGCAGCTCGATGAAGCGCCCGATCCGCGGCGCCAGCCACAGCGCCGCGAGCGAGGGATTGGCCGAGATGTTGAGGCTGTTGCGCCGCCGGCCATGGGCACCGGCGCGCGTGTCGCGGCAGGCGGTCTCGAGCAGGGTCAGGGCCTGCTGCACCGACACCAGCAACGCGGCACCGGCCTCGGTGGTCCGCGCGCGACGCACCGTGCCGCCACGATGCAGCAGGGTCACGCCGAGGTCTTCCTCGAGCGCGCGCAGCTGGTGGCTGATGGCGCTCTTCGTGACATGGAGTTCGGAGGCGGCACGGCTCAGGCTGCCCAGGCGGGCAACGGCTTCGAAGGCGCGCAAGGCAGCCAGTGGAGGCATGGGGCGGGGTGGAGCGGCAAAGGGTGCAATCTATCTCAACCCAGGATTGAAAAACCATCGCTTTCGCCGCCCCGCGCGATGCATGACGATGACGGCCCGACAGGAAGAACCGATCGCATCACCATGTATTTCGATATTCGGCTTTGGCAATTGACAGCGGGCCTGCGCCTGCAGATGGCGGGCGGCATCCTGCTCGGCCTGCTGGCGCTGGCGGCCGGCATCGCGCGCTACGTGTTCCTCGGCCAGTTGCTGGCGCGCGTGTTCGACGGCGCGCCCTACGGCGACTGGATCGCACCGGCCGCCTGCGTGGGCGCGATGGTGCTGCTGCGCGCGCTGTTCGACCATCTGCGCACGGTGCAGGCCAACCGCGCCTCGGCCGAGGTGCAGCAGGCGCTGCGCGCACGGCTCTACGACCGCATCGTGGCACTGGGCCCGGCCTGGTTCGCCAACCAGCGCACCGGCGGCGTGATGCTGACGGTGGTCGATGGCGTGGAGCAGCTGCAGACCTTCTTCGGCCAGTACCTGCCGCAGGTCGTGATCGCGGCCGCGGCGCCGTTCGCCATCTTCGCGGTCATCGCCTTCTGGGACCTGCCGACCGCGCTCGTCTTCCTGGCCGCGGCGCTGTTCGCGCTGCTCGGGCCGATGGCCGTCCACATGCTCGACAGCCGCGCGAGCCTGGCGCGCACGCGCTCGCTCAACGAATTCGGCGAGGAGTTCCTCGATGCGATGCAGGGCCTGCCCACGCTGAAGGCCTACGGCCAGGGCAAGGCCTGGGGCGAGCGGCTGGCGGCCCGCGCGCGCAAGCTCTCGGACAACACCTTCTGGGTGCTGTCGGTGAGCCTGCTGACGCGCGGCATCAGCGACCTCGGCGTGGCACTCGGTGCCGCGCTGGCGCTCACGGTGGGCGCCTGGCGCGTGACGGCCGGCGACATGAGCGTGGAAGCCCTGCTGATCGTGCTGATGGCCGGCACCGAGATCTTCCGTCCGCTGCGCGAGCTGCGTTCGGTGCTGCACCGGGGCATGCTGGGGCAATCGGCCGCGGCGAGCATCCATGCGCTGATGGATGCAAAAGCGCCGACCGCTTCGCCTGAAACACGGTCGAACGCCGCCGGGCCCGCGCATCTCGCGCCCACCATCGAATTCGACGGCGTGGCCTTCTCCTACTCGCCGCAGCGCGCCGCCCACCAGGGCCTGTCGTTCCGCATCGCGGCCGGCGAGCGCGTGGGCATCGTGGGCCCGAGCGGCGCCGGCAAGTCCACCATCGTGCGGCTGCTGCTGCGCGAGTTCGTGCCGCAATCGGGCACGGTGCGCGTGGGCGGCCACGACGTCAACGGCCTGGCCACGCAAACCTTGCTCGGCCACATGGCGCTGGTGAGCCAGGACATCACGCTGTTCCACGGCACGCTCGACGACAACCTGCGCCTGGGCCGCCCCGACGCCACCCACGAGCAGGTGCGCGCCGCGGCGCGGGCCGCCAACATCGACGACTTCATCATGGCGCTGCCGCAGGGCTACGCCACCCAGGTCGGCGAGCGCGGCCTGCAGCTCTCGGGCGGCCAGCGCCAGCGCGTGGCGATCGCGCGTGCCCTGCTGCGCGACGCGCCGATCCTGATCCTCGACGAGGCGCTGTCCTCGGTCGACACCGAGAACGAGGCGCTGATCCAGCAGGCGCTGGACCGCCTGATGGTCGGCCGCACCACGCTGATCCTCGCGCACCGGCTGGCCAGCATCATCGGCGCCGACCGCTGCCTGGTGCTCGATCAGGGGCGCGTGGTCGAGGAGGGCCGCCATGCGGTGCTGATGCAACGGCAGGGCCTCTACCACCGCCTGATGCACGAGCAGGCCGTGGGCCTCGCCGCCGCGGCGCCCGCGCCGGTCGATGCGCAGGCCGCATCGGTGCGGCGCATTGCCGCGGAAGAGGAGGGCGATCGCGGCCCCGCGCTGCGCCCGCTCGATGCCGACGCCGAGCAGGTCGGCTGGAAGGCCACGCTCGCCACGCTGCTGTCGGTGGTGCGGCCCTGGCGCGGCACGCTGATCGCCACCATCGTGTTGGGCGTGGCGCGTGTCGCGGCCTTCATCGGCGTCGGCGTGCTCAGCGCGCTGGTGGTGGCCGCGATCCGCGACGGCCGCGACACCTCGGCGCTGATCGTCGGCCTGCTGGTCGCGGCGCCGCTGGCCGCGCTGTTCCACTGGCTCGAGTCGTGGCTGGCCCATGCCATGGCCTACCAGCTGCTGGCCGACATGCGCGTGAAGCTCTACGACAAGCTCGAGCGACTCGCGCCGGCCTACCTGCTGCAGCGCCGTTCGGGCGACCTGGTCGCGCTCGCCACGCACGACGTGGAGATGGTCGAGTACTTCTACGCCCACACCATCGCGCCGGCCATCGTCTCGGTGCTGGTGCCGCTGTCGGTGCTGGGTTTCCTCGCGCTCTACAGCTGGCCCGTGGCGCTGGCGCTGCTGCCGTTCCTCGCCTATGCGCTGGTGTCGCCGATCCGGGGCCGCCGCCAGGTCGATGCGCTCGGCGACCGCGCCCGCCATGCGCTGGGCGAGATGAGCGCCCATACCGCCGAGACCATCCAGGGCCTGGCCGACCTGACCGCCTTCCAGGCCACGGGCCGCCGCCGCGCGCAGTTCCTCGAGGTGGCGGACCGCAGCCGCGCGCGGCGCCTGGACATCCTGAACGACCTGTCGCGCCAGACCGCGTGGTTCGAGATCGCGATGGGCCTGGGCGGCCTGGCCGTGGCCGTGGTCGGCGCGCTGCAGGTCGCGAGCGGTGCCTTGCCGGCCGGCATGTTGCCGCTGCTGGTGCTGATCGCGCTCGCCACCTTCCTGCCGGTGTCGGAGATCTCGCAGGTCAGCCGCCAGCTGGCCGACACCATCGCGGCCACGCGCCGCCTGCACGTGGTCGAGAACGAGCCCGAGCCCGTGGTCGACGGCCCGCTGCCGCCGCCGGCCGCGGGTCGCGGCCTGTCGCTGGCCTTCGAGCGCGTCTGCTTCGCCTATCCGGGCAAGGCGCAGGACACCCTGCACGAGCTCGGCTTCGAGGTGCCGGCCGGCGCCACCGTGGCCGTGGTCGGCGCCTCGGGCGCCGGCAAGAGCACCGTGGCCAGCCTGCTGCTGCGCTTCTGGGATCCGCGCCAGGGCCGCGTGAGGCTCGACGGCGTGGACGTGCGCGAGCTGCGGCTCGACGGCCTGCGCGAACGCGTCGCGCTGGTGTCGCAGGACACCTACCTGTTCAACGACACGCTCGAGGCCAACATCCGCCTCGCGCGCCCCGATGCCAGCGGCGAGGAACTGGCTCTCGCGCTCGACCGCGCCGCGCTGACGAACTTCGTGCGCACGCTGCCCGAGGGCCTGGCCACGCGCGTCGGCGAACGCGGGATGCAGCTGTCGGGCGGCCAGCGCCAGCGCATCTCGATCGCGCGCGCCTTCCTCAAGAACGCGCCGGTGCTGATCCTCGACGAGGCCACCTCGCACCTGGACACGCTGTCGGAGCTGCAGGTGCGCGGCGCGCTCGATGCGCTGATGCGGCACCGGACCACGCTCGTGATCGCGCACCGGCTGTCGACCATCCGCGACGCCGACCTGATCCTGGTGCTGGAGCACGGCACGCTGGCGGAGGCCGGCACGCACGACGAGCTGCTGCGCCGGCAGGGGGTGTATGCGAAGCTGGCGAGCCACCAGGGCGCGAGTGCCGAACCATCGCAACGGGCGCGGGCATGAGGGTGCGCGGTCCGGCCCGCGGCGGGCTTCATAAGCCGCGCCTATCGCCCCATCCGATCAAACGATTGGCCTGAAATCGCGCGCTGCGAAACCATCTCCTCCGTGCAGCGATGTGCTGCCGCATCAACCAGGAGATGACTTTGGCCAAGATTGTTTGCGTGCTCTACGACGACCCCGTGACGGGCTATCCCACCACCTACGCCCGCGACGACCTGCCGCACCTGGAGCGCTATCCCGACGGACAGACGCTGCCCACGCCGCGGCGCATCGACTTCCAGCCCGGCACCCTGCTGGGCAGCGTCTCGGGCGAGCTGGGCCTGCGCAAGTACCTCGAGGCCAACGGCCACCAGCTCGTGGTCACCTCGAGCAAGGACGGCGCGGACAGCGTGCTCGACCGCGAGCTGCACGACGCCGAGATCGTGATCTCGCAGCCCTTCTGGCCCGCCTACATGACGGCCGAGCGCATCGCGAAGGCACCCAAGCTCAAGATGATCGTGACCGCGGGCATCGGCTCCGACCATACCGACCTGCAGGCCGCGATCGACCGCGGCATCACGGTGGCCGAGGTCACCTACTGCAACAGCAACAGCGTGGCCGAGCACGTGGTGATGATGACGCTGGGCCTGGTGCGCAACTACATCCCTTCGTACAACTGGGTGGTCAAGGGCGGCTGGAACATCGCCGACTGCGTGGCGCGCTCCTACGACCTCGAGGGCATGCAGGTGGGCACGGTGGCCGCCGGGCGCATCGGGCTGCGCGTGCTGCGGCTGCTCAAGCCCTTCGACGTGAAGCTGCACTACCTCGACCGCCACCGCCTGCCGGAATCGGTCGAGAAGGAACTCAACCTCACGCACCACACCAGCCTCGAGAGCCTGACCAAGGTCTGCGACGTGGTGACGCTGAACTGCCCGCTGCACCCGGAGACCGAGCACATGATCAATGCCGACAGCCTGAAGAAGTTCAAGCGCGGCGCCTACCTGATCAACACGGCGCGCGGCAAGCTGTGCGACCGCGACGCGATCGCCTCGGCGCTCGAGAGCGGCCAGCTCGCGGGCTATGCGGGCGACGTGTGGTTCCCGCAGCCCGCGCCGGCCGACCATCCGTGGCGCACGATGCCGCACCACGGCATGACGCCGCACATCTCGGGCACCAGCCTGTCGGCGCAGTCGCGCTATGCGGCCGGCACGCGCGAGATCCTCGAGTGCTACTTCGAGAACCGGCCGATCCGCAACGAGTACCTGATCGTGCAGGGCGGCCAGCTCGCGGGCGTGGGCGCGCATTCGTACAGCGCGGGCAATGCCACTGGCGGCTCGGAAGAAGCCGCGCGCTTCAAGAAGTAGCACCTCGTGCTCTCGACGACCGCGGCGCCTCGCAAGGAGGCAGGCGCGCCGCGGCGCGACCGGATCGCCGGCATCCTGCTGGCGGGCCTGGGCGCGTTCGTGGCGCTGGCAACGGTGGGCGCGCTGGCTGCGACCACGCACGACGCCTGGGTGATCGGTTCGTTCGGCGCCAGTTGCGTGCTGCTGTTCGGGTTTCCCGACGTGCCGTTCTCCCGGGCGAAGAACGTGATCGGCGGCCACCTGCTGTCCTCGGCGGTCGGCCTGCTGTTCCTGCACCTGCTGGGGCCGGGCTGGTGGGCCATGGCCGCGGCCGGCGCCTGCGCGGCGATGCTGATGATGGCCACCGACACGGTGCACCCGCCGGCCGGCAGCAACCCGGTCATCATCTTCCTGAGCCAGCCGGGCTGGGACTTCCTCGTGCTGCCGACCCTGGCCGGCGCCTGCGTGCTGGTGCTGCTGAGCCGGCTGTACCGCTTCGCGATCCGCTACCGGGCCGCGAGACGGGCTGCGTGACCGCCTCGGGCGGCCGCCCGCCCGAGGCAGTGTTTCGAAATGGAACAACCGGCCTTTTCACCGCGCGGACGCCGCACCCGATGTATTCTGGCAAGCACAACGCAATCCTGCGACAACGGCTCATCAGGAGACATCGGCATGCGCGACTACCTGCAGTTCTATATCGACGGCCATTGGGTCGACCCCGCCACGGCAAAGAGCATCGACGTGATCAACCCCGCGACCGAGAAGCCGGCCGGCCGCATCTCGATGGGTTCGGCCGCCGATGTCGATCGCGCGGTGCGCGCCGCTCGCGCCGCCTTCGGCGACTATTCGCGGACCAGCGTGCAGGAGCGCATCGCGCTGCTCGAGCGCATCGTGGCCGAATACAAGAAGCGCTATGCCGACATGGCGGCGGCCATCACCGAGGAGATGGGCGCGCCCGCCGCACTGGCCAGGGACGCCCAGGCCGCCATGGGCCTGGCGCACCTGCAGACCGCGCTCGAAGTCCTGAAGACCTACAGGTTCGACGAGGCGCGCGGCACCACCCTGCTGGTCAGGGAGCCGATCGGCGTGTGCGGCTTCATCACGCCCTGGAACTGGCCCGTCAACCAGATCGCCTGCAAGGTGGCGCCGGCGCTCGCGGTGGGCTGCACGATGGTGCTCAAGCCCTCGGAGATCGCGCCGTTCTCGGCGGTGATCTGGACCGAGATCCTGGATGCGGCCCAGGTGCCCGCCGGGGTCTTCAATCTCGTCAATGGCGACGGGCCGACCGTGGGCGCCGCGATCTCCAGCCATCCGGAAGTCGACATGGTGTCGTTCACGGGCTCCACGCGCGCCGGCATCGAGGTGGCGCGCAACGCGGCCCCCACCGTCAAGCGCGTGCACCAGGAGCTCGGCGGCAAGTCGCCGAACATCATCCTCGAGGACGCGGACTTCAAGCGCGCCGTGACGGCCGGCGTGCGCGGCGTGATGGGCAACTCGGGGCAGTCCTGCAATGCGCCCACGCGCATGCTGGTGCCCAATGCGCGCATGGCCGAGGCCCTGGCCATCGCGAAGGAAGCGGCGGAGGCCACCACGGTCGGCGATCCCGCCAGCGGCGCGGCCCTCGGCCCGGTGGTTTCGGCCGCGCAATGGGACAAGATCCAGACCTTGATCCAGAAGGGCATCGACGAAGGCGCCACGGTGGTGGCCGGCGGTCCCGGCAAGCCCGCGGGCCTGGAGACCGGCTACTACGTCAAGCCCACGGTGCTGGCCCAGGTGAACAACCAGATGACGGTGGCGCGCGAGGAGATCTTCGGCCCCGTGCTGACGATCCTCGGCTACGACACGGTCGACGAAGCGATCGAGATCGGCAACGACACGCCCTACGGGCTCGCGGCCTACGTGTCGGGCACGGACCCCGAGACAACGCGAAAGGTCGCTGCGCGCCTGCGCGCCGGACAGGTGAACATCAACAGCGCGGCCCTCGACCTGAGCGCCCCGTTCGGTGGTTTCAAGCAGTCCGGCAACGGACGCGAATGGGGCGATCACGCGTTCGGCGAATTCCTCGAGGTCAAGGCCATGCTCGGCTTCGCGCCGAAGGCCGCGGCCTGAGTCTGCGGTACCCGGCACACCTGCCCGCGGCATCCACGTGCACAGGGCAGCGGGTGCTTCCCGCAGCGAAATCAAGGAGGAGGCCGAAGGCCGGGGACATTCGCGGAGGGAAGTACCCGCTGTCCTGTGCACGCGCCCCGAACAGCAGGCCGAACCTCACTGCCGTTCCTGAACGAACCCGATGGCGATCGCCACCTCCATCCGCCGCGGCGGCTTCTCGAACGGCGCGCCGGCCTGCGCCGCCCGCATGGCACTCTCGTCGAGCACCGGGTAACCGCTGCTCTTCGCCACCGCGAGCGAGCCCGACAGGATGTTGCCTTCCTCGGTCAGCGTGAAGCGGATCGTCGGCGCGCCGACATAGCCGACCTCGCGCGCCTCGACCGGATAGACGAGCTTGCCCTGGATCGCCTTGCGCAGGCCCGCGAGGTACTTGCGCAGGGCATCGGCGCCGTCGTCGCGCGCGCGCACGGTCTGCTGCATGCGCTCTTCCTCGGCGGCATTCGCGACCGGCGGCGGCGCGGCCACGGGCGCCTGCGTCGGCGGCTCCGGCGGGGCGCGCACGGGTTCCTCGACGCGCGCCACCTGCACCGGGCTCGGTGCGGCCTGGCGCGGCGCCGGTGCCCGCTCGCGTGTCTCCTTGCGCGCCACCGGCTTCGGCTGCGGCGCCGCAGGAGGAGGCTCGGCCGGCCGCGCCACCTGCTGCTGCTCGACCTGGCGGTTGCTCACCATGCCCAGCAGGTCGACCACCAGCTGCTCGCGCGGTGGTGGCGACGCCTCGGGCCGCGCGCGCACCAGCCACGGCAGCACCAGCGCCGCGTGCAGCAGCACCGAGAGGCCGAGACCGATGGCGAACCTCATCGCGGCGCCGGCTCCGTCTGCACCGCCACTTTGGCGAAGCCCAGCTGCTTGAGCACATCGGCCACGTCGATGAAGCGCTGCAGCTGCACCGTGCGGTCGGCGCGCAGCAGGAAGGGCGTCTGCTTGTCCATCGCGGCGAGCCGGGTCTTGAGCGCGTCGGCATTCAGGGCCTCGCCGCCGAAGTGGATCGTGCCCGCCGCATCGATCACGATGGTCTGCGTTTGCGAGGTCTCCGAAGGGCTCGCGCTGGCCTGCGGCAGGTTGACCGGAATCCGCCCGCTCGCGATGAAGCTCGAGGTCGTCAGCACGATGGTGAGCAGCACCAGCATGATGTCGACGAAGGGGAGCATGTTCATGCTGTCAATCGGCTTTTCGGTCACGCGCGATCTCCCATTCGAGGATCAACACCTGCACCTTGCGCAGCAGCGTGTTGTAGAGCACCACCGACACCAGCGCCACCCCCAGGCCCACGGCCGTGGCCTTCAGCGCGAGCGCGAGGCCGACCATGATCTTCCCGGTGTCGATGGAGGCGTCCTGCCCCATGTTGTAGAAGGTCAGCATGATCCCGAACACCGTGCCCAGCAGGCCCAGGTAGGGCGCGTTGCTCGCCACCGAGGCGATGACGAAGAGCTTGCGCGTGAGCAGCAGCTCGAGCGACTTGATGTCGCGGATCGCGTGCGTGTCGATGCGGCTGTAGAGCCAGGCGCGTTCGATGCCGATCGCGACGACGAAGACGCTCAGCACCACCAGCAGTCCGATGACGCCGTAGTCGATGGCGCCGGCGAGCCAGTTCATGTTCATTCCGTGGTCCTCCTCGATGCTTCAGAACAGCACGCCGGCCTGCACCAGCACGCGCGTGCGGCCCTCGCGCGCAATCTCCTGCGGGCGTGACCCGATGGCGCGCGCGACCTGCAGCCGCCCGAACAGCGCGCCGTAGCGCGCCTGGTAGCCGATGCCCACGTCCGACAGGCGCACGCCGTTGCGCGTCGTGTAGTCGGCGTTCTGCAGCCAGGCGCGTCCGAGGTCGGCGAAGACGCCCACCGAATGCGTGAGCCCCTCGGGCGCCGGCAGCGCATAACGCACTTCGGCATTGAGCAGGTAGCCGTTGTCGCCGCTCACCCACTCGCGGTACGCCTTCACGCCGTTGGGGCCCGAGATGCTCATCTGCTCGCTGCCATCGAGGTTCTTGTTGCGCAGCGCCTTCTGCAGGCTCAGCGCGCTGCTCGCGGTCCAGCCCTTGGCGAATTCCACGTTGGCGGCGAGCCGCAGGTTCAGGTGCGCGAAGTCGCCGGCCGTGTTGGCGCCGGCCCGGTTGAGCGCCGCCTGCGCGGGGTTGTCGATGTCGAGGTGGCCGTAGCTGAATCCGGCGACGACGCTGGTGTAGCCCGGCCGGCCCAGCAGATCGCCCCAGCGCTCGTGCTGCACGGCGAAGGTCGCGACCCGGGTGGTCTTGCGGTCGACGCTCTCGACCGCGCCCACCTCGTCGCGCAGATGGCGCTGCGCGAGGTTCAGGCTCAGCGACAGGTTCTGCGCGCGGCTGCGCAGCAGCGGATAGCTCAAGGTGGCTTCGACCGTGCGTGCCCGGCCCCTGGCCTCGAGGTCCTCGTAGTCGCCGCCCAGGTGGTAGGTGGTGCGCGCGGCGGCCAGCTCCAGGCGCAGGCCGCTCGCGGTCAGCGGAAAGCCGTAGGCCACGCGGCCGTTGTCGAGGCCGCCGCCCTCGGTGCCCATCAGGTTGAGGCTCAGCCGGTCGGCGATGCCGAAGGGCGAGTTGATGTCGAGCCCCGCGCTCAGGCGGTTCTTGCCCGTGTAGAGCGAGCCCTGGTTGTCGCCCAGTACATAGCCGCTGAAGCGCTTGCGCTCGCCCACCTCGACATCGAAGTCCGAAGTGCCCGGGGCTTCGCCGGGAGAGATCGTGAGGCGGGGCAGGGTGGCGCCGGGCATGTCGCCGACCAGCAGCATCGCGCGCTCGAGCTGCGCGCGCGAGACCGGCTGGCCCGCCTGCAAGGGCGCGAACGCATCGGCCACGGTCGCGTCGTGCACCAGCGAGCGGTTCTTGAGCGTGAGCTTGCCGTAGCTGCCGATCAGGACCCGGACCGTCAGCGTGCCGGCGCTCGCGTCCTGCCGCGGCACATAGGCGCGCGCCACGAGGTAGCCGCGGTCGCGCAGCAGCGCCGTGATCCGGCCCGCGGCCTGTTCGATCTCGGCCATCGACAGCGCGCGGCCGCGGTAGGGATCGAGCGCGGCCCGCAGCTCGGCGGGCGGAATCTCGTCGGCGCCCTCGACCTTGAAGTCGCGCACCGTCAGCGTCTCGCCGGCCGGCAGGGCGAGCGGCCGCTCGGGCTGCTCCACGATCACCGGCGCGGGCGGTTGGCGCGGGGTGCCCAGCGGACGCGGCGGCTGGGCTTCGCGCAGCGCATCGCCGCTGCCGTAATTGGGGATGGGCGCCACCTGGGCATGGCCACTGGTGGCGAGCGAGCAGAGCACGGAGAAGGCGGCGAGCGCGGGATGCGCCCGGCGTGAGGACGAGACGGGACGAAGGGGGTTCATGTCGCAACGGGAACGAAAAGGAGAAGGGGGAGGCGGGACCGGCCATGCCGTCCCGCCGCGGGGCGGCGATGTCAGCGCGGCGTCGACGGCGGCGCCGCGGGCGCCTTGGCGCCTTCGTCCTCGAGTTCGAACACCTTGCCGTCGATCTCGATGCGTTCCACGTTGGCGGAGAAGCTGCGCCGATCGGCGAAGACGATGTTGTCGGCCAGTGCCGCGGCCCGTTGCGTGAAGCCCGCTGTCGTCTGGGGCGCGGGGCGTTCCGGTTGGCGCTGGGCTTCCGAGGTTGCGGCGGCCGCGAGACGCGAACCCGTTTGCGCGCGCTCCTGCAGCGCCGCCGCGCGCGCGGCGGCCTGCGCGGCGGCGACGGCGGCCGCCTGCGCTTCGGCAGCGGCCTGTGCCGCGGCTTCGCTCGATGCTCGGGCGGCCGCCTCCGCCGCGGCTTGCGCTGCCGCGGCCGCGCGGGCCGCCGCCTCGGCCGCGGCCTGGGCCGCTGCTTCGGCCGCCGCATCGCGGTAGGTGCTGTTGGTGATGGTGCCCGAACCCGTGTTGTTCCCGATCAGGCGACCCGTGGTGTCGTTGCCGTGGATGACCGACCCGGTGGCGTGCGAGTTGTCGATGTCGCCGCCCTGCATGCGGCCCACCAGTCCGCCGGTGAAGTCGTAGTCGGCGCCGCCCGTCACGTTGCCGCTGGCACGCGAGTTGAGGATCGAGCCACCGTCCATCTGCCCGACCAGGCCACCGGCCGCGTAGGAGCCGAACACGTTGCCGCTCGAAAAGGAATCCGTGATGAGGCCCGCGTTGCCGCCGACCAGGCCGCCCGCGATCTCGCCCCTGACGTTGCCCGTGGCATGCGATCCGGAGATGGTGCCGCTGTTCGAACCCGCCAGGCCGCCCACACCCTGACTGACAGGTCCGCCATTCACGTCGCCGGTGGCATAGGAGTTGGTGATACTCGCTGCCGCGCCTCCGTTGTTGCCGACAAGCCCGCCCACGGAAACTCCGGACGCCGTGACGGTACCGCTCGCATGCGATCCGGAGATGGTGCCGGCGTTGTTCCAGCCGACCAGGCCACCGATGTTCTGGGTGCTGTTGTTTGCTTTTACATTGCCGGTGGCGTAGGAATCGACGATCCGGGATGTCTCTGCGTTCTGCCCAACGAGGCCACCGATGCTGGACCTTCCGCCCGTGACGTCACCAGTGGCGTACGAATTCGAGATGAGGGCCGATGGTGTGACGAACAGGCCGGTGTTGTTCAACCCCACCAGCCCGCCGACCGACTCGATGTTGTCGGACACCGTCACATTGCCTGTGGCATGGGAGTCGACGATGGTGCTGTTGATGTTGCTCCCGACCAACCCGCCGACATTCTGGTGACCGATGCTCGAACCGAGGTCGACCAGGACCGACACGTTGCCGGTCGCACTGGAGCGAAGGATCTTGTAGGTTGCTCCCTTGTTGCTTCCTACGAGGCCGCCGAAGTCAGTGAAAGCAGAGCCCGTATAGCGGGACGAAGCGGTCACCGTCGCAGCGGAAAAAGAATCGGAGATGATGCCGTTGCCATTGATGGGAAACCCGGTTTCCATGTCGAAGCTGCCGCCGTTGTATCCCACCAGGCCGCCCACGTTGTTGACGCCGCGCACCGTCCCCGTCACGTAGGTGTGACTGATGCTGCCGCCGATGTTCTCTCCGACCAATCCGCCGACCCGGCCGTAGGCATCGACATTGACGCCGATCAGGCCGATGTCGCGGATCGCGCTGCCGATCTGGGCCGTTCCCACCAGGCCGCTTGCAATGGTCCAGGGGTTGGAGTCCGGCTGCCGGATCGTCAGGTTGCTGATGGTGTGCCCCAGGCCCGCCAGCGTGCCCGACAACTTGGACACCACGGTGTTGTCATAGGTCTTGCCCGACGCATCGAGGTTGCCCGCGAGCGCATAGCGCCCGGCCGCAACACCACCAGCGTCGTCGATCCTCTCCAGATCGCTCATGCTGTGGATCAGCGTGTAGGCCTGCCCGTTCATCGCAAGGGTCGCGTTGGCGCCACTCAGCGTGACCGATGCGCCTTTGCTCATATCGATGCGGTAGTCTCCGCCGCTACCGAAGTTCAGGTTCAACCCTGCGCTTGCGCCCGTCGCCGCGATCGGCGCATCGATGCGCACGTCGTTGGCCGCGGTCAGCGTGAGCGCGGTGTTGGCCGACCAGTTCACGGCCTGTTCGATGTACAGATGGCCATCGGCGCCGTTCCCGCCCGTCGATGAGATCGCCACGTTGTTGCGACCCAGTTGCCTGCCGAGCTGGGCACCGCTGATGTTCGCGCCAGCGCCGACGGTGAAGGCATCGGAAGCCAGCGTCCATGTGCCGGTGTCGCCGTTCGCGGCCTGGGTCGTGACAACGGCGTCGTCCGACACGCGCACGCTGCGGCCCGAGGTCTCGACGGTTCCGCCGCCGCCGGTCGCGGGCGAGGAGGCATCGAGCGTTCCGCCCACGTCGACCGTGCCGCCATCGGCGCGCAAGGCGATGCGGCCCTTGAGATCGTCCATCGTGCGCGCCTGCACGATGCCGGTGTTGTTGACCTGGCTGCCCAGCAGATCGTCGGCCGCCTTCGCTGTCAGGATCACCGTGCCGCCGTCGGCCTGGATCGCGCCCTTGTTCTCGACCAGCGCGCCGAGCGTGCCTTCGTCGATGCTGAGGCTCACCAGCGAATCGCCATTGAAGTTGAGGCTGATCTTCTCGCCGCTGCCCAGCGCCACCGTGCCCTTGGTGGCGACGATCACGCCCTGGTTCGACACCGAGCGCCCGAGCAGCGCTACATAGCCGCCCTGAGCCGCGGTGAGCGTGCCCATGTTGATGACCGAGCCGCTGCCGCCATTGCCGCGGAAAACGAAGCGCCCGGCATCGAAGTCCGCGTCGCTGATGTCCAGCGTGCTGGCCACGAGGCCGGCCGTGTTCACGCTGCTGCCACGGGTGAAAAGCACGCCATTGGAATTGACCAGGAAGACCTTGCCATTGGCATTGAGCGCGCCCTCGATCACGCTGCGTTCATTGCCCACGACGCGGTTGAGCGTGATCGCCGAGGCATTGGGCTGGTTGAAATTGACGGTTTCGCCGGCGGCGATGCCGAAGCCCTGCCAGTTGATGCTCGCGCGCTGCGTGCTCTGGTCGATCCGCGTCACGCTGCCCATCTGGCCGATGGTGGCACTGCCGCTGGTGACCGTGCCGCCCTGCGGCGCGGCCATTCCCGGGAATGAATAAGAACAAAGCAACGCGTAAATCGCCGCGCATACTTTCGAATTCAATTCGAAGTGGGTTCTTCTGGATTTTTTCGTGAGTCGCTTCATTCTTTCACCTGTCTCATTATATTTCTGAGAGTATAGCGTCCGTGATTTTTTTGGCGCAATAGAACGTTTTTAGCTCGCATATGACATCAATTCGATGTTCATGCATTACTCGAATGCTATGCAACCTATATGCAGCTCTATATAGCGCTAAAGACTCACGGACAACCATTCATTCAATTCTTCGAGGAGATAACGTGAAAAGACTTCCGGTCAAGAAAATTGCATTGAGCGTGTCGGCATCGGTGCTGATGCTGGGTACATCCGCCACCTGGGCGCAGTCGATCACCGTGGCGGTGGCCGCGAATTTCCAGGGCGCGATGGTCCAGCTCGTCAATGCCTTCGGTGCCTCGGGCCTGCCGTTCTCGGGCAGCAGCTTCACCGTGACCTATGGCGCGACGGGCGATTTCCAGACGGCGATCAACACCGCGCTGGCCGCGCCCGGCGGCACCACGCCCTACGACCTGTTCTTCGCGGCCGACGACACCACGCCGGCCGCCCTGCGCACCGGCCATCCCACCGTCGTGCAGGTGCCGTTCCGCTATGCCGAGGGCAAGTTGATCCTGTGGTCCAAGTACGGTCCGAACGTGAGCACCAGCGGTTCGAGCGGCTTCACCAATCCCGCGAGCTACGCCTACGCGAACGGCCAGGTCGCGATCGCCAACCCGGTCACCGCGCCGTACGGCACCGCCGCGCAGCAGGTGCTCAGCCGCGTCAACGCGATCACCTACCCGGGCGGTGCCTACGACGCCAAGTTCGCGCAGTACACGACCATCGGCACCACCTACACGGCGGTGAATGCGAGCACCAGCGCCACGACCTATCCCAATGTCGGCTTCGTCGCCAAGTCCCAGCTGTGCGACAGCAGCACCGGCGCCATCCGCACGCCGCTGACCGGCACCTACTTCGAGTACACGCCGGCCACGGTCAACGGCAACCCGCCGCATGACCGCCTGCTGCAGGACGCCGTGGCGATCCGCGGCCGCGCGGGCTCGACCAACGCCGCGGTCGACGCCTTCATCGCCTACGTGGGCAGCACGGCCGGTCGCGCGATCATCCTGAAGAACTGCTACATCTAGGGCAGGAGCATCGCCGGCGGGGTTCGATCGGGCATCGCTGTATTTTGTAAGATACAGCGATTGCCCCGATCCAGGCAGACGGATACCGCCGATGACCATGATGCTTCCCGAATTGCTCCGATCCGCCGTCACCGAGGCGGGGTTGCCGTTGGCGGCCCTGCGGCGCGCACGCTCGCTGTCGCAGCGCGCGGTCCGGCAGATCGCGTCCGGCATCCGGCCCGGCATGACGCATGCGCAGGCCACGGCCCTGGCGGCGACGACGCTGCAGGCGCTGGAGATGGAGCGCAACTGGCATCCGGTCGCGATCCGCTTCGGCGAGGACACGCTCAAGACCGCCAGGGACGCATCCGACCCGGGCCGCGTGCTCGGCGAACAGGACATCTTCTTCATCGACATCGGCCCCGTGTGGGAAGGCCACGAGGGCGACGCCGGCGAGACCTTCGTGGTCGGCGGTGATCCCCAGATGGAGGACTGCGCGAGAACCGTGCGAGCGATCTGGCATGAAGTGGGTTCGCGCCTGCGCACCGAGGGCCTCGATGGCGAGGCGCTGTATGCGTACGCGACGCAGCGTGCGCAGGCGAGGGGATGGCGCCTCAACCTGGGCCTCCACGGGCACCGTGTCGGCGACTTCCCGCCTGCGATTCCCGCGGCCGGGCGCGATCCGGGACTCTGGGTGCTGGAGATCCAGATCGCGCATCCGACGCGCCCGTTCGGCGCGTTCTACAAGGACCTGCTCATCGCGGACGAAGTGGTGCACGAAGCCATCTGCTAGCGCGGCCCGCCCGATGACGTTCACCCTTCCCACGCCCCCGAGGCGGCGACTCGAAGCCAGCGCGGACACGGTCCTGTCGCTGATCCAGGCGCAGGCCTTCGAACACGCGCTGCGGGCGTTGAATGCGGCGGTTCCGCACCGCTTCACCGCCATCTTCAAGCTGCAGGGCGACGAGGTCAGGAACGTGCTGCTGATCGACAAGCTCGGGCAGCCCCGGCCCGAACGCTTCGCCGTCTTCCCGCTCGCGGACAGCTTCTGCCGGTTCGTGCTGCGCGACGCCTTCCTTCATGTCGAGGACTCCACCCGGGAGGCCCTGCTGGACGGCAGCCCCTACCAGGGCGTGATCCGCGCCTACCACGCCGTCGCGTTGACGCTGCTCGATGCGCGGGTGGTCGGGACGCTGAGCCACTTCGACACCGTGCCGCGCAAGCTCGACGACGGGCATTTCGGCCTGCTCGTGCTGGCAGCCCGCGCGCTTCCCGAATACCTAGTGGACGCGGACATCTGGGACTGATTCAGCCGAAGGTGAAGGCGAAGGCCTCCACGCCCGGATCGAGGAACTCGATCTCGAAGCGCCGGTCGGCCACCGCGCCGCGCTGGCGCACCAGCTGGTAGAGACGCTGGCCGTCGACCACGCCCTTGCCCTGCGCGTCGATGTCGATGCCGTGGTCCTCGCCCGGCGGCTTGCCGTCGATGGTCACCTTGATGCGCACGGGATGTCCCGGCGCCGTCGATCCGAGCACTAGGTGCAGGTCGCGCGCATGGAAGCGGTAGGCGATGCGCCCCCGCGCCTTGTCGAGCACCGCGCTTTGCCCGCCCACGGTCCAGTTGCCGCCGAGCGCCCACTGGTTGGCCTCGAGCCGGGACGGTGCCGTGTAGGCGTGCGCCTTGCCACGGACCGGACCACCGGGCGAGACGAAGTTCTCGGCGCGTTCGTAGCCGATGTAGGTCTCGGGCGATCTCACGTTCGCGCTGTCCGCCGCGGCCTGCGCACCCTGCGCCTCGACCTGGACGAGGCCGCCCGGCATCGTGCCCCGGCCCGCTTCGGCCAGCAGCTGCCGGATCACCTGCTCCGACTCGTCGTAGGCACCTTCGCCGAAGTGGTGATGGCGGATGCGTCCCCGCGCGTCGATGAAGTAGTGCGCGGGCCAGTACTCGTTCTTGAAGGCGCGCCAGATCGCATAGTCGTTGTCGACCGCCACCGGGTAGTCGAGCTTCAGGTCCTTCACGGCCTTGCGCACGTTGTCGAGCTTCTTCTCGAACGCGAACTCCGGTGCATGCACGCCGATCACCACCAGGCCCTCGTCCTTGTACTTCTCGGCCCAGGCGCGCACGTAGGGCAGGGCGCGCAGGCAGTTGATGCACGAGTAGGTCCAGAAGTCGACCAGCACCACCTTGCCGCGCAGGGCCTCCATGCTCAGCGGCGGCGAGTTGAGCCATTGCACGGCGCCGTCGAGCGAGGGGGCGGGACCTTCGGCCGGCAGCGCCGAGGCGGATGTGCCTTCGGCCCGCATCGCGGCGTTCGCGGCCATCATCGCGTTGGAGCCCGCCATCATCACGGTGGAATCGGGCCCGGTCGTCGCCAGCGGCGCTTCGTCGCCGGACGGCGCGGCCTCCCTGGGCCGCACCCTGTCGATCAGCGCCTGCTCGACCGACGAGGTGCCCGCCAGCGAGAGCTGCGCCAGCACACCGGTGTCCAGCCCCAGCGCGATCGCCGCCACGCCGCACAGCAGGGCCGCGCCGATGCCGCGGCGGATCCATTCGCCCGCGCCCAGCGACTGCTTCATGGCCTTGAACAGGCGCCCGCCCGCCAGCAGCGCGCCAGCCAGCGAAGTGGCGGCGCCCGCCGCATAGGCCAGCAGCAGCAGCGAGGTCCGGACGCTGGCACCGCCGAGCGCGGCGCCGGTCAGCACCAGCCCGAGGATCGGGCCCGCGCAGGGCGCCCACAGCAGGCCCGTGGCGACGCCGAGCAGCAGGGAGGTGCCGAAGGCGGAGCGCGGCGCGCCGTCAGCGCCGGCCTCGGCCGAGGCGGACAGCCGCTCGCCCCAGCCCACGAGCGGCCGCGCGAGCCGCTCGGACAGCCCCGGCAGCAGCAGCGCCAGGCCGAACAGCGCCATCAGCACGATCGCGACCATGCGCCCGTACTGGTTCGCCTGCACGGCCCGGCCGCCGCCGACCGCGGCGAGCGAGGCCACGCCGGCGAAGGTCAGCGCCATGCCGACCAGCAGCGGCAGCCCGTTGCTCATGAACGGCCGGTCGCCGCGCGCGAACACGAAGGGCAGCACCGGCAGGATGCAGGGGCTCAGGATGGTCAGGACCCCGCCCAGGTAGGCGACGACGAACAGCAGCATGGTGGAGGGCCAGGGTGCGGGGAATCGGGATCAGGCGGCGCCGGGCGCGAACTTCATCGCCAGGCCGTTCATGCAATAGCGCAGGCCCGTGGGCTTGGGGCCATCGTCGAACACATGGCCCAGGTGGCCGCCGCAACGGCGGCAGTGCACCGAGGTGCGCGTCATGCCGAAGGAGCTGTCGCTCTTCTCGCCGACGGCATTCGGCAGCGGCTGCCAGAAGCTGGGCCACCCGGTCTTGCTGTCGAACTTCGTCTTCGAGGAGAAGAGCTCCAGCGCGCAGCCCGCGCAGGCGAAGCGGCCCTCCCGGTGTTCGTCGTTGAGCGGGCTGCTGTAGGGCCGCTCGGTCCCGTCCTGCCGCAGCACCGCGTACTGGTTCGGCGTGAGCAGCTTGCGCCATTCGGCGTCGGTTCGGGTGACCTCGAACTTGGCCGGTTCCGCGGCGTGCGTGGCGCCGGAGTGCCAGCCCCAGGCAGCGGCCACCGCGGCCGCCAGTGTCGAGGCCGAGGCCCCGAGGAAGAAACGACGATCCGGACGATGGGTCATGACAACTCCTGGACGATGAGCGGCGGATGCCGCCCTCGATATGTACTCGTGAATATAACGAAGCAGATGCGGGGCGCCAGGTTGGCGCAACGCCGCCGCTTCGAACGCTAGTTCGGTTGCCAGGGGCAAATGGTTACGCCCCCGGGCATCCACTTCGCCCGGCCGCCCGGGCCTACCCCTTGAGTTCTTCGCCGATCTGGCGCCGCATCTCGTCGGCCAGCGGATGCAGCACGTTCGCCTCGTTCGCCCCCACCACGCCATAGCCCAGCCCGCGGTCGGCCCAGGCATAGCCCGCGTGCGGGCCGTCGATCCGCTTCATGGTCGGCGTGTCCTGGTCGACGGCCATCGGCCGCACCATCAGCGCGAGCCGCGTGGCCCGCGCATCCTGGTAGATGAAGAGGCCGGCCGGGCCGTGCTCGGTCATGACCAGGCGGCCGCCCACGAAGCCGTAGCCCGCGGCCGCGAGATCGGGGATCGCGACCTGGCGTCCCAGGCGCGACGAGACCCAGCCGACGAGCTCCGCGCGCTGCGCGGGACCCATCTCCACGGGCCGGCTGGCGTCGGAGGCATAGGTCTCGTAGCCGCGCGCCGCTTCGCGCCCCAGCGCGAAGATGCCGCCGGCCTCGTTCGCCTGCACCCCGCGCAGCGACCATCCCGCGCCGCCGCCCACGCCGAGCGCGAGCACCAGCGCCGCGGCCATGCCCCACGGCCATCGGCGCGAAGGCGTGCGCCCGACATCGCGCGCCTGCCGGTCGTGCTCCGCCACCATGCGCGCGAGATTGAGCGACGGCGGCAGCGGCTCCTCGGCGATGGGCGCCAGCGCCTCGCGCAGTTCGCGCCGGTGCCGCGCATGGGCCTCGACCTCGCGTGCCGCCTCGGCATGCTGCCGCAGGTAGTCCTGCACCTGGGCATGGCGGCGCGGGTCGAGCACGCCGTCGACGTAGGCATGCAGGTCTTCTTCGAGGATGGGGCGGGCGCCGGGTGGATCGACGTTCATTTGAGTCTCCGCAGGTGGGGGCGTGCCGAATGCTCGGCATGCGACGGATCGGCCGGTGGCATGGCCTCGACGCCGTCGAGCATGCGATGCAGCCGCTGGCGCGCGCGGGCCAGGCGCGACATGACGGTGCCCACCGGAATGCCGAGCGCCGCGGCGGCTTCGGCATAGGACAGGTCCTCCACGGCGACCAGCAGCAGCACCGCGCGCTGGTCTTCCGAGAGTCCGTCGATCGCGCGCATCAGCTCGTGATGCCGCACGCGATGCTCCTGCTGCGCGGGCATGCCCAGCGCCTCTTCGTCGATCTTGTCGATCTCGTCGATGGCCAGGTGCAGGCCGCGGCGCGACTGCTGGCGCATGCGCTGCACCGCGAGGTTGTGCAGGATCGCGAAGACCCAGGACCGCGTGTCCTCGGCCTCGCGCCGCTGGGCCCAGCGCGCGATCACGCGCTCCAGGCAGTCCTGCACCAGTTCGTCGGCCGATTCGCGGTCCCGCAGCAGCGCGCGCGCATAGCGCCGCAGGGCGGGAATCATCGGCTCGACGAGCAGGATCAGGTCGCTCATGGATGCGCGTGGCGGTGGATCGCGAAAGGGCCCGGCGCCATCAGAGGTCCTGGACCTGCACCGGGGCCGCGGGCCTGCCGCCGACCTGCGGCGCGATCACCAGGTAGCGCCGAGTATCGCCCGCGGCGCCGTCCTTCACCTGCTGGCGGATCGGCCCGATGGCATTCACGATGGCGGCGCCCGCCGGGTTGGTCATGAAGCTGGCGAGCGGCTGCAGCGTGCCGCTGCCGTCGGGCTTGTCGGCCAGCGCGAGCACATAGGGCTGCTTCGGCTCCAAGCCGGTGGCCGAAGCCTGCAGCACCTGCAGCAGGCCCTGGTCGAAGAGGGCCACGCTGGTGGGCGCGCCAGCCGCGGCCGCCTGCCTGCGCGGCCCGGCCGCCACCAGCGAGAGGTGGGCGACCTGGCCCGCCAGTCCCGGCGGCTGCAGGCCCTGCGTGCCGTCGCCCGCACCGGCCGGCACCGCGTTCGGCACATAGGCGATCGCCTGCGGCGCCTGGCCGATGGGCACGTTCGCGACCACGGTGTGGGTGGCCGTGTCGATCGCGGCCAGCGCATCGGCGTTCTCGAGTCCCACGTAGATGCGCTTGCCGTCGCCCGAGGGCCACACGCCGTGCGGCAGCTTGCCGACGGGAATGGTCGCGACCTGCGAGAAGTCGTCGGTGCGGAACACCTTGACCTGGTTGAGGCCGCCCACGGTCACGTAGGCGAAGCTGCCCTTGGCGGTGGTGGCGAAGTTGACGTGGTTGGTGATCGGCCCCGTGTCGAAGGCCTTGATCGGCGCGAACGGCGGCTTCGCATCGAACACCATCGTGCGGCCGATGTCCTTGAGCGTGAGCCAGACCTGCTTGCCATCGGGCGTGGCGGCGATATTGGGGCAGAACGGGCTGTCCTGCTTCATGCGGCCCACGACCTGCTTGCTGGCCGTGTCGATCACCACGGTCTCGGGATTGAACGAGGAGCAGATGTAGCCGTACTTGCCGTCGGGCGAGAAGATCTGCATGCCCGGGCCGTTGGGCGTGGCGATGCGCGTCTTCTCCTCGAAGGTGGCGGCGTCGAGCACCGCCACATGGCTCTCGCCGCGCACCGTGACCCACACCTCCTTGCCGTCGGGCGTGTAGAAGGCCTCGTGCGGCGAGCGGCCCACGTAGGTGGTGTGCTTCACCGCATTGGTCGCGGTGTCGATGAAGCTCACCGAGTTCGAGCCGATCGACACCACCGCGAGCGTGCGGTGGTCGGGCGAGAAGCCCATGCCGTGCACCAGCACCTGGCCGCGGTACAGCGGACTGAAGTTGCCGGGCGCCGGATCGCCGAGGCGGATCACGCCCAGCAACCTGTTGTCGACGGGATCGGTGACCGACACCGTGTTGGAGAACTGCTCGGCCGCGTACACGCGGTCGCGGTGGCTCATGGGGATGTCGGCCTCGGCGGCGGCGCGCGGCGCCTGGCCGGCCTGCGCGCAGGCGGCCGAGGCCAGCAGCGCGAGGGCCGTCAGCCAGCGGGGGAAGCGGGGGGAGGGGCGGTTCTTCATGCGTGCTCCAGGAAAAAGATGGCGTGGGCCCGGCGTCCCTCAGGGACGAACGGGCTGCGTGGGTGCGGGCGTGGAAGGCGGCAGCGGCTGGTCGAGCGCCAGGCGCATGGCGGCGATCTCCTGCTGCTGCTCGACGATGATTTCCTGCGCGATGCGGCGCAACTGCTCGTTGCCGCCGTGGCGCAGCTCGGCCTGCGCCATGTCGATCGCGCCCTGGTGGTGCGCGATCATCATCTCGGCGAAGTCGCGGTCGACGTTGCCCGAGGACTTGATGTCCATGCCGGCCATCATCCGGGCCATGGCCGCGTCGTTCTCGGCGGCGAATCCCGCCTGCGCCGGGTCGCGGGAGCTGCAGACGTCCATCAGCCGGGCCATCAGGCCGGCATCGCCCGCCATGCCGGTCGATGGCCCGCGCAGGGCGCCGAAGGCGGCCGCCGCGCCCGCGAGGGCCACGGCGCCGAGGGCCAGGACGCGGGTGCGCCGCGGGCGGAAGGAAGGGGTCGTCTGCATCGTTCGTCCTCGAAGAAGAGGGGCTGTTGCAGACGTAGACGCCGCCGCGGGCGGCTTATTCCATGCGATGCGATATTTCTTCGGGCCCGCCTTCGGCCATCTCCGACGCCACGCAGTGCGCCACGAAACGCTGCAGGTTGCCCGACAGCCGCTTGCGGGCGTGGTGCACGAGGTAGAAACGGCGCGCGAGTTTCGGCAGATCGGTCTTCAGCACGACCAGGCGGCCCAGCGTGACCAGGTCCTCGACCGCGCAGCGCGACAGGCAGGCCAGGCCCAGGCCCTCGACCGCGGCCTGCTTGATCGCCTCGGTGCTGCCGAACTGCATCTCCTCGCGCAGGTGGTGCAGCTTCGGCAGCAGGGCCTGCTCGACGGTCTCGCGCGTGCCCGAGCCGACTTCGCGCAGCAGCCAGGACGCCTGGCGCAAGGCCTCGAGCGGCACGCCCGCGCCGCTCCCCGCAGGCGGCGGCGCGCTCGAGGGCGCGCAGACGATCACGAGCTCGTCCTCGAGCCAGGGCTGCACGCGCAGGTCCGGTTCGTGGCAGGGCCCTTCGATCAGGCCGATGTCCACGTCGAGCCGCGCCACGGCCGCCGCGACCTCGCGCGTGTTGCCGATTCGCACGTCCACGCTGACGGCCGGCCAGGTGCGCCGGTAGCTCGCCACCAGCGCGGGCAGCAGGTAGTTGCCGATCGTGGTGCTGGCGCCGACCCGCAGCCGGATCGCCGGTGCCTCCACGGTGCCGCCCACCGGCCCCATGCCGAACTGGGCCTCGATGTCCTGGACGTCGTCGAGCGCCGCTCGCGCGCGCGGCAGCAGTGCCCGCCCCACGTCGTTAAGCACCAGCCGCTTGCCGACCCGGTCGAACAGCCGGGAGGACAGCAGCCCCTCGAGTTCGTTGAGCGCGCCGCTGATGGCGGACTGGGACAGCGCGATGCGGGCCCCGGCCGCCGTCGTGGTGCCCGTTTCCGCGACGGCGATGAAGATCTGGAGTTGGCGCAAGGTCAGGCGCATGGGCCTCTTTATATCTGTTCGACAGATTGTTTATAGCAAAACTATCTGTTTGCCGGTTATGCAGGCGGCGGCCAAAGTTCGCTTCATGCCTCCCGAAGCCGACCTCCTGGCGCGTTCCGCCAGCACCGCATCTCCCCCGTCGCATTCCGCCGCGAGCACCGGCAGTCCGCCCTGGCGCGCCTGGCTGCCCGGCCTGGCGTTGACCGCCGCCATCGCGGCGCTCGCGATGCAACTGGGTCGGCAGGACTGGTTCCAGGCCCGCGGCATCAGCGCCCTCACGCTCGCGATCGTGCTGGGCATGCTGGTCGGCAACACGGTCTACGGGCGTGTCGCGCCTGTCGCCGCCGCCGGCGTGGGGCTCTCCAAGACCCGCCTGCTGCGGCTGGGCATCGTCCTGTACGGCGTGCGGCTGACCTTCCAGGACATCGGCAACGTGGGCTGGGCCGGCTTCGCGATCGACGCGCTGGTGCTGTGCAGCACCTTCGGCATCGCCTGCGTCCTCGGCACGCGCGTCTTCGGCCTCGACCCGAAGACCGCCATGCTGATCGGCGCCGGCAGCTCGATCTGCGGCGCCGCCGCGGTGATGGCCACCGAGCCCGTGGTGCGCGGGAAGGCGGAGCAGGTCGCCGTGGCCGTGGCGACGGTCGTCGTGTTCGGCACCGTGGCCATCTTCCTCTACCCGATGCTGTACCGGCTCGAAGCCGTGCATGCCCTGGTGCCGATGACGCAGTCCGGCTACGGGCTGTTCGTCGGCTCGACGGTCCACGAGGTGGCGCAGGTCGTGGCCGCCGGACGGGCCGTCGGCGAGCAGGCCGCCGACACGGCCGTGATCGCGAAGATGGTCCGCGTCATGATGCTGGCGCCGTTCCTCATCGTCCTCTCGGCGTGGCTCTCGCGCCGCCCGGGCGGGTCCGACATGGCCGGCACCCAGGGCACGAGCGGCATCGTCATTCCGTGGTTCGCGCTCGGCTTCGTCGCGGTGGCCGGCTTCAACTCGCTCGCGCTGCTGCCGCCCGCGGCCATCGACCGGATCGTCGACATCGACACGGTCCTGCTCTCGATGGCCATGGCCGGCCTCGGCCTCACGACCCACGTGTCGGCGATCCGCAAGGCGGGCGCCAGGCCCCTGGCGCTGGCGGCGCTCCTGTTCGCCTGGCTCGTGGTCGGCGGCCTCGCGATCAGCGCGGGCGTGGCACGGCTCTGGAGCTGAGCCGCGGCGCGGCGCGCTTCCGAAGGCGCATCACAGGGGATAGCGTGGCGCGGCGTCCTTGACCGTCATCCACTGCCACTGGGTGAACTCTTCCCAGTTGGCGGGCCCGCCGATGCTGGTGCCGTTGCCCGAGGCGCCGACGCCACCGAAGGGATTGACCACCTCGTCGTTGACCGTCTGGTCGTTGATGTGCAGCAGGCCCACGCGCAGTTGCTCGCCGATCGCCATGGCCCGGCCCACCGATCTCGAGATGATGGCGGCCGAGAGCCCGAAGTCGGTCTGGTTCGCGAGCCGCACCGCTTCCTCGTCGCTGTCGAAGGGCGTGATCGAGGCGACCGGGCCGAAGATCTCCTCCTCGAACGCCGCCATGCCCGGCTTCACGCCCGACAGCACCGTGGCGCCGAAGAACAGCCCCTTCGCCTCACCGCCCGCGGCGAGCTTCGCGCCCTGCGCGACCGAGCGATGGACGATGTCCGTCGCGTGGTCCACCTGGCCCTGGTTGATCAGCGGGCCCATCGCGACCTGTCCGCTCGCGGGATCGCCGACCGGCAGGTTGTTCGCCTTCTCCGCCATGCGCCGGGTGAACTCGTCCGCGATCTTCGAATGGACGAGCACGCGCCCGGCCGACATGCAGATCTGCCCCTGGTGCAGGTAGACGCCCCAGGTCGTGTTCGCGATGGCGAGGTCCATGTCCGCGTCGTCGAGCACGATCAGCGAGTTCTTGCCGCCGAGCTCGAGCGACAGCTTCTTCAGGTGCTCGCCGGCCACCTTGCCGACGCGACGGCCGGCGGCGGTCGAACCGGTGAACTGGATCATCCCGACGTTCGGGTCCTTGCACAGCGCCTCGCCGGCATCGCCGCCACCGGGCAGCACGTGGAGCACGCCGGCGGGCAGGCCCGCGTCCTCGAACAGCCGGGCGATGCTGAAGCCGCCGCACACCGAGGTCCGCGGATCGGGCTTGAGCACCACCGCGTTGCCGACCGCGAGCGCCGGCGCCACGGCTCGCATGGCCAGATACAGCGGAAAGTTGAATGGCGAGATCACGCCCACCACGCCGATGGGACGGCGGCGCGCGATGCTGAGCCACCCGGGCTCCGAAGGCAGCACCTGGCCCTGGGCCTGCGACGGCATCGCGCTGGCCTCGTGCAAGGCCTTGATGGTGACCGCGAGCTCGAACTCCGCCTTGGGCCGGATCGAGCCGCTCTCGCGCACCAGCCAGTCGACGATCTCCTCGCGGTTCGCGGCGGCGAGTTCGGCGGCCTTGCGCAGCACGGCCGCGCGCTGGTCGTAGGGCGTGGCGGCCCAGGCGGCCTGGGCCGCGCGTGCATCGGCGGATGCCGAGGCGATGTCGTCGGGCGATGCGATCGCCACGGCGCCGAGGGTGCGGCCGGTGGCCGGCTCGATCACGTCGCTCGATTTTCCGAGGGCCCGCCAGCCGCGGCTGAAGGCCTTGCTGTTCCAGGTCGTCGACGCCAGCCATGGGCCGGCGGCATCGGGGGTGGTGGTCATGGGGAAGGTCCTTCCTGGATGAGGATCGGGGATCTGGCAGGCGCCGGCAAGGCGACGCCTAGAAGAGGCGTGCGTCAAATCATTGAGCAGCACCCCGAGCTTCGCTCTAGGGAGATGCTGATCAATGAGCGCTGCTGCGCTGGTTGAAATGATCGCGACGCGAGGCGGTCACGAGTGCGATCGAGTTTGCGCGATGAAGGCTCATTGGCGCGCATTTCGAGCCTTTGAAGACACCACTTTCGATGTTCAAGACGCACCTCGGGCCGCCGCACGCAGCAACGATCTCCTGGCGATGACCAGGTTGGCCAGCCCGAACAGGATGAACAGCTGCGACTGGTTCTTCGCAAGGCCCTTGTAGCGGGTCTTTTTATGACGGAACAAGTTCTTGATCACGTGGAACGGGTGCTCGACCTTGGCGCGAATGCTCGCCTTCAACTGCTCGGCCTTCTCGAGCATGCGCGCCCACTCGCGCGTCAAGTCCAGTTGCCGGCGCTTGCCCGGCTGCATCGCCACGTGCCACTTCGGGCCCTGTGCTTCCTCGCGCTTGTCGACGCCCCGATAGCCGGCGTCGCCGAAGGCCGCGGCCTCCTCTCCATGAAGCAGCGCGCCGGCTTGCGTCACGTCGTTGACGTTGGCCGCCGTCGCAACCATCGTGTGCACCAGGCCCGACTGAGCATCCACGCCAATGTGCGCCTTCATGCCAAAGTGCCAGGCGTTGCCCTTCTTGACCTGATGCATCTCGGGATCGCGCGCGTTGCCCTCGTTCTTGGTCGAGCTGGGCGCTGCGATGATGGTCGCGTCCACGATGGTGCCCGCGCGCATCAGAAGGCCTTGCTCGGCAAGATGGGCGTTGATCTCGTCGAACAGTGCCTTGGTCAGATCGTTGTCCAGCAGCAGTCGTCTGAACTTCAGCAGCGTGGTGGCATCGGGCACCGACTCGCGCGACAGGTCGATGCCCACGAAGTCGCGCAGCGCCTGGCTGTCGTACAGCGCGTCCTCCAGCGCTTCGTCGGCCAGGCCATATCACTGTTGCAGGCAGTACATGCGCAACATCCTGGAAATGCCGATCGGCTGACGCCCGACGCGCCCGCTCGTGGGGTACAGCGGCTCGATCACTGCGATCAAGCGAGACCACGGCACAACGCGCTCCATGTCGGCAAGAAACTTCTCGCGCCGCGTCTGCTTCTTCTTCATCGCGTACTCGGCGCTGGCAAAGCTGCGTTGGTTCATCTTGGTGGTGCTGTGACTTGTGGTGTCTTCACCCACGCACGGGCCGTGCCTGCCGCGACCTATTGATCAGCATTTCCCTAGGAGATTCCCCCATACCGTCGGCCGCCATATCTCTATATTCAACAAAATATAGCGATGGCCGATTTCTTCAGCCGGTCGCGACGGCGGGCCGCATCAGCCCGATGGCCTCGCGCGCCAGCGCATCGATCGAATCGGTCAGCACCACATCGAACTCCCCGCGCCGGGCCGCCGGCACGGCCAGCGGCAGCTCGGTGCAACCGAGCACCACCGCGCGCGCGCCTTGCCGCGCGAGCGCACGAATGCCTTCGGCCGCGGGTGCGAAAGCCTCGTCGATGCGGTTGGCCTTCACGGCCGCGATCGCGGGCACGCACAGGCGCCGCACCTCCTCGGTGGAGGGTTCGATGGGCTGGTAGCCCGCGTCACGCAGGTAGCGCTGGTACAGCCCCATCGCGATGGTCGCAGGCGTGCCGAGGATGCCGACCTTGCCTTCGGTCACGCCCTGGCGGCGCAGGTCCGCCACCACGGCCTCGACGATGTGCAGCAGCCGGGTCGGGCTCGCGGCCTGCAGCTGGTCGAACCACAGGTGGGCGGTGTTGCACGGGATGGCGATGCAGTCGGCGCCTCCGGCCACCAGCGTGTCGATGCCGCGCAGCATGCCGGGCAGCGGGCTCGGCCCCTGGCCGAGGAAGGCCGAGGAGCGATCGGGAATGGCGGGGTCGTTGCACAACAGCACCGGGATGTGCTGCTGGTCGTTGTCGGCCGGCGTGAGCTGCACCATGCGCAGCGCGAAGGCGGCGCCGGCCAGCGGGCCCATGCCGCCGAGCACGCCCAGCCGCCGCGGTGCGCTCATCACGTGGCGGCTCCGTCGCGCCAGGCCCGCGCGAGCCGGGCCGAGAGTTCGGCCGCCGCCTCGCAGGGATCGATCACGGGCACGCCCACCGCGGCTTCGAGCGGGGCGCGCAGCTCGGCCATGCCGGCGCAGCCGAGCAGCACCACGTCGGCGCCATCCTCGTCGACCAGCAGGCGCGCCGCCGCGATCATCGGCGCCAGCGCATGGGCGGCGTCGCCCGACAGGTGCACCGGCAGGTCGAGCGGCCGTTCGGCCACCACGCGCTCGCGCACGCCCAGCGCCTCCCAGTAGCGCAGGTGGCGCGGGATGGCGGCACTCGCGATGGCGATCACGCCCACGCGCGCGCCGCGCGCCATGGCGGCACGCATGCCGGCCTCGCCCAGGCCGACGACCGGCCGCTCGCTGCGCGTGCGCGCGGCGGCGATGCCGGGGTCGCTGAAGCAGGCCAGCACGAAGGCATCGGCCTCGGCGGCATGGGCGGCCACGTCCTCGGCCGCGAGGCGCGCGCCCAGCTCGAAGTCGTCCTGCGTGACGATGCCGGGCGGGCCGTCGTGCGCGGTGACGCAATCGAAGTCGCATTGCGCGGGCGGCACGGTGGCGCGGAAGGCGCGTGCCACGGCCTCGGTCACCGAGACGCTGCTGTTCGGGTTCAGCACGCGCACGCGCGGCAGGGTGGCGTGCGTGTTCATGCCTTGTCCTCCCCGAGGCCGATCAGCGCCTTCAGCACACGGCCGTGCGGGCGCTGCGCGGGCGCCACCGGGGCTCGGCGCGCGAGGTCCGGCGCGCCGCGGCGCAGGTACTGGCCGCTGCCGCGCTCGGCATGCAGCGCGCCATCCTCGATCACCACGCGCCCGCGGCTCACGACCACCTCGGGCCAGCCCTGGATGGTCCGGCCCTCGTAGGGCGTGTAGCCGGCGTTGTCGTGCAGCATCGCGGCGCTGATGGTGGTCTCGCGCTCGGCGTTCCACACCGCGATGTCGGCGTCGGCGCCCAGCGCGATCGCGCCCTTGCGCGGCGCCAGGCCGTAGAGCCGGGCGTGGTTGGTGGCGGTGAGCGCCACGAACTGGTGGATGTCGATGCGCCCCTTGAGGAAGCCTTCGCTGAACAGCAGCGGCAGGCGCAGTTCGATGCCGGGCACGCCGTTGGCCATTTCCTTGAAGGTGGTGGCGTCGCCCTTGGGCAGCTTGCCGGTCTCGTCGAAGCGGTAGGGCGCGTGGTCCGACGAGTAGGTGGCCAGGGTGCCGTCGATCAGGCCGCGCCAGATGGCTTCCTGCGCATCGGCATCGCGCGCGGGCGGCGAGCAGCAGAACATCGCGCCCTCGAGGCCCGGGCGGTCCATGTCGGCCGCCGTCAGGAACAGGTACTGCGGGCAGCTCTCGGCCAGCACGTTGGCACCCAGGGTCTGGGCCTGGCGGATCACTTCCACGGTGTCGCCGCCGGCCACGTGCACCAGCAGCAGCGGCACGTCGACCAGCCGCGCCAGCGCGATGGCGCGGTAGGCGGCCTCGGTCTCGGCCAGCGGGTCGTGCGCCACGCCGTGGAACTTGGGCGCGGTGTGGCCGCGGTCGATCAGGCGCTGCGCGATCCAGCGGATCATGTCGTTGTTCTCGGCATGCACCATCACCAGCGCTCCCTCGGCCCGCGCCAGCGCGAGCACCTCGAGCAACTGGTAGTCCTCGAGTTTCATGCGGTCGTAGGTCATGTAGACCTTGAGCGAGGTGATGCCGTCGCGGATGGCCGCGGGCAGGTCGGTCGAGAGCGTGGCGTCGTCGGGATTCGCGAGGATCAGGTGGAAGCCGTAGTCGATCACCGCCTTCTCGGCCGCGCGCCGGCTGTAGTCGGCCAGCACCTCGGGCACCGACATCTCGCGGTGCTGCGCCGCGAAGGGAAGGATGGTGGTGGTGCCGCCGAAAGCGGCCGACACGGTGGCCGAGTAGAAATCGTCGGCGCACATCATGCCCATGCCCGAGCGCTGCTCGACGTGGCAATGGCTGTCGATGCCGCCCGGCAGCACCCAGCGGCCGGTGGCGTCCACGTCGCGGCGGCCCGGCGGCAGCGAGCCGCCGATGGCGGCGATGCGGCCGTCGCGCACGCCGAGGTCGCCCTCGACCACGCGGCCGTCGGTGACGATGCGCCCGCCGCGGATCGTGAGGTCGAAGGGTTCTTCGCCGATCAGCGAAGCGATGGTGGTGTCCATGAGGGGTTCCGTGCGCGCGTTCAGACCAGCGGCTCGCCCGCGCCCGTGCGCTCGACGATCAGGCGGTAGTGCTCGGGGCGGCGGTGCTTGGCGAAGTTGAACACGTGCTGGCGGAAGTATTCGCCCAGCGACATGTCGGCCTTCACGCAGATCACCTCGTCGTCTTCCGTGAGCGAGCGCGCCACGATCTCGCCCGTGGGCGCAACGATGGCCGAGCTGCCGATCATGTGGTGGCCGTCTTCCGAGCCGCACTTGGCGGCCGCCGCCACCCAGATGCCGTTCTGGTAGGCATTGGCCTGCAGCGACACCAGGTGCGTGGTGGTGCGCAGGTGCACCGGCTCGTTCCAGTGGATGTTGAGCGAGGGCGTGTTGTAGCCCAGCACCACCACCTCGGCGCTCTGCAGCGCCATCACGCGGTAGGTCTCGGGCCAGCGCCGGTCGTTGCACAGGCACATGCCGAAGCGCGTGCCCATGGTGTCGAAGACGCGGAAGCCCAGGTCGCCGACCTCGAAGAACTTCTTCTCCAGGTGCTGGAACGGCGCCTCGGGCTTGTGCTCGGAATGGCCGGGCAGGTGGATCTTGCGGTACTTGCCGACGATGGCGCCCGCGCGGTCCACGATGATCGCGGTGTTGTAGCGCGTGCCCTCGGGCGTCAGTTCGGCATAGCCGAGGTAGAAGCCCAGGCCGAGCTTCTTCGCCTCGTCGAACAGCGGCTGCACCTGCGCATTGGGCATGGCCGGCTCGAAGAAGCGGGCCTCGGCCTCGGCCTCGTCCATCCAGTAGCGCGGAAAGAAGGTGGTGAGCGCGAGCTCGGGGAACACGACCATCTCGGCACCGCGACCCTTGGCGTCGCGCATCAGCTCGACCATGCGGCGCACGACCGCCTCGCGGGTGTCCGCCAGATGTACCGGGCCCATCTGGGCGACGGCCAGGCCCAGGGTACGTTTGCTTGTCATCATTGCTTCCTCAATCAGCGTTGGTGGTTGTAGTGGACAGGCGCCTCAGGCGGCCTTGGGGTTGGGTCGGCGCTGGCGTTTCTCCAGCCGCCCCAGCAGCACGACCAGCGGCCACAGCAGCGCGAGATAGATCAGCGCGGCTAGCACGATGGGCGTGGGGTTGTAGAGCATCGATTGCGCGGAGCGCGCGGCATACAGCATCTCGGGCACCGACACCACGCTGGCGATGGTGGTGAGCTTCACCACCTCGATCATGTTGCTCACGAGGTCGGGGAACACGTTGCGCACCGCCTGCGGGATCTCCACGAACAGCAGGCTGGCCGGGCGGCCCATGCCGGTGGACAGCGCGGCCTCGCGCTGGCCGCGCGGCACCGACTCCAGGCCCGCGCGCAGGATCTCGCCGAAGTAGCTCGAGTTGTTGAGCATGAAGCCCAGCGCCACGCAGGCCATCGGCGAGAGCTCCATGCCGAGGTAGGGCAGGCCGGTGTAGAGGAAGATCAGCAGCACCAGCGGCGGGAAGGCGCGGAAGAAGTCGATGTAGACCACGAGCAGCGCGCGCACCAGCCGGTTGCGGATCACGAAGCCGGCCAGCGCCAGCACCATGCCGGCCGCCAGCCCGAGCGGGATCACCCAGGCCGACAGCAGCAGCGTGTTGAGCAGGCCCTGCAGGATGTAGGGCCCGACCTCGCGCACCACGCCGAGGTTGAAGAAGTACTGGAGGATGAGTTCCATGGAGGGCTCCGTTCGGCGGCGTCAGTGGCGGCCCGCGCCGTGGCGCCGCTCGATGTAGCGCCCGGCGACCACCACGGGCAGGAAGATCACGAGGTAGCCCAGCGCGCCCATCATCAGCGGCGTGGGATTGCCCGCGAAGCTGGTGGCCGAGGTGGCCTGGTTCAGGATCTCGTTGAGCGCGGCCACCGAGCCGTAGGCCGTGCCCTTGGTGATGGCGATCACGCGGTTGGTCAGCGGCGCCACCATCAGCCGGCACGATTGCGGCAGCAGCACGTGCACCATGGCCTGCGTGTGGCTCAGGCCGGTGGAGCGCGCGGCCTCCATCACGCCGCGCGGCTGCGACTCGATGCCGGCCCAGAACACCTCCTCGGAGAAGGCCGCGAGCACCAGCGTCAGGGCCAGCCAGGTCGAGGCGAAGGCGCCGAGCGACACGCCCAGGAAGGGCAGCGCGTAGTAGAGCAGGATGATCAGCACCAGCGGCGGCAGCGCGCGCAGGATGTCGACCAGCGTCGACACCAGCAGCGGCAGCCCGCGCACCGGCAGGCTGCGCAGGTAGGCCAGCACGATGCCCAGCGCCAGGCCGGCGGCGATCACGGCCAGACCCAGCTCGATCGTCACGCGCGCGCCGTCCAGCACCTGGGGCAGGTAGCGCGCGGCGATGTCGCCGTTGAAGAAGGTGAAGACGAGCTTGTCGAACTGCATGCGGCGCTTCCGGTCGGTCGCTCAGAGCGCGCGGCTGCCGATGCTGGCGATGAAGGCCGCGGTGCGCGCATGCACCGGCGCCTCGAACACCTGCGCGGGCGAGCCCTGCTCGACGATGACGCCGCCGTCCATGAACACCACGCGGTCGGACGCCGCCTTGGCGAAGCCCATCTCGTGCGTCACCACCACCATGGTCATGCCGTCGGCGCGCAATTCGCGCATCACCTGCAGCACGCCGCCGACCATCTCGGGGTCGAGCGCGCTGGTCGGCTCGTCGAACAGCACCAGCGCGGGCTTCAGCGCGATCGAGCGCGCGATGCCCACGCGCTGCTGCTGGCCGCCCGACAGCTGGGTCGGGCGCACGCGCGCCTTGTGCTCCATGCCGACGCGCGCGAGCGCCTCCATGGCGCTGTGCTCGGCCGCGTCGCGCGCCATCTTCTTAACCTTGCGCAGCGCCAGCGTCACGTTGCCCAGCACGTCGAGGTGCGGGTAGAGGTTGAAGGCCTGGAACACCATGCCCACGCGCTCGCGCAACCGGTTCAGGTTGGCGCCGCGCGCATAGATGTCATGGCCCTCCACGCGCACCTCGCCGCGACTCGCGTCCTCCATGCGGTTGCAGCAGCGCAGCAGCGTGCTCTTGCCCGAGCCCGAGGGCCCGATCACCGAGACCAGCTCGCCCGCCTGCACGTCGAGGTCGATGCCGTTGAGCACGGGAACGCTGCCAAAGGATTTGTGCAGGTTGCGGACTTGCAGGAGCGGGGAAGACGTCACGGCGATGCTCGGCTTGTGGGGGACTGGGTGGACGGGAAGGGCAGGGACGCGCTTACTTGCAGACCGGCTTGGCGCTCGTGGCCTCGTAGCCGAACAGGCCCGGGATGCCGTGGCCGGCGGGCGAGACCACCGTGGCCGAGTCGGCCGCGGGCTCGGCGCCGAACCACTTCGTGTGCAGCTTCTGCAGCGAGCCGTCGAGCTTCATGCACTTGAGCACGTTGCTCACCTGGTCGCGCCCGGCCTTGTCCTCGATGCGGAACGGAATGGCCCAGACCGAGCCGGTCTTGATGACGAAGGTGGTCTTGATCGCCGGCGTGCTCTTCACGGCCCAGGCCGAGGGCGTGACGCCCGCCAGGTTGGCGTCGCCGCGGCCCGAGATCACGGCCTGCACCGCGTCGGCGTTGGTGCCGTAGACGGCGATCTCGTAGCCGTACTGCGCCTGGTTGTTGCGCGCCCATTCCTCGGGGCCCGAGCCCTTGTTCACGGCGATGGTCTTGCCCTTGAGGTCTTCCAGGCGCTGGATGTCGTTGCGATCCTTCTTCACGACCAGCGTGAAGTTGTTCTCGAGGTAGCCCTCGGTGAAGAGCACGGACTTCGCGCGCTCGGGCGACACCGTGGTCGGCGCCATCAGGAAGTCGAACTTGCCCGCGTTGAGCGCGGGGATCAGCGCCGAGTACTGCGCGCCCTCGATCTCGATGCGGCGGCCGAGACGCTTGGCGATCTCCTCGCCGAGCTCGACGTTGAAGCCCTGATAGCCGCCGCTGAGCTTGGGGAAGGCATGCGGCGGGAAGTTGGGATCGACGCCGGTGCGCAGCGGCGCGGGCTGGGCGGCGGCGCCACCCGCGATGAGGGCGAAGGCCAGCGGCGCCAGCAGGGACTTGAGGTGACGGAACATGGGCTTTTCTCCAGAAATAGTCGCGGTCGGAACGGCAGGGTTCGCGGGGTGCGAACTGCATCGCCGTGGTGTGCGGCGGCCATGCGACGAATTATTTCGAGCGGGAAAAGCGGCGTCGATTGATGCTTTGTGCGGCGTCCTTGCGCGTGGGTTAACACCTGGCCTCGGGCTGGTGCACCATGCTGGCGCACGCCTATATGCGGTGCGAATCGCATGCTATTGGGGCATTCCCTGGCCCGCGGCGGCGGGCCCGCCGGTCAGTCCTCCTGCACTTGCGGCGCGGCGAGCCCGCGCTGCATCAGCACGCTGCGCAGGGTGCGCGCGAAGGCTTCGGCGGCCGGCGAGAGCGGGTCGGTGCGCAGGTGCACGAGGTGCGCGACCAGCGGCTCGATGCCTTCCACCGGCAGGATGCGAAAGCGCGCGTCGGGCCAGGCCTGCAGCGAGAACTCGTCGACCAGCGCGATGCCCGCGCCCAGGTGCGTGAGCGCGCAGGCGTTCTGCGGCGAACCCACCTCGAGCATGGTGCGCGGCACGTTCTCCTGCGAGGCGAAGAAGTGGCGCACCAGTTCGCCGAAGGGCGTGCCGCGCGGGTACGACATCAGGTCGTAAGGCAGCAGGTCCTGCGCGCCGACCGCGTTACGCGCGGCCAGCGGATGCGTGCGCGGACAGATGCACACGATGCGGCAGCGCGCGACCGGCATCGTGATGAGGTTCGGATGGTCCACCGCCTCCAGCGAGATGCCGAGGTCGAAATGCCGGCTCAGCAGGCGCTCGCGCAGCAGGTCCTGGTTGAGGCACTTGAAATGCACGCGCGTCTCGGGGTTGGCCTGGTGGTAGTGCGCGATCGCCATCGGCACCAGCATGTGGCCGATGCCCGGGCTCGACACCACGCTGATCAGGCCCGAGCGGCGCGCCGAGAGCTCGTGCGTGAGGTCGCTGATGCGCTGCACGCCCTGGTAGACGTCCTCGACCTCGTGGTACAGGCGCCGCGCCTCGGCCGTGGGCGACAGCCGGCCCTTGATGCGCATGAAGAGCGGAAAGTTGAGCTGGGTCTCGGTGTGCGAGAGCACCCGGCTCACGGCGGGAACGGACACATGCAGCAGGCGGGCGGCATCGCTCACGGAGCCGGTGGCCATGATGGCCCGGAACACTTCGATTTGGCGCAGATTCATGGCGCGGAACTTTAGCGCTACATCGCGCCGCCCCTGGAACCGCGCCGCGGGCGCCTATTCCTGCAGCGCCGCCTGCGTGTGCTCGATGTGCTTCTCGAGCAGTTCCACCGCCAGCGGGATGTTCTTGGCGATGCAGGCCTTGAGGATTTGCGAATGCTCGGACTGCGAGGACTTGCGCCCCACCTTATGCGACTGCAGGGCGCGCAGGTGGCGCGCGATGCCGCGCACGCTTTCCTCGATCATCCTGAGCAGCTTGTCGCGCCCGCAGGGGCGGTAGAGCGTCAGGTGGAACTCGAGGTTGAGGTCGGCCCACTCCTGCGGCGATTCGCTGCCGTCGTAGCGCGCGATGATCTCGCGCGCGGCGCGGTGGTCGGCGGGGCGCAGGTGCGGGATCGCGAGCTTGAGCGCGCGGGTCTCGAGCGCGATGCGGATGTCGAGCGCCTCGACCAGGTCCTTGATCGACTGCGACGCGACGGTCGAGCCCGCGTGGGCGCGGTGCTCGATCAAGCCCTCGGCCTCGAGCCGCTTCAAGGCCTCGCGCACGGGGATGCGGCTGACGCCGAAGCGCTCGGCCAGCGCCTGCTGCTTGAGCTGCACGCCGATCCCCAGTTCGCCGCTCAGGATCAGTTGCCGCAAGGATTCCGTGACGGAATCGGCCGAGAGGATCTGCTCGCCGGTCGGTGCCTGGGCCACCATTCGAACTCCCTTGTTGTCTTCGCCATGAACTGCGGGGATTCTACGGAAGATCCCATTTCGGATCCCTTGGACGAGGGGGCCGGGACATCCTGTATAGCCGGCAGCCGCGGCAACGGTTAAAAACGAGATCCTGGATTGGATCCAATCTGGAACGCTTCTTGCTCGCCGTTTTTCCTGAAGTTCGGAAGGGGCCTGCCAGGCGACGAATGTGTGCGTTGCGCCCCACATTGGATCCAATCTTGAATTCAATCATGGAGCCATTCCTAGGTATTTGCCCTTGATTTGCCCTCTTGCCCGTTGCGGTGGAAGCGAATGGCTGCCTAACATCTGTACCTGTCTATACATCAGTAGACAAAGCCCAATCATCTTTCTGGAGAGTTCATGTCCGAGTCGAGTTATCTGAGCGGCGCCTGCGTTTGGTCGGGTGCCGAGATGGGCCAAAACCATCGGTGGGTCAAACAGTTTCCCGCCGTCGTTCTGGATCAAATCGATACTGCGTTGCAAAAGACCGAGGGCCTCGACTGGCGCCGGATCGACCGCCAGAACTTCCCGCTGCCCGATGCCAAGGCCTTCTTCGACGAGGTGCGAGAAGAACTCGAGAACGGCTCGGGCATGGTCAAGATCCGCGGCCTCGAGGTGGGGCGCTACCAGCAGGAAGAGCTGCGCCGCATCTGGTACGCGCTGGGCGCGCACCTGGGCACGCCGATGTTCCAGAACTACCGCGGCGAGGTGATGCGCGAGATCAAGGACGAGGGGATGGGCGTCGGCGCCAAGCTCTACGGCGCGACCGTCGACGAGCATGGCAAGCAGTTCCTCTCGTCGGGCGCGCGCACGCTGTCGCCGGGACAGCTGCGCTTCCACACCGACCGCTGCGACGTGGTCGGGCTGCTGTGCGTGCGCCAGGCTTCCGAAGGCGGCGTCAGCAAGCTCGCGAGCAGCGCGACGGTCTACAACCGCATCCTCGAGCGCCGGCCCGACCTGCATGCGCTGCTGTGCCAGCCGATTCCGCGCAGCCGCTTCGGCGAGGAAGCCGGTGGCGAGCACGTGGCCTACGACCTGCCGATCTTCGGCGTGCGCGACGGCAAGCTCACGAGCCACTTCTCGCTGACCTACATCGAGAATGCGCAGATGCTGCCCGGCGTGCGCAAGCTCGGCGAGGCCGAGCACGAAGCCATCCAGTTGCTGATGCAGGTGGCCGAGGAGGAATGCTTCGAGATGCGCTTCGCGCCCGGCGACATCCAGCTGCTCAACAACCACGTGATCTACCACGGCCGCACCGCCTTCAAGGACAACGTGCAGACCGGCGAGGACCGCATGCTCATGCGCCTGTGGCTCTCGGTGCCCAATTCGCGCGCGCTGCCGCCCGACCATGCCGTGCTGTGGGGCGATGTCGGTTCGGGCAAGCCGCACGGCGGCATCGCGCAGCCCGCGGCGGCGCTGCCCGCCTGAACCCGCGCCCTGGTCGGCGCCCGGCCAGGCCCTGGATCCCTGTCTTCGCCGCAGGACCTCCTTTGCAAGGGGGTGCTGCCTTCTGCAACTTGCGTGCGTTCTCGCTGGAGGTTCCCATGAATGGATGGATGCGATGGCTGGCCGTGGCTTTCATGATCTGCACGGCCGGTGCCGCGTCGGCGCAGGACTGGCCGAGCCGGCCGATCCGCTTCGTCGTGCCCTGGCCGCCCGGCGGACTCAACGACACCATCGCCCGCGCGTTCAACGACCGCGTCGGGCAGGCGCTGGGGCAGCCGGTGGTGCTGGACTTCAAGCCCGGTGCCGCGGGCCGCATCGGCGTGTCGGACGTGGCGCGCTCCGCGCCCGACGGCTACACCGTCGGCATGGGCAACCTCGGGCCGCTGACGATCCATCCGGTGCTCTACAAGCAGATGCCCTACGACGTGAAGAAGGACCTGCTGCCGATCGCGATGTTCGCCGCCTCGCCGCTGGTGCTGGTGGTGCCCGTCACTTCGCAGTTCAAGTCGGCGCGCGACCTGGTCGAGGCGGCGCGCGCGAAGCCCGGTGCCTACAACTTCGCCTCGGTGGGACTCGGCAGCCCCGCGCACCTGACCTTCGAGCTGGTGAACGCCAAGGCCGGCATCCAGATCGTCCACGTGCCCTACAAGGGCACCAACGAAGCCCTGCCCGCGGTCATCGCGGGCGACGTGCACGCCACCTTCGACACGCTGTCGAGCCTGCAGCCCTTCATCAAGGCCGGCAAGCTGCGGCCGCTGGCCGTCACCACGGCCGAGCGCGTCGCGCAGTTCCCCGAGGTGCCGACGCTCAAGGAGCTCGGCCTGCTCGACGACCCCGTGCTGTCCTGGTATGCGCTGATCGCGCCGGCGCGCACGCCGGCCGCGATCGTCGCGAAGCTGTACAAGGCCTATGGCGATGCCGCGCAAACCCCGGAGATCCAGAAGCTGCTGGCCGCGCAGGGCCTGATCTACCTGCCGATGTCCTCGGCCGAATTCCAGGCCGGCATCGACAAGGAGACCGCCCGCTGGGGTCGGATCATCCAAGACCACCGCATCGAAGTCACGCCCTGAACACCACGCACACCGCCACCCGGACCGCTTTTTTCCCTCGATTCCAACCAACCCAACGGAGCCCCGACATGACATCCCCCAAGCGCCAGCGAACCACGTCCCACGCCAGGCCCATCGCCTCGGTACTCGCAGCCCTCCTCGTGAGCGCCGCCTCGTTCGCGGCTTCCGCGGCGCCGGACTACGGCAAGTGCGAAGTCACGGGCCAGCGCGGCTCGGTGAAGCTTGAGACCGTGGTGCCGGGCGCGCTGTCCGTGCGGCCCGTGCTGCCGTCGCCCGGCTGGTGGAACGGCGACTCGATCGACACCATCAAGGACGGCTTCGAATACTGCATGGCCGCCAACATGGCCTACCGCGCCGGCCTCGACAAGGTGATGGTGGTGAACCGCTCGTTCGCGCAGATCCTCACGGGCCAGGCGCAGGGCTTCGACATCGCGCTGAGCCAGATCACCATCACCGACGAGCGCAAGAAGGTGGTGAACTTCACCGAACCCTACTTCAGCTCGGACCAGGGCATCCTCGTGAAGGCCGGCGTCAAGGTCGACAAGGAGAGCATCAGGAAGCTGCGCCTCGGCGTGAAGCAGGGCACCACCATCCTTGGCTACCTCGCCGACAACGTCAAGCCGGTGGAACAGCCCAAGGTCTTCGCCGAGGCGGCCGCGATGTACGCGGCGCTGGCGGCCGGCCAGGTCGATGCCGTGCTCTACGACACGCCCAACCTGCTGGCGCGCGCCAAGCAGTCGAACGGCCTGTTCGAGGTGGTCGGCCGCTACGACACCGGCGAGCGCTGGGGCGGCCTCGTCAACAAGGACTCGCAGAACATGGCGACCTTCAACAAGCTGATCGACGAGATGAAGCGCGACGGCACCTTCGCGCGCCTGGCGAACCAGTACCTGACGCCCAGCCTCGGCGCCGATCCCACCAAAGTGCCCGTCTTCAATCCCTGAGACCGAGATCCGACCATGAACAGTGCAACGCAGCAGTCCGCCGGCCTGCCTTCGCCCGTCGCGGGGCAGGAGCGCCGCCTGAACATCGGAGGCATGCCGAAGGTGCCGCTGATGCTCTTCCTCTTCGCGCTGGCGGGCGTGATCCTGGTCGTCGCGGCCAGCTGGTACACCCTGCAGTCCCTGCGCGAGGCCCTGCGGGGCAGCGCCTGGGACGGCTGGTGGATCACGGCCGGGGCCGGGGTCCTGGCGCTCGCGTCGCTGGCCGTGGTCCGGCCGCTGTGGCGCGCCTTCCAGCGCTGCCGCGGCGTGCGCGCGGCGGCGGGCCGCATGGACATCGTGGCGGCGCGCATCGAGCGCTCCGACGCCTGCGTGCAGAGCTGGGTCGCGCTCGGCCACACGCTGGCGCAGTTCATCGTGGTGCTGGGCTTCCAGTTCCTGCTGGCCAACAACCAGGCGGTCGCCAAGACCTTCTTCCTGGTGCCGCTGATCGTGAAGACCTTCCCGCTGGTCCTCGATGCGTTCTGGGTCAACGTGAAGATCTTCCTGATCGCCGAGGTGCTGGTGCTGGTCTGGGGCCTGATCGTGGCGCTCGCCATGTTCGCGCCCGGGGCCGCCGGCAAGCCACTGCGCTTCATCGCCACCGCCTATGTCGACGTGTTCCGCTCGATTCCCGCGGTGCTGGTGATCTACCTGGTCGGCTTCGGCCTGCCGTTGACGGGCGTGCCCATCCTCAAGGACCTGTCGCTCACGACCTATGTCGTGATCGCGCTGACCCTGACGGTCGGTGCCTACGTGGCCGAGATCTACCGCGCGGGCATCCAGAGCGTGCACTGGAGCCAGACGGCCGCCTCCCGGTCGCTCGGGCTGTCGCACATGCAGACGCTGCGCTTCGTGGTCGTGCCCCAGGGCGTGCGCCAGATCATTCCGCCGCTGCTCAATGCCTTCATCGCGCTGCAGAAGGACACCGCGCTGGTCAACGTGGTCGGGGTGGTCGACTCCTTCAACCAATCGATGATCGTGGCCTCCAACTACTACAACCTGTCGGCCGCGACCACCGTCGCGCTGCTCTTCATCGTCATCTCCATCCCGCAGACGCGCTTCGTGGAGCGCATGGCCCGCCGCGATCGCGCCCGCATGCGGGCGGGCAACGCATAACCGAGTCCCCACACATGTCCTTCATCGAGATCAGGGAAATTTCGAAGTCCTACGGCGAGCTGCCGGTGCTCAACCGGCTCGCGATGGCGGTCGAGGAGCACCAGGTGGTGAGCCTGATCGGTCCCTCGGGCTCCGGCAAGTCGACGCTGCTGCGCTGCATCAACGGGCTGGAGCCCATCGACGCCGGCGAGATCCGCGTGCACGGCGACCGCATCACCGGGCCGGGCGTCGACGTCAACTCGCTGCGGCGCGACATCGGCATCGTGTTCCAGGGCTACAACCTGTTCCCGCACATGACCGTGCTGCAGAACGTGACGCTGGCGCCGATCCAGGTGCTCAAGCAGTCGAGGGAGGAGGCCGAGGACCGCGCGATGGTGCTGCTCAAGCGCTTCAGCCTCGCGCACAAGGCCAGGGAGTATCCCGACCGCATGTCGGGCGGCCAGCAGCAGCGCGTGGCGATCGTGCGTGCGCTGGCCATGGACCCGATGGTGCTGCTGCTCGACGAGATCACCTCGGCGCTCGATCCCGAGCTGGTGTCGGAGGTGCTCAACATCGTGCGCGACCTCGCCAACGAAGGCATGACCATGCTGCTGGCCACGCACGAGATGGGCTTCGCGCGCGAGGTCTCGTCCAAGGTCTGCTTCCTGTGCGACGGCGTCGTCTGCGAGGAAGGGCCGCCCGAGCAGATCTTCGGCGACCCGCGGCAGGACCGGACCCGTTCGTTCCTGCGCAGCATCAAAGAGGCGAAGCGCATCTAGATGAGCGACCGAAGCGCCCGCCGGCCGCGCCGCGACGCTCCGGACGAGGAGGGCGGCCGTGGCATGCTCGAGGGAATGACGACGACCCTGCACGAGCGAATCAAGGCCCATGTGACGCAGGGCATCCTCGACGGCACCTGGCAGCCGGGCCAGCGGCTGCCATCCGAGTTGGAGCTGGTCACGCAGTTCGGCGTCTCGCGCATGACCGTCAACAAGGCGCTGCGCGAGCTCGCGAACGCGGGCCGGATCGTGCGCGTGGCGGGGGTCGGCACCTTCGTGGCGGAGAAGAAGCCGCAGTCCACGCTGCTGCAGATCGCCAACATTGCGAGCGAGATCCGGGCCCGCGGCCACGAGCACCGGTGGCGCGGCCTGTCGCGCGAGCGCGTGGCGGCCGCGCCCGACATCGCGGCCTGGCTCAACATGCTGCCGGGGCAGTCGATCTTCCGGCTGCAGAGCGTGCACCTCGAGAACGGGGTGCCCGTGCAGCTCGAGGACCGCTACGTCAACCCGAAGATGGCGCCGGCCTTCCTCGACCAGGATTTCTCGGACATCACGCCGGGCGAATACCTGCTCTCGCTGGTGCAGGCCGATCTGGTGGAGCACGTGGTCGATGCCGTCATGCCGACGGCGGAACAGGCGCGCATCCTCGAAATGAAGCCCACCGAGCCCTGCCTGCAACTGACGCGGCGCACCTGGCTGCGCGAGGTGCCCGTGACCTGGGTGCGCTGCCTGAACCCGGCCTCGCGCTACAGCCTGGGCAGCCGGTTCCGGCCCTCGCCCTGAACCCCGCCGAGCCGGGACACACGATGCGACTCGACGAACAGGTGCAGGCGTGGCTCACGCGCACGCCCGGGCTGATCGAGACCCTGTTCGACCGGCTGCCCGACGTGCTGTTCTACGTCAAGGACCAGCAGGGCCGCTACCTCTGGGCCAACCAGACGCTGATCGACCGCGCCGGCCTGCAGGACGGCGAGAGCGTGGTGGGCAAGACCGCGGACCAGCTGTTCCCGGCCAGCGGCCTCAGCACGGTGGCGCAGGACCTCGAGGTCATCGACAGCGGCCGGCCGATGCGCGAGCTGCTGCGCATGTACCAGACCTGGCGCGGCGACCGCTACTGGTGCCTGAGCTCCAAGTTCCCGCTGCTCGATGCCGACGGCCGCATCGTCGGCCTGGCCGGGCTGTCGCGCGACCTGCCGCGCCCCAACGAGCGCCATCACAGCTACCGGCGGCTGCGGCGCTTCCTGGATTTCATCGACGCGGGCCTCGACGGACCGGTGCTGATCGCCGAGGCGGCCGCCCATGCCTCGGTGTCGATGGACACGCTGGCGCGCCTGGTGCTCGAGGTCTTCCACGTGACGCCCAAGCAGTTGCTGATGAAGAAGCGCATCGACAAGGCCTGCCAGCTGCTCGAGGAGACGCCGGCCTCGATCACGGAGGTGTCGGCCGCCTGCGGCTATGCCGACCACAGCGCCTTCTCGCGCCAGTTCAAGGTGGCGACGAACATGACGCCGGCGCAGTACCGCGCCTCGCGCCGCGACTATGCAGAAAACCGCAACCCGGTGCGCCGTGCGTTCTAGCTGCGCCTGAGCCCGGCGCTCAGAATTCGCGGCATGAACTGCCTGATCGTTTATGCCCACCCCGAACCCGCATCGTTCAACGGCGCACTGAAGGACGTCGCTGTCCGAGAGCTCGAGCGCATGGGCCATTCGGTGGTCGTCAGCGATCTCTACCGCATGGGCTGGAGCCCGGCGCTGGGCCCGGCCGATTTCGAGGGCGGGCGCGCGAACGCCGACTATCTCGATCTCTCGCGAGAGCAGGAACATGCCTTCGCGGCCGGCACGCAGCACCCCGCGGTGGCGGCCGAGCAGGCGAAGCTGGCGGCGGCCGACTTCGTGCTGCTGCAGTTCCCGCTGTGGTGGTTCTCGATGCCCGCCATCCTCAAGGGCTGGGTCGACCGCGTGCTGAGCCGCGGCTTCGCCTACTCGGCGGGGCGCAAGTACGAGACCGGGCATTTCAGGGGCAAGCGCGCGATGCTCAGCATCACGACCGGCACGGCCTCCACGCTCTACGAGCCGAACGGCATCGACGGCGATCTCCATCACGTGCTCTGGCCGATCCACAACGGCATCCTGGCCTATACGGGCTTCACGGTGCTGCCGCCCTTCGCCGCCTGGATGCCCGCGCGGCTGTCGCCGCAGGAGCGCCAGGCCTGCCTCGATGCCCATGCCGAGCGCCTGCGCGGCATCGAGCGCATCGAGCCGCTGTTCTTCCATCCCTGGAGCGACTACGACGAATCGCAGCGGCTCAAGCCGGGCGTGGTGGCGCGCTCGGGCGTGCAGTGGAATCCGCGCGCCGGCCAGAGTTTCGAGGACTCGGCGTCGGCCAATGCCTGAGCGTACTGTGCAGGAAACCCGCATGTCCTCCGCCCAATCACCGCGCGTCGTCATCGTCGGCGGCGCCATCATCGGCAGCTTCTGCGCCTGGTCGCTGCGCCAGGCCGGCTTCGCGGGACCGATCACCGTGGTCGAGAAGGATGCCTCGTACCAGTTCTCGTCGACGGCGCTGTCCGCGGCCTCGATACGCACCCAGTTCGGCACGGCCGCGAACATCCGGATGAGCCTCTACGGCGCCCGGATGTTCCGCGACATCAAGGCCGTGTTCGGCGACGAGGCAGACATCGGCTACCGCGAGCGCGGCTACCTGATCCTCGGCGGCCACGACCAGGTCACGCAGCGGCTGGAAGCCGTGCGGATGCAGCGCAGCCATGGCGCCGACATCCGGGTGCTCGATCCCGGCGAGCTGGCCGCGCGCTATCCGGGCGTGGACTTCGGCGACGTGGGCATCGGAACGCTGGGCGTGCAGCACGAAGGCTGGTTCGATGCCTGGAGCCTGCTGTCGGAGGTGCGCCGCGCGGCGCGTCGGCTGGGCGTGGACTACGTGGAGGCGACGGCCAGCGGCTTTCGCACCCACGGCGCGCGCGTGACCGGCGTCGAGCTGTCGAACGGCGAAGTGCTGGCCTGCGACTTCTGCGTGCTGGCCGCGGGCGCGCTGTCGGGCCGCCTGGCCGCCTTGCTGGACATCGCGCTGCCCGTGGTGCCGAAGAAGCGCACCGTGTTCTCGTTCAAGACGCCGTTCAAGGCGAGCGAGCTTCCGATGCTGTTCGATTCGAGCGGCATCTGGGTCCGGCCCGAAGGGGAGGGCTTCATCGGCGGCATCCAGCCCCCGGCCGAGATCGACGGGGACGCCGATGGCGACTTCGAGCCGCACCACGACCTGATGGAGTCGCTGTTCTGGCCCCTGCTCGCCAAGCGCATCCCGGCCATGGAAGAACTGCGGCTGCAGCGCGCCTGGGCCGGCCACTACGAGGTCAACACGCTCGACCACAACGGCGTGGTCGGTCCGCATGACGAGCTCGGCAACCTGATCTTCGCGACCGGCTTCTCGGGCCATGGCGTGATGCACGCGCCGGCGGTCGGCCGCGGCGTGGCCGAGCTGATCACGACGGGCGCGTTCCGCAGCATCGACATGAGTCCCCTGGGCTGGGCGCGCATCCGCAGCGCCACGCCCTTGTTCGAATCCATCGTTTACTGAAAAGGAGATCGCCATGAGACTGGCAGGCAAGGTGGCAGTGGTGACGGGCGCCGCGCGCGGCATCGGGCGCGCGACGGCGGAACGGCTTCTGGCCGAGGGCGCGAAGGTGGTCGTGTCGGACATCGACGCCCAGACCCTTGAGAAGACGGCCGCCGAGATCGGCCCGGCCGCCAACGTCTTCGCGGTGCGCGCCGACGTGTCGAAGAAGAGCGAGGTGGTCGGCCTGGTCGAGGCGGCGGTCCGGCATTTCGGCACCCTCGACATCATGGTGAACAACGCCGGCATCGCGCCGGTGGTGGAGTTCCTCGACGTGACCGAGGAGATGCTCGACCGCGTGCTCGACGTCAATCTCAAGGGCGCCTTCTACGGCACCCAGGCAGCGGGGCGCGAGATGGTCGCGCGCGGCAAGGGCGGGGTGATCATCAACATGTCCTCGATCAACTCGGGACTGGCCAATCCCAACGTCGCGCCCTACGCGATCTCCAAGGGCGGCATGAACCAGGTGACCTCGACCGCGGCGGTGGCCTTCGCGCCGCACGGCATCCGCGTGGTCGGCGTCGGGCCCGGGACCATCATGACCGACATGGTGGCCGGGGCCTTCGTGCAGAGCGCGGGCAACCATGCCATCCTCTCGCGCACGCCGCTGGGCCGCTATGGCCAGCCCTCCGAGATCGCCTCGGTGGTCGCCTTCCTGGCCAGCGACGATGCCTCCTACATCACCGGCGAGACCATGTACGTGGACGGTGGCCGGCGCGTGCTGAACTACGTGGTCCCGGTCAAGGGCTGAGCGATGACGCATCCCTTCGCCAAGCTGCACCACCTCTGCATCGTGGTGCACGACATCGACCGGACGCAGGCCTATTACGAGGCTATCGGCATCGGCCCCTGGACCGAATACCCGCCGCTGGCCGAATACGAGGAGCTCGAGGCGCCCAGCAAGCCCGGCTTCCTCGCGCTCAAGTACCGCGTGTGCAACCTGCCGACCGTGCAGCTCCAGCTGTGCCAGCCCGGCGCCGAGCCGACGCCGCAGCGGCTGCACCTGGACAGCAAGGGCGAGGGCGTGTTCCACGTCGGCTTCGAGGTGCCGGACGCCGATGCCGCGCAGGCGCAGGCCACCGCGCTGGGCCTGCCAGTGCTGATGCGCGGGCGCCGCGCGAACCGCACGGGCTTCACCTACTACGACATCGCCGAGGGCGCGGGCGTCACGCTGCTCACGCGGGCGACCCACCATCCGGGCAAATAGCAGCGAGGAGCGGGCCATGCGGATCGATCTGAATTCCGACCTGGGCGAGGGCTATGGCCCGTGGACGATGGGCGACGACGCGCGGATCCTCGACTGCGTGACCAGTGCCAACATCGCCTGCGGCGGCCATGCGGGCGATGCGGAAACCATGTACCGCACCCTGCGGCTCGCGGCGGAGCGCGGCGTGAATGTCGGCGCCCATCCGGGCTACAACGACCGCGAGGGCTTCGGACGGCGCGTGATACCGATGCAGCCCGCCGAGATCGGCCGCATGGTCGCGGCGCAGGTCGGCGCTCTGGTGGCGATGGCCCGGCTCGCGGGCACCGAGGTGCGCTACGTCAAGCCGCATGGCGCGCTCGGCAATCTCGCGGCCGCGGACATGGGCGTGGCCCAGGCCATCGTCGCCGCGCTCGAGAAGATCGACCCCGCGCTCGCGATCCTCGCCATCTCGGACACCTGCCTCGAGCGGGCCGCGCGCGCGCAGGGGCTGCGCGCCTTCTCGGAGATCTTCGCCGACCGTGCCTACCAGCCCAATGGCCAGCTGGTGCCGCGCGGCCAGCCGGGCGCGGTCCTGCACGATGCCGAGGCGGCCGCGGACCGGCTGATCGGCTTCGTGCGAACCGGGAAGATGCCGGTGCAGGGCGCCGACCCCATCGCCTTGAAGGCCGACTCGGTCTGCGTCCATGGCGACAACGCCGAATCGGTCGAGATGGCACGGCACATCCGCCAGCGGCTGACGGCCGAAGGGATCGTGCTGGCCCCGTTCCTCGGATAGCCGCGGGTATGTCGACGCCGGAATGGCCGCGCTATGTGCCGGTCGCGGACCACTCGCTGCTGGTGTCCTTCGCCGATGCGATCGCCGACCCGGCCAGCGCCGCGGTGCTCGCGCTCGACCGGGCCCTGGCCCATGCGCCGCCCGAGGGCCTGCTCGAATGCATCCCGGCCTTCGTCAGCCTGTTGATCGTCTTCGATCCCCTGGTCACCGATCACGCGCGGATCCGGGAGGCGGCCGAGACGCTGCAGCGCGATCCGCCGGCCGGCCCGCCGGCGGGAGAAGCGCGCGAGGTCGAGGTCTGCTACGACGACGACCTCGCGCCCGACCTCGAAGCGGTGGCACGGGCTTGTGGCCTGGGCATCGACGCGGTGATCGACCTCCACCTGCAGGGCGACTACCGGGTGCGCATGTACGGCTTCGCGCCGGGCTATGCCTACATGTCGGGCGTGCCGCCGCGGATCCAGGTGCCGCGCAAGCCCTCGGCCCTGCGCGACATCGCCGCGGGCAGCGTGCTGATCGCGGGGCCGCAGTGCCTCGTCACCACGCTGCGGATGCCCACGGGCTGGTCGATCGTCGGCCGCTCGCCCACGCGCATCCTGACGCGCGACGACGGCGCGCCCTTTCTCTTCGGTGTGGGCGACCGCGTGCGCTTCAAGCGCATCGGCCGCGCGCAATACGAAGCCAGGCTGGAGAACGAAAGCCATGGCTGAAGCCAGGCTGCGCGTGCGCGCCTGCGGCCCGCTGGTCACGTACCAGGACGGCGGCCGACCGGGCATGCTGCGCTTCGGCGTGCCCGCCTCGGGCCCGATGGACCGGCTCGCGCATGCCGCGGCCCATGTTGCGCTCGGCAACCCGCCGGATGCCACCGCGATCGAGATTTCGCTGGGTGGGCTGGAGCTGCTGTGCGAAGCGGGCGAGGTGAGCTGCGGCATCGCCGGCGGCGAGTTCCAGGTCCGCCATTCGGGCGCGGCGACGGGTTCGTGGTGCGTGCGAACGCTGCGCGCGGGCGACACGCTGTCGATTCGTCCGGGCCGCTGGGGCAGCTGGGCCTACCTGGCTTTCAGCGGCGAGCCGGTGTGCGAGCGCTGGGCCGGGCACAGCGCCACGCATTCGGCATCGGGTCTCGGCGGCGGCAGCCTGGTGCCGGGCGCCGAGATCGTGTTGCGCAATACGCAGGTCGTGCAGGAACGCGAGGGAGACCGCACCGCGCCCGCGCTGGCCAGTCCGCGCCCGCTCGTGCGCGTCGTGCTCGGGCCGCAGACCGACAGCTTCGAGACCGCCTCCGTCGCCGCTTTCCTCGACGCGGGCTTCTCGGTCACGCCCGCCCGCGACCGCATGGGCATGCGCCTCGCGGGACCGGCACTGGCCTTGAACAATGCCTTGTCCATTCCTTCCGAACCGATCGTGCGCGGCTCGATCCAGGTCGGTGGCGATGGCGTGGCCTCGGTGCTGCTGGCCGACCACCAGACCACCGGCGGCTATCCGAAGATCGCCACCGTCCTGTCCTGCGACCTCGATGGCCTGTCGCAACTCCGACCGGGCGACGGGCTGCGCTTCCAGGCCGTGGACCCGGCGGAGGCGATCCGGCTCGTGCGCCTGGAAGCGCCGCCGAGAAGCCGGTTCCTGCAGGCGATGGCCCAACCGCCGGGCAGCCTGCCGGACCGCCTGATGGCCGAGAACCTGATCAGCGGCGTCGTGCTGGCATAGCGCGCCTCAGGCGCCGAGCCATCGCCCCTCGGGCCAGGCACCGGCATCGATCGCGCGCCGCGCTTCCTGCGTGAGCACGTCGACCGCGCAGCGCACATGGCGCGCGATCGGCCGGTTGACGGGCAGGGCCAGCACGATGGTCCGGCGGATGCCCGGATCGGCCAGCGGCGCGCCCCTGAGCTTCTGCGCGCGCAGGTCCTCCGCGACCGCGATCGGCGGCAGGATGGTCAGGCCATGGCCGCCGAGCACCAGGCTTCTCTGCACGCTCAGCGCATTGGTCTCGGCCGACAGGTCGAGCGTCACCTGGGCCACGGCGCAGGCATGCTCGACCAGCGTGCGGATGCCATGCGGCGCGCTCGGCAGCACCAGCTTGCGGCCCGCGAGTTCGGCCAGCGCCACCGGCCGGTCGGGCCGCAGCTTGCTGCTCTTCGGGCCGATGACCCACAGCGCCTCCTCGATCAGCGGCGTGGTCTGGATGTTGGGCGAGCGCTCCGCGCCATAGAGCAGCGCGGCATCGACCTCGCCCGATTCGAGCCAGCGCAGCAGCGTGCCCGCGTAGCCCATCGCGATGCGCACGCGGATGCCCGGGTAGTCGGCCGCCAGCGTCGCCACCAGCGGGCTCGAGAGGATGTCGATGGTGCTCGGAAGCAGCCCCAAGGTGACCAGCCCGCCGATGCTGTTGTCGACGGTGCCGATCTCGGCCCGGGCCCGGTCCAGCTCGAGCAGCGCGCGGCGCGCATAGCCGACGAGCGCCAGCCCCGCATCGGTCAGCACCATGCCGTGGCGCTCGCGTTCGAACAGGGGCGCGCCGATGTCCTCCTCGAGCAGACGGATCTGCCGCGACACCGCGGGCTGCACGAGGTGCAGCACCTCGGCCGCGCGCGTGACGTTGCCGGTCTCGGCCACCGTGAGAAAGGCGCGCAGTTGCTTCAGGTCCATGTGGTCGCCTCCATGCGCAAACGTGATCGTGGAATCTCGAATTTCTATTTCACATTCCCAGGCATCAAATTCTATGATTTCTGGCACTTTCACCAACCAACCCCGATTCATGAACCAGACCACCCAGGCCGCCCCCGACTGGCAGCAGGCCGCCTTCCGCGTGCTCAAGGCGGGCGGCGTGAGGCAGATCGCCTACGTGCCCGACGCCGGCCATTCGCACGTGATCCGCAGCGCCATCGCCGACCCCGACATTGAGGACGTCGTGCTGACCACCGAGGAGGAGGGCGTGGCGCTGGTGAGCGGCGCCTGGCTCGGCGGCCAGCGCGCCGTGCTGCTGATGCAGAGCAGCGGCGTGGGCAACTGCGTGAACATGTTCTCGCTGCTGCGGGCCGCGGACTTCCCGTTCTTCACGCTCGTGACCATGCGCGGCGAATACGCCGAGTTCAATCCCTGGCAGGGTCCGATGGGCAAGGCCACGCAGGCCGCGCTCGAGCTCATGGGCATCCATGTGCTGCGCGCCTCGAAGCCCGAGGAGGTCGAGGAGATCGTCAGCGCGGGCTTCGATGCCGCCTTCGAGGCCGGCGAGAAGGTCGCCGTGCTGCTGGGACAGGAACTGATCGGCCGCAAGAAGTGGGAGCGCAAGTGATGAACACGAAGACCCCGGCGCAGCGCGCCGACCGCCGCGAATTCGTGGCCAAGGTGATCGCCGCCATTCCCGATGCCCTGATCGTCACGGGCCTGGGCTCGGCCTCCTACGACGTGTTCGCCAGCGGCGACCGCGAGCGCAACTACTACCTGTGGGGCGCCATGGGCGGCGCCGCCTCGCTGGGGCTGGGCCTGGCGCTCGCGCAGCGCGACAAGTCGGTGGTCGTCATCACCGGCGACGGCGAGCAGCTGATGGGCATCGGCAGCCTCGGCACCATCGGCGTCAAGCAGCCGAAGAACCTCAGCATCGTGATGCTGGACAACGGCCATTTCGGCGAGACCGGCATGCAGCGCAGCCACTCGAGCCTGGGCGCCGATCTGGTGGCGGTGGCCAGGGGCTTCGGCATCGCCGATGCGTTCTCCGTGAGCAGCATCGATGCGTGCGAGGACCTGGCCGAGCGCATCAACGCCCGGCGGAAAACCACCTTCGCGCAGGTGTTCATCGATGCCAACGAGCCACCGCGCGCGCTGCCGCCGCGCGACGGCTCGTACATCAAGAACCGCTTCCGCGCCGCGCTGGGCTTCACCCCTTTCTGACGGGCAAGCCCATGCAACGCTATTCATTGCACATCGGCGGCGACGCCTGCGAGCCGCATGGCGGCACCTGGTTCGAGACCCAGAACCCCTTCACCGGCGAGAGCTGGGCGCAGATCCCGCGCGGCGACGCGCAGGACGTCGACCGGGCCGTGCGCGCCGCGCACCAGGCGCTGACCAGCGGGCCCTGGTCGGAACTGACCGCGACGCAGCGCGGCGCGCTGATGCGCAGGCTCGGCGACCTGATCGCGCGCGACGCGGCCCGGCTGGCCGCCACCGAGGTCCGCGACAACGGCAAGCTGCTCGCGGAGATGCGCGGCCAGCTCGACTACATCCCGCAGTGGTTCTATTACTACGGCGGGCTGGCCGACAAGGTGCAGGGCAGCACGCTGCCGCTCGACAAGAAGGGCTACTTCGCCTTCACGCGCCACGAGCCCGTGGGCGTGGTGGCGGCCATCACGCCGTGGAACTCGCCGTTGCTGCTGCTGGCCTGGAAGCTGGCGCCGGCGCTGGCGGCGGGTTGCACCGTGGTGGCCAAGCCCTCCGAGTTCACCTCGGCCTCGACGCTCGAGTTCGCGCAGCTGTTCGAGGAGGCCGGCTTTCCTCCGGGCGTGTTCAACGTGGTGACGGGCTTCGGTGCCGAGGTGGGCACGCCGCTGGTCGAGCATCCGCTGGTGGCCAAGATCAGCTTCACGGGCTCGGATTCGACCGGCCGCCTGATCAACGAGCGGGCCGGGCGCCTCCTGAAGCACACGGCCATGGAGCTGGGCGGCAAGTCGCCCAACGTGGTGTTCGAGGACGCCGACCTCGAGCAGGCCGCGTTCGGCGCGATCTCGGGCATCTTCGCCGCCACCGGCCAGACCTGCATCGCCGGCTCGCGCCTGCTGGTGCAGGACAGCGTCCACGACGCCTTCGTCGAGCGCCTGCTGGCGGTGGCGCGCACCGCGCGCATGGGCGACCCGATGAGCGCCGACACCCAGGTCGGCCCGATCACCACGCCGCCGCAGTACCGCAAGGTGCTCGAGTACATCGACATCGCGCGCGCCGAGGGCGCGACCGCCGTGCTGGGCGGCGCCAAGGGCACGGGCCCGGAGTGCGGCACGGGCTGGTTCGTGCAGCCCACCATCTTCACGGGCGTGCGCAACGACATGCGCATCGCCCAGGAGGAGGTGTTCGGTCCCGTGCTGTCGGTGATCCGCTTCGAGGACGAGGCCGACGCGCTGCGCATCGCCAACGACGTGCGCTTCGGCCTCGCGGCGGCGGTGTGGACGCAGGACATCGGCCGCGCGATGCGCATGTCCGAGAAGCTGCAGGCCGGCACGGTGTGGATCAACACCTACCGCGCCGTGAGCTTCATGGCCCCGTTCGGCGGCTACAAGGACTCGGGCCTGGGCCGCGAGAACGGCATTGACGCGGTCCGCGAGTACCTGCAGACCAAGTCGGTGTGGATCAACGCCGGCGCGGCGACGGGCAATCCCTTCGTGATGCGCTGAGGCCTCAAAGGAACAGGAACGCCGCCGCCGCGACGGCGGTAGGCCCGAGCGCCCCGAGCAGCAGGCCGCCCGCGCCGATGGTCTCGTCGGCGAAGCCGCGCCTGAGCAGCGCCACGCCCGCGGGATTGGGCGCGTTGGCGATCACCGACAGACCGCCGCCGGCCACGGCGCCCGCGACCAGCATGTACTTCGATTCGTCCGAAATGCCGACGATCAGCGAGCCCAGGTAGGTGAGGGCGGCGTTGTCGGTGATCGCGGTGAGGCCCAGCGCGCCGAGGAACAGCGCGACGGGCGCGAGCGCCGAGACGATGGGCTGCAGCCACCACTGCTGCATGCCGCCCAGCACGACCAGGCCCGCGAGGAAGAAGCCCACGAGCAGCGCCTCCTTGATGATCAGCGGGCTCTGGTGGCGCTCGTAGGCCTGGGTGAAGCCGAGGAACATCAGGAACAGGCCGAGGAACACCACGGGATGGTGGGCGGACAGTACCACGCCCGCGAGCAGGCCCAGGTGCACCGCGACCACCGGCAGCGGGACGCGCTCCCGCGCCGCCGCGCCCGCGTCGCCCGCCGCGGCGGGCTGCAGGTGCTTGCGCAACACCCAGGTGGCGACGCTGGCGTTCAGCAGCACCGCGAGCGCGGCCTTCCAGCCGAAGGTGGCGAGCATGAAGGCGCTGTCCCATTGCCAGGTGGTCGCCACCATCAGCACCGGCGGCGCGGCATAGGAGGTCAGCGTGCCGCCGATCGAGACGTTGACGAACAGCACGCCCAGCGCCAGGTACTTCACGGCCTCCGCCACGCGCGGCCGGAAGACCTGCGGCGCGAGCATCAGCGCGGCGATGGTCATGGCGGCCGGCTCGGTGATCAGCGAGCCGAGCAGCGGCACCGCCGCGAGACCGAGCCATGCACGCGCGCCCGGCGTGGGCACGGGCGCGAGGCGCGCGAGGGCATCGACCAGCGACATCGCCGTGCGCAGCACCGGGCGCGAGGCCGCGATCACCATCACCACGAAGACGAACAGCGGCTCGGTGTAGTTGCGCGACTCGGCATAGTCGAGTGCGCTGCCGCCGCCGGCGAGCAGCGCCATCGAGACCACCAGCACGATGGCCCAGAAGCCGAACACGACCTCGACCTCGCCGAGCAGGTGGAACAGGCCGGCGTGGCGTGGATAACGGTGGGAGAGGCGCTCGAACTGCCTGGCGCTGAAGGTGTGGAGCAGGGCGACGGCAAAGATGGCCGCGGCGATCCACTGGATCGGGGTGTGGGACATGGGATTCCTCGACGAGGCGAAACCGCGAGGCGGCCCGACCTGCGCAAATCCTGGAATGCCTGAAACGGCAGCCCACCCGGGAGGAATTTTACCCGATGGGTTCGGGCCGCCGCTCAGATGAACGGCACGCCGCCCGTCACCGGAATCGTCGCCCCCGAGATGTAGCTGCCTTCGTCGGAGGCCAGCAGCACGTAGACGGCCTGCAACTCGCGCGGCTGGCCCGGGCGCTTCATGGGCGTCTGCGTGCCGAACTCCCTGACGTTGCCGGCCGGCAGGGTCGAGGGAATCAGGGGCGTCCAGAAGGGGCCGGGCGCCACGCAGTTCACGCGAATGCCCTTGTCGGCGAGCAGTTGCGCCATGCCGCCCGACAGGTTCTGGATCGCGCCCTTGGTCGCGGCATAGGCCACGAGCGTGGCGTTGGGCTTGTCGGCGTTGACCGAGGCGGTGCTGATGATCGAGCTGCCGGGCTTCATATGGGGCACCGCAGCCTTGCAGAGATAGAAATTCGCGTAGACGTTGGTGCGGAAGGTGCGGTCGAACTCTCCGGCGCTGATCTCCTCGAGCGACTTGTGCGACATCTGGAAGGCGGCGTTGTTCACCAGCACGTCGATGCGCCCGAAGTGTTCGAGCGTGCTGGCCACAAGAGCCTGGCACTGCGCCTCCTCGCGGATGTCGCCGGGTGCGAGCACGCAGCGGCGACCGGCGCCCTCGACCAGGCCGCGGGTGACCTGGGCATCGGATTCTTCCTGGGCCAGGTAGGAGATCACCACGTCCGCGCCTTCGCGGGCGAAGGCCAGCGCGACTGCGCGGCCGATGCCGCTGTCGCCGCCCGTGATAAGGGCCGCCTTGCCGAGGAGCTTGCCGGCGCCAACGTAGGAGTGCTCGCCGAAATCGGGACGGGGCGACATCTCGGATTCGAGGCCCGGTGGTTGCTGCAGAGAGGTGGAGAACGGCGGCTGGGGAGCCGCTTCGCGTGGATCGGTCATGACGGGTCCTCGGTTCGGGGATTCGGTGGCGCGTTCGCCGCTGCGCCGTCGCGGGAGGTGCCACCGATGGGGCCGACCGGCGGCGCGTCCTCGTCCTCGCCGGCATCGCGAGGACCGTTGCGCTCGTCGGGCACCATCCGCACGAGTTCGGCGCATCCGTCCTCGAAGGCGTCGAGCCACAGGTCGTAGGCCATCGGACTGGCGGACAACTCGATCCATTCGCTGGCGTCGCCGCCTTGCTCGTGCAGCACCCAGTGGTAGTTCCCCGCCCCGACTTCCTCGACGAATACGGCGATTCGCCGAAGGCGGCTCATTTCAGTTTCTCGGCCAGGTACTGGCGCACCTCGTCGGCCGAATTGCCGACGGCTTTCACCGCGTCGCGCAGTTGCGTCTCGGTGCAGCCCAGGCTCTCGGTCCATGACCGGACTTCGTGGGGTTCGTGCAGCGCGATGAGCTTGCGATCGAGCGCGGTCTTCTTGGGATCGTCTGCCATGGGACCTCCTGTGGAATGTCTAGGCCTTCTCGCCGTTGCGCCCGGCGTCCGCGGGCCGCCTCGCGCGCTCGGCATCGGGCGCCGGCGCATCGTGCCCGCGCTCGCCCGGGTCGCCCGAGGGCTTGTCGGCCTCGCGGCCCATGCGGCTGCCGTCCAGCGGCGTGTCGATGCCGACCTCGCGGTTCTGCTCGATGTTCACGGGCGACATGGGTTTGCGCGTGGTCATGCTCAGCCCTTCCTGGTCTTGTACTGGTCGCGCAGGTCGCGGATCTGGTCGTGGTTGCGCTGGGCGCCATCGGCCTGCCGCTGCACGACGGCGAGCACTTCGGCGGGCAGGTCGTTCTTCAGCGCCTTGCGGTAGCGCGCAACGGCCGAGTCCTCGCCGCGTTCGCACTCCTCGAGCATCGACAGGGCGCTGTCCGCACCCAGCGTGCCCTTCACATGGACCCAGCCGCGATGCAGCGCGCCGCTGACGCTGCCGCCCTTGTCGGCTTCGCCGCCGAGCGAGCGGATCAGCGTCGCCAGTTCGGCGGCGGCCGCGGCGCACTGGGCCGAGCGGTTCGCGAAGACCTGCTTGATCCGGGCGTCCTCCACCTCGTCGGCGCAAGCGCGAAAGCCGTACTCGCCATCGCGGGAGTTCTCGAGCAGGTCGTTGAGGATCGACAGGACTTCGTCGCTGGTGATGGATGCGGTGGACATGGTGTGGCTCCTGGTTGGGTTGGTCGGCTGATCGAGGGCTCACGGTGACGCGCCGAGCCGGACCGGCTTGTAGGTGCCCGCCGCGCCAACTCGTCGTGGCGCGCCGACGGCGCCAGGAACGGCGCAGGGCGCATGGACGTCGCGGGAAACGGAAACGCGCCTACGCCTGCCGCACGGTGCGAGGCCGAGAACCCGAAGCAGGGGGCAAGGATTCGGCTTCGACCAGGAGATGGCGGACATGCGTTCAAATCAGGCCGAGCGCGCGTGCTCTCCGGATTGCGCCCCCGGCATCATGCGCACGACGAAGTCGATGAACGCCCTGACCTTGGCCGGCACGTGTTCCCGGCCCGGGTAGTAGACGTAGAGCGGAAAGGTCTCGTCGGGCCAGTCCGTCAGCACCGGCACCAGCGTGCCCGCGCGCAGGTGCGTCTCGATGCCGAGGTCGATCACCTGCGCAATGCCGTAGCCCGCGAGGCAGGCGCCGATCTTGGTGCCCGCATCGGTGACCGTCAGGCTGCCGCGCACGGCCACCTTCAGCTTCTCGTCGCCGCGCCAGAACTCCCAGTCGAAGAGCCGGCCGGTGGATGGGTCGATGGCATGGATGCATTCGTGGCCGCCGTCGACCAGGTCCTGCGGCGACCGCGGCCGGCCGCGTTGCTCGAGGTAGGCGGGCGCGGCCACGGTCAGGATCCGCGGGCTGTAGAGCCTGCGGCAGACCAGCGTCGACACCGATGGCGCTCCGAACCGGATGGCGAGGTCGAATCCGTCGCCGACCAGGTCCGGGAGATCGTTGCGCGTCTCCAGCTTCAACTGGAGCGCGGGATGGCGCTTGAGGAATTCGGCCAGTTCCGGTGCCAGCACGAGGCGGGCGAACACCGCATCGCACGCCACGCGCAGCGTTCCGTTGACGACCGAAGTCTGGTCCGACGCGCCGACCGTCGCCTCTTCGATGCCTTGAAGCAGGGGCAGCACCTTCGCCAGCAGCGCATGCCCCGCATCCGTCACCTCGACCTGCCGGCTGGTGCGATGCACGAGCTTCGCGCGCAGCCGGTCTTCCAGCCGCTGGATGGCGCGGCTCACCGCGGGCTGCGTCCGGCCCAGGCGCGATGCGGCGCCGCTGAAGCTCCTGCATTCGGCGACCGCGGCCAGCACCAGCAAGCCGCCGACGAGTCCTCCATCGAGGTCTTCCATGATCCATGTCTTCCTGTAATGGCTGCGATGCCCGATTCGCCGTAGCCGGGCGAGGGAGGAGCTTTCACCATACGAAGCTTCCATCCCTCGCAGAGAGTTAGCAATGACCCAGACCCACGCCGTCGCCGCCCTGATCGACGACTATTTCAACCTCGCCCACGAGCCGAAGAGCCGCGACTTCCACCAGGTCTTTCATCCGTCCTGCCTCGTCCAGTGGCTCCAGGACGGCCAGTTGCAGACCCTGTCGGCGCCGGAGTATGCGGCGCTCATCCATGGCAGGCCGAGCCCCCGCTCGATGGACGCACCTCGCGAGGAGGCGATCCTGTCGATGACGCACATCTCGGACAGCCTTTCGACGGCCACCGTGAAGGTGCGGATCGGCCAGAAGCTGTTCAACGATCACTTCGTGATGCACGAGGTGGAGGGGCGTTGGTCGATCACGAACAAGTCGTCCTTCGTGGCGCGGACCTTCGACTGAAGCGCATGCCGGCCGCCGGCCTCAAGCACGCCGCGCCTCCGACCGATTGGCCCGGCGGATGACCTGCGGCGGCTGCCCATAGGCCCGCAGGAAGGCCCGGCGCATCCGGTCGGGATCGCCGAAGCCGGTGTCGCGCGCCACGGTCTCGATCGGCAGCAGCTGCGACTCGATCATCAGCCGCGCCGTCTCGGTCCGCAGCCGCTCGATGGCCTTGGCCGGCGTCTGTCCGGTCTCCTCCCTGAACACGCGGCCGAACTGGCGCGGGCTGAGGTTTGCGGCCTCGGCGAGCTCCTCGAGCGAGAGCTCGTTCGTCAGATGGCTCTTCGCATAGGTGAGCGCCTTCTGGATGCGGTCGGTGCGCGGGCGCAGCTCGAGCAGCGCGGAATGCTGCGACTGGCCGCCGGTGCGGCGGTGATACACCACCATGCGCTTCGCCACGAGCTTGGCGACATCGGCGCCGCAGTCCTGCTCGACGAGCGCCAGCCCGAGGTCGATGCAGGCGGTCGCGCCGGCCGAGGTCCAGACGCCATCGTCGTGCACGAAGATGCTGTCCTCCTCGAGCAGCACCTCGGGATGGTCGCGCCGCATCTTGACGACGTGCGCCCAGTGGGTGGTCGCGCGCTTGCCGTCGAGCAGCCCGGCCTGCGCGAGATTGAAGGCGCCGGTGCAGGCCGCGCCCAGGCGCCGCGCGCGGCGGGCCGACTTGCGCAGGAAGCCCAGCAGGGCAGGGGAGCCCTCGGTCACGACCGTATCGCCGACCACCAGCACGGTGTCGTAGCGCGCGTTGCCGAACGGCACCGTGCCGACTTCCACGCCGCACGAGGACCTGACGGGCCCGCCGTGCTCGGAGAGCAGGGTGTGGGCATACAGCGGCTCATCAAGCGACATGTTGGCGTACTCGAACACCGAGACGACCGCCAAAGTGAGCAGCTGGAAACCGGGATAGATCGCCACGCCGACACGAATCATTCGAGAGCTCCTTTGATGGCGCAAAAAGACGGAAACCCGACCTTAACGTCATCGCAGTTTATCGCGAAGATGAGCCCCTGTCACCCCGCGAGGGGCCCACTCCAGGAGCACGCAATGACCCATCCGAACCGCGACAAGCCGAAGAACACGGCCGCGCATTTCCGCCAGCTTCACCACGCCGCCACGCCGCTGGTGCTGCCCAACGCCTGGGACGCGGTCTCGGCACGGCTCTTCGAGAGCGCCGGCGCCGCGGCCATCGCCACCACCAGCGCGGGCCTCGCCTGGTCGCTGGGCTGCGCGGATGGCCGGGAACTGCCGGTCGACGAAGCCGTGGGCGCGGTCGCCCGCATCGCGCGGGTGCTCACGGTGCCGCTGTCGGTCGACATCGAGAACGGCTATTCGGACGACCCGAAGGCCGTCGTCGAGTTCGTGCGGCGGCTGCTCGACCTCGGGGTGACCGGCATCAACATCGAGGACGGGCGCGACGCGCCGGAGACCCTGGCGGCCAAGATCGAGGCGATCAAGGCATTCCTGCACCGCACGAACACCGACCTGTTCGTGAACGCGCGCACCGACGTGATCCTTGCCGGGCTCGCGGAGCCCTCGCAGCGGGTGGAGGAAACGATCCGGCGCGCGGGGCTGTATGCGCAAGCCGGCGCCGACGGCCTGTTCGTGCCGGGCCTGCGCGAGCCGACCGAGATCGAGGACGTCGCCCTCGCCACGCGGCTGCCGCTGAACGTGATGGCCTGGGGCGGCCTGCCCGCGGCGGCCGAGCTGTCCAGGTTCGGCGTACGGCGCCTCAGCGCGGGCTCGGCCATACCGCAGTGGATCTGGGGACAGGCCGAGCGCGCCGCCAGGAGCTTCCTCGAGACCGGCCATTCGGATCCGCTCTCGGCCGGCGCGAAGCCGTTCGCGGAGATGCAGCAACTCTTCGCCGCGGCGCGCTGAAGGAAAAGCCATGGACAAGCGATTGCTCGTGCTGGCGCTCGGCATGTTCGCGCTCGGCACCGACACCTTCGTGGTGGCCGGCATCCTGCCGCAACTGGCGCATGCCTTCGACGTCGACATCGCCGTGGCCGGCCAGTTGACGACGCTCTATGCGATCTCCTACGCGCTGCTGGCGCCGACCATTGCCGCCATCGCGGGCAACGTGCCGCGCAAACGGCTGATGCTGGCGGGCCTGGGCATCTTCGTGCTCGCGAACCTCGCCACCGCGCTCGCGCCCACCTTCGCGCTCGCGCTGGCCTCGCGCGTGTTCGCCGGGCTGGGCGCGGCCATGTACTCGCCGACCGCGACCGGGACGGGCGCGAGCATCGTGGAGCCGAACCGCCGCGGCCAGGCGATCGCCGTGATCGTGGCGGGCCTGACGGCGGCCACGGCGCTGGGCTCGCCGATCGGCACGGTGCTCGGCGGGCTCGGCGACTGGCGCTGGACGATGTACTTCGTCGCGGCCGTGGGGCTGGCGGCGGGCCTGGGCATCCTGGTGCTGCTCGAGCGGGTGCCGCTGGCGCCTAGGATCGGCCTCATGGCACGCCTGGCGCCGCTGAAGGATTCGCGCATCGGCTGGACCCTGCTGACCACCTACCTGGGCATGGCGGGCAATTTCCTGGTCTACGTCTACTTCTCGGTGGTGTTCGATCGCGTGCTGGTCAACTCCCTCGTGTTCGGCGCGCTGCTGGTGGTCTGGGGTGCGAGCGGAACGCTCACCAACATCGCGCTGGCGCGCGTGCTGGACCGGACTTCTCCGACGACGGTCATGTTCGCGGTGCTCGTGGCGCAGGCGGTGGACATGGCCTTCCTGCCCTGGACCAGCGCTTCGCTATGGCCCGCCGTGGTGGCGGTCGCCATCTGGGGTGCGACGGGCTGGGGCATCCAGGGGCCGCAACAGTACCGGCTCGTCAACGTCGCGCCGGCCATCGCGCCGGTGCTGCTGGGCCTGAACACCGCGGCGACCTACCTCGGCGTCACGACGGCCGGCATCCTCGGCGCCGTGGGCATCCATCTGCTCGGCGCCCACTGCCTGAGCCTGCTGAGCGTGGGCGTCTTCATGCTGGCGATCTTTAGCTCGCACATGGCCGGGCGCCGGATCGCCGGCCACCGCGCGCAGGCGGCTTCGGGCGCCGCGCTGCCGGCGCGCTCATGAGGACGAGCGCGTCACGGGGGCGGCCGGCCGCTGCTTGTTCCGGGCCGACCTCGATGCCTCGCTGCGCGCCAGCCAGAGGCCGCTCGCGACGATCAGCGCGCCGCCGCCCAGCGTCCAGGCGTCGGGCACGGCCTGCCAGAACAGCCAGTCGAGCAGCAGGGCCCAGGCCAGGGCGCTGTACTCGAAGGGCGCGATGGCGGCGGCCTGGCCGTGGCGGAACGCCTCGGCGATGGCCAGCTGCCCCAGGAAGCCGCTGAGGGCCAGGCCCGCGAGCATCCATGCGTGCTCGGCGCGGATCGGCACCCATTGCGGCGCCGCCAGCAGGCTGCCGCCCACGGCCATGCCGACGGTGGTCCAGAACACCAGCGCGGCACTCGGTTCGGTGCGGCTGATGAGCCGGCCCAGCATGTTCGACAGCGCATAGCAGACCGCGGCCACCAGGATCGCGATCGCGCCCATCGAGAGGAAGGCGCCCTGCTCGGGCCGCAGCGCGATCACCACGCCCGCAAAGCCCAGCCCGATGGCGACCCAGTGCCGCGCGTGGATCGACTCGCCCAGCATCGGCACGGCGATCAGCACCATCAGCAGCGGCGCGATGAAGGTGAGGGTGTAGGCCTCGGCCAGGCCCAGGGTCTTGAGGCCATGGACGAAGAGCATGAGCATCGCCATGTTCAGCACGGCGCGCAGCAGGTGCAGGCGCCAGCGCAGCCGGCGGTTGAAGACGCCGGCGGCCTCGCGGCGCCAGGCGACGTAGAGGCACACCAGCGGCAGGGCCGTCAGGCCGCGCAGCGCCATCACCTGCGCGGGCGGATAGTGGCCGGCCAGGGTCTTGAGCAGCGCGTCCATGCAGGCAAAGAAGGCGCAGGCCAGCAGCATCGCGGCGATGCCGCGCAGGGTTCCGGTCGATTGCATGGGTGGGTTGTCTCGCTCCTGCCGCATTCTGCCTGCCGGGGCAGGGCGCGCGGATCAAGGGCCCACCTTGAACCGCTCGGCGATGTAGGTGGCCGGCGGTTTGCCGAAGGCCTTCTTGAACATCGTGATGAAGGCGGACGGCGACTCGTACCCCAGGCCATAGGCCACCTGCTGCACGGTCGCGCCACCCGACAGTTCGCGCAGCGCCACGATCATGTGCAGCTGGCGCCGCCAGCGGCCGAAGCTCAGGCCGGTCTGCGCCGTGCACAGCCGGGTCAGGGTGCGCTCGCTGGTGCCGGTCTCGGCGGCCCAGTCCTGCAGGGTCCGGCGATCCGAAGGGTCGAGCGAGATGGCGCGCGAGATCCTGCGCAACCGCGCATCCTGCGGCATCGGCAGCGAGAAGTCCTCGTTCGGCATCGCGCCGAGCTGGTCGAGCACCACATGCGCGAACCGGTCCGTGGCGCTGCCGGGCTCGTAGGTCGGCGCCAGGCCGGCCAGGTGCTGGATCATCTCGCTCAGCATGGTGCTGATGGCCAGGGTGCAGCACCTGGTCGGCAATGCGCCCGCGCCCGGCGCGACGAACAGGTAGAAGATCAGCGCGTTCGCCGTGCCGTGGTTGCTGTGCGGCGTGCCGCCCGGAATCCATACGCCCGCCTGCGGCGGCACCATCCACAGCGCGCCCGGCACCTCGCACGACACGGCACCGCGCAGCGCGATGACGAGCTGCCCCATCTGGTGCTGATGGACCGGGATCTCGCGCGCACGCGCCTCGACGTCCACGCGAAGCGCCATGACGGGCACGGTGAGCGGGTAGTCCAGGCCTTCGGGGACGACCTCGAGGCGTTGCATGGTCTCCATGAGGGTTGCTGCGAGCCGGCCATTCTCGCCCGCCGGCCGCGGGCTCCGCACGGAAGGGACGCCGCCCGCGCCATGGCCGAAAAGAGAAATCGTTCGGCCGGGATTGCAATTTCCGACACGCACGGCGCTGCCTAGCATCGACGCATGCAACGGATCCGCTTCTCTCGCCAGGAGATGCTCTTCTCCCTCAAGAGCTTCGCAGGCGCCATGCTCGCGCTCTACCTGGCCTGCCGCGCCGGCCTGCCGCGGCCCTTCTGGGCCTTCATGACCGCGTACATCGTGGCGCATCCGCTCGCGGGCCAGGTGCGCTCCAAGGCGCTCCATCGCTTCGTGGGGACCGTGCTCGGCTGCGCGGCCACCGTGGTGCTGGTCCCCGCGCTGTCGGCCGCGCCCGAGCTGCTGACCCTGGCGCTCGCGCTGTGGACCGGGCTGTGCCTCTACCTCTCGCTGCTGGACCGCAGCGCGCGCTCCTATGTCTTCCTGCTCGCGGGCTACTCGGCCACGCTCATCGGCTTCCCGCTGGTGGAAGCGCCCGCGGCCATGTTCGACACGGCCGTGGCGCGGGTGCAGGAGATCGGACTCGGCATCCTGTGCGCCAGCCTGGTCCACGGTCTCGTGCTGCCGGCCAGCCTGGCGCCGTCGCTGCTGGCCCTGATGGACCGCGCGCTCGGCGACGCGCGCCGCTGGATGAACGACCTGCTCGGCGACGGGCACGCTGACGGCATGCGCATGGCCGCGGACCGCCAGCGGCTCGCGCTGGACATCACGCAGCTGCGCCTGCTGTCGACCCATGTGCCCTTCGACACCGGCAACCTGCGCTGGACCGCGGGCGCCATTCGCGCCATGCAGGACCGCCTCTCGGCGCTCGCGCCCACGCTGTCGGCGATCGAGGACCGGCTCGAGGCGTTGAAGGCCGCCGAGGGCGAGGTGCCGGAAGACATCGTCTCGGCGCTCGAGCGGCACGCGGGCTCGATGGCGCCGCCGGGAGCGGGGCAGCCGGCCGCGTCCATGGACGAAGCACGCGCCGCGTTCCAGGCCCTGGCGGATGGGCCGGCGGCGTCGCCCTGGATCCGCGCGCTGCGCATCGACCTCGCCGTACGGCTCGAGGAACTGGTGTTCGAGTGGCGGGCCTGCGTCGGGCTGCGCGCCGACATCGACGCCGGCCTCGCCGGCGGCGCGATGCCGCCGCGGCGCAGCGCGGCACTCGGCCAGAAGGTGCTGCATCGGGACCGGGGCCTGGCACTGCGCTCGGCGGCGACGGCCGTGCTGGCCACCTGCGCATGCTGCGCGGCCTGGATCGCCACGGCATGGCCCTCGGGGTCGGCCGCGGCGATGTCGGCGGCCGTCTTCAGCAGCTTCTTCGCGACGATGGACGATCCGGTGCCCGCCATGCACAAGTTCGTCGTCGCCTTGCTGTGGTCCTTGCCGGTGTCGGTGTTCTGCGTGCTGGTGGTGATGCCGCTGGCGCGCGACTTCGGCATGCTGGCGCTGTGCATCGCGCCGTTCTTCCTGCTGGTCGGCTGCTACATCGCGCGGCCCGCCAGTTCGCTCGCGGCACTGGGCCTGTTCTTCGGCGTGGCCGGCACGCTCGCCTTGCAGGACACCGCCAGCGCGGACCTGCCGAGCCTGCTCAACTCGAACCTCGCGCTGATCCTGGGCGGGGTGGCCGCGGCGCGTGTCACCGCATTGGTGCGCAGCGTGGGCAGCGACTGGAGCGCCCGGCGCCTACGGCGCGCGACCTCGCTCGACCTGGCCGAGCTCGCGGCTCGCCCGCGGGGCGCATCCGCGCGCGACGCCTATGCGGGCCGGATGCTGGACCGTATCGCGCTGCTCGCACCGCGCACGGCACCGGGCGCGGGCGAGGAAGCCCGGGCCCACGCGCGGCTGGCGCTGCGCGAGCTGCGCACGGGTGCCGACATCGCGACCCTGCAACAGTGGCGCCGCTGCCTCCCCGCCGGAGCCCTCGGCCGCCTGCTCGCGGACTCGGCCCGGGTCTTTCGCGCCCGGGCCGCGGGAGCGCCACGGCGCGATGAACCGCTGCTGCCGCAGATCGACCGCCTGCTGCTCGACGCGCTGCACGGTGGTGCCGCGCCGCCCGCCATCGCGGCCCTCGTGGGCCTTCGACGCAACCTCTTTCCGGCGGCCGACGGCACGCTCCACCCATGATCGAAACGAGTTTCCACGGCGTGTACCTGCCGGGCCTGATGCTGCTGGCCGGCGGCGCGCTGGCGTGTTCCTGGGCGCTGCGCCGCCTGCTGGCGCTGGCCGGCGTCTACCGCTGGGTGTGGCACCCGGCCCTGTTCGACCTGGCGGTGTACGTGCTGCTGCTTCATGCCCTGGCCCGTTTCACCGGCGCCTTCGCCACCTGATTTCCGCGCTTCGCATTCCATTGCCTTTTCATGAGACCTGACGCCATGTCCTTTCCTGCATGGGCCCGACCGGGCGCCCGCGCGCTCCTCACCCTGGCGGTCGTCGCCGCCGCCTGCGGCTCCGCCTGGCAACTGTGGGACCACTACGAGCTGGCCCCCTGGACCCGCAACGGACGCGTGCGCGCCGAGGTCGTGCAGGTCGCGCCCGACGTGTCCGGCCTGGTGACCGAGGTCGCGGTGCGCGACAACCAGTTCGTCGCCGCCGGCGCGCCGCTGTTCTCGCTGGACAAGGCCCGCTTCGAACTGGCCGTGCAGCAGGCCGAAGCGGCCGTCGCCGCGCAGGCCGTCGCGCTCGACAACCAGCGCATCCTCATCGCGCAGGCACGGCGCGAGAACGACCGCAACACGGGCCTGGCCGAGCTGGTCTCGCGGGAGCTTCGCGAGCAGTCGCGCCTGCGGCTGGACCAGGCGAACGGCACCCTGCGCGCGGCCGAGGTGGCGCTGCGCCAGGCGCAGGTCGCGCTGGACACCGCGCGGCTGAACCAGCGCCGCACACAGGTGCATGCGCCCGCCGACGGCCTCGTGACCAACCTCGACCTGCGGCAGGGCGCCTACGCGAGCGCCGGCCATCCGGTGATGGCACTGGTGGATGCGGGGTCGGTCTACGTCGAAGGCTATTTCGAGGAGAACAAGCTGCCGCGCATCCACCTGGGCGACCGGGTGCGCGTGACGCCCATCGACGCCGGCGCGCTCGAAGGCAGCGTGGAGAGCATCGCGGCCGGCATCGCCGATCGCGATCGCAGCACCGGCGCCAACCTGCTTCCCAGCGTGAACCCGACCTTCAACTGGGTGCGGCTCGCGCAGCGCGTGCCCGTGCGCGTGAAGCTGGACGCGCTGCCGGCGGGCACACGGCTGGTCACGGGCCAGACGGTCACGGTGCAGGTGCTCGGGGCCTCGGCGGCGCCAGAGACGGCCGCCGCCGCGCGCCGTGCGGAGCCACGAGGATGACGCACCTTCACCGACACCTGGCCACCGTCGCGGCGGGCGCGCTGCTGGCCGGCTGTGCCCATTCGCCCATCGGCCCCGACTATGTCGCGCCGGCCGCGCTCTCGCCCGCGCAGGCGGCCTCCGCGGGGCCGTTCCTGTCGGCCGGCGGTAATGCGACGGACGCGGCGCTGCCGCCGAACTGGTGGCATCTCTACGAGGACCCGCAACTCGACGCACTGGTCGCCCGGGCCCTGGCGCACAACGCCGACCTGCGGCAGGCCATGGCCAGCCTCGAGCGCGACCAGGCGCTCGAAGCCGAGGTGCGCGGGCCGCAGCAGCCGACGCTGGCCCTGAACGGCGGCCCCGGCTTCGGCCATGTCTCGGGGCTCACGCTCGTGCAGAAGGACTACGAGCCGCCGAGCCGCTTCACCTATGGCGTGGGCGCGAACCTGTCCTACCAGCTCGACCTGTTCGGCCAGTTGCGCCGCGCCATCGAGGCGGCCGAAGCCGGCAGCGGCGCGGCGCGGGCGGCCGTCGACCTGGTGCGCGTCAACGTCGCCGGCGGCACGGCCCGGGCCTATGCCGAGGCCTGCGCCACCGGCTTGCGTCTGCGCAGCGCCCGCGAATCGGTGCGGCTGCAGGAAGAGGCCGTGCAGCTCGCGCAACGGCTGCAGCAGGGCGGCAGGGTAGGGGCCATCGACACCGCGCGCGCACGCGGCCAGCTCGAACTGCTGCGCGCCTCGCTGCCGCCGCTGCGGGCGCAGCGCCAGAACGCGCTGTATCGGCTGGCCACGCTGACCGGCGCGGCCCCGCGCGACTTCCCGGCCCAGGTGGCCGCATGCGACAGCCCGCCGCGCGTGGCGGGCCCGTTGCCCGTGGGCGATGGTGCAAGCCTGTTGCGTCGCCGGCCCGACGTGCGACAGGCCGAGCGCAGCCTCGCGGCCGCCACCGCCCGCATCGGCGTGGCGACGGCCGAGCTCTATCCCAAGGTCGTGCTCGGCCTGTCGGCCAGCTCGGCCGGCTTCATGGACCGGTTCGGCAACCGCGAGTCGTTCAGCTACAGCCTGGGGCCGCTGATCAGCTGGACGCTGCCCACCAACGGCGTGGCCCGCGCGCGCATCGCGCAGGCCGAAGCCGCCACGCGGCAGGCCGCCGCGCGCTTCGATGCCACCGTGCTCACGGCGCTGCGCGAGGTCGAGAGCGCCCTCGAGTCCTACGCGCGCGAACTGGAGCGGCACGCCGCCCTCGCGGCCGCCCGCGACCAGAGCGCCGTCGTGGCGGCACAGGCACGCACGCTCTACGTCAGCGGCAAGACCGCGCAACTCGATGCGCTCGATGCCATGCGCACGCTGGCGGCCAGCGAGGCGGCCCTCGCGGCATCGGAAGCCCGGCTCGCGGACGACCAGTTCGCCGTGTTCATGACGCTCGGCGGCGGCTGGGAAGGCCAGGGGCGGGACCTGCTCGCCGGCGTGGCGCCATAGCCCATGGAAGACTTGCAGCAGCTCAAGGTCTTCGCCGAAGTCGTCGCCCGCAAGAGCTTCACGCGCGCGGGCATCGCATTGGGAATTTCCAAGGCCAGCGTCACCAAGATCGTGGCCCAGCTCGAGAAGGGCGTGGGCGTGCGGCTGCTGAACCGCTCGACGCGTTCGGTCACGCCGACCGACGCCGGGCAGACGCTCGCGCGGCGGCTGGCGCCTCTGTTCGGCCTGCTCCAGGAGCTGAGCACGGAACTGTCGGACTTCGCGGCGCATCCGCGCGGACGCCTGAGGGTCGCGGCACCGCACGGCCTGTCGCTGAGCCTGCTGGGCTGGCAGATCGAGGACTTCATCACCGACCACCCCGACGTGCACGTGAGCATCCACCTGAGCAATCGCGACGACGACCTGGTGATGGGAGGCATCGATGTCGCCTTGCGCATCGGGCCGATCGAGGCCAGGGACGTCGTGGTGCGCAAGCTTCGGCCCGTGCCGCTGGTGCTCTGCGCATCGCCGCAATACTGGGCCCGCAAGGGCATGCCGTCGAAGCCCGAGGACCTGGCCCGGCACGAACTGCTGACCTTCTCGCTGTGGGACGCGTCGCCCCGGCTGCCCTTCCTGATCGATGGCAAGACGCACCACGTGCCCGTGCGCAGCCGCCTCGATGCGGACGATGCCGCACCGCTGATCGCACTGGCGGTGAAAGGGCTCGGCGTCACCTGCGTGCCCGAGGTGCTGGCGCGCGCGCACCTGGGCTCGGGTGCATTGGTGCCCGTGCTGAAAGATGCGATGCCCCCGACGATCTGGCTGTATGCGACCTACGCGCATCGCAATCACAAGAGCGCGGCACTGCGGGCATTCCTGGACTTCCTCACGTCGAGCGCCGGGGATCTCTCCGTGCGCTGATGCGGGCACCGGCGATCCGTCGAAGCTTGCCCTGAACCTGGGCTGGGCTGGCCTGGCTGGACGCTCTCACGTCGTGGCGCGCCGATTCGCACGGCCCCCTGCAAGGCACATGGATGGCGGCGTGATCGGAAAAGCGCCTACGAGCAGGGCATGTTCCTCGTTCCATAAAGTCGTTTCGGGGCGCCAATGTTCGACTTCAGCCAGGAGACGGTAGCGATGCGTCGAAAGATCCTCAACGAGCGGCAGCTTCGCGTGCTGGACAGCATGAGGCTGCTGGCGTCCTTCTGGCAGCGGCGCCTGCCCGCCGAATCGACCTCCCCCGACGAGATCGAACAGCTCCTCTCGCTGGAGGCTGCCGGCCTCGTGAAGGCACGCTTCGACCCGCCGCGCAGGGAGCGCACCGGCGAGCTCGTGATCGCACGCGCGGTCGTTCTCGAAGTCACGGCCGAAGGACTCTCCGCGCTGACGCACGCGCAGCGTCAGCAGCCGGGCATTCTCGGGGAAGCGCCGGGTCGCCGACCCGTTCGGTCGAGCCGGGCGCGCAAGCTGGAGGCGCGCGTGAACCCGCTCGACGCCTGCCGCACGAACGTCCGCGGGCCTCTCAGCGATTGAGCAGCACCATCGCCCTGATCGCGGGCCCGACCTGCGTGGTCAGCGTGTTCGCGTAGCTGGCCTGGGCGGGGTCGATGGTGCGGCGGAAGAGGTTGAGGGAGCCCACGAGAAAGTTCACGCCGTCGCTCGAAGGGTCGAAGGCGGTGGCCACAGGATTGATCAGGCCGTGGATCGGGAAGGGCGTCCCCAGTGCGCCGGTGGCCATGTCGGTGATCGCCCGCGTGTATTGCAACTGGTTGACCGTATCGACCAGGCTGAGCATGCGGCCCCTGCCGTCGATGGCCAGGGAGGTCGACCCATCCACTCCCAGGCCGGCCACCGTCAGGGCCGTCTGCGTGAGGGCGCCGGTCGACGCATGGATCGAGTAGGTCCGCAACATGCCATCCGTGCCGATGGCATAGAGGTAGGCGCCGGAAGGGTGGACCACGACCGATACCACGTCTGTTGTTGCTTGCCGGACCGGGTCATCCAGCGTGCCATCCGCGCGGATCGGCAGCGTCTGGATGCCCTGGCCGCTGGTGCCGACGAACACGAAGCGCCCCAGCGGATCCACCGCCAGCGGCAGCGGCAGCGGGGAGGTACCGCTGGCGCCCGAGAGGAATTTCTGCTGAAGAACGCCCGGTGCCGCGGGCGTGGCCGGGGGCACGGCATACGTGCTCAGCAGGCCGTCGCCGTTCGCGACGACATAGAGATAGTCGCCGCTGGGATGCATGCCCACCGCGACAGCTCCGCGGGCGCCCAAGGTTGCGGAGCTCATCGTATCGATGCCATCGCCTTGCCGGATGGCATACACCCGACCGCTGTCGCTCCCGCCGAACACGAGACGCCCCTTCGGATCGGCCGCGAACGACACGAAGGTGGCGGGCGCGATGGTCGATGCCTGTGCCGTCAGGTCGGCGGCGCTATAGCGCATGAGCATGGGAATGCTGGAGCCGAGCAAGGAGGACACGTAGACGCTGCGCGTCGCGGGAGTGGCGCAGGCCACGCTCACATCGTCGATGTCCGCCGCGGCGACCGTGCCATTGCCCCGGTCGACGGTGCAGAACTGGGTGTACATGCGCGGCTGGGATTTCACCGTCACGGCATACGTGCTCCCTTCGGCGACGGAGGTCGCGAACTGGCGCTTGCCATTGGCGCCGACGGCCAGGTCGTCGCCCGAATTGTTCTGCAGCACCAGGCCCTGTCCGTCGAGACCGCTCACCGTGACGTTCACCGCACGGGTGCGGGTGGCGCAGACCACCTGCACCGAAGCCACGTCGTCCGCGTCGATGGTGCCGCTGCCCTGCGCCACCGAGCACAGCTGGGTCGGTCCGCCGGGCTGCGTCTTCACGGTCACCGCATAGGCGGCGCCGCTGGCCACCGCGACCGGAAACACGAAGCTGCCGTTGGCCGCGACGGGCAGATCGTCCCCCGCATTGTTCTGCAGCACCAGGCCCGTGCCGGCCAGTCCGCCGACCGTGCCGCCCACCGTGTACGACTGCGTGGCACACAGCACCTTCACCCCGGTGACCGCCGTATCGGCCACGGTGCCCGTGCCGCCGTTGACCGTGCAGACCTGGGAAGGTCCGCCGGGCTGGGACCGCACGCTCACCGCGTAGGTCGCGCCTTGCGCCAGCGCGGTGGAAAAGGTGAAGGCACCATCGGCCGACACCGCCAGCGTGTCGTCGTTGTTCGCCAGCACGAGCCCGTGGCCCTTCAATCCGGTGACCGTTCCCCCGATGGTGAGCGGCGGGGGCGGCTCCGGCACGGAAGGCTCCGTCGGCACCGAAGGCTCCGTCGGCGCGGAGGGCTCCGTCGGCGTCGTCGCGGGGCCGACGGGCGGCAGTGCGAACGCGCCGCCACCGCTGCCTCCACCACCGCCGCAAGCGGCCAGCAGCAGCACCAGCAGTGCGCAGCTGCGGCGTGCGACGGCCCGAAGCGAGCCGGTGCTGTGGGTTGACGAAACAGGGGCGGGGATGGCCGCGGGCGTGTGCTGTTGCATGAAACGATGAGCCCGGTGGCACGACATGGCGATCGCGGGGCAGGGTCGGGAAAACGGGCGATCCTAGGGAGCTCCGCCTCGAGAGCCAATCCCCGAGAACTGGTAAATCGAGGGCCGCGGCTGCATCGTCTTTTGTCGATTTGATTTGACATAACACTCATTGGATGCTTTTCAGCCGGGCTAGAAAGGCAATGGTTGATCCAATAGAAAGTCAGGCATATGATTCCCCAAGCCAACTCCCAGCCCGCCACCCGCCCGATGGACCTACACACGCCCCCCGACCAAGCCGCTTTCCGCCGCGAGGTCCGCCAGTTCATCGAGGACCGGCTGCCCGCCGAGATCCGCGAACGCCTGCGCCTGGGCCATCCGCCGCGCAAGCAGGACACCGTCGCCTGGCAGCGCATCCTCAACGAGAGAGGCTGGGCGGCGCCGCACTGGCCGCGTGAGTACGGCGGCGCCGAGCTCGGACAGGCCGAGCGGCTGATCCTGCTCGACGAGCTGTTCCGCGCGCCCGCGCCGCTGCCGCAGGTGTTCAACGTGGGCATGCTCGGGCCGGTGCTGCTGAAGTTCGGCACCGAGGCGCAGAAGCGCTTCTTCATGCCCAAGCTCGCGAACCTCGACCTCTGGTTCTGCCAGGGCTTCTCCGAGCCGGGCTCGGGCTCCGACCTGGCCTCGCTGCGCACTTCGGCCAGGCGGGAAGGCGAAGGCGAGGACGAACACTACGTCGTCGACGGCCAGAAGATCTGGACCACCACCGCGCACCTGGCCGACTGGGTGTTCGCGCTGGTGCGCACCGATGGCACGGGCAGCAAGCAGCACGGCATCTCCTTCCTGCTGATCGACCTGCGCAGCCCGGGCATCACGATCCGCCCGATCACCTCGATCGACGGCCAGCACCATCTCAACGAGGTCTTCTTCGACGCGGTGCGCGTGCCGGTCGGCAACCTCGTGGGCGAGGAAGGCCGCGGCTGGGACTGCGCCAAGTACCTGCTGATGAACGAGCGCACCGGCATCGCCAACGTGGGCCTGTGCCGCGAGCGGCTGGACTATGCGCGCGAGCTGGCCGGCCGCCTCACGCAGGCCGGCCGACCGCTGCTCGACAGCCCGCGGCTGCGCGCCGAGATGGCCGTGCTCGACGCCGAGATCCGCGCGCTCGAGGTCACGAACTGGCGCTTCCTGCTGTCGAACGACACGGCGCGGAAGAATCCGGGCTTCGCTTCCGTGCTCAAGCTCAAGGGCACCGAGCTGCAGCAGGAGATCGCGCAGCTGCTGCAGCGCATCGCCGGTCCCGCGGCGATGGAGCGCCGCGCGCACGACGGGCCCGGCGCCGAGCACTGGGCCGGGCCGCTCGCGATGCGCTACTTCTACAGCCGCGCCGCCAGCATCTACGGCGGCACGAGCGAAGTCCAGAAGGACATTCTTTCCAAGACGATCCTGGGATAGGCCCGCATGAACTTCGAACTCAATGAAGAGCAGCAGGCGCTGCAGGCCAGCCTCTCGCGCCTGCTCGGCGATGTCTACGGCTTCGAGCAGCGCCGCGCGATCGCCGCCACGCCCGCGGGCTGGAGCGAAGCGGTGTGGCGGCAACTGGCCGATCTGGGACTGACCGCCCTGCCCTTGCCGCAGGCCCACGGCGGTTTCGGCGGCGGCGCGGTCGACCTGCTGCCGGTGATGCAGGAGCTCGGCCGCGCGCTGTCGCTCGAGCCCTTCCTCGCCTCGGTCGTGCTCGGTGCCACCGCGCTGCGGCTCGCGGGCGACGACGACATGCAGGCGCGGTTGCTGCCCGGCGTGGCCAGCGGTGAAGTCCGCCTGGCCTGGGCCCACGACGAAGCGGCCGGGCACCAGGCGCCGCTGTGGATCGAGACCGTCGCGCGCCGCGATGGCGAGCGCTGGCGGCTCGACGGCGTGAAATGTAACGTGCTGCATGCCACGGCCGCTCACCATGTCGTGGTCAGCGCACGCGTCGCAGGCGTGCCCGACGATGCACAGGGCCTCGCCCTGTTCCTGGTCGATGCCCAGGACCCGGGCGTGCGGTGCCGCGCCCATCGCCTGGTCGACGACACGCCGGCCGGCGAGCTGCGCTTCGAATCCGCCACCGCGCTGCCGCTGCACGATCCGCACGATGCCGCCACCGCGCTGCGCGCGCTCGAGGGAACGCTGGCCGCCGGCACCGCCGCGGTCTGCGCCGATGCCGTCGGCCTCATGGAGTCGGCCTACCGGCTGGCCGTCGACTACCTGAAGACGCGCCGCCAGTTCGGCCGCCTGATCGGCGAGAACCAGGCGTTGCGCCACCGCGCCGCGGAAATGCTCGTGAGCCTCGAGATGTGCCGCAGCATGGCGCTGGTGGCGGCTGTCGCCGCCGACGACCTCGACGCACCCGGCGCGCGCGCCGACCTCGCGCGCGCCAAGCTCATGATCGGCCGCCACGGCCGCGGCATGTGCCACGCGGCGATCCAGCTGCATGGCGGCATCGGCATGACCGAGGAATACGCGGTGGGCCACTGCCTGCGCCGCCTCGCGCTGCTCGACCAGCTCTTCGGCGATGTCGACGCGCAGTCGGCGCGGCTGGCGGCGATGGCATGAGCGAACCCGCCTTCGAGACCCTGCGCTGGGACCTGTCGGGCCCGGTGCTCACGCTGACGCTGCACCGCCCCGAGCGCATGAACGCGATGACCCGCGCCATGCGCCGCGAGCTGTGCCGCGCGCTCGACCTCGCGGATGCGCAGGACGCGGTGCGCGCCATCGTGATCACCGGCGCGGGCCGTGCCTTCTGCGCCGGCTTCGACCTGTCGGAAGGCGCGCGGGCCTTCGATCCGGCCGCGGCCGCGCGTGACGCCGAATCGGGCGAGGAGCCGGGCCGCGACGGCGGCGGCGTGCTCGCGCTGCGCCTGTTCGCGAGCACCAAGCCGCTGATCGCCGCCGTGAACGGCGCGGCCGTCGGCATCGGCGCGTCGATGCTGCTGCCGATGGACATCCGCATCGCCTCGCGCGACGCGCGCTTCGGCTTCGTCTTCGCGCGCCGCGGCATCGTGCCCGATGCCTGCGCGAGCTGGTTCCTGCCGCGCGTGGCCGGCATCTCGAAGGCGCTGGAATGGAGCATGGGCGGCCATGTCTTCGATGCCGAGGAGGCCCGCGCGGGCGGCCTCGTGAGCGAGCTGTGCGAACCCGGCGAGCTGCTGGCGCGCGCGCAATCGCTGGCCGCGGAGATCGCCACGCATGCGGCACCGGTGTCGGTGGCGCTCACGCGGCAACTGATGTGGCGCATGCTCGGCGCGGCGCATCCGATGGAGGCCCATCGCCTCGAAAGCGCCGCGCTGCGCGCGCGCGGCGCTTCGGCCGACGCGGCCGAAGGCGTGGCCTCGTTCCGCGAGAAGCGGCCCGCGCGCTTTCCCGATGCCGTCAGCACCGGCATGCCCGCCCCCTACCCCTGGTGGACGGAGCCGCCGTTCGCCCCCATCGGAGACACGACGACATGGGCCAGGTGATCCTCGACGGGCGCGCCATGGAGCGCGACCTGCTGACCCAGCGCGCCCTGCAGGCCGCGCGCGGCCTCGATGCGCTCGGCGTGCGCGAGGGCGACGCGGTGGCACTGCTGCTGCGCAACGACTTCGCCTTCCTCGAGGCGCAGCAGGCCGCGGCCGCGCTCGGCGCCTACGCCGTGCCGATCAACTGGCACGGCAAGCCCGAGGAGGTGCTCTACATCGTCGAGGACGTGCGTCCGCGCGTGATCGTGGGCCATGCCGACCTGCTCGCGCCGGTGCGCGAGCGCTTCCCCGTGGACACCGCCGTCGTCACGGTACCGACGCCGCCCGAGGCGGTGCGCGCCTTCGCGCTGACCGACGAGGCCGCCGCGGTGCCGGGCGGTGCGCTCGAATGGAACACCTGGCTCGCGGCCTTCGCGCCCTGGGACGGCCCGCCGATGCGCAGCCGCGCCACCATGATCTACACCTCGGGCACCACCGGCCGCGCCAAGGGCGTGCGGCGCGAGGCCGCCACGCCCGAGCAGGCGCGCGCCTATGTCGAACTGCTGCGCAGCGTGTACGGCCTGCAGCCCGGCGTGCGCGCGCTGATCGCGGGGCCGCTGTACCACTCCTCGCCCAATGCCTTTGCGCGCCAGGCGCTGCCCGCCTGCGAGGTGCTGGCGATGCAGACCAAGTTCGATCCCGAGGCCGTGCTCGCCGCGATCGAGCGCCACCGCATCAGCCACATGGTGGCGGTGCCCACGATGTTCGTGCGCATGCTCAAGCTGCCCGAGGCGGTGCGCCGCCGCTACGACCTGGGCTCGCTGCGCTGGGTCACCCATACCGGCGCGCCCTGCGCGCCCGAGACCAAGCGCGCGCTCATGGACTGGTGGGGACCGGTGGTGTACGAGACCTATGGCGGCACCGAGGTCGGCACCGCCACGCTGAGCACGCCGCAGGACTGGCTGGAATTTCCCGGCAGCGTGGGCCGGCTGACGCCCGGCGCGCGCATGGCGCTCTACGGCGAGGACGGACGCCCGGTCGCGCCGGGAGAGGTCGGCGAGATCTTCGTGCGCGTGCCGGCCTATGCCGACTTCACCTACCACAACCATCCCGAGAAGCGCCGCGAGGTCGAGCGCGACGGGCTGATCAGCTGCGGCGACGTGGGCTACGTCAAGGACGACCACCTGTACCTGTGCGACCGCCGCGCCGACATGGTGATCTCGGCCGGCGTGAACATCTATCCGGCCGAGATCGAGGCCGTGCTGCTGCAATGCCCCGCGGTGCGCGACTGCGCGGTGTTCGGCATTCCGGACGACGAGATGGGCGAGTCGCTGGCCGCGGCCATCGAGTGCATGCCTGGCGCCGCGCCCGACGCGGAAGCGATCCGCGCCTTCCTCGCCGAGCGGCTGGCCCGGTACAAGGTCCCGCGCCGCATCGACTTCCACGCGTCGCTGCCGCGCGAGGACAGCGGCAAGATCTTCAAGCGCCGCCTGCGCGATCCGTTCTGGCAAGGCGCGGGCCGCAGGATCTGAAATGGCGCCCGCCACGGAAGCGATGGCGCAACGGCTCGCCGCCGCGCTGAGCCGCCATGCGGGACTGCACGGCCGCGTCGAGGCGCTGCGCCGCCTCACGGGCGGCGCGACCAAGACCACCTGGTCCTTCGAGCTCGCGACCGCCGACGGCCCTGTCGCGCTGATCCTGCAGCAGGCACCAGCCGCCACACCCGAAAGAAAGGAATCGTCGGCACCGAAGCTCGATGCCGCCGACGATGCGCGGCTGATGATCGCCGCGCGCACCCACGGCGTGCCGGCGCCCAGGGTACGCGCCATCCTCGACCTGCACGACGGCCTCGGCCGCGGCTACGTCACCGAGCATGTGGCAGGCGAGACGCTGGGCCGCAAGCTGGTCGCCGACCCCGCGCATGCCGGTGCGCGCGCGGCGATGGCGGAGCAGGCCGGGCGGATTCTCGCGACCATCCATCGCATGCCCACCACGGGACTGGATTTCCTGCAGCGGCTCTCGCCCGCGCAGGAACTCGCGGTATACGCGGGCCTGCTCGACGCCACGGGCTTTCGTCATCCCGCGCTCGACTTCGCGCTGCAATGGGTGCGCCGCCACCTGCCCGCGGACGATGCCGACGCGCTGGTGCATGCGGACTTCCGCACCGGCAACCTGATCGTCGGGCCCGAGGGCATCCGCTGCGTGCTCGACTGGGAGATCGCACGCCGCGGCGATCCCATGCAGGACCTCGGCGTGCTGTGCATGCGGACCTGGCGCTTCGGCGCCGCGCCCGAGGTCGGCGGTTTCGGTGCGCGCGAGGACCTGTACGCGGCCTACGAGCGCGCCGGCGGCGCGCCGGTCGATCCCGCGCGCGTGCGCTTCTGGGAAGCCTTCTCCAATCTCAAGTGGGCCATCGGCTGCGTGCGCCGCGGCCTCGCCACCCGCGACGACGGCACGCCCGCGAGCCTCGAGCTGTGCGCCGTGGGCCGGCGCATGGAAGAGCCGCTGTGGGACTTCTTCCAGCTTGTCGAGCACTGAACAAAGGAACCGCGGCCATGTCCGACAGCGTCCCGCCCGCCCCCACCCTGCTCGCGGCGACCGCGCGCTATCTCGAGGACGAGCTGATGCCCTCGCTCGAGGGCTACCACCGCTTCCAGACCCGCATCGCGATCAACGTGCTGCGCATCGTCGAGCGCGAACTGCGGCTCGGCGCCGCGCACGACGCGGCGGCGCGCGAGCGTCTGCTCGCGCTGCTGCAGGACGCGCCCACGCCCACCTCCCCGTCCCTCGCGCTGGCCGATGCGCTGCGCGACGGCCGGCTCGACCCCGACGCGCCCGGCGTCGCGACGCACCTGCGCGCCGCGCTGGCCGAAGCGCTGGCCATCAACAACCCCCGCTGGATCACCAAGGACCTCCCCCCATGAACTTCACCGAAGAACAGATCGCCTTTCGCGACAGCGTGCGCCGCATGGTCGAGCGCCATGTCGCGCCCATCGCCGCCGAGATCGACGAGAACGACCGCTTTCCCGAGGAGCTGATCCCGATCTACGGCGACATGGGACTGCTGCAGCTGTGGGTGCCCGAGGCCTACGGCGGCCCCGGCGCCAACCTCACGATGGTCTGCATCGCGCGCGAGGAGATCTCGCGCGTGTCGGAGTCGTGCGCGCTGATGGCCGGCATGAACACCATGTTCGCGCTGCCGCTGATGCACTTCGGCACCGAGGAACAGAAGCAACGCTTCCTGCCGCTCCTGGCCGAGGGCCGCACGGTGACGGCGATCGCGCTGTCGGAACCCGACTGCGGCAGCGACGTGGGCGGCATGCGCACGCGCGCGGTGGCCGACGGCGACAGCTACCTGCTCAACGGCCAGAAGCAGTGGTGCACCTTCGGCAGCCGTGCCGACTACATCCTGGTCTTCGCCAAGACCGGCGAAGGCGGCGGCGCCGACGACATCAGCCCCTTCATCGTCGACGCGAAGAACAGCCAGGGCCTGAGCTTCGGCCGCAACGAGCGAAAGATGGGCATGAAGGGCACGATCAACGTGCCGATCTACCTCGACAACGTGCGCGTGCCGGCCGAGAACCGCCTCGGCGAGGAGGGCAAGGGCTTCCGCTCGGCGATGCGCGCGCTCGACCTCAACCGCCCCGCCATCGCCGCGGCCTCGGTCGGGCTGGCGCAGGGCGCGCTCGATGCGGCGCTGGCCTATGCCAAGCAGCGGCGCCAGTTCAAGCGCGCCATCATCGAGTTCCAAGGGATCCAGTTCATGCTGGCCGACATGGCGATGCAGATCGAGGCCGCGCGCTGCCTGGTCTACGAGACCGCGCGCCTGGCCGACGCCGGCGACTGGGCCGCGCTGCCCAAGTTCGCGAGCATGGCCAAGTGCTTCGCGAGCGACGTCGCGATGAAGGTCACGACCGACGCGGTGCAGGTCTTCGGCGGCTACGGCTACGTGAAGGACTATCCGGTCGAGAAGATGATGCGCGACGCCAAGCTCAACCAGATCTTCGAAGGCACCAACCAGATCCAGCGCGTGGTGATCGCACGCGAGCTGATGCGATGAGACCGGGCGCGGGCGCCGCGCCCGCACCGGCCTTGCTTCAAGCCAGCAACTGCCGCGCAATCATGTTGCGGTGGATCTCCGAGGCGCCCTCGTAGATGCGCAGCACCCGCAGGTCGCGGTACACGCGCTCGACGATGGTGCCGCGGCAGTAGCCCGAGCCGCCGAAGATCTGCAGCGCCTTGTCGGCGATGCGACAGGCCGCCTCGGTGCAGATCACCTTCACCATCGAGGCCTTCATGCGCGCATCCTCGCCGCGCGTGGCGCGCCACACGGCCTCGAACAGCACCATGCGCGCGGCATGCAGGTCCATCGCCATGTCGGCGATCATGTGCTGGATCGCCTGGTGCTCGGCCAGCGCCTGCCCGAAGGTGACGCGCGTGCGCGCATGCTCGATGGTCTCGTCGAGCGCGATCTGCGCCGGGCCGAGTGCCTGGCAGCCCACGTTGAGGCGGCCCTCGTTGAGCCCCGACATCGCGTACGAGAGGCCGCGGCCCTCCTCGCCCAGCAGGTTCTCCACCGGGATGCGGCAATCGGTGAAGGTGATCTCGCAAAGGCTGTCGTCCATCCAGCCCATGGTCGGCATGGTGCGCGCCACCTCGAAGCCCGGCGTGGTGGTGTCGAGCAGGAAGGCCGAAATGCCGTGCTTGCCAGCCGCGCGGTCGGTCGAGGCCAGCACGGTGATCGAATGCGCGTGGTTGGCGTTCGAGATGAAGGTCTTCGTGCCGTTGAGCACGTAGTGGTCGCCCTCGCGCTTCGCGGAGGTCAGCATCCGCGCCGCGTCGGAGCCCGCGTGCGGCTCGGTGATCGCGATGCAGTTGCGCGAGCGGCCCGAGGCGATCTCGGGCAGCCACTTCTTCCTGAGGGCCTCGCTGCCATGGTCCACGATGATGTGCACGCCGGGCCCGATGGCCGAGCGCACGAAGGGCCAGAACTGAGGCGGCAGCCGCGCGAGCTCCAGTTGCACCGCCACGCTCGTGAGGTGGTCCACCGGCATGCCGCCGTAGGCCTCCGGAATCGCCATGCCGTAGAAGCCCATCTCGCGCAGGGTGCTCTCGACCTGCTCGGGCACCTCCCCGGTCTCGTGGTAGCGCGGTTCGAGCTTGAGCAAGGCGTCGACGGCGTCTCGCGTGGCGACGCGCATCTCCTCGGCATCGGCGGGTAGGTTGAAGTCCATCATGTCTCCTTTGGTAGAACCATTGATTCTATGCAAGCGAGTTCGATCCTGCACGTTCCGTCGGCGACATCGGGGACATCGCGAGGATCGCCTTGCCGCAGGTGCGCCGCTGCGCCAGGGCAGCCAGCGCCTCGGGCAGCCGCGCGAAGTCGAAGGCCGTGGCCTCGAGCGGATGCAATCGCCCTTCGCGCCACCAGTCGCGGATCTCCTGCGCCAGCCGGCTCGCCAGGGCCGGCTCGCGCTTGCGCACCTCACCCCACAGCACGCCGATGGCCGAGGCATTGGCGAGCAGCAGGCGATTGGCCGGCAGTTGCGTGAGCGTGCCGCCCGCGAAGCCGACCACCAGCAGGCGCGCGCCGAAGCCGAGGCAGCGCGCGCTCTGCGCACCAACCTCGCCGCCCACCGGATCGAAGACGAGGTCCACGCCGCGCGGGGCGAGCGCACGCACCGCGTCGACCCAGCCGGCATCGCCGTAGTCGACCACCGCATCCGCGCCCAGCGCGCGGCAGAGCTCGCGCTTGGAGTCGCTGCCCGCCGTGGCGATCACGCGCGCGCCCATGGCCTTGCCCAACTGCACGGCCGCGCTGCCCACGCCGCCCGCGCCCGCGTGCACCAGCAGGGTTTCGTCGGCGGCCAGCCGGCCCGCATGGCGCAGCGCATACAGCGCAGTCGGATAGTTGCCGCGCAATGCAAGCGCCACGCCGGGCGGCACGTCGGGCTCGAGCACCACCGCCTCCGCGCGCGGCACCAGCGCGTATTCCGCGAAGCCGCCGAAGCGCCCGGACGGCGTCGCGGCCGCCACGCGCAGCCCCGCCTCGGGCCCGCCGACCACGGTGCCCACCACCTCCATGCCGGGCGTGAACGGCAGCGCGGGCCGCACCTGGTAGCGGCCCTCGACCAGCAGGGTGTCGAGGAAGTTGAGGCCCGCCGCCTCGACCTTCACGAGGTACTCGTCGGCGGCCGGTGTCGGCGTGGGCACGTCGGCGAGGCGCAGGCCGGCCGGATCGCCGATCGCCTCGACGCGCCAGGCCTTCATCGCAGCTCGGCGCGGCCGTGCGTCAGCACCAGCACATCGCGCTCGAGCACGCGCGCTCGGAACGCCACCTCGTTGCCGTTGCGCCAGCTCTCGAGACGGATCGTCTCGCCCGGATAGACCGGCGCCGACAGGCGCGCGCGCATCGCCACCAGCCGCGCCGGATCGAGGCCGGCATGCGCCTCGAGCAGGCCGCGGCCCGCGATGCCCCAGGTCGCGAGGCCGTGCAGGATCGGTTTCGCGAAGCCCACCCTGGCCGCGAAGACCGGCTCGGCATGCAGCGGGTTGAGGTCGCCCGAGAGCCGGTAGAGCAGCGCCTGGTCCGGCCGCGTGGGCAGGTCCAGCACATGCTCGGGCGCGCCCTCGGGCGTGGCCGGCGCCGGCGCGGCGGCTTCGTCGCCGCGCCCGTCGGCCTGGGAGAAGCCGCCGTCGCCGCGCAGGAAGTACACGCTTTCGACGGTGGCGAGCGCCCGGCCCTCGGCATCGGCCAGTTCCTTCTCCACATGCAGCACCGCGCCCTTGCCCTCGCCCTTGTCGACCACGCGCGTCACGCGCGTGCGCCCGAGCACCGTGCCCGACGGCGGCAGCGGCGCATGCAGGCGCAGCGCCTGTTCGCCGTGCACCAGCTTCATGAAGTCGATGCCGATCTCGCGCCGCTCTCGCATCCAGAAGCCCGGCGAAGCCAGCACCGCGGCCATGGTCGGCAGCGCCGCGAGCTCCTTCTCGTAGACGAAGCGCAGTTGCCGCTCGTCGAGCGGATCGGCGCCCAGGCCGAGGCCGAGCGCATAGAGCATGGTGTCCCTCGGTGCGTAGTCGTGGCGCACCTCGCCGGATTGCCAGTCGCGGGCCTTCTGATAGTCGAGCATCGTCGCTTGCCTTGTCGTGTCGGTGAATCTGTCAGGGTCGCCGCGCTTCACGCGGCAGGCGGCCAGCGGAACTGCGCGGGCTCGCGTGCCGCGAAGCGCCGCACCGCCTCCTTCGCGTAGTCGCTGTTCGAAGCCAGCGCCTGGCCGGACGACTCGATCTCGAGCAGCGTCTGGAGGTCGCTCCCGAGCGAGGCCTGCAGGGCGCGCTTGGCGATGCTCATCGCCACCGGCGAAGCGCCCGCGAAGCTGCGCGCAATCACCTGCGCGCGCGCGGCCAGCGCCTCGGCGGGCAGGACCTCCATCGCCAGGCCCAGACGCAGCGCCTCGGCGGCGTCGATCTCGCGCGCCGAGAAGATCAGCTCCTTCGCGCGCTGCAGGCCCACCACGCGCGGCAGCGTGTAGAAGGCCCCCATGTCGGGCACGAGACCGATGCGCTGGAACACCATGCACAGGCGCGCGCGTTCCGAGAGCAGCACGATGTCGCACATCAGCGCCAGGCTGAAACCCGCGCCGTAGGCCACGCCGTCGACCGCGGCGATCACGGGGCGGTCCAGTGCCATGAGCTCCGTGCAGATGCGCGTGTAGCGCGCCATGCCGGCGCGCCGCTGCTCGGGCGTGCGCGGCCCGCCCTGCCCCATGGCCTTGACGTCGCCGCCCGCGCAGAACGCGCCGCCGGCGCCGGCGAGCACCAGCACCCGCACCGACTCGTCGGCGCGGATCGCGGCGAGGCATTCGCCGAGTTCGTCGGCCATCGACGGATCGAGTGCGTTCTTCGCCTCGGGGCGATTGAGCGTGAGCGTCGCCACGCCATCGTCGAGCCGGTAGTCGAGCGTCTTCATCGCGCCTGCGCCTCGCGCACCGAGATCGGCACACCGTCCACCATCAGGTCGCAGTACTCCGACATGCTCAGCGCCGTACGCCCTTCGCAGCGGTACTCGGTGATGCCCTCGGTGATGCGCGTGTAGTCGCCGGCGCCGCCGGCCACGCGGCGATGCCGCAGCGGCACCAGCGCGCCGACCTTGCCGGTCAGCGTGTAGCTGCGTTCGGCCGTGCGGACCTGCGCGGTGAAGGCGCGCGGATAGTGCTGCGCGTCGTAGTCGGTCTCGATGCGCCCGTCGACCACCGGTTCGTAGCGGCCGTCGCGCAGCACGTTGCCGCTCACGTGGTTCGGCTGCCCCTTGCGGCCCTTGATCGACAGCAGCGCGCCGAAGTCGTCGCCGAAGGTCACGGGCAGCCACTTGTACCAGTAGAAGCTGTGCCAGTGGCGCGGCCCCCAGGACTTGTCGCGGTAGCCGTGCCCGGCGATGTCGAAGCGCAGGCCGTCCACCGCGATGTGGCCGGTCACCGCCATGTTCTGCTCGATGTGGCCGCGGTACACCGCATGCTCGGGGTCCAGCACGATCGGGCTGCCGTCGAGCGCGACGATCTCGCCGCCGTGCATCGGCGAGACGCCGCGGAAGTCGAGCGCGATCGAGGCGGGCCGCTTCGGATAGCGCTTGAAGGCGCTGCTCGGGTCGGCCATCGCATGCGGGTCGTCCATCAGCAGCAGTTCGCCCTCGTAGCGCACGCGCAGGTGCCTGAAGGGCTCGACCACCTCGAAGCGCATGCCGCCCGCGTCCAGTGCCTCGTTGTGCTCGATCTTCGGGCGCTGGTGCATGAAGCCCACGCGCCCGTCGGGCAGGTAGACGCAGCAGCTGAGCTCCGCATGCCCCTCGTGCGGCCGGTTGCCCAGGCGCATCCAGGCACCGATGCCGCGCGCGCTGTCGAAAGCGTTGAAGTAGGCGCTCTCGTTGTAGTTGGACACGGCCTCGGGCACGTGGTTGTACTCGTCCCGCGGATCGAGCCGCAGCTTGCTGTGGGGCGGCATGTACATGGTTCGCCCCGTGCTCAGAGGCTGATGTGGAAGCCGCCGTTGACCCCCAGGTGCTGGCCGGTGATGTAGGAGGCCGCGTCCGACATCAGGAAGCACACCGTCTTCACCACCTCCTCGGGCGTGGACCAGCGGCCCAGCGGGATCTGCGCGAGCATGCCGTCGCGGAATTTCTCGCCGCGCACCACCTCGGTCATCGGGGTCTCGACCACGCCGAAGCAGATCGAGTTGGTGCGGATGTTGTAGCGGCCCCATTCGCGCGCCGCGGTCATCGTGACGCCCAGCATGCCGGCCTTGGCGGCCGCGTAGTTCACCTGGCCGATCGAGCCCTTGCGGCCGGCGTCGGAGGAGATGTTGACGATGGCGCCGCCGCTGGTGTCGCCCGCCTTCGCGCGCGCCACCATGTGGCGGCCCACGGCCTGCAGCCAGTAGAAGGTGCCGGTGAGGTGCACGTCGATCACCTCCTGCCACTGCTGCGGCGTCATCTTCTCGATCATGGCCGGGCGCGTGATGCCGGCGTTGTTCACCAGGCCGTGCACGCCGCCGAAGCGCTCCACGGCCTCGGCGACGGCGCGCGCGGCGAGCTCCGCGTCGGTCACGCTGCCGACCACCTGCTGCACGCGGCTGGCGGGCAGCGCGGACATCGCCGTGCCCAGCGTGTGGGGGTTGAGGTCGAGCGCGACGACGTTGCCGCCGAGCTCCACGGCGAGCGTCGCGATCGCCTTGCCGATGCCCTGTCCGGCGCCGGTCACGACGATGGTGCGGCCTTCGAGATTGACGAGGTTCTGCATAGGTCTCCGTTGGATGATGGATGGGGATTGAACTGGGTGTACGAGGCGGTGCGCTTCGCTCAGGCGGACGCCATCGAGGCCTTCGCGCGCTCGGCGTCCTGCAACTGGCGCCAGGCGATCTTTCCGGTCGGCGACTTGGGCAGCTCGCGCACGAACTCGACCAGCCGCGGGTACTTGTAGGCGGCCATCTTCTGTTTCGCCCATTCGATGACGTCGGCCTCGCGCACGTGGCCCGCATGCGCCTCGCGAAGCACCACCACCGCCTTCACGGTCTCGCCGCGGTAGGCATCGTGTGCGGCGATCACGCAGGCCTCGGCGATGGCCGGATGCTCGTGCAGCATCGCCTCGACCTCGGCCGGCCAGACCTTGTAGCCCGAGGCATTGACCATGCGCTTGAGCCGGTCGACGATGAAGAAGTAGCCGTCCTCGTCGCGCCGCCCGAGGTCGCCGCTGCGCACGAAGCGCCGCCCGTCGATCTCCAGCAGCGCCGCGCGCGTGGCCTGCTCGTTGCGCCAGTAGCCCGCGAACACCTGCGGCCCCGACATCACGATCTCTCCGACTTCGCCGGGCGGCAGTTCGCGCAGGGTCTCGGGATCGACGATGCGCAGGTCGGTGCCGAACAGCGGCATGCCCAGGCACTGGCGCTTGAACGCATGCGCGGGGTTGCCCGAGACATGCGCGGTTTCCGAGAGCCCGTAGCCCTCGAGGAAATCGAGCCCGGTCAGTTGCTTCAGGCGCTCGCACACGGCCTCGGGCATGCCCGCGCCGCCGCCGCCGATGCGGCGCACCGAGCTCAGGTCGTACTCGGCCAGCCGCGGACTCGCGAGGAAGTCGATCACCATGGTCGGCATCGCCGTCCAGTGGCTGACCCGGTGGCGCGCGATCAGCGCCGCGGCCTGGTCGCGGTCCCAGCGCTTCATCAGCACCAGCGTGCCGCCGCCGTAGATCGGCGCGTTCAGCAGGTTCTGCATGCCGGTGATGTGGAAGTACGGCAGCGCCACCAGTTGCACCGAGTGCGGGACCATGCCCATCCAGTGCGCGACCGCGACCGTGCTGGCATTGAGCGTGCGGTGCGTGTGCATGCAGCCCTTGGGCACGCCGGTGGAGCCCGAGCTGTAGAGGATCAGAGCGAGCGCGTCGGGCAGGTGCTCGAGCGGGGCCACGGGGGCGCCGGTGGCCGCCAGCACGCGGCGCAGGCCGATGGTGCGCGACGCGCCGGTTGCCGCGTCGCAGGCTTCGGCGGCTTCCAGCGGCTCCTCCACCGGCGCCGGGCTGCCGACGATCACCACGCGGCGCAGCCGGTGCGCGCCCGGCACGGCCAGCAGCTCCGCCACGTTGTCGGCGCCGCAGAAGGCCACCACCGCCTCGCTGTCCTCGAGGTAGTGCGGCAGCTCGTCGCGCTTGTTCATCGGATTGACGGGCACCACGACCGCGTTGATGCGCAGGATCGCGAAATAGGCCGCGATCCAGCCACGGCCGTTGGGCAGGTACAGCAGCACCCGGTCGCCCAGGCGCACGGCCAGGTCATGCTGCAGGAAGGCCGCGATGCGCTCCACCTGCTCGACCAGCGCCGCGTACGACAGGCTGCCGAAGTCGTCGACCACCACCGCGCGCTGCGGGGAACGCATGGCCGACACCAGCAGGTTCGCGCACAGGTTGGTGGGCGGGACGTCGATGTCGCGCGGCAGGGTGCGCGGCCAGTGCTTCGAATCGTGCGGGGTCATGGCTGTCGTCCTTGGTCTTCGCCGGGCCGCGGCATCGCGCGAGAGACAGCGCCGCCGATTTGCCTGTTGATTTATTTTGGTTGAACCAATGATAATCAGCCTCGCGACACAGCGTCAAGGCGGGCGGCAACGATCCGGCCGGCGCGACGCACCTCGAGCCCGCAACGGGCGATCACACGGAGCCATTGGAATGAGCATCAAGCGGCAGGCCTGCATCGCCGGCGCTTTCGAACACCCCACGCGCAAGGCGCCCGACAAGACCGTGCCGCAGCTGCATGCGGAATGCGCGCGCGGCGCGCTGGCCGACGCCGGCCTGTCGCTGCAGGACGTCGACGGCTATTTCTGCGCGGGCGACGCGCCGGGCCTGGGCCCGCTGAGCATGGTCGACTACCTCGGCCTCAAGGTGCGCCACGTCGACAGCACCGACACCGGCGGCTCGGCCTACCTGGTGCAGGTCTCGCATGCCGCGCAGGCCATCGCCGCGGGCAAGTGCAACGTCGCGCTGATCACGCTCGCGGGACGCCCGCGCACCGAGGCCAGCGGCGTGGGCACCGGCCCGCGCAACGTGACCGCGGCCACGCCCGACGTGGCCTGGGAAATGCCCTATGCGCCGGTCACGGTCAACATGTATGCGCTGGCCGCGGCGCGCCACATGCACGAGTTCGGCACCACCAGCGAGCAGCTCGCCTGGATCAAGGTCGCCGCCGCCGCGCATGCGCAGCACAACCCGAACGCGATGCTGCGCGATCCCGTCACGGTGCAGGACGTGCTGGCCTCGCCGATGATCTCCGACCCGCTGCACAAGCTCGACTGCTGCGTCGTCAGCGACGGCGGCGGCGCGCTCTTGGTGGTGCGCCCCGAGATCGCGCGCTCGCTCGCGCGGCCCGTGGTCAGCGTGCTCGGCGCCGGCGAGACCGTGAAGGGCCAGGCCAATGGCCAGCTCGACCTCACCTACTCGGGCGCCGCCGTCTCGGGCCCGATTGCGTTCGCCGAAGCGGGCGTGACGCCGGCCGACATCCAGTACGCGTCGATCTACGACAGCTTCACCATCACCGTGCTGATGCAGCTCGAGGACCTGGGCTTCTGCCGCAAGGGCGAGGGCGGCCGCTTCGTGGCCGACGGCAACCTGATCTCGGGCATCGGCAAGCTGCCGTTCAACACCGATGGCGGCGGCCTGTGCAACAACCATCCCGCCAACCGCGGCGGCATCACCAAGGTCATCGAGGCGATGCGCCAGCTGCGCGGCGAGGCGCATCCGAAGGTGCAGGTCCCCGGTTGCGGCCTCGCGCTCGCGCAGGGCACGGGCGGCCTGCTCGGCTCGCGCCACGGCAGCGCCACCCTGATCCTCGAAAGGAATTGAAGATGAGCACCCCCTACCAGGACCGCGCGCTCGGCGCGCCGATCGTCGACGCCGCCACCGAGGCCTACTGGAACGCCGCGCGCGAAGGCGTGCTGCGCATCAAGCGCTGCACCGCCTGCGCCAAGGTCCACTGGTATCCGCGCGCGCTGTGCCCCTACTGCCTGGGCGACACCGCATGGGAAGACGCCAGCGGACTCGGCACGGTCTACAGCGTCAGCGTGACGCGACGCGCCGGCCCGATCCCCTATGCGATCGCCTACGTCACGCTCGACGAAGGGGTGACGATGCTCACCAACATCGTCGATGCCGATCTCGATGCGCTGCGCATCGGCGATCGGGTGAAGGTGTGTTTCAAGCCGGCGGAGGGTGGGTTCGCGGTGCCGATGTTTGCGCCGGCTTGAGCGCTGGAAAACGAAGGCAATTGGAGGCGCTTCGCCTGCTGGTCTTCCACACCCGATCTTGGGCATGAACCACCGCCCCCCCTTCCAAGGCGATCTACGCCAGTTGCAACGGCTGACCAGGCCGAAGCGGAAAGTGCGAGCATCTGCTCTTCGGCAGACTTTCGCACTCCCTCCAGCATCCAGTCAAATCCCCATTGCGATAGTCGAACGAGCGGAGACCGTTCGTCCCCTGAGCGTGATCGATGTATTTCGAGTCAAGGTGGAGCGGTCATCACTGGCCCATCTTTTGGCGGTAACTCCTGATCGCTGTTTCGAGGCGCGGCCCTGGTTCAGAGGGCGCGAGCAAAGCGCTCACAAAAGCAATCTGTTCCTCTCGACTCAGATGAATGATCTCGTGCTCCAACACAATCTTCGCCGCCGCTTCCTGCGGACCGCCGACGATGGATTCGTTCAATGTACGTTCCGTCGAAGCTGCGGCACGCTCAACGATTTTCTTTTTCTTCACGGAAAACTCCCACATCCGAGTGAAGGTCGAGCTGCTTGTTACCGGGTTCACCTTGCTGCAGTCGATCCATCTCCCGATGTTCTTTCTTTGTGCATGGATGTCAAGGAAACAGCCGGCCTCCTATTCTCGAATCAATCCGTCCTGATGTTGGCCTCACGAATCACCGAGGTCCACGTCGCATACTCCTCCGCGATCCGCGCCCCGAGCTGCTCGGGCGTGCTGCCGGTGGCCGCCGCGCCGGCGGTGTCGAACTTCTCCTTCACCTCGGGCAGCGCCAGCGACTTCACGATCGCGTCGTTGAGCCGGGCCACCACCTCGCGCGGCGTGCCGGCCGGGGCGAACAGGCCGAACCAGACCTCGGGGTTGAAGCCCGGCAGGGTGTTGGCGATCGGCGGCGCGCCGGGCGCGAGCGGCGAGGGCTGCAGCGAGGACACGCCGAGCAGGCGCACCCTGCCCTCCTTGATGAAGGCATTCATCTGCGACGAACTGGTGCTCAGCAGCACCTTCGACTCGCCGGTCAGGATCGCCTGCGTGGTCGGCGCCTGGCCCTTGTAGGGGATGTGGGTCATCTCGATGCCGGCGCGCCGGCTGAAGAGCTCGGTCGCGAGGTGGCCGAAGGAGGCCGGCCCGGCGGTCGCGAAGTCGAGCTTGCGCGGATTGGCCTTCGCGTAGTCGATCAGCTCCTGCACCGACTTCGCGGGCACCGAGGGATTGATCGCGAGGATCATCGGCTGCAGCGAGACCAGCGACACCGGCGCGAAGTCCTTCAGCGGCGCGTAGTCGGCCTCCTTCGAGACCTGCGGCGAGATCACCAGGCCGTTGTTGGGGAACAGCAGCGTGTAGCCGTTGGCCGGCGCCTTGGCAACGAACTTGGTGCCCAGCACGGCCGAGGCGCCGGCCTTGTTCTCGATGATCACGGGCTGCTTGAGGAAGCGCTGCATCGGTTCCTGCAGCACGCGCGCGAGCACGTCGGTGGTGCCGCCCGGCGGATAGGGCACGACGATGGTGATCGGGCGGTTCGGGAAATCCGACGCCGCGGACTGCGCGATGCCGGCCTGCGGCAGCGCGAGCGCGCCGGCCGCGAGCAACGCGGCCCAGAAGCCGCGGGCCGCGGCTCGCGCCGGGCTCCCTGCCTTGCCGGCGACTCGCGGAAGGCGCATCCAACTGTTCATCATGTCTGTCTCCTTCGTTGTGTGTCTCAGCCGCGCACGTGCAGCGCGCGGCTCTCGCGCAGCGCCGCGATGCGCTCCTCGCCGAGCCCGAGCAGGCTGCCCAGCAGCGCGGGGCCGTCGGCGCCGAGCTCGGACACGCTGCCGCGCGCATGCGCCGCGGTGCGGGCGAAGCGGAAGGCGGGGTTGGGCACCTGGAACGCGCCGGCGCCGTCGTCGATGGTCTGGAAGGCCTGGCGCTCGACCAGCGGCGGCAGCTTCATCGCTTCGCGCACGGTGAAGTAGCGCGAGCACGGCACGCCCGCGGCATTCATCTCGGCCTCGCATTGCGCGGCGCTGCGATCGGCGGCCCAGTCGTCGAGCAGCTGCATCAGCGCGCCCCAGTGGTGCTCGCGCTCCTGGCTGGTCGCGAAGCGCGCGTCGGTGATCCATTCGGGATGGCCGGTGCCGCGCGCCAGCGCCTCGAAGTTGTTCTGGCTCACGGGCGCGATCAGCAGGAAACCATCCTTCGCCTTGGTCGGGCGGTAGAGCGGGCGACGCCGCTCGGCCGGGAACTGCGCCTCCTGGCACTCGTAGACGAGCAGGCCCAGCATCGCATCCATCAGCGCGAGGTCGATGTGGTCGCCCTCCCCGGTGCGCGCGGCGCGGAACAGCGCGCTCTGGATCGCGCCGAAGGCCAGCGAGCCGCCGAGCACGTCGGCCACGAAGATGCCGTTCTTCAGCGGCCGCTCGACGTCGCCCTCCTGGTAGTCGAGGTTGGCCATGTCGTAGCCGCTGGCCGCGTGCAGCACCGGCGCGTAGGCGCTGCGGCCCGACCAGGAACCCTCCTGCCCGAAGCCCGAGATCGAGCAGTACACCAGCCGCGGGTTCAGCGCCGAGAGCGTCGCGTAATCGAGGCCCAGGCGCTGCATCACGCCGGGGCGGTAGTTCTCCACCAGCACGTCGCACTGGGCGACCAACTCGCGCACCAGCGCGACCGCCTCGGGCTTCTTGAGGTCGAGCGCGAGGCTCTTCTTGCCGGCGTTGAGCTGCGCGAAGTAGGTGCTGCGGCCCTGGCGCCGCGGCGGCCGCAGCCGGATGTGGTCGCCCTCGGGCGGCTCCACCTTGATGACCTCGGCGCCGAGGTCGGCCATCAGCCGCGTGCAGTAGGGGCCCGACATCATCGCGGTGAAGTCGAGCACGCGCACGCCGTCGAGCACGCCGGGCTTCGCGGCGGCGGAGTTGTTGGTCGGCTCAGCCAAGGTTGCTCTCCGTCACGGCGAGGCCGGCGAGGCGCGAGCCGCCGAGCGCGTCGAGGTAATCGGCATGCGCCGCGGTGCCGCGCGCATAGCGCGCGAGGTAGGCATCGAAGGCCGCGTCGTCGGCGCTCGCCTTCACGTACTCGCGCAGGTGGCGCTCGTCGGCGCGGTACAGCGTGGGCGAGGCGCTCGGGTGGGCGCCGTAGGGCGCCTCCACCACCGCGTCGACCATCACGCTCGGCAGCTTGGTCAGGTGGTTCGAGCGGCGGATGGTGTCGGACGACACGATGCGGTCCACCGAGACGATCACGTGGCGCGAGGCCTGTGCGAGCATCGCGTCGAAGAAGGGCGTGGCGAGGTACTGCACGTTGCCGTATTCGTCGGCCTGCTGCGCGTGGAGCAGGCACACGTCGGGCTTGATCGCGGCGGCGGCGAGCATCTTGCGCTCGCCGGGCTTCGAGGGCAGCGGCCAGTAGTGCTCGGGCGTGTGGCGCGGCAGGTCGGTGCCCAGGTCGGGGATCGCGGTCCAGGGCATGTCGCAGATGCCGGCGCGCAAGCCTCCGGCGATGCCGGGTCCGTCGAGCTCGTAGACCTTCAGCGTGCCGGCCTCGGCGCGGCGGCGGAAGTGCGGCGCGAGGCCGAACTGCTCGAAGCTGATGAACACGCAGGCGGTGCTGCGCGCGCAGCCGGCGCCGATCAGCATGTCGGGCGCGATCGAGCCGGGCGCGGGCACCAGGTCGAGGTCGCGCGCGCCCTTGCGGATCAGCGCGCGCACCAGCGCCATCGGCTGGGCATTGAAGATCCAGCCGCCCAGGCCGACGCGTTGGCCGTCCTGGATGACCGACACGGCCTCGTCGAGGGTGGTCAGCTTGCTTTTGTTGTTGGGGCTCATGGCTCGTCTCTTCAGGGGAACTTGCGGCGCAGGGTGCCGCGCGTGTCGACACGGGTGCGCAGCAGGCGCAGCTCCTCGGGTTCGGGCATGCGCGTGACGGGCGGCGTGCCCTCCACCACCAGCTCGAAGCCGGTGGCCTTGCGGATCTGCTCGAGCGTCACGCCCGGATGGATCGAGCGCACGCGCATGGCCTTGCTCACGGGTTCGAAGTCGAACACGCCCAGCGGCGATACCACCAGGCGCGGCCCGCCCGGCGGCAGACCGGCCTCCTCGCGCGAGTTGCCGCCTTCCATGTGGCCCGGTCCGCAGAGGAAGTCGACGCGCGGCACGAAGGCGCCCGGATCGTGGCGCGTGAGCGCGACATAGAAGCGCTTGGCCAGCCCGCACAGCGCGCTGATGCCCACCGTGCCGGGGCCGCGCACCTTGGGCCGGGCCTGGTCGCCGACCACCACCGTGTTGATGTTGCCGAAGCGGTCGACCTGCAGCGCCGAGAGGATCGCGAAGTCGAAGAAGTGGATCTTCCAGTCGATGAAATCGATCATGTTCGGCAGGTCCATCCAGGCCTCGGAGGACTCGATGTTCTCCGAGTCGGCCGTGGACAGCAGGTGGTCGCGCACCGGGTTCACCATGCCGCCGGGGCCCGAGATCCACCACAGCCGGGGCGCCTGCATCTCGCGCGCGAGGTTGCAAGCGGCCAGCTGGATGTCGGAGTTGGTGCCGATGATGACCTTCTCGCCATCGGCGAAGTCGCGCGCCAGCAGCACGGCGAGCAGCTCGCCGGTCGACGGCCTGTCGTCGTCCTGTGTCATTTGCTTGATATTTGGTTCAACCATTCATTGATCCTAGGAATCAACCATGGCACTGTCAAGCGGGATTCACCTGCCGGGCGCGCAAGAAGAAAGGACCGCGCGCCTTGCGGCGGGCGGTCCTCTGCGGATGGGACGAAGGCGTGGCGGCGCGTGCCGCGCGGCTTCAGCGCGCGGTCTTCGGGGCGCGGGTGGCGGATTTGGCCGCCGGCTTGGTGGCGGGCTTTTCGGCCGGCGCCCTTGCCGCCGCCTTGCGCGGCGCGGCGGGCGCGGCGGCCGGGGCATCCTGCGCGGCGTCCTCGCCCACCTTCGACAGATAGCTGCGCTGCAGTCGCTTGAGGCTCGATTCCATCTCCGCCACGGCCGCGTCGGCGTCCTTGGCCGCGAGGTGCTTGAGGAAGCGGCGGCGCGAGGGCAGCACGTAGGCGTTCTCCTCGTGGCCGATCTGGCCGATGAACTCGGCCAGCACGTTGAGCACGCCGTTCATCACGATCACCATGATCGGATTGCCGGTCATGCGCGCGAGGATGCGGTGGAACTCGAGGTTGGTCGCCGCGCGCGCGGGGAAGTCGTCGCGCCGCAGCGCCTCCTCGGCCGCGTCGATGTTGGCGGCCAGCGCCTCGAGGTCGGCGGGCGTGGCGCGCGCGCAGGCCTCGCGCACCAGGATCGATTCGAGCCAGATGCGCGCCTCGGTGAGCTGCGCCGGCTGGATCGCGCCCATGTGGTACATGTCCATCAGGCCGGTGGCGATGGCGTCGCCGCTGCGCCCGCTGATGAAGGCGCCGCCGCTGGCGCCCTTCTGCAGCCGGATCAGGCCCGCATGCTCGAGCGAGCGCAGCGCCTCGCGCAGCGTGTTGCGCGACACGCCGAACTGCTCGGACAGGGCACGCTCCGACGGCAGCCGCGTGCCGACCTTGAGCCGGCCCTGCGACAGCTCGCCGCGGATCTGCTGGGCGATCTCCTCGAAGGCACGCGCGGAACGGATGGGCTGGAACTTGGCGCTCCGTGCGTCGGCCGCGGGCGGCGACGGTTCTTTGGCGTCCATGGGGAATCCTCCGTTGGAAAAACTAAAAGTTGGACCTTTGAGCCAAATGATAAGGGGCCGCGTTGCGCAGGCCGCTGCGGGCCGAGCCCTCGCGACCATGGCGGTTGCCGGATCTCAGCAATGGTTCTACCATTCAAATTTTCCGAGATCCAGGAGAGACATGCCCATGCCCCCGACCACCCTTCCCGGCGACGAAGAGCGCGCCCTGCTGCGCGACTCGGTGCGCGGCTTCCTCGAGCGCCACTGGCCGCCCGCCACCGCCGTGCCATGGTCACGCGAACCCGCGCGCGTGCAGGCGCTGTGGCAGCAGCTCGCGGCCCAGGGCCTTGCCGCCTTGGGATCGGATCCCTCGGAGGGCGGCCTGCGCGAGATCGCGCTGGTCATGGAGGAACTGGGCCGCGCGGGCTGCACCCTGCCGCTGCACCACGGCACGCTGCTGAACCTCGCGGCGCCACGCACGCCGCAGGGCGAGGAGCCCGCGCTGCTCGCGCTGCAACGTGCCGGCGAGGCGCGCGTGGTGCTGTGCTTCGGGGCCTTCGACGGCGACCGCGGCGCGGGCCAGGCGCGCATCGACGACGACGGCAGGCTCCACGGCGAACTTGCCTTCGTCGAGCATGCCGACAGCGCCACCCACCTCGCGGTGGTGGTGGACGGCCCCGCGCTCGCGCTGATCGACCTGCGCGCGCCCGGCGTGCGCATCGAGGCCACGCCCGCGATGGGAACGCAGGGGCTGTTCCGCGTCGCGCTGGACGGGATCGCGGCCACCGTCCTCGCACTGTCAGAGGAGCAGCTCGGCGCGCTGCACGCGATGGCCCGCCTCGCGCTGTGCGCGCGCGCCACCGGCGCCGCCGAACGCGCCTTCGAGCTCGCCGTGGCCTATGCGGGCGAGCGCCGGCAGTTCGGCCGCCCGATTGGCAGCTTCCAGGCGATCCAGCACAAGCTCGCCGACAGCCACATCGCGCTGCTGGGCGCACGGCTCACGCAGGCCGGCGCAGCGCGGCAGCACGACCTCGGCGCCGACAACTGGCGCGTGTTCGCCGAGGCGGCCTGCGCGCTGGCCGCGACGACGTTGCGCCGGGTGTCGCTGGAAACGCAGCACACCTTCGGCGCCATCGGCTACAGCGAGGAGCACGAGGCGCCGCGCCATTTCAAGCAGGTGCACCTCGACGTGCTGCGCCACGGCAGTGGGCGCCGCGCGCGCGAGGCGCTGGCCGATCACTTCCTCGGCGACACGCCGCGCACGCTGCCCGAATACGACCTGGGCCCGGCCGGTAACGCCTTTCGCGAGGAGGTGCGCGCCTGGTTGCAGACGCACTGGTCGGGCGAGCGCAAGGCCGCGCACGAGGCGCTGGACTTCAAGGCGCGCGAGTACGACCGCGAGTTCGCACGCGAACTCGGGCGCACCGGCTGGATCGGCCTCTCGTGGCCGCAACGCTTCGGCGGCCAGGCGCGCGGCGCCTTCGAGCAACTGGCCTTCGTCGAGGAGATGGAACGCGCCGAGGCGCCGCGCGTGGGCGCGCCGGTGCAGGCAGCGATGCTGCAGGTGCACGGCAGCGCGGCGCAGCAGGCGCGCTACCTGCCCGAGATCCTGCGCGGCGAGGCGATCTACGGCATGGGCTACAGCGAGCCCGACGCGGGCTCCGACCTCGCGTCGATGCGCACCCGCGCGGTACGCGACGGCGACCACTACGTGATCGACGGCCAGAAGATCTGGACCACCACCTACTGGGGCGACTACATGCTGCTGGCCACGCGCACCGACCCCGAGGCGAGCCCGCCGCATGCCGGCCTGAGCCTGTTCATCGTGCCGATGGACACGCCCGGCATTACCATCCGCACCTCGACCACGATGTACGGCGGCAGCTTCGCCAATGTCTTCTACGACGGCGTGCGCGTGCCGGCCGAGGCGATGGTGGGCGAGCTCCACGGCGGCTGGAAGGTGCTGGTCGGGGCGCTGGCCACCGAGCGCGGCTTCATCGGCGGCGGCATCGTGATGAAGGTGGCCCATGCCTTCGAGCAGCTGTGCGAGCACCTGCGCGGCGCGACGGGCGCCGACGGCCGGCCGATGCGCCTCGATCCGCTGGTGCGCGAGCGCATCGCCGACCTGGCGGGGCAGATCGAGGCCGGGCGCCGCATGATGATGCACTGCGCCGAGCGCGTCGACGCGGGCGAGACGCCGCTGCACGACGCGGCCGCGAGCAAGGTCTACTCGGGCGAGCTGATGGAGCGCTTCGGCGAGGTGGCGCTCGACCTGCTCGGCATGGAAGGCACGCTCGGCGAGGGCAGCCCCGGCGCGGTGCTGCGCGGGCGCATCGAGCAGAACCTGCGCCATGCGCTGATGTGGGTGATCAGCATCGGCACCAACGAGATCCAGCGCAGCCTGATCGCGCAGCGCGGGCTCGGCCTGCCGCGCTGAACGCGCCCCGGGCCGGCGCGGCTCAGCGTGCCGGCTTCTTGCGCTCCATCTCGAGCAGCAGCGCGTTCAGTGCGTTGAGGTGCTTGGCCAGCGCGGCGCCGGCCTTGTCCGCATCGCGGTCGCGCATCAGGCGCAGCACCTTGCGGCGCACCTGCACCACGTTGCTGTGCGGCGTCTGCAGCTGCGCGATCAGGCCGCGCAGTATTTCCGACAAGGCATCGATCAGCATCACGATCACCTCGTTGTGGGTGGCGCGGCCGATCAGTCGGTAGAACTCCGTGATCTGCCCGCTGTCGCGCACCGGCCGGCCCTGCTTCACCAGCTCGGCGAAGCGCTCGATGTCGGCCTCGATGGCGGCGAAGTCCTCTTCCGTCGCGCGCTCGCAGGCCAGCCGGATCGCCAGCCCGCACAGCAGGATGCGGGCCTCGGTCAGGTCCGACACCGGCACCTGCTTGAGCGCCACCATGTCGCGCACCGCCTGCGTGATGCCCTCGGGATGCGACTGCTTGATGTAGAAGCCGCCGTTGATGCCGGTCACGGCCTCGACCATGCCGGCCATCTCGAGGCTGCGCAGCGCCTCCCGCACGCCGCTGCGGCTCACGCCGAACTGCTCGGACAGCTCGCGCTCGCTGGGCAGGCGGTCGCCGGCGCTCAGCACGCCCTCCACCACCTGCTGGCGGATCTGGTCGCAAATCGCCTCGAAGGCGCGGCGCATGCGCACGGGCGCGAAGACTGGTGCGGATTCCGACATGGCTCCTTTCCTCCTCTGGATCACGAACGTCGATGGCTGGATGCCGAGCCGATAGTGTGCCCTTCCTGGCGCTGACGCCAATTGACCATCGACAAGGCTTTCGCTATGGTTCAACCAATTACATCACAAACCATCCGACCAGGAGACAAGCCTCATGACCCACTCCCGCCGCCACGCGCTGGCCACCGGCCTCGGCCTGCTGGGCGCCTCGGCGCTGCCCGCCTTTCCCCTGGCCGCGCGCGCCGCGCCGGGCTATCCCGACAACGTCATCAAGTTCATCATTCCCACGCCGGCCGGCGGCGGGCACGACACGATGATGCGGGTCATCGGGCAGAAGCTCACCGAGGCCTGGGGCCAGCCGTGCATCGTCGAGTCGAGGGCCGGCGCGAGCGGCGCGATCGCGGCCTCCGCGGTGGCGCGCGCCACGCCCGACGGCTACACGCTCGGTGTCAGCTACAGCGCGCTGATCAGCAACCTGGTGCTGCAGCCCGCTCAGCAGCCCTACAAGCTCGCCGACCTCGCGCCCATCAGCATGCTCGCGCTCACGCCCATCGCCATCGGCGTGCGCGAGTCGCTCAATGTCAGGACGCTCGACCAACTGGTGGCGCTGGCGAAGTCCAGGCCCGGCAAGATCTCGTACGGTTCCTACGGCCCCGGCTCGGGCGGCAACTTCGTGGGCGAGCTGCTGAACATGGCCGCCGGCATCGACACCGTGCACGTGCCCTACAAGGGCGAGGCGCCGGCGCTGCAGGACCTGATCGGCGGCCAGATCGACACCGCCGTGGTGTCGCTGGGCGGGGTCTCGCGCTACCCGGGCAAGATCCGCGCGCTGGCGGTCGCGAGCCCGACGCGCTTTCCGCTCTATCCCGACGTGCCCACCTTCGCCGAGGCCGGCTTCCCGGACGTGAACATGCCGGGCTTCGGCGCGCTGTTCGCGCCGGCCTCCACGCCCAAGGCCATCATCGACAAGCTCGATGCCGAGATGGCGCGCATCGTGAAGCTGCCCGACGTGGCGCCCAAGCTGCTCGAGCTGGGCTTCGAGCCCGCCGGCTGGGGCCCGCAGAAGCTGTCGAGCTTCCTGGCCGAGCAGCTGGCGCTGACGCAGAAGCTGGTCGCGACCGGGCGCATCAAGGTCTGAGCGGGCGCCGCATGCGGCGCAGTGGGGCTACCCTATAGTGCACGCATGACCTTGCCCAGCGGCGAAGCTGCCGACTACGCATCCTTCATCGAGGCGCTCAAGGAGCGTGTCGCGGCGGCCCGCCAGTCCGCGGCCCGCGCGGTCAATCACGGCCTGATCGCTTTGTACTGGGACATCGGCGAAGCCATCCTCGACAAGCAGCAGACGAACGGCTGGGGCCAGGCCGTGGTCGAGCGGATCGCCCGGGACCTGCGCGCGGCCTTTCCCGGCACACGGGGTTTCTCGGCACGCAATGTCTGGGACATGCGGCGCATGGTCGAGGCTTACAGCGAACCCAACTTTCTGCGACAGCTTGTCGCAGAAAGTGCCAGGACCAAGGGCTCGGGGCGCAATACCCACCGACTCGGCGCTGCACGGAGAACCGTGCCGTTCGGCGGCAACGACTCTCTGCGACAGCTCGTCGCAGAAATTCCCTGGGGCCATCACCTGCAGATCCTGGGCAAGACCGCCGACCCGGCACAGCGCCTGTACTACCTGCGCGCCAGCGCCGCGCTGGGTTGGAGCCGCAACGTCCTGCTCAACCAGATCAAGGCCGGCGCCTGGGAACGCTCGCGCGCGGAGGGCAAGAGCCACAATTTCCCGCGGGTGCTGCCGCCCGCCATGGCCGGGCAGGCCGAGGAGGTCCTCAAGAGCAGCTACAGCCTCGAGTTCCTGGGCATCCGCCAGGCGGTGAAGGAACGCGAACTGGAAACCCGGCTCCTCGACAGGCTGCGCGACTTCATCCTCGAACTGGGCTACGGCTTCTGCTTCATCGGCCGCCAGCACCGCCTCGTGCTGGGACGCAAGGAATACTTCATCGACCTGCTCTTCTACCACCGCTTCCTCAAGGCCCTGGTCGCCGTGGAACTGAAGGTCGGCTCCTTCGAACCCGAGTACGCGGGCAAGATGGACTTCTATCTCAACCTGCTCAACGACAGGGAGCGCGCGCCCGGCGACGCCCCGTCGATCGGCATCATCCTGTGCGCCGAGAAGGACAACCTGGAGGTCGAGTTCGCCCTGCGCAGCAAGACCAATCCTATCGGCGTGGCGGAGTACCAGTTGCAGGCGGCCCTACCGAGCGAACTGCGCGGCAAGCTGCCTTCGGTGCGCCAGCTCCAGCAGGTGGTGCGCGGTGCGCTGCCGCCTCCGGTCGCGACACAGGAGCGACGCGGCAAAGACTGAGCGGCGCCGCCGGTTCGCGACGAGGTCGCTCCTCGACCCAGCGCGCGGCGTCGCCGACGGCCGCGCGCGAGGTGCGGAAACCGTTGGCCGGGTGCGCCGCGAGCGGGCCGGCGCATGCATCTATATGATTTGCCTCGCCCGCCGCCGATCGCCCCGCGCTTGAATCCCAGCACTCCCACCGCCCCGAACGCAGCCTCGCTCTGGAGTCCGCTCGCCCAGCCCGCCTTCCGCGGGTTGTGGGGTGCCGGCAGCCTGTTCTTCGTCGGCAATGCGATGCAGAACATGGCGGCCTCGTGGCTGATGATCGAGCTCACGGCCTCGTCCTTCCTCTCGGCGCTGGTCCAGACCGCCTCCTTCCTGCCGATGTTTTTGCTGTCGCTGCCCGCCGGCGTGCTGGCCGACACCATCGACCGACGACGGCTGATGCTGCGCATCCAGGGCGTCTACGGGCTCGCCGCGCTGACGCTCACATTGCTCGCGCTGGCCGGCTGGATCGGCCCCGGCGGTCTGCTGTTCTTCACCTTCCTGCTGGGCGTGTGCACGGCGCTGCAGTCGCCCTCGTGGAACTCCGCCGTCAGCGACACGGTGGCGCGCACCGAGCTGCCGCTGGCCATCACGCTGGTGTCGATGACCTTCAACGGCGCGCGCGCCGTCGGCCCCGGCCTCGCGGGCGTGCTGTTCGCGCTGACCGGCGGCGCCGCCGTGTTCGCGGTCGCGGTGCTGACCGCCTTCGGCATGAGCTGGGCCACGCGGCGCGGGCCGCCGCGGCCGCCCTCGCCCGGGCGCCTGCCGGCCGAGCGGCTGTGGGGCGGCATGCTCAGCGCGCTGCGCTATGCGCGCCATTCGCCCGCCATCTTCGCGCAGCTGGTGCGCACGGCCGGCTTCAGCGGGCTCGGTTCGGCCCTGTGGGCCCTGCTGCCGGTGATCGCGCAGCAGCGGCTCGGGCTGGGCGCGGCGGGCTACGGCCTGCTGATGGCCTGCCTGGGCACGGGCGCCGTCGCCGCCGGCTTCTTCGTCGGGCGCATCCGTTCGCGCTTCTCGCTCGATGCGCTGGCCGCCGGCTGCTGCCTCGTGTTCTCGAGCGCGATGCTGGTGGGCGCGCTCTCGACCTGGCGGCCGCTCGTGTGCGCCAGCTTCGTGCTCGGCGGCGCGGCCTGGATGACGATGATGTCGACCTTCAACGCCGCCACCCAGACCAGCGCGCCATCCTGGGTGCGGGCGCGCGCCGCGTCGATGCACACGCTGTGCTCGCTCGGCGCCTTCGCGCTCGGCTCCGCGCTCTGGGGCGCGATGTCCTCGCTGATCGGCCTGAGCGCGGCGCTGTGCCTGTCGGCCGCGGGCATGCTCGCGAGCATCGCGCTGGCGCGGCCGTATCCGCTGCGCATGGGCGCGGACGACGAGGTCACGCTGGCGCCGCTGCACGAGGAGTTCTCGGTGCAGCACGAACCCGAGTTCGAGGCCGGGCCGGTCGCCGTCGAGGTGGTCTACCGCATCCGCGATGCCGACGCGCGGCGCTTCCTCGACGCGGTGCAGCAGCTCGCGGTGCCGCGCAAGCGCGACGGTGCCACCTTCTGGCGCGTCTACCGCGACCTCGACGACCCGAGCCGCTACGTCGAGCGCTTCATCGTCACCTCGTGGGCCGACTACCTGCGCCAGCGCGCGCGGGCCACCGTCGCGCGCCACGAGCTGGAGGCGCTCGCTCGCAGCTTCCAGGTGCCGCACGAACCGGTGCTCACGCGCCACTACCTGGCCGAGCGCAGCCCCTGAGCGCGGGCCGCCGGATCAGTCCTCGACCCAGCGCGCGGCGTCGCCGACGGTAGCGCGCGAGGTGCGGAACCCATTGGCCGGGTGTGCCGGGTCCTCGTAGCCGAAGGAGATCCCGCAGACCACCTGGCGGTCGTCCGGGATGTCGAACCAGCGGTGCAGGAACTTCGCGCGCGAAGCGAGCGCGGCCTGCGCGATGCTCGCCACGCCGCGGCTGCGCGCGGCCAGCATGAAGTTCGACACGTAGGCACCGCAGTCCAGCGCGCCATAGGCGCCGAGCGCGGCATCGGTGTGGATCAGCGCGACGTGCGGCGCGCCGAAGAACGAGAAGTTCAGCAGCCCCTGGCGCGCCGAAGCCTCGCGGTCGCCATGGGCGATGCCCACGCTGTCGTAGAGCTGGAAGCCGCATTCGCGGCGTCGCTCGCGGTAGACGCCGCGGTACTCGGCGGGCGGCGCGATCTCGAAACCTTGGTCGACCAGTGCCTCGGGCGTGGCCATCGCCGCGCGCAGGCGGTCGGTGGCGGCCGCGCCGGTCACGACCACCTGCCAGGGTTGCGAGTTGCACCACGAGGCCGTGCGCTGGGCGGCGCGCAGGATCGCGTCGATGACGTCGCGCGGCACCGGGTCGGCGAGATAGCCGCGGCAGCTGTAGCGCGCGTCGAGCACGGTGTCGAGGGCCGCGGCGAGATCCGGCGCGGGAACGGGCGGGGAAGTGGTCATGGCTCGGGCAACGGGATGAAGACGAGGGAGCCTAACCGTGCCGGCGCGCTCGCGCTGGCGGCGCGGCGAAAGACATGCGCGACGGCGGCCACCTTTTGCACCTCAATCATCTATGGTTGATCCATTCACAAGGTTATTGAGACAAAAGCTTTGCATCGCGCGGTCTCGAATTTAGCATTGGTCCTACCAATCTGGTCATCCAAGGTGGTCGACCACGCCGGATGGCCCTGCCCCACAAGGAAAACCGCAGCCATGCTCTCGCAAGAAGACAACGAAACCCTCGTGCGCGTCGGCGCCGGCACGCCCATGGGCGAGCTGATGCGCCTCTACTGGATCCCCTTCCTGCCCAGCCGCGACCTCGAGACCGACGGCCAGCCGCAGCGCGTGCGCCTGCTCGGCGAGGAGCTGATCGCGTTCCGCGACAGCGAGGGCCGCGTCGGCCTGATCGACCATGCCTGCCCGCACCGCGGCGCGCCGCTGGTGTTCGGCCGCAACGAGGACTGCGGTGTGCGCTGCATCTACCACGGCTGGAAGTTCGGCGTCGACGGCCGCGTGCAGGACACGCCGGCCGAGCCCGCGCAGAGCCGGCTCAAGGACACGGTCACGATCAAGAACTACCCCTGCCGCGAGCGCAACGGCATCGTCTGGACCTACATGGGGCCCGACCGCGAGAACCCGCCGCCGCTGCCGAACCTCGAGTGGAACCTGGTGCCCGAGGAGAACGTGTACGTGAGCTTCCGCGTGCAGGAATGCAACTGGCTGCAGGCCGTGGAAGGCGAGATCGACTCGGCCCACGCGCCGATCCTGCACGGGCGCATCGACCAGCAGGGCGCGATCAGCGACTGGACCGCGAAGAAGGACCTGCGGCCCACCTTCGAATGCAAGCGCCAGGACTTCGGCATGAGCGTGGCCTCCAAGCGCGTGCTCGACGAGAACACGCACTACTGGCGCGTCAACCAGTTCCTGCTGCCCTTCTACACGCTGGTGCCGCCGCAGTCGAACTACCCCGAGCTCAGCGGCCACGCCTGGGTGCCGCTGGACGACCACCACACGCTGTGCATCATGTTCTCGTACACGCCGGCGCAGAAGTTCTACGAGAAGACGCGCAAGCTGTTCGACAACGGCCACGGCGGCCGCGAGACCGGCCACCCGAGCATCAACGCCTATGCGCCGCGGCCCGCCACCGAGCCCTTCGCGAAGTACTGGACCAGGTTCAACCTGCAGAGCGCCTTCCTCTTCAACTACGACGCGCAGACCAAGACCTGGTTCTCGGGCCTGCCCGGCCTGTGGGTGCAGGACGCGGCCTGCCAGTCGGGCGTGGCGCCGATCTACGACCGCTCGAAGGAGCACCTGGGCATGAGCGACACCGGCATCGCGATGACCCGGCGCCTGCTGCTCGAGACGGTGCGCAACCTGTCGGTGCGCCAGCAGCGCCCGCCGCGCATCGAGGATCCCGACCTGCCGATGGTGCGCGCGGTGTCGCTCACGCTGCCGGCCGGCGAGGCCTGGAGCGAATCGGGCCGCGAGCTGATGACCGCGCGCCTGGGCGCCGACTTCGGCTACACGCCATGAGCCTGGGCAATCCCGCGCCGCTGGACCTGTGCCTGCGCCAGATCCGGCTGGAGGCACGCGGCATCGCGTCGTACGAGTTCGTGTCGGCCGACGGCCGGCCGCTGCCGCCGTTCACGGCCGGCGCGCACATCGACCTGCACCTCCCGCGCGAGATGATCCGCAGCTATTCGCTGCTCAACGCGCCCTCGGATGCCGCGCGCTACGTGGTGGCGGTGCAGCGCGACGCACAGGGCCGCGGCGGCTCGGCCTGGATGCATGCGCAGCCGCGCGTGGGCGACCGCTTGCGCGCCGGCCTGCCGGCCAACGACTTCGCGCTGGCCGAGGAGGCCGCGCACTCGGTCTTCATCGCCGGCGGCATCGGCATCACGCCGATCCTGTCGATGCTGCACCGGCTCGAGGAGCTGGGCCGGCGCTGGCAGCTGCATTACGCGGGCCGCTCGCCCGAGGAGACCGCCTTCGCCGACACGCTGCGCGCCATGCAGGGCGGACGCGGCCGCGGCGAGGTCGAGTTCTGCTTCGGCTCCTCGCGGGCCGAGCGGCTGGATATCGCGGCCATCGTGCGCAACGCGCCGGCCGGCGCGCACCTGTACTGCTGCGGCCCGGCGCGCATGATCGACGCCTTCGTCGAGGCCTGTGCCGGCCGGCCCGCGCACACGGTGCACTTCGAGCGCTTCGCCGCCGGCAGCGCGGCCGCCACCGAGGGCGGCTACGAGGTGGTGCTCGAGCGCAGCGGCCAGCGCCTCGCGGTGGCACCGGGCAAGACCATCCTCGACACGCTGCTCGACAACGCCATCGACGTGCCCTATGCCTGCAGCGCCGGCGTCTGCGGCACCTGCCGCACGCGCGTGATCGCGGGCGAGCCCGACCATCGCGACGACTACCTGGATGCGCAGGAGAAGCAGTCGAACGAGGCGATCATGATCTGCTGCTCGGGCTCGCGCTCGAAGACGCTGGTCCTGGACCTCTGAGGCAGGTGAGCAGTCCATGACGACCCGGCTCGACACCACGGCGGAACCGCAGGAAGCCAGTGCTTCCAACGCGGCGGGCGCGGGCAATGGCGCCATCGCCGGCATCCTCGCCTACCTGCGCGACCGGCGCCTGCAACCGGGCGACCGGCTGCCCTCCGAGCGCGACCTCGCCGAGCGCCTCGGCGTCGGCCGCAACGCGGTGCGCGAGGCGCTGGCCACGCTGGTCACGCTGCGCATCGTCGAATCGCGGCCCAACTCGGGCATCTACCTGCGGCACGTCGAGCGCGAAGGCAGCTTCGAGGCGCTGGTGATGCTCACCGACATGGGCGCCGTGCCCACGCCGGTGGAAGTGGCCGAGACGATGGAGGTGCGCGGCCATCTCGAGGTGCTGGCCGCGGGCCTGGCCTGCCAGCGCCGCACCGAGGCCGACCTCGCTCGCATGGAAGCCGTGCTGCAGCGCACCGAGCAGGTGCTGGCCGAGGGCGGCAACATCGCCGCGGCCGACACCGAGTTCCATGTCGCGCTGGTCGATGCCACCCACAACTCGGTGCTGGTGCGCGTGCTGCATGCCTTCTACCGCTTCACCGGCCGGCGCCGCGAGGCGATGTTCGCCGACACGGTGCAGGGCCGCGCCTCGCTGCTCGACCACCGCCGCCTGCTCGGCCACATCCGCGCGCGCGACGCGGCCAAGGCGCAGCTGCTGATCCTGCGCCACATGGACCGCGCGCGCAGCTACTGGTCGAGCGTGCTCGGCGACACGGATTGACACGACACCCACGAACCCAAGGAGACCCCCGATGACAAGCTCTTTCTTCCCCCGCCGCGCGCTGCTGGGCGCCGCCTGCGCCGCGCTCGTGCTCGGTGCCCTGCCCGCCCATGCGCAGGGCGGCTATCCGAACAAGCCGATCCGCATGATCGTGCCCTATGCCGCCGGCGGCAGCACCGACCAACTCGCGCGCGCCATCCAGCAGTCGATGAGCGAGACGCTGGGCCAGACCGTGATCGTCGAGAACAAGCCCGGCGCGGGCGGCACCATCGGCACCGACTACGTGGCCAAGGCCGCGCCCGACGGCTACACGCTGGTGTTCGGCAACACCGGCCCGAATGCGGTGGTCTCGCTGATGCGCAAGGTGCCCTACGACGAGCTCAAGGACCTGCGCCCGATCTCCACCGTCGCGATCACGCCGATGATCCTGGCCGTGCCCGCCGACAGCCCGGCGAAGACGCTGAAGGACTTTCTCGCCTACGCGAAGAAGAACGGCAATGCGCTCAACGTCGGCTCGGTCGGCAACGGCTCGCTGTCGCACCTGACGGCCGAGTACTTCAACGAGGCCGCGGGCCTGCGCATGCAGCACATCCCCTACAACGGCGGCGCGCCGATGATGACCGCCTTCGCCGGCGGCCAGCTGCAGGCCGCCTTCGTGACCGGCCTGGACGGCGCCACGCTGGTGAGCTCGGGCCGGGTGCGCTACCTGGCCGTGGGCACGCCCAAGGCCACCGAGACCGTGCCGGGTCTGCAGGCCATCGCCGACGAGGTGCCGGGCTTCCGCAGCTCGGCCTGGTTCGGCGTGCTCGCGCCGAAGGACACGCCCGACGAGATCGTCACGAAGCTGCACGACGCGATCGTGACCGCGGTCGCGCGACCCGAGGTGCGCAAGATGTTCTCGGTGCGCAACGTCGAGGCGCGCAGCAGCACGCCGCAGGAGCTCGAGAAGCTCATCCGCGACGAGATGGGCCAATGGGGCCCGGTCGTGCGCAAGGCCAACATCCAGATGTGAGAACCGCCCTCATGCTTGAAAAACTGGAATCCGATTTCCCCGAGCACCAGCCGCGCCCCGCGGGCGCGCCGCAGGCGCTGGCCGGCATCAAGGTGGTGGACTTCACCCACTTCATCGCCGGCCCCTTCGCCACCATGATCCTGGCCGACATGGGCGCCGACGTGATCAAGATCGAGGCGCCCGGGCGCGGCGACGACTTCCGCCAGTACCCGCCGGTGCATCCCGAGCTCGCGCAGGGCGCGCCCTTCCTCTGGTCGAACCGCAACAAGCGCAGCGTGGCACTGGACCTGAAGACGCCCGAGGGCCTGGAGGTGGCGCGCGCCCTGGTCGCGAGCGCCGACGTCGTGGTCGAGAACTTCTCCACCGGCGTGATGGAGCGCTTCGGGCTCGACTACGAGAGCTGCCGCAAGGCCAATCCCGAGCTCGTCTACTGCTCGGTGTCGGCGTACGGCCGCGAGGGCGCCTTCGCCGACCGCCTGGGCTTCGATCCGATCGCGCAGGCCGAGAGCGGCTTCGTCTCGATGAACGGCTATGCCGACCGCCAGGGCGTGCGCGCGCTGTCGCCGGTGATGGACATCAGCACCGCGATGATGGCGGCCAACGCGATCCTCGGCGCGCTGGTGGCGCGCGAGCGCACCGGCCGCGGCCAGGCGGTGGAGGTGGCGCTGTTCGACAACGCGGTGCTGATGACCGGCTATGCGACGCTGCAGCACGTGTTCAGCGGCGCCGAGCCGCAGCGCCACGGCAACACCAGCCCCGACACCTGCCCCTCGGGCGTGTTCGAGGCCCAGGACGGCTCGTTCTACATCAACTGCGGCAACAACAAGATCTTCCAGCGCCTGATGACGCAGGTGCTCGAGCGGCCCGACGTGGCCGCGGACCCGGCCTATGCCAGCGGCCGCGAGCGCTCGCAGCGGCGCGAGGTGCTGTTCGCGCTGCTCGGCGAGGCCTTCGCGAAGCAGCCCTGGTCGCACTGGCAGTCGCGCATGCGCGCGGCCGGCGTGCCCTGCGGCCAGGTGCGCTCCGTCGGCGAGGCCATCCGCTCGCCCGAGGCGCGCGAGCGCCGGCTGGTGACGCGCATCCCGCATCCGCAGGTGGGCTGGGTGCCGAACATGGCGCTGCCGATCCGCTACTCGCGCACGCCGATCGCCGACCCGGTGGCCGCGCCCACCGTCGGCCAGCACACGCAGGAGGTGCTGCGCGAGGCGCTGGGCTACGACGAGCAGCGCTTCGCGGCGCTCGCGCGCGCCGGCGCCTTCGGCCCGCCCGCCGAGCGGCACGAACCCGCCGGCACGCCCGCATGACCAACCGCACGCTGCGCGGCCGGGTCGCCGTGGTCGGCATCGGCGAGACGACCTACTACCGCCACGGCCAGTCGCCCGACGCGGAGTTCAAGCTCGCGCTCAAGGCCATCCTCGCCGCCTGCGCCGACGCGGGCCTGGACCCGCGCGAGATCGACGGCTTCGCCTCGTACAGTGACGACCGCAGCGAGGCCTCGCGGCTGGCGGCCGCGCTCGGCATCCACCGCCTGCGCTCGGCCACCATGCAGTGGGGTGGCGGCGGTGGCGGCTGCGCCGCGGCGGTGGCCAATGGCGCGGCCGCCATCGCGGCCGGGCTGGCCGACTGCGTGGTCGTGTTCCGCGCGCTCGCGCAGGGCCAGCACGGGCGCTTCGGACAGGTCGGCGGCATCGACACCATCTCCGGCGAGAAGGCCTACCTCATGCCTCATGGCGTGCTCTCGCCGCCGCAGCGCTTCGCTATGCGCGTGCGCCGCTTCATGCACGAGCACGGCGTGCAACAGGAGGCGCTGCGTGCCATCGCACTCGCCTCCTACCACCATGCGCAGGCCAATCCGCGCGCCGTGATGCACGGCAAGCCGCTCGACGCCGCGAAGTACGACGCCTCGCGCTGGATCGCCGAGCCCTTCCACCTGTACGACTGCTGCATGGAGAACGACGGCGCTGCCGCGATCGTGCTGGTGGCGGCCGAGCGCGCGAAGGACTTCGCGCACAAGCCCGCCTACCTGCTCGGCGCGGCCTCGGGCTCGGGCTTTCGCGCCGGCGCCCATCCGCACAATGCGCCGCGCTATGCGAGCGCGGGCTTCGACACCGTGGCCCCCGACCTCTATGCCATGGCCGGCATCGCGCCGGCCGACGTGGGCGTGGTGCAGAGCTACGAGAACTTCACCGGCGGCGTGGCGATGGCATTGGCCGAGCACGGCTTCTTCGAGCCCGGCGAGGCCAACGACTTCCTCACGCTCGAGAACCTCGTCGCCCCAACGGGCCGGCTGCCGCTCAACACCAGCGGCGGCAATCTCGCCGAGTGCTACATGCATGGCTTCGAGCTGGTGCTCGAGGCGGTGCGCCAGGTGCGCGGCAGCTCGACCAGCCAGGCGGCGCGCAGCGATGTCGCGCTGGTGATCGGCGGCCCGATGGTCACGCCCGCGAGCGACCTGCTGCTGGCATCGGAGAACGTGCTGTGAACGACACGAACGACGAGAAACGCTACCTGCCCGCGGGCCTGCCGATCCCCGTTTCGGAGCCCGACGGATTGTCCGAACCCTATTGGCAAGGCCTGCGCGAGGGCGTCTTGCGCGTGCAGCGCTGCACCCACTGCGGCACCTGGCAGTTCGGCCCCGAGTGGATCTGCCACCGCTGCCATGCCTTCGATCCCGCCTGGGTGGACGTCGCGCCGCGCGGCCGCATCTTCAGCTGGGAGCGCGTCTGGCATCCGGCGCACGCGGCGCTCAAGGAGCATGGCGCCTACCTCGTGGTGCTGGTCGAGCTGCCCGGGGCCGGCAAGGTGCGCATGGTCGGCAACCTGCTCGGCGATCCGATGCAGGCGGTGGAGATCGGCGCCGAGGTCGAGGGCGTGTTCGAACACCATCCGGATGCGCAGCCGCCGTACGCGCTGCTGCAGTGGCGGCGTGCCTGAGTCCGCGCGCACCGGCGCTCAGGAGGCGGACACCTGCGACCTGCTCGTGATCGGCGCCGGCGCGGGCGGCATGAGCGCCGCGCTCGCGGGCGCGCTCATGGGCCTCGACGTGGTGCTGTGCGAGGCCGGCGAACAGGTCGGCGGCACCACCGCCACCTCGGCCGGCACGCTGTGGGTGCCGGGCAATGCGCAGGGCGCGGCGGCGGGCTTCGCCGACTCGGCCGCCGAGGCAGCGCGCTATCTCGACGCGATCCTCGGCGAGGACGATCCGCGCGGGCTGCGCGCCGCCTATCTCGCGAGTGCTCCCGAGGCGATCGCCTTCCTCGAAGCGCATTCGGAACTGCGCTTCGCCTCGGCCGGCCGCCACCCCGACTACCTCGCGCTGCCCGGCGCGGCCGTGGCGGGACGCGCGCTCTCGCCGCTGCCCTTCGACGGCCGGCGGCTGGGCCGCGACTTCGAACGCATCCGCGCGCCGATGCCCGAGTTCATGGTGCTCGGCGGCATGATGGCCAACAAGGCCGACGTGCAGGCCCTGGCCTACCGCTGGCGCAGCGTCGCGAACTTCCGCCATGTCGCGCGGCTGGTGCTGCGCCATGCGCGCGACCGGCTCACGCATGCGCGCGGCACGCGCCTGGTGCTGGGCAATGCGCTCGTCGCGCGGCTGTACTTCAGCCTGCGCCAGGCCGGCGTGCCGGTGCGATTCGGCATGCGGCTGCGGCAACTCGATATCTCGGCGGGCCGCGTCACCGGCAGCGTGTTCGAACACGAGGGATCGACGCGGCGCATCGCGAGCCGCCTCGGCGTGGTGCTCGCCACCGGCGGTGTCGGCCATCACGCGGCGTTGCGCGCCCAGCTGGCGCCGGCCAGCGTGTCGCCGCGCACGCTGCGGCCGCAGTCCTTCGAAGGCAACCGCGGCGAGGGCCTCGATGCCGCGCTGCGGGCCGGGGCCCGGCTCGAACGCCATCGGGGCGACTTCTTCTGGCAGCCCGTTTCGCTGGCACCGCGCGCCGGCGGTGAACCCGGGCTCTTTCCGCACCTGTACCTCGACCGCGCCAAGCCCGGGCTGATCGCCGTCGATGCCGACGGGCGCCGCTTCGTCGACGAGAGCGCCTCGTACCACCACTTCGTCGAAGCCCTGCTCGCGCGCATGCGCCCCGGCGCATCGACGCCGCCGGCCTGGCTGGTCTGCGACGCGGCCTTCGTGCGCGCCTACGGCCTCGGCACGATCCCGCCCGGCACGCGCGCGAGCGCGCTGCGGCGGCACGAGGCATCGGGCTATCTCGTGCTCGCGCACGACATCGACGCACTGGCCACACGGCTGGGCATCGATGCGCGCACGCTGGCAGCCACCATCGCGCGCCACAACCGCCATGCCGAAGCCGGCGAGGACCCGGACTTCGGCAAGGGCAGCACCGAGCTCGGCCGCTTCAACGGCGATGCGGCGCATGCGCCGAACCCCTGTCTCGGCCCGATCGCGCAAGCGCCGTTCTGCGCGCTGGCGGTCTGGCCCGGCGAAGCCGCATCGAGCTCGGGTCTCGCCACCGATGCCGACGGCGCCGTGCTCGACACGGACGGGCAACCCATCGCGGGCCTCTACGCCTGCGGCAACGACATGGCCTCGATCATGCGCGGCGCCTATCCGGGCCCGGGCATCACGCTCGGGCCCGCGATCGTGTTCGGCTGGCGCATCGCGCGGCATGCGGCACGACGCAACCCCCACACACCTTCCTCCCCACGATGAATCCCACCTTCACTCCCCGCGAGGCCAGCGGCCCGCTCGCCGGCCTGCGCGTGGTCGAATTCGCCGGCCTCGGGCCCGCGCCCTTCGCCTGCATGCTGCTGTCGGACATGGGCGCCGACGTGATCACCATCGACCGCCCCGCGCGCCGACTCGGCGACCGCAGCGACATCACGGGCCGCGGCCGCACCGTGGTGCTGGCCGACCTCAAGGACCCGGGCTCGCGCGAGGAGGTGCTGGGCCTGCTGGCGCGTGCCGACGTGCTGGTCGAGGGCTTCCGGCCCGGCGTGATGGAGCGCCTGGGCCTGGGCCCCGACGAGGTGCTGCGGCGCAATCCGCGGCTGGTCTACGGCCGCATGACCGGCTGGGGCCAGCACGGCCCGCTCGCGCAGGCCGCGGGCCACGACATCAACTACATCGCGCTGACCGGCGCGCTGCATGCCATCGGCCCGGCCGGCGGGGCGCCGGTGCCGCCGCTGAACCTCGTGGGCGACTACGGCGGCGGCAGCCTCTACCTCGTCGTCGGCCTCCTGGCCGCGCTGCTAGAAAGCCGGCGCTCGGGACAGGGCCAGGTGGTCGACGCGGCCATCGTCGACGGCGTGAACTCGCTGATGAGCCTGTTCGCCACCAGCGCGATGCGCGGCACCTTCCGCGAGGAACGCGGCACCAACGCGCTCGACGGCGGCGCGCCCTACTACGGCAGCTACGCCACCGGCGACGGCCGCCATGTCTGCATCGGGCCGATCGAACCGCAGTTCTTCGCCGAACTGTGCGAACGCCTGGGCGTCGACCCCGCGCTGCGCGACGCGCAGCACGACCGCGCGCGCTGGCCCGCGCTGCGCGCCGAGTTCGAGCGGCTGTTCCGCACCCGCAGCCGCGACGAATGGACCGCGCTGTTCGACGGCAGCGATGCCTGCGTCGCGCCCGTGCTCGCGCTGAGCGAGGCGTCCGCGCATCCGCACCAAAGTGCGCGCGAGGCCTTCGTCGAGGTGGAAGGCGTGCGGCAGCCGGCACCGGCGCCGCGTTTCTCGCGCACGCCTTCGCGAATCCAGGGGCCGGCGGCGCGCGAGGCGACGCCGGCTGCGGAGGTACTGGCGCGCTGGGACTGAGCGGGCCGTCGGCGCTTCAGCCCTCGCCGAGCCAGGCGAGCAGGTCCGCCACCGGATCGATCACCTGCCGCATGCCGGCATCGCGCAGCCCCGCGGCAAGCGCCAGACCGACCACGCCGACCACGAAGACCGGCTGCCGTCCGCCGAAGCCCTCGCAGCGCTCGCGCAGCGCATCCAGCGCGATCTCGGGCTGCGCGGCGATGACGGCCGGCGCGAGATCGATCACCTGCCAGCCGTCGATCGTGCCCGCATGGCCGGTCGCCTCGAAGGCGGCCTCGTAGAGCGCCGTCATGCCGCGGTCGAAGGTCACGATGTCGAGCCGGTGGCCGAGCTTGCGGTGCAGCGCCAGCACGCTGCGCGTGAAACCATGGGCCGCATCGCCGAAGCGCTCGCGCACGATCTCGTAGCCCGTGTCGACCGACGACATCGCCACCACCCGGTCGAAGCCCTCGCTCAGGCCCGGCAGGGCGCTCGCCAGCGCCGCCTCGGCCCGCGCGTTGTCGACGGCGGAGCCGATGATCCGTGGCGCCGCCTCGACCTCGGCGGCGGCCCAGCACCCGGACGGCCAGCCGCCGCGCGCGATGTGGCGCCGCAGCGTGGCCGTGATCTCGCGGCTCGAGTTCGGATTGAGGAACAGCGTCCTCGCCGTCATGGCGTGGCCGGAAAGCGATGCCGCCAGAACTGCGCGATGTCGCGCCGCCGGCAGAACCAGACATCGGGGAATTCGGAAGCCGCGAGCAGGAACTCGCGCAGCGCCTCCGTGCGCCCGGGCCGCCCGGCCAGGCGCAGGTGCAGGCCGATCGACATCATCGACGCCTGCCGGCGGCCCTCGCGCCGCAGGCAGGCGAGCGTGCGCCGCAGATGGTCGGTGAAGTCGTCGGGCGTGTCGAAGCCCGGCGCCGAGGCGAAGCGCATGTCGTTGCAGTCGAAGCTGTAGGGCAGCACCAGGTGCGGCTTGTCGCCGACCCGCGTCCAGTACGGCAGGTCGTCGTTGTAGGCATCCGAGTCGTACTGCAGTCCCTGCTCGACGGCGAGCGCGCGCGTGCGCGGGCTCACGCGGCCCGTGTACCAGCCGACCGGGCGTTCGCCGCACAGGCGCTCGAGCACGTCGAGCGAACGAACCATGTGCGCGCGCTCGGTCGCCTCGGGCACCTCGTCGTAGTCGATCCATCGCGCGCCGTGCGAGACCACCTCGTGTCCGGCCTCGACGATCGATCGCGCGGCCTCGGGATGCTTCTCGAGCGCGCCCGACACCGCGAAGTAGGTGGCCGGCACCCGGCATTCGGCGAGCAGGTCGAGGATGCGCCAATGGCCGGCCCGGCTGCCGTATTCGTAGTGCGACTCCACCACCAGGTTGCGGCGCCCGGCGCGCGCCGTCGCGCCCGACACGTCGCTGTTGAGCACCTCCGAAAAGGTATCGCCCTCGAGCACGCAGTTCTCCGCGCCCTCCTCGTAGTTGACGACCACGCTGAGCGCGACGCGGCGCCCGCCCGGCCATTCGAAGTCCGGACGCACGCGCCCGTAGCCGATGAAGTCGCGCACCGCCTCGCTCATCGCTGCACCTTCGCCTTCGCCACGCACACCCCGATCAGCAGCAGGCCGAGGGTGCAGTAGATCGAGATCGACAGCGGGCTGTCGAAACGGTCGAGCAGCCAGACGCAGATGCTGGGCGCGAGCGCGCCGCCGAACACGCCCGCGAGCTGGAAGCCCAGCGATGCGCCCGTGCACCGCACCCTGGACTCGAACATGTCGGGGATGAAGGCCGCGAGCGGCGCCCACAGCGAAGCCTGGCAGACCATGCCGATCACCGAGGCCAACACCACCAGCGAGGGATTGCGCGTCTCCAGCAGCGGAAAGTACGCGAACGACCAGACGATCGAGGCGGCCACGCCGAGCAGCAGCATCGGCTTGCGGCCGAAGCGGTCGGACAGCGCACCGAACAGCGGGATCGCGACCACGCCGACCGCCGCACCCCACAGCACGGCATTCAAGGCCACCTGCCGCGGCAGGCCGAGCCGGTTCGGCACGTAGATCAGCAGCAGCAGCGAGAACACATACCAGATCACGCCCTCGCCGGCGCGCACCCCGATCGCCAGCAGCACCTGGCGCCAGTGCTTGCGCAGCGTCTCGGCCAGCGGCGCCTCGGCCTTGTGGTCGCTCTTCTCGAGGCTCTTGAAGACCGGGGATTCCTCGATCGTGCGGCGGATGAAATAGCCGATGCCGACGAGCAGGATGCTCGCGAGGAAGGGCACGCGCCAGCCCCAGTCCATGAACTGCGCGTCGGTGGTGACCGTGTTCATGAAGCCGAACATCGCATTGGCGATCAGCACGCCGATCGGGCTCGCGACCTGCACCAGGCTGCCGTAGAAGCCGCGGCGGCGCCCGCTGGCATCGAACTCGTTGACCATCAGCGCCGCCCCGCCCCACTCGCCGCCCAGCGCGAGCCCTTGGGCGAAGCGCAGCAGCGCCAGCAGCAGCGGCGCGAGCAGCCCGACGTGCTCGTAGGTCGGCAGCAGCCCGATCAGGAAGGTCGACAGGCCCATGACCAGCAAGGTCGAGACCAGCACGAAGCGCCGCCCGAGCTTGTCGCCCAGCGAGCCGAAGATCGCGGCGCCCACCGGTCGCGCGACGAAGGCGATGCCGTACGACAGCAGCGACAGGATGGTCGCGACGAAGGGATCGGTCTGCGGGAAGAACAGCTTCGGAAACACCAGCGCCGCCGCCGTGCCGAACACGAAGTGGTTGTAGAACTCCAGCGTGGTGCCGACCAGGCTCGCGGCGGCGACGCGCCGCGGACTGGTCGAGGATGCGGGCCGGTCTTCGGCGCGCGGGGCCGTGTTCGCCGTGGCGGATGTCGTCATGGGGATGCTCCTGATCGATGGACGGCGCCATTGCAGCACCGGCTCAATGCTTGGACAATCAGAATGATCCGAACGATTATTCGTTAAATATGAATATTACGCTGCGCCAGATCCGCGCCTTCCTCGCGGTGGCCGAGGTCGGTGCCTTCGCCCGCGCGGCCGAGCGCATGCACCTGTCGCCCTCCGCGTTGTCCACGCTGGTCAAGGAACTCGAGGAGCAGATCGGCCTGCGGCTGTTCTACCGCAGCACGCGCGTGGTCCAGCTGACCGAGGCGGGCGCCGAGTTCCTGCCGCTGGCGCGCAAGGCGCTCGAGGACCTCGAGGCCGCGGTCGCCGGATCGCGCGCGCTGGCCGAGGTCAAGCGCGGCCGGGTCACGGTGGCCGCCTCCATCGTGATCGCCGCCACGCTGCTGCCCTGGGTGATCCAGTCGTTCCAGCAGCGCCATCCGGGTATCCAGTGCATCCTCAAGGACGGCTTCGAGGAGACCATCCGCGACCAGGTGCGCCGCGGCGAGGTCGACCTCGGCGTCGGCACGCTGGTCGAAGGCGAGCCGGGGCTGACGGAGGTCACGCTCTACCAGGACCATCTGGTGGCGCTGGTGCCCGATGGCCATCCGCTCGCGGAGCGCGGCGCCGTCACCTGGCGCGAGCTGGCCAGGCATCCGCTGATCAGCCTGTCCGACCAGAGCCCGTCGCGCGCACTGGCCGACGCGGCCTTCGATTCGGTCGGCCTGCGGCCGGTGCCCGCGCATGTCGCGACCTTCTCCTCCACGCTGATCAGCATGGTGGCCGCGGGCATGGGCGTGGCCGCGCTGCCGGTCAACGTGCGCCAGCTCTCGCGCCGCACCGGCGTGCAGACGCGGATGCTGGTGCGGCCGACGGTCAAGCGGAACATGGGCGTCTATTCGCGCAGCGACGCGGAGCTGACGCCGGCGGCGAACGCCTTCCTGAAGCACATGCAGGCGTTCGTGAAATCGAAGGGGAGCCTGCCGGACGAGGCGGCCGAAGCCGCCGCGCATTGAAGCCGCATCGAGGAGCGAAAGACGTTTCCGCTGTGTCAATCTGTTCCAGGCCGTTGACGCCCGCGCAACCCCGTCGCTACATTCGTTCGACCCCTCCCCAGAGCACACCCATTGCACGGCCCCCTTCCCTACGTCCTCGCAGCCATCGCCATCGCGGTCCTCGCGGGCGACCTGGCCGCGACGGTCGTGGTGCTGCGCAGCGATTTCTACTCGGGGCCGCAGCGCGCATGGCAGCTGGCCCTGGTATGGCTCATTCCCATCGTCGGCGCCGCCTGCTGCCTGAGCTTCGCCGCCATCCACAGGCGCGCGATCCCCAAGCCTTCCGAGGCATTCCCCGGTTCCGATACCTACAACCTGCCCGGTGGTGAAGCCAACTCTCTCTGAACCGGTGCGGCGCCTTGCCGGTGCCGCCCTTCTGCTCGCGATGTTCGCCTGTCCGGCAGCGCTGGCGCAGACGCCTTCGCGCGACCTCCCGCCGTCCATCGGGCCCGACCGCAGCGCAGCGCTGACGGTGGACGACTTCCTGCGCGGCGCGCAGGTGCTCGGCGAGGTCGGTCCCGAGCGCGCGGAGCAGAACGCCGACTACGTGGCGGCGATCCGCGGGCTGGCGAACATCGGCGACAACTACCGCACCGACGTGCTCAAGGCCAGGGCCGCGGGCACCACGATCGACAGCTGCCCCGGCAAGTCCGCGAAGGTCACCACCGACACGCTGATCCCCTTCCTGCTGCACCTGCCGCCCGAGCAGCGGACGATGCCGATGGAGCAGGCGTTCCGGCTGCACATGCGCGAGCTCTACCCATGCCCCGCCAAGGGCGCCGCGCGGTAGCCGCCAGCTCGCTCGATCGAGCGCCTATTCGGGCTTGATCCCCTGCTCGCGCACCACGCGCGTGAACTGCACGATCTCCTGCGAGACCAGCTTGTCGAGCGCCTCGGGCGAGCCGCCGATCACGCGCCCGGCCTGGGTTTCCATGCGTGCCTTGACCTCGTTGTCGGCCAGGGCCGCGAGCGTGGCCTGGTGCAGCTTGTCGACCACGGCCTGCGGCGTGCCGTGCGGCACGAAGGTGCCGATCCAGGTGTCGGATTCGTAGCCCGGCACCGACTCCGCGATGGTCTGCACCTCGGGCAGCAGCGGCGAGCGCTCCTTCGAGGTCACGGCGATCGCCTTGAGCTTGCCGCTGCGGATGTGCGGCAGCGCGCCGCTCAGGGTGCCGAACACCGCGGGCACCTGGTTGCCCACCACGTCCGCGATCGCGGGTCCCGCGCCGCGGTAGGGAATGTGCTGCAGCGAGAGCTTGCCCATCGACTGCAGCAGCCCGCCCGCGAAGTGGCCCGGCGATCCGATGCCGCCGGTCGCGTACTGGCGGTACCGCGGATCGCGCTGGCCCAGCGCGATCCACTCCTTGAGATTGCTGGCCGGCACCGAGGGATGGACCGCGAGCACCTGCGGCAGCGCGCCGATCAGCGTGACACCGCGCAGGTCGCGCTCGGTGTTGAAGGGCAGCGAGGGGTACAGGGCCTGGTTGATGCTGTGCGAGGAGACGGTGAACAGCACCGTGTAGCCGTCGGGCGCGGCCTTCGCGACGTAGTCGGTGGCGATCGATCCGCCGGCGCCCGGCTTGTTCTCCACGATGACCGTCTGGCCGAGCTTCTCGCTCATCTTGGCGTTGAGCGAGCGCGCGATGGTGTCGGAGCCGCCACCCGGCGCGAAGGTCACGATCAGGCGCACCGGCTGGCGCGCGGGATAGTCGGGCTGCGCGCCCGCCAGCAGGGGCATGGCGATCAGCGCCCAGGATACGAGCCGTGTGGCCCTGAGGATGTTCATGGTGTCTCCGTCGATTTGTGCAGTCGACTGTAGGGACGGCCTCCCGAACTGAACACTACGAAATCCTGCTACCGGTATAGCGCCGAGCGATGGCGCCACGCACGCTCAGTTTCCGGCCACCAGTCGGGCCCCGTCCCAGCGGCGGGAGCGCACCAGCTCGCGCACCACGCTCACGATCAGTGCGTGCACGCAGGCGGCGGCGGGCTGCAACCGGTTCAGGCGCGAATGCGCGAGCGTCGCGCGGCGCACGATCTGCGGCTCGATCGGGGTCTGTCGCAGCAACTGCGCGGCGGCATGCCAGGCCAGCGCCGAATGCGGGATCACGGTGCCCGCGCCACCCTGCGCGACCATCGCCAGCACGGTATGGATCGAACTCGCCTCGGCCTTGATCTGCGGCGCCACGCCCGCCTCGGCGAAGGCGCGGTCGACCAGGTCGCGCAAGGTGGTGACCTGCGTCGTGAGCATCAGCGGCACGCTGGCCACCGTCGGCAGGTCGATGCTGCGGCCCGCGCGCACCAGCGGCTTGCGGCGCGGCTGCACGAAGTACAGCGGCTCGTCCACCAGCGGCACCGCCTCGATGCCGGGCAGCGCCACGTCGTCGACCAGCACGCTGAGCTCGACGCGCTCGTTGATCAGGTGCGCCGCGAGGAAGGTGCTGGGGCTCTCGTAGACCTCGAGCACGATCTGCGCGGCCGAGATCGGTTGCCCGAAGATCCATGCGATGTCGGGCGGCGTGCCGCAGGGCGTGACCCGCGAGGCATCGTGGGAGGTCTTCGCAAGGAACATCGACGACGCCTGCGTCATCGCCGCGCGCCATGGTCTCATCCTGATGATCGAGCCGCTCAACGAGATCGACCGGCCGAGCTTCCTGCTCACGCGGCAATCCCAGGCCATTGCGCTCATCGAACAGCTGGGCCGCGACAACCTCAAGATCATGCTGGACCTGTTCCACCTGCAGCGCGGCGAAAGGAACCTCATCGAGCGCATGCGCCAGAGCCTGCCGCATGCGGCGCACGTCCAGATCGCGGACGTGCCCGGTCGGCACGAGCCGGGCAGTGGCGAGATCAACTTCGCCACGGTGTTCCGGGCCTTGAAGCAGCTCGGATGGACGGGCTGGATCGGCTGCGAATACTTCCCGAGCGACGGCACCCTGGCCAGCTTCGGGTGGCTGGAAGCGCACGGCATCGAACTGCGTGCGCGCTGAGAACAGCAGTTTTTTCCAAGCCGCGACGGCGGGTCGCTTCTACGCTGCGGTCACTTCCAACCCCTCCTCACGGAGCCAGTGACCATGCAACGCAACGACGACACGCCATCCAGGACCGACCTCTTCCATCGCCTGCACACGGGCCCCGCGCCCCTGATCCTCGTGAACGCCTGGGACGCCGCCAGCGCCCGCGTCATCGAACGCGCCGGCGCGAGCGCCATCGCCACCACCAGCGCGGGCATCGCCTGGTCGCTCGGCTACGCGGACGGCGAACGGATGCCCGCCGATGAACTGATCGCGGTCTGCGCACGCATCCGCCGCGTGACGCGCTTGCCGCTCAGCGTGGACCTCGAACGCGGCTACGGCGACAGCACGCAGGCAGTGCGCGACGTGGCGGCCGCGCTCATCGATCTGGGCGTGGCCGGCATCAACATCGAGGACGGCACGCGGTCCGGCACGCGCGAGTTGGCGCCGCCCGAAGTGCTGTGCGAGCGCATCGCCGCCATCCGTGCGCTCGATGGGCGCTTCTTCATCAATGCGCGCACCGACACGCACATCGTTCCCTGGGATGACCCGGCGGCGCGCTTCGAGGAAACGCTGCGCCGCGCGACGCTCTGCGCGGCGGCGGGCGCGGACGGCATCTTCGTGCCCGGCCTGGCGAGCCCCGAGGAGATCGAAGGCCTGTCCCGCGCGGTGGCCCTGCCGGTGAACGTGTACGCGGGCTATGCCGGCGCGCCCCCGGCCGAGAGCCTCGCGCGGGCTGGCGCGCGTCGCATCAGCCTCGGCTGCGGCCCGCTGCAGGCGGCGCTGGGCCTGGTGGGACAACTCGCGAGCGAGGCCTTTGCGCACGGCCGCTTCGATGCGATGGACGAACGCATGCTGTCGGTCGGCGAGCTCAACGCGCTCTTTTCACCCGCCGCATGAAAATTCAGTTTTCATTAATGCGAATCACTCTCATTCAGTGCTATAGTCGAGCCAAGTCACCAACCAGCTTCACTCCAAAGCAACCACCGCCACCATGCAAGCTCTCCTCTCTCAAGGAAGCCAATCGTCCCCGTCGGGACTGCCGAGCCAACGTCCGACCCTGCGCGTGCGCCGCGCGGCCGCGCCGCAGCCCGTCGAGGTGACGGCCGAGGCCTTCGTGCACGCGCCGGTGCTCGCGGACGAAGTCGCCCGTGAAGCCGCCGCGCAGGCGACGGCCAGCCTCGACAGCGCCGCGCTGCTGCGCGGGCAGAAGGTGGTCGAGATCTCGCACAACGGATTCGTGTACAGGCTGCAGGCCACCAAGCTGGGCAAGCTCATCCTGACCAAGTAGTTTCAGTTTCATCGTGGGGCGACTCCGAGACTCAACGGTCTCCAAGGGTCGTTTTTTGCTAGCCATCGGTTCACCGGCCAGCCATGCATTTTTTTCCCACGCCGACGAACATCGACCGGACGCACGCGCATGGACGAGCACGCCGCCGCTCCCGACCTGAAGCAGACCGGGCTCAAGGCCACCCTGCCCCGCCTGAAGGTGCTGGACCTGTTCCGCACCAGCAAGCAGCGGCACATGGCGGCGGAAGACGTCTACCGCCAGTTGGTGGCCGAGCAGACCGACCTCGGCCTGGCCACCGTCTACCGCGTGCTGGCCCAGTTCGAGCAGACGGGCCTGCTCAAGAAGAGCCAGCTCGGCAACAACAAGGCCGTCTACGAACTCAACGACCGTGAGCGCCACCACGGCCACCTGGTGTGCACCAAGACCGGCGACGTGCTCGAGTTCTTCGACCCCGAGATCGAGAACCGCCTGAAGGTCATCGCGGCGGAGCTGGGCTACGAGCTCTCCGACTACGTGGTCACGGCCTTCGGCGCGCGGCGCTAGCGACCCTCGCGAAGCAGGCGAACGCCTGAGTTTCGCCGTTCGGCATACCTCCTCCGTCGACTCCCGAACGGGAGTGTCGGGATCGACGCCGGCTCCCCAGAATCCGTTCCCTCGCTTCGAGCCCGAACGAACGGACATTTCCATGCAACGAACGAACAACCCGCGGCGCCATTGGCAGGCCGCCTTCCTGGGCTTCGCCCTGCTGCTGGGCGCCTGCGGCGGTGGGGGCGGCGGTGGTGCGATCGGCATGCCGCCGATCGCCAGCGGCAACCCCGACGGGCAGCCGCAGCAGCCCCCACCCGTGCAGGAGGTCGACAGCGCGATCCGGCTCTCGGCCATGGACCGGCTCGACCTGCAGTTCGGCCAGATCGCCGGCAATCGCGCCACGCCGACGCCCGAACAATGGGCGCAGTTGCGCGACTGGGTGCTGACCCAGCCCGAGTTCGCCGACGCCGGCGTGGACGACGCCAGCCTGTGGGCCCGCTTCAAGGACGGCCGCTATTTCCTCTACACCGACAACTGGCGCGTGCCCCAGGGGCTGGAGGAGCCGCCGCCCGAGGAGGAGGAAGGCCTGCGCCTCGCGCCCTTCGCCGCCAGCGTCGCCATGGCGGCGGCGCCCGGCGCCGCGCGGGCCGCGCTGTTCACCCATTCGGGCGCGCCCAACGGCGACAACGAGTTCCGCCACGGCGCGCCGCTGCTGCGTTCGATGAAGCAGGCGCTGACCGAGCGCGGCTACAGCGTCGCGCGCCAGACCCTGACCATCGACAACCTCAAGCAGATGGGCGAGGTCGGCTTCTTCTACATGAACACGCACACCGCCAAATATGGCCCGGGCGATCGCAAGGAATTCGCCGCCATGCTCGACGACAACGCCACCGTCGCCAACGACTTCGTCTACCGCGAGGACCTCGACGCGGGCAACCTGATCTATCACCGCATCCGCACCCTGCCGCAGACCGGGAACTGGGGCAATCCGCCCAAGCTCGCGTTCACGTCGAAGTTCATCCAGCGCCATCTGCGCTTCTCGCCCGACGCGCTCGCCATCATGCTGTCGTGCAACAGCGGCACGCCCGATGCGAAACCCTTGCGCGACGCGCTCAAGGGCCGCGGCGCCGGCACCGTCGTCGGGTGGGAAGGCAACGCCAACCCCAATGCCTATCCCTCGATCGCGCTGCTCGTCGACCGCATGGCCGGCGTCAACAAGATCGAGCCCCTGGCCAAGCCGAACCGCTCCTTCGTCTTTCAGGACGTCTGGACCTACCTGCAGAAGCGCAAGCTCGACGTCACCGAGGGCATCGTGGACGACGACGGCAAGCGCCAGCCCGACGCGAAGATCGTCCTCGATGGCGGTGGCTTCCTGCGACTCGCGCCGGTCATCACCCACCTCGAGATGAGGGCCGACAACAAGCTCGTGGTGCATGGCGACTTCGGCAAGCAGGCGGGCGAGCTCAGCGTGGGCGGCACGCCCGTCCAGGTGACCTGGGGCGAGAACAAGCTCGAGGCCACGCTCGGCAACGCCACCCACGGCGAGGTGAGCGCGACCGTCAACGGCCTCAAGAGCAATATCCGGCAGCTGGGCTCGTGGCAGGGCCGCGTGAGCTACGAGAGCAAGCGCGTCGACGGAAGCTGCGCCGGCGCGACCTTCCTCGCCCACGTCGACATCGACCTGCACCTGCGCGCCGACATGCAGGCGCGGCGCACCGAGGTCGACGGCGCGCTGAAGAACAACAACGCGGTCATCGTGCCCGCCAACGACACCCGTGGCCAATGGTCGGCCAGCGGCCGCTGCGTGCAGGGCGACCGCGTGGCCTATGCGCACTCGGGCTCGGGCACCCTCGCGCTGCTTCCCTTCGTCGACCACGAGGTGCTCACCGCCTTCTCCGACGCCACCTATGCGCGCCTCGATGCCGTCGAGCAGCGCTTCCACATCGGCACCACCGTCGGCAAGTCGAAGATGAACTTGCACAACGGCGACGTCACGACCCTGTCGCTGCTGCCGATCTGGTTCCAACTCTCCGACTACTTCTACAACGGTCAGCCGAACTGGCCACGGACCGAACGCTTCGCCTATGCGTCCTACCTGCCGGTCGACGCCCGGTTGAATGCGGCCCAGGGCAAGACGGAGCGGGCGGATCCGGAGGGCGAGGGCATGAGCCTGAAGTTCCAGTGGAACGCGATGCAGGCGTCGCCGGCACTCGATGCGGCGGTGGGGCACTGACCGGCCGGAGCGGCGGCCTCCAACTCGGGCCCACCGCAGGGCCACTCGCCCCCGCGACAGGACTCTGTTACAGGCTCGCGAGATACTCGGGCGGTGAACCCGCCGTCTCTCTTTCTCCCTTCCCACCACGACCCGCTGATCGTCGCGGCCTCGCTGCTGATCGCCACCCTGGCCTCTTTCGTCGCCCTCGACCTGTCGCGGCGCATGCGCGGGAGCGCCGGGGATTTCCGGCCGCTGTGGTGGAGCGTGGGCTCGGTGGTGCTGGGCACGGGCATCTGGTCGATGCATTTCGTGGGCATGCTGGGCTTCACGCTGCCGATCGAGCTGGGCTTCTCGGGCTGGTACACCTTCCTGTCGTGGGTCGCGGCGGTCGCGGCCTCCGGGGTGGCGCTATGGGTCGCGAGCCGGCCCAACTACAGCCTCGGGCGGCTGGGCGTGGCCTCGCTGGTCATGGGCGGCGGCATCTGCGGCATGCACTACATCGGCATGGCGGCACTGCAGATGGCGCCCGGCATCCTGTGGCAGCCGGTGATCGTGGCGCTGTCCGCGCTGGTGGGCGTCGGAGCCTCCGCCGCGGCCTTGCTCATCATGCGCAACCTGGGCCGCGTGAGCACCGCCCGGCGCCCCGCCGTGCAACTGCTGGCGGCGCTGGTGATGGGCATCGCGATCTGCGGCATGCACTACACCGGCATGGCCGCGGCCAACTTCGCGCCCGATTCGGTCTGCCTGAGCGCCAACGAACTGCACGGCGCGGGGCTCACGGTGATCGTGGTGCTGGCTTCGTGCGTGCTGCTGCTGGGCACGCTGCTCGGCTCGATCCTCGAGGGGCGCATGCAGGTGGTCACGCAGCGCCTGGCCAACTCGCTCGAGAACGCCAACGCCGAACTCACGCAGGCCAACCGCGAACTGCAGCGCTACGCCTTCACCGATGCGCTCACCGGCTTGCCCAACCGCGTGCTGTTCGAGGACCGGCTGCAGCACGCGCTGGCGCGCATGGCGCGCGTCAACCAGCCGCTGGTGAAGGAACGCGTGGCGATCCTGTTCGTCGACCTCGACGGCTTCAAGCCGATCAACGACTCCTTCGGCCACGCGGCCGGCGACGAGATCCTGCGCGCCGCGGCCAGGCGGCTCGGGGAGGTCGCGGGCGACGGCGACACGGTGGCGCGCATCGGCGGCGACGAGTTCCTGCTGCTGCTCGAGGGCGTGAGCGACGCGGCGGAGGCCGCGCAGGTGGCCAACCGCGCGCTGCGCCGGCTGGCCGAGCCCTTCTCGCTGCAGGACAAGCCGCTGCAGATCGCCTGCTCGATCGGCATCGTGGTCTACCCGGGCCAGGGCGAGCCCGACAAGCTCGTGGCCAATGCCGATGCCGCGATGTACATCGCCAAGCGCGCCGGCGGCGCGAACTACGTGATGTTCGAATCGCACATGGGCTCCGACGTGGCGGCGCAGCTGCGGCTGCAGAGCGACCTGCGCCGGGCCGTCGACCTGAACCAGTTCGAGCTGCACTACCAGCCGAAGATGGACGGGCGCGACGGCTCGCTCAGCGGCGTGGAGGCGCTGGTGCGCTGGAACCACCCCGAGCTCGGCCTGATCGGGCCCGCGCAGTTCATCGGCCTGGCCGAGCGCTTCGGCATGATCGTGCGCCTGGGCGACTGGATCCTCGACGAAGCCTGCCGGCAGATCGCGCTGTGGCGCGCGCAGGGCCTGTCGATGCCGGTGGCGGTGAACCTGTCGGTGATGCAGCTGCGCGAGGTCGATTTCGTCGAGCGCGTCGAGCGCGCGCTGACCCGGCATGCGGTGCCGGCCTCGCTGCTGCTGTGCGAGATCACCGAGTCGGTGGCGATGGAGGACATCCGCGCCACGCACCGCACCTTCGAGGGCCTCGCGGCCGTGGGCGTGTTCCTGTCGATCGACGATTTCGGCACCGGCTACTCGAGCCTGAGCCAGTTGCGCCGGTTGCCGGCGCGCCAGGTCAAGATCGATCGCAGCTTCGTGCAGGACCTCGAATCCAAGGAGGACTCGCGCGCCGTGGTCGACGCCGTGATCCGGCTCGCACATGCGCTGGGCCTGAGCGTGGTGGCCGAGGGCGTCGAGAACGAGATCCAGCGCGACATCCTGCTGACGATGGGCTGCGACGAACTGCAGGGCTTCCTGTACTCGCGCGCGCTGCCGGCCTCGCAGCTGTTCGACTGGCTCGCGGTGCGCGCCGCGGCCTAGGACGCGTCCAACACCTCGCGCACCCGCACCGCCAGTTCCTCGATCGTGAAGGGCTTGCCGATCAGGTGCACGCCCGCGTCGAGCACGCCGTTGTGCACCACTGCGTTGCGCGTGTAGCCGGTGGTGAACAGCACCTTGAGCCCGGGCCGCCGCCGCAGCGCCTCGTCGGCCAGCTTGCGGCCGTTGGTCTCGGGCATCACCACGTCGGTGAACAGCAGCTGGATCTCGGGATGGGCGTCGATCAGCTTCAGCGCCGCCGCGGCGCCGTCGGCCTGCAGCACGCGGTAGCCGAGTTCGGTGAGCGCGGCCACCGTCAGCTGGCGCACCGCGGGCTCGTCCTCCACCACGAGGATCAGCTCCTCGGTGCCGCCCAGCGGTGCATCGGGGGCGGCCTCGGCCTTCTCGTCCTCGGCGGGCGCGCCGAGCAGGCGCGGCAGGTAGACCTTCACGGCCGTGCCCTCGCCGACCTCCGAATAGATCTTCACGTGGCCGCCCGACTGCTTGACGAAGCCGTAGACCTGGCTCAGGCCCAGTCCTGTGCCACGGCCCACTTCCTTGGTGGTGAAGAAGGGGTCGAAGGCCTTGGCGACCACGGCGGCGGGCATGCCCGAACCGGTGTCGCTGACGGCGATCATCACGTACTGCCCGGCCGAGAGGCCGAGGTGCTCGACCGCATAGCGCTCGTCGAGGTGGGTGTTGGCGGTCTCGATGGTGAGCCGCCCGCCCTCGGGCATGGCGTCGCGCCCGTTGACCGCGAGGTTGAGGATCACGTTCTCGAGCTGGTTGGGGTCGGCATGCGTGCGCCACAGGCCGCCGGCCAGCACGGTCTCGAGCTGGATCGCGCCGCTGAGCGAGCGGCGCAGCAGGTCCGACATGCCCGCCACCAGCCGGTTGGCATCGAGCGACTCGGGGCGCAGCGGCTGCGGGCGCGAGAAGGCGAGCAGCCGCTGCGTCAGCAGCGCGGCACGCTTCGCGCCGTCGCGCGCGGCCTCGACGTAGCGCCGGGCGCGAACGTCGTCGGCCGCGAGCTGCCGCCCCAGCAGGTCGAGCGAACCGATCACCACCGCGAGCATGTTGTTGAAGTCGTGCGCGATGCCGCCGGTGAGCTGGCCCACCGCCTCCATCTTCTGCGCCTGGCGCAGCGCCTCCTCGGTCTTCAGCCGCTGCGCGACCTCCTCGGCCACGCGGTGCTCGAGCGAGTCGTTGAGCTCGAGCAGCGCGCGCTCGGCGCGGTGGCGCTGGGTCACGTCCTGGAACAGCACCGCGACCTGGCGGCGCTCGGGCGGCTCGACGCGGAAGGCGGCCAGCTCGAGGAAGCGGCCGGTGCGCACCAGTTCGCGCTCGAAGCGCACCGGCTCGCCCGTGAGCAGCACGCGGCGGTAGATGTCGACCCAGCCGTCGGCCTCGTCGGGCACCATCTCGCGCACCCGCTGTCCCGCCACGTCGGCAATGCCGGCATTGGCCAGGTAGGCCGGGTTGGCCGTGACGTGGATGTAGTCGCTCATCGGCCCGTGCGGGCCGTCGAGGAATTCGATGACGCAGAAGCCCTCGTCGATGGTCTCGAACAGGGTGCGGAACTGCCGGTGGCTCTCGCGCAGCGCGAGCTCGGCCGCCTTGCGTTCGGTCAGGTCGAGCATGGCACCGATCATGCGCAGCGGCCGGCCCTGCGCGTCGCGCAGCACCGTGCCGCGGTCGAACACCGCGGCATGGCTGCCGTCCTTGCGCAGGAAGCGGTATTCCTGCGTCCAGGCCGTGCCGCCGCCGTCGATCACCGCATGGATGCCGGTCTCGACGCGCTCGCGGTCCTCGGGATGGATGTGGTCCAGCCACCAGTCGGCGCTGGTCTCTTCCTCCGTGTGGCCGAACAGCGTGGTCAGCGCCTGGTTCCAGACCACGTGGCCGTCGGACAGGCGCCAGTCCCAGACCGCGTCGTTGGTGGCCAGCACCGCGAGCCGGTAGCGCTCCTCGGTCTCCATGCGCTGCGCCTGGCGCCGCGTCGCCTCGTCCTCCTCCACGGCCAGCCGGCGCTGGGTCAGCACCTTGTCGGTGGTTTCCCAGACCGTGCACAGAAGGCCATGCACGGCGCCTCGTTCGTCGCGCAGCGGCGCATAGGAGAAGGTGAACCAGGTCTGTTCCTCGCGACCCTCGCGGTTCACCACGAGCGGCAGGTCTTCGCGATAGACCGGGCTGCCGGACAAGGCGGTCTGGACCAGCGACCCGACGTCGGGCCAGATCTCCGCCCAGACCTCGGCCAGCGGCGCCCCCATGGCCCGGGGATGCTTGCCCCCGAGGATCCGGGCGTAGGGCTCGTTGTAGACCATGCCGAGCCGCGGGCCCCACGCCAGCCACATCGGCACCGCGGAGTCCTGCATCAGCGACACCGCGTGGCGCAGTGCGCCCGCCCAGCCCTGGGGCGGCCCGAGCGCCGAGCGGGTCCAGTCGTGCTCGCGCAGGAACGCGGCGGCGGGCGTGCCGTCCGGCCGGAAATGCCCGCCATGCTGCAGTGCGGTGCCGGGCCCGCCATGTGTCTCGCTGTTCTTCATGAGTGCGTCCGCGTGCTGGGCGCATCCCTCGATACGCCTGTCCAGGGCGGTATCGTAGGGGCGCCGCGGGGCGGGACGCGTCGGCGGGCAGGCCGTTTTGGCGCGGACTTCGCGCCACCGGCAACGGGGACGGGGTCAGGCGCTTGCGTCGGGCAGAAGCACCAGCTTGCCGAAGGTGCGCCGCTCCTGCAGGTCGCTCAAGGCACGCGGCAATTCGCTGAAGCCGTAGCGGCCGCCCACGTCGGCATGCAGCTGCCCCTGCCTGAAACCCGCCAGCACGTCGTCCAGCGCCTGCCCGATCAGCGGCAGGTCGCGCTCATGGCTCCAGTAGATGCCCAGCGCCGAGGCGCTCTTGAGCAGGAGCCGGTTGGCGCGGATCTCGGGAATGCGCCCGCTCGAGAAACCCACGAGGCACAGGCGCGCGCCGTGGGCCAGGCACTTGACGCTGCGGTCCGTGATATCGCCCCCCACGGGATCGATGACCACATCCACGCCCTTGCCGCCGGTGGCCTGCATCACCTGCTCGACCCAGTCGTCCTCGCGGTAGTCGATGCAGACCGAAGCCCCGCGCTCCCTGCAGCGCGCGAGCTTGTCCTGGCCACCCGCGGTGGCGATGACGCGCGCACCGGCCCGAACCGCGAGCTGGGTGGCCGCCAGCCCGACCCCGCCGGCGGCCGCGTGCACCAGCACCGTCTCGCCGGCCTGCAACCGGGCGCGCGCGAACAGGGCGATCCACGCGGTCGGCCAGACCACCGGCAGCGCGGCGGCCTCGGCCAGCGGGACCTCCTCGGGCACGCGCACCAACCATGAGGCCTCGGCCACCGCGAACTGCGCGAAGCCGCCCCACAGGACCTTGGTGGCGACCCGGTCGCCGGGGCCGAAGGCGCCACCGCCCGAGACGCTCTCGACGATGCCGCTGATCTCCTGGCCCGGGGTGAAGGGCAGCGGCGGCCGGATCTGGTAGGCGCCGCGCGCCATCAGCACGTCCGAGAAGTTGAGCCCGGCCGCCGCCACCCGTACCAGTACCTGGCCCGGCTTGGGATGCGGCAGCGGCATCTCCATGAGCTCCGGGGCCTGAGTGGTGTCCCTGACGATCCACGCCTTCATACGGCCCCCCGCGCGCGCAGTTGCGCAAGATCCGCCGGTGCGATGCCGATGCCCTGCAACACCTCGTCGGTGTGCGCGCCCAACAAGGGGTCGGCCTGGACCTTCGCCGGATCCCCCGAGGAGAACACGGCCGGCTGCAGCACGAACGGCCAGGGGCGCTCTGCATCCTGCGCCTGGGCGACGCGCCCTCGATCCTGCCGCGCGGCTTGCGCATGGGCCTGCTGCAGATCCCAGACCGGGCCCGCGGGCACGTCGGCCTCCAGGCAGGCCTGGACCACCTCGTCCACGGTCCGCTCGCGCGACCATGCCGTGATCGCCGCCTTCAGCGCCGGCTCGTTGCGCGCGCGCTGCAGGTTGTCGACGAAGCGCGGGTCCTCGACCCACTCGGGCTTGCCGATCAACGGCGCGAAGCGGCGGAAGAACCCGTCGTTGCTGACCACGATCACCACCCAGCCGTCGCTGGCCTCGAAGCAGTCCACCGGCGAGGTCACGGGATGGCGGTTGCCCACGCGCTGCGGCGCCGTGCCGCTGGCGAACAGGCGGCTCGCGCTCGTGAGCTGCAGGGCCAGCATCGCATCGAACATCGACAGATCGATCTGGCGTCCCTGCCCGTCCCGCTCGCGGGCGAACAGCGCCGTCATCAGCGACCAGGCACCGAACAGGCCCGTCACGAGGTCCGCCACCGAGTCGCCCACGCAGGTGGGTTCCTGCCCGGGACGGCCCGTGGTGCTCATGAGCCCGGACATGGCCTGGATGATCAGGTCATAGGCCGGTCGCCCCTTGAATTCGCCCTGCTGCCCGAAGCCCGAGATGCTCAGGTACACCAGCGAGGGATTGCGCGCCTTCAGCGTCTCGTAGTCCACCCCCAGCCGCTGCGCGACGCCGGGGCGGAAGTTCTCGACCACCGCATCGGCGGTGTCGATCAGCGCATACAGCATCTCGCGCGCGCGCTCGTCCTTGAGATTGAGCGTGACGCTCTTCTTGTTGCGGTTCAGCAAGGAGAAGTAGACGCTGCGGCCGTCGACGAAGGGGCCGAAGTGGCGCGAATCGTCGCCGGTCACGGGCGTCTCGATCTTGATCACCTCGGCCCCCACGTCGGCCAGCAGCGCGGTGCAGTAAGGCCCCGACATCACGCGCGACAGGTCGACGATGCGCAGGCCATTCAGAAGTTGTTGTTGGGTCATGAGAGGGTCATCCCAGAAGAAGGCTGTCGTCGCTGAGTTCCTTGCCGCTGCGCTGGGAGAACAGCGCCAGCAGGTCCGGAACATCGAGCCGCTCGCGTTCGCTGCCGGCGATGTCGAAGACGATGCGCCCCTGGTGCAGCATGATGGTCCGGTCGCCGTGATCGAGCGCCTGGCGCATGCTGTGCGTGACCATCAGCACCGTGAGCTTCAATTCACGCACGAGGTCGTCGGTGAGCTTCATCACGAACTCCGAGGTGCGCGGATCGAGCGCGGCCGTGTGCTCGTCGAGCAGCAGCAGCTTCGATTCGTTGAGCGACGCCATCAGCAGGCTGATCGCCTGGCGCTGCCCACCCGAGAGCAGGCCCATGCGGTCGTGCAGCCGGTTCTCCAGGCCGAGGCAGAGCCGGGCCAGCGCCGCGCGGATGCGCTCGCGCCGAGGCGCCGTCACCGCGTGACCCAGTCCGCGCGCATGGCCACGCGCCAGCGCGATGGACATGTTCTCCTCGATCGTCAGTTCCTCGCAGGTGCCCGCCAGCGGGTCCTGGAAGACGCGGGCGATGGCACCGGCGCGACGCGCGACCGGCCAGCCGGCGATGGCTTCGCCATCGATCGCGACGGCCCCGCCGGTGGGGGTCGTCTCTCCCGCCAGCACATTGAGCAAGGTCGACTTGCCGGCGCCGTTGGAACCGATCACCGTGATGAACTGCTGCTGGGGGATGTCCAGCGACAGGCCGCGCAGCACGTGGTTCTCGAGCGCGGAACCGGCGTTGAAGACGACATCGAGCTTCTCGACCCTGATCATCCTTTTCTCCCGCGCAGCGCGCCGGCCAGGCCCACGCCGGGCGCGACCAGTGCCAGTGCCACGAGCGCCGCGGTCACCATGTTCAGGTCCGAGGGCGTGAGCCCGATGCTGTCGACGTCCAGCGCCAGCGCCACCGCGATGCGGTAGAGCACGGCGCCCACCAGCGCGGACAAGGTCGCGCGCACGATGGTCGTGTTCCTGATCAGCACCCCGCCGCCGATCACGGCGGCAAAGCCGACGACCACCACGCCGCCGCCCATGTTGACGTCGGCCGAGCCCTGCGTCTGCGCGAAAAGCGCACCGCCGAGGGCGGACAGTCCGTTCGCCATGGCGAGCCCCAGCCAGGTCATGCGGCCGGTGTGGATGCCGTAGGCCGCCGCCATGCGCGGATTGGCGCCGGTCGCCCGCAGGGCCAGCCCGGTCTCGGAAGCGAGGAAGCGGTTGAGCAGCAGCACGATCGCCGTGCACAGGAGGATGAGCACGAGCGGCACCGCATAGGCACTGCCGGCGAAGTGCGTGCCCAGGCCCGTGAACACCGTGTCCGTGCCCAGCAAGGGCGTGTTGGGCCGCCCCATGATGCGCATGTTGATCGAGTACATCGCGACCGAGGCCAGGATGCCGCTGAGGATGTGCAGGATGCGCAGCCGGACATTGAGGAAGGCCGTGAGCGAGCCCGCGAGCATGCCGGCGACGAAGGCCAGCAAGGTGGCCAGATAGGGGTTGGCGCCCGCGACGATCGATGCGGCGGCCACGGCCCCGCCGAGCGGGAAGCTGCCCTCCACCGTGATGTCGGGAAACTTCAGCAGGCGAAAGGTGATGTAGGTGCCGAGCGCGACGAAGCCGAAGATCAGCCCCGTCTCGAGCGCGCCCAGCAAGGCGTAGAAATTCATCTCGCCCTCCTCAGCGATTGACGATGTTGGCTTGGCGGGCCACGTCGTCCGGAATGCTCAGGCCCGCGGCCTGCGCGGCGCGCTGGTTCACGACCGTGCGAAACACCTGCGGCGTTTCCACGTCGATATCGCCGGGCTTCGCGCCCTTGAGAATCCTGACCACCTGGCGGGCCGCTTCCTCGCCGACGGCGTTGTAGTCGAAGCCGATCGAGGCGACCGCGCCGCGCTCCACGGTGCGGGTCTCGGCCGTGAACACGGGAATCTTCTGTTCCTGGCCGATGCGCACCGCCGATTCGAGCGCCGCGTACACGGTCGGATCGTTGGGAATCCAGACCACGTCCGTCTTGCCTACGAGCGAACGCATGGCCGAACCGACCTCGTTGGAGGTGGGCGCATTCGCCTCGACCAGCGTCATGCCATGGGCCTTGAGCAGCGGCTTGAGCACCTCGATCTGGTAGCGCGAGCCATCGAGCCCGGTGTTGTAGATCACCCCCAGGCGCCTGGCCTGCGGCATGAAGGCCTTGATCAGGCGCAGCTGCCGCTCGATCGGCGCGAGGTCGGAGATGCCGGTGGCGTTGCCGCCCGGACGCTTCAGCGAAGGGACCACCTTGGCGCCGAGCGGATCGGTCACCACGGTGAAGACCACGGGCACCGTCCTCGTGGCCGACAAGGCGGCCTGCGCCATCGGCGTGGTGATGGTGACGATCACGTCGGGCGCCTCGCCGACGAACTTGCGCACGATCTGCGTGGCGATGCCCGCGTTGCCCTGCGCCGACAGGTAGTCGAGCCTGAGGTTCTGGCCCTCGACATAGCCCGCGCCGCGCAGCGCGTCCACCAGCCCCGTCTTGACCTGGATCAGTTGGGGAATGTCGACCATGTTCGCGATCGCCACGTGCTTGTTCTGCGCCGAGGCCATCGACGCGCCGACGACGAGCCCGAGGGCCAGGAAGTACCTTGTCCATTTCATGACGTGCTCCTTCAGAGTCAGGCTGCCAGCGAAGGCAGGTCCAGTTGGCGCTCGCGCGCGGTGCGCGCGGCGATCTCGTAGCCCGCGTCGGCATGGCGCATCACGCCGGTGGCGGGATCGTTCCAGAGCAGCCGCGCGATGCGCTCGTCGGTGCCTTGCGTGCCATCGGCCACCAGCGCCATGCCCGCGTGGATCGAATAGCCCATGCCCACGCCGCCGCCGTGATGGATGCTGACCCAGTCGGCACCGCAGGCCGTGTTGAGCAGCGCATTCAGGAGCGGCCAGTCGGCCACGGCGTCGGAACCGTCGAGCATGCCTTCGGTCTCGCGGTTCGGGCTGGCCACCGAGCCCGAATCCATGTGGTCGCGGCTGATGGCGATCGGCCCGCTGAGCTCGCCGTTGCGCACCATCTCGTTGATCGCGAGGCCGGCGAGATGCCGCTCGCCCAGGCCGAGCCAGCAGATGCGCGCGGGCAGGCCCTGGAACCTGACGCACTCGCGTGCCATCGTGAGCCAGCGGCTCAGCGCCTGGTCTTGCGGGAACAAGGCGCGCAGGCGCTCGTCCGTCTTGTAGATGTCCTGCGGATCGCCCGAGAGCGCGACCCAGCGGAAAGGCCCCTTGCCCTCGCAGAACAGCGGCCGGACATAGGCCACCACGAACGACGGAAAGTCGAAGGCCTGCGTCACGCCCTCATCGAGCGCGACCTGGCGGATGTTGTTGCCGTAGTCGAACACCACGGCGCCGCGCGCCTTGAAGTCCAGCATCGCGCGCACATGCAGCGCGATCGATGCGCGCGCCGCCTGCTCGACCGCGCGGGGGTCGCTCGTGCGCGCCGCCTCCCAGCGCGCCACGTCCCAGCCGGCGGGCAGGTAGCCGTGCAGCAGGTCGTGCGCGGCCGTCTGGTCGGTCACCACGTCGGGACACAGGCCGCGGCGAACGATCTCGGGCAGAACCTCGGCGGCATTGCCGCACAGCGCGATCGACAACCCGCGGCGCTGCGCGCGTGCCTCGTCGACGAGTTCGAGCGCATGCGCGAGATCGCGCGCCTGCACGTCGAGGTAGCCGGTGCGCAAGCGCATGTCGATGCGGCTCTGCTGGCACTCCACCACGAGGATCGCGGCCCCCGTCATCCGCCCGGCCAGGGGTTGCGAGCCGCCCATGCCGCCGAGCCCCGCGGTGAGCATCCATCGGCCCTCCATCGAGCCGCCGAAATGCCGGCGCCCGACCTCCGAATAGGTCTCGTAGGTGCCCTGCACGGTGCCCTGGCTGCCGATGTAGAACCAGGAGCCGGCCGTCATCTGGCCGAACATCATCAGGCCCTTGCGCTCGAGCTCGTTGAAGTGGTCCTGCGTGGCCCATTTGGGCACGAGGTTGGAATTGGCGATCAGTACGCGCGGCGCCATCGCATGGGTACGGAACACGCCCACGGGTTTGCCGGACTGCACCAGCAGGGTGTGGTCGTCGTCCAGCCGCTCGAGCGTTTCGACGATGCGATCGAAGGCGTCCCAATTGCGCGCCGCGCGCCCCACGCCGCCATAGACGATCAATTGCGCAGGATTCTCCGCAACGTCCGGATCGAGGTTGTTCATCAGCATGCGCAACGGCCCTTCCGTGCGCCAGCTGCGGGCTCGAAGTTCGGTCCCGCGGTCTGCGCGAACGACCCGGGGCAACGATGTCTCGTGAGGCAATTTCTTCTCCTGTGCGGTCCATGCCAAGGCGGCCGATTCAGCGTTGCCACCAATTCCATTGCTCATGGATCCGGAAAAAGATGGCGTGCCTGAAACGATGGGAATTACGCCTGTTCTCCCTAGAATGCGGCGTGTCCGCGACGATTATGAAAATTGCGTTGCACGGCCGAAAGCGATTTTTCCTCCTTGGTTGATGACCAACGCTCATGCATTGAATGCGAACCCACACGCCCTCCCTTTCGTGCCTGCTCGCGTTCGAGGCCAGTGCCCGGCACCACAGCTTCACCCGCGCGGCCGACGAGTTGTGCGTGACGCAGGGCGCGATCAGCAAGCTCATCAAGGCCCTGGAGGACGAACTCGGCACGCTGCTGTTCGTGCGTGAAGGCAAGCGATTGACGCTCACGCCGGCGGCCGATGCGTACCTGCGGCGCATCCAGCCGCTGCTGCACAAGCTCGAGGCCGCGTCGGTCGAGCTCAAGGCCGGGGGCCGCAGCAGCGGCCGTTTCAACCTCGCGGTGCTGCCCAGCATCGCGGCCCGGTGGCTGATGCCGCGCTATTCCGATTTCTCGGCGCGCCATCCCGACGTCATCCTGAACCTCACCACCCACCTGTCGCCGTTCAACTTCCACATCGAGGACATCGATGCGGCCATTCATTTCGGCGCCAAGGCCTCATGGAGCGGCGCCGAGATGGAGTTCCTGCTGCAGGACGCGGTGGTGCCGATCTGCAGCCCGGATTTCCTGCGCCGTTACGGCCCGTTCGACGAGCCGCGCCGGCTGCTGGACTACACGCTCGTGCACCTGGCCTCGCGCATGGACTCGTGGAATTTCTGGCTCGGCAGCCTGGGCGTGGAGATGGGACACACGCCGCCGGGACCGGTGTTCGAGCACTACCTGATGATCGTGCAGGTGGTCACCGCCAGCCTCGGCATCGGGCTCGCGCCCTATTTCCTCGTGGCCGACGACATCGAGCAAGGCCGGCTGGCCGTGCCCTATCGCCATATGGCCAGCGAAGACCTGGCCTATTACCTGGTCTATCCGGCGGAGAAGAAGGACTATCCGCCGCTGCGCGCTTTCAGGGGCTGGCTGGCGCAGGAACTGGTAGCGACGCAGCGCTCGATCGACGGCTTCCGTGCAAGCTGTCCGCATCCATCGTTCAGGACCTCGATGCCATCGTGACGGGAAGGGGAATCCTCGCGCCGCTGCGCCCACGCCACCACCTGTCCCAACGGCGCCGGCCGCATGAAATAGAAACCCTGCAGCAGCGGACAGCCCAGCCGCACGAGCGTCTCGAACTCCTCCTGGCTCTCGACGCCCTCGGCCACCACCTCGATGTCCATCGAGCGTCCGAGCCGCACCACCGCCTCCACCATCAGGCAACTCGCCGGCGAGGAATCGAGGCCGAACACGAAGCTGCGGTCGATCTTCACCTGGTGCACATGCTCGCCGCGCAGCGAGGCCAGCGAGGAGTAGCCGACGCCGAAATCGTCGATCGCGACCGCGACGCCGGACTCGGCCAGCGCGCGCAGCCGGGCGCGCGCGGTCGAGGTGTCGAGCGCGACCTCCTCTGTGATCTCGATCTGCAGGCGTTGCGGCGGCAGGCCGTGGGCCGCGAGCACCTGCGCGGTGATGACATCGACCGGCAACTGCGACATCTCGCGCGGCGACACGTTCATGGCCACCGGCAGTTCGGCGAAGGCGCCGCCGATGCCACCGAGTTGCACCAGGCCATGGCAGACCTCCTCGAGGATGTGGCGCAGCAGGCGTTCGGCCAGCCCGGTGCTCGCGGCCGCGAAGATCACCTCGCCGGGCGCGACCCAGCCGTGCTTCGGATGCCGCCAGCGCAGCACGGCCTCGAGGCTGTGCAGGCGCCGCCCGCGGTCGGCGAGGATCGGCTGGTACCAGGCGCAGATGGCGCGCGTCGCCATCGCCTCGACCATGTCGCGCTCGATGTCGCGCCGACGCAGCAGACGGCCGTGCAGCACCTCGTCGAAGCGGTGGCAGCGGTTGCGCCCGCGCCGCTTGGCCTCGTAGAGCGCCTCGTCGGAGAAGGCCAGCATCTCCTCGGCCGAGCGTTCGAGGCTGGTGCAGATGCTTACGCTCACGCCGAGCTGCCCGCCGTAGTGCGAGGTGGCATGGCCAATCGAGTCGATAAGCCCCTGCGCCACGTGCTCGGGCGCATCGGCCGCGCCACGCGGGCGATAGAAGACCGCGAACTCGTCGCCGCCCCAGCGGCCGACCACGGCGTCATGCTGCGCCAGCCGCTGCTGCAGCCACTGGCCGACGTCCTGCAGCACGCGGTCGCCGGTCTTGTGGCCAAAGGCATCGTTGATGGCCTTGAAGCCGTCGAGGTCCAGCATCAGCGCGGCATGCGGCACCACGTCCGCCTGCGCGGCCTCGAAGCGCGCGGCCGCCTTCGCGAAGCCCTCGCGGTTGAGCAGGCCGGTCAGCGAATCGTGATTGGCGCGGAAGTCCAGCTCGCGCGTCGCGCGCGTGGACTCGGCATGGGTGCGCTGCAGCTCGGCCGCCATGAACAGCGCCTCGTTCTTCAGCCGGCTGCTGGCGCGGAATGCGCGCTCGCCGCGCCGCGAGGCGTAGACCAGCGTGCACAGGTAGACGAAGACCATCGCCGCCAGCGCCTCGTGATGAAAGCCGCCGGCATGGAGCAGCCACGCGGTGACCGCGGCCAGCGCGGGTGTCACGAAGACGATCGGCACCGGGGCATAGGCCGCGCTGAAGATCACGGAGCCGGCGCAGACGCCGCAGACGATGGTCAGGAAGAACAGCGTCTCCGACGGGTTCCCGCTGTCGCAGAACAGCGGCAGCAGTGCCCACACGCAGCCCGACAGCAGGGACGACAAGGTGATCCGGCGGAAGCGCAGAGCGAGTTCGCGCTCGTCCATGCGGGCCACGGCCCGTTCGACCGCGCGCAGCGAGCGGCAGACGTAGGCGCGGTAGGCGTTCGACAGCACGACCAGCATCAGCCATGCCGCCGGCCCGGCCCAGTGGGCCGAGGCATAGAGCGCGACCCCGGCGGTCACGCAGCCCACGGCCATGCCCGAGGGCACCACGGCGCGCACGCTGCGCTGCACCGACAGGAGCTGGTCGCCCCTCACCCGCCTCGAGAGTTCGTCGGGCGACGGGCCGCTCGAGTGGTCTTGACCTGATGGAAGATCGACCATGGTGGGCAACGGGTAGCGGGAGCTCTCACCCCCTCCAACCATTGCGCACCCAATGCACCTCGGCGCGATTCGTCCATCTGCCCTTCGGGGCGTCGGCCTGCGCCGACAGAAGGCATCAGGCCGCGGACACGACCACGCCGTCCCCATCGAGCCACAGCCGATCGCCGGGCCGGAGCTCGATGCCGCCGAAGGCCAGCACCACGTCGCGCTCGCCCTTCCCGGCCAGGCTCGCGCGCCGGGGCGTGGTCCCGATCGCGAGCACGGCCAGCGGCAGCGCGGCCAGCAGTTCGGCATCGCGCACGGCGCCATGGATCACGACACCGGCCCAGCCGTTGGACAGGCCGATGCGCGCGAGCCGGTCGCCGAGCAGCGCCATGCGGCAGGTGCCGCCGCCATCGACGACCAGGATGCGCCCCTCGCCCGCGGTCGCGAGCAGGTCCCTCACCAGGCCGGCATCCTCGTGGACACGCAGGCAGGCGACGAGGCCCGAGGCGCGGCGTGTCGATCCGAAGGAGCGCAAGCCGACTTCACAGACCCTGGCATCGGAACCGAGCCGGTCGGCGACATCGGCGGTGGCCTCGTATGTGTCGTTGCCGTGCATGCCTCAATCCAGCGTCGCGCCCGACTGCCTGACCAGCTTCTGGTGCTTCGCCAGTTCCGACTGGAAGAAGGCCGGCGCCGCATCGGGCCCGATGTCGAGCACCGCGAGCCCCTGCCCCGTGATGGCGGCCTGCGCCTCGGGCGACTTCATGGCCGCGCGGATCGCCGTGGCTGCCGCGTCCACCGCCGGCCTGGGCAGGCCCGCGGGACCGACCAGTGCGATCCAGGCATCGAATTCGTAGCCGGACACGCCGGCCTCGGCGAGCGTGGGAACCTCGGGCAGCGCGGCCGAACGCTGGCGGGTACTGACCGCGAGCGCGCGCAGCGTGCCGGCCTTGACCTGCGGCGCGACCTGCGAGACGGACACGAAGGCCAGGTTCACCTGCCCGCCGATCAGGTCGGTGATCAACGGGCCCGTGCCGCGGTAGGGCACGTGCTTCATGTCGATGCCGGTCTCGCTCACGAGCAGTTCGGCCGCGAGGTGCAGCGTGCTGCCGTTGCCGGCCGAGCCGTAGTTCAGGGTGCCGGGCTTGGCCTTGGCGTGGGCCAGGAGTTCCTTGACCGACTTCACGGGCAGGGCCGGGTTGACCACGAGCACCAGCGGCACGGTGGCGAGCACGGCGATCGGCGTGATGTCCTTGAGGCTGTCGAAGGGAATGGACTTGTAGATGCCAGGATTGATGACGTGGTTGGACGAGATCATGCCGAGCGTCAGCCCGTCCTTGGGCGCGCGCACGATCTGCTGCGTGCCCGGGATGCCGCCCGCGCCGGCGACGTTCTCGACCACCACCGGGTGGCCGGTGCCGCGGCCCAGCGCGGGTGCGACGGCGCGCGCGACCGCGTCGACCGTGGAGCCCGCGGCGAGCGGCACGATCATGCGCAGCGGCTTGTCGCCGCCCAGGGCCTGGGCCCAGGCGCCGATCGGCGCGAGGGTGAACGCGGTCGCCATCGCGGCCAGCGCGCGGCGTTTCATCGAGATGCTCGTCATGGGGTCGTCTCCGTTGGTTTGAATCTTGTCGTTGGCGCTCAGGCCTCGCCATGCCTTGCGCGCAGCTGCGCGAAGGACAACAGCTCGCCCGCGATCGCGCTCGCGGCCACCGTGGGCGGGCTCGCGAGCCAGACGCTGCCGGGACCGCCGCGGCCCGGAAAGTTGCGGTTGATGGCGCTGACGGTGACCTGCGCGGCATGCGTGGATCCGCCGGGGCCGCAATTGCCGCAGGCGCCGCACGAGGGCTGCAGGATGCGCGCGCCGACGCGCTCGAAGGCCTCGAGATAGCCGGCGGCGATGCAGTGGTCGCGCACGGCGGTGGTGCCGAACTGCAGGAACAGTTCGACGCCGGGCGCCACGCGCAGCCCGCGCGACGCGGCCCAGTGCAACACCTCGTGGTAGTGCGCGAAGTCCTCGCGCTTGCCGGCGGTGCACGAGCCGCCATAGGCGATGTCCACGCGCACCGGCGCCGCGAGCGCTGCGAGCGGCAAGCCGTTGCCGGGGTCGCCAGGCGCGGCGAGCATGGCGCCGACCGCGGCGCAGTCGACATGCAGGGTCCGGTCGTACACCGCGCCCTCGTCGCTGCGCATCCACGGCTCGAGTTCGAATTCGATGCCGCGCCGCTCGCGCAGGAAGCGCAGCGTCTCCTCGTCGGGCGCGACGATGCCGGTGAAGCCGCCGAGCTCGGCCGTCATGTTGGTGAGCGTCGCGCGTTCGTCGATGGACAGAGCCCGCACCGCGGCGCCCGTGAACTCGAACACCATGCCCACCCCGCCGCCCGCGCGGATGAAGGGCAGCGCCAGCAGGTGCAGCACCAGGTCCTTGGCCGTCACGCCCTCGGCGAGCCGGCCGGCGAGTTCCACGCGCAGCGAGCGCGGCATGGTGAGCCGCACGGCGCCGGTGACGAAGGCATTGGCCATGTCGGTGGTGCCGATGCCGAAGGCCACGCAGCCGAGCGCGCCGCTGTGCGGCGTGTGCGAATCGGTGCCGACGATCAGCTGGCCCGGCAGCGCATGGCGCTCGGCCACCATCGCATGCGAGATGCCGGCCACGTTCGAGCCGTCGTCGCGCGCGGCCTCGTCCTCGGTCGGCGTGCGATGGCTGCGCAGCGCGTACTGCGCGGCGAAGCGGCGCTGCGCCTCCACCATGCGATGCACGTTGGGCACCAGGCCACCGCGCACATGGGTCGGGCTTTCCTCCACGTAGGAGGTGTGGTCCTCGAACACGACGATGCTGTCGGGCCGGTGCAGTTCCAGGCGCGGACCGAAGGCGGCATGCAGCATGTGCGCGGCCATGCCGGTGTAGTACTCGTGGATGAAGCGCAGGTCGGCGCGCACGAAGGCGCCGTCGCCCGGCGCGGGCCGCCCGCCCGTGACGGGCGTCGAGAGTGCATGCCGCTCGACGATCTTCTCGAACAGCGTGCGCGGACGTTCCGTGTCCGATGCCGGCTCGGCCTCGGGCTGCCGCAGGTGCGAGGCGCCGAAGCGCAGCAGCCCGCCGCTGCGCAGGATGGCGCAGGCCAGCGCGTCGCGGCCCGCGAGCAGCTCGTCGAAGGCGATGGCCTCGCCGGCCTCGATGCGCTCGACCAGGCCGAAATCGGTGGAGGTGAACAGGCCGATGTTGTCGGCGTTCTGCCGATAGATGCGTTCGAAGCTGCGCGCGATCACCAGCCGCACGCCGGCCAGCTTCTCGGCCGCGGGGCTGTGCTCGCGCGACGAGCCCTTGCCGTAGCGCCCGCCCGCCACCACGACCTCGATGCCCGAGGCGGCGATGGCACCGGGCGCGACCGGCTTGCGGCCGTCGACCTCGAGGCCGGTGTAGGGAAAGCGGCCGAGCTGCTCGTCGTAGTGCGTGAGGATCGCGATCGGCGTGATCTCGTCGGTCGAGACGTCGTCGCGCAGCGCGCCGGCCGCCGCCAGACTGGAGCGTTCGCCGCGCAGCACGGCCTCGATGGCGTCGGGCGCGGTGCCGAGAAACAGGATGCGGGGATCGAAGCGAAGCGCCGCGTCGCCGGGCGGTTCTTCTTGTCTGTCGTGGAGCATGCCGCATGCTGCGGCCGCCGCCGGCGCGCGGGAAGCGCCAAGGCGGCAGAGGGGGTCACGCGAAACGCGTGATCAGGTGAAACCCGCGGCCGGCTCAGCCGCGCAGACTGTCGATCAGCGCGAGCACCAGGCGCGGCTGCGGCGAGCGGCGCAGGCTGTAGAGCTGCAGGTTGCGGTCGGCCCAGCGCTCGTCGAGCGGACGGCGCTCGAAGCGCGCGGTGCCCGCGAAGGCCGAGGCCGCGCTGCGCGGAATGATCGCGATGCCGAGCCCGGCCTCGACCATGCGGCAGACGGCGTCGAAGCTGCTGACCGACACCGTGGGCGAGAAGCGGCCGCCGCCGGCCTCGGCGCGCTCGTGCAGCGAGCGGTCGAGCGCGCCGCCCTGGTGCACGCCGATCAGCGGCTCGCGCAGCACGGCGGCGAAGGAGACGCTGTCGAGCGCGGCGAGCGCATGCCCCGCGGGCACCACCACCTGCAGCGGATCGTGCGCGAAATGCCAGGCCTCGAGCCCGGCCGGCACCGCCTGCTCCACGCCGACGCCGACGTCGGCGAGATCGTCGAGGCAGGCGCGCAGCACGTCGCGCGTGTCCTGCTCGTGCAGCGCCACGCGCGCCTGCGGATGCGCCTGCATGAAGCGCCGCAGCCGCTCGGGCAGGAAGCCGACCACGGCCGACATGTTGGCGTACAGCCGCACCGTGCCGCGCAGCTCGCCGCCCTCGCTCTGGACCTCGCGCGCCAACGCCTCGAGGTCCTCGTCGATCTTGATGCCGCGCGTGAGCACCAGCCGGCCGGCGTCGGTCAGCGCGATGCCGCGCGGCGAGCGCACCAGCAGCGCGGTGCCGAAGGCGTGCTCGAGGTCGGTGATGCGCCGGCCCAGCGCGGAGGCCGCGATGTGCTCGCGCTCGGCCGCGCGCGCGATCGAGCCCGCCTGGGCGGCCGCGACGAAGAGGCGGATGCTGTAGGGATCGATGCGGCGTGCCATGGAGCGGGTGGGTGGAGGCTTCGCCGCATTCTCTCAGTCGCCCTCCGCGCCGATCGCGCCGCCGCTCAGACCAGCTGCAGCACCTGCGCCAGCGGCCGGCGCGGCTTGCGCGGCCAGTTCTGGGACATGGCATGGCCGATGGCAAGCAGCAGCACCGGGACCTCGTCGGCTGCCAGCGCGAAGGCCTCGGCGCCTGCTGGTGCCCGGCGAGCGGCTGGTCTGCGCCGCGCCGGCCTACTGGAACGCGCGCGGCCGGCCGGCCCATCCTGGTGAGCTGACGCAGCACAACTGCCTGGTGCTCGCAAGGCCCGGCGCGCCGCTCGCGGCCTGGACCTTTCGCGATGGCGACCGGTCCTTCAACGTCAAGGTGTCGGGCGACCGCGAGGCCAGCGACGGCTCGGTGCTGCGCGAATGGGCCGTGAACGGCACGGGCGTGATCTTCAAGAACCGGCAGGACATACGCCACGAACTGGCGGCCGGCGCGCTCGAGGTGGTACTGGGCAATTACGTGGCCGGGCCGATCGACCTCTTCGCGGTCTTCCCCGGCGGTGCGCCCAGCCGGCGCGTGGCGGCGCTGGTGGATTTCCTCGCGGCCGCGCTGCAATCGCCGGCCGCCTGAGCCTGCCGGGACTCGGCGCTCAAGGCGCGAGGCTCAGAAATGTCAGAAATGGCCCTGCGCGTCGCCCGTGCGGTCGTGCACCCATCGCATGGCCTGCAGCTGGGCTTGCCGCAGCGCCTCCTCGGCACTGCCGTGGCCGAGGTCGTCCGCGGGCAGTTCATCGGCGATGAAGGCTGGCCCGCCCGCATAGTCGAGCCGCGCCAGGTAGCGGCCGCTGCCGTCGGGTTCCGCTCGGCAGATGAACGCGTGTTCCCACAGGTCGATTCTTTCCTCGAAGCTCATTCGGATGGTCCTCTCGTTGTCCAGGTCTTCAATGACTGGAAACGAGTCTATGGACGGCGCGGCCGCGCCGCGTAGGAGCCGCCCGCGTGGGTGGGTGGGTCGGCAGGCGGGACGCGCGGATGCGCAAGCCCGGCTCAACGCGCGGGCGGCCACTGCCGAGCCGTGTGCAGCAGCGTCAACACCCAAACGGTTTGCGCGGCATCGTCCACCTCGTAGACCATGCGATAGCTCTCGTGCGGAATCAGCTCCCGGGTACCGGCGATCCGCCCTCGCTTGCCGAGCAATGGAAAGTCGATCAGCCGGGCAGCGGCGGCGCCGAACAATTCGTCCATCGCGATCGCCGCGTGCACGTTGTCGGCGGCGATGTAGGCCAGGATGTCTTCCCGATCGCCTTCGGCCTGACGGGTCCAACGAACCCTCACGCGTCAGCCTTGATGCTCCGCTCGAACAGTTGCTTGCGCCGAACGGCGAAGTCGGCCTCGACCTCGTCATGCGAGCGCCCATCGCCGGCTCGCATGTCGCGGCGGCCGGCTTCCACCTTTCGCGCCACGAAGGCTTCATGCTCCTGCGCCTCGCGCTGATTGCGTACGAACTCCCGCATCAGATCGCGCACCACCTGGGATGCCGGACGGTCCAGCGCCTGGGCGGCGGCCATGAACTCGTCGCGCAGCTCGGGCTCGAGCTTCATCGTGAATACGGCTTCCTTGGACATGGCACTCCTTGTACTGACCAGGTATATACGTCGTCATTATCTCAACAAACCCTGCCGCAAGCGTTCCTCGATCCCTCAGCCCTTTCAGGTCGAAGCTCATCCCTCGCGAAAAACGAAATTTACTGTCTGCGAACCCACCCCGGATACACAGCGATACGCCGCCCCGGCCCCCGGCCACTCCCGCGAATGAACATCCGCGCCATCGATCGCCAGGCAGCGCGAACGACACCGGCGCGACAGGCCCTCGGCCCGATGCCATCCACCACCATTCGCAAGGAGTTCCCATGACGCTTTCTTCCCCGCTCGAGCGCCGCTCGTTCCTCGCCAAGGCCGCCATCGGCCTCGCCACGGCCCAATTCGCGGCGGTCGTTCCCGCGTTCGCGCAGTCGAACACGACGTCCGCCGGCGGCACGCCGCGGCGCCTCGAGCCGCTCAAGCACATCGATGCGGGCGTGCTCAACGTGGCCTATTTCGAGGCCGGCCCCGCCAACGGCGCGCCGGTGCTCCTGCTGCATGGCTGGCCCTACGACATCCACATGTTCGTCGACGTCGCGCCACTGCTCGCGGCCGCGGGCTTTCGCGTGATCGTGCCCTACCTGCGCGGCTACGGCGCCACGCGCTTCCTCTCGGCCGACACGCCGCGCAACGGCCAGCAGTCGGTGGTGGCGGCCGACATCTTCGCGCTGATGGACGCGCTGCGAATCCGCAGCGCCACGGTCGCGGGCTGCGACTGGGGCGCGCGCACGGCCTGCATCATGGCGGCGCTGCAGCCCGAGCGCGTGAAGGCGCTGGTGTCGGTCAGCGGCTACCTGATCGGCAGCCAGGAGGCCGGAAAAAATCCGCTGCCGCCCGAGGCCGAGTTCCAGTGGTGGTACCAGTACTACTTCGCGACCGAGCGCGGCCGCCTGGGCTACGACAGGAACCGCAACGCGTTCTCGAAGCTGATCTGGCAGCTCGCCTCGCCGAAGTGGAACTTCGATGCCGCGACCTTCGAACGCAGCGCGCGCGCCTTCGACAACCCCGACCACGTCGCGATCGTGGTCCACAACTACCGCTGGCGCCTCGGCCTGGCCGAGGGGGAAGCCCAGTACCAGCCGCTCGAGGACCGGCTCGCCAAGGCACCCGCGATCACGGTGCCGACCATCACGCTCGAGGGCGATGCCAACGGCGCGCCGCATCCCGAGCCGGCGAGCTACGCGAAGAAGTTCTCGGGCTTCTACGAGCACCGGCAGGTCGACGGCGGCATCGGCCACAACCTGCCGCAGGAAGCGCCCCAGGCCTTCGCGACCGCCGTGGTGGACGTGGCGCGACGCGCCGTCTGAGCCGGGTCTGGCCGCCGCCTCGGCAGCCAGAAGTGCCAAAAAGTAGACACTTATGTTTTCATTTATTGAAAGATTGCTAAAGCTTTAGTTACACTGTCGGCTTCGAGGGTCAGACGGCGCAGACCGGTCCCGCCCTGAGGGGGTACGCGAGTACCCCTTTATTCATTTGTTCGTGTCCGGCTTGCCGCCGCCTTGCGTCCACACGCGGGGAGGCTGTGCGTCGGCGCCAGCCACTGATTCCTCGAAATGCACGTACTGTCGATCTTCGGGACCCGTCCCGAGGCCATCAAGATGGCCCCCCTCGTCGCCGCCCTGCGCCGCGAGCCGCGCGTGCGCAGCACCGTGTGCGTGACCGGCCAGCACCGCGAGATGCTGACCCAGGTGATGTCGCTGTTCGACCTCGAGGCCGACCACGACCTCGACGTGATGCGGCCCAACCAGTCGCTCAACGGGCTCTACGGCCGCCTGATCGCGGGCGCCGACGCGGTGCTCGAAGCCGAGCAGCCCGACTGCGTGCTGGTGCACGGCGACACCACCACCGCCGCGGCCTGTGCCATGGCCGCCTTCCATCGCCGCATTCCGGTCGGCCACGTCGAGGCCGGCCTGCGCAGCGGCGACATCCGCTCGCCCTTCCCCGAGGAGCTCAACCGCCGCTTCGTCGATTCGGTCAGCAGCTGGATGTTCGCGCCCACGCCCTCCTCGCGCGACGCGCTGCTCGCCGAGAAGCCGCCGGGGCGCATCTGGGTCACGGGCAACACGGTGATCGACGCGCTCGCGGCCACGGTCGAGCGGCTCGAGTCCGACCGCCCGCTGGCCGCCACGCTCGAGAAGCGCCACGGCTGGGTCGATGCCAGGCGCCGGCTGGTGCTGGTCACCGGCCACCGCCGCGAGAACTTCGGCGAGGGCTTTCGCAACATCTGCGCCGCGCTGCGCGAGCTGGCACAGCGCGACGACGTGCAGATCGTCTACCCGGTGCACCTGAACCCCAACGTGCACGACGTGGTGAAGGCCCAGCTGTCGGGCCTGCCCAACGTGCACCTGATCGCGCCGCTGGGCTACCTCGACTTCGTCTGGTTCATGCAGCGCGCCTACCTGATCCTCACCGACTCGGGCGGCGTGCAGGAAGAGGCGCCCTCGCTGGGCAAGCCGGTGCTGGTGATGCGCGACGTGACCGAGCGCCCCGAGGCCGTGGCCGCCGGCACGGTGCGACTGGTGGGCACCTCGCCCGAACGCATCGTGGGCGAGGCGCGCCGCCTGCTCGACGACCCCGCCGTGCATGCCGAGTTCTGCCGCCGCGGCAATCCCTACGGCGACGCGCGCGCGAGCCAGCGCATCGTGGACGTGCTGTGCGAGCGGCACACCGCCGAGTTCGTGCCATGAGCGCCGAGCGCCGTCCCTCTTTTTTCCAAGTCTTTCTGCCGAGTCTTTCCATGCCTTCTCTGTTCTCGCGGCGCATCGCCGTCCTCGCACCCACGGCCCTGCTCGCCCTGAGCACCGCCTTCCTCGCACACGCCAGCCCCGCGAGCGACGCGCTGCAGCGCCTGCAGGGCGAGACCTGGGTCAACCGCAGCTTCGCGCTGTCGGACCTGGGCATCGGCGACACCGTGCTGCTCAACGGCTTCGACAGCCGCCAGGAGTTCTACCTGCCGGTGCCGCGCGGCCTTGCATTGACCGAGGCCAGCATCGACTTCAGCGGCCGCTATCACAAGGCCGAGGGCGGCAGCACCTCGATGCTGCTGACGGTCAACGGCCGGCCGGTGCAGGCGCGCCGCATCGAGGCGGCCGAGGGCGACGCGAGCCAGAGCCTCAAGGTCGACACCGGCGTCGCGCGCACGGCGAACTTCGTGCGCCTCGGCGTCCAGTGGTCGAACAACGTGGCGCGCCGCGTCTGCGAACTCGAACGCTCGACCGGCAACGTGCTCGCGATCTCGCCCGAGACGCGCTTCAATTACCGCTTCAGCAGCGGCGCGCTGACCAGCCTCGCCGACGCCTGGGCCACGCTGCCCGCGCGCCCGGTCCTGCTGGTGGCTTCGCGCAATCTCTCGAAGACCAGCTACGACAGCGCCTGGCGCCTCGGCGTTGCGCTCGAGCAGGCCAACCGCCGCGTGCAGATCCAGGCCTTCCCGGTGGCCGGCGATGTCGTCGACACCTCGGGCTGGCAGGTGCCTGCGGGGCTCGCCGCGCTGCCGGCCTTCGCCGGTCTCGCCGGCGGCAATGCGCGCTACGAACTCAAGAACGAGGCCGAGGTCGGCGCGCTGCTGGTGCTCGGCGCCACCGCGGCCAGCGGCGATCTGCTGGTGGCCGACACGGCGCTGCGCCAGCAGATCGCCAAGGCGCTCGAGGCGCTGGCCGTGCAGTTCGCGGGCGACGCCGACGCGCTGCGCGCCTTCGCGCTCTGGCGCGAGCAACAGACCGCGCTCGCCGCGGATGCCGGCAGCGCCGGCCAGGTGCGCCTCGCCACGCTGGGCGCGCATCCGGTGATCGTGGTGCCCGAGAACGCGGGCGCGCAGGCGGCCGGCGTCTTCGCCGAGACCTGGCGCAATCTGCTGGTGTCGCGCGAGGCCGGCGTGCGCACGGCCGACGCGCCCGATGCGAGCGAACGTCCGGCGATCCGCCTCAACAGCCTCGGCGCCAGCGAGGCCGGCTTCGACGTGGTGTCGCGCGGCGAGTGGACCGCCACCCTGCCGCTGGGCGTGGTCGCGGCCAACGGCCGCATGCCTTCCGAGCTGGTGATCGACGTGGCGGCCGCGCCCGGCGCCTCGTCCACGCGTCCCGTGGCCTCTGTGTTCTGGAACGACGTGCTGCTGTCGGCCAAGCGCCTGGAGGCCGATGGCCGACCCGAGCGCCTCGATGCGCGCATTCCCGGCTATGCGCTGGGCCTGAGCAACGTGGTGCGCGTGTCCTTCCAGCGCCAGCCCTATTCGAACGACTGCCAGGAAATGCCGCAGGGCTTCCCGGTCAACGTGCTGCCCACCAGTTTCGTGCGCGCGGGCGACGCGCGGCCCGATGGCAGCTTCGTCGGCCTGCTGCCGCTGATGTCGGGCAACCCGCAGGTCGCCGTGCCGCAGGCCTGGCTGGCCGACGCGCCCGCGAGCCTCGCGCGCCTGGTGCGCATGGCCGTGGCCGCCGGCGTGACGCCGGTGCGCTCCGAGCTGGTGGTGGCCCAGTCCGGCGCCTTCTCGCCGACCCGGCCCTTCCTCGCGCTGCAGGTGGCGGTCGACGGCGCCGCCTCGAAGGTGGAGGTCAAGGACGCGAGCCTGCGCATCCATGGCCGCAAGGCGCCGTGGCTCGAGCTCGACGACCTGTCGCAGCTCAGCGCCATCGAGGTGAGCCGCGCGCATGGCCAGGACGGCATGCAGTGGCAGCCGATCGGCGCGCGCGCCGTGGTGCCGGCCAAGCCCTTCGTGCTGAACCGCGGCGACATCGCGATGCTCGGCGCCGACGGCCCCGTGAGCTGGCTCGACAGCGGCAATCCCGCGGACGAGAGCGCGCGTCGCGGCGGCGAAGGCGCGTTCTTCGAATGGCGTTCGTACGCCGCCTGGGGCATGCCGGTGATCGGCGTGGCCGTGTTCGCGCTGCTGCTGCTGATCCTGCTGGCCTGGCGCGCGCGGCGCCGCCATGCGCGCAAGTCGCAGCAGTAAGGATCCGACAGAAGCCGCATGTTCGAGCTCTACGGACCCTTCCTGCTGGCCGACTACTACCGCGGTCTGGAGATCGTGACCGCGGTGGTCGGCGTGGTGATCCTGCTGTCGAGCATCGACGACCTGTTCGTCGATGCCTGGTACTGGGTGCGCGAGATCTACCGCTCGCTGACCGTGCGCCGCCGCTACCGGCGCCTGACCGCCGCGCAGCTGCGCGCGGCGCGCGAGCAGCCGATGGCCATCATGGTGCCGGCCTGGCTCGAGTACGACGTGATCGCGCCGATGCTCGCCAACATGGTGTCGACGCTCGAGTACAAGAACTACGCCATCTTCGTCGGCACCTACCGCAACGATGCGCGCACCATCGCCGAAGTGGAGCGCATGCGCCGGCGCTACCGCCAGCTGGTGCGCGTGGAGGTGCCGCACGACGGCCCGACCTGCAAGGCCGACTGCCTCAACTGGGTGGTGCAGGCGCTGTTCCAGCACGAGCGCACCATGGGCGAGCCCTTCGCGGGCGTCGTGCTGCACGACAGCGAGGACGTGCTGCATCCGCTCGAGCTCAAGTACTTCAACTACCTGCTGCCGCGGATGGATTTCATCCAGCTGCCCGTGACCTCGCTCGAGCGCCACTGGTTCGAGCTGGTGGCCGGCACCTACATGGACGAGTTCGCCGAGTGGCACAGCAAGGACCTCGTGGTGCGCGAGAGCCTGTCGCGCATGGTGCCCTCGGCCGGCGTCGGCACCTGCTTCTCGCACCGTGCGCTGCAGACGCTGGCCGCGGAGCTCGACAACCAGCCCTTCAACACCGCCAGCCTGACCGAGGACTACGACATCGGCGCGCGCCTGGGCCGGCTCGGCATGAAGCAGATCTTCGGCAAGTTCGACGTCGAGTACGTGACGCGGCGCACCTCCTGGTTCGGCGCGGGCAGCGAGAAGCTCGGCTCGCTGCGCATGCCGCTGGGCGTGCGCGAGTACTTCCCCGACACCTTCCGCACCGCCTACCGCCAGAAGGCGCGCTGGACCCTGGGCATCGGCCTGCAGGGCTGGGAGCAGATGGGCTGGGCCGGCTCGCTGGCCACCAAGTACCTGCTGTTCCGCGACCGCAAGGGCCTGTTCACCGCCTTCGTGGCCATCCTCGGCTACCTGCTGATGCTCAATTTCCTGGTCTTCTTCTTCGCCGACGCCATGGGCTGGTGGACCGTCTACTACCCGTCGATCTTCCAGTCGGGCGGCTGGCTCATGACGGTGATGGAGCTCAATGCCGTGGCGCTGCTGCTGCGCTTCGCGCAGCGCTTCCATTTCGTGTCGGCGCTCTATGGCTGGGAGCACGGGCTGCTGTCGATCCCGCGCATGGTGATCGGCAACTTCATCAACGCCATGGCCGCGGCGCGCGCATGGAAGCTGTTCCTCTCGCACAAGTTGTTCGGCAAGCGGCTGGTGTGGGACAAGACCATGCACGACTTCCCATCGGCCGACCAGCTGGTGCAGCAGCGCCAGCGGCTGGGCGAAGTGCTGCTGTCGTGGCGCGCCATCGACGAGACGCAGCTCGACAACGCGCTCACGATCCAGCGCGGCACGGGCCGCAAGCTCGGCAGCATCCTGCTCGAGCAGGGCTGGCTCGACGCGGGCACGCTCGAGGAGGCGATCTCGTTCCAGCGCGGCGATTCGGTGCTGGCGCCGCTCGCGCCGCAGGGCGCGCAGGGAGTGCCGGCATGAAGGGGCTCGACAACCGCACGCTGCTGGCGGTCGCGCTGGCCGCGGCCTGGCCCGCGGTGCCCGCGTTCGCCGCCGTGCATTCGCTGCCGGCCGCGCCTTCGCCCTCGACGTCGGCTTCAACCGCTTCCACGCCCGGCGCCGCGCCGGCGCCGACGCGCACCGCGCCGCGCAAGCGCTCATCGCATGGCCGTGCCTGGCAACTGGCCGACCAGGCCTTCAAGGCCTATGGCCGCGGCGACTTCGAGACCGCGCTCGCGCGCGCCGATGCGGCCTTGCGCCTGCAACCCGCGGCGCAGCGCGTGCACCTGCTGCGCGTGTATGCGCTGCAGAAGCTGGGGCGCAACGACGAGGCCGCGCGCGCGGCCGAGCGTGCCATCGACCAGGGCCATGGCAACGCGGCGCTGCGCACGGCACTGGCCAACCTGCGCGCCACGCCCGCCGGCGGCACGCCCGGCACCGAGGCCTACCGCGCGGGCTTCCCGCTCGCGGCGCAGGCCTACCGCGACTACGCCGAGGGCCGCGATGCCGAGGCGGCGAGGTCGGCCGAACAAGCGGTGCGCGCCGATCCGAGCCAGGGCCCCTGGGTGCTGCTGTGGCTCGACGCGCTCGCACGGCAGCAGCGCTCCGATGAACTCGTGCAGGCGGCAGCCACCGCGCTGGAGCTGGGTGCGCCGAACGCCGCCGAGATCGCCGCGCGCGTGCGGCAGGCCAGTCGTTCGATCGCGCTGCGGCATGCGCAGAAGGCCTACGACGCCCTGTCGCGCCAGCAGCCGCGCGCGGCCGTCGACGAGGCCCGCGAGGCGGTGCGCATCGCACCCGATGTCGCGAGCCATCGCCAGTTGCTGATCGATGCACTGCAGGCCGTGCCCGACCTCGAAGGCGCAGAACAGGCAACCACCGAGGCCATGGCCGCGCAGGACGACAGCGCGGCATTGCGGCTGCAACGCGCCTACCTGCGCCAGCAGCTGTCGCGCGGCGGCGCGGCGCAACAGGATGTCGATGCCGTGGTCGCCGATGCGCAGGTCGACGAGGCACAGCGCCGCGACGCGCGCCTGATCGGTGTCGACCTCGCGCTGGCCGCGCGCGACGGCGAGCGCGCGCGCACGCTGCTCGCGCCGCTGCCGCCCGACGACACGCAGGTGCGCTCGCGCCGCCAGCGGGCCGAGGATGCGGCGAGCGGATGGGGCTCGCCCGCCACGCCGCCGGTCACCGCCTATGCGCCCGTGAAGCTCTGCAACGACACGCCCGAGGGCCCGACCTGCGCGCTCGCGCCCTGGGACTCGCCGCAGGCCGGCGATGCCGCCACGCGCGCCTACGCAGCCTATGCGCAGAAGCGCTATGCCGAGGCCATCGCGCTGGCGAAGCAGGCCGCGGCCGAACGGCCCGACGACGCATCGCGCCAGAAGCTGCTGACCACCACGCTCGCCGCGGGCACGACCGCGGAACGCCAGCAGGCGCTGCAGCGGCTCGACACCGCGATCGCCGCGCAGCCCGCCAACGCCACCCTGTTGCGCCAGCGCGGCTACCTGCACATCGCCAACAAGGACCCGGCGCTCGCGCTGCAGGACTTCGTCGCGGCCCGCAACACCGGCCAGGCCCCGCGCAGCAACCTGCTCGACGAGGCGCAGGCGGCCGCCGGCACCGGCGACCGCGTCGGCGCGGCCGCCACGCTGCGCCAGGCCGTCGACGACGAGGACGTGGGCTGGCTCTCGCTCGACCGCCAGCAGCTCCACGACCTGCGCAGCACCATCGCCAGCTATTCGCGCGAATGGGGCGTCAACAGCACCGTGGGCTACCGCGGCGCGCACGCCGCCTCCTTCGGGCTGCCCGGGCAGCCGGTGGCCGTGCCCGGCAACGCGAGCTTCAACACCACCGAGGTGTTCTGGCGCCCGAGCGGCATTCTCAACACCAACCGCAGCATCTTCGATGTCTACGGCCGCCTCTCGACCACCCTGCACGCCGGCACCGACGTGACCGCCGCGCAGCTCGTGCAGAACCCTTGCGGCGGCATCGGCATCACGCCCGAGCAGCGCACCCGCGGCATCGCGGGCCTGCCCTCGACCAGCGGCGCCCTCGGCGTGCGCTACACGCCCGACACGTCGACCGGCCTCACCTTCGGCCTCGAGCGGCAGTTCATGCTGGGCAGCGCCACGCGTTCCGGCACCATCGATCCCGCGCCCGCGAGCCTGCGCTGCCAGCTCAACAACCGCTCCGCGGCCCTCGACTACCGCGCCAACACCGGCTCGGGCGGCTGGCAGGCCTACCTGCTCTACGGCTTCTACGAGGGCACCGGCCGGCGGCTCGACACGCGCAGCTGGTTCACCATGGAGGGCTACCTGCAGGCCGGCTACACCCTGCTCGACATGCCGGCCGCCTACACCGTGCGCGACACCGCCGGCAACGTGCTCGCCGACGGCAGCGGCCGCCTCAAGCGCGGCCAGGGCTTCGCCGCGGGCGAGGTGCGCATCGGGCGCAGCTTCGTCACCGACTACAACGACCGCCTCGTGTTCTTCCCCCACGTCACGCTCGCCGCGGACTGGTTCTCCAACCGCAACCGCGCGAGCGGCGTGCCGATCGCGGGCTTCGACAGCGTGGCCCTGTCCGACCGCGGATCGAGCTGGTCGGCCGGCGCGGGCGCGGGCATCACCCTGCGCTACTGGTTCAACGAGGATCGCTACAACGCGCAGCGCTCGCATGTGGATGCGAGCTTGCAGTACCGGACCACGCTGGGAGGGGTGGCGGGGCGGGCGAAGGGGGTGTTCTTGAATCTGACGTTGTCGTACTAGGCCCATGTGGGCCCGGTCGACGACCTCAGGCACATCAAGGATGCCTGCTCGGTTCGGATCGGTGTTTGGTTAGACGGATCTCCGTGACCAGCATCCCGGCCACGATCAATGCAGCACCGATCCAGTTCTGAAGCGTCAGTCGATCGCCGGCGAGAAAGTAGCCGAACAGGCCGCCGAATACCGGTTCCAGAACGATGATCAGCGCAATCCTGTTGGGTGAAGAGGCGACTTGCGCTTTGGTTTGCACATAGAAGCCAAGCGCTGTGCCAAGGACTCCGATCACGAGTATCGCGTTGACCGCCGCCCCGGCTGGAGGAATGGCCCATTCCCCCAACACGACCGATTGGGCCAGAGACAGAAGTCCGACGGCGGATATCTGAATCAGCGCGATATTGAAGGCATCTGCCATCTTGCTGGCACGAGATAGAAGAATGATATGCAGCGCAAATGAAGCCGCGCACATCAACACCAGCAGATCGCCCCATCGAACGCTCAGACCTTTCAGTGTCAGCAAGGCCAATCCGATCGTCGCCAGAAAAATGCCAACGACCTGCCGTCTTTCGGGCTTCACATGGCGCCAGAAGAACAGCAGCAGCGGCGTGAAGATCACCGCCAAGCCCGTGATGAAGGCGGCATTCGAGGCCGAGGTGAACTTCAGTCCCTTGGTTTGAAAGAGAAAGGCGAGGTAGAGAGCCATCCCCGCCATGCCTCCCTGCACGAGATCGATCTTCGAGATACGCCGCCGACGCGCGGCGGCCACCAACAACATCGCAACCGCTGCCACGAGAAATCTGCAGGCATTGAAGGCCGAGTCGCTCATGCCATTCAAGGCATCGTGAATGGCGACGAATGACCATCCCCACAGCGCCGTGACGAATATCAAAGCGACCTCCCATTGCCGCCTTCGATGATGTGTCTGTTCGATTGAATTCATCATGACTTTCGGATTTCCAGAACAGGGGAACATCCGGTTCGAGCGCCGTTGTTCCTCGGCGCGAATTATCAAAACCCACCCGTAAGAAGTGGCGAACCGAGTGTCAGTTCCGGTGTACGCTGCATGCGACTGAAAGGGAGAGGTCTTCGCGACCAGGACGCATGCCATCGAAGACGACGGAGCCGCTTCGCGCCTTGCTGGCGCGCCGCAGCAGAGAGCTGGGGAGGTCACTCACCGCCATCGCGGCTGAAGCGGGCCTTGCCCGTACCTATCTCTACGAACTCGCCAATGGCAACAAGCGCGACCCGTCCGTACGCACGCTGATCAAGCTGGCGGGGGCGCTGCAGGTTTCGCCCCTCCTCCTCTTTCGCTACTACGCAGCCCTCGAGGGTTCGACGGCCTTCGGCGCCTTCCCCTTGCCGACCAATCGTTCGCACAATCCTCACGACCCGAACGACATCGCGGCCTTCAACGCCGACGTCACCACACCCGACCATGCGGTGGTCTCGCCCGGCGAGACATTCAGAAAGATCTGGGAGATCCAGAACCTCGGCACGCGCCCCTGGCGCGGGCGTCGCCTGATCCGCGTCGACGGCGAGTACGCGATCGCGAGACGGCTGCCGGACGGCAGCCTCGAGGCGGTTCAGGAGGCCTATCTGGCGAGCCTCTATCGCGAAGTGGAAGTGCCCGACACCTTGCCGGGGCAACCCGTGCACATCGGCGTGGACTTTGCGGCACCGAAAGACACCTGCACCGTGGCATCGATCTGGCGCATGACGAATGCGGAAGGCGTTCCTTGCTTCGGCCCCAAGTTCTTCTTCCACGTCGTCGTGACGGTGATGGCGCAGTAGGACCTAGAAAGCGACGCCCCACGCTTCGAGCAGGCGCTTCGCCTCCGGCGTCTCCCCCACCACCCACGGATCGATCGCGAACGCGATCACGCGCTCCGCGCCATAGCCGCGCGCGATCTCCATCTGCCGTCGCACGCGCTCGGGCGTCGCGGCACGCGCCTTGAAACCCTCCTCGCCCCCCGGCGCCGCGGGCAACTGCTCGAACAGTTCGACCACCAGATCGAAGGCCACGCCGCGCCGCCGCAACAGCGCGCGCAGCGGCTCCAGCCCCACGAGGTTGTCCATGCCGCCCACGCCCACACCGTCCTGCAACATCGGGAGCAGCGGCACGCGGTCGAGGATCCGAGACCAGAGTTCCGCGAGCGAGCCCTCGGTCGGCAGCCGGCTGAAGAAGGTCGACACCGCAAGCGGCTGGCCGCCCGTGCGGCGGGCGACGGTCGCGATCCCTTCGAGCCAGTCCACCAGCTGCTGCCGGCGCTCGGCGGTCGCCCAGTTGTACTGGTCGAGCTCGTAAGGCAGGTACCAGCCGCGAAAGCCCGGCAGCTTGGGCCAGCGCGCCGACTCCATGAACCGCAGGCAGCGATCGCGCGCGGTGGCCAGCAAGGACGGCAGCACCGCCGGATCCTTCGAGCCCATGGCCTTCCACCAACTCTCGTCGTAGGGCAGGCCCATGCGGATGCCCATGCCCTCGCGCGCGGCCTCCTCGAACAGCATGGCGAGCAGGCTGTCGGGCAGCGTCCAGTCGAATGCACCGCCGTAGAGGGCGCTCCACTGCAACACGATCTCGTCGCAACCGAGTGCGCGCGTGATGCGCAGCCGGCGCCGCCATTCGTCGATGGAGAACGATTCATGGCTCTTCCAGGGCTGCAGGAAGCTGCCCTGGAACCTCGGCGGCGGCGCGGTGCAGGCGCCCAGCAGGGCGGCCGCGGCCAGCATCAGGCAACTGCGTCGGCGAAGCAGCGGGAGCGGCAAGGGCGCGGGGAGAAAAGACATCGGGCCACAGTATCGGCGCGTCCCGCGCGACGGCTTCGCGCTCCGGCGGCGGGCCGCAGGTCGCTGTGGTCTCGAGGACACATTTGTCCACAAAGGTCAAAAGGCATAGGAAGGTTTGCAGCAACGCCAACCTATGATGAGAATCGTTTTCATTCATAACAAGCTCGCCAGAGCCCGGCCATGCTGGCCCGCCAGCGTCGTGCCGCCCCGTTTCCGACCTCGCCCCGCCCCCGCACCGGCTCGCCGGTGCCTGCTCTTTCTCGCCGATCCCCGACCGATGTCCTCCCGTTCCGCTCCCGCCTCCCGCACCGCCTCCACCCTTCCTCCCTCTTCCCTCCGCCCCCTGGCACGCCATTGCCTGGCCGCCTGCCTGGCTTTCGCCGCCGCCGGCACCGCGGCCCAGACCGCCACCGCGCCCGCGACGGGCCAGCTCGGCGAAGTCGTCGTCTCCGGCGAAGCCGAAGCCATCGGCGGCCTGCAGAAGACCTATGCCGGCGGCCAGTTCGCGCGCGGCGGCAGCCTCGGCATCCTGGGCATCACCGACCTGATGAACGTGCCCTTCAGCACCACCAACTACACGGCCGAGCTGATCCAGAACCAGCAGGCGCTGAGCGTGGCCGACGTGGTGATGAACGACGCCTCGGTGCGCCCGCTGACCTCGCGCGGCGGCTTCGGCGACGACTTCCAGATCCGCGGCTTCACCGTGCCCAACGCCGACATCGGGCTCAACGGCCTGTTCGGCCTCACGCCCACCACGCGCGTGCCGCTCGAGATGATCGAGCGCGTCGAGGTGCTCAAGGGCCCGGGCGCGCTGGCCAACGGCGTCGGCCCCAGCGGCAGCGTGGGCGGCAGCATCAACGTGGTGACCAAGCGCGCGGCCGACGTGCCGCTCACGCGCCTGACCACCACCTACATGAGCAAGGGCCAGCTCGGCACGCACCTCGACGTGGGCCGCCGCTTCGGCGACGAGAACCAGTGGGGCGTGCGCGTCAACGGCGTGTTCCGCAACGGCGAGGGCAACATCGACAACGGCAAGCAGAAGCTCGGCCTCGGCTCGCTGGGCCTCGACTACCTCGGCACGCGCCTGCGCTGGTCGCTCGACGCCTTCGCGAGCAAGGGCGAGACGCGCGAATTCCGCCCGCAGACCAGCTTCGCGGCCGGCATCACGCGCATTCCCGAACCGCCGTCGGCGCGCCTGAACTTCTACCCGGGCACCGAGCTGAACGACAACGTCAAGACGGCCATCTCGCGCGTCGAGTACGACATCAGCGACAGCACGATGGTCTACGGCAGCGTGGGCTACACCGACCTCGACTACCAGCAGGTGTTCCCGAGCGGCCGGCCCAATTCGCTGGGCAGCTTCAACGTCTCGAACGCCTACTACGACTTCTACAGCAAGACCACCGCGGCCGATGCCGGCGTGCGCACGAAGTTCAAGACCGGCAGCGTGGGCCACACGGTGGCGCTCGGCGTGAACCTGCTCGACCAGGAGTCAGGTTTCTTCTACGCGACCTCGCGCACCACGAATCCGTCGAGCCTGTACTTTCCCTCTCCACTGCCGCTGGTGACCACGCCGCGCACGCCCGCGGTGAAGTCGGCCGAACTCAAGCAGTCGAGCGTGGTGCTGGCCGACACCATGTCCTTCGCCGACGGCCGCTTCCTCGCGACGCTGGGCCTGCGCGACCAGACCATCGAGCAGGAGAGCTTCTCGCAGACCTCGGGCACATCGACCAGTCGCTACAAGGCCAGCGCGACCTCGCCGCTGGTGGGCCTGGTGTTCAAGCCGGTGCAGAACGTCTCGGTCTATGCCAACTACACGGCCGGCCTCACGCGCGGCGGCACGGCGGGCCCGGGCACCGCCAACGTCGGCGAGACCTTCGCGCCGCAGAAGTCGAAGCAGTACGAAGCCGGCGTGAAGGTCGACTGGGGCCGCCTCACGACGCAGGCCGCCGTCTACCAGATCACGCGGCCCAATGCCCTCACCGACCCGGCCACGCTGGTCTACAGCTTCGGCGGCGAGCAGCGCAACCGCGGCCTCGAGCTCACGGCCTACGGCGAGCTCCAGCAGGGCCTGCGCGTGATGGCCAGCGCGGCCTTCAACGACGCCAAGCTCACGCGCACCGCCGGCGGCACCAACCAGGGCAAGGACGCGGCCGGCGTGCCCGACCGCACCTTCAACCTGGGCCTGGACTGGGACACGCCGTGGGTGGCGGGCCTGAGCCTGAACGGCCGCGTGATCCACACGTCTTCCGTGTATGCCGACGCCGCCAACATCCTGCGCGTGCCGGCCTGGACGCGACTCGACATCGGCGCGCGCTACGCCACGAAGATGGGCGGCAAGCCCGTGACCTTCCGCGCCAACCTCGAGAACGTGTTCGACAAGAACTACTGGGTGACCAGCACCTACGTCACCGTGGGCGCGCCGCGCACGCTGATGCTGTCGGCCACCGTCGATTTCTGAACCTGAACCAAGGAGCTTTACGCATGAACCGCATCACCGCCATCGCCACCGCCGCCTTCGCCCTGCTGGGCTTCGCGGGTGCCGCGCAGGCGCACCAGATCTGGATCGAGCAACCGGCCGGCGAGAAGACCGCCGTCGTGCGCTTCGGCGAGTTCGGCGAGAACCTGCGCGAGGTCTCGCCGGGCCTGCTCGACAAGTTCGGCAAGCCCACCGCCACGCTGGTGTCGGCCAGGGGCGAGCAGAGCGTCGACGCGCAGAAGACCGCCAGCGGCTTCGCGCTGCCCTTCGGCGCCGCGGCCGGCGAGAGCATCGTGGCCGAGGACGCGGGCTATCCGCTGTTCAACCGCAAGCAGGGCGACAAGCAGACCGTCGGCCGCTACCACCCGGCCGCGCGCCTGGTCACCGGCTTCGCGCCGCTGCAACCGAAGCTGGTGCTCGACATCGTGCCCGCGGGCAATGCCGGCGAGTTCAAGCTGTTCTTCAAGGGCCAGCCCAAGGCCAAGACCAAGGTCGCGCTGGTCACGCAATCGGGCTGGGCCAAGGAAGGCCACACCGACGAACAGGGCCTGGTGAAGTTCGACCTGCCGTGGCAGGGCACCTACGTGGCCGAGGTCAGCGTCAGCGACGCCGTGGCCGGCGAGCGGCCCGGTGCCAACGGACCCGAGAAGTTCGACAGCGTGAGCTACGTGACGACGCTGACCTATGTGAAGGCGGACGGCATCGCGGCGCTGCCGGCGGGGCCTGCGGCGGCGCCGAACAAGTGATCGATCGCCGCCCGCGTTCTACGCGGGCGGATCGTCGGTCGCGCCCTCCATCTCCCGCACCCACCGCCACAACGTCGATCGGCTCACCCCCAGCTGCCGCGCGGTCTGCTGCCGGTTGCCGCCGTTCGCGGCCAGCAGTTCGCGCCACTGCGATTTCGCGGGCACACCGCTCACCTCGACCGGCACGGCGCTCTCGTCCGCGAACAGCTCCGGGCACTCGTGCCGCAGCTCCTCCCACCGGATCTCCTCGACCCGCTCGAACTGCATGAGGAACACGGCGATGCGCTCGCCCACGTTCTCGAGTTCGCGCACGTTGCCGGGCCAGCCGTAGGCCAGCAGGCGCGGCATCAGCGGTGCCAGTGCTCGCCGCGCATCGAGCGCGCCATGGCCCTGCCGCTGCAGGCAACGCTCCACCAGCACCTGGGCCAGCAGCGCGACGTCCTCGCGGCGCTCGCGCAGCGGCGGCAGCACCAGGCGCAGGGTGTTGATGCGGTAGTAGAGGTCCTGGCGAAAGCGCCGCTCGGCGATCATCTGCTGCAGCGGCTGGTGCGTGGCGGCGATCACGCGCACGTCGACGGGAATCGGCGCGGTCGCGCCCAGCCGCGTGATCTCGCGCTCCTGCAGCACGCGCAAGAGGCGCGTCTGCAGGTGCAGCGGCATGTCGCCGATCTCGTCCAGGAACAGGGTGCCGGTGTGCGCGGTCTCGAACAGGCCGCGCTTGCCGCCGCGGCGCGAGCCGGTGAAGGCGCCCTCCTCGTAGCCGAACAGCTCGCTCTCGAGCAGCGCCTCGGGAAAGGCCGCGCAGTTCACCGCCACGAAGGGCCGGCCCGCGCGGGTGCTCTCGTTGTGGATCGACTGTGCGAACAGCTCCTTGCCCACGCCGCTCTCGCCCGCGATCAGCACCGTGAGGTCGTTGCGCGCGAAGCGCTGCGCGGTCTGCACGGCGCGCGCGAAAGCCGGGCTGTGGCCCACCAGGCTCGCGAAGCGGTGCCGCGCCGCGCTCTGGCGGCGGCCGTGCTGCATGCGCAGGCTGGTGTCGGCTTCCTGGATCGCGCGCGCGTCGTAGAGCGTGAGCGCGGCGCCGACGATCTCGCCGTGCTCGCGGATCGGCGTGCGGTTCACCACCCAGTCGCGCTGCGCGAAGCGCTGCACCAGCGCGCGCTCCTCCAGGCCCTGGTCGAGCGTGGCCTGCAGCGACAGCTCGGGCTGCATCACTTCGAGCGAGCGGCCCAGCAGGCGCGCGGGCGCATGGCCCAGCAGCAGCTGCATCGGCGGGTTGACCGCGATGATGCGGTTGTCGCGGTCGACCGCGAGCACCGCCTCCTGCAGGTTGTGCAGCACGCCGTTGAGCTGCTCGTAGCGCCCGGCCTCGAGCCGCGCCACGCGCGCGAGCTCCATCGCGTCCTCGAAGCCCTTGCGGATGCTCGCGAGCGAATAGGCCAGCAGGCCGTGCAGCCCCGCCTGCTGGGCCAGCTCCACCACCAGACTCGAGCCCACGATCACGTCGAAGCCCTCGCGGCGCAATGACTCGAAGCGCTGGCGCGCGTCGTCGGGCGTGCGGTAGGCGTACTGGCTGACCTCGATGTTGAGCAGGTCCTTGACCTCGTCGAGCTCGGGAATGGTCTGGCCGTACATCACCACGCCCACGCGCTTGGCGATGCGCCGCGCCTTGATCAGCGCCTGCATCAGGTCGAAGCCGCCGAGCTGGATCGTCGCGACCGGCGCCTCGAGGCCGGCGCGCAGGATGCTCGCATTCGAGCCCGCGCTCACGAAGGCATCGACCAGGCCGCGCTCGAGGCGGTCGCGCGCGATCGCGAGCGCGTCGCCGAAGGTGCCGTCGACCACCTCGATCTCGGCGCGGCCGACGTACTCGGCCACCACGGGCAGCGCGAATTCACGGATCTGGCGGTAGCTCAGGAAACACAGGCGCGGCAGGCCGCGGCGCGCGGGCGAGGCCGGGTCGGAGGGGAGCGGGCGTTCCATCATGCGTTGCATTGAAACATGCCAAGCGTTTCATCCATGTCGCACAAGACACAGTGAAAACCCGAGTCTCTTGGAAAATATCCTTTCACATCAACGACTTGCCTCCAGCCCCATGCGCTGGCACATGCCGTGCAACACCAAAGTCTTTCAGGAGACACACGACTTGGCACTCGAACACATCACGGTGCTCGACCTGACGCACATGCTGTCGGGCCCCTACGGCACCATGCTGCTGGCCGACCTCGGCGCGCGCACCATCAAAGTCGAGCCGCCCGGCAGCGGCGAAGGCACCCGACGCCTGCTGGAGAACGATCCCGACTACGCACGCGGCGGCATGGGCGCCTACTACCTCACGCTGAACCGCAACAAGGAGAGCGTCTGCGTGGACCTCAAGAGCGCCGAGGGCAAGGCCGTGTTCCTCGACCTGGTGCGCCGGGCCGACGTGGTGTTCGACAACTTCAGCGTCGGCGTCACGCAGCGCCTGGGCATCGACTTCGAATCGCTGTCGCAGGTCAACCCGCGCATCGTGACCTGCTCGGTCACGGGCTTCGGCCAGACCGGCCCCGAGACGCAGCGCCCGGCCTTCGACCAGGTGGTGCAGGCGATGGGCGGCGGCATGTCGATCACCGGCACGCCCGAAAGCGGCCCCACGCGCAGCGGCATCCCGATCGGCGACCTCGGCGGCGGCATGTTCGGCGCGATGGGCGTGCTGGCGGCGCTGGCCGAGCGCGAGCGCACCGGGCGCGGGCAGCACGTCGACATCTCGATGCTCGACGCGCAGATCTCGCTGCTCAACTACATGGCGACCATGCACCTGATGTCGGGCCACGTGCCCGCGGGCATCGGCAACGGCCACTTCGTGCACGTGCCCTACAACAGCTATCCCACGGCCGACGGCCACATCATCATCGCCTGCATCGGCGACCCCTTCTTCGAGCGCTTCGTCGAGTTCATCGACCTGCCGGAGCTGCGCGACCCGGCCTACCGGCAGCAGCCGGTGCGCTTCGCGGCCAAGGCCGGGATCGACGCGCTGATCGCCGGCGAGTTGCGCAAGCAGCCGACCGCCCACTGGCTCGCGCGGCTGCGCCAGGCGCGCATTCCGTGCGGGCCGGTCAACGACTTCGCGCAGGCGCTCAGCGACACGCAGGTGCTGGCGCGCGACATGGTGGTCGAGGTGCCGCTGCACACCGGCGAGACCGTGCGCATGCCGGGCAACCCGATCAAGCTCTCGGCCGCCGCGCCGAAGGCCTACGGCAGCCCGCCGTCGCTCGGCGAGCACACGCGCCGCGTGCTCGGCGACTGGGTCGGCTATTCCGACGCGAAGCTGGACGCGCTGCGCCAGGCCGGCACCATCGCCTGAAGATGACGATGGAAGCCATCCACATCACCGACGTCGCGCCGCGCGACGGCCTGCAGAACCAGCCGGTGCACCTGGGCGCCAACGACAAGCTGCGCCTGGTGCAACTGCTCGCGGCGGCCGGCGTGCGCAGCGTCGAGGCCACCAGCTTCGTGTCGCCCAAGGCCGTGCCGCAGATGGCCGACGCGGCCGAGCTGCTGCCGCTGGTGCACGCGGCGCTGCCCGCGCTGCGCTGCTCGGTGCTGGTGCCCAACCTCAAGGGGCTGGAGCGCGCGCATGCTGCCGGCGCGGCCGAAATCGCGGTCGTGCTCTCGGCCACCGAGACCATGAACCAGCGCAACATCAACATGGGCCTGGAGCAGGCGACCGAGGTCAGCGAACGCACGCTGGCCGCGGCGCAAGCGCTGGGCCTGCGCACGCGCGCCTATGTGGCCGTGGCCTTCGACTGCCCGTTCGAGGGCGAGACCCCGCTGGCCGAGGTGCTGCGCCTCGCGCAACGCATGCAGGCCGCGGGCGCCGGCGAGATCGTGATCGCCGACACCATCGGCTCGGCCTCGCCGGGCATGGTGAAAGAACGCATGCGCGTGCTCGCCGAAGCGATCGCGCCCGAACGGCTCGCGATCCATCTGCACGACACGCGCGGCATGGCGGTCGCCAATGCCTGGGCTGCGCTCGAGGCCGGCATCCGCCGCTTCGACGCCAGCGTGGGCGGCATCGGCGGCTGCCCGTTCGCGCCCGGTGCGGCCGGCAACCTCGCCACGGAAGACCTGGTGCTGATGGCCGAGCGCAGCGGTTTTGCGACCGGCATCTCGCTCGACGGCCTGCTCGAGGCGATCGATTTCGCGCAGGAACGGCTGCAGCGCCCGCTCGGCGGCCGTGCGATCGCCTGGCTGCGGCGCCAGCGCGAGAAGACGAATTCATCCAACAACACATCCCCGGAGACAGCAACGACATGACGAACCCATCGACTCCCTTCACCGCGCATCCCACCCGCCGCACGGCACTCGCCGCGCTGGCCGCCATGGCCTCGGCCGGCGCCTGGGCGCAAGCACCGGCCGCCAAGTTCCCGACCAAGCCCGTCACGCTGGTCGTGCCCTACTCCGCGGGCGGCGGCACCGACATCGTGGGCCGGCTGATGGCGCAGCGCCTGTCGGACCTGTGGGGCCAATCGGTGGTGGTGGACAACCGCACCGGCGCCAACGGCGTGATCGGCTCGAACTTCGTCGCGCGCGCGCCTGCCGACGGCCACACGCTGCTGCTGGTGGTGGGTTCGCACGCGGTCAATCCGGTGCTGATGAAGAGCCTGCCCTACGACACCGACAAGGCCTTCACGCCGATCACCAACATCGCGAACTCGCCCTCGGTGCTGGTGGTGCAGGCCAACGGCCCCTACAAGACGCTGCGCGACGTGATCGAGGCCGCGCGCAAGGAACCGCTGGGCGTGGGCTATTCCGAGGGCCAGACCCGGCTGACCGGCGAGATGATCCGCCAGGCCGGCAAGCTGCAATCGACCGGCGTGCCCTACAAGGGCGGCGCGCCGATCATGGTCGACATCATCGGCGGCCACCTGCCGATGGGCGTGACCAGCGTGCTGACCGCCCTGCCCCACGTGCGCTCGGGCGCGCTGCGCGTGGTCGGCGTGGCCGACACGCAGCGCATGGCGTTGTTCCCCGATGCGATGACCTTCAAGGAGGCCGGCCTCGACGGCGTGGAGTCGCTGAGCTGGTATGGCCTCTTCGGCCCGGCCGGCCTGCCCGCGCCGATCGTGGCGCAGATCAACCAGGACCTGAAGAAGGTGGCGGCCGACCCGGCCGTGCTCAAGCAGATGGAGGACCAGGGCGCGCACATCACGCTCACGCCGCCGGCCGAGTTCCGCAGCTTCCTCGCGGCCGAGACGAAGAAGTGGACGCAGGTCGCGCAACGCGGCGGCATCCGGGCCGAGTGACGATGGCCAGCCCCCTTCTGCGCGAGAAGCTCGAGCGCCGCGAGTTCATCGTCATCCCCGGCCTGCAGGACATGATCGCCGCCACCATGGCGGCCAAGGTCGGCTTCGACATCGTCTACGGCTCGGGCTTCTGGCTCACGGCCTCGAGCCTGGGCCTGCCCGACGCGGGCATCGCCACCTACACCCAGATGCTCGACCGCATGGCGACGCTGGTGCGCGCGAGCGGCGGCGCGGCCGTGATCGCCGATGCCGACACCGGCTACGGCGGCCTGCTCAACGTGCACCACACGGTGCGCGGCTACGAGGCGGCCGGCGTCACCGCCATCCAGCTCGAGGACCAGGAGTTCCCGAAGAAGTGCGGCCACACGCCGTTCAAGCGCTGCGTGCCGGTGCAGGACATGGTCGACAAGATCCGCGTGGCCGCCGAGGCGCGCGAGGACAAGAAGAACTTCCTGATCATCGCGCGCACCGATGCGCGCGCCGAACTCGGCGTGGACGAGGCGCTGCGCCGGCTCGAGGCCTATGCGCGCGCGGGCGCCGACATCCTGTTCTTCGAGGCGCCGCAGTCCGAGGACGAGATGCGCCGCGCCTGCGCGGCCTTCGAGCTGCCGATGATGGCCAACATGTCCGACGGCGGAAAGACGCCGATGCTGGACGCGCAGGCGCTGCGGGAGATCGGCTTCTCGCTCGCCATCTATCCGTCGATGACCAGCCTCGCGGCCGCGGCCGCGATGGAACGCGCGCTGCGCCACCTGAAGACCAGCGGCGGCAGCCTGGCACCGGGCGACGACCTGTTCGACTTCAACGAGTTCTGCCGGCGCATCGGCTTCGAGGAGGTCTGGGACTTCGAGAAACGCTGGGCACGATAGCGCCCCACCCCTACGAACAACAACGGAGACAAGAGATGAGACATGCATGGAAGCTCGCGCTGCTCGGCATCGCGGCCGCGGCGCTGGCCGGCTGCTCGACGGGCACGCTGCAGGTGGCCGACGTCGGCAGCTATCACGTGGGCGGACGCGCCGTCACGCTCTCGGGCCTGCCCGAGAAGGAGCTGGTGTTCACGCCCGGCGCGCCGCCGCTGAAGTTCGACCCCAACGGCGACTTCGAGGTCGAGGGGCTCTATGCGCGCTACACGCGCCTGGCGAACCCGAAGGGCCGTTATCCGCTGCTGCTGTGGCACGGCGGCGGCCTCTCGGGCGTGACCTGGGAGACCAAGCCCGACGGTCAGCCGGGCTGGGAGAACCACTTTCTGCGCGCCGGCTGGGACGTGTACGTGAGCGACGCGGTCGAGCGCGGCCGCGCCTCGTGGGCGCGCTATCCCGAGATCTTCAAGAGCGAGCCCTTCTTCCGGCCGAAGAAGGAAGGCTGGGAGCTGTTCCGCATCGGCGAGACCGGCTCGTACGACACCGATCCGGCGAAGCGCCGCGCGCTGCCGGGCACGCAGTTCCCGGTGGCCAGCTTCGACCAGTTCGCCAAGCAGTCGATTCCGCGCTGGAGCACCAACGACGCGGCCACGCAGGCGGCCTACGACGCCTATGTGCGGAAGGCCTGCCCCTGCGTGATCGTGGTCCACAGCCAGGGCGGCAACTTCGCCTTCAATTCGGCCCTGAAGTACCCCGACAAGGTCAAGGCCATCGTCGCCGTCGAGACCTCGGGCTCGCCGAACCCCGAGACCACCGACTTCGCGCGCCTCAAGGGCGTGCCCATGCTGTGGGTGTGGGGCGACAACCTCGAGCGCTATCCGTTCTGGACGCGCATCACGGCGCAGCAGGAAAACTTCCGCCAGCGGCTGATCGCGGCCGGCGGCACGGGCGACCGGCTGCTGCTGCCCGAACTCGGCTGGCGCGGCAACTCTCACATGCTCATGATGGACCGCAACTCGGATGCGATTGCCGAGCGCGTCGACCAGTGGCTCGCGAAGCAGGGCCTGAAGCGCTGAACAGAACCAAGAGCGAATCGAAGAACGAACGAAGGAGACAAGCGATGAATGCATGGAAGAACACGCTGGCGCGCCTGCTCGCGGCCGCGCTGCCGCTTGCGCTGGCCATGGGCCCCGCGGCCGCGCAGCAGGACTACCCGAACAAGCCGATCCGCCTGATCGTGCCCTTCACGCCGGGCGGCGTGACCGACACCGGCGCGCGCGTGGTAGCCGACAAGCTCGGTGCGCGCCTGGGCCAGAGCGTGGTGGTCGACAACCGGCCCGGCGCCTCGGGCAACATCGGCACGCAGATGGTGGCGACCGCGGCGCCCGACGGCTACACGCTGCTGCTGGGCTTCGACGGCACGCTGGTCATCAACCCGCACGTCTATGCCAAGGTGCCGTTCGACACCCTCAAGGACTTCGTGCCGGTCAGCAAGATCGGCGACGCGGTGCTGATCATCGTCGTGCACCCCTCGGTGCCCGCGAAGACGCTGTCCGAACTGGTGGCCTATTCGAAGACCAACCCGGGCGGCGTATCCTACGGCAGCGCGGGCACCGGCAGCACGCCGCACCTGGCCGGCGAGCTGCTCAAGGCCCGTACCGGCGCGAACTTCGTGCACGTGCCCTACAAGGGCGGCGGCCAGTCGATGACCGACCTCGTCGGCGGCTCGCTGCCGATGCTCTACACCGCGGTGGCCGGTGCCTATCCCTTCGTGCAGAAGGGCCAGATCCGCCCGATCGCCGTGTCGAGCGCGCAGCGGCTGGCCTCGCTGCCCGAGGTGCCCACGGTCGCCGAATCGGGCGTGCCGGGCTTCGAGTCGAGCTCGTGGATCGGCATCCTCGCGCCCGCGAAGACGCCGCAGCCCATCGTCGAGCGGCTGCAGCGCGAGCTGCATGCGGTGGTGCAGTCGCCCGAGGTGCGAGAGCGGCTCGCGTCGCTGGGCATCTCGGCGCTGGGCAACACGCCCGCGGAGTTCGGCCAGCAGATCCGCGCCGACCTCGCGAAATACGACCAGATCGTGAAGGCGGCCAAGGTGCGGGTCGACTGACGTCGGGCGCGCGGCGCGCCACCGCACAATGCACGCGCACGCATCCTCGTGCGACCGCCGCCGCCCCATGAACCCGATCGAGATCCGCGCCCTGCCCGCGCATGCCCTGCTCGCCCGCTACGAGGGCACGGGTGCCTACACCGACTGCCACACGCTCGCCGTCGACGGCCGCGTGCCACTGGCCGCCTACGTCGAGGCCTTCTACACCTCGCCGGCCTTCAAGCCCGAGCGCTGGCTGCTCGGCATCGTGCTCGGACGGCGCGCGAACGACGGCGACGCCGCCGCGCTGGCCGCGGGCCATGTCGAGACCTTCTCGGCCTGGCGCGTCGAGGCGCGCGCGGCCGACCAGATCGTGCTGGCAACCGGGCGCACGCGCAGCTGGCTCATGGTGGCGCCGCGCGCGGACGGCGCGGCACCGCGGACCACGCTGTTCTTCGGCTCGGCCGTCCTGCCGCGCGCGAAGGGCGGGCTCGGCTGGACGATCGATGCGCTGACGGGCTTCCACAAGCTCTACTCGCGCGTGCTATTGCGCGCCGCCGCGAAACGCGTCGCGGCTAGGTCAGGTACCTGATCACGAGCAAGGTCACCTCGTCGGTGAAGGCCTTCACCTTGCGGTTCGCGAGCAGCGCGGGGTTGTGCAGCACGGCCTCGTGCGCGAGCGTCTCGACCGAGGAGACGCAGACGAAGGCCGCGAGATCGAGGTCGAGCGTGCGCAGCTCGGCGCGGTGAGCCTCGAGGTAGGCCCGCACCAGTTCGCGCACCTCGCGGTCGAAACCCTCCACCTCCGCCAGCCGGCCGATGCGCGGAATCTGCTCGACCAGCACGCGGTGCAGCTCGGGGTCGACGCGGTGCGCGTCGATCATCAACGCGACCAGTTCACGCACACCCTGCTCGAGCGGCATGCCCGCGACCCGCACCAGCGCGCGACGCAGCACTTCCATCATGTCGTTCTTGTGCCGCTCGATGACCGCGGCCACCAGCGCCTCCTTGGTCGGGAAGTACTGGTAGAGCGAGCCGATGCTGGCGCCGGCCTCGGCCGCGATGCGGTTGGTGCTCGCGCGCTCGAAGCCCTCGCGCACCAGAACGCGAGCAGTGGCCTCGATCAGCGCGTCGACGGTCGCGCGCGAACGCTCCTGCGAGGCCTTCTTTCTCGGGTGGACGACGGGTGCGCGGGCCATGGCGTTCCTCGAATGCGAGTAGACATTGTGAGCAATTGCTCGGATTATCGATCGCAACGCAGCGAAGCGGAACACCCAGGAATCCAGGAGATGGCCATGAACAAGACCCTGCGCCCGGCGCGCGACTTCACCCCCGCGGTGCCGGTGCTCGGCGCCTACGACCCCATCGTGTCGCTGTTCACGCGCGAGCGGCACTGGCGCTCGGCCCTGCTGGCGCAGCTCGCGCCGCGGCCTTCCGACGTGATCGCCGACGTGGGCTGCGGCACCGGCTCCTTCCTCGCGCTGCTCGGCCATTCGGGGTCGACGCCTCGGCTGATCGGCATCGACCCCGACGAGCGCATCCTCGAGCGCGCCCGCGCCAAGCTCGCCGCCACCGGCGTGCGCTGCGAACTGCACTGTGGCTACCTGCGCGACGCGGCCGCGCTGCTGTGGCCGCTGCAGCCGACCAAGATCGTGACCAGCCTGGTGCTGCACCAGGTGCCGCTGGCGGAAAAGCGCGCGGGCCTCGCGGCCATCCACGCGGCGCTGGTGCCGGGCGGCGAGCTGCACATCGCCGACTACGGCCTGCAGCGCACCCGGGCCATGCGAACGCTGTTCAGGCTGGTGCAGTGCGTCGACGGCTTCGCCGACACCCAGCCCAATGCCGACGGCATCGTGCCGCGTTTGATGCAGGAAGCGGGCTTCGCCGAGGTCGAGGAGACCGCGGTGATCCCGACGCTGACGGGGTCGATCTCGCTCTATCGCGGCAGGCGCCGAGCCGCCAGCCACTCGCGCGGCGACACGCCCAGCTTCTGCGCGAACACGCGCGACAGCGCCGAGGCATTGGCATAACCGAGCGCGTCGGCGATGGTCTTCACCGAGGCGCCGCCACGCAGTTGCGCCTGCGCGATGCTGAGCCGCCAGAGCGCGAGGTAGTCGGCGGGCGTGGTGCCCACCACCTCGCGGAAGCGCTGCGCGAAGGCGCTGCGCGACAAACCCGCCTCGCGCGCCATCTGCTCGAGCGGCCAGGGCTCGCCGGGCCGCTCGTGCAGGCCGACCAGCACGCGCGCGAGCCGCGGATCGCCGAGCCCCGTCAGCAGGCCCGGCGGCAGTTCGCTGTGTTCCGGATGATCGAGCAGCCAGCGCAGCAGCTGGATCAGCACCACCTCGAACAGGCGGTCGGCCAGCAGCCGGTGGCCGCACTGCACGCGCAGGGTCTCGGAGAACAGCAGCGCCAGCGACTGCTCGAGCCCCTCGACCTCGCGCAGCGGAAGGCGGATCAGCGGCGGCAGCGCGCGCGCCAGCGGATGCGTCTCGCCGCCATCGAAATCCAGCGTCGCGCAGACGAAGTCCGAGCCTTCGACGGGCGCGTTGTGGAAGTGGTGCGTCAGCGGGCGCGGATAGAACAGCAGGCTCGGCTCCTTCACGACCAGCTTGCGCGGCGCGCCGCTGCGCGCGGCATGCGTGACCACCATCTCGCCGCGGCGCAGCACGTGCAGGAAGCCGCGCCCCGGCTCGGCCGCGAAGCTGGTGGTGCCGCACAGCGGGCCGTTGTGGAACAGGTGCGCCCGCACGCGGAAGCGCTCGAGCAGCGAGGACAGCCTGTCGATGGGAGGTGGCGCGGCCATTCGGACGAAAAGATATGTTTGGCGGATAAAACGATCCGAATGATACGAGGATCACCAGCAAACTTCCTTCACCGACACAACCCCTTGAAAGGAAAGCACCATGTCCCGTATCCCCCTCGTCTCCCCCGCCGAAGCCACCGGCGACACCCAGGCCCTGCTCTCGCAGATCCACGGCGCCTTCGGTGCCACGCCCAACATGTTCCGCGCCGTCGCCAACTCGCCGGCCGCGCTGCAAAGCCTGTGGGGATCGTTCGGCGCGCTCGGCGGCGGCGTGATTCCCGCGCAGCTCGGCGAGAAGATCGCGGTGGCGATCGCCGACCGCAATGCCTGCCACTACTGCCTGGCCGCGCACACGGCGCTGGGCCGCAAGGCCGGCGCCTCGTCGGCCGAGATGACCGCCGCACAGCACGGCGAGTCCGCCGACCCGCAGACCGCCGCCGCGCTGCGCTTCGCGCTCGCGGTGGTCGAGCAGCGCGGCCGGATCGACGCCGCCGAGGTGCAGGCGCTGCGCGACGCGGGCTTCGACGACCGGCAGATCGTCGAACTGCTGGCGCACGTGGCCTTGAACCTGTTCACGAACTATGTGAATGTCGCCCTCGACGTGCCCGTCGATTTCCCGGGCGTGAAGCTGCGCGCGGCCGCCTGAGCGGCGGCGCCGGGCCCTGCCATCTCATTGGAGCCAACACCATGTCGAGAATCCATCCCCCGGCGCCCGAACTGCAGGTCGATCGCTGGCTCAACACCGAGGCCCCCGTCACGCTCGAATCGCTGCGCGGCAAGGTCGTGGTGCTGCATGCCTTCCAGATGCTGTGCCCGGCCTGCGCCACGCACGGCCTGCCGCAGGCCAAGAAGACGCGGCAGCTGTTCGCCGCGAAGGACGTCGCGGTGATCGGGCTGCACTCGGTGTTCGAACACCACGCGGTCATGACGCCCGCGGCGCTCGAGGCCTTCGTGCGCGAGTACCGTTATGTCTTCCCGATCGGCATCGACCGGCCCTCGCCCGGCAGCAGCATTCCGCAGACCATGCGCGCCTACCAGTTCCAGGGCACGCCGAGCGTGGTGCTAATCGACAGGCAGGGGCGGCTGCGGCTGAGCCACTTCGGACTGCTCGATGACATGTCGCTGGGCGCGGCCATCGGGCAGCTCGCGGCCGAGGAGTTCGCCGCGCCGCTGGTCGCGGATGCGGTGCGTGCAGAGGAGGCGGCCCCCGGCGATGGCTGCGGCGACACCGGCTGCGCGGCTCGCTGAGCTTGCGCCTAAAGGCTTCAGGCCCGACTCGCGCACACTCTTGCATTACCCCCATTGGCCGATGGTCAGGCCCGTGCCGCGCCGCCACAATGACCGAGGCGCACGCCACGCCCGCGGCCTCGTCGGAGCAGAACATCCGAATCCAACACACCGACACGCGCCGCGGGATCCCACTCCGCTCCACGTCAAGGAAAGCTTTCAGATGTACTTCGAGAACAAGACCGCCTGGGTGACCGGCGCTTCCTCCGGCATCGGCGAGGCACTCGCGCTCGCGCTGCTCGAGCGCGGCGCGCGCGTGATCGCCTCCGGCCGCCGCCCCGAGCCGCTGGCCGCTCTCGCGGCGCGCGCCCCCGAACGCGTGCTGGTACTGCCCTTCGAGGCCACCGACTACGACGCCCTGCCGGCCATCGTCGAGCGCGCCGCCGCCTGGCAGGGCCGGATCGACGTGCTGATCAACAATGCCGGCATCGCCCAGCGCAGCCTCGCCATCGACACCGATCTCGCCGTCTATCGCCGCCTGATCGAGGTCGACTACCTCGCCCCCGTCGCCCTCACGCAGCTCGTGCTGCCGCGCATGGCCGAGCGCCGCGGCGGCCACATCGCCGTGATCGGCTCGGTGGCCGGCAAGGTCGGCGCGCCGCTGCGCACCGGCTACAGCGGTGCCAAGCATGCGGTGCAGGGCTACTTCGATGCCCTGCGCGCCGAGGTCGAGCAGGCCTACGGCATCCGAGTGAGCGTCGCGCTGCCGGGCTCGGTGCGCACCGCGGTGTCGATCAATGCGCTGGGCGCCGACGGCAGTGCCCGCGGCCGTTCCGACGCGAACATCGACCAGGGCATGGAGCCCGCCGTCGCGGCCGGCCTGCTGCTCGATGGCATGGCTTCGGGCCAGCGCGAGATCGAGATCGCGGCCGGGCTGGAAGCGGCCGCGCTGCAACTGCGCCGCCACGATCCCAACCGCCTGTTCGACATGGCCGCGCAGGAGGGCGCGCGGCTCGCGGCACAGCGCGAGCAGCAGGGGGCGGGGGCGAGCTTCGATCCGGCGGATGTGCGGGCGGCGGGGACTTATGGGCAGGATGCCTTGAAGGCGGCTTGAGCGTTGCTGGTCTGGGCAGACGTGCCGCCGCGGGCTCGGCGCGAGGTCGTTGCAGAATGCGGTCCGACTCCACTCGCGGGCGTGGAGTTCGCGCTCTCGCGCGGCTTTGCATGAACCCCGAAGAAAGCATCGAATGACCGAGACCCTGCGCCAGCTCTACCCCCCGATCGAACCCTACGAGAGCGGCATGCTCGACGTGGGCGACGGCCACCGCATCCGCTACGAGCGCGTGGGCACGCCCGGCGCCAAACCCGCCGTGTTCCTGCACGGCGGCCCCGGCGGCGGCATCTCGCCCGAGCACCGGCGGCTGTTCGATCCCGCGCGCTACGACCTGCTGCTGTTCGACCAGCGCGGCTGCGGCCTCTCGGAGCCGCATGCGGGCCTCGAGGCCAACACCACCTGGCACCTGGTGGCCGACATCGAGCGCCTGCGCGAACTGGTGGGCGCCGAGCGCTGGCTGGTGTTCGGCGGTTCGTGGGGTTCGACGCTGGCGCTGGCCTATGCGCAGAAGCACCCCGAGCGCGTGAGCGAGCTGGTGCTGCGCGGCATCTACACCGTCACGCGCGCCGAGCTCGACTGGTACTACCAGTTCGGCGTGTCGGAGATGTTCCCCGACCGATGGGAGCAGTTCCAGGCCCCGATCCCCGAGGCCGAGCGCGGCGACATGATCGCGGCCTACCGCAAGCGGCTGACCGGCGACGACCTGGTGGCCCGGATCGAGGCCGCGCGCGCCTGGAGCGTCTGGGAGGGTCAGACCATCACGCTGCTGCCGAGCCCCGCGCTCGCGGCCTCGCATGCCGACGACCATTTCGCGCTGGCCTTCGCGCGGCTGGAGAACCACTACTTCGTGCACGACGCGTGGCTCGAGGACGGCCAGCTGCTGCGCGACGCGCACCGGCTGCATGGCATCCCGGGCGTGATCGTGCACGGCCGCTACGACATGCCCTGCCCCGCGCGCTACGCCTGGGCCCTGCACAAGGCCTGGCCCGAGGCGGAGTTCCATCTGATCGAGGGAGCCGGGCATGCGTATTCGGAGCCCGGGATCCTCGATCGCTTGCTGCGGGCGACGGATGGGTTTGCCGGGCGCTGAAGCGTGAATCTCTCGAGCACTGAGCGGCAAGCCCTCGATGCATATCTGGCGCGCATCCAAGACCATGATCTGCCGGGCACGGCACTGCTTCCCGACGCGGAGATCGTTCGCTGGAGCCTGGCGCTGCGTTTTCACCCGATGCTGCGACGCCTCGGCGGCCTGGTGCTCGACGATGCACGGACAAGCAACCATCACGTGCTGCTGACCGCACCACCGCTCGCCGGCGCGGTCCTGTACCTGGCTCATGACGGCGACTCGCGCGTGGTGTTCGCCGACATCGAGGCCTTTCTGGACGCGGCCCGACGCGCCGATGCCGAAGATCGAGATGTCGAGGACCTCCATCCTTCGGTCTCTCCGCTCGCCGGCGACCAGGCAGGCGTGGGCACGTTCATCCGTTCGCTGCTTGCATCCCCGGACGACGAGGATGCGGCCATCGCCTTCATTCCATCGCTGGACCTGCGCGATACCGCGCTGCTGCGCGAACTCGCCTCGCACGAGAACTTCTTCGTGGCGGAAGCGCTCGCGATGGAGATCGCGAAGCGTCCGGCCGAAGCGCTGCGCGGGATCGCCGGGATGTGCGCGGCGCATTCGCATCCGCAGGCGGCGAATGCGGGCCAGCGGGCCGTGGCCGCGGTGGAGCGGTGGACGCGAAACGGACAGCGCTAGGATCGGCGCCATCCACACACATCATCCCGCCGTCGATGCGCGACTTCCTCTACTACTCGCTGATGCTCCTGCTGGGCTTCGCCTGGTACCGCTTCGGTCAGAAACTGCTTGCGAAAGGCAACCGCGACGAGAACGACGAGCTCACCAAGGGCTTCGTCGGGCCGATCGGCTTCCTCGTGGCGGGTGGCATCGCGTGCTACCTCCTCGTCGCCACCTTGCGCGCGCTGGTCCGGGGCGAGGTGCCCTGCATCGGCAAGGGCTGCGCGGGGCAGGTGTACACGCTGGCGATGCATGCGGGCGAGTACTGGTCGAACGTCTTCTACATGGCGTGGCTGGTGCTGGCGCTGGGGTATGCGTTGTATGTGACGTTCAAGATCTGGTTCCGGGTCTGAGGCTTCCGGCGCGCATCCACACCGCGCCGAAGAGCAACGAGGCACCCGCTCACGCGGGGTGCGACAACCGCTCGCAGTGCTCGACCAGCAGTTCGGTCAGCACGCGTATCTTCCTGGCCGGATGCTGGCCCGGCGGCCGGATGACGTAGGCACCCGCGGGCGGCGGTGGATAGCGCGTCATGACCGGCACCAGCGCGCCGGCGGCGATGTACTCGTGCGTGAGCCAGTCCGGCACATAGGCGATGCCGAGGCCCGCCACCGCGGCCGCGACCAGTGCCGTGCCGTTGTCGGCCTTGAATCGGCCCTGCGGTCGGACCGTGATGATCCGGTCGCCATCCCTCAGTTGCCAGGCCTCGGTGCCCTGCATCAGCGCTTCATGGGCACCGAGTTCGTCCGGCGTCTCGGGCGACCCGTGCGTGTTGATGTAGTCCGGGCTCGCCACGAGCTTGCCGTAGATCGGGCCGACGCTCCTCGCGATGAGGTTGGAGTCCTCGAGATAGCCGACCCGGATCGCGCAGTCGAAGCCTTCGGCGATGAGGTCGACGAACCTGTCGCTGTAGCAGGTCTGGATGTGGAGCTGCGGATGGCGCTTCGCCATCTCGGCGAGCATGGGCGCGAAGTGGGTCGGGCCGAAGCTCAACGGCACCGCGATCCTCAGGCGCCCGCGAAGCTCGCCCGCGGGCAGGATCGCCTCCATGGCCGTGTCGATGTCGATGCAGACCTTGGCCGCATGGTCGCGGAAGGTGCTGCCCGCTTCCGTGAGCGCGGCACCGCGCGTGGATCGCGCGAGCAGTTGGACACCCAGTTCCGCTTCGAGCCGAAGCAGCCGCCGGCTCACCATCGACTTGGAGATGCCCATCCGCACGGCGGCCGGTGAAACCCCTCCCGCGCTGGCCACTTCGACGAATGTACGCAGGTCCTCGATGTCCAAGCTGGCGTTCCTCCAATCGCGACACAGTTCGCCGAAAGATGGTACTACCGGGCGAAGAGATGGATCGCAATACTCCCTGCGGACGACATCGCCACGAGCGAATCCGTCGTCTCGAAACCCCTCCCGCAACAGCGGCAACACAGGAACCAGCCATGACTTCTCGCAACGGCCTCTCTTCGCTTCTTCGTCCCGAAGACTCGGTCCTCGTCCTGATCGACCATCAGCCCTACCAGCTCGCGAACCTCAACTCGCACGAACCGCAGATGGTCATCAACAACACCGTCGGCCTCGCGAAGGCCGCCAAGGCCTTCGGTGTGCCCACCATCCTGACGAGCGTGATCGCCGAGCGCGGCGGCCTGCTCTTTCCCCAACTCACCGAGGTCTTTCCCGGGCAGGAGGTCATCGACCGCACCTTCATCAACACCTGGCAGGACAAGGTGGTGGTCGACGCGGTCAAGGCCACGGGGCGCAAGCAACTGATCATCGCGGGCCTGTGGACCGAGGTCTGCGTCGCGATGCCGACGATCCAGGCACTCGGCGAAGGCTGGGACGTCACCGTGGTCACCGATGCGTCCGGCGGCGTCTCGGTCGAGGCGCACCATGTCGCGATCCAGCGCATGATCGCGGCCGGCGCGAACATGCTCACCTGGCTCGCGGTCGCCTCGGAATGGCAGCGCGACTGGGCACGCACCGACAGCGCCGCCGCATTGACCCAGGTGATCACGCAGCACGCGGGAGGCAGCGGCATCGCCTACCTGTGGGAGCAGCAGTTGCTCAAGACCCCCGTGCCCGCCGACGCGGCATGACGATGGACAGGAAGGCGTGAAGGGCCTTCATCCGCGCGTCATGCCGTGCGCCAGTTCGGCGTCCTCGCCAGCGCGCGGAAGATGGCGGCCGCGTCCTCGCCCGGCGTTTCGTAGAGATCGAGCACCTGCCCCGTGACGAGGCCATGGAAGAGGGTCTCGAGGCGCTTGTCCCATTTCAGCAGCGCCATCGACCAGGCCGGAAAGAAGCGCGCCGGGATGCCCACGAGCTCCAGCAAGCGCGGCGACTGGTGGCGCCTGTCGCGCTCGATCGCGGCATAGAGCGCGCGCACCTCGCGTTCCTCGCCCTCCAGGTACTGCATGTAGGCGCCGTCGAGGAAGCACAGCGCGCCGGTGATGCCGAACCGCGGGTTTCGGGTGCGCGATGTGTGGAGGATGCTCGAGAAATCACCGGGATGCGGTGACGGTGCGCGGCTTGCGTAGATCAAACGTACCAGCATGCGCAAATCCTAAGCCATGCCGACGTCGCCCTCGTGAAGGAAAAAAGCAGGCCGCGGCACGGATGGCGCAGCGTCCCTCCAGACTTCCTCGACCCTCCCGCCTCGCCTGAAGGTCATCGCCCGCGCGAACTAATTTCGGCTTGACGAATCGGCAAGCCTCGCGCAATCTCGGCCGAGGGGAGCGACTGCGGAGAGAGGGGTTGACATGATGATTCGTGTTCGCTTGCAGCAAGCACGCCTTGCTCTTCAACGGGACACCATGGCCATGCTCGTCGTGTATGGATCCGTCGGCCTCTGGGTGGTTTTCTGGTTCGGCGACTAGCAGGGCTCCGGGGAAGTTTCGGCCGCATCGGTATATCTCGGGCGAAGGCGTTCGGATCGAACTCGTAGCGCAGGATCGCGGTCCGGGCACGGCCGAACTGCATCGGAGATCGCCCCCCCGGAATTCAGTGAGCCGATGTCGCTCGCTAAAGCGCCATCACCATCTCGTGCCAGGACATCCCTCCATGGTCCGACGGCGAAGGCCGCACGTACCCGTAGCCCTGCCGTTCATAGAGGGCCACGTGCCGCTGCTTGCACATCAGGTGGATCGTGCGCTTGCCGGCCCGCCGCATCCGCTCGACGAAGGTCTTCATCATCACGGTGGCGTATCCCCGCCCCTGGAACAGCGGATCGATGACCACCGACATGATCACGACGTTGGGCGCCTCGGCGTCGTGGCCGACCAGTTCCTTGAACGCCTCGTCGGACATCACGACCTCGTGCGCGCATCCGCTGTTGATGAAGCCGATGACCTGCCCCTCGAGTTCCATGACGAGGAAGCCCTGCGGGTACTGCGCGATGCGCGTGCGGATCTTGGCCAGGGTGGCGGCCTCGTCGCCTTCATAGGCACCGATCTCGATCGCGTAGCAGCGTTCGGCATCGGAAGAAAGGGCTTGGCGGAAAACGGGGTCTGACATGGAGAGCGGGTCGAGGCGAATGGCGAACCCGCCATGGTACGGACTCGCGCGGCGGCTCAGCGTGCCGAACGGCGATGGCGCGCGCGCAAGGTGTCGGAAGGCGACTCGCCGAATTGCGCCTTGTACTGCTGCGCGAGACGGCTCAGGTGAAAGAAGCCATGGGCGAACGCGATGTCAGTCACCGTATCGTCGTCCTCCCCGTCCAGCAAACGCTCGCGCACCTGCGCCAGACGGATGCGCCGCAGGTATGCCGTCGGCGTGATGCCGCGGTGCGCCTGGAACGCGAGCTGCAAGGCACGCACGCCGACGCCCAGCGAAGCGGCGATGTCGGACACCGTCAGCGACAGGTCCGCGATGCGGTCGTGAATGAACGACTCGGCCAGGGTCGCGAGGCGCGCCGGCCGCGACGCCGGCCGCTCTCCGCGCATCCAGCCGGTGTAGTTGTGCGGATGCCCGTGGAGCAGCGACATGAGGACGAACTGCTCGAGCGACCGATAGGCCGGCGCCGGCAGCGCCGCGGGCAGGGTATCGACCAGGTCCCACACGCCGGACCATGAACGCTCGAGCGCCGACGTGAACGGCACCGGATCGAACTTCAATCCATCGTCGAGCGGACGGCCGACGAGGCTGGCGCAGCAAGCCTCCAAGGCGGCCGTGTCGGGCCGGAAGGTGATCTGCTCGAAGCTGGCGCCGAAATCGAAACGGGTGGGCCGGCCGGCCGACACGGGGATCGTCGTGCCGGCCCGCCAGGTGGCGCTGCGGTTGCCCTGGGAGACGGTGCCTTCGCCGGCGGTGCAGCGCATGAACAGGAACAGGCCGGGGAATTCGCCCGCGTCGACTTCCACGCGCGCACCGTAGGCCAACTGGACCAGCGCCAGCGGCCGTGCCTCGGTCGCGCTCAACCGCGTGTCCAGGGCCCTGGCCCGGCGATCCAGGTGGAGTTCGTGCGGGCAGTACACGGCGCCCACGGCGTGGATCGCTTCGTCGAGATCATGGGTTCGATAGTGCATGGTCGCCCCTTCCACGGACTGCGTGGTGGCTCGTGCGCACCGCGGCCGCGCGAGCATTCTAGGGGTGCGTTCCCCGCATGGAAACGCGATGCGGGAACGCCCGGAGGCCTCTTCCTGCGCATCGCGGATAGCGCTTCGCATTCCGGATCGCGGCGCGCCGCTTCTTCCTCAAGACTGGCGCCAGCCGAGCCGACCGAGCCAACCGGGCCGGTCGCGCTTCCATCCATCCATGCAGAGGAATCCCCTGATGAGCTCGATCCAAGACCTCGGTCTTTCCGAAACCTACGGTGCCTTCATCGACAACGCGTTCCAGCCGGTCGACGGCCCCACCTTCGCGGCCCTGCATTCCGGCACGGGCGAGCAGATCGCCCGCATTGCCCGTTGCGGCGCGGCCGAGGTCGATGCGGCCGTGCAGGCCGCCGCCAAGGCCTTCCCGGCCTGGCGCGCCACCGCGCCCGAGGAACGCTCGGCCCTGCTGCTGAAACTGGCGGCGGCCGTGGAGGCCGATCAGCAGCGCCTCGCAAGCATCGATTCGGTCGACATCGGGCGGCGCCTCTTCGAGACCGGCCTCGATCATCAGTTCGCGATCTCGCAGTACCGCTACTTCGCGGCCGCGGCCATCACGCACGAGGGATTCGGCCGCCCGATTCCCGGCGGCTACATGGTCGCCCGCCGCGAGCCCTACGGCGTGTGCGGCCAGATCATTCCGTGGAACGTGCCCGCGATCATGGCGGCCTTCAAGATCGCGCCCGCGATCGCGGCCGGCAACACGGTGGTGCTGAAGCCCGACGAGAACGCCTCGCTCAGCACGCTGGAGCTGTGCAGGCACATCGCGAAGATCTTTCCGCCGGGCGTCATCAACATCGTGCCCGGCTTCGGCGAGGAAGCAGGCGCCGCCTTGACCGCGCACCCCGGCGTGGCGAAGCTGGCCTTCACGGGCAGCAGCGAGGTCGGCCGGATCATCTCGCGCGCCGGTGCCGAGCGGCTGGTGCCCGTGTCGCTGGAACTGGGCGGCAAGAGCCCGAACATCATCTTTCCCGACATCGAGGACATCGACGCGGTGGTCGACAACGCGATGTTCGCGACCCTGTACTGCAACGGCCAGTCCTGCCTCGCGGGCACCCGGCTGTTCGTGCACGACGCGGTCTACGACGCCGTGATGGACCGCCTCGTCGCCGGGATGGAGCGCGTCAAGGTCGGAGCGGCGCTCGCGCCCGACACCGTGCTCTCGAACCTCGTGTCGCCCGAGCAGGGCGAGCGCGTGATGAACTACATCGGCATCGGCAAGGCCGAAGGCGCGCGGCTGATGACCGGCGGCCAGCGCATCGCCGTCGAAGGGCAGGCCCACGGCCATTTCATCGCGCCGACGGTGTTCGAGGCCGACAACCACATGCGCATCGCGCAGGAAGAGATCTTCGGCCCGGTGCTCAGCGTGATCCGCTGGAAGGACCACGACCGGATGATCGAGGAGGCCAACGGCGTGCGCTACGGCCTGGCCGCCGGCCTCTACACCAGCAACCTGCGCAACGCCTGGGACACGGCCGAACGGCTGCAGGCCGGCTCGGTGTGGATCAACCACTACTTCAACCTCGCGAGCGGCTCGCCCTTCGGCGGCTTCAAGGAGAGCGGGATCGGCAGCGAGTACTGCCACGAGACGCTCAACATGTACACCCACCTCAAGGCCGTGACGATCCAGACGCGAGTGGCCGCGCCCTGGTTCGCACCCAAGGCCTGAGCACGCGACACGCAGCCCTTCGCCCTCCCCTCATCCCCATCACCTGAAGAGGTCATCCCATGCAGATCACAGCCGCCGTCATGCGCGAGAAGGGTGGCAAGTTCACCCTCGAGGACATCGAGCTGGAGCCGCCGCGCGACGACGAAGTGCTCATCCGCATGAAGAGCTGCGGCGTCTGCCACACCGACACCCTGCCCCGCGACCAGGTGGTGCCCGCGCCCTTCCCCGCGGTGTACGGCCACGAGGGCGCGGGCATCGTCGAGCAGGTCGGCAGCCGCGTGAGCAAGCTCCAGCCCGGCGATCACGTCGTGATGAGCTGCAACTCCTGCGGCCACTGCGACACCTGCCAGACCGGCAAGCCCATGTACTGCCGGCACTTCTTCAAGGCCAACTTCGGCTTCGCGCGCATGGACGGAACGCCCACCATGCACAAGGGCAGCGACGTCGTGCACGGTGCCTTCTTCAACCAGTCCTCGTTCGCGACCTACGCCCTGGGCACCGAGCGCAGCGTGGTGAAGATCCCGTCCGATGTGCCGCTCGAGATCATGGGCCCGCTGGGCTGCGGCGTGCAGACCGGCGCGGGCGCGGTCATCAATTCGCTGCGCCCGCAGGCCGGCGATTCGATCGCCATCTACGGCGCGGGATCGGTCGGCCTCTCGGCCCTGCTCGCGGCCAACGTGACCGGCTGCGCGATCCGCATCTGCGTCGACCCGAACGAGGCGCGCCTGCAGTTCGCGCTCGAGCTCGGCGCCACCCATGTGATCAACCCGCGAACCACCGACCCGGTGCGGCGCATCCAGGAGATCACCGGCGGTGGCGGAACCCAGTTCTCGCTCGAGACCTCGGGCAATCTCACGGCCCTGCGCCAGGCCGTCGACTCGATCCAGATCATGGGCGAGTGCGGCATGATCGGCGCGCCCGCATTCGGCAGCGAGATCGGCCTCGACACCTGGGGCCTTCTGCTGGGCCGCAAGATCCGCGGCATCTGCGAGGGCGACTCGGTGCCGGACCTGTTCATCCCGAAGCTGGTCGAGCTGTATCGGCAGGGGCGTTTCCCCTTCGACAGGCTGATCCGGTTCTATGCCTTCGATCAGATCAACGAGGCGGTGGAAGACGGCGAGCAGGGCCGGACCATCAAGGCCGTGCTGCGCTTTCCCGACTGAACGACGCGCCCGGCCCTCAGGTCCGATCCGCCGCCCGCTCCGTCTCCTCGAGAAAGCGCAGCAGGCCCTCGATCTCCGTGGACTTGTCGAACACCGCATCGGCGCCCAGCAGCATCGCGCGCTCGCGCATGTCGGGCGTCGCGAAGTTCGAGAAGATCACCATGCGCTGGCGCGGCAGGCGGTCCTTGCAGCCCATGAGCACGCCGAAGCCGGTGCCGTGGCGCAGGAAGAGATCGACCACGGCCACGTCCCATTGGCCGTCGGCATCGTGCAGCCAGGCCACGGCCTCGGCCTGGGTTTCGGCCGTGCCCACCATGTGCACGGGCGCGAGCTCTTCCAGTGTCGCGATCAGGCTGTCGCGGATCAGGGGGTTGTCCTCTACGAGGTAACCGTTCAGGCTCATGGTGTCTTCGCCATCGTGTGGACCCTTGGCCCTCAGAGCGCGAACGACCGGCGCAACCGCTCGCCCGCGAAGGCCTGCGCGTCCCGCGCCTTCTCGAGCACCGCCGCGGCGCCGAAGAACTCGTGCGCCACGCCTTCGTACTCCTTGCGCGCGATCTCCACGCCCGCGTCGATCAGCGCGCTCTCTAGCCTCGCGCCGTCGCTGCGCAGCGGATCGAGCCGAGCATTGACGATGGTGACGGGCGCCAGCCCGGCCAGCGGCGCATCGACCAGCGACAGCCGCGGGTCGTCGAGGTCCTGCTCGCTGCGCGTCACATGGGTGAAGAACCAGTCCATCATCGCGCGGTTGAGCGGCTTGGCGATGGCGTTCTCGAGGTAGGACTCGGTGTTGCGGCTGGTCTGCGTGACGGGATAGACCGACAGCACATGGCGTGGCGCGCTGAGGCCGGCATCACGCGCGGCGATCGCGGTCGCCACCGCGAGATTGCCGCCAGCCGATTCGCCCGCGAGCGCGAGGCGCGAAGCATCGCCGCCGAGCGAGGCCGCATTCTCGATCAGCCAACGATAGGCCGCCAGCGCGTCGTCCCACGCGGCCGGAAACTTGTGCTCGGGCGCGAGCCGGTAGTCGACCGACAGCACCATCGCCTGCGCGGCCGCGGCGAGCCCGCGCGCGCCACCGTCGTACACCTGTCGGTTCGCGATCACCCAGCCGCCGCCATGGAAGTACAGCACGACGGGAAAGGGCCCCTGCCCCGCGGGCGTGTAGAGCGTGGCCGCCAGCGGGCCGGTGGCGCCATCGACCGTGAGTTCGCGCGTGGTCACGCCGGGCACCAGCGCCTCGGGCACGGCCGAACGGTTCTGCTGCTCGAGCACCTTCTTCACGGCATCGGCCGGCGTGGGCTGACGGCGCGCCTCCTGCGGCGTGAGCTTCTCGATCGCCTGGGGCTCCAGCGCGTCATGGGCCTTCGCCACCGCGATCTGGTCGTCGTCCGCGCGCAGCGCCGCCACGACGTTGGACACCGCATTGAGAAGAGGGTTGGGCTTCTTGTCGTCGCTCACCGGTTGCTCCTGGGGCTGAAGAGGGAAGAGGTTGAGCAACTTGTACGACGCAGGCACCCCGGGGGGCTTGTCGGACGTGGGCGCGCCAGGGCGTGAGGCTTCGAAACCCCTCGCCCCGCCGCGTGCCCCGCGCGGGTCGAATTCAGCGCGCCGGAACTGCGAGCCCGAGCAGACCCAGCGCCTGCCGGTGCGTGCCCGATGCCGGGTCCGCGAGATCGGCCAGCACGCTCATGTGGTTCCGATGCGCGGGCCGCTCGGCGCCCACCACCACGCGGCGGCCCCAGGCCTTGGCGATCAGCTCGGCCTGGCGATGGAACTCCTCGCTCTCGTCGCCGCCGACCACCGTCACCAGCGTGCCCTGTTTCGGCGCGGGCATCGCGGCCGGGCTCAGTCGAAGCGCCGAGGCTTCGGTCAGCCCGATGTCGGCCGCGAGGAAGGGCGCGTGCCGCAAGGGCTCGAGCTCGTAGACGCCCGAGATCGGCAGTGCCGACTTGACGAGGTCGCGCGGCAGGTCGGGCCCGACCCGTTGCCAGTCGCAGGCCAGCAGCATGGTGGCGAGATGGCCGCCGGCCGAATGGCCCGCGACGACGATGCGCGCGGGATCGCCGCCATGCGCCGCGACGTTGCGATGCACCCAGGCCAGCGCCTGCGTCATCTGCCGCGCGATGTGCTCGATGTCGACCGCGGGGCACAGCGCGTAGTTGAGCTGCACGAAGGTGGCGCCGGCATCGGCCAGCGGCGGCGCGAGGAAGGCATGGTCACGCTTGTCGAGCGCGCGCCAGTAGCCACCATGGATGTAGACGAAGACCGGCGCCTTCCCGGCACCCGATGCGGCCGGCAGGATGTCGAGCCGCTCGCTCTCGTCGTCGCCGTAGGCCAGATCGCGAATCCATTCGGGTCGCCGCAGCGCCTGCGCCGACGCATCGGCCCAGTACTTCAGGATCGACGGGTGTTCGGGAATGCGCGCACGGTTGTTGTACTGCGCATCGAACCATTCGGGCGCCGGCGGCGGTGTCGACGCCGCGGCCGCCTCGGCCGCCGCACGCTTCGCCGCCGAGTCGCGCAGCGCCGCATCGACCAGCGCATCGGCCATCCACAGCGCGGTGCGCTCGACCTCGCGGTCCTCGAGGCCCCAGATGTCCTTGAGCACCACGTAGGGCTCGATGCCGTAGACGATCGAGAGGGCATGGTGCAAGCGGTCGCGCATGCGCGGGTTCAAGAGCGGCGACATCGGCTCGAGCGCATGCTCGAGGATGCGCACGCGATGGCCGCGCCGGTACGGTTCCTCGGCCAGCAGGCCCGCGCGCTCGAGGCCCCACTGCTCGAGCGAGAGCTGCGCCGCGGCGCGCATCGGTGCCTCGAATTCCTTGAAGCGCGGGAAGGTCTGGCAGAACAGCTCGTGCAGCCGCTCGCGGCCGTTCGGGTTGTCCGACGCCATCTGGCGCACCGGGCCCAGCGAGCTGTCGACCACCGCGGTGACGAGCGCGCTGCGGCTCGGGAAGTAGCGGTAGGCGGTCGCGCGCGACACGTTCGAATGCGCCGCCGCCTCGGCCACCGAGGGGATGTGGCCCTTCAATCGAATGATGTCCATCGCGGCCTGCAGCAGCTGGCGGAAGGTGGCGGCGCGAACGCCGCGTTCCGGCGCGCGCGGCGCCTCGCTCGGGGTGTGCTTGAGTCTTGCCATCGGGTTTGTACGGGGATGGGAAATGCGGAAGTCGTCTTGTGGAGATGGTGACACGGCTCGTATGATCCGCGCACCCAGATTTGAGACTCACGTCTCAAAAATGCCGAATGACTTCCGGAGCCACCGGGGCGATCGCAGCGCGACGACCCCGGGGCCATATGGAGACAAAGTCGATGCGCTTCGCAAGCTGGAGTTGGGGTGGCCGCAACCATGCGGGCACGATCTCGGCCGACGGCCGGGAAGCCACGCCGTTGGCGGTGGGCGACGCCTCGCGCGGCGTGCTGCCGCTGATCGAGGCGCTGGCACGCAACGAGCCGCTGCCGCAGCCCTCGGGCACGCGGCTGCCGGTCGAGGTGATCACCCTGCGCGCCCCGCTGCCGCGCCCGCTGCGCGGCCTGTTCTGCGTCGGGCGCAACTACCGCGCGCATGCGGCCGAACTCGCGGGCTCGGTGTTCCGCAGCAGCATGCCCGAGAGCGATCCGTGGCCGATCGTCTTCGGCAAGCTCGGCGAATGCGTGATCGGTCCGCGCGATCCGGTGCGGCTGCCGCGCTCCTCGGTGTCGGTGCAGATCGACTACGAATCCGAACTCGCGGTGATCATCGGCCGCGGCGGGCGCGACATCCCGCGCTCGCAGGCGATGGAGCACGTGTTCGGCTACACCATCGTCAACGACGTCACGGCGCGCGACGTGCAGATGCGCCACCAGCAGTGGGACCTCGGCAAGAGCTTCGACACCTTCTGCCCGATGGGCCCGTGGATCGTGACGGCCGACGAGGTGGACGGCCGCGCCACGCGCGTGCGCGGCTGGGTCAACGGCGCACTGCGCCAGGACGGCCTGACGCGCGACATGATCTTCGACATCCCGACGCTGATCGAGACCTGCTCGCGCGGCATCACGCTGCATCCGGGCGACGTGATCGCCACCGGCACGCCCTCGGGCGTGGGCATGGGCCTGAACCCGCCGCAATGGCTGGGCCGGGGCGACACGGTGCGCATCGAGATCGACGGCATCGGCGTCATCGAGAACCGCTTCGAGGCCCTGCCATGAGCTTCCAGTTCATCGACCGCATCGCGGTGGAGGACGAGGGCGAAGGCCCGGTGGTCGTCTGCGTGCATGGCCTGGGCGGCAGCTCGAACACCTACACGCCGCTGATGCCCGCGCTGGCGCGCCATCGCGTGGTGCGCATCGACCTGCCCGGCAGCGGCCGTTCGCAGCGCGCCGAAGGGCCGCTCACGATCGAGCGCTACGTAGCGACCGTGCTCTCGGTCTGCGAACGCCTGGGCATCCAGCGCGCGCACTGGGTCGGCCATTCGATGGGCACCATCGTCTGCCAGCACATCGCCGCGGCGCATCCCAAGTGCGTCGCGAGCCTCGCGCTGTTCGGCCCGCTGATCGCGCCGCCCGACGCCGCACGCACCGCGATGAAGGCCCGCGCCGACAAGGCGCGCGGCGGCGCGGCGGGCATGCACGAGATCACGCAGGCGCTGCTGCAGGGCGCGATCTCGGCCGACACGCGCCAGCGGCTGCCGGTGGCGGTGGCCTTCGTGCGCGAGAGCCTGATGCGGCAGGAAGGCGAAGCCTATGCGCGCAGCTGCGAGGCCCTGGCCGGCGCGCAGCCCGCGGCGGTGGAGAACATCGAGGCCGCGGTGCTGCTGGTGACCGGCGACGAGGACGGCGTGGCGCCGCCGCAGGCGGTGCGCGCCATGGCCGACCGGCTGCACCGCGCCGCGAGCAAGCGCGTGGTGGTGCTGCCGAAGTGCGGCCATTGGACACCCGTCGAGCGCCCCGACGAGTGCCAGCGCGAGTTGCGCGAATTCCTGGCGGCGCAGGCGAGGAGCTGACCGTGGCCGACGTGCTGTTCACCAACGTCCGCATCTTCGACGGCGGCGGCGAGGCGCCCTTCACCGGCGACGTGCTGGTGCAGGGCAACCGCATCGCGCGCGTCGTGAAGACTTCGCACGGCGCGCGCTCCGCGCCCGTGCATGGCGCCCAGGTCATCGACGGCGCGGGCGCCTTCCTGATGCCCGGCATGGTCGAGGCCCACACGCATTTCTCGTGGAACGACCAGCCCAGCCTCGACGCGATCCAGCGCATGCCGCCCGAGGAACACATCCTGTGGTGCGCCGAGGTCGCGAAGCGCTACCTCGACATGGGCTGGACCAGTTGCGTGGGTGCCGCCACCGCCAAGCCGCGGCTCGACGTGGTGATCCGCAACGCCATCAACGACGGCACCATCGTCGGCCCGCGCTACCTGGCCGCGAGCCAGGAGATCACCGTGCCCGGCGGGCTCGGCGACACCACGCAGCCGCACCTGCCGCAGCCCGAGTTCGCCTTCGGCGCGGTGGTCAGCGGCGCCGAGGAGATGCGCCGCTGCGTGCGCATGTTCGCCAAGTACGGTGTCGATTCGCTCAAGATCAATCTCTCGGGCGAGTCGATCACCGGCATGCCCAGCGAGATGAGCCAGTTCACCGAGGAGGAGATCCGCGTCTGCGTGGAGGAGGCCAAGGCCTGGGGCAAGCGCGTGGCCGCCCATGCGCGCTCCACCTGGTCGATCAAGCAGTGCGTGAAGCACGGCATCGAGGTGATCTACCACGCGAGCTTCACCGACAACGAGGCGCTCGACCTGCTCGAGGCGCACAAGATGGAGCACTTCATCGCGCCCGGCCTCGCGTGGCTGATCAACACCTGCCACCACGCGAGCCAGTGGGGCCTGACGAAGGAAGTCACCACGAAGATGGGCTACCACCGCGAGCTCGATGCCGCGGTGGAGAGCATGCGCGCGATGCGCAAGCGCGGCATCCGCATCCTGCCCGGCGGCGACTACGGCTTCGCCTGGACGCCGCACGGCACCAATGCCAAGGACCTCGAGTACTTCGTGAAGTACGTGGGCATGAGCCCCATGGAGGCGCTGCTGTCGGCCACCGCCTGGGGCGGTCCGATGATGCGCATGGGCAAGGTGCTGGGCTACATCCGCGAGGGCTACCTGGCCGACATCCTGCTCGTCGACGGCGACCCGCTGGCCGACATCACGGTGCTGCAGGACAAGTCGCGCATCCTGGCCGTCATGAAGGACGGCGAGTTCCACCGCGCGCCGCCGCTGCGCCAGGCGCAGGGCCTGCGCGTCGCCCCTCCCACCCGCTGGGCCGCCTAGGCCTCCCGCATCCCGACCGGAGCACCGCATGGCCGACGTCGTCTTCACCAACGTGCGCATCCTCGACGGCACGGGGCAGAACCCCTACAGCGGCAGCGTGCTGGTGCGCGGCAACCGCATCCGGCAGGTGGGCCGCAGCACCGCGCCGATCGCGCCCGGCGGCGCCACCGTGATCGACGGCGCGGGCGCCACGCTCATGCCCGGCATGTGCGAGGCCCACACGCACTTCTCGTGGAACGACGCCGCCACGCTCGCGGCGATCCAGACCATGCCGCTCGAGGAGCACGTGCTGTGGTGCGCCAAGGTCGCGAAGCGCTACCTCGAGGCCGGCTTCACCTCCTGCGTGGGCGCGGCCTGCGCCAAGCCGCGGCTCGACGTGGTGATCCGCAACGCGATCAACTCGGGCCAGATACCGGGCCCGCGCTACCTCGCGGCGAGCCAGGAGATCACGGTGCTCGGCGGCCTGGGCGACGAGACGCTGCCGCACCTGCCCTTTCCCGAGTTCAGCTTCGGCGTGAACATCTCGGGCGCCGACGAGATGCGCAAGGCGGTGCGCCTGTTCCTCAAGTACGGCGTCGACTCGATCAAGCTCAACCTCTCGGGCGACAACTTCACGCCGCAGTCGCCTTCGGAAACCACCTGGATGCTCGACGAGGAAGTGGCCGCGGCGATGCGCGAGGTCAAGATCCGCGGCAAGCGCGGCGTGGCACATGCGCGCTCGTCGGAGAGCGTGAAGCAGGCGCTGCGCCACGGCATCGACCTGATCTACCACGCGAGCTTCGTCGACGAGGAGGCGCTCGACATGCTCGAGGCCGCCAAGGACCGCGTCTTCGTCGCGCCCGGCATCGCCATCCTCTACGCCATGCTGCACGAGGCCGAGCCCTACGGCGTCACCTACCAGATGGCGGCCGACATGGGCTACCAGATCGAATGGGACGCGGCCTGCGTCTCGCTCGCGAAGATGCACAAGCGCGGCATCCGGGTGCTGCCCGGCGGCGACTACGGCTTCGCCTTCACGCCGCACACGCAGAACGCGCGCGACCTCGAGTTCTTCGTCAAGTACCTGGGCTTCACGCCGATGGAGGCGATCCGCTCGACCACGCTGTACGGCGGCCAGATCATGATGCGGCCCGACGACCTCGGCCTCGTCAAGGAGGGCTACCTCGCCGACCTGATGCTGGTCGACGGCGACCCGCTGGCCAACCTCTCGATCCTGCGCGATGCGAAGCGCATCCTGGCCGTGATGAAGGACGGCGAGTTCGCCAAGGCACCGGCGATCGCGTCCGAACGCGGCTGGGACCGGGGCTGGGAGCGCGCCGCATGACGCGCGCCGCTCTCACGCGCTGGGCCCTGTGGCTGGTGCTCGGCGTGCCGATCGCGGTGTTCGCGGTCTGGGCCGTGGCCGACAACGCCTCGCTGTTCTTCAAGACCCTGCTCAACGGCCTCACGCTGGCCTCGCTCTACTTCCTCGTGGCCAGCGGCTTCACCCTGGTGTTCGGCCTGATGCGCAACGTGAACCTCGCTCACGGCTCGCTCTACCTGTTCGGCGCCTACGTGGGCTGGTTCGTCGGCGAGCACACCGGTTCGTGGGTGCTCGCGGTGATCGCGGGCTTCCTCGCGGCCGCGGTGCTGGGCCTGCTGATGCAGCTGCTGGTGTTCCGCCACATGCAGGGCCAGGACCTGCGCCAGACGCTGGTGACCATCGGCCTGTCGATCGTGTTCGCCGACCTGATGCTGTGGATCTGGGGCGCCGAGATCTACACCTTCGATCCGCCCTCGTGGATCTACGGCTCGACCACGCTGCCGCTGGTCGAGAAGTTCCCGACCTACCGGCTGGTGGTGCTGCTGGCCTCGGTGCTGATCGGCGTGGGCCTGTGGCTGCTGCTGGCGCGCACGCGCATCGGGATGATGATCCGCGCCGGCGTCGACGACCGCGGCATGCTGGCCGCCTCGGGCGTCAACGTGCAGCTGGTGTTCGCGCTGACCTTCGCCATCGGCGCCGGCCTCGCGGGCCTGGCCGGCGTGGTCGGCGGCACTGCCCTGTCGATCTCGCCGGGCGAGGACACGCGCTACCTGCTGGCCTCGCTGGTGGTGGTGATCGTCGGCGGCATGGGCAGCGTGGTCGGTGCCGCCATCGGCGCGCTGCTGATCGGGCTGGCCGAGCAGTTCGGGCTGGCCTATGCGCCGACCTACAGCGTGGTCTTCACCTTCGTGATCATGGTGGTCGCGCTGGCGTTCAAGCCGCGCGGGCTGATGGGGAAAGCCGCATGAGCGCCGCGCAGTGGCGCCGTGCCATGAAGTCGGGCGGTGCGATGCCCGCGCAGGAGGCGCGCGTCACCGCGTTGCCGCGCGCGGTCGCATCGCCATCGCAACCCGCCGAACCGCCGGCGGCCCACGGCGAGCTGCCGCGCTGGCTCGGCAGGCTGCTGCGCCCCGTGCGCTGGCGCCATGTGCTGGTCGCGCTGCTGGTGCTGGTCTATCCCTTCGTCGCCTCGCCCTTCTTCACCTTCCAGATCGGCGCCCAGTCGCTCGCGCTCGGCCTGATCGCGCTGTCGCTGACCTTCCTCGGCGGCTACGGCGGCATGGTCTCGCTCGCGCAGATGACGGTAGCGGGCTTCGCGGCCTACGTGGTCGCGATCGTCGGCAGCAGCAGCAACACCGCGATCAGCCTGGGCTGGCCCTGGTGGCTCGCGGTGATCGTCGCGCTGGCACTGGCCACGCTGTTCTCGGCCGCGGTGGGCTGGCTCTCGGTGCGCACCGAGGGCATCTACACCATCATGATCACGCTGGCCGTGGGCGTGGCCTTCTTCTACCTCGCGCAGCAGAACTACACGCTGTTCAACGGCTTCCAGGGCTTCAGCAAGCTGGCCGCGCCCACCGTGTTCGGGCTCGACCTGCGCGAGCCCGTGCCCTTCTACCTGCTCACGCTGGGCTGCTCGGCGGCGGGCTACTTCTTCATCAAGCACCTGATCCGCGCGCCCTTCGGCGTGGCGTTGCAAGGCATCCGCGACAACCCGCGCCGCATGCAGGCGCTGGGCTTCGACGTCACCGCGCACCGGGTCGCGGCCTATGCGGTCTCGGGCTTCCTGGCAGCGGTCGGCGGCGTGCTGCTGGTCTGGTACAACGGCCGCATCTCGCCCGGCACGGTCGGCATCGGGGCGATGATCAACATCCTCATCATTGCCGTGCTCGGCGGCATGAAGCACCCCATCGGTGCCTTCATCGGCGCGATCGTCTTCGTGCTGCTGCAGAACTTCGCTATCGACCTGGTCGACCGCGAACGCTTCAATCTCGTGATCGGCGGGGTCTTCCTCGCGATCGTCCTCTTTTCCCCCGACGGACTGCTGGGCCTGTGGCATCGATTGCGCACGCGCCTGGGCGCACCTTTCCCCACCCGTGGCTCAGGCCGCATTCACCAGTGACCAGAAGGAGCGAGACATGAAGAGAGTCGAGAAGGTGTTCGGACGCGGCATCGTCGCCGCCGCGGCGTTGTTCGCGATGGCCGGGGCCGCGGGCCTCGCGCAGGCGCAGGAAACCCTCAAGATCGGCCTGCTGGCCTCGCTCGAGGGACCGTTCGCGGCGCCGGGCCAGGACGGCATGCGCGGCGCCGACCTCGCGCTGAAGGAGAAGAAGGGCATGGCCGGCGGCAAGAAGATCGAGTTCGTGAAGGTCTCGTCGGACGCCACGCCCGACAAGGCCGTGAACTCCACGCGCAAGGCGGTCGAGCAGGACAAGGTGCAGATCATGATCGGCCCGCTGTCGGGCGACGAGGGCATCGCGGTCAAGAACTACGCGAAGACGCAGCCCAACGTCACCTTCATCAACGGCTCGGCCGGCGCGCAGGCCGCGACGCTGCAGGACCCGGCTCCCAACTTCTACCGCTTCAACACCGAGGGCGCGCAGTGGATGGTGGGCCTGGGCGAGCATGCGCTGTCCAAGGGCTACAAGCGCACCTTCCTGATCGCCGAGGACTACGGCTTCCCCTACTCGCAGGTGCAGGGCTTCATGGCCAGCTACTGCGCCAAGGGCGGCAAGGTGGTCGACAAGGCCTGGGTGCCGCTGGGCACCAAGGACTACGCCTCGGTGATCGCGAAGATCCCGAAGAACGTCGATGCGCTGCTGGTGGTGCTCGGCGGCTCCGACGCGGTGAACTTCCTGACCCAGTACGAGCAGGCCGGCGGCGACAAGCCGATGATCGGCGGCTCGATCACGGTCGACCAGACGGTGCTGAACTTCAAGGGCAAGCGCCGCGAATCGCTCCTGGGCACGGCCTCGGCCGGCCCGATGGCCGACTCGATCGACACGCCCGAGTGGAAGAAGTTCGTGGCCGACTACAAGGCCAGCTTCAAGGACGGCTTCCCGAGCCCGTCGCTGTTCGCCTACCTCTACTACATCAACACCAAGGCCACGCTCGATGCGCTCGACGCGGTCAAGGGCGACCTGTCGAACAACCAGAAGGCCTACCGCGAGGCGCTGCAGAAGACCAACTTCAAGGGCCCGGCCGGCGACGTGAAGATCGATGCCAACCGCAACGGCGTGGGCACGACCTACATCACCGAGGTGAGCAAGGCGCCCGACGGCTCGTTCTACAACAAGGTCGTGAAGTCGGTGCCGAACATCTCGCAGACGCTGGGGCTGTCGGACGCCGACTTCAAGAAGATGGGGATGGGCACGCGCGACGTGCCGGATTGCCGGACCTGAGGCCGGCGACCACCGTCGAACGAACGCGCGGGGTCCGCCCCGCGCGCCCACCCCACTTCGAGACATCCAGGATGGCCACGATCACCACGCTGCGACCGCCCGCTTCGCGCGCGCCCCAACCCGCGCGCGGCGGGAGCACGCAGCTCCTGTCGAGCGATGCGCTGCGCCTGGACGGCGTGACGCGCGCCTTCGGTGCGCTGCGCGCGGTCGACGGCGTCTCGCTCGCGGTCACGGCGGGGCAGAAGTACGCCATCCTCGGATCGAACGGCGCCGGCAAGACCACGCTGTTCAACGCCATCACGGGCGACTTCCCGCCGACCGCGGGACGCATCCATTTCTTCGGCGAGGACATCACCGACCTGCCGCCGCAGGACCGCATCCGCAAGGGCCTGCGGCGCACCTACCAGTCCTCGCTGCTGTTTCGCGACCTCTCGGTGCGCGACAACCTGTTCCTCGCGGTGCGCGGCGTGGCCAGCGGCCGCTTCAGCTTCCGCCGGCCCGGCGCCGGCCATGCCAGCACGCGCGCGACCGAGGACCTGCTCGAACGCGCGCGCCTCGCGCACATCGCCGACGAGAAGGTCGCCAACCTCGCGCACGGCCAGCAGCGCCAGCTCGAGATCGGCATGGCGCTGGCCGGCGCGCCGCGGCTGATCCTGTTCGACGAGCCCGCGGCCGGTCTCTCGCCGGCCGAACGGCGCGAGCTGGTGGCGCTGCTGACCTCGCTGCCCGCGCACATGAGCTTCGTGCTGATCGAGCACGACCTGGACATCGCGCTGCGCGTGGTCGACCGCGTGACGGTGATGCACAACGGCCGCGTGCTGCGCACCGGCAGCCCGGCCGAGATCGAGGGCGATGCGCAGGTGCAGGCGATCTACATGGGGAGCAAGCACTGATGGCCTGGTTCGGCGGCGGCGATCGCGACACGGGGGCCAGCCGGTCCACCGCGCTGGTGGTCGAGGGCCTCGACGTCTACTACGGCCGTGCCCATGCGCTGCAGGGCGTGAGCCTGTCGCTGGAGCGCGGCGTGCTCGGCATCGTCGGGCGCAACGGCATGGGCAAGACCACGCTGTGCAACGCGCTTACCGGCCTGGTGCCGGCGCGCGGCAGCGTGCACTTCGGCGGCGAGGAGATCCTGGGCCTGGCGCCCAACGAGATCACGCGCCGCGGCATCGCCTACGTGCCGCAGGGCCGGCGCGTGTGGCCCTCGCTCTCGGTCGACGAGACGCTGCGGCTGGTGGCGAGCCGCCGGCGCGAGGTCGACCGCGTCTATGCGATGTTCCCGCGGCTGGCCGAGCGACGCGGCAACGGCGGCGCCCAGCTCTCGGGCGGCGAGCAGCAGATGCTCGCGATCGGCCGCGCGCTGCTCTTGAACCCCAAGCTGCTGGTGATGGACGAGCCGACCGAGGGCCTGGCGCCGGTCATCGTCGACCAGGTGGCGCAGGCGCTGCGCGACCTCGCGGCCGAGGGCCGCATCGCGGTGCTGCTGATCGAGCAGAACCTCGGCGTGGCGATCTCGGTGGCCGACCGCATCGGCCTGATGGTCAACGGCCGCATCGCGCGCGAGATGCCGGCGGCCGAGCTCGCAGCCGACCGCGAGCTGCAGGAGAAGCTGCTGGGCGTGCGCTCGGGCGGCCATGGCGACGAGGCCGAGGCGGGGCAACCGGCGCCGCGCGCGGGCGGGGACGACGGCCGCGGCGATGCGCCGCGCGTCTACACCGTGCGCCGCGCCCATGGCGATGGCGCACCCTCGCTCGACGACCTCGCGCCGGCCAGCGTGCGCGGCTTCACGCGCTGGAACGCCGGCGGCACGGCCGCGCCCGCGGCCGACATCCCGCGCCTGATCGCACCGCCCGAGCCCGCGCCCGAAGCGGCGCAGCCCGCGGCCGCCTCGGGCCAGGTGTTCGACTTCCCGGTGGCCGCGAGCAGCGTGCGCGCGGCCTACGTGGCCGGCACCTTCGACACCAAGAGCCGCGAGCTGTTCTTCCTGCGCCAGTGCATCGAGCGGCTGGGCCTGCGCGTGGTCACGGTCGACCTCTCGACCTCGGGCAAGCCCTCGACCGCGAGCGTGCATCCGCGCGAGGTGGCGCGCCACCATCCCAAGGGCGAGTCGGCGGTGTTCAGCGGCGACCGCGGCAGCGCCACCGCCGCCATGGGCCTGGCCTTCGAGGCCTTCCTGCGCACGCGGCGCGACCTCGGCGGCCTGATCTCGGCCGGCGGCTCGGGCGGCACCTCGATGGCCACGCAGGGCATGCGCGCGCTGCCGATCGGCGTGCCCAAGCTCATGGTCTCGACCATGGCCAGCGGCGACACACGGCCCTACGTGGGCCCGAGCGACATCTGCATGATGTATTCGGTCACCGACGTGCAGGGCATCAACCGCATCAGCGAGAGCGTGCTGTCGAACGCAGCCAATGCGCTGGCCGGCATGGTGGCGCATCCGGCTTCCGTGTCGGCCGTGACCCGGCCCGCCATCGGCCTCACGATGTTCGGCGTGACCACGCCCTGCGTGCAGGCCGTGACGCGGCGGCTCGAGGACGACTGGGACTGCCTGGTGTTCCATGCCACCGGCGTGGGCGGCCAGTCGATGGAGAAGCTCGCGGACTCGGGCCTGCTCGCGGGCGCGATCGACGTGTCGACCACCGAGGTGGCCGACGAGATCGCGGGCGGCGTGCTGTCGGCCGGGCCCGACCGGCTCGACGTGTTCGCGCGCCACGCCCTGCCCTACGTGGGTTCGTGCGGCGCGCTCGACATGGTGAACTTCGGCGCCTGGGAGACCGTGCCCGAACGCTTCCGGGCGCGCAATCTCTACCGCCACAACACGACGGTGACGCTGATGCGCACCACGGCCGACGAATGCCGCGCCATCGGCGAGTTCATCGCCGCCAAGCTCAACGCCATGCGTGGGCCGGTGCGATTCCTCATTCCCGAAGGCGGGGTCTCGGCCATCGACCGGCCGGGCCAGCCCTTCCATGACCCCGAGGCCGACCGCGCGCTGTTCGCGGCGCTCGAGGCCGGCTTCAGGCCCGGACCCAACCGTCAGCTCAAGCGGCTGCCGCTGCACATCAACGACGAAGCCTTCGCCGATGCGCTGGTCGAGGCCTGGCGCGAGGTCTCGCGGGCCGCGCCCGGCGCACGCCGCGCATGAGCCACGAACAACCGAGGAGGAGCCCAGAACCATGACCCGCATCTCACGCACCGCGCTGCTGGAGCGCTTCCGCACCAAGATCGCCTCGGGCCGGCCGCTGATCGGCGGCGGCGCCGGCACCGGCCTGTCGGCCAAGTGCGAGGAAGCCGGCGGCATCGACCTGATCGTGATCTACAACTCGGGCCGCTACCGCATGGCCGGGCGCGGCTCGCTCGCGGGGCTGATGGCCTACGGCAATGCCAACGAGATCGTGTGCGAGATGGCGCGCGAGGTGCTGCCGGTGGTGAAGCACACGCCGGTGCTCGCGGGCGTGAATGGCACCGACCCGTTCATGATCCCCGACGAGTTCCTGCACCGGCTGATCACGCTGGGCTTCTCGGGCATCCAGAACTTCCCGACCGTGGGCCTGATCGACGGCACCTTCCGCGCCAACCTCGAGGAGACCGGCATGGGCTACGGCCTCGAGGTCGAGCTCGTGGCGCGCGCGCGCGCCCTCGACCTGCTGACCACGCCCTATGTCTTCGGCGAGGCCGATGCGCGCGCCATGGCCGGCGCGGGCGCCGACATCGTGGTCTGCCACCTGGGCCTGACCACGGGCGGCGCGATCGGCGCCGAGACCTCGCTGAAGCTCGACGACTGCGTGCCGCTGATCAACCGCTGGGCCGCGGCCGCGCAGGAAGTGAACCCCGGGGTGATCGTGCTCTTTCACGGCGGCCCCATCGCCACGCCGGAGGATGCGCAGTACGTGCTCGCGCGCTGCCCCGCCTGCGACGGCTTCTATGGCGCCAGCTCGATGGAGCGCCTGCCCGCGGAGGTGGCGCTGACCGAGACCACGCGCCGCTTCGTTCAGATCACGCGATAAACCAGGAGACGACATCCATGTCAGGTTCTCAATTCGGAAGTTTCATCCTCGGGCTGCTGGTGGTGGCGATCGCGGTCGCGATCGTCGTCTGGCTGCTGCACTGGCTCTACCTGCGCAGCTCCAAGGAACGCGCCTTCGTGCGCACCGGCCTGGGCGGCCAGAAGGTGGTGCTCGACGGCGGCGCCTTCGTGCTGCCGATCGTGCACGACGTGATCCCGGTCAACATGAACACGCTGCGACTGGAGGTCAGCCGCGGGCGCGACAAGGCGCTGATCACCAAGGACCGCATGCGCGTGGACGTGATCGCCGAGTTCTACGTGCGCGTGGCGGCCAGGGCCGAGTCGGTGGCGGTGGCCGCGCAGACGCTGGGCCTGCGCACCATGGAGCCCGAGCAGCTCAAGGAGCTGGTCGAGGGCAAGTTCGTCGACGCGCTGCGCACCGCCGCGGCCGAGATGACGATGGAGGAGCTGCACGAGAAGCGCGGCGCCTACGTCAAGCGGGTGCGCGAGGCGGTGGCCGAGGACCTGACCAACAACGGCCTGGAGCTCGAGGCCGCCTCGCTCACGCAGCTCGACCAGACCGGCATGGAGTTCTTCAATCCGAGCAATGCCTTCGACGCGGAGGGCCTGACGCGGCTGACCGAGCAGATCGAGCGCCGCAAGAAGCAGCGCAACGACGTCGAGCAGGACACGCTGATCGCGATTCGCAACAAGAACCTCGAGGCCGAGAAGCTGTCGCTCGAGATCGACCGCGAGAGCGAGCATGCGCGGCTGACGCAGCAGCGCGAGGTCGAGATGGCGCGCTCGCGCCAGCGCGCCGAGGTGGCGATCGAGCGCGCGCAGCGCGAGCAGCATGCCGAGAGCGCGCAGATCGCGGCGCGCCAGAGCATCGATGCCGCGCGCATCCGCTCGGAGCAGACCATCGAGGAGGAGCGCATCGGCAAGGAGCGCGCGATCCAGAGCGCCGAGCTCGAGCGCCGCACCTCGCTCGAGCTGGCCGAGCAGCAGCGCTCGATCGCCGTGGCGCGCGAGAGCAAGGCGCAGAGCGAGGCCCAGGCAGAAGCCGAGGCCGCGCGCGCCCAGGCGGTGACGGCCGAGGAGAAGGTGTTCACCGCGCGCGAGGTCGAGAGCGCCGAGCGCAAGAAGACCATCGAGCTGATCGCGGCCGCGCTGGTCGCCGAGCGCGAGGCGCTGCGGCTGACCTCCGCGGCCCAGGCCGAGCACGACGCGAGCGCGCACCGCGGCGCCGCGCTGCGTGCCCAGGCCGAGGCCGATGCCGACGCAGAGAAGATCCGCGCCGATGCCACGCGCGTGCGCGCCGAGATCGAGGCCGAGGCCGCGCGCTGGATGAACGAGGCGCACAACATGCTCACGCCCGAGGCGCGCCTGTCGGCGCTGCGCATGCGGCTGGTGGAGAAGGCCGAGGGCATCATCCGCGAGTCGGTGCGGCCGATGGAGCGCATCGAGGGCATCAAGATCCTGCAGGTCGACGGCTTCGGCGGTTCCTCGGGCGGCGCGCGCAATGCCGAGGGCGGCGGCAACTTCGCCGACGGGCTGGTGAACTCGGCGCTGCGCTTCCGGGCCCAGGCGCCGCTGGTCGACCAGCTGCTGCGCGAAATCGGCATCGAGGGCGGCGACATTCAGAAGCTGGTCAACGAAAGCAGCGGCGCGCGTGCCGCGTTGGGCGCCGGCACGCCCAAGGAATAAGGCATGGTGAACGTCTACGTCTCGAGCGTGATCGACGCGAGCGCCGACAACGTGTGGGCGCGCGTGCGCGACTTCAACGGCCTGCCGCAGTGGCATCCGCTGATCGCCGACAGCCGGATCGAGAACAACCAGCCGGCCGACCGCGTGGGCTGCATCCGCCATTTCCACCTGCGCGACGGCGGCATGATCCGCGAGCGGCTGCTCGCGCTCTCGGACTACGACTACAGCTGCAGCTACGAGATCCTCGAGAGCCCGATGGGCGTGAGTCACTACACCGCCACGCTCAAGCTCACGCCGGTGACCGACGGCGGGCGCTGCTTCGCCGAATGGAGCGCCGAGTTCGACTGCGAGGAGCATCGCGAGCGCGAGCTGGCCGACTCGATCGGCGAGGGCGTGTTCCAGGGCGGCTTCGATGCGCTGAAGCGGCACTTCGGAGGACGCTGATGCTGCAGCGGGTCGTGCGCTCCACCGTCATCGACGCGCCGATCGAGCGCGTGTGGGCGGTGCTGCGCGACTTCAACAGCCATGCCGACTGGCACGAGGTGGTGGAGGCCAGCCGCATCGAGGGCGACGAGCGCGGCGACCAGGTGGGTTGCGTGCGCAGCTTCACGCTGCGCGACGGCAACCGCATCCGCGAGCAGCTGCTGAGCCTGTCGGACAGCGAGCACAAAAGCACCTACTGCATCGTCGAGGCCACCCTGCCGCTGCAGCGCTACGTGGCCACCGTCACCCTGAAGCCCGTGACCGATGGCGACCGCACCTTCTGGCATTGGGAATCGACCTTCGCCACGCCGCCGGGCCGCGAACGCGAGCTGCGCGACACGGTGGCGCGCGGCGTCTACGAGGCGGGGTTCGAGAACCTGCGGCGCTACCTCGAGCGCGGGGCGCCCACCTCTTCCGTGGGCATCGCCGCATCGGCCGCGCTCGCGCTGCCGCGGCGCAGCGTGGGCCTCGAAGCCTATGGCGGCCCCGAGGTCCTGCGCCCGCGCGACGACGAAGCGGCGGCGCCCGCAGAGGGCGAGGTGCGCATCCGCCAGCGCGCGATCGGCGTGAACTTCCTCGACGTCTACCTGCGCCGCGGCTGGATGCCGTCGATGCTGCCGGTGTCGGAGGGCGCGCCCGGCGTGCCCGGCATGGAGGCGGCCGGCAGCGTGATCGATGTCGGCCCCGGCGTCAGCGGCCTCTTTCCCGGCGACCGCGTGGCCTACCTCGGGCCCGTGCCCGGCGCCTACCGCAGCGTGCGCTCGGTGCCCGCGGACTGGGTGGTGCGGCTGCCCGCGGCCGGCGAGGACGACGAGGCCGCGGCGCTGCTGCTCAAGGGCCTCACGGCCGACTACCTGCTGCGCGACCTCGGCCGCGTGCAGCGCGGCACGCGCATCCTCGTGCATGCCGCGGCCGGCGGTGTCGGCCTGCTGCTGTGTTCCTGGGCGCGCAGCCTCGGCGCGGTGGTGGTGGGCACCGTCTCGAGCGAGGAGAAGGCGCGCGTCGCGCGCGACCATGGCTGCGAGCACGTGGTCGTCACGCGCGACTACCGCTTCGCCGATGCGGTGCAGCGCGCCTGCGGCGGCGTCGACGTGCTGGTCGACGGCCTCGGCGAGGCCGCGCGCGCCGAGAACCATGCGGCGCTCGCGCGCCGCGGCCACTGGATCAGCCTCGGCCAGGCCAGCGGCGCGCTGGCCGCGCTGCCGCCCGACCTGCTGATCGCCAAGTCGCTGAGCTTCTCGCGGCCCGTGGTGTTCGACTACGTCGCCACGCCCGCGCAACTGGCCGAGCGCGCGCAGCGCCTGTGGGATGCGCTCGCCAGCGGCGCCCTCCGCAAGCCGCCGATCGAACGCTTCGCGCTCGATGCCGCGGCGCGCGCCCATGAACGCCTCGAATCGCGCGCCAGCATCGGCGCTTTGGTTCTGCTGGCCTAGGGCCTGTTAACGCTATGCAAGGAGAACGCCCGTGATCGTCGGCATGAACCACTTCACCGTCACCGCGGAAGACGAGCGCCAGACGCTGGACTTCTACACCGGCCTGCTCGGCCTGCGCGTGGGCCACCGGCCCGACCTCGGCTTTCCGGGCGCCTGGCTCTACGGCAGCGGGCCGCAGGCCGTGCTGCACCTGTACTTCGGCCGGCCCGTGCCCGCGCAGCGCACCGGCGTCATCGACCACATGGCCTTCACGGCGCAGGACCTGCGCGCGGTGAAAGCGCGCTTCGACGCGGCGGGCGTGAAGTACGAACTGCGGCAGCAGGCGGGCGCGGGGACCTGGCAGCTGTTCTGCCACGATCCGAACGGGGCGAAGGTGGAGCTGGATTTCGATCCGGCGGAGACGCTTTAGGACAGGTGTTCCTCTGGCCTACCGACCCTTGGCGTGGGCCATGCCATCGCTCCAGATGTCTCGCATCTGTGCCAGCAGCTCCTTGGGAATCCGCGGGTCACGGGCCGCCAGGTCCAGTGTCTTGCCCATTCCCTCGGCGATTCGCGCGAGCACCCTTTCCGGCTTCGCGACCGCGCAGACCTTGCTGCCGAACTGCAGCAGTTCCTCGGTCGTCGGATAGGCCTTGGTGTGGCCCTTGCCGGCGAAGAGCTTGAGGGCCAATGTGCGGTCCTCGAGCTCGGGTCCGCCTTCGTAGCGCGTGTACCGGTAGAGGGACGTCGTCACCACGTCGAACATCGGCGCGAGGCGGCAGTCGGCCGCCGAGGTATAGAGCAGGCCGTAGTTCTTGAGATGGCCGTCGCCGTTGCGCACCATGACGCTGAAAGCAACCTGCTCGAAGAAACGCTCGAGGTTTTCGATCGGCAACTGGAGGTACCGCATCAGCTCGGCGATGCGCTGGTAACTCCCGTGGTACTTCCGGTCGGATTGGATATCGCGCACGCGAAGCCCCATCAGCGCCGCGATGTCCTCGAAGGCGATGCGGGAGCCATCGGCGGCGATGTCGAAGCGGTCGACCAGCAGCAGTTGTCCGTCGTCCGAGAGGTCGAAGGTGGGTGTCTCGATGCCGGCGTGGCCGGCCGCTGTCAGGCACAGGAATTCGTTGGCCGACAGGCCGGGGTAGGACGGCGCGGCCGCCTTCACGATGATGGTGGGCACCGGAACGCTGACCCGGTCCGGCACCATGATCTTCGGCTGCATGCCGCCGATGCCGGCACCGGTGCTCAGGTAGGCCCTCACCAGTTCGTCGAACACCTCGGGCGTGTAGCGGGTGGCCAGCAGGGTCTTGCGGTCGATGAGCCGGGGCGCGGCGAGCGCCGGCGCCCCGGGCAGCCGGAAGCCCAGTCGGCCGATGCCGTTCGACCCCACCACCGCGAGCAGGTGCATCGGGGTCAGCTCCTGCTTGGGAAACATCGCGCGCAGCCGCAGGTACAGGTCGCCCTCGGGCAGGTTCTGGTCCATCACCGCGAAGAGATTGCCGTCCTGGTAGGTCGGCCGGGTCGGCGGCATGAGCAACGCGACCGAGGGCTGCTCCGCGCGGCTGTCCAAGTACCGGAACTCGTAGATCGAATGCTTGAGCAGTTGGCCGGCCGGCGCGCCGGCGATCTCGACCTCGAGCTGCCTGATCTTTTCAGGAAGCATCGTCGTCGTCCTCGTCCTGTCCGAAGCGCTGCGCGACTTCCTCCAGCGTGGGCATGCCCAGGCGCTCGAGGCGGATCGTGAGATCCATGGCGCGCAGGATGTCCAGCAGCGACGCGACGGTGATGTCCTCCCCGCGTTCCAGCCGATAGAGGACATTGCGCGCGCGGCCCGACCGCGTAGCAATGTCGGTTGCCTTCAGGCGACCTTCCTTGCGCGCTCGTTGAATGGCTTGGCCGAGTTCGATGGGCAGCCTGATCTTGTCCTGCATGCGCCACATTTTCCGGAAAAATCCAGAAAATGTCCATTATCCAGGACACTCTTAAAGAAGATCCGCTACGGGACCGCCCCCTTCACCCCCAACGCCTGCGACAGCCGCGCGCAAGCCTCGACCACCTGCCGCCCCAGCGCATCCACATGCCCTTCGCCGATGCGCGCGGCCGGGCCGAAGATGCCGATCGATCCCGCGACGCCGCGGCCGTTGTAGAACGGCGCGGCCACGGCCACGGCGCCTTCGATCAGTTCGTCGCGGCTGACGGCGTAGCCGCGCTCGCGCGTGCGCTCGAGTTCGGCGCGCAGCTTCTTGAGATCGATCTTCAGGTCCCTGGTGTACTGCTCCAGCCGTTCGTCGGCACCGGGCATGAAGGCCAGGATCGCGCGGCCGCTGGCGCCGCGCGCGATGCGCTCGGTGTAGCCGACGCCGCGCTTGAAGTTCAGCGGCTGCGGGCTCGGCATCTCGGCCAGGCACAGACGCATCTCGCCCTGCGCCACGAACATCGCGACCGTCTCGCGGGTCTCGCTCCACAGCCCGCGCATGATCGATTCGGCCAGCGCCGACAGGTCCAGCGTCTCGGTCCACACGTGCGACAGCCGCGCCACCGAGGGCCCGAGCCGGAAGCGCTGCGGGTCGCCGACCGAGACGATGAAGCCCTTGGTCTCGAGCGTGTAGAGGATGCGGTAGAGCGTGGGCCGGCTCAGGTCCACGCGCTGCAGCAGCTCGCCGGCGGTGAGCTCGGCGTCGTCCTTGGTGAACGCCAGAAGGATGTCGAGGGCGCGGTTGACCGCGCGCACGTTCTCCGAGTTCTTCTCCTTCGGCTCCATGGCCCCTCCTGTGTCGTCGCTTTGCATCGCGGCATTTTCGCTTCCCGCCCGATCCCCTCCCCCACGCCGCGCGGCCGCGCCGACGCGACCCGATTGCGCGATCGAATCTTGTCCGTATAATGAGCGCATTGTCCGCACAATGGACAAAACGGACCGACAAGCGATTGGAGACACGATGAACCCCGCCACCCCTTCCCGCCTCCGCGGCCGCTCTCTGCTGGCGGCCGCCGCCCTCTGCCTTGCAGCCCTGGCCGCGCCCGCGCAGGCCGCCTACCCCGACAAGCCGGTGCGCGTGGTGGTCGGCTTCGCGCCCGGCGGCACCAACGACATCCTGGCCCGGCTGATCTCGGTCAAGCTCTCGGAGCGGCTCAAGCAGTCCTTCGTGGTCGACAACCGCGCGGGCGCCAACTCGATCATTGCGGCCGAGCTGGTGGCCAAGGCGCCGGCCGACGGCTACACGCTGTTCGTGGCCTCGTCGGGCGCGATGACGGTGAACCCGGCGGTCTACGGCAAGCTGCCCTACGACCCGGTCAAGGACTTCCAGCCGGTGGCGCTGCTGGGCTCGTTCCCGCTGGTGGTGACGACCAACGCCGCGTCGAGCGCGAAGACCATGGCCGAGCTCAAGGCGCTCGCGGCCAGGGCACCGGCCGGCGGACTCAACCACGGCGTGGCCTCGTCCTCGTTCCAGCTCGCGGCCGAGCTCTACACCAGCGAGGGCGGTGCGAAGTTCACGCACGTCAACTACAAGGGCACGGGGCCGGTCATCACCGCGCTGCTGGGCAACGAGGTCGACCTCGGCTTCCTCGACATCGCGGCCGTGCTGCCGCAGATCCAGGCCGGCCGGCTCAAGGCCGTGGCCGTGACGACGGCGAAGCGCTCGAGCGTGCTGCCGCAGGTGCCGACCATCGCCGAGTCGGGCACGCCCGGCTACGACGTGCCGATCTGGACCGGCCTGGTGGCACCCGCGGGCACGCCCACCGAGGTGGCGGACCGCATCCGCGCCGCGCTCAAGGAAGTGCTGGCCGAGCCCGACACGGTGAAGAAGCTGCAGGCCCTCGGCATGGAGCCGGGCCATGTGGACAGCGCGGCCTTCGGCAGGCAGATCGCCGCCGACATCGCGCGCTGGACCGCGCTCGCGAAGAACGCCAACCTCAAGGTCGACTGACCGGCGCACCCAAGGAGCCACCGATGAGCGCCAGCGTCGCGATCACCCTGCTCTTCGCCGATGGCGGCACGCGCCGCGTCGACGCGAATCCCGGCGACACCGTCGTGGCCGCGGCCGCCGCGGCCGGGCTCCACCTGCTGACCGACTGCAGCAACGGCCAGTGCGGCACCTGCACCGCGCAGCTGGTCTGCGGCAGCGTCGAACTCGGCGACTACGACCGCGCCGTGCTGCCCGATGCCGACCGCGCGGACGGCGCCACCTTGTGCTGCGTCTCGCGTGTCACGACGCAAGACTGCGTGATCGAGCTGCCCTACGACCTCTCCGAGGCCACGGCCGAGGAGCCGCCACCGATCGCGGGCACGGTCAGCGCGATCGAGCGCGTGGCGCTCGAGACGATGCGGCTCGAGGTCCGCGTCGATGCGCCCGTGACTTTCCAGCCCGGCCAGTACGTGCGCCTGCGCGCTGCGGGCAGCGAGGCCTGGCGCTCCTACTCGATGGCCAATGCCTCGGGCGACAGCACGCTGGTGTTCTATGTGCGGCTGGTCGACGGCGGTGCCTTCTCGAGCTGGCTCGCGCAGTCGGCCGCGGTCGGCGCCACGCTCGAACTGAGCGAGCCGCGCGGCAGCTTCTTCCTGCGCCAGGAACCGCGGCCGCGCCTGTTCGTGGCCGGCGGCACCGGTCTCGCGCCCTTCCTCTCGATGCTCGAGGCGATCGCCGCGCGCGAAGGCGCGGCGATGCAGCCGACCACGCTGCTGCTCGGCGTGCGCACCAGCGCCCACCTGTTCGCGCTCGAGCGCATCGAACAGCTCAAGCAACGGCTGCCGGCGCTCGAGGTGCGCCTGGCCGCCGAGGCCGAGCCCGGCGACGCCTGCCATGGCGGCTATGCCACCGACCTGATCGGCACGCTCGCGCTCGATCCCGCCACGCGCATCTACCTGTGCGGCCCGCCGCCGATGGTCGAGGCCGGCCGCAGTGCCGCGGCCTCGGCCGGCCTGGCGCGCGCCGACATGCTCTGCGAACGCTTCAACTGAAGCGCCGCTTTCCGATTCCCCACCCGACGCACACGACGACAAGGACGCAACGAATGACGACGACGACACCGATGGTCTATCACCGGATGGTCGACCTCAAGCAGGGCACGATCAGCCGCGAGATCTTCTCGAGCAAGGACGTCTACGAGGAAGAGCTCGAGAAGGTGTTCACGCGCGCCTGGCTCTTCGTGGGCCACGAGAGCCAGATCCCCAAGCCCGGCGACTACTTCACCTCGCGCATGGGCGCGGAGTCGGTGATCCTCACGCGCGACAAGAAGAACAAGGTGCACGTGTTCCTCAACTCCTGCCGCCACCGCGGCATGAAGGTGTGCCAGTACGACCACGGCAACACGCAGCTCTTCACCTGCCCCTATCACAGCTGGAGCTACACCACCGAGGGCAAGCTGTTCGGCGTGCCGCAGTTCAAGGCCATCTACGACGGCTGCCTCGAGAAGGAGAACTGGTCGCTGATCGAGGTCGCGCAGCTCGCGATCTACAAGGGCACGGTGTGGGCCACCTGGGACAAGGACGCGCCCGACTTCCTCACCTACCTGGGCGACGCGCGCGCGCACCTCGACCTCGCGCTCGACTGCCGCGACGGCCGCGAGGGCGGCTCCGAGGTGCTGGTGGGCGTGCAGAAATGGGTGATCCCCTGCAACTGGAAGTTCGCGGCCGAGAACTTCCTCGGCGACACCTATCACAACGTGAGCCACCGCTCGGTCGACCTGATCGGCATCGGCCCGAGCGCCGAGGTCGGCGTGAAGGGCCGGCGCGACAACGAGCTCGAGTACGCGCAGCACCTGTGGGTGAACTTCCCCGCCGGCCACGGCGTGCACAGCGCGCTGCTGCCGGAAGACACGCCCTTCGTCGACACCTACAAGAACAACCCGGTGATCGCCGAGTACTTCCGCCATTGCCACGAAGAGCGCAAGCGCCGGCTCGGCGCCGAGAAGAACCGGCTGGTGCCCTTCGTCGGCACCATCTATCCGAACACCTCGTTCCACGGCAAGCAGCCGCGCAACCTCTGCGTGTGGCATCCCAACGGGCCGGAGTCGACCGAGGCCTGGCGCTTCTTCCTGGTCGACGCCGACGCGCCGCAGGAGGTGAAGGACTTCCTGCGCACCTACTACATGCGCTATTCGGGTCCGGCCGGCATGACCGAGCAGGACGACATGGAGAACTGGAACTACGCCACCGCGGGCAGCCGCGGCACCATCGCCAAGCGCTATCCCTACAACTACCAGCAGTCGATGGGCAAGGTCACGACCGAGGGTCCGGTGCCCGGCAACGTCAGCCTGCAGGTCAGCGAGGAGAACCCGCGCCAGTTCTACCGCCGCTGGCGCGACTACATGGACGGCGCCGACTGGGACACCCTGCTGGGCCGCCACGACACCGGCGCGGCGAGCTTCGCCGGATGACGGCAGCGGAATCAACAGGCATGGCGCACCAGCCCGTCACCCTCGTCACCGGCGGCACCTTCGGCCTCGGCGAAGCCATTGCGCTCGAGCTGGCCCGGCGCGGCCACCGCGTGCTGGCCTTCGGGCTCGCGCAGCCGCAGGTCTCGAGCACCGCGCAAGGCCTCGAGGGCGTGCGCGCCGCGGCCGAGGCCGCGGGCCTGGCCGAGCGCATCGAGGTGCTCGAGGCCGATGTGTCGAGCGCCGCCGATGTCGAACGCGTGGTCGAACGCGCGCTGTCGCGCTTCGGCCGCATCGACGGCCTGGTCAACAACGCCGCCATCGGCCCGCTCGGCACGGTGCTCGACACGAGCGAGGAGATGTTCGACCGCATCCTGGCCGTCAACGTGAAGGGCGTGTACCTCGCCTCGCGCGCCGTCATCCCCACGATGGCCGCGCAGGGCGGCGGCTCGATCGTCAACATCGGCTCGGGCGCCGGCCACGGCAAGCCCAACATGGCGGCCTACGCGGCCAGCAAGGGCGCGGTGCTCGCGCTCACCACCGCGATGGCCTACGACCACTTCCACCAGCACATCCGCGTGAACCTCGCGATCCCCGGCGGCGGCGGCATCGTCTCGGGCATGAGCGTGGGCCGCGTGGGCGGCGACGCCGCGCTGTTCGCGGGCCGCAAGGTCGCGGGCACGGTGGCGGGCCGCCCGGCCAACGGGCGCGACCTGGCCAACGCCGTGGCCTTCCTGCTGTCCGACGACGCCGCCACCGTCTCTGGCACGGTGGTCGACGTCGGCTGCTTCGCGAACCAGGGCGGACCGATCCCGCCCGCACCGAATTCCTGACCGAACCTCCCACGAAGGACGCATCGATGACCGAGACCCTCACCGAACCGACCGCCGTCGCCAGCCCGCCGCCGAGGCCGCCACGCGACGCGCGCTACTACGAACTCAAGCGCGAGATCGAGGAGTTCCTCTACGACGAGGCCGAGATGCTCGACCAGCGGCGCTTTCGCGAATGGCTGGACACGCTGACCGAGGACCTCGTGTACTTCATGCCGATGATGTTCAACGTCAAGTTCGGCCAGCACGAGACGCGCGAGAAGACCCGCTACGAGAAGGACATGAGCTGGTTCAACGAGGGCAAGTGGACCCTGACCAAGCGCGCCGAACAGATCCTCACCGGCGTGCACTGGGCCGAGGAGCCGCTGTCGCGGCTGTGCCGCCTCGTCACCAACGTGCAGCTCACCGCGATCGGCGAGAACGCGGCCGGCCAGCAGGAGGTGTCGGTGCTCAGCGGCTTCCTGATCTACCAGAACCGCTGCGAGCACGAGGAGTACTACTTCGCCGGCAAGCGCAGCGACGTGCTGCGGCGCGTGGACGGCCGGTGGCAGCTCGCGCGGCGCGAGATCCGGCTCGGCCAGAACGTGCTGCTGGCCAAGAACCTCACCATGTTCTTCTGAGGCCCGCCCATGCTGAACATCATGCACCTCGAGGCGGGCCGCCGGCTCGAACTGCGCAGCGGCGCCATCGGCGAGATCGTCGAGAACATGGGCGACGGCATCTGGGTGCAGCTGCGCATCCTGAGCGCGCCGCGCGGCGACTTCGCCGCGGGCGACGAAGAGCTGATCCATTGCGAGGACATCAAGGACCTCGCGCCCGACTGACATCGACACACGACGGGCAGGACCGGGCCATCGAAGCCCGGCCGTCCGCCGACGCCACCCACGAACCGGAGACAAGCCCCATGAAGATCCTTTCGACGCGCCTGAGCGCGCGTGCGCTCGCGAGCGCCGCCCTCGCGCTTTGCGCCTTCGCCGCCACGGCGCAGCCCTTTCCTTCCAAACCGGTGACGCTGGTCGTTCCTTTCGCGCCAGGCGCCTCGGCCGACGGCATCGCGCGCATCGTAGGGCGCGAACTCTCGACCGCGCTGGGCCAGCCCGTGGTGGTCGACAACAAGCCCGGCGGCGGCGGCGCGACCGGCCTGATCGGCGTGGCGAAGTCCGCGCCCGACGGCTACACCATCGGCATGGGCGCCACCGGCGCGATCGTGGTCAATCCGAACCTGCCCGATGCCGCGCCGCTCAAGCCGCAGGAGCAGCTCGCGCCGGTCGCGAAGGTAGCCGACATCCCGCTGGTGCTGGTGGCCGGCGCGAAGACCGGGCTGCGCGACCTGCGCGGCTTCATCGAGAAGGCACGCGCCACGCCCGAGGGCACCAGCTACGGCACCACCGGCCAGTACACGGCGCAGCACCTCGCGGGCGAACTGCTGGCCAGCATGGCGAAGCTCAAGCTGGTCGCCGTGCCCTATCGCGGCAGCGGCCCCGCGGTGACCGACCTGCTCGGCGGCCAGCTGCCGGTGGCGGTGGTCGACCTGACCTCGGCCTATCCGCACATCAAGAGCGGCGCGCTGGTGGCGCTCGGCGTGACCAGCGCCACGCGCAGCGCGGTCGCACCCGAAATTCCGACCCTTGCCGAGGGCGGCGTGCCCGGCTACTCGGCAACCGCGTGGATGGGCCTGTTCGCGCCCGCCAAGGCACCGCCCGAGGCGATCGAGAAGCTCGCGGGCGCGATCCAGGCCGTGGTCGCCAGGCCCGAGGTGCAGTCTCAGATCGTCGGGCTCGCGGCCGAACCGCGCTACCTCGGGCCGGCCGGCTTCAAGAGCTTCATCCACGCCGAGTCGGACAAGTGGGCGGGCGTGATCGCCTCCATTCCCGCGCCGCAGAAGTAGCCCGCCAAGGAGACGCCATGAACCGCATCAAGAAGCTCGCAAGCCTGCTCGGCCTCGCCGTGCTGGCCGGCGCCAGCACCGCCGCGCCCTGGGCGCCCACCAGGCCGGTGCGCATCATCGTGCCGATCACCGGCAGCACCAACGACACGGTGGCGCGGCTGGTGCAGCCGAAGCTGCAGGAGGCGCTGGGCCAGCCGGTGATCGTCGAGAACCGGCCCGGCGCGGGCGGCAACATCGGCGCCGACTACGTCGCCAAGTCGCCGCCCGACGGCCACACGCTGCTGGTGGGCTACAACGGGCCGATCGCGATCAACGCCACGCTGTTCCGCAAGATGCCCTTCGATCCGCGCAAGGACCTGGCGCCGATCACGCTGGCCGTGACCTCGCCGCAGTACCTCGTGGTCAATGCCGACCTGCCCGCGAAGACGCCGGCCGAGTTCGTGGCGCTGGCCAAGGCGCGCAAGGGCGGGTTGTCGTATGCCTCGGTGGCGGTGGGCAGCGCCTCGCACCTCACGATGGAGATGCTGAAGTCCGCCGCGCAGGTCGACATCACGCACGTGCCGTACAAGGGCGCCGGGCCGGCGCTGGTCGACCTCGTGGCCGGCAACGTGCAGAGCGCCTTCCTGGTGCCGGGCAACGTGCAGCAGTTCGTCAAGGACGGCCGGCTGCGCGTGATCGCGACCACGGGCGAGAAGCGCTTCGCGAACGTGCCCGAGGTGCCGACGATGGTCGAGTCGGGCTACCCCGATTTCGTCGCCACCTCGTGGGTCGGCTTCCTCGCGCCCGGCGGCACGCCGCGGCCCGTGATCGACCGGCTCAATGCCGAGATCGTGAAGATCGTGCGCTCGCCCGAGATCAGCGCGAAACTCCGGGAGCTGGAATTCGACGTGGTGGCCGGCTCGCCCGAGGATTTCTCGCGCTGGATCGACAAGGAAGTGACGCGCTGGGGCGCGGTCATCAAGTCGACCGGCGCCACCGTCGACTGACCAGCGCACCCACGATCCGAACGAAGAACCCAGGAGACACACGAATGACGATGGATGCGGCCTCGGCCCCACCCGCTCCCCCCGCGCCGGCCGGCATGCCGGCCGCCGAATGGACCGCCCGGCTCGACCTGGCCTGCTGCTACCGGCTGTTCGACCACCTCGGCTGGACCGAGCTGATCTTCAACCACATCACGCTGCGTGTGGACGAGGCCGGCGAGGGATCGGAAGCGCGCTACCTCATCAACCCCTTCGGCCTGCACTACGCCGAGGTCACGCCACTGAACCTGATCCGCACCGACATCGGCGGCAACTCGCAAAGCGAGAGCGCCTACACCGTCAACAAGGCGGGCTTCGTGATCCACAGCGCGGTGCATGCCGCGCGGCCCGATGCGCACTGCATCATGCACGTGCACACCACCGCGGGCTGCGCCGTCGCGTCGAAGGAAGAGGGCCTGCGGCACGACAACTTCTACAGCGCGATGATGTACGGCGACGTGGCCTACCACGACTACGAGGGCGTGACCACGAACCTCGACGAGCAGCCGCGGCTGGTGCGCTCGCTCGGCCAGGCCAACCACCTGATCCTGCGCAACCACGGGCTGCTGGCCGCGGGGCCCGACATCCCGACCGCCTTCAACCGCCTGTGGACCCTGCAGCGCGCCTGCGAGATCCAGCTCGCCTCCGATGCCGGGCGCGGACCGAACCGCGCGATTCCCGCCGAGATCCTCGAGACCGTGCCGGCCACGCGCGTCGCGGGGCGCGGCCCCGTCAACCGGCTGGTGTTCGAGGCCATGCTGCGGCGCGCGGGCATCTCGCGCGCGATGTTCGGCTGAGCGGGCGCCGCACGCCATGGCCGCCGGCAGCAAGGGCACCCTTCCCCCGCTGGACCGCGAATCCGCCGAGCCCTTCTACCGCCAGATCTACGAACGCTTTCGCAACGCCATCGCGAACGGCACGCTGAACCCGGGCGACCGCATCCCCTCGGCGCGCGCGCTCACGCAGGAGCTGGGCCTGGCGCGCGGCACCATCGATGCCGCCTACGGCCTGCTCGCGGCCGAGGGCTACATCCAGGCGCGCGGGCAGGCGGGCACGGTGGTGTCGCCGGGCCTGCGGCCGCGCATGCCCCTGGCGCGCGAACGGCCCGCGCCCGCGGCCAGGCCCTACGCGCCGAGCTTCCGGCCCGATTCGATCCTGCCGTTCCAGATGGGCCTGCCCGCGCTCGACGTCTTCCCACGCAAGATCTGGGCACGACTCGGCGCACGCGCCGCGCGCGCGATGCAGCCCATCGACATGACGCATCAGGCGGTGCCGGGCCTGCCCGCGCTGCGCGCCGGGATCGCCGCCTACCTGCATGTGTCGCGCGGCATCGACTGCGCACCCGCGCAGGTCTTCCTCACCTCGGGCTACCGCCACACGCTCGAGCTGGTCGCGCAGGCGCTGCTCGAACCGGCCGACCGCGTGTGGTTCGAGAACCCCGGCTATCCGCCCACGCGCGAACTGCTGGCGGCGATGAGGCTCGCGGGCGTGGCGGTGCCGGTGGACGCCGAGGGCCTGGTGGTGGACGAAGGCCTGCGGCTCGCCCCGAAGGCGCGCGCCGCGGTGGTCACGCCCGCGCACCAGAGCCCGCTGTGCGTCTCGCTGTCGCTGCCGCGCCGGCTCGCGCTGCTCGACTGGGCCCGGCGCAACCGGTCGTGGATCGTCGAGGACGACTACGACGGCGAGTACCGCTATGCCGGCCGCCCGCTGCCCGCGCTCAAGAGCCTGGACCGCGACGGCCGCGTGATCTATGCCGGCACCTTCAGCAAGGTGCTGTTCCCGAGCCTGCGGCTGGCCTACCTCGTCGTGCCCGAGGCGCAGGTCGGGCGCTTCGAGCAGGCCTTGTCGATGTTCGCGGGCGGCAGCCCGCAGCTCACGCAGGCGATCGTCGCCGACTTCATCGCCGAGGGCCACTTCGCGCGCCACATCCAGCGCATGCGCAGGCTCTATGCCGAGCGCCGCGATGCCACGCGCGCCGGCCTCGAGCGCGTGCTCGGCGCCAGGGTGCGCATCGACGAACAGCCCGGAGGCATGCACCTGATCCTGCGGCTGCAGGGCCGGCGCTCCGACCGCCGGCTGGTCGCGCGCATGCGCGACGAAGGGCTGTTCGCGGAGGCCCTGACCGACTGGGCCGTCGACCGGGGCATCGCGCCCGCGCTGATGGTGGGGTTCACGAACGTCGATTCGCAGGCCACGGCCGAGGCGCTGGCGCGGCGGATCCTGAAGCTGCTGTGAGCGAGCGGGAAGGCCGGATCATGGCCTAGTGCACAAGGCCGATCTTGGCTCTTTCGAACTATGCCAAGCACGGGCACCATGAAGTCCTTCATCGCCACATCGCATCCAGAGGATTCCGTCATGACCCATCGCATCGACTACGCCAAGGTTTCGCCCGAAGGCTACAAGGCCTTCGGCGGGGTGTACGCCGCGCTCCAGAAGAGCGGCCTGCCCAAGGAACTGGTCGATCTCGTCTACCTGCGCGTTTCGCAGATCAACGGCTGTGCCTACTGCATCGACATGCATTCGCGCGACCTGCTCAAGGGCGGCCTCGCCGTCGACAAGCTGGTGCTTGTGCCGGTGTGGCACGAGGCCGGCGCCGTGTTCAGCGCGCGCGAACGCGCCGCGCTGGCCTGGTCGGAATCGGTGACCCGCGTGGCCGACACCGGCGTGCCCGATGCCGACTACCAGGCCGCCAGAACCGAATTCAGCGAGAAGGAACTGGTCGACCTGACCTATGCCATCGGCCTGATGAATGCTTTCAACCGCCTTGGCGTGACCTTCCGCGCCACGCCGGCCGCGGCCGTGGCCGCCGCCAAGGCCTGAAGCGGCGGCCGCTCCCACGCGCAGGAGGCATTCAGTTACAGGCCTCATCGGCGCCGTCCGACGCACCGCCCCAAGCCCCCGCCACGATCATTCCCGCCATATTCCCGGAGGTTCCCAAATGGCTGTGGCGCAAAAGAACTGGATGACGGACGGCGGCGGCCCCAAGGAGGCATCGCTCGCCACATGGACCGTGCTCGTGTCGCTGGTGGTGGTGGTCGTGACGATGGGCTGCCTCTACCTCGCGGTCCAGCGAGAGCGGGCGGCCGTGGCGCAGGCACCCGTGTCGGCCGTGTCGGTGCAGACGCAACCCGAAGAGATCTCCCTGGCGAGCATGCCGGTCGGGCTGGCGAAGTAAGGCCAGCCGGGCCAAGCCCGCTCAGGCCAGCGGCCGCAGCGCCACCCCCATGTCGCGCCAATCCTCCGGATGGCAGGTGAACAGCAGCACCTGGTGCCGCTGCGCCGCATCGAACAGCACGCGCTTCATCTGCGCCAGGCGCGGCGCATCGCTGTGCACCAGCGCGTCGTCGAGGATCAGCAGGGTCGGACGGCCCGCCTCCTGCAACAGGTCGGCATAGGCGAAGCGGCTGATGAGCCGCAGCTGCTCGCGCGCGCCGAAGCTCAACTCCTGCAACTGACCGCTCTCCACCGCGCCGCCCAGGCGCGCGCGCGTGAGCGTGGCGGGCGCGAGTCCCGCATCCATCTCGACCGTGGCGCCGGGCATCAGCAACGGCAGGTAGTGCTGCATGCGCGCCTGCAGCGGTGCCTGCAGCCGGGTCAGCGTGGCCTGCCGCTTCTGCTCCAACTTGCGGCACAGCAGCGACAGCGCCTCGGCACGGCGCTGCAGGTCGGCCTGCCGGCGCTGCGCCTGCGCGAGCTGGCCGGCCAGCGCCTCGCGCTGTTCCTCGAGGCCCTGGGCACCGGACTGCTGCAAGGCGCTCTCGAGCACCAGCAGCTGTTCGCGCCGTTGCTGGTGGCCGCGCATCAGTTGCTCGATGCTGCGCCGCAGCCGCTCGATGTCCTGCAGCACGATGTCGGGTCGCGCGGCCTGCAATTCGGTCTCGGTGAGATCGATGCGCGCGGCCAGGGCATCGGCCTCGGCGCTCGCGGCCAGCAGTTGCTGGTTCGCCTGCGCCTGGCGCTGCTGGCGGCCCGGGTCGGCCAGCGTGGCCTGGGCCGCGGCCAGTTCGCGCCGAGCCGCCTCGCTCGCGCCCTGCGCGGCCGACTGGCGGCGCTGCGCCTCGCCCAGGGTCTTGCGCAGCGCCTGCTCGGCCGCCACGGCGGCTTCTTGCGCGGCCTCGGCCTCTTCCATCGAGGGCAACTCGCCCGCGGGCGGTGCGGGCAGCCGTTCGAGCGCGGCCTGCGCGCCCGCATGGCGGGCCTGCGCCTGGGCATGCTCGCCGCGCAGCGTGTCGATGCCGCGCGGCGCGACGATCGCCAGCGCCTGCTGCGCGAGCCGGGTCTGGGCCTCGAGGTCGGCCGCGGCGCGCTGCCGCGCCTGGGCCTGCGCGACCTCGTCGACGCCGAGCGAGCGCAGCGCCGCCTGCAGCGCCTCGCGCGCATCGGCATGCTGGCGCGCCAGGCCCGCGAGGTCGTTGCCGCCGGGCGTGATGATCAGTTGTCCCCCGCCGGGCAGGTGCAGCGTGGCGGGCGCGTCGACGAGCCGTTCGCCCTCGGCGCGCAGCTCGTGGCTTTCGCCGCGCGCCTGCAGGCGCAGCGCCTGGCCTTCGGGCAGCATGAACTGCAATCGCGTGGCGACAGCCTGGCGGCGCAGGTCGGCATCGCGCTCGGCGCGCTCGAGCTTGAGCAGCCGATCGAGCTCGGCCGGCTGGATCGCCGGTGTGGAGCCGGCCGTGGCGCGCAGGGCCGCGAGCCGCTCCTGCGCTTCCTCGGCACGCGCGAGGTTCTCGGCATGGCGCACGACCTCGGCCTGGGCCTGCTGCAGTTGCTGCTGCAGGCCGCGCCGCTGCGCTTCCTGGCTCGCCGCGCGCCAGGCCTCGCGCGCGGCATCGACGCGCCGTTGCGCCGCATCGGCCTGCGTGCGCGCCTGGGCCACGGCCTCGTCGCTCTCGCGCAACTGGCGCTCGGCCTCGTCGGCGGCCCGCTCGCGCGCCTGCGCCGTCGCCTGCTGCTGCGCCAGGCCCTCGAGCGCCTTGGCGAGCAGGTCGCGCGTTTCCTGCAACTGCCGCAGCCGCGCGCGGTCGCCAAGCAATTGCGCCTGGCCGGCCTGCAGCGCCTCGTTGCGCGTCTGCGCGGCCTGCAGTTCCTCGCGCAGCGCATCCCAGGGCCGGGCCGTCTCGTCGGCCTGGTGCTGCTGGCGCATCAGCGCGAGCTGGTCGACCTGCTCGCGGTAGGTGGTGATCTGCGCATCGAGCGCGGCACGCTGCGCCTGCAGCGCGGCGGCCTGCTCGATGACCTCGGCATAGGCGGCGCGCGGCTTGCCGGTCGAGGTCAGCAGCTCGTCGCGCTGCGCGCGCAGGCTGTCGAGCAGCGCATCGCCGCCGCTCGCGGCCAGCGGCGCCGCGGCATCGCCGGCCGGGTCGCGCAGCGCATCGTGCAGGTGGTCGCGCGCATGGCTCACGTCGAGCTCCTGGCCGCGTCCCTGCTCCACCCACAGCAACCCCGGAATGCCCCAGTTCTCGGGCCGGCTCGCGCCCTTGGCCGCGAACGAGAAGCCGAACAGCTGCGCCAGGTGGTCCTCGGCCTCGGTGCCCTCGAGGCTGCGCGCGCCGGCATCGAGCACGCAGCGCTTCTTCGCGAGGAAGCTCTTCATGAGCCGGTGCGGCTGGCCGTCGAGCAGGAAGTCGAGCTCGACCTGCGGCGCGGCGCCCGTGCCCTCGCCCCAGGGGCGCAGGTCCTCGACCTGGGTGGAACGGTGGCGTTCGAAGAAGGCCGCGCGAATGGCGCGCACCAGCGTGCTCTTGCCGGCCTCGTTGGCGGCCGCGACGATGTTGAGCCCGGGCTCGAAGCCATCGAGCTCGAAGGGCGCGCGAAAGCGCCGCAGCTGTTCGACACGCAAGCGGGTGATCTGCAGCTTCATGGCCGGGCCCCCTCCGCCGCGCCGCGCGCGAGTTCGGCCGCGAGCAGCGCGAGTGCGTCCTGCGCGATGCGCGCCTGCGCCGGGTCGGCGCCGGCCTGGGCCTCGCGCAGTTCCTGCATCACCTCGCCGAGGTAGCCATCGGCGCGCAGGCCGGCGATGTCCTCGTCGGTGGGCTCGAGCCGCAGCGCCGACAGGTCTGCCTGCAGATGGCGTGCACGCGCCTCCGCGCGGCCGATCGTGGCCTGCAGCCGCTGCAGCCCCGCGAGGTCGATGCGGCCCTGCACGCGCAGGTCGACCACGTCGTGCGCATCGAGCCCCTCGAGCTGCGCTTCGAGCGCATCGACGTCGGTCGCGACCTGCAGCACGCCGGCGATGGCCTGCCAGCGGAAGCGGCCGACCTGGAGCTGCGTGACGCGCGGCTCGGCACCGGGCGCGTCGATCTCGACCAGCAGCGCCTGGCCCGAGCCGTTGTCCTTGAAACGGTCGGGCTCGGGCGTTCCCGCGTACCAGGTGCGCGCGTCGATGCGCTTGCAGCCGTGCCAGTCGCCGAGCGCGAGGTAGTCGAGCCGTGCGCTCGCCGCGCGCTCGGGCGCGATCGGGTTGGCCGAGTCGATGTCCTCCGACAGCAAGCCCTGCACGCTGCCATGCGCGAGGCCGATGCGCAGCAAGCCCGCGGGCGTGTCGGCCTCGTCGAACCAGGCCGTGAGGTCGTTGTAGGTGTGACGCTGCGCGAGCGGCGCGGGCAGCACCGCGAAGCCCTGGGCCTCGAACAGGCGCGGCTCGGGCGCGAGCAGCAGATGCACGTGGGACGGCACCGCGCCCAGGCGCTGCGCGCGGGTCCACACGCTCTCGGCCAGCGCGGCGTCGTGGTTGCCGGGAATCAGCAGCCAGGGGCCGGAATAGGCGGCCAGTGCATTGAACAGCCGGCGCAGCGTGCGCTCGGAGACGGTCTGGGCATCGAACACGTCGCCCGCGACCAGCACCGCGTCGACCCGGTGCTCGAGCGCGAGCGCGGCGAGGCGCTCGACCACGGCGATGCGCGCCTCGGCCAGGATCGGCGCGTGCTCGGGGTCGAAGCTCGCGAACTGGCGGCCGATCTGCCAGTCGGCCGTATGAAGAAAACGTGTCATGAAAGGATGGGAGGGTGCGGCGTTCTCGCGCCGTGGCGTTGCATTGTCGGTGCTTCGCTCACGCGTCGAAGCCCTCGGCCAGGGTCTCGCGCAGCCAGGCCACGAACACGGCCACCGCGCGCGGCACATGGGTGGCATAGGGGCGGATCGCGTAGAGCTTCTCACCGAAGGCACCGACCGAGCGCCATTGCGGCAGCACCTCCTGCAGCTTGCCCGACTGCAGCGCCGACTGCGCGCTGAAGTCGGGCACCAGCGCGATGCCCAGGCCGCTCACGGCCGCGTCGCGCAGCGCCTCGCTGTTGTTGGCCACCAGCGGCCCCGACACCGGCACCGTGATGCGCTGCACCGCCGCCTTCGAGGCCGCGGCGCGCGCCTCGAAATGCCAGGTCGGCGTTTCCTGCGCGCGCGGGTAGTGCAGGCAGTCGTGCTCGGCCAGCGCCTGCGGCTCGCGCGGCGTGCCGCGGCGACGCAGGTAGGCGCGGCTCGCGACCAGCACCGAGCGGGTGTCGCACAGGGTCCAGGCGACGTGGGTGTCGGGCGGCGCCGCCGTGTGGCGGATCGCGAGGTCGAAACCCTCCATCGCGAGCGAGCTCAGGCGATCGGACATGTCGAGCTCGATGCGCACCTCGGGCTGCGCGCGCAGGAAGGCCGCGAGCCGCGGCACCAGTTGCTGGCGCGCCAGCGCCACCGGCGCGGTGACGCGCACCAGCCCGCGCGGCACGCCGGCCAGGTCGCGCACGCCCTCGAAGCTGTGGGCAATCTGCTCGAAGGGCCCGCGCATGTCCTCCACCAGCCGCTGGCCGGCCTCGGTGAGCCGCACGCTGCGCGTGGTGCGCTGCACCAGCGAGGCGCCGGCCGCGCGCTCGAGCTCGGCGATGCGCTGGCTCATGGCCGCCTTGCTCACGTTGAGCCGCAGCGCCGCCGCCGTGAAGCTGCCCTGCTGCGCCAGCACCGTGAGCCAGTGCAGGTGGGTCCAGAGCGACTCGATATTTTGGGTCTTCATGGATCCATTGTTCACTATCGCAAACAATAAGTTCAAGCTTCGCGTCTAGGCGGCGGCGGCCTCGCTGCCTAAACTGCCCTCGATCCCCCGCATTCCCGCCTCCTTTCACACCAGAGACACGCACCATGCCCATCCAGTCCATCGATCACTACATCGCCGGCAAGGCCGTCGCCAACACCTCGGGCCGCACGCAGGACGTGACCAACCCGGCCACCGGCGCCGTCACCGGCCGCGCCGGCCTGGCCGATGCCAGCCAGGTCGCCGCCGCCGTGGCCGCCGCGCAGGCCGCCTTCCCGGCCTGGGCCGACACCCCGCCGCTGCGCCGCGCGCGCGTGATGTTCAAGTTCCTCGAGCTGCTCAACCAGCACAAGGACGAGCTGGCCCACCTGATCACCGCCGAGCACGGCAAGGTGTTCACCGACGCGCAGGGCGAAGTCAGCCGCGGCATCGACATCGTCGAGTTCGCCTGCGGCATTCCGCAGCTGCTCAAGGGCGACTTCACCGACCAGGTCTCGACCGGCATCGACAACTGGACCCTGCGCCAGCCGCTGGGCGTGGTCGCGGGCATCACGCCCTTCAACTTCCCGGTGATGGTGCCGATGTGGATGTTCCCGGTGGCGATCGCCGCGGGCAACACCTTCATCCTCAAGCCCAGCCCGACCGACCCGAGCCCCTCGCTGCGCATCGCCGAGCTGCTCAAGCAGGCCGGCCTGCCCGACGGCGTGTTCAACGTGGTGCAGGGCGACAAGGCCGCGGTCGACGCGCTGCTCGAGCATCCCGACGTCAAGGCCGTCAGCTTCGTGGGCTCGACCCCGATCGCCAACTACATCTACGAGACCGGCGCGCGCCACGGCAAGCGCGTGCAGGCCCTGGGCGGCGCCAAGAACCACATGGTGGTGATGCCCGACGCCGACATCGACCAGGCCGTCGACGCGCTGATCGGCGCGGGCTACGGCTCGGCCGGCGAACGCTGCATGGCGATCAGCGTGGCGGTGCTGGTGGGTGACGCGGCCGAGAAGATCATGCCCAAGCTGATCGAGCGCACCAAGACGCTGAAGGTGCTCGACGGCGAGAACCTCGAGGCCGAGATGGGCCCGATCGTCACGCGTGCCGCGCACGAGCGCATCACCGGCTACATCGCCCAGGGCGAGAAGGAAGGCGCGAAGCTGCTGGTCGATGGCCGCCAGTTCGACGGCGCCAAGGCCGGCAAGGGCTGCGACGACGGCTTCTGGATGGGCGGCACCCTGTTCGACCACGTCACGCCCGAGATGCGCATCTACAAGGAAGAGATCTTCGGCCCGGTGCTGTCGTGCGTGCGCGTCGCCAACTTCAAGGACGCCGTCGACCTCGTCAATGACCACGAATTCGGCAACGGCGTGAGCTGCTTCACCCGCGACGGCAACGTGGCACGCGAATTCGGCCGCCGCATCCAGGTCGGCATGGTCGGCATCAACGTGCCGATCCCGGTGCCGATGGCCTGGCACGGCTTCGGCGGCTGGAAGCGCTCGCTGTTCGGCGACATGCACGCCTATGGCGAGGAAGGCGTGCGCTTCTACACCAAGCAGAAGTCGATCATGCAGCGCTGGCCCGAGAGCACGCCGAAGGGGGCGGAGTTCGTGATGCCTACGGCAAAGTAAGCGACTCGACGTTTCGTTCGCTGATTGAACGCCCCCTCGAGGGGCAATGCAGCCGCCGCCGGGGAACCCGTTGGCGGCTGCGTGCATTGGGGGTCATGGCACGGGCCGACGACGGAATGGGGACTGCTTCATACGTCGGGGTCGATGCGGTAGTCCCGTTGCTGCTCGAACTCGCGGTACTTCTGCGACACCTGCTCATCGGTGTATTCGCCCTCGACGGTGTCCTCGATGCCTCGGCCGCTCAGACCCGGCAGCCCACCGATCGCGCCGCCCCACAGGTGCCGCTCCTGCGGCACGCCCACGAACGCCAGCAGATACGCATCGAGGATCCCCTTGCCCGGCGACGCGATCTCCGCGCTCAGTGCCGCAAGGTAGTCGGCCTTCCGTGTCCGGTGCCACTCGATGCAGAAACCGGCGCGATGGCACAGCTCGCTATGGATCACGAGCATCGTCCGCCCGTTGCCGTCCAGAAACGGATGCCCATAGGCGAACAGCCCCATGACCTCTCCGGGCCGCTGCCGCAATTGCCGCGGGTTGGCGGCCATGCGCAGTCCGGCCTCCACCGCGCGACGCGCATCGCGCGGATGACTGAACCACGTGCCGGCCTTGGAGACGGCCGAATCGGGCGCCGTGGCCGCCCGGTCCTGTCCCGCCCAGGGATAGAAGGCCGAGAACAGGATCCTGTGAACTTCCAGGAACTCCGCGTAGGCCACGGTCCGCCGCGTCGCGAGGAATGCCAACGCTTCATCGAGCCCCGCTCGAAACAGCTGGTGCTCGAGTTCCTGGACGATCTGCGGGTCTTTCTCCGTGTAGAGATTGCGGAGGTAGCCCCGCTCGTCGAAGTCCTTAAACGGATCGAACACGCTGCTTCTGTTCGCGCAGGTGATTGACCAGCAAGGTGGCCATGTCCTGGGTGGAGAGCTTGCCCGCCCGCTTCAATGCAATGAGCAGGTCCTGCACATCGCCGGAGCGGACCTCGTCGCCCGCCAGCCGCGTGACCGTGTCCGCCCATTGATCGGCCGGTGTGCGGGTGTAGCGCACACCGAGCTCGTGCGCGAGATTCCGGACGAAGGCCTCGACACCGCTGACAGGCAGCACCAGACCGCGGGGGAGCATGTGCCCCTTGTGCGCGCGCGAAGGCGTGTGCGTGCGATCCTGGAGTTTCATGGGTGTGTCGATGGCCCCCGCATTTTATCACCCCGCCCGAAAATTATTCAAAAACCTCAATTACATCAACAACTTACATGCTGCCAACGAACCGACGGCCAGCCGACTCAGCTCGCCCGCATCCGGCAAGCCGCCCGCACGATCCGCGCCGTCGGATTCGGCGTCATGTCGAGAAAACGCATCGGCTTGGGCGAGGCGCTGTAGTCGGCCACATGGTGCGGCTCGCCGCGCCACAGCGGCTCGGCATAGAAGCGCGCCTGCACGTAGGTCGCGCTTTTCGCCTGGCAGTCGAAGACCACGCGCGATTCGTACGAGCGATAGGGGATGCGGTCCCAGTTGAAGCGCGGGCCCGAGCGGTTCACGCGCACGTTCATCTCGATCAGCGGCTTCTCGGGCGCGGCTTCGCCTTCCGCGGGCGGCGGTGCCGCGATGCGGTTGGGATCGACCTGCACCGTGTCGGCCGCCTTGTCGAGCGGATCGCCGACCACGGTGAACCATGCGGGCTGCGCCCATGCCAGGCTGCCCGCCACTGAAAGACCCGCCGCCAGCCACCAATGCCTCACGCGTTTGCTCCTCGTTGTCGCGACCGGGCCCCGCCAGGTCGGCAGGGAAAATAACCGAAGAATCCGGTTCGCTGACACAGGAATTTACAGTTTGGGGCCTGCCGGATTTGTCGGACGCCGACGTGGAGGACCTGCGGAAAGCATGCCGTTGGCCCGCCCGACGCCGGACAAAGCTTGCGCGCCGGCCGCATGCCGAGGCGTTTTCCGACATGACGTCAACGCATGACCCACCGAATTTGCAAAGGATCGCACCCATGACCAGAAAGCTCATCAGCTCCGGCTCCACCTTCGAACAGCAGATCGGCTACTCGCGCGCCGTCGTCGCGGGCGACTGGGTGTTCGTCTCGGGCACCACGGGCTTCGACTACCGCACCATGACCATCTCGGACGACGTGGTCGAGCAGACCGAGCAATGCCTGAAGAACATCGAGGCGGCGCTGCAGGAAGCCGGCGCCAGCCTGCGCGACGTGGTGCGCGTGACCTACGTGCTGCCGAACGGCGCCGAGTTCGAGGCCTGCTGGCCGGTGCTGCGCAAGTACTTCGGCGAGGTGCGCCCCGCGGCGATGATGATCTCGGCGGGACTGGCCGATCCGCGCATGAAGATCGAGATCGAGGTGACGGCGCTGCGCGGTTGAGTGGATGGGAAGAGAGGCAACGCGCAGCCTCGACTCACCGCACGGGGCGGCAGCGAGCCGCGCTCGCCGCTACCTGCTCACAGACCATCGCTCACATAGAACGGCCGCGAGGCATAGAAGCGCTGTTTCGCGATGTCGGCGGTCAGCATCTCGACGTCCTTCTGGGCAATGCCGTACTGTCCCTTGAAGACCTGGGCCGCGATCCCCTTGGCGATCTGCCGGAACGACTGCGTGCCGACGTCGCGGCCATTGACCGCCAGGATGTACAGGGCCTCGGCGATATAGCCCATGGCCTCGTTCTCGTACCCCGAATGCTTGCCCAGCGTCAGCATGTCGAGGTGCGCATGCGTCGCCTCGTGGATCACCAGCGCGCGGTCGCGCTCGTCGAGCAGGTTCAGTGTTTCCGCCACGTCCATGACACCGAATCTGGCGTCGTACTCCGCGGCATTGCCCTTCCCGACGTTCGTGCCGATCCGGATCTTTCCGGTTTCGACGGCGCGCGCGACGTCACGGTAGGCGCTCGGCCAGACCCTCAGGTTGTTGATCGCGAAGTTGTGCTTCGCGATCGCCCTGTCGTATTTCAGGATCTGGATGACATGACTCTTCACGGTGGCGTTCACTGACGGCTCCTCGACGGTTGTCCCAAAGAAGCCTGGATTCTGCGAAGACCACGGGCCTTGCGACCATATGCTGTTGGAGGTGGCGGCACCCCGCCGGGGCCGCGCTTACGGCCGATCACATTTGGGAGTGCCCCGGCCGCTCGGGGCCGAGGCGTGTTCGTCAGAGCCCCCCAGGCGCCCGCCGGACGATGTCCCGTACCCGGAGGCGCCGCGGCTTCACGAAACGCAGCGTCATGCGGTCCGATTCGCCGATGGCGAGGTACTTCGCGCGTTCCACCTCGCCGCCGCGCAGCGTCGGCGGCAGCGCCCAGACGCCGTTCGCATGGTCGCGCGTGTCGCGCGGGTTGGCGTTGATCTCGCTCTCGCCGTCGAACACGAAGCCGGCCGCGCGGGCGCGCGCGATCACGAAGTCCTGCGCCACGTAGCCGCTGTCGATGGTCCGCGCGAGCGAGGTGCCAGGCAGCGCGCGATGCTCCTCCACCCCGAGCACGCCGCCGGGCTTGAGCACGTCGAAGAAGGCGCGCAAGGTCTCGTCGAAATGGCCGTCGGCGATCCAGTTGTGGATGTTGCGGAAGGTCAGCACCGCGTCGGCGCCACCCGGTGGATGGATGTCGGTGAAGCGGTCGGTGGGCAAAGTGCCGAGCACCACGCGGCCGTAGTTGGCGGGATCGTCCGCGAGTTTCTTCGCGAAGGCCGTGCGGGCGCGTTGCTGCTCGGGCGTGCCGTCGGCCGGCGCATGGGCCGCGTAGAGGCGGCCTCGGGCTTTCAGAAAGGGCGCGAGGATCTCGGTGTACCAGCCGCCGCCCGGTGCGATCTCGACCACCGACCACTCGGGCCGCAGGCCGAAGAAGGACAGCGTCTCGAGCGGATGCCGCGCACCGTCGCGCGCGCGGTTGGCCGCGCTGCGCTGCGGACCGTCGATCGCCGACTGCAGCGCGGCGAGCGCGGGATCGGTCGCGCCCATGGCAACGGGCGCGACGGCGGCCGAGGCCAGGCCCAGCAGCAGCGCGCGGCGCCGATCCGAGTGACGGCCGGGCATGGCGACAAGGGATGCGATGGACATGGGACGCTGCTCTTTCTCGAAATGGACGCTCTCAGGCCAGGGCGGCATCCGCGCGTGCCGCGAGCGATCGCGCAGCCGCGCCGGCCACGCGCGGCAGCACATGATCGGCGAAGCGGCGCATTTCCGCTTCGAAGGGCTGGAACTGCAGCATGAACAGCTCGATGCCGGCCGCGTGGAAGGCCTCGATGCGGCGCGCCACGCTGTCGTAGCTGCCCACGAGCTCGGCCGCGGTGCCGCCGTTCGAGCCCACGCGCGGCGACTTCTGCGCGGTCTGGAACATCACGGCCTTGGGATCGATGTTGGGTTTGTTGGCCGCGCGCAGCGGCGCGTCGAGCGCCGCGAGCGCGAGCAGCCGCGCATGCTCGGTGCGTGCCTCCTCGTCGGTCTCGCGCGCGACCACGAAGGCCGAGAGCCCGAACTGCAGCGGCGCCCAGCCGGCCGGCCGCTCGCGGCGCCGCAGGTCGGCGATCAGCGCCTGCACGTCGGCCAGCGGCTGGCCGTTGATGAACCAGGTGTCGCCGCGATCGGCCACCAGCGCGCGCGCCGGCTCCGATTCGCCGCCCACGTAGATGCACGGCCGCGCACGGTGCAGGCCCGCCGGGCTCAGCCGGTAGTCGTCGAGCTTGAAGTGCTCGCCCGCGAAGCGCGTGCGCTCGCCGCGCAGCAGCGACTCCACCACCTCGATCCATTCGCGGCCATAGGCATAGCGCGCATCGTGCTCGGCGAAGGGAATGCCGGCGCGCTCGAGCTCGGGCCGGTTCCAGGCATTGACGAGGTTGATCGCGAAGCGCCCGCCGCTGATCTCCTCGATGCCCAGCGCCATCTTCGCGAGCACCGCCGGGTGATAGAGGTAGGGCTTGATGGCCGCGATGATCTCGATGCGCGAAGTGAGCGCGGCCAGCGCCGCGGCCGCCGTCCAGGCCTCGAGCTGGGCGCTCTCGCCATCGTGCGGATTGACCGTGTGTTGCGCCACCAGCACCGAATCGAAACCGAGCCGCTCGGCCTCGAGCACCAGCGCGCGGTTGCGCCGCCAGGAGGCGTCATAGGGTTCGTCGGGATCCTGCAGCGCGGCGCGGCTGCCGTGCACCAGCGCCCAGATGCCGAAGCGAGGGCCGGGCCCGCTGGAAAAAGTAGAGGTCATCGCGATGAGGAAGGGTTATGCCGCGGCATCGCGCAGCAGTGGCAGCAGCTGCTCGCCCTGCCGGCGGATCTCGTGGAGGTAGGGCGTGTCGGACAGCACGAAATGCGTGATGCCCAGCGCCTGGTACTTGCGCAGCGAGCGCGCGACGTCCTGCGCCGAGCCCACCAGCCAGGTGGTGGCGGCACCGCCGCCGCCGTACTTGCCGGGCGTGGTGTAGAGGTTGTCGTCGAGCACCTCGCCGCGCTCGTGCAGCCGCAGCAGCCGGCGCTGGCCCACGGCCTGCGCGCGGTCGGGCTCGCCGGGCGCCGCGCCGCGCGCCATCTGCGCCACCTTCGCCTCGGCATCGGCCCAGGCTTCCTCGGTGGTGTCGCGCACCAGCGTCGTGACCCGCAGGCCGAAGCGCAGCGGCGGCAGATCGCGGTCGAGGCCGCGGCTCAGCGCCTTCAACCGCTCGATGCGTTCCTCGATGCCGTCGCGCGGCTCGCCCCAGAACAGCTGCACGTCGGCCTCGGTCGCCGACACCCGCTCGGCCGCTTCGGAGGCGCCACCGAAATAGATCGTCGGATGGCGCCGCGTGCCGCGCACCTCGATGCGCGGCTGCACGGTGGCGTTCTCCACGCCGAAGTGCTCGCCACGGTACGTCACGCCCTCCTCGGTCCAGAGCCGGCGCACCAGGTGGATGAACTCGCGCGTGCGCGCATAGCGCTGCGCGGGGTCGCCCTCGCTGTCGCCATAGGCCGCGAGCTGGTCCTTGCCCGAGACGATGTTGATGCGCACGCGGCCGCCGCTCAGGTGGTCGAGCGTGGCCGCGGCCGATGCGAACTGCGCGGGCCGCCAGTAGCCCGGGCGGATCGCGATCAACGGCTCGAAACTGGTGCTGCGCGCGGCCAGCGCGGTCGCCACCGTGAAGGTGTCGGGCCGGCCCCAGCCGGCGCCGATCAGCGCGCCCTTCCAGCCATGCGCCTCGAGCGCCAGCGCATGCCGGGTCAGCGTATCGAGGCTGTTGTGGCCCTCGACGGCGGCATCGCCGCGATGGCCGGCCACGACCTGGTTGGGGACGTACCAGAGGAATTCGGTGGGTTCGCTCATCGCCGTGCCCCCACCACCGGAACGCAAGCGCGCGATGCGGATATGCACATGTGCTTTTCTTCGTTCGCCCGCGAGCGGCTTCGCTCCATCGTTGGGTTCTTCATTTCACCGACTTCCAAAGGATTTCTCGCATGAGCCGCGACCGACTCTTCCTGCTCGAGGCAGGCTTCACCGACGACAAGCACCCGGGCGATGCCTTCGTCTGCCCCGATGGCCTGCCCATCGAGGGGCTGCTGGCCTCGGCGCCCGAACAGGCCGCGCGCATCGAGGTGCACCGGCTGCCGTTCCCGCGCCCGCGCGCGGCCGTGGTGGCGGTGCTCGATGAGGCGCACCAGAGCCTGCCGGTGCTGGTGTTCGGCGACGAGTCGCCGGCACCGGCCGACGCGCAGTCGCTCGGCGCCCTGCGCTTCGTGACCGACACGCGCCGCATCCTCGCGCTGCTGGCCGAGCGCCACGGTTTTCCGAAGGTGCATTGACCCCCGAGCGGGCGCGGCCCGGCTTCAGGCCACCGCGTGCAATTGCGGTCGCGGCGCGGCGGCGCGCTCGGCCTGCGGCTGCAGCTGCCGCAGCACCGGCAGCGCACGCGAGACCGCCAGCGCGATGCGCGCGCGCAGCAGCTCGCTGCGCACCTGGTAGTTCTCGAAATCGCGGTCGGTGGCGTAGACACCGATCGGCAGCGTGTGCGACTGGAAGAAGCTGAACAGCGGCCGCAGCTGGTGGTCGATCACCAGCGCATGTCGCTCGCTGCCGCCGGTCGCGGCCAGCAACACCGGCTTGTCGATCAGCGCATCGTGGTGCACGAAGTCGAGGAAGTGCTTGAACAGGCCGCTGTAGGCGCCGCGGAACACGGGGCTGGCGGCGATCACCAGGTCGGCCGACTCGAGGGCCACGAGGGCTTCCTCGACCGCGGCCGGCAATTGCGGGCGGTAGAGCACGGCGCCGAACTGCGGCACCAGGTTGCCGATCTCGATCACGCGGCTCTCGACCGGGATCGCCTGGGCGATGCCTTCGATCAGCTCCTCGACCAGCACCAGGGTGCGCGAGGGGCGTTGCAGGCCGCCGGACAGGGCGACGATCTTGAGGGGGGTTTGGGGCATGGGATGGATGGCGCGGCCGGCGGGCTGCGCGTGTGCAGACTAGGGCTGCGGCCATTCTGCGCGCCGTGCGCGGCGCGTGAACCTCGACTTTCGCATGTGCTTCTGCGAACTTCGTCTATGCGCCGCACGGGGTGCGCCGCGCGCATGGCAGGCATGCGCGGCGGCCATGGGAGAAGCCGCATATGGGCCGCATATGGATGTGCGCAATCGTTCGTTCCGCGCGGCCGATGCGCGTCCCAGAATCGCGCCGGCCCTCTCCCTCCCCCTCTTCTCTCTTCCCCCGCATGACGCTCCCCACCTCCGCCATCGATCATCCCTGGGGCGCACCGCCCAGCGCGCGCTACGACGAACTCGCGCGGCCGTTCCGCGCCGTGTTCGCGCGCATCCGCGAGGGCGCGGTGGCGCGCGACCTCGCGCACCAGCTGCCGCACGAGGAGATCGGCTGGCTGCGCGAAGCCGGCGTCGCGCGGCTGCGCCTGCCGGTCGAACGCGGCGGCGCCGACGCCAGCCTGGTCGAACTGTTAGCGCTGCTGACCGAGCTCGGCGCGGCCGACACCAACGTGGTCAACGCCCTGCGCGCGCACTTCGGCTTCACCGAGGACGTGCTGCTCGCGCCCGAGTCGCCGTGGCGCACGCATTGGCTCGAGCGGCTCGCCGCGGGCGAGCTCGTGGGCTCGGGCTTCTCGGAGACCGGCGACGCCAAGGTCGGCGCCTTCTCGACCCGGCTGCGCGCCACGCCGCGCGGGCTGCGGCTCGACGGGCGCAAGTTCTACACCACCGGTTCGCTGTTCGCCGACTGGATCAACGCCGTGGCCGACGACGACGAAGGCCAGCCCACGATGATCTCGGTGCCGCGCCAGGCCGCGGGCGTGCAGGTGCTCGACGACTGGGACGGCTTCGGCCAGGCGCTCACCGCGAGCGGCACCGCCACCTTCGAGGACGTGGCGATCGATCCGCTGTGGGTCAACCCGAGCAAGCAGCGCTTTCCCTACGCCTCGCCCTACTTCCAGACCGTGCACCTGGCTTCGCTGGCCGGCATCGCGCGCGCCTCGAGCGACGACCTCGCGCAGCGCGTGCGCGAGCGCGACCGCAGCTACAGCCACGGCAATGCCGCGCGCGTGTCCGACGATCCGCAGATCCTGCAGGTGGTGGGCCGCGGCCGCAGCGCGGCCTATGGCGCGAGCGCGATCATGCTGCAGGCGGCCGGCGCGCTGCAGCGCGCGCACGATGCGCACCTCGATGCTTCGCTGCCCGACGAGGCGCGCGCCGCTGCCGCGGCCGCCTCGCACGTGGAGGTCGACCAGGCGGTCTCGGTCGTCACGCGGCTGGTGCTCGACGCGAGCACCGAGCTGTTCGACGCGCTCGGCGCCTCGGCCACGCTGCGCACCCACGGGCTGGACCGCTACTGGCGCAACGCGCGCACCATCTCCTCGCACAACCCGCGCGTCTACCGCGAGCGCCAGGTCGGCGCCTTCGCGGTCAATGGCACGCCGCCGCCGACCTTCTACCGCGTCGGCAGGAGCTGAACGCGGCCGGCGGATATGGATAGACGAATCGCTTCCTTCCGCCCCGTTCTACCCGCGGGTACTTTCGGGCCATCGCCGTTGTCCTCCAGGAGATCGCCATGAGCCTTGCCACCGCCCACCCGGCCCCGCGTGCCGGCCGCAACGACGAGCCGCCCGTCCTCGCCGAATCCGTTCTCGAACGCATCGGCGCGCGCGCGGCCGGCTACGACCGCGAGGGCCGCTTCTTCGACGAGGACCTCGAGGACCTGCGGCGCGCCAACTACCTGAAGCTCTGGGTGCCCAAGGCGCTCGGCGGCCTCGGGCTCGACCTGCCCGCGGTGCTGCGCGAGCAGTCGCGGCTGGCCTACTTCGCGCCGGCCACGGCCCTGGCCATCAACATGCACCTGTACTGGAGCGGCACGGCCGCCTACCTGCATGCGCGCGGCGACCATTCCACCGACTGGATCCTGCGCGAGATCGTCGACGGCAGGATCTTCGCGGCCGGCCACGGCGAACCCAACAACGACCTGGGCCTGGCCGGCTCGACGGTGAAGGCGCAGCCGCTGCCCGGCGGCGACTACCGCTTCGACGGCCGCAAGGTGTTCACCTCGCTGGCGCCGGTCTGGGACTGGCTCGGCGTGCACGGCCTCGACGACTCCGATCCCGCGCGGCCGCGCATCGTGCATGCCTTCATCCGCCGCGCCGACCCGGGCCACCGCACCGAGGCGACCTGGGACGCGCTCGGCGTGCGCGCCACGCGCAGCGACGACACGGTGCTCGAGGGCGCGGTGGCGCAGGCGGCCTACGTGTCGCGCGTGCTACCGGCCGGCCCGCCCAGCGATCCCTTCGTCGACGGCATCTTCGGCGCCGCGATCCTGCCGATCGCCGCCGTCTACTTCGGCATCGCGCGCCGGGCCTTCGACCTCGCGCTCGAATCGGCGCGCAAGCGCCACTCGGCCGCGCTCGGGGGCAAGAGCTACGCCCACCATCCGGCCGCGCAGTTCGCGGTGGCGCGTGCCGCGATCGAGCTCGACAGCATCGAGGCCCTGCTCGAGCGCACCGCGCGCGACTGGGCCGAGGGCGCGGACCACGGCCCGCTGTGGCCCGCCAAGCTGCTGGCGGCCAAGCAGCATGCGGTGGACGGCGCGCGGCGCGTGGTCGACCTCGCGACCGATGTCGTCGGCGCCTCCTCGCTGCTGCGGCGCAACGAGCTCGAACGCCTGGTGCGCGACGTGCGCTCGGGCCCGTTCCATCCGCCGAACTCCATCGCCAGCCACGACGTGATCGGCAAGAGCTACCTGGGCGTGCTCGGCGAGCCGGCCCAGGGCTGAGCGCTACTGCGCGAACGCATCGAGCGCCAACGCACCGGCCGGCCGGTCGAAGCGCTGCTCGATCTGCTGGATCGCCTGCGCGAGGAACTGCAGGAACATGCCCATCGCCACCGCGGTGGTCTGGCCCGCGCGCTGGTAGAGGCAGCTGAACGAGCGCGCGCCCGCGTCGGCCAGGCCGGTCCACACCAAGCGGCCGGCCGCCACGTCCTCCACCACGTTCTCGGCGATCAGGAAGCCGATGCCGGTGCCGCCGGCCACCAGGCGCCGCACCATCGCGACCGAGCTGGTCTCCACCAGCGGGCGGGTCTGGCGGTGCGCGCGCAGGTCGATCTGGTCGACCATCGCGCGCAGCTCGGTATCGGGCGTCATCAGGATCAGCGGATGTTCGAGGCAGTCGCGCAGCCGCGGCAGCTTGCCCAGCGCCGTGAGCGGATGGCCGGGCGGCGTGACCAGCCCGAGCTGCTGCGCGAAGGCGCCGATCTCCTCCACGCCCGGCGGCGGCTTGCGGCGCAGGCAGTAGCCGATGTCGGCCTCGCCGGTCGCAACCCAGCGCAGGATGTTCTCGCCGCTGCCCGAGCGCACGCCGTAGGTCACGCCGGGGTAGCTCTTCATCGCGGCCTCGATCACCTCGGGCACCAGCTGCTCGGCCGAGGAGTGCGAGACCGCGAGGTTGATGTGGCCGCGGCGCAGCGAGCGCAGGTCCTCGACCTGGCTCAGCGCGCTGTCGAAGTCGCGCTGGCCGCGGCGCACCGCGGCAATCATGATCTCGCCCGCCGTCGTGAGCTGCATGCCGCGCGGCAGCCGGTCGAACAGCGGCGCGCCGACCTGCTCCTCGAGGTTGAGGATCTGCTGGTGCACGGCCGCGGCCGTGAGGTGCAGCGACTCGGCCGCCTTGCGGATCGAGCCGCGGCGGGCGACCTCGTCGAAGCAGCGGAAGGACTGGGAGATGGCGCGCATCGGGGCAATGTACGTTTTTTCCTGACGCACCGTTCGAAACAATCAGATTTTCCTGACGGCTCGGGCGGCCTAGATTCGGCGCCATCGCACTGAGGAACCCGTCTTGAACACTCGCATCCGTCCCGCCTCCACCGTCGACCAGGTCACGCAGCGCCGCCGCGGCGTCGGCCTGATCGCCCACGATCCCGTGCTCAGCGCGGGCGGCTACACGCTGATCGCGCCTCAGACCGCGCGGGGCCACGTCTACCTCGTCGGCATCGACGGCGAGGTGGTCCACCAATGGAAGCTGCCGGTGCGCGCGGGCCGCCATGCCGTGATCCTCGGCAACGGCAACCTCGGCTACAACGGTAACCACGCCGATTCGCTCGACCGCTACCCCGCCTGGTCGATGTGGCACGGCGGCGACTTCCGCGAGCTCACGCCCGAGGGCGAGCTGGTCTGGCACTACGAGGACCCGTCGCATCACCACGACGCCATGTGGCTGCCCAACGGCAACCTGCTGTACGCGGCCTGCGCGCCCGTGCCCGCCGACTTCGCACGCCGCGTGCCCGGCGGCACCGCGCACGCCGGCGACGACACCATGTACGGCGACGTGATCCGTGAAGTGAACCGCGCGGGCGAGATCGTCTGGGAATGGAAGTGCTGGGAGCACCTCGCGCCCGAGGACTTCCCGATCCACCCGGGCTTCGGCCGCTACCACTGGCCGCTGGTCAACGGGCTCGACGTCGACGCCGACGGCCTGGTGCTCATGAGCCTGCGCACCACCTCGGGCGTGATCGGCGTCGACAAGGCCAGCGGCCAGGTGCGGCTGCACATTCCGCCGAGCGTGGTCTCGCACCAGCATGCGCCGGTGGCGCTGCCCAATGGCCGCATCCTGGTGTTCGACAACGGCAACTTCCGCCATGGCGCGCACGTGGCCTTCTCGCGCGTTCTCGAGATCGATCCCGCGACCCACGAGGTCGCGTGGTCCTATGCCGACGAGATGGTCAACGCCTTCTACACCGCCTTCATGGGCAACGCGCAGCGGCTGCCCAACGGCAACACGCACGTCACCGAGTCGGCCACCGGCCGGCTGTTCGAGGTCACGCCCGAGGGCGAGGTGGTCTGGGAGTACGTGATCCCGTGGTTCGACGAGTACCCCGACGAGGCCGCGCGCAAGACCGGGCCGGGCCGGCTCAACAGCGTGTTCAAGACCTACCGCTACACGCGCGAGCAACTGCCGTGGCTGCGGGCCTGATGACCGATCGCGCCATGAAAACCTCCACCCTCCTCGCCCGCGCGCTGTGCGCCGCCGCCGCGCTGCTCCCCTTCGCCCCCGCGGCCAGCGCCGCGCCCGAGCCGCAGAACGTGCGCATCCTCTCGAACTGGTTCGCGCAGCCCGACCAGGCCGGCTACTGGCAGGCGCAACAGGACGGCCTCGGCAAGGAAGCGGGCATCCGCATCAGCGTGCTGCAGGGCGGCCCGAAGATCCAGACCGTGCCGCAGGTGGCCTCGGGCCAGGCCGAGTTCGGCATCGGCAATGCCGACGACGTGCTGCTCGCGCGGCTGCGCGGCGCGCCGGTGCGCGCCGTGTTCGCGCACCTCGACCACGTGCCCTACACGCTGGTGTATCACGCCGACCCGGCCGTCAAGGGCATCGCCGACCTGCAGGGCCGTACCTTCGCGGTCAACATCGGCAATGCCTACTGGGAGTGGACCAAGAAGCGCTACAAGCTCGCCAACACGCGCGAGATCCCGGTCTCGGGCGACCTGAGCCTGTTCCGCGACGATCCGAAGATGGTGCAGCAGGGCTACTCGCTGTTCCTGCCCGCGCGCATGGCCGCGAGCGGCCTCGCGGTGCAGCAGATCACGCTGGCCTCGCTCGGCTACCGGCCCTACAGCGTGCTGTTCACCACCGACGAGCTGATTCGCACCAGGCCCGCATTGGTGAAGGCCGCGATCGCCGCGGTACAGCAGGGCTGGCGCAACTACGTGCGCGACCCCTCGGGCCTCAAGCCGCTCTTGACCGGCATGAACAAACAGATCTCGCCCGAGATCTACGACGCCGCCAACAAGCTGATGATCGAGACGCTGGTCTCGCACGACCTCAACCGCGTCGGCTGCATGGACGACGCGCGCTGGAAGGAGCTGGCCGGCCAGTTGCGCAGCGTGGCCTTCCTGCCTGCGGGCTTCGACGAGCGCCAGGCCTACGACCGCGGCCTCGTGCCCGGCTGCCGGCCATGAGCATCGGCGCTTCGATCGCGCTCGAGGGTGTCTCCAAGCGCTTCGACCGCGGCCTGCAGGCGCTCGACCCGATCGACCTCGAACTGCGCGCCGGCGAGTTCGTCTCGCTGGTCGGCCCCTCGGGCTGCGGCAAGTCGACGCTGCTGCGCATCCTGGCCGGCCTGGTGGCCCCCAGCACCGGCCGCTGCCGCCTGGGACCGGGCGCCGAGGCCGCCAGGGCCTTCGTGTTCCAGGAGCCGGCGCTGCTGCCCTGGCGCACGGCCGAGCGCAATGCGCAGTTGCTGATGGAGCTCGAAGGCCTCGCGCCCGACGAGCTGCAGCGCCGCGCCGCCGAGGCGCTCGCGCTGGTCGGCCTCGCGGGCATGGAGAAGCTCTATCCGCACCAGCTCTCGGGCGGCATGCGCATGCGGCTGTCGCTGGCGCGCGCGCTCGCGCTGCGCCCCGGCCTGCTGCTGCTCGACGAGCCGCTGGCCGCCGTCGACGAGCTGTCGCGCGAGCTGCTGCAGGAGGAGCTGTCGGCGCTGTGGCGCCAGGCCGGCTTCACCGGCGTGCTGGTGACGCACAGCGTGCACGAGGCCGTGTTCCTCTCGAAGCGCGTGGTCGTGATGTCGCCGCGGCCGGGCCGCGTGGTCGAGGTCGTCGAGGTGCCGTTCGCCTTTCCGCGCACGCCGCAATTGCGCGCGAGCGCGGAGTTCGCGCGGCTGGCCGGCGAGGTGACGGCCGCGCTGCGGCGCGAGACCGTGCCGCGCGCGGCATTCGCATGAGGAAGGAAGCGTCATGAACCCAACCTCCTCTTCGATCGCCGCGCGCTGGACGCGCGACGCCTGGCCCGTCGTGCTGGTCGCCGTGCTCGTCATCGGCCTGTGGTTCGCGCTGACCGCCACCGTCTACCGCGGCAAGGGCTACCTGCTGCCCTCGCCGCTCGAGGTGGGCGCGGCCGCCATCGAGAACGCCGGCCTGCTGCTGATGGCCGCCTTCACCACGCTGAAGGAAGCGAGCCTGGGCTTCCTGATCGCCATCGTCGGCGGCATCGCGCTGGCGGCGCTGCTGAGCCAGTCGCGGCTGCTCGAGCGCAGCCTCTATCCCTACGTGGTGCTGCTGCAGACCGTGCCGGTGGTGGCGATCGCGCCGCTGATCGTGCTCTGGTTCGGCTACAACGAGGGCTCGGTGGTCGTGATCAGCCTGATCATGTCGCTGTTCCCGATCGTCAACAACACGCTGCTGGGGCTGCGCTCCACCTCGCGCAACCTGGTCGAGCTGTTCGCGCTGCACAACCGCAGCCGCTGGACCGCCTTTCGCAAGCTGCAGCTGCCCGCGGCGCTGCCGCACATCATCGCGGGCCTGCGCGTGTCGGCGGGGCTGTCGGTGATCGGCGCCATCGTCGGCGAGTTCATCATCGGCTCGGGCAATGCCGAGGGCGGACTCGGCGTGCAGATCGTGTTCGCGCAGGGGCGCATGTACACGGCGCTGCTGTTCGCCGAGGTGATCGCGGCCACGCTGCTGGGCTTTCTGTTCTTCGCGCTCGTGAGCGCGGTGGGCCGCGCGCTGCTGCGGCACTGGCACGAGTCGGCGATGCCGGGCTGAGGCCCTTCAGTCCAGCCAGCCGCCGCTGTCGTGCACCGCGCGACCACCGACCAGCGTCAGCTCGGCATGCACCTGCCCCAGCGCCTCCAGCGGCACCGTGAGCGGATCGGCATCGAGCACCGCGAGGTCGGCATAACGCCCCGGCGCCAGCGTGCCCTTGCGGTCCTCCTCGAAGCTCAGGAAGGCGCCGTTGCGCGTCACGGTCTCGAGCGCCTGCAGCCGGCTCAGCGCCTGGCCCGGGCCGATGGCACGGCCGGTGGTGCGCTCCTCGCGCGCCACCGAGGCCCACACCGCGGTGAACAGGCTCACGGGGATGTTGTCGCTGCCCGCGGCCAGCGGCAGCCCGGCTTCGAGCAATGCGCGCTGCGGCAGGAATTCCTCCTGCCGCTCGCGGTCGGCCAGCCGCGGCGCGCCGTTCTTCCACAGCATGTAGAACGGGATGCTCGTGACCATCAGGCCCAGCCGCTTCACGCGTTCGATGTCGGAGGCCGTGACGTAGCCCACGTGCTCCACCACCCAGCGCCGGCCCGCGAGCGGGAAGCGCGCGTCGATGGCCTCGAACACCTCGAGCACCTCGGTCAGCCGGTCGACCACCACGCTGTGCACGCGCAGGTCGTGCTCGGCCGCGAGCCAGGCGTAGTCGCGGAAGTCCTCGATGCGGTTGGCCCATTCGACGAAGCCCATCCAGCCGGTGTTGGGCAGCGCGCGCCGCACGGCGTTGGCCGCGGCGCGGTCGCCGCCCAGGCCGACGTAGATGCCGCCGATGGCAAGCATCGGGTCGCCGCTGCCGCGCCCGCGCGCATGCGCGAGCCAGTCGCGCATCGCGAGCCGCGCCTCGGCCACGTTCGACCAGGTCGGGCTCACGCACAGGCGGGTGCGCATGCTGAGCCCGCCCTCCTCCCACAGCCGGCGATAGACCGCGATGGTCTCGGGCGAGGAGCCGTGGCCCTCGTAGATGCTGGTGGTGCCGCAGGCGTGGTAGAGCGGCAGCGAACGGCGCAGCCCCTCGAGCCGGTCGTCGAAGCCGAAGGCCGGCACCTGCGTGAGCACCGAGAACTCGACCAGCGGCCGCTTGTTGGTCTCGACGATCACGCCGTTGGGCCGGCCGTCGTCGCCCAGTTCGATCTGCAGCCCGCCGCAGTCGGGGCAGGTGTGCTCGTCGATGCGGTGCAGCGCCAGCGCGCGGCTGTTGAGCGCGCTGTGGCCCGGCGGCACGCCCCAGTTGCCGAACAGGCCCGGGATGTAGACCGGATGATCGGGCGCCACCGCGTCGAGCTCGTGCCGGTTCGGCATGCGCCGTTCGGCCAGGTTGGACGGGCCGCCGAAGTAGAACGGCGGCCGGCCCACGGGCATGGTCACGATCCAGCGGCCCGGCGGCGTGCGCGCGGCCTCGGCCGCGACCACCGCCAGCAGGTCGGCGATGCAGGTGGCATGCGCGAGGCTGGGCCGCAAGGTCTTCAGGCCCTCGCGCTCCATGTGCGCATGGGCGTCGACGAGGCCGGGCAGCACGGTGCGGCCGCCGAGGTCGATGACGCGCGTGCCGGCCGCGCGCGTGCGCGCCACCTCGGCCTCGCTGCCGACCGCGAGCACGCGGCCGCCGGCCAGCGCCACCGCCTGCCCGGGCGCCGCGCCCGGTTCCATCGTCAGCACCTGGCCATTGGCCAGGATCAGCTCAGCGGCGGCCATCGGCGCCATACCAGGGGAACAGGCGGTGCAGCAGCCAGGCGAACAGCTGGTCGGCCAAAAATCCGATGGCGCCGAGGAACAGCAGGCCCACGAACATGATGTCGACGCGGAACACCAGGTGCGCGAACGAGATCAGGTAGCCCAGGCCCTGCTCGGCCCCGACCAGCTCGGCCGCCACCAGCACCACGAAGGACACGGCCGTGGCCTGGCGCAGCCCCGCGAACACGAAGGGCAGCGCGGCCGGCAGCGCGACCTGCGTCATGGCCGCGAAGGGACTGGCGCCGAGCGCGGCGGCCGAGCGCAGGTAGACGGCGGGGATGTCGCGCACGCCGATGAAGGTGTTGACCCAGACCGGAAAGAAGGCGCCCCAGGCGATCAGCATCACCTTCGAGAGGTCGCCGAGCCCGAACCAGACGATGGCCAGCGGCACGATCGCGATCGCCGGGATGGCGCGCAGGCCGTGCAGCACCGGGTCGGTGAACTGGCGCAGGGTGGTGCTGCGCCCGGTCAGCACGCCGGCCACCACGCCGAGCGAGGCGCCGAGCAGGAAGCCCCAGAGCGCGCGCAGCAGGCTCGCGCCCACGTGCGGCCAGATGTCGCCCTTGCGCCAGGCCATGTCGAGCAGCACGCCGGCCACCTGCGAGGGCGGCGGGAACATCTTGGTGTTGATGCCGGGCACGACGCGCGGCCCGATCTCCCACGCCAGCAGGAAGGCCGCGATGCCGGCCGCGCCCAGCAACAGCTGGCGCCGACGCGCGCGCCGCTGTCGCGCGATCTGGTCGCGGCAGAAGTCGCGCTCGAGCGCTTCGCGCCGCGACAGCGATGCCTCGGCCGGCGCCGCCTCGGCGCGCGCGCGCAGGTCGTCGAGCGCCGCGCTCACGAGGCCACCTCTTCCGACTGCGCGAAGGCCGCCGCGATGCGCGCATAGGCCGCGCCGAAGGCCGGGTCGGCGCGCTCGCGCGGATACGGCAGGTCGACCTCGACGATCTCGCGGATGCGTCCCGGGTGCGGGCTCATCACCACCACGCGCTGCGCGAGGAAGACCGCCTCCTCGATGTTGTGGGTGATGAAGAACACCGACAGCCCGAGCTCGCGCCACAGCCGCAGCAGCTCGCGCTGCAGGCTCGCGCGCGTGAGCGCGTCGATGGCCGCGAAGGGCTCGTCCATCAGCAGCACCTTCGGACGCGTGGCGAGCGCGCGCGCCACCGCCACGCGCTGGCGCATGCCGCCCGAGAGCTCGAAGGGATAGCGCCGCGCCGCATGCGACAGGCCCATGAGCGCGAGCAGTTCCTCGGCGCGCGCGCGGCGCTCGGCGGCGCCCAGGCCCAGCATCTTGAGGCCGAACTCCACGTTGCGCCGCGCATTGAGCCAGGGGAACAGCGCGTACTCCTGGAACACCACGCCGCGGTCGGCGCCGGGCCCGGTCACGGGCTGGCCGCCGGCCGTCACGCTGCCCGTGGTGGGCTCGACGAAACCCGCGATGGCGTTGAGCAGCGTGGTCTTGCCGCAGCCGCTCGGGCCGATGGCGCAGACGAACTCGCCCTCGCCGATGTCGAGGTTCACGTCGGTCATGGCCCAGTTCAGCTCGCCGTTCGACGAGGCGTAGAGCTTGGAGGCATCGCGCACGCTGACGATCGCGCGGGGGGCCGTGTCGTTCGCGCCCATGGCCTCAGCCCAGGCGCACGCGATCGGGCGCCGCGGCCTTCAGCGCATCGGCGTAGATCAGCTTGCGGTAGAGCGCGCGCAGGTCTTCCTTCGGCGGCGTCGCGAGCCCGGCCTCGACGGCCCACTGCGCGTTGAGCACCAGGTCGTCGAGCAGCCGCTCGTCGAGCCGCACGCCGACCGAGACGGTCTCGAGCCCGGCCTTGGTGGTCTCGACCGTGGCCTTGGTGCGCTCGGCCACCAGCGCGATCGCCTCGGCGGTCTGGGCGCGGTAGAAGGCCTCGGCATCGAGCAGGCTGCGCACCGCGGCCTCCACCAGCTTGGCGCGCGACTGCACCAGCGATTCGCTCGCGGTCAGCACGTAGTGGCTCAGGAACACCTTCTCCAGCCCCGTGTCGTCGAGCACCTTGACCTTGCCGCCGCTGTCGGCGATGGCCTTCTGGCCCGCGTCCCAGCCCCAGGCGAAGGCATCGATGTCGCCCTTGGCGATGGCGGTCACGGCATCGGGGCCGCGCAGGTTGACCAGCGTCACGTCCTTGAGCGCGAGGCCATGCAGCGAGAGGAAGCGGCTCAGGAAGTAGTGGCCGCTGGTGCCGACCGTGGTCGCCACGCGCCTGCCCTTGAGCTGCGCGCCGGTCGCGATGCCGCGGTCGCTGCGCGCCGCCACCACCATGCCGCTCGATAGCCGGCTGAACTCGGCCACGATCACCGCGCGCACGCCGTTCGCGCCGGCCAGGCCGATCACGCTGTCGGTGGCGGTCGCGAACTGGGCCTTGCCGGCCACGGCCGCGTCGAAGGCCAGCCGGCCCGAGGTGAACTGCAGGGTGGTGGCCTCGATGCCGTGCTTCTTCCAGAGGTTGCGGCTCGACACCAGGTAGGGAATGGCCCAGCTGAAGCCCTGGCTCTCGGCGACCACGATCTTCTCGAGCGATTGCGCGCGCAGCGGCAGGGACAGGCCGGCGGTACCGGCGAGGGCGGCGAGACCGAGGCCGAAGCGGCGGCGGTCGATGGGATGCGAGGAGCTCATGGGGTCGGAGGGAGGAAAAAGAATACGGAACGCGAGGGCTCAGCCATAGCCATAGGGATTCGGCACGTCGCCCGCCAGCAGCCAGGCACCGATGCCCTGGTGCCGGTAGTCGAGCAGGTCGTGCAGCGTGTGCACGCGCACGTTGCGCCAGTAGCGGTCGAGGTTGTGCTTCGAGGCGGTGCCCCGCGCGCCCACCAGCTCGAAGATCTGCGAGGTGACATGCAGCGCCGTGCGCGCGGCCTGCGTGCGCGCGGCGGCCACGTCGATCGCGAGTGCCCGCGGCTGTCGGCCGTGAGCGCGAAGCCCTGTTCCCAGGCCTGCTGGAAGCGCTCGTTGGCCTGGTTCGACAGCGCGGTGGCGGCCTGCAGCGCCGACCACATCTCCCCCGCGCGCAGTTGCAGCAGCCGGTCGTCCTCGGCGCGCTCGACGCCGGCCATGGGCCAGGGCTGGGTGTGGGCGCGCAGGTGCTCGATGGCGGCGCGCAGCGCGCCGAAGGCGTTGCCGAGGTAGATCTCGGTCAGCACGATCTGGCCGATCAGGTTGCGCAGCGTGGCGCGCGGGCTCGAGGCCACGCCGGGCGGGCCGAGGATCTCGTCGTGCGCGATGCGCACGCGCCGGAACTCGACGTTGCCGCTGTCGGTCTGGCGCTGGCCCATGTTGTCCCAGTCGCCGAGCACCGTGATGCCCGCGCGCGAGGTCGGCACCACGGCGAACAGCCGGTCGGTGGGCTCGGGGCCGAGCACCACCGAGATGTTGAGCACGTCGGAGTCCGGGGCGCCCGAGCAGAAGCCCTTCACGCCGTCGATCTCGATGCCGTCGTCGGTGCGCACCGCCTGCAGCCGGGTGTCGCGCGCATTCACGGCATTGCCCCAGAACCAGCGCTTCTCCACCGCCTCGCCGAGGAAACGCGCCTGCTGCGCCTCGGAACCGAACAGCAGCACGCTCGCCACCTGCAGGTGCTGGAAGCCGAACAGGTGCGCGAGCGAACTGTCGGCCTGCGCGAGCCGGCGCAGGATGCGGAAGATCAGCGGCCAGGCCGCCTGCTGGCCGCCATGGGCCGCGGGGATCGCGAGCGTGAGCAGGCCGCTGCGGCGCAGCAGCGCGCGTTCGGCCAGTGCCGTGCCGCCCGCGCGGTCGCGCTCGGCGGCACTGGCGGCCAGGGTGTTCGCGAGCGCGAGCACCGGCTCGGTGAAGATGCCGAAGTCCTCGGCGAAGGGATCGGCCGCCGATGGCGTGCCCTGGGGAGCGGAAGAAGAGGACACGGGATGGCGGCCTGCGGTGGAGAAGAGGAAGCGGAAAGCGGGGGCGGGCCGGAACGCGGGATCGGAGAGCGGCGACGCCGGCCGCGGCGGCTGCACGCATGATGCCGAGCCGGACCCCGTTCGCTTAGAACATTCCGGAGCATGGATATGCGCCGCGCGTTCAGCGCCGGTGGTCGACGCGCCGCGCCAGCCACTCGCCGACGAACTGGATCGCCGACACCAGCGCGATCAGGATCACGATCACCTCGAACATCACGCGCGTCTCGTAGCGCTCGTAGCCGTAGCGGATCGCCAGGTCGCCGAGGCCGCCCGCGCCCACGGCGCCCGCCATGGCCGAGGCATTGACCATCGCGATCACGCTGACGGTCATGCCGCCGATGATCCCGGGCAGCGCCTCGGGCAACAGCACGTGGCGCACGATGTGCCAGCGCCGGCAGCCCATGGCGCGCGCGGCCTCGATCAGGCCCGCGTCGACATCGTTGAGGCTGACCTGCGCGATGCGCGCATAGAACGGGATCAGGTTGGCCGCCAGCGGCACCACCGCGGCCCAGGTGCCGAGCGTGGTGCCGACCAGGAAGCGCGTGACCGGCAGCAGCGCGATCAGCAGGATGATGAACGGGATCGCGCGGCAGACGTTCACCGTGATCGACAGCGCCCTGTGGAAGCGCGGCCGCGGATAGAGGTTGCGCGGCGCCGTCACCGTGAGCACCACCGCGAGCACCAGCCCCAGCACGATCGCGATGAAGGCCGAGATGCCCACCATCAGCAGCGTCTGGAAGAAGGCCTGGACGTACTTGTCAATCTGCGGCGTGGACATAGCCCAGGACCTCGATGCGGTCGGCCGCGAGCGCCTGGCGCGCGGCGTCGATGTCGAAAGAAGGGTCCGCGCCCACCGGCACGGCCACCAGCAGCCGGCCCTGCGCATGGCCGCGGATGCGGTCGAGCCCGCCGTGCAGCCAGGTCGCGCCGGGGCCCAGCGCGGCCAGTGCCTCGAAGGGCAGGCCCCGCGGCCGCGCGGCGCCGTCGAAGCCCAGGCTCAGCACCCGCAGGGCCGACCGGCCCGGGATGCCTTCGAGGCCTTCGAGCTCCGGCACCAGTGCCGCCGCCAGGTCGGGCGGCAGGTCGTGCAGCAGCGGCTGCAGCAGCGCGCGCGTGGCCTCGGCCCGCGGCTTGCCGAACACGCGCCACACTTCGCCGAGCTCGACGAGGCGGCCGCGGTCGAGCACCAGCACGCGGTCGCAGACCTCGCGGATCACCGCCATGTCGTGCGTGATCAGCACCACCGTGAGGCCGAAGCGCCGGTTGATGTCGCGCAGCAGCGCGAGGATCGATTGCGTGGTCTCGGGATCGAGCGCCGAGGTCGCCTCGTCGCACAGCAGGATCTGCGGCCGGTGCACCAGCGCGCGCGCGATGCCCACGCGCTGCTTCTGCCCGCCCGAGAGCTGCGCCGGCCAGGCATCGGCCTTGTCGGCCAGGCCGACGAGTTCGAGCAGCTCGTCCACGCGCTCGCGGATGCGCCGCGACTCCACGCCCGCCACCTTGAGCGGCAGCGCGACGTTGTCGCGCACGGTCTTGGCCGACAGCAGGTTGAAGTGCTGGAAGATCATGCCGATGCGCCGGCGCAGCGCGACCAGGCCGTCCTCGTCGAGGCCGCCCACGTCCACGCCGTCGACGCGCACCGTGCCGCCGCTCGCGGCCTCGAGCGCATTGACGGTGCGCAGCAGCGTGGACTTGCCCGCGCCGCTGCGCCCGATGATGCCGAAGACCTCGCCGCGCTCGACGGCGAACGAGACCGCCTCGAGCGCCGCCACCGTGCCTGCCGCGCCCGCGTAACTCTTGGAGACCTGCTCGAAGACGATGTGGGCCGGCGCCGGCGCCGGTGCCGGCGTCGTCGCGGCGCTCAGAAGACGGGCAGTACCGAACCCTGGTACCGCGTCTGGATGAACTGGCGCACTTCCTCCGACTGGTAGGCCTGGACCAGCGGCTTGACCCAGGCCGCGTTCCTGTCCTTCTCGCGCACCACGATGATGTTGACGTAGGGGTTGTTCTCCTTCTTCTCGACCGCGAGGCCGTCGCGCGTGGCGATCAGGCCGGCCTGGTAGGCGAAGGTGTTGACGATGGCCGAGGCGTCGACGTCCTCGAGCGAGCGCGCGAGCACCACCGAGGCGGCCTCCACCAGCTGCACCTTCTTCTTGTAGCCGGTCACGTCGGCCAGCGTGGCGGTGCCCTTGAAGGGATCGAAGCCCTCGCGCAGGGTGAGCACGCCCTGGTCGCGCAGCACGACCAGCGCGCGCGTCTGGTTGCTCGGGTCGTCGGGGATGCCGAGCCTGGCGCCGTCGGGCAGGTCCTTGAAGGCCTTGTGCTTCTTCGAATAGAAGGCGATCGGCGAGATGTAGGTGTTGCCCACGCTGACCAGCTTGTAGCCGCGCTGCTTGACCTGGTCGTTGAGGAAGGGGATGTGCTGGAACGAGTTGGCCTCGAGGTCTCCGTTGTTGAGTGCCTCGTTGGGGCTGGCCGAGCCGGTGATGACCACCGGCTTGACCTCGAGGCCGTTGCGCCTGGCGACCTTGGTGACCACTTCCCAGATCTCCTCGTCGACGCCGCCGCGCACGCCCACGCGCAGGGTCTGCGATTGCGCGAGGGCCGCGGTCTGCGACCAGAGCGCGGTCGAGGCGAGGACGAGTGCGCCCAGGGCGCGAAGAACACTGCGTGTGTGCATGGCTTTCTCTTTTCGGTTGCCGGTTTTTTTCCTGCGGCCGATCTTCGAAGGCCCCGCCATGGCGGGAAAGGAAAGTTTTCGCACAAGCAATCTCGCTGCGCGACGAAGGCGCGGATCGATCCGCGCCGCGCGCCGCTGACGCGCTTGCACATGCGCATTCCGAAGTTGCCGTGGCGCAGGCTCGCCGATACGGTCGACGGCTTCGCATGCCACCTTGCCTGGAGTTCCTTCGATGACCGCTTCGCTGCCTTCCCTCCCGCTTCCGCCGAGCCGCCGCACGCTGGTGCGCGGTGCCGCCGCCGCGCTCGGCGCCGCCGGCCTCGGCCTGCTGGGCCGCCGTGCCTGGGGCGCCGACAACGACAAGCCGATCACGCTGTCGTGGACCGGCACCGGCTTGTGCCTGAGCCCGATCGTGGTCGCCAACGAGCTGGGCTACTTCACCAAGAACAACGTGAAGGTGGAGATCATCAATTTCGCGGGCGCGGTCGACCAGGTGCTCGAATCGATCGCCACCGGCAAGGCCGACATCTCGCTGGGCCTGATCCATGCCTGGCTCAAGCCGCTGGAAGCGGGCTTCGACGTGAAGGTGGTGGGCACCGCGCATGCGGGCTGCATCCGCGTGCTCGCGCCCAAAACCTCGGGCATCGCGAGCATCGAGGCCGTGAAGGGAAAGACCATCGGCGTCTCGAGTCCCGCGGGCTATGGCCGCCAGTTCTTCTCGACCGCGCTGGCGCGGCGCGGCGTGAACCCCGACCAGGACGTGCAGTGGCGCGTGTTCCCGGCCGACCAGCTCGACATCGCGCAGAAGAAGGGCGAGATCGATGTCATCGCCGACTCGGACCCGAACCTCTACCTGATCGAGAAGCGCAACCCCGGCGCCTACCTCGAGATCGCCAACATCCTCAAGGGCGACTTCAAGGACCGGCTGTGCTGCATCGTCGCGGCGCGCGGCGAACTGGTGAAACGCAATCCGCAGCAGGTGGCGGCCGTGGTGCGATCGCTGCACCAGGCCGCGGACTTCATCGCCGAGAACCCCAACGAGGCCGGGCGCGCGGTAAGCAGGCTGTTCCCGAAGGTGGCGCAGCAGGACCTCGGCAACATCCTCTCGACCATCGGCTACACGCACCATGCCAGGCGCTTCGATCTCGCGAAGGAGATCGAGAGCTATGCGGTGGACCTCAAGCAGGTGGGCGTGCTCAAGAAGAGCACCGATCCGGCGCGCTTCGCGAAATTCCTGACGGTGGACGTGCTGGCCTGAGCGCCTGCTTCAGGCCGCCAGCGGCTCGGGCACCGCGGCCAGCAGCGAGCGCGTGTAGTCGTGCGCGGGCCGCGACAGCACCTGCTCCACCGGCCCCTGCTCGACCAGCCGGCCACGGTTGAGCACCAGCACGCGGTCGGCCACATGGCGCACGAGGTTGATGTCGTGCGAGATGAACAGCAGCGCCGTGCCCAGCCGCGACTGCAGCTCGGCGATCAGGTCGATGACCTGGGCCTGCACCGAGACGTCGAGCGCCGACACCGGTTCGTCGCAGACGATCAGCGCGGGCTGCGCCGCGAGCGCGCGCGCGATCGCCACGCGCTGGCGCTGGCCGCCCGAGAGCGAACGCGGAAAGCGCTCGGCCAGCTCGGGCGCCAGGCCCACCTGCTGCAGCAGCGCCGCGATGCGCGCACCCACCTCGGCGCGCGGCAGGCCCTGCAGGTTCTCGGCGATCACCTGCGACACGCGGTAGCGCGGATCGAAGCTGCTCAGCGGATCCTGCGGGATGTACTGCAGCCGTGGCCGCAGCGGCCGGCGCGCAGCCTCGGAAATGCCCGACCACGGCTGGCCCAGCAGCCGCACCGTGCCCGCGTCGGGCTCGAGCAGGCCGAGCACGATCTTCGCGCAGGTGGACTTGCCCGAGCCCGATTCGCCGACCAGGCCGAGCACCTCGCCGGCCGCGATCGAGAACGACAGGTCCTCGAGCGCCACGAAGTCCTCGCGCGGACTCAGACCGCGCCGCACCGCGAAGCGCTTGCCGATGCCCTGGACCTCGAGCACCGGTGCCTGCGCGGCCGGCACCGGCGCGCGCGGCGGCAGCGGCTCGCGCACGATGCGCAGCCGCGTCTCGGGGCCCGCGCCGGTTGACTCGAAGCGCGCCGACGACAGCCGGCTGCCGCGCGAGGAGGTCGAGGGCACGGCCGCGATCAGCTGCCGGGTGTAGCCATGGCGCGGGCTCGACAGCACGTCGCGCACCGGGCCCTGCTCGAGCACGCGGCCATGGCGCATCACGAGCACACGGTCGGCGATGCCCGCCACCGCCGACAGGTCGTGGCTGATCAGCAGCAGGCCGCTGCCTTCGTCGCGCACGCGCCGCGCCAGCACCTCGATCACCTGCTTTTGCAGCGCCGCGTCGAGCGCGGTGGTCGGCTCGTCCGCGACGATCAGCGGCGGCAGGCCCGCGATGGCGGCCGCGATCAGCGCGCGCTGGCGCAACCCGCCCGAGAGCTGGTGCGCATACTGGCCGATGCGGCGTTCGGGATCGGGCATGCCCACGCGCGCGAGCGTTTCCAGCACGCGCCGGCGCACCGCCGCGCGGCCGCGCAGCAGGCCGTGATGCTCGAGCACCTCGCCGACCTCGCGGCCGATGGGGCGCAGCGGATCGAGCGACACCAGCGCGTCCTGCATCACCAGCCCCGCGAAGGTGCCGCGCAGGCGGCGCCAGTCGGTGGCATCGAAGCGGTTCGCGTCGCGCCCGTCGATCAGGAATTTGCGCGCGTTCACGCGCGCGCCCGGCCCCGCGAGCGCGAGCAGGCTGCGCGCGGTCACGCTCTTGCCCGAGCCCGACTCGCCGACCAGCGCCACGCATTCGCCGCGCGCGATGCGCAGGTCGAGCGCCTCGACCACGGTGCGCTCGCCCGCGGGCGTGTCGAAGCGGACCGTGAGGCCCTCCACATCGACCAGCGGAACATCGCTCATGCCAGCCTCCCCTCGAAGCGCCGCTGCAGATGGTGGCCGAGCACGGTGAACGAGATCACCGTGAGCGTGATGGCCGCGCCCGGGAACACGCCGGGCCACCAGGCCACGCGCAGCACGTCGCGGCTCTCGGCCAGCATCACGCCCCACTCGGGCGTGGGCGGCTGCGGGCCGAGGCCGAGGAAGCTCAGGCCCGAGGCCGCGAGCACGGTCGATCCCACGTAGACGGTGGCGGTCACGGGCACCGCCACCAGCACGTTGGGCAGCAGGTGGCCGAAGAACACCTGGGCGCGGCTGCGGCCGTAGATGTAGGCATGGGTCACGTAGTCGGCCTGGCGCACGATGCGCGTCTGCGCGCGCACCACGCGCGCGAACTTCGGAACGCCCGCGATGCCGACCGCGAGCGCGATGTTGGCCAGCCCCGGGCCCAGGAACACCACCACCAGCATCGCCAGCAGCACGCCCGGAAAGGACGAGATCACGTCGAACAGCCGCGACAGCCCCTCGTCGAGCAGCCATTGCTTCTGGCCCGCCACCAGGCCCAGCAGCACGCCGGCCAGCACCGAGATCGCGGTGCCGCCGATGCCGATGAACAGCGAGTAGCGCGCGCCATGCACGGTGCGCGAGAGCACGTCGCGGCCGAGCCGGTCGGTGCCGAAGGGATGCTCGGCGCCCGGCGGCTGCAGCACCGCGAGGAAGTCGCCCTCGAGCGGATCGAGCGGCGCCAGCCAGCGCGGCGCGACGGTGGCGATCACCAGCAGCGCGACGAACAGCGCCGACAGCAGCACCGCGAGCGGCGGCAGGCGCCGGCGCGGCGCGCTCGACGCGGGTGCGCTGCCCGCGGGCAGCGCGACGGTCTCGGATGCGGAAGTCATGATGCCTTGAGCCTCGGGTCGATCAGTGCATAGAGCAGGTCCAGCAAGGTGGACGCCGCGACGTGGATGAAGGCCGCCAGCAGCACCACCGCGAGCACCACGGGTGCGTCCTGGCTCAGCACCGCGTTGAGCGTGACCGTGCCCAGGCCGGGCCGGCCGAACACCTTCTCGGTGATGACGGCGCCGCCGAGCAGGCCGCCGATGATCCAGCCGCCGAGCGTGACCACCGGCAGCGCCGCATGCCGCAGCACGTGCCGCAGGCGCAGCCGCAGCTCGCCCAGGCCGCGCGCGCGCACCGTGACCACGAAGGGCTGCTCGAGCGCGCGCTCCATCGCCTCGCGCAGCACCTGCGCCAGCAGGCCCGCGGTCGGCAGCGCCAGCGCGGTCGCCGGCAGCACCAGCGCGCGCCAGTCGGCCGCGCCCGAGACCGGGAACCAGCGCAGCGTGAACGAGAAGGCCATCAGCAGCAGGATGCCGAGCCAGAACACCGGCGTGGAGGCGAACACCAGCTCCAGCGTGGAGGCCGCCGCGCGCGCGAAGCGCCCGCGGCCCGAGGTCAGCGTGGCCACCACCACCGCGAACAGCAGCGCCAGCACGCCGGCCGCGAGCGCGAGCTCGACCGTGGGCCACAGCTGCGCCATCACCACGCGCGCCACCGGCTGGCGCAGTTCGTACGAGGTGCCGAAGTCGCCGCTGGCGATGCGCGCCAGGAAGCCCAGGTACTGCTCCCACAGCGGGCGGTCCAACCCCCACTCGGCCGCGATGGCCTCGCGCAGGCCCGGGTAGTCGAGGTCGCCGGCCAGGATGTCCTCGACCCGGCCCGGCAGCGCATGCAGGGCCAGGAAGGCCGCGGTGGCGCTGCCCCACGCCACCAGCAGGCCGGCGCCCAGCCGCGAGATCACCAGTCGCCACATGACGGGCTCAGCGCTCCGACAGCCACACGTCGTGGAAGTTCGACGGCGAGTCGAGCTGCGTCTCGAACGACAGGCCGCGCACCCGGCTCTTGGCCGCGAGCTGGTAGTTGGCCGAGAACAGCGGCACGATGATGCCCTGGTCCACCGCGTGGCGCTGCGCGGCGTCGACCAGCTTCTTCTTCTCCTCGAGATTCGTGGCAGCCAGCGCGTCGTTGATGTAGCCGAACAGCGTCTTGTCGCCCTTGTCGGCCACCGCGCGGATGAAGCCGCTCTCGCCGATGTTGCCCTGCAGCTCCTGCGCCGCGTCGGCCGGCAGGTAGGTGTTGGGATAGATGCTCCACGAGCCCTTCTGCAGCTGCTGCGCCCACTCGCCGCCGGTGACGAAGCGCAGCCGCAGGTCGAAGCCCAGGTTCTTGCGCAGCTGCGCCTGCAGGCCCTGGATCAGCACGTCGCGGTTGTCGCGCACGAAGGGCTGCGGATAGCCGACCTCGATGGTCAGGCGCTGGCCGTCCTTGGTGCGGAAGCCCTCGGCGTCGCGGCCGGTCCAGCCCGCTTCGTCGAGCAGCTTGTTGGCCGCGGCCGGGTTGTTGCCCCAGCTGCCCTCGAGCGCCTTGTTGTAGAAGAAGCTGTCGGGTCCGATGTTCGACCAGGCGCGGCGATAGGCGCCGCGGTAGACGCTCTTGACCAGCGCATCGATGTCGGCGCCGTCGCGCAATGCGCGGCGCACGCGCACGTCGGTGGCCGGCGGGATCGTGTAGTTGACGTTGAGCGTGAACGAGGTCTGCGCGCCCGCGGGGCCGACCAGGAACTGGAAGCCCGGCTGGTCCTTGAACAGGCCCACGTCGGTGGGCTGCACGCCCTCGATCACGTCGACCTGGCCCGAGCTCAGCGCGCCCGCGCGCACCGCGTACTCGGGCAGGAAGCGCACCGTCACGCGATCCAGCCAGGCCGGGCCCTGGTGCGCCGCATAGCCGGGCGCCCACTGGTAGCGCGGGTTGCGCGCGAAGCCGGCCGACTGTCCGCGCACGTAGTTCTGGAACACGAAGGGACCGCTGCCCGCGATGGCGGGGCCGCCGCCGCACAGGTCGTCGCCCGACTGCAGCGACTTCGGCGAGATCAGGCCCAGCCGCACGCTGGCGATCGATTCGAGCAGGCCCGAGTCGGGCCGGGCCAGCTGCAGCCGCACTTCGCTGGCCGACACCACCTGCACGCGTTCCACCGCCTTGAGCAGTTCGCCGGCGGCGTTGGTGTTCTTGGTGTCGCGCACGAAGTCGAAGTTGAACTTCACGGCCGCCGCGTCGAGCGGCGTGCCGTCATGGAATTGCAGGCCCGGCTTGAGCTTGAAGGCATAGGTCTTGCCGTCGGGCGAGACGCTCCACTCCTGCGCCAGCCAGGGCAGGAACTTGCCGCCCTTGCCCTTGGCGACCAGCGAGTCGATGTAGTTGCGGATCAGGATGTAGGAGTTCTGCTGCGTCGAGCGGTGCGGGTTGAAGCAGATCGGATCGGTGGTGACGCCGAAGACCACCTCGCCGCCCTGGCGCGGCGTGTCGGCGGCCAGCGCGAGGTTCATGCCGCAGACCGCGAGCAGGCCGGCCTGGAGGATGCGCGGCAGCGCGCGCCGCGGGGAAGCAAGGGCAAGGGAGATCTTCATGACGACGGAAAGGAACGTGAGAAAGCCGCGCGGACGAATCCGCGCCTGGAAGAAAGGACAAGGAGTCGGCGCGCGCGGCGCCGGCCGTGCAGGCCCGGGCGAACACCCGTGCACGGGCAGCGCCGATCTTCGAAGCTCAGGGCTTCGCGGCTAACGAAAGTTTTCGCAGAAGCTATCTCGCTCAGCGCGCATGGAGCGCCTCCGCGCCTTTCATCCGCTCAATCCAGAAGTCCGCCCCAGTAGAGACGCGCTGCAGCCAGCACGGTCCGCATCTGCGTCGTGTGCGCGAGCCGGAAGGCCGCGCCGCGCACGGTCTCGTCGGGGAATTCGCTGACCAGCGTGAACGGCACGCTCGAGCGCTCGTCGGTGATCACCATGCAGGGAATGCCGTTGATGGGCGCGAACGGCAGCTCGCCGACGTGGGCATGCCACATGCGCTGCTGGAGCGCATTGAACGCGGCCAGCTCGGCCGAGCCCGCGAGCAGTTCCTTCGTGAGCGCATCGAGGAAGCGCAGGCCGTCGTGGCCGCGGTGCTGGCGCAGGATCAGGAAGAAGCCCTTGGGCACCGTCCACAGCTCGCTGCCGCGCGGCACGTAGCCGGCGCGCGGGCGCGTCCATTCGTGCGCCGGATAGCCATGCAGGCTCAGGTGCAGGCGCGCGCCGGTGCGCGCGATCGCCTCGAGCCGCGGCGCCTTCTCGCCGAAGGGCGGCTTCATGCGTGCCTCGAGGTCGTCGCCCAGCGCGGTGTAGCGCGCGGCATGCGCCATGTGCGTGGGATCGGTCTGCTGGAGCCGGTGATGCAGCGCCGCGCCGTCGGGGTTCTCGAGCGCGACCAGCGCATAGTGCGCGCCGGGCAGCGCATTGAGCAGCGGTGCCGCGCGCAACGCGCCGACCACGCCCGAGCTCTCGTTCGCATGCTGGCCGGCCGTGACCACCAGGCCCTGCCGCGTGCCGCGCACATGCAGGCCCGCGACCGGGCGGCCCTGGAACGAGGTCACGCCGAAACGCTCGCCGGGCAGGCGCGCCATCGCGGCCTCGACCTCGACCGGGGCCAGCGAGCGGTCGGCGCTGTCGAGCACCAGGGTGGCGTCGACGGGCGGGTCCACCCGCCGATGCGCGGCCAGCCGCACCGTGACGCGCGTGTCGTCCTCGCTGCGCGAGATCAGCGGCACGATGTGGCCGGGCTGCAGCGTGCGGTCGGCATCGTCGAGGCCGGCGCGCGCCTTGAAGAACTCGAGCGCGCCGTAGTAGCAGTCCTCGTGCAGCGCCTCGAAGGTGTCGATGGTCTCCTCGCCGAAGGGCAGCCGGCGTTCGATGCCGGTGGTGGCGATCGCGATCTCGAGCGTGTCGAACAGCGGCAGCGTGTCGGGCCAGGCATGGCCGCGCACCGCGTCGAGCGCGGCCGCGCAGGCGGCCTCGAACTCGGTGGGCAGCGCGGCGTCGTGCACCAGCGCATCGCCGTCCCAGACGCGCAGCCAGCCGCAGGGCGAGGCGGTGGCGTCGTTGGGCGCGAACACGCGCCACTGCCGCGCGCCGGCCGTCACGAGGTGCTCGCCGGGCAGATCGCCTTCGGTGAAACGCAGCGCGATGTCGTTACCGAGCAGGCCGGCCAGCGGATAGGCCTCGAGCCGAAAGCGCTGGCCCTGGCCCGCGGGCGTGCGGACCTCGATCGAGGTCGCCCCATCGCCCTCGAACTCCTCGAGAAAGAAATGCACCAGCGGCTTGTAGGCGCTGCGCAGCACGGCCTGCACGCCCGCCGCGGCGAGCGCCTGCTCGGCGGCGCGGCGCATGGGCGCGTCCTCGAACAGCCAGGCTTCGATGCGCGTGACCGGATTGGCGCCGAAGCGTTCGACCAGTTGCACCAGCGTGCGGGGGAAGGTGGCGTCGAGCAGCAGGGTCATGGCGGGAAGAATAAACCGCCTCGCGGCGTGGGGTTACCAACGGGCAGACACGCGGCCCCGGGGACAGGCGCCCCCAGTCTTGGCCCTCGGGCGCGCAATGCAAGCACGGAATCCGCATACGTTGATCCGTTTTCGTTCTTTGGCCTGCAGGTGGGCGCACGCTAGCCTGCGCCGGCTCCCGACTCACGGGGACCCTCATGGAAAGCCTCGCCTCGATGTCTCATGTCTTCGACAACCTCCCGCTGCCCACGGCACCCGCTGCCGTCGAGCCGGCCGCCAAGCCCTTGCCGCCGCGCCGCGCGCCACGCGTGCTGTCGCGCAACCGGCTGCTGCTGATCTCCTGGCTGGTGCCGGCCCTGGTGCTGGTGGCGTGGGAACTGGCGGCGCGGGCCGGCCATCTCTCGATCCACGTGCTGCCCGCGCCCAGCAAGGTGGCGGCCACGGCCTGGGGCCTGGTCCAGGAAGGGCGGCTGATCAGCGACATGGGCACCAGCCTGTTGCGCGCGGCCACCGGCTTCGTGATCGGCGGCTCGATCGGCTTCGCGCTCGGCACGGTGGTGGGCTTCTCGCGGCTGGCCGAGGCGCTGTTCGACCGCAGCATCCAGATGATCCGCGCCATTCCCTTCCTCGCGATGCTGCCGCTGGTGATCGTCTGGTTCGGCGTGGACGAGGGCGGCAAGATCTTCCTGGTGTCGCTGGGCGTGATGTTCCCGATCTACATCAACACCGTGCTGGGCATCCGGCAGGTCGACCCCAAGCTGCTCGAGCTCGGCCGCGTGACGGGCCTGAGCAACGCCACGCTGATCCGGCGCATCGTGCTGCCGGGCGCGCTGCCCTCGATCCTCGCGGGCGTGCGCTATGCGCTCGCGGTGGCCTGGCTCGCGCTGGTGATCGCCGAGACCATCGCCACCAGCTCGGGCATCGGCTACCTCGCGATGGATGCGCGCGAGTTCCTGCGCACCGACGTGATCGTGCTGACCATCGTGGTCTACGCCACCATCGGCGTGGCTTCGGATGCGGTGGCCCGGCTGCTCGAACGCCGGCTGCTGGCCTGGCATCCCAACTATGCGGCGGGAGAGCGGCGATGAGCGCGCAACCATCGCAACCCGAGGCGCCCGCCGTCGTCGTGCACGGCCTGCAGCGCCGCTATGGCGAGCGCACCGTGATCGGCGGGCTCGACCTGCGCATCGCGCGCGGCGAATTCGTCGCGCTGCTCGGCGAGAGCGGCTGCGGCAAGACCACGCTGCTGCGCGCGCTCGCCGGCCTCGATGCCATCGACGGCGGACGTATCGACGGACCGCGCCAGCCCGCGGTGGTGTTCCAGGAACACCGGCTGCTGCCGTGGGATTCGCTCTGGCGCAATGTCTCGCTGGGCCTCGACGAGACCACCGGCAAGGCGCTCGCTCAAGCTGCGTTGGCCGAGGTCGGCCTCGGCGACCGGCTCGACGACTGGCCGCGCAACCTCTCGGGCGGCCAGGCGCAGCGCGTGGCGCTGGCGCGCGCGCTGGTGCGCGAGCCCCGGCTGCTGCTGCTCGACGAACCCTTCGCCGCGCTCGACGCGCTCACGCGCATCCGCATGCATGGCCTGGTGAAGGAGCTGGTGCGCCGCCACCGGCCCGGCGTGCTGCTGGTCACGCACGACGTCGACGAGGCGGTGGCGCTGGCCGACCGCGTGCTCGTGATGCGCGACGGCGCGATCGCGAGCGAATACGCCGTGTCGCCCGAAGCCAATGCCAGGCGCACGCATCCCGATGCCACGGCGCTGCGCGAGGCGCTGCTGGCCGAGCTCGGCGTGGCGGCCGACAGCGTGCCCGCCTGAACCTCCTTTTCGTTTTCCTTTCTCCACCGGCCTCTTCCCTTCATGACCTCCTCGTTCTCCCCGGCCTCGCGCCGCAGCTTCCTGCAGACCGCCGTCGTCGGCGCCGGCGCCCTGGCCACGGGCCTGGCCCAGGCGCAGGCCGCCGGCCCGGCCAAGGCCACGCGCAACACCGACACCGTGCGCCTCACCTGGGGCCGCGGCGGCCTGCCCGCGCTGGCCAAGAACCGCGGCGAGTTCGAGAAGCTGCTCGCCAAGGACGGCATCAAGGTGCAGTGGATCGGCCCCTTCCCCAACCATGCGCCCTCGCTGCAGGCCGTGACCGGCGGCAGCGCCGACTTCGGCTTCGGCGGCAGCACCACGCCCGCGCTGGCCGCCATGCTCGCGGGCTCGCCGCTGGTGTTCACGCAGTTCGCCATCGTCGAGCCGCGCAGCACCGCGATCATCGCCAAGGACGGCTCGGGCATCGACAAGGTGCAGGACCTGGTGGGCAAGTCGGTCGCGGTCAACCGCTCGGGCCTCGGCGAGTTCCTGCTGGTGGCCGCGCTCGAGAAGCACAACATCGACCGCGGCAAGGTCAAGTTCGTCTACCTCAATCCGCCCGACGCCGGCCCGGCCTTCGCGCAGGGCAAGATCGACGCCTGGTCGATGTGGAGCCCGGGCGTGGACATCGCGCGCACCGAGTACAAGGCGCACGACGTCTTCTTCGAGGGCCGCGACCTCGACTTCCTGATCGACTTCAACTCCTACGTCACGCATCGCAAGTTCGCCGAGGAGAACGTGGCCATCGTGCGCGCCGTGAACGCGGCCTACGCGGCCGAGGCGAAGTGGATCAGCGAGCATCCGGTGGAGGCCGAGACGCTGAACCAGCAGGACGCGGGCTACAGCGACGCGGTGCGCGACACACTGGTCAAGCTCAAGCGCCGCTGGGACGTGCGCGGCGTGCAGGACGCGAAGTTCATCCAGGAATTCCAGAAGGCCTCCGACTGGCTGTCGGAGCGCAAGATCCTGCCGCAGAAGGCCAGGGTCACGGACTACCTCGCGCGGCTGTGAGGACGGGGCGACGCCTCGCGGCAGGAAGGCGACGGCTCCTCAGCCGCAGCGCGGCTCGCCCGCGCGGGTGCAGATCGGCACGAAGATGCGCGTGCCAGCGCGCTGCACCAGCAGCGCCGCCGTGCCGTCGGCCGTGTCGAGCTGCTGCGCCAGCGCCTCGGCGCTGTCGATCGGCTGGCCGTTGAGCGCGAGGATCAGGTCGCCCGGCTGCACGCCCGCGCGCGAGGCCGCCGCGTTCACGCGCTGCACCAGCAGGCCGCCCTCCACGCGCAGCAACCGCCGCTCGGCCGGCGCCAGCGGACGCACCGCGAAGCCCAGGCGCGACGGCGCGCTCGCGGCACCTGTCGCCAGCGGCGGCGTCTCGAAGCCGTCGACGCGCACCTCGAGCACCTGCTCCGTGCGGTCGCGCCACACCATCAGGCGCACGCTGTCGCCCGGCGTCTGCTCGGCGATGAAGCCCAGCGCATCGGCCGCCTGCACCACCTCGCGGCCCTGCACCGCCAGGATCACGTCGCCCGGCCTCAGCCCGCCGGTCTCGGCCGCGCCGCGCGGCTCCACGTAGTTCACCAGCGCGCCGGCCGGGCGCGGCAGGCGGAAGGTGTCGGCCAGCGCCTGCCCCACCTCCTGCACCGACACGCCGATGCGCCCGCGCGTGACCTTGCCGGTGGCCAGCAGCTGGTCCTTGATGCGCATGGCCGCGTCGATCGGAATCGCGAACGAGAGGCCCTGGTAACCACCGCTGCGGCTGTAGATGCGCGAGTTGATGCCGATCACCTCGCCGCGCAGGTTGAACAGCGGCCCGCCCGAATTGCCGGGGTTGATCGGCACGTCGGTCTGCAGGAACTGCATGTACTCCGCGCCCGGCAGCAGGCGCCCCTTCGCGCTCACGATGCCGGCCGTCACCGAGTTGCCGAAGCCGTAGGGCGAGCCGATCGCCACCACGCCGTCGCCCGGCTCCACGCTCGAGGGCTCGCCGATGCGCACCGTGGGCAGGCCGCTCGCGTCGATCTTGAGCAAGGCCACGTCGGCCACCGCGTCGAGCCCGACCAGGCGCGCGCGGAACTCGCGCCGGTCCGGCAGCTTCACCGTGATCTGCGTGCCGCGCGCCACCACGTGCGCGTTGGTCAGGATCAGCCCGTCGGCGCTGATGAGAAAGCCGGTGCCCAGGCTGGCCTGCTCGGTCTCGGCGGGCTGCGGCTGCGCGCCGGGCACAAGCAGCAGCCAGCGGTCGCTGAGGCGGCGCGCCGGCGCCGAAGGCCGCTCCACGCCGATGTGGACCACGGCCGGGCCGTAGCGCTTGACCAGCTCCGCGAGCCCCGAACTCGGCCAGGGCATCGCGGCCTGCAACGGCAGGCCGAACGCCAGCCCAGCGAGCGCGACCGCCAGCGCCGCGCAGAGGCGCCGCGTCCGCGCCGTCGCTTCGGCGGTGCGCGGCGAGGGTCTGGCGGGCGAAGCGGGCATGGCAGTCTTTCGGGAGGAACATGGCCCAGCCGCACGACGCACCGACGAGCAGGGGTCGAGGCGCGCAGACGGCGTGGGCCTCGAAGACAAGACGGTCCGGCGCTTGCCGGACTGCGCTTTGTCATGAAAATTTCATGAAAGGCCGGGCGCCGACGCCGCGTGCTAACGTCGACGCCAAGGGGGCCTCGGCCGAGGCTCCGACCACTCCGACGAAGATGGGATCGATGAGCCTGACCCGCGCCTGGTCGCGCCTCCAGTCGCTGCGCGACCAGCCCGCCCGCAGCGATGTGCTGCTGACGCGCGCGGCCCTGATCCTCTGCGTTCCGATCATGCTGGCCTACGGCTGCGCCGGGCTCGTCTATGGCGAGCTGCCGATGCTCACGCCCTTCGGCTTCGTCGAGATGCCCGGTGCCTGCGCCTGGCTCACGGCCGCGATGGCCTTCGCGCTCGCGGTGCTGGCGACCGACTGGCTGGTGCGCGGCGAGCTCGCCACCCCGCGTGCCTCGGCGATCGTCACGACGCGCTCATGGCGCGTGGGCGATCCACCGATGCCCGCCCTGCCCCCGCATGTGTGGCCGCAGCCGCGCAGCTCGCCGCTGCGCATCGCCTGCCTCGGCATCGCGGCGGTGGCCTGTGCCTCGGCGCTGGTGGGACGCATCACGCTCGCGCAGGGCTGGCAGGCCTTCGCGCGGCCGGGCGGGCTGGCGCCGAACGCGGAATGGCCGCTCTATCCGCTGCAATGGCTCTGGCCCTGGCTGCTGCCGCTGACACGCCAGCCCGTGCTGCTGGGCACGATCGTGGTGGGCGCGGTGCTGCTGCTGGCCGCCTATCTGCTGGCATGGCGCAAGGTGCGCGGCGCCTGGCTGCCGTTCATCACGATGCTGCCGCTGCTGTTGGCGGTTCATTTCCTCGGCGCGGCCGGCTTCGATTTCGCGGCCGCGCGAGGCCTCGGCGGGATCGTCGAGCCCGAGCTGTCGGCCGCGCTGGCGCAGCGCCCCGGGCACTACAACATCCACACCTTCCTGAGCCTGTGGGGCGCCATCGGGGCGCTCACGGTCGGGATGATCGGGGGCTTCTGGCTCGAGAGTTCGTCGGTGCTCGAGGAGGACTGACCCGGGCGGCAGCGATTCAGCTCCGGCGCGCGATGCGCATGATGGCGTCGTAGATCTCATGCTCCGCGTCCGCCGGCTCGATCTCTCCCGCGGCGGCCGCGAACGACACGGCCTCGGCCGTGCCCAGCATCGCGCGCATGCCCGCCAGCGCGAGCGGCTGTTTCGCGAAGGGCTGCAGCGCATCGCGGCACTTGGCGAGGAACAGCGCCTCGTGCTCCTTCTTGAGCGCATCGAGCTCGGGCGAACCGGCCAGCGCAGCGCTCACGCCGGGCATCTCGCGGCCCATCTCCATCACGCAATTGACGTAGGTGGCGGCGATCACCTTGGCCACGGCCGGCAGCGACCGGGCCGCGACCCGCAGGGCCTCATCCATCAGCGCGTGCTGCCGGCCGTCGTACTCCTCGTAGAGCACGCCGAGCAGCCCGGTGCGCGTGCCGAAGTGGTCGTAGACCACGGGCTTGGTCACGCCCGCGCGCTCGGCCAGGTAGCCCAGCGTGAGCGCGTCGGTGCCCTCGCCGCGCACGATGGACCAGGCCACGTCCATGAGCTGGCGGTTGCGCTCCTCCTTGGGCAGGCGCTTCTTCGCCGCGACGGGCGCGGGCGGTTTCGGGGGGGTGCTTGACATGATTAACCTACCAAAGGTAACCTACAGAAAGTAATATACCAACAGTAGTTTAAATCCATCCGCAAGAAAGGAAGCTCCATGCACGCCCTCGTCGTCGTCAGCCACCCCGATCCGAAATCGCTCACGCATGCCGTCGCGCGCGCCTACGCCGAGGGCGTGGCGGCCTCCGGCGACCACAGCACCGAGATCGCCGACCTCGCCGCGGAGGGCTTCCAGCCGGCCTTCGGCCAGGCCGACGCTTCCGCCTACCTGCTGCAGGCGCCGCTGCCGGCCGACGTGCTGCGCGAGCAGCAGCGCATCGACCGCGCCGACGCGCTGGTGCTCGTCTATCCCGTCTACTGGTGGTCGTTCCCGGGCCAACTCAAGGGCTGGATCGACCGCGTGTTCTCCAACGGCTGGGCCTACGACGAGCGGCCCGACGGCTCGCTCGGCAAGCGGCTCGGCCACCTCCCGATCCACCTGATCGGCATTGGCGGCGCGGACGGCGGCACCTATGCGCGGCACGGCTACGACAAGGCGATGCGCACGCAGATCGACCACGGCATCTTCGATTTCTGCGGCGCGCCGGTGCGCACCTCGGAGTTCCTGGTCGATGTGAATGGGCAAGGCGGGGCCGCGCATCTGGTCACCGCGCGGGGGCTCGGCAGCAACGCCTTCGCGAAGGAAGCGTCGCAACGAGCGGCTGCCGAGCTGGCAGGCTAACCCCAGGCTCAGCCCTTCGCCAACCGCCGCCGCGCCTTCACCGCCGAAGCCAGCCCCTCGAGCACCGGCACCGTCTGCGCGAAGCCGATGCAGGCATCGGTGATCGAGACGCCGTGCTTGAGCGCCACGCCGGGCTGGAGGTCCTGCCGCCCTTCCTCGAGGTGGCTCTCGATCATGAGGCCGGTGATGCGCCGCTCGCCCCCCGCGATCTGCGTCGCGACGTCCTCGGCCACCACGATCTGGCGCTGGTGCTGCTTGCTGCTGTTGCCGTGCGAGACGTCGATCATGACCTGCGGCCGCAGGCCGTTCGCCAGCAGCGCCTGGCAGCTGGACTCGACGTCGGCGGCCGAATAGTTGGGCGCCTTGCCGCCGCGCAGGATCACGTGGCAGTCGTCGTTGCCACGCGTTTCGAAGATCGCCGCCATGCCCATCTTGGTCATGCCCATGAAGGCATGCGGCGCACGGGCCGCGAGGATGGCGTCGGCCGCGACCTTGACGCTGCCGTCGGTGCCGTTCTTGAAGCCGACGGGGCAGCTCAGGCCCGAGGCCAGCTGCCGGTGGCTCTGGCTCTCGGTGGTGCGCGCGCCGATGGCGCCCCAGGCGATCAGGTCGGCGATGAACTGCGGGCTCAGCAGGTCGAGGAACTCGGTGCCGGTCGGCAGGCCCAGCGTGGTCAGCTCGAGCAGCAGGCGCCGCGCGCGCTCCAGGCCCTCGTTGATGGCGAAGCTGCCGTCCAGGTGCGGGTCGTTGATGTACCCCTTCCAGCCCACGGTGGTGCGCGGCTTCTCGAAGTAGGCACGCATCACGATCAGCAGGTCGTCCTGCAGCGAATCGGCCAACTTCTTGAGGCGCTGCGCGTATTCGATGGCCTGGTCGTGGTCGTGGATCGAGCACGGGCCGACCACCACCACCAGCCGGTCGTCGCGGCCATGCAGCACGTCGGCGATCGCGGCGCGGGCGCCCTCGACCAGCGCCAGGGTGTTGTCGCGCACGGGCACGCGCTCCTGCAGCAGGGCGGGGGTCATGAGCGGGCGCACGGCGCCGATGCGCACGTCGTCGATCCGGGTGGTGTCGAGCGTGCTGTCGCGGGAGCCGATTTCGGCGTCGTGGAGGGGGTCGTCGAGGCGGGGCATGGTCGTGGGTGGAATGTCGGAGGGCCCGCCGATTGTCCCCGAACGCACCCATGGCCCTCAGAGGAAGCGCGAGCGCCTTTCGTCGCGCGGGCCGACCGCGAGGTCCTCCGACAGTCCCTTGAGCACGGCATAGCCGGCCTGGAGCGCATCGAGGTAGGTGGCAAATCCCGCCGCGGCTTCGAGCAGGCGCTCGTACTCGGGCGAACCGTCGAACGACTCGAGCAGCACCCAGTAGTACTCGCTCGTGTCGTGTTGTTCCACCGTCAGCGCGATGGAGATGAGAGGGCCCAACATGCGGGGATGCTCGCAGTCCCGCATGACGGTCTGAAGAAAGCTAGATCTGCAGGACGGGGAACGACTTCACGAGGTCGTCGAGCGCCTTGAGTTGCGCCATCAAGGGCTCGAGCTGGTGCAGCGGCAGCGCGCTCGGTCCGTCGCACTTGGCCTGGGCCGGATCGGGATGGGCCTCGATGAACAGGCCCGCGAGGCCCAGCGCCATGCCCGCGCGCGCGAGGTCCACCAGCTGTTCGCGGCGGCCGCCCGAGGCGGCGGCGCCGGCCTCGCGCTGCTGCAGCGCATGGGTCACGTCGAAGATCACCGGCAGGTCGCCCGTGGTCTTCTTCATCACGCCGAAGCCCAGCATGTCGACCACCAGGTTGTCGTAGCCGAAGCAGGTGCCGCGGTCGCACAGGATGATCTGGTCGTTGCCCGCTTCCCTGAACTTCTCGACGATGTTGAACATCTGGCTCGGGCTCAGGAACTGCGGCTTCTTGATGTTGATGACGCGGCCGGTCTTCGCGAGCGCCACCACCAGGTCGGTCTGGCGCGCGAGGAAGGCCGGCAGCTGCAGCACGTCGACCACCTCGGCCACCGGCGCGGCCTGGGCCGGCTCGTGCACGTCGGTCAGCACCGGCACGCCGAAGGCCGTCTTCACCTCCTGCAGGATGCGCAGGCCCTCGTCGAGGCCGGGGCCGCGGTACGAGTGGATCGACGAGCGGTTGGCCTTGTCGAAGCTTCCCTTGAACACGTAGGGAATGCCGAGCTTGCCGGTAACGCGCACGAATTCTTCGGCGGTGCGCAGCGCCAGGTCCTTCGACTCGAGCACGTTGACGCCGCCGAACAGCACGAAGGGGCCGTCGTTGCGCACGCCGATACCGGGGGGGATGGTGACGTTTTTCATGGGGGAGCTCCTGTCCTGAATCTTGGGGCCTATTGTCGGCGCTCCCGGCGGCCGAGCCCCAGGCCGGGCGTTCAGGGCATCTTCACGGCGATCTGCAGCAGTCCGCGCAGGTGGCGCGGCCCCAGGCGCGCGTCGTTGGCCGAGATCAGGCACAGCGCGCCCAGGTGCGGCTCGAGCGGGCCACCGTTCTTCTCGTACAGCACCAGCGCCTTCTCGCCGATCGTGCTGTTGTAGAGCTCGTTCCAGCTGAAGATGGCCTGGTAGCCGTCGTCGCCCAGCGCGACCACCACGCAGCGCTTGAGCTCCGAGCGCGGCCGCTCGGAGAAGCCGCAGGCATCGAGCACGTCGACCAGCCGCGCGCCCGCGTAGCTGTCGACCTGCGCCACGGCGCGGCCCGAATAGCACAGCACCTGGGTCGGGCCGAGGTCGTGGCGCGCCATGCGCTCGAGCGCCTCGCGCGAGAACGCGGATGGCCGCGGCACGCCGCCGAGCACATGCAACAGGGCCCCCGCGCGCGGATTCGGGCTTTCTTCGCCCGCGAAGCGACGCTGCTCCACGGGCACAACGGCATCCAGGCTCATCGTGGTTCCTCGGTGATCGACAGGTGGCAGGCCGGCATTCTGCGCGGCGCGCCCGGTCGGCGCGATCCGCTTCGGCGTATGGCCGCCATCCGCGAAACAGGATTTCGCCATATTCCAACTGACATAGCGAAAACCGGAATCTACCCCGATCCGATGCCCCTTGCGGCTCAGCGCGCCAGCCGCGGCCCGGCCATGATGATGAACATGCCGAGCAGGCTGACCCCCACGCCCACCCAGTCGGTCACGCTCGGCTGCACCTTGTCGACCGCCCAGAGCCACAGCACCGCCACGCCGATGTAGACCCCGCCGTAGGCCGCATACACCCGGCCCGCCGCGGTCGGATGCAGGGTCAGCAACCAGGCGAACAGGGCCAGCGAGACCGCCGCGGGCAGCAACAGCCAGGCCGAATGGCCCTGGCGCAGCCAGAGATAGGGCAGGTAGCAGCCGACGATCTCGGCCAGGGCGGTGGCGACGAAGAGGGCGAAGGTCTTGAGCAGGTCCATGCGGGGATTCTCGGTCCGGGCACGGCCCGCCCTGCCATCAACCCGTCGCCGCGCCTGCCTGCTGGTCCTGGAACAGCCGCTCCAGCATCCGTGCCAGCCGGTCCACATCGACCGGCTTGGTCAGGTGCCCGAGGAACCCAGCCTCGAAGCTGGTGTCGCGGTCGCTGGGCTGGCCGTAGCCGGTCACGGCGATCAGAGCGGGCGGGTCGACCAGTTCGGCGCGCAGCCGGCGCGCGACCTCGTGGCCATCGATGCCGGGCAGGCCGATGTCGAGCAGCACGACGTCGGGCCGGCCGGCCTTGACCGCCTCGATGGCGGCGAAGCCGTCGTGTACGACCGCGCTGGCATAGCCGAGCGCGTCCATCAGCAGCGCCATGGTCTCGGCGGCATCCTGGTTGTCGTCGACCACCAGCACCAGCCGTTCGCCGGGCGCCCGGCCCGATGCACCCTCAGCCGACAGCGGCTGCGCCACGGCCGCCAGGTTGACGACGAATTCGCTGCCCTCGCCCGGGCGCCCGCTGCTGAACACGCTGACGCGGCCGCCGTGCAGCGCGACCAGCTGCTGCACCAGGCTCAGCCCGAGGCCGAGCCCGCCCTTGGAGCGCGCGGCATCCTGCTCGCCCTGCACGAACAGGTCGAAGATGCGGCGGATGTCCTGCGGCGCGATGCCCGGGCCGGTGTCGCGCACCGCGATCTCGGCCTCGATCGGGCTGGCGTCCGCGGTGCCGGGCGCGGCGGGGCCGAGGCCGAGCCGCAGTTCGATGCGCCCGCCGCTGTCGGTGAACTTGGCGGCGTTGTGCACGAGGTTGCTGACCACCTGCACCAGCCGCGCCCGGTCGCCCGTGACCCAGGGATCGGCGCCGTCGACCTGCAGCTCGAGCAGCTGCGACTTCAGCGCCATCAGCGGGCGCACCGTCTCGACCGCGTCGTGGATCACCTCGCGCAGCCGCACCGGCTTGGCCTCGAGGTGGATCTTGCCGCTGGTGATGCGGCCCACGTCGAGCAGGTCGTCGATCAGCCGGGTCATCTGCCGCAGTTGCCTGTCGATGATGTCGCGCGTGCTGTTGAAGATGCGCGACTCGATCTTCTCGCGCTTGAGCAGCTCGAGCGCGTTCGAGATCGGCGCGAGCGGATTGCGCAGCTCGTGCCCGAGCATCGCGAGGAAGGTCGCCATGCGCCGGCCCTCGTCCTCCAGCGCCGTGATGCGGCGGCGCTCGCTGAGGTCGCGCGTGACCTTGGCGAAGCCCTTGTGCTGGCCCGCGGCGTCGTACAGCGCCGTGATGACCACGCTGGCCCAGAAGCGACTGCCGTCCTTGCGCACGCGCCAGCCCTCGTCCTCGAAGCGCCCGTCGCGCAGCGCGTTGCGCAGCTCCTGCGCGGGCCAGCCGCTGGCCGCCACGTCGGGCGGATAGAAGGTCGAGAAGTGCCGGCCGATGATCTCGGCCGCCTCGTAGCCCTTGTTCTTCTGCGCGCCCGCGTTCCAGCTGATCACGTGGCCCGCGGGGTCGAGCATGAAGATCGCATAGTCCTTCACGCCCTCGACCAGCAGCCGGAAGCGCTCCTCGCTCGCACGCAGCAGCTCGTCCTGCTGGCGCCGCGCGCTGAGGTCGCGCGTGATCTTCGAGAAGCCGCGCACCCTGCCGTCGGGCGCGATGAGTCGCGTGATGACCACGCTGGCCCAGAAGCGCGAGCCGTCCTTGCGCACGCGCCAGCCCTCGTCCTGGAAATGGCCCGCCTCGCGTGCCTGCGCGAGTTCCTGGCCGGGCGCGTCGCGCTGCTGTGCCTCGGCCGGATAGAACATCGAGACATGGCGGCCCAGGACTTCGGCGTCTTCGTAGCCACAGACCAGCCGCGCGCCGGCGTTCCAGCTCAGCACCATGCCGTCGGGGTCGAGGAAGAAGATCGCGTAGTCGGTGACGGCGTCGATCATCTGCCGGTGATCGGCGTCCGACAGGTTGGCGAGGGACAGCCGCTCGGTCGCGGCAGGGTCTGGCATGTTTGTTTGTTCTCTCGGACAGTGGGGCGCGCCGGTTCTCCCCCGCGGGTGGACCGGGGAGTATTCGCGCTTGCGGGAAAGAGGATCGTGGGACATTGCCTACATTTGCGGTCGGCGCGCCGGCCTCTCCCACCGGATTCCGGTGCGCCGCGCATGCTGCGCCGCAGCGTCCCCTACGGCGGGGACAGACAAGCCGCCCCCGCGGCCCGACCATCGCGCTGCAGGAGACACGCAGATGGAATGGCTGATCCCTTACAAGCTCGACACCGACGCGCCCGATGGCGGCCGGCCTTCGCTCGAGGCGCCGCGCGTGCCCGAAAGGCAGCCGCACGCCGCGCTGCATCGCGACGCATGGACGCGCGTGCGCGCCCTTCTCTCCCCTTTCCCGGGGCACACCCCATGCAGCAGGTCGTGATCGTCGGCGCGGGCCACGCGGGCTTCCAGTGCTGCGCCTCGCTGCGCCAGGAAGGTTTCGACGGCGCCATCGTGCTCGTGGGCGACGAGGCCGGCCTGCCCTACCAGCGGCCGCCGCTGTCGAAGGCCTACCTGCTCGCGAAGGCGAGCGCGAGCGACCTGCATTTCCGGCCCGAGCGCTTCTTCGAGGAACAGCGCGTGCAGCGCGTGCAGGGCCGCGTCGAGCTGATCGATCGCGCCGCGCAGCGCGTGGTGCTGACATCGGGCCAGGCGATCGCCTACGACCATCTCGTGATCGCCACCGGATCGAGCCCGCGCCGCATGCGCGTCGAGGGCGCGGACCTCGAGGGCGTGATGAGCCTGCAGACGCTGGCCGATGCCGACCGGCTGCGCGAGCGCATGGCCGACAGCCGGCGCGCGGTGGTGGTCGGCGCGGGCTTCATCGGGCTCGAGTTCGCCTCGGTGGCGCGTGCCCTCGGGCTGGAGGTGACGGTGCTCGACGTGGCCGATCGCGCGCTGGCGCGGGCCGCCTCGCCGCACAGCGCGCAGGCCGTGGCGGCCTCGCACGAGGGTCGCGGCACGCGGCTGCGCTTCGGCTGCGGCGTGACCGCACTGGAGAGCCGCGAGGGCCGGATCGCGGCGGTGCGCACCGCCGACGGCGAGACGCTGCCCGCCGACCTCGTGGTGGTCGGCATCGGCGCCGAGCCGCGCACGCAGCTCGCGGCGCAGGCCGGGCTCGCGGTCGACAACGGCATCCGCGTCGATGCGCAGTTGCTGAGCTCCGATCCGGCGATCTCGGCCATCGGCGACGTGGCGGCCTTTCCCGACTCGGTCAGCGGACGCCACATCCGGCTTGAATCGGTGCAGAACGCCGGCGACCAGGCGCGCAGCGTGGCGGCGCGGCTCGCGGGCAAGACGGTGGCGCACGGCCCGGTGCCGTGGTTCTGGAGCGACCAGGGAGAACTCAAGCTGCAGATCGCCGGGCTGCGCGCGGCCGACGACGCGCACGTGGTGCTGCGCGATGCGGCCTCGTCGGCCGCCACCGTGCTGTGCATCCGCGAAGGGCGCCTCGCGGCGGTCGAGACCCTCAACCGCGCGGGCGATCACATGCTCGCGCGCCGGCTTCTGGCCAAGGGCGTGGCGCTGAGCGAAGAAGAAGCGCGGGCGCCGGGCTTCCAGCTCAAGGCGCTGGCCTGAGCCGCACGCGCGTCAGAGCACGTCGCTACCCGACAGCGAAGGCGTCTGCGCGATGCGCTCCGAGATGACGCGGCAGGCCTCGAGCAGCGGCGCCACGTAGGCCTGCGCCGGATCTTCCTTCTGGCGGAACACCAGCGTGCTCACGCTGATCGCCGCCACCGGCACGCCGCCCACGCCGCGGATCACCGCGCCGAAGCAGAAGATGCCGGCCTCGTTCTCCTCGTTGTCGACCGACCAGCCGCGCTCGCGCGTCTTGCGCACCTCGGCGCGCAGCGCGGCGGCATCGACGGTGGTGTTGGGCGTGTAGCGCGGCATCGGCAGGCGCTTCACCAGCGCCTCGAGCGCGCCGTCGTCGAGCGCAGCCATGTAGGCCTTGCCGACGGCGGTGGCATGCAGCGACACGCTGGTGCCGATGCGCGAGGCCATGCGCACCGCGCTCGGGCTCTCGAGCTTCTCGATGTAGACCATGGTCGTGTCGTTGGGCACGGCCAGGTGCACGGTCTCGCCCGTGAGGTCGCGCAGCCGCTTGAGCTCGTCGACCGCCGCCAGCCGCAGTTCGGAACGGCCCCAGCTGCGGCTCGCGAGCTGGATCAGCCGCGGGCCCAGCCCCAGGGTCGCGCTGTGCGGATGCTCGACCAGCAGGCGCTCGGCGATCAGCGCCGCCACGATGCGATGCACCGTGGGCCGCGGATAGCCGCTCGCGCGCATCAGCGCCGCGACGTTAACCGGCTCCTGCGCATCGGCCACCAGTTGCAGCACGTGCATGAACTTGGAGAACGACGCGGTGCCCGCGACCTGGTTCGCGGAAGAAGCCGAAGAGGCGGGAGCGGCGGAGGAAGACCGGGGAGCGGGCATGGACGAAGGGACGAGGCCGGCGCGGGCACCGGCGGGAACGAGGGCCGGGCCATTATCCATACCCTCCATCCAGTCCACGCGCATGCGGCGCGCCCTCAGCTCACCATGTAGCCGCCGTCGACCGGCAGCACCACGCCGGTCATGAACGACGCGGCCGGCGTGCAGAGGAACATCGCGGCACGCGCCACGTCGTCGGGCGTGCCCCAGCGGCCCAGCGGCGTGCGCGCGAGGATCGGGCCCGCGCGCGCGGGATCGTCCTGCAGCGGCTTCGTGAGCGGCGTCGCGATCCAGCCCGGCGCGATCGCGTTCACGCGGATGCCGTCGGCCGCGTAGGCGATCGCCAGCGACTTGGTGAGCTGCGCCACGCCGCCCTTGCTCGAGGCATAGCCGGGCACCAGCCCGCCGCCGAAGAAGCTCAGCATCGAGGCCGTGTTGACGATGCAGCCGCCGCTCGCCTTGAGGCGCTCGCGCGTCATGCCGCACACGCGCATCGTGCCCGTGAGGTTCACGGCCAGCACCTTCTCGAACACCGCGAGGTCGTGCTCCGCGCCGCGCTGGATGATGCCGGCGCAGTTGAAGACGATGTCCAGGCGCTCGATGCCGCCGATCGCGGCCTCGAGGCTCGCGTCCGAGGTCACGTCGGCCTGCCGGACCTCGACCGCGGCATCGAGCGTGCCGTCGCCGTTGCCCAGGCCGATGGCCGTGACCTGCGCGCCGAGCGCGGCCAGGTGGTTGGCGATCACGGCGCCGATGCCCTGGGTGGCACCGGACACCAGTGCCCGCTTGCCCTTGAAGAGTGCTGCCTCGTAAGTCATGAAACGGGAGTTGCCTTTGCGTGGATCAGTTCTTGATGTCGAGCTTGCCCATCAGCGTCTTGAAGTAGGCGCTGTCCTTGGCCATCGTGGCCTTGAAGGCGACGTCGTCGGCATAGGCGAAGCCCAGGTTCTGCTTGTCGAGCACCTCGCGGAAGGCCGGCTCGTTGGCGGCCTGCTGGCTCACGGTCTTCAGGTAGGCGATAACCTCGGGCGGCGTGTTCTTCGGCGCCGCGATGCCGCGCCAGGTGCCGATCACCAGGTCGATGTTGCGTTCCTTGAGCGTGGGCACTTTCTCGAAGCCCTTCACGCGCTGTTCGGCCATCACGGCCAGCGTCTTGAGCTTGCCGGCCTGCACGTAGGTCGTGACCTCGGCCGGGCTCACCGCCACCGCGTCGATGTGGCCGCCCATCAGCGCGAGCACCGCGGGGCCGGCGCCCTGGAACGGCGTGTGGTTGAACTTCACGCTGGTCTTGTCCTCGAGCGCGGCGGCCGCCAGGTGCCAGATCGAGCCGTTGCCGGCATTGCCCACGCTGAGCTTGCCGCTGTCCTTCTTCGCGGCGGCCAGGAATTCCTCGATGGTGTTCCACGGCGCATCGGCGCGCACGGTGATCGCGGCCTGGTCGGCATTGAGGCGCGCGATGGGCGCGAGGTCCTCGTAGGTGAACTTCGCGAGGCCCATGTGCGGCAGCGTCGTGAGTTCCACCGTGACCACCGCGAGGCGGTAGCCGTCGGGCTTGGCATTGATCACGTCCTGCCAGCCGATGGCGCCGCTGGCGCCGGGCTTGTTGACGATGATCATGCTCTGCGGCATGTGCTTGCGCGTGGCGTCGGCGAAGGCGCGCGCCAGCGCGTCGGTGCCGCCGCCGGGCTGGAACGGCACCACCAGTTCGACCGGCTTGTTGGGATAGTCGCGCGATTGCGCCGAGGCGGGCGCGGCGGCCAGCAGCGCCGCCACCGGCAGCAGCGACAGCGCCGCGAGGCGTTGCAGTTTCGAGGCGAAGCGAATCATGGGGTTTGTCTCCGTGGTTTGAAAATGAATGGGACCGAAAAAATTTGCTTCAGTACGTGGCCCGGCCGCCCGAGAGATCGAAGGTGGCGCCGGTGCTGAAACTGCACGAACCCGAGCACAGCCAGGCCACCATCTCGGCCACCTCGGCGCTCTCGCCCAGGCGCTGCATCGGGCTCTTGCCGATCATGGTCTGCACGTGCTCGTTCGACATCTGCTCGAGGATCGGCGTGCGCACCGCGGCCGGCGCGATCGCGTTCACCAGGATGCCGGTGGTCGCGAGCTCCTTGCCGAGCGACTTGGTCAGCGCGATCACGCCGGCCTTGGCCGCGCTGTAGGCCGAGGCATTGGGCGTGCCCTCCTTGCCGGCCAGCGAGGCGATGTTGACGATGCGGCCCGCGCCCGCGGCACGCAGGTGCGGCACCACCGCGCGGCACACGTTGAAGGTGCCGACCAGGTTCACGTCGACGATGCGGCGCCACGTGGCGGGGTCGTAGGCATCGAGCGGCATCGTCGGCCCCGCGAAGCCCGCGCTGTTGACCACGAAGTCGATGCGGCCGAAGCGCGCGGCCACCGCGGCGGCGGCGCGCTCGACCGTGGCGAGATCGCTCACGTCGACCTGCCAGGCGTCGTCGCTCGCGCCAGCCTCGGCCATGTCCCACACCGCCACGCGCGCGCCGCTGCGCCGCAGCTGCGCCGCGACCTCCGCGCCGATGCCGCTGGCACCGCCGGTGACCACCGCCACCGCGCCCGCGAAGTCGTAGCCGGCGCGGCCGTAGGCCGTCGTGCTCATCGGATGAACTGCTTGACGTAGTCCGCGCCGAGGCCGACGTTCTCGAAATGCTTGCGGCACATGTCGATCTTGGTGAACACGTCCTCGTAGCCCATGCCCTTGCCCCAGGGATCGGTGTAGTACATGACACCGTTGACCTGGAAGTAGGTGATCATTTCCTCGACGTCCTCGGGCACGTACAGCGTGTGCGTCTCGCCCGGCGGCTCGAACACGTAGCTGCCCTCGGTGGCTTCCCAGTCGTGCTCGAGATAGCGCCAGCGCCCCTTGAGCACGAAGCCGTGCACCGCCTGCGGATGGCGGTGGCGGCTCAGCACGCCCGACTTGCGCACCTTCAGCAGGTTCATCCAGTAGCCCTGGCTCGCGTTCAGGCACAGCGGCCGGAACCACACGTTCTCGGCCTGCGGCACCCACAGGCGCTCGTCGGTCGGGATCGCATGCTGCACCACGATCTCCGGCAGCGCGTCCGGAGGATTCGGGTACTGGTAGGGCATCTTCGGGGTCGGGTCCGAATCATCGAGGGGCATGTCGCTTGTCCATATTGTGGATGTATGTCCATATTGTAGACATCGACATGCGGCGCACATCTTTGCGTAAACCCTGATGGCGCGCGCGACCGCGCCGCCGCATGGGCGCGGCGGTTCGGATCACAGGAGGTGTTTGCGCTCAGTCGAGGCGGACGGCGGCGGGAAAGGCTTCGACGAGGTGCTCGATGAAGGCGCGCGCGGCCGCGCTCATGCCGCGCCGGCTCGGCATCAGCGCCGAGATGGTCGAGTCGGCCGCCACCCAGTCGGGCAGCACGCGCCGCAGGCGGCCGGCGCGCAGTTCGTCGCGGCAGATGTAGGCCGGCAATGCGACCACGCCCATGCGCGCCTCGGCCGCGCGCTTCAGGGTCACCATGCAGGTGCCCTCCATGCGTGGGCGGATCGCGACCTGCACGGTCTGCGCGCGGTCGTCCTCGCGCTTGAGCTGCCACAGCGGCGCGAGGCCGCCGCGCTTCATGAACAGCGTCGCGCAGCCCAGCAGGTCGTCGGGCGTCTCGATGGCGCCGGCGGCCTCGAGGAACTCGGGCGCCGCGAACAGGTGCCAGGGCGCTTCAGCGAGCGGGCGCTGCACCAGGTTCGAATCGGGCAGCGCGCCCGAGTAGGCGCGGATCGCGAAGTCGTAGCGGTCGGCCACGATGTCGACGTTGGCGTCGCTCGCGTCCTGCAGCAGGTTCACCTTCGGGTACTTCGCGAGAAAGCTCGCGACCATCCCGGTCATCGCGAACTGCGAGGTCGCGACCGACACCGTGTAGCGCACGGTGCCCGTCGGCTCCGTGCTGCGGCTGCGCATCGCCGCTTCGGCCTCGTTGGCGCGCGCGATGGTGGCGACCGCATGGCCGTAGAAGGCCTCGCCCGATTCGGTCAGCGTGATGCGCCGCGAGGTGCGCGCCAGCAGCGTCAGGCCGAGCTCGGCCTCGAGCTGCTGGATGCGGTAGCTGATCGTCGAGACCGGCCGCTGCAGCGCGCGCGCCGCGGCCGAGAGGCTGCCCCGGTCGATCACTTCCACGAAGTACCGAAAGTCGTTGAGGTCGAGCACGCGTGTCCTTCGCCGATGAAGTCTTCGAAGCCGCGCCAACTTAGCATGTTCCGCGACGGATCAGGCGCTCCAGTGACGAGCCACGAACGCAGCCGCGCGGTCGAGCGACTTGCGCGCACTCGCGAGTTCGCGCGTGTTGAGCTGGAACACGTGGTGCATGCCCTGCCATTCCTCGAGCTCGACCTGGGCGCCAGCGCCGCTGGCCGCTTCCACGAGACGGCGCGAATCGTCGCGCAGCACCTCGTCCGAGCCGACCTGGACCAGCGTGGGTGGCAGGCGCGACAGGTCCGCATCGAACAGCGGCGAACCGCGCGGATCGCTGGCCGGCGCGCCGCCCAGGTAGGCCGCGGCCGAAGCGCGCAGATAGCCCACGTCGAGCAGCGGATCGCCCACCGCCAGTTCCTGCGCGCTCGCGCCGCTCAGGCTCAGGTCGGTCCAGGGCGAGAACGCGACCAGCGACGACACGGCGATGCCCTGCTTCGCGGCCTCGAGCACGGTCGCGAGCGACAGTCCGCCGCCGGCCGAGTCGCCCGCCACCGCCACCGCGCCGAAACGCGCTGCCAGCCCCGCGAGCGTGCGCAGCGCGAGGTCGCGCGCCGCGGGCAGCACGGCCTCGGGCGCCAGCGGGTACTCGAGCACGAAGACCGGCACGCGCGTGCGCACCGCGAGCTGGCTGGCCAATCCGACATAGGCGCTCGCATGGCCCAGGCCGTAACCGCCGCCGTGGATGAACAGCAGCGCGCGCCCGGGCACGGCCTGCGCGGGCTCCACCCACCAGCCGGAAGCGGCTTCGTCGACGGCCTCGCGCGCCGCGACCTCGGAAGCGGTGGGCGTCTGAGCGATGAAGCGGTCGTAGATGTCGCGCGGCGTGCCGGGCGCGGTGGACCAGAAGCGGCCGAACTCGAGGCGCAGCGCGCGCGCCGCTGCGATGTCCTGGGGATCGATGGGAACGAGGGCCATCAGCGAACTCCGAAACCGTGGCCCGCGAGATGCCAGGCCATCATCATGGTGGTGATGTTGGGCGGCGCGCTCGGTGCCCTGGGCATGATCGACGCGTCGATCACGAACAGGCCCGGCACGCCGTGGACGCGCCCGCCGCCATCGACCACGCCCTGGCCGGGCGGTCCCATGCGGCAGGTCGAGGTGGGGTGCGCATAGCCGTCGAGCTGCTGCTCGATCGCGCGCCGCAGGTCGTCGCCGTCCGAGACCTCCGGCCCCGGCGCCATCTCGGCCGCGACCATCTGCGCGAACGGCGACTGCCGCCCGATCGCGCGCGACAGCCGCACGGCCTCGAGCATGCGCGCCATGTCGCGCGGCGTGCCCAGCAGGTTGTAGCGGATGCGCGGCGCGCTGCGCGGATCGCGGTCGGCCAGCTCGAGGCTGCCGGTCGCCTCGGGCTGCGTCACCGACACCGCCAGCACGATCGCGCCGCCCGTGGGGCTCAGCGCCGGATCGAACAGATGGGTGGCCGAGATGTGCAGGTCGAGGTCGCCGGGCTCGGCCTGCGAGGACGCGGCCCAGAGGATCGCGCCTGCCGCGGGATGCATGCCCGCCGCCTCGGGCGTCAGCGCATAGACGTTGTAATAGAACGGATGCTCCTGCAGGCCCTGCCCGACCGGCAGTTCCGCCACCAGCGGAATGCCCAGCGACGCCAGGTGCGACGCGGGACCGATGCCCGATCGCAGCAGGATCGCCGGACTGCCGAAGGCACCCGCGCTGAGGATCACCTGGCCCGCGCGATGGCTCTCGCCCTCGGCATCGACCACGCCCACCGCGCGGCCGTCCTCGAACAGCACGCGGTCGATCTCCACGCCGCCACGGATCGTGAGGTTGGGCCGCGCGCGCACGTCCTCGCCGAGGAAGGCGATGCCGGTGTTGATGCGCCGGCCCGAGATCACGTTGAGCGGGTATGGCGCGACGCCGGCCTGCTGTTCGCCGTTGAAGTCCGCCACGCGCGCGAAGCCGAGCGCGGCCGTCGCATCGACAAAGCCATTGAGCGCCGGCGTCAGTTCGTCGCGCCGCCGGTTGCGAATCGGCAGCGGACCCGCGCGGCCGCGGAACGCGTCGTCGCCGTCGGGCGTGTTCTCGATCGCCTTGAAGGCCTCGAGCAGCTCGGGCCATTGCCAGCCCTCGATGCCGAGCGCGCGCCACTTCGCGAAGTCCGCGGGCCGCGAGCGCATCGCCACCGCCGCGTTGACGGCCGAGCTGCCGCCCAGCGTCTTGCCGCGCGGCGCGTGGATGCTGCGGCCAGCGAGGCCGGTCTCGGCCTGGTAGCCCCAGTCGTGGCCGTCGGGTCCGCCCGCAGTGTCGGCATCGGCGAGGTCGCGTGGAAACACATTCGGCCGGTAGGCTTCGCCGGCTTCGAGCAGCAGCACCTTGCGCGCCGGATCGGCGCTGAGCCGATGCGCCAGCACAGCGCCCGCCGAGCCGCCACCGACGACGATGACGTCGAAGGCAGCGCTCATCGCGACAGCGCTCCGGCCACCTGGCCCATCAGCACCGCGAACGGCATGTCGAGCGCGGCATACACGTCGAGCGCCTTCGGATCGGCGTTGTCGCCCATGATCTCGACCATCAGGGTCGCGTAGTCGGAGATCTCGATGCCGAGCGTCGTCAGGCGCGCGATGCCCGCTTCGCGCTTGGCGGCCGAGAAGGTGCCGCAGGCGTCGATGGCAACGATCGGCTGGTAGCCCTCCTCGCGCGCCGAGATCGCCGGCAGCGAGGCGCAGACCTCGAACGACAGCCCCGCGATGATCAGGTGGTCGCGCTTGGTTGCCTTCACCGCTTCCACGAAGGGCGGGTAGTCCCAGGCGTTGACCGTCGAGCGGTCCATGATCTCGCCGCCGCCCAGCGCTTCCTTGAGTTCGGAGGCCGTCGGTCCCCACATGCTGTCGCGCGCCGTCGTCACCGCGACGATCGGCAGGCCCAGGACCTTGGCCGCTTTCGCGAGGCCGACCACGTTGTGCTTGAGATCGCTGACCGTCATGTCGCGCACGCCGGTCATCAGTCCGACCTGGTGGTCGATGAGCAGGACGGCCGTGTTGTCCCGCGTCATGCGGGTGCGTTGGGCTTGCATTGGTGTGACTCCTTGCGATGGTTGGTGCGGGTTCGAAACGTGAGGCATTCGAACGGATGCGCCAGGCAGGGTCAACGAGATCGGCGGGGATCGGGGCTGGAAGGATCTTCCAATGGGTTGGAGGGTGGGAGAGGTTCCAATGGGGCGGATGCTTTGGAGATCGCGAGCGCAAGCGACCGCGCCTCAGCATGGCCGGCGTCCAAAGCCTCCATGGACTACCGCGGCAGGGAACGCTGGTCGGGATAGGGGACCTTGTGACGCAGCACGCCAAAGGCGACGAGCCCGCCGAGACCGGGCAGCAAGAGAGGCAGCAGCCCATAGCCGACCCAGCTTCGTTCGGCCAGTACCGCCGCACGCCCGATCAGCACGTGGAACGCGAAGAAAAGCGTGACATATCCCGCCGTGCTGTACGTTGCATACCGTGTGTCCGGAGAGCCCGCGAAGAAGAAGCCCATCACCATCAGCAGGAAACACAGGCGTGCCCAATTCAAGGTCTTGTGGGCATCGATCAGGCGAAGTTCGGCCGCCGACGGCGGCGTGCGCTGGACTTCAGCCTCGGAGCCCAAGCCGGCCTTTTCCCTGCGCTCCTTCAAGTAGCTGTGCAGAAACACGGTCCCGATGAATGCCATGCTCAAGCCGAGGATGACACCCCAAGCACCGCCGACCAACCCGTTGATGACCACGAAAAAAGCGGCGAAGGTGGCGATGCGAAATCCGAGATTCATCCTGGTTCCCTCCTGGTTTCAACGTCCAGAAATCCGGGTCGTTTCGTGCATTGGGTGACGCGCCACGCGCGCTCATCGAAGCTTGATTTGCCACGGCTTCGGCATGGCCTCTGCGCTCAACCGCCGTGGCTCTCGCTCGGCCCTTCAGTCCCATCGGCATTCCAGAAGCGCCACACGCCGACTTCACGCCCGTCGCGATAGTGCCCCTCGGAGGCCCGCCGGCCATCGGGATGGAAGTCGCGCCAGAGCCCGTCTTCCTTCCCGTCGACGTAGTGGCCTTCCGATGCCACCGTGCCGTTCTCGTGATAGGCCACGAACGAGCCATGCCGGATCCATCGCGTCTTGTCGGGCGACATCACCCTCGTGTAGCGGAATCGGATGGTTCCCGATTCGTAGGGGATCTCGGCGATGTTGAGGTCGGCTTCGGTGGTCATGTCGTGGTTGCTGAGAAACGCGTTGACAGGCGGATGGTAGTGGCGGCCAATGGAATCGCCAGAATCCTGCCGCCGGCGCGAGCGCTCACGGTGCTGGTCGAACGCCGAGTGCTTCTTCCAATTCCTCATCGGGCACGAACGACCCGGTCAAGGCCTCCCGTAAGCCAGCGATGGCATCTTCAGCCAGCACGAGATTTGCGTGCTCCGCTTGGAGGGCATGGTAGTAGTCCAGGCGACGCGCATCGACCAACGCGACGTAGCGCACACCGTTCCTGGTCAACATCTTCTCCGATCCGCTTTTGACCACCTCCGCGGCGAGTGCAGAGAGACGAGCGCGCGCTTCGCTGATGGGAACAATGTCCGATGCTCTCGATGCCATTTCGCTGAGTCCGATAGGGATTGCGTCGACGTCAGTCTAGCAACCGCCTTCGCTCATAGCCGCAAGCCCGTTCGACTTATCCACCCCCACCCACGACCTGCTCCGTATGCTCCCCCAGCATCGGCGCCCTCGCCTCCCGCTTCACCCCGCGCTCGCCATTGAAGCGAATCGGCTCCACCACCGCGCGATAGCTGCCCAGCGTGGGATGCGCATGCGTCTCCAGCAGCCCCTGGTGGGCGACCTGATCGTCGTCGAACACCTCCTCGATGCCGCGCACCACGGTGCACGGCACGCGCGTGCCGAAGATCGCTTCCCATTCGCGGGCGTCGTGCCGCAGCAACGCGGCGCGGAGTTGCGGCACCAGCTCGGCCTCGTTGGCCTTGCGCAGGCGCATGTCGGCAAAGCGTGGATCGCGCGCGAGATGCGCGAGGCCCGTGAGTTCGCACAGCGCCTCCCAGAACGGCTGGGTCTGGGCCTGCAGGTAGACATAGCCTTCGCGCGTGGGGTGGATGCCCGAGAGCGCGCCGCCGCGCAGGTCGCGGTCGACGCCGGGGCCCTCGCCCTCGGACCACACCATGCGGCCCGCCTGCATCGCGAGCGCCGCTTGCAGCAACGAGGTATCGACGCGCTGCGGCAGGCCGGTGCGTTCGCGCTGGAACAGCGCGGCGCAGATGCCGGTGGCGATCAGGCTCGCGCCGTAGAAATCGACGGCCGAACCCCACACCACGCGCGGCTCGTCGCCCGGATAACCCTGCGCCTTGGCGATGCCGGTGCGGCATTGCAGCACCTGGTCGAAGCCCGGGCGCTGCGCCTGCGGACCATCGGGGCCATAGCCGGTGAAGCTGCAATAGATCAGGCGCGGCTGGATCGCGGTCAGCGTGTCGCAGTCCAGCGCCAGCCGCTCGGCCACGCCGGGGCGGAAGTTGTGCAGCACCACGTCGGCCTGGGCCACGAGCCGGTGGCAGGTCTCGCGATCCGCGGGCTGCTTCAAGTCGAGCACGATGCTGCGCTTGTTGCGGTTCACGCCGATGAAGGCGCGGCTCTCGCCGGGCAGGGTCGAGGGGTAGTAACGCATCGGGTCGCCCTCGGGCGCCTCGATCTTGATCACGTCGGCGCCCAGGTCGCCCAGCAGGCTCGCGCCGTAGGGGCCCGCGATGTAGGTGGTGAAGTCCAGCACCTGGATGCCGTCGAGTATCTGTTGCGCCATCGATGTCGTCGTTTCGGGTCGTGGAGTGTGATGAAGAACTAGGCGAGCAGGCGGCGCGCGCGATCGACCATGGGGCGATCGATCATGCGGCCATCGAGCCGCAGCGCGCCCAGGCCCTCGGCGTCGGCGCGGGCATGCGCCTCGAGCACCTTGCGGGCCTGCGCGATCTCGGCCTCGGTGGGCGCGAACACGCGGTTGAAGACCTGCACCTGTGCCGGGTGCACGGCGGGCGTTCCGCTGAAGCCCAGCCGGTGCGACAGGCGCGCCGCGTCTTCGAGCGCGTCCATGTCGTCGAGCTCGGCGATGGAGGCGGCCAGCCCCCAGCAGGCCAGGCCCTCGGCCGCGGCGCACATCGCGACGCGCGCCGCGGCTGGCACCAGCAGGTCGGCATGCGGAGGACGGCCGATCGCGGCCGCGTAGTCCTCGGCGCCGAAGCCCAGCGCGCGCAGGGCGGGATGGGCGGCCGCGATCGCATCGGCGCGCAGCACGCCGCGCGGGGTTTCGATCAGCGCGACCAGCGAGCGCGGCCCGGTCGAACCGCGCTCGCGCGCATGCCGCTCGAGGTGCACGAAGGCCGCGCGCACCTCGCTCGGCGACTCGACCTTGGGCAGCATGACGGCATCGACGCCCGCGGCCACGCAGGCCTCGAGGTCGGCATCGAGCAGTTCGGCCTCCGCATTCACGCGCGCCATCAACGGCAGGCCGGTGCCGCGCAGCGCACCGGCCGCATGCGCCAGCGCGAGCCGCGCCTCGGCCTTGCGCTGCGGCGCGATCGCGTCCTCGAGATCGAGGATCAGCGCCTGCGCGCCGCGCTCGCCCGCGCGCGCGAAGAAGCGCGGCTCGAGCACCGGCACGAACAGCGCGCAGCGAATGCGGTGGGCGTCCATCGGCGGCTCCTCAGTCGGCGGTGATGCCCAGGCGGGCCACCACGCCTTCCCACACCGGCGCGTCCTTCAGCATCTGGGTGCGGAAGCTCTCGACCGGCATCACCAGCGGCTCGGTCTCCATGCTCGCGAACTGGGCCTTGACCTCGGGCGAGGACATCACGGCCGCCATCTCGGTGCTGATGCGCTCGACGATGGGCGCGGGCAGCTTCGACGGGCCGAACAGCCCGCCCATGGTGTTGAGCGTGAGGCCGGGATAGCCGAGCTCGGCCATCGTCGGCACGTCGGGATAAGTGGCCAGGCGCTGCGCCGAGGTCACGGCCAGGGCCCGCAGCCGGCCGCCGCGGATCAGCGCACCGGCGGCAATCGGCGAGTCGGTCGAGAACAGCACCTGCCCGCCCGCGAGGTCGGCCAGCGACTGGCCGCTGCCCTTGTAGGGCACGTGGGTGGCCTTGGCATTGACCTGCTGCAGGTACATCTCGGTCGCCAGGTGCGTGAGCGTGCCGGTGCCGGAAGACGAATAGCTCGACGGCGCGGCCGCCAGCCGCTTCGTCAGTTCCTGCAGGCTGCGCGGGCTGTCGGGCTGGGTGCCGACCAGCACCATGTAGGGACTGCGCAGCGCCGCGGCCACCGCGGTGAAGTCGCGCAGGTGGAACTTCGCGTTGCGGTTCATCGCCGGCACCACCACCAGCGGCGCGGTGGTGCTCAGCAGCAGCGTGTAGCCGTCGGCCGGCTGATCGAGCACGAACTGGTGGCCGATGATGCCGCCGCCGCCGGCCTTGTTCTCCACGTACACGCTCTGCTTGAGCCGCTCGCCGAGCTTGCTCGCGAGCAGGCGCCCGATCACGTCGCTGCCCGAGCCGGTGCCCTGGGTCACCACCAGCCGGATCGGCTTGCTGGGGTAGGTGTCGGCCAGCGCCAGCGGTGCCACGCCGGCCAGCGGCAGTGCGGCGCCTGCGGACAGTGCGCGGATAAAGTCTCTACGATGCATGCGTTTGTCTCCAGTGGCGTCTGCTTCGCCTAATTAGTCGAATATTCGAATATTATCTCTTCATGGCGCATCCAACAAGTGCCGGCGCGGCGTTGACCATCCAGGACATCGTCGACGCCATCGTCCGCGAGATCGACGAAGGCCGTTATCCCGTCGGCAGCCTGCTGCCTTCCGAAGCCCAGTTGCAGGCGCAGTTCGGCGCCACGCGCTACCGCCTGCGCGAGGCCATGAGCGCGCTGCGCAAGCTCGGCGTGATCGACTCGCGCGCCGGCATCGGCACCCATGTGCTGGCGCGCAATCCCACGCCCTTCTTCGTGCATTCGCAGCAGACGCTCGAAAGCATCATGGAGGCCGCGCGCACCACGCAACTCAAGCTGGAGCGCGCCGGCCTCGTCGCGGCCGACGAACAGCTGGCCGGGCTGCTGCAGGCAGAGCCGGGCAGCCAGTGGTTCTTCCTCGACACGCTGCGCTACCTGCGCGGCGAGGCGCGCCCGACCGGCGCGCTGTGGCTCTACATGCGGCCCGAGTTCGCGGGCGTGGCTGAGCGCCTGGAAGCATGGAACGGCCCGGTCTTCAAGCTGATCGAGCGGCTCTACGGCGTGGGCGTCGCGGTGGTGGAACAGGAGATCGACGCGGCGCCGCTCGAATCGCGCCTGGCCGAGCGCCTGGATGCGGTGCCCGGCTCACCCTGCCTGCAGGTCACGCGCCACTGGTTCGATGCGGCGGGCAAGCTGGTGCAGTGCTCGGTCGGCCTCTATCCGCAGGGGCGCTCGCGCTATCGGTCTCGGCTGCCGCTCGCGAGCCTCTGAGTTCGGAACGGCCGGGCATCGGGCGCCACCGATGCCCAGGCTGTCGGTGTTCACCTAAGGTGACCGCCTTAACAACCAGGCGTCTTCTGCGCGGCGTGGGTGGGCTATAGCATTTTCGGCTTCACCCATAACGAGACATCAATGAAGCGCCTGTTCACGATCGCGATCGCGGCCCTCGCCGCCCTTCCTGCGTTCGCCGAGTATCCCGACAAACCGATCATGATCGTGGTGCCCTTCGCGGCCGGCGGCCCCACCGACAAGGTGGCGCGCGACTTCGCCGAGGCGCTGCGCAAGCCGCTGGGCAACGTGGCGATCACCATCGACAACACCGGCGGCGCCGGCGGCACGCTCGGTGCCGCCAAGGCGGCGCGCGCGGCCAACGACGGCTACACGCTGATGCTGCACCACGTGAGCATGGCGACCTCGCCCTCGCTGTACCGCAAGCTGCCCTACAAGACGCTCGAGGGCTTCGAGTACCTGGGCCTGATCAACGAAGTGCCGATGACGCTCATCAGCTCGAAGTCGGTGCCCGCGAACAACTTCACCGAGCTGCGCAAGTGGCTCGAGACCAACGGCAGCAAGACCAACCTCGCCAACGCCGGCATCGGCTCGGCCTCGCACCTGTGCGGCCTGATGCTGCAGAGCGCACTGAAGATCGCGCCGCAGACCATCCCCTACAAGGGCACGGCACCGGCCATGACCGACCTGATCGGCGGCCAGGTCGACATCATGTGCGACCAGACCACCAACACCACCGCGCAGATCGAGGGCAACATGGTCAGGGCCTATGCCGTGACCACGCAGCAGCGCCTGAAGACGCCGGTGCTGGCCGCCCTGCCCACGCTCGACGAGAGCGGCCTGAAGGGCTTCAACGTCAGCATCTGGCATGGCCTGTTCGCGCCCGCGGGCACGCCCAAGGCGGTCACCGACAAGCTCAATGCGGCGCTGAAGGTGGCGCTCAAGGACCCGGCCTTCATCAAGAGCCAGGAAGGGCTCGGCGCCGTGATCATCACCGATGCGCGCGTCAACGGTCCGGAGCACAAGAAGTTCGTCGAGACCGAGATCGAGAAGTGGGGCGCGGTCATCAAGGCGGCCGGCCAGTACGCGGACTGAGCATGGACCGCGCCATGACGACGAATCCGAACCGCCTGCGCCTGCGGCTGATCGCCCTCGCGGCGCTGGCGCCGCTCGCGGGCGCCGCGGCGGCCGCCTCGCCGAAGTTCTCCATCGAGCTCGTGGGCGGCCGCATCAAGGGCGACGACACGCTGAAGGTGCGCCAGGGCGACCAGGTGCAGATCAGCGTGGTCAGCGACCAGCCCCTGGTGCTGCACCTGCACGGCTACGACATCGAAACGCAGGTGACGCCGCCCGCGCCGGCGCTGCTGAGCTTCAAGGCCAGCCTCGCGGGCCGCTTCCCGGTGCACGAGCATCGCCACGGCCCGGGCAACCACCGCGCCGTGATGTTCATCGAAGTCCATCCCTAGGCGCGCCCTGAAAACGCTTCGCTTCGGGACCGGTCTCGCGATCGCGTGCGCCTCGGCCGGCGCGCGGGCGCACGGCTTCGGCCAGCGCTTCGACCTGCCGCTGCCGCTGTGGCTGTGGCTCACGGGGGCCGGCGCGACCCTCGTGCTGACCTTCGCGGCGCTCGCGCTGTTCGCGCGGCGCCACGACTTCGGTTCCTCCTTCCTGCGCGACACCGACCTGCTGCGCTTCGCGCCGCTGCGCCGCATCGCGCATCCGCTCGCGGTGGTGCTGCGAACGCTGGGCTGCGCGCTGTTCGTGCTGACGCTGGCCACCGGCTTCCTCGGCAATTCCGACGCCTATGCGAACCTGATCGTCACGATGGTCTGGGTGCTGTGGTGGGTCGGCATGGCCTTCTTCTGCGCACTGGTCGGCGACCTGTGGGAGATCGTCAATCCGCTGCCCACGCTGTACCGCGCCGCCGCGCGCCTGGTCGGCGGCGGCCGCGAATCGCTGGGCCTGCCCTGGCCGAAATGGCTGGGTGCCTGGCCGGCGGTCGCGCTGTTCTTCGCCTTCGCCTGGACCGAACTGGTGTGGCAGGACAAGGACCTGCCCGCCGCCCTCGCCGGCGCCCTGCTGGGCTATGCGCTGCTGAGCTGGGCCGGCATGCTGCTGTTCGGCGTGGAGGCCTGGCGCCACCGGGCCGATGCCTTCGCGATGGCCTTCCGCGTGCTGGGCCGCTTCGCACCGCTCGAGCTGCGCGGCTCGACGCCGACCGAGCCCGCGCGCCTGCGGCTTCGGCCCTACGGCGCCGGCCTGCTGACGACCGAGCCGGTGCCGAACTCGGTGGCGGCCTTCGTGCTGCTGATGCTCGCGACCGTCACCTTCGACGGCTTCCACGAAACCCCGCTGATGGACCGCATCGGCACCGCCGCGCAGACCTCGCGCACGGTGGCCGAGACGCTGTTCACGCTGTCTTCCGCGACCGGCATGGACGAGACGCAATGGCTCAACAGCGTCATGCTGCTGCTGTTCCCCGTGGCCTTCGTGCTGATCTTTCGCGCCGTGGGCGCGTGGATGCTGCGGCTGGCCGGCAGCACCGAACGCGCGGCCGTGAACGCCATGGTCTGGAGCCTGGTGCCGATTGCCGTGGCCTACCACCTGGCCCACTATGCCTCGCTGCTGCTGACGACAGGGCAGTTCATCGTCCCGCTCGCCTCCGATCCCTTCGGCTGGGGCTGGAACCTGTTCGGCACGCGCGGCCGCGCGGTCGACCTCGGCATCGTGAGCCCGGCCGTCTACTGGTACACGGCCGTGACGCTGATCGTCGTCGGCCATGTGCTCGCGGTCGTCGTCGCCCATGTCGAGGCCACGCGCCGCTTCGCGAACCACCGCGCGGCGATGCTGAGCCAGTTGCCGATGCTGGTGCTGATGGTGGCCTATACGAGCCTGAGCCTCTGGATCATGGCGCAGCCGATCGTGGGGTGAGCGGCATCAAGGCAAGGCTGCCTGGCGCTTCAGAAACCCCTCGACCACACCCGCGAAGTACGACGGATGCTGCTGCATCGGGTAGTGCCCGCAATCGGGCACCACCCGCAGCTCCGCGTTCGGATGCCACGCGAGGAAGGTGCGCTCCATCGCCTCCGCATCGAGCCCCGGATCCCTGTCGCCGACGACGACCAGGAACGGTGTGTCGAGCCCCCGCACCTCGTCGGCGAAATCTGCCGTGACCAGCATGTCGAGGTAGCGCCTGCGGCATGCCGGCGCCACCGCCTCCCGGTTTTGCCGCAACTTGCCCTCGATCCATTCGTCGGAAAGGCCACCGCCGACGAACTTGAACAGCCGCCGAAGCGCATCGTCGTCGTCGGCCGTGCTCGCGAAGAAGGCCAAGGCCTCCGGACTCAGTTTGTTGCCAGCGGCTGAAACGGGGCACACGGCGATCGCGCTCGCGATGCGCGAGGGCGCGTCCGCCGCGAGGCGTTGCGTGACCATCCCGGTCATCGAATGGCCGAGGACGTGGAAGCGCCGCCAGCCGAGGCGGTCGGCGAGCGCGAGACAGTCCGCGGCGATCTCCTTCACCGTGAACTCGCCCGGCAGCGCCATCGACAGCCCATAGCCGCGCAGGTCGGCGAAGACATGGGTGAACGCCTGGCCGTCGAGCCAGGGCAGGAGCGCGTCGTAGTTCGCGTGGTCGCCGAGCCAGTCGTGCAGGATCAGCACGGGGACCGGCCCATGGCCATGTCGGGCGTATCCGAGGCCGGCGTGCGATGCGGGGCGAATCTCGAGGGGTGCTTTCATCTCTGGGTTCCATGGAAGTTGCGGAACAAAAAGAAAACGCCCTCCCGGCGAACCGGGAGGGCGTTTTGAAAGTGCCGCGATGTTATCGACCGCGCGAGCGAAGGTCAACAGGCATGCACGGTCCTTCGCATCTTCAGCTCTTGAGGTTCGCCACCGCCAGCTTCCCGCCGCTTTGCAGGTAGCCATTGGTCGTGAACGAGCAGCCCTCGGTGCAGCTCAGCGAGAAGAAGCCCTTGTTGCCGCCGTTGTCGGTCACCTGCAGGCGGAACTTCGCGGGCTGGCCGTCGAAGCTGCCGTCGGCGTCGATCTGCACCGAGTTGCTGGTGGCCGTGACCTGCGCGCCATCGGCGTCGATCGCCGAGCCCAGGCGCGTCACCGCACCCAGCTGCACCTTGTTGCCCAGGCCCTCGATGCTCAGGCTGACGCTCGGGCCCTTGCTGTCGCGGCCGGCCTTCAGCGCCACCGTGATGTCGCCCTGCGCCGTCGCCACCTTGCCGCTGACGTTCGCGCTGCGGCTCATGCACGGGTTGTATTGCGGGTTGGTCAGCTCGAGCGAGACCAGGCCGCCCTGGTTCCAGCCCGTGTAGTAGAGGCAGTTCTCGGCGTCGTAGCGCGGGTCGGGACGCGTGAAGTCCATCTTGCTCGGCGTGTTGCGCCGCGCGACGTAGTAGCCGATTTCCTTCGGGCTGGTGGGATCGGTCCAGTCGGCGAAGCGGATGCCGCCCGATGCGGCCGCGTAGACGGCCACGCGCATGTGGTTGCGGTCGTCGAAGTTCAGGTAGTGGACCATCGGGACGTTGCCGCCCTCGGCCACCAGCGTCGGGCAGACGCTGGCCTTGTTGGCATCCTGCTCGTAGGTGCCGACGATCTTCGGATGCTTCTCGTCCGAGATGTCGATCATGCGGCCGAAGCTCTGCTGCTTGCACTGGTTCGGCAGGCCGTTGGTGTCGCTGGTCGTCAGCGCGTACGACTCGTCGGTCGAGACGATGTACTCCTTGCCGTTGACGTGCCGCACCCATTCGGTGGCGTGCGTCGCGGCGGTCGAGGTCATGCGCGCATAGCCGCCCTGCTCGAACTCGGGGTTGGGCTGCTGGTCGCACCACGAGAGGAAGCTCACGTACTTGAGCTTCGGATCGGCCACGCGCTTGACGATGTCGCTCGAGTCCATGATCAGCAGGCCGTTGGCGCAGGTCTGGTCGCGCCAGAAGGTGGTGGTGGGCGTCGGCAGGTTGCCGGCCACCTGGCCGCCGCCGCCGTACACCGCGAGATAGAGCCGCGTGCCGTCGGGATTGGTGCTGACGTCATGGATGTTGGTCGCGGCCATGATGCGCCAGTTCTTGTTGCTCTTCACCTCGTCGGGCAGCTGCGAGCGGTTCCAGCTCAGCAGCAGCTTCGGGTTCTTCGGATCGTCGAGGTTGGTGATGTGCAGGTCGACGCGCTTGTTGTCGATGGTGTAGTTGGCGAAGTTGTCGTCCGTGGGCGAGGTGCCGCCGGTGATGAGCGTGGTGCCGCCGTCCTTGGCCGTGGTGCCGAAGGGCACGCCGTACCAGGTCTTGCCGTCGGGCGAGAGCCAGCCGTCGTGGTGGCCGCCCGAGGACTGGTAGCTCGCGTTCAGCGGCACCGGGTGCAGGCAGTCGCTGACGTCGTAGACGTCCACCATCTTGTTGTCCTTGTAGCCGGCCACCAGCAGGTCGCCCGAGAGCTCGAGGCCCGAGTACGCCTCGATCGCCGCCGGCGTGCGCAGGATCTTCCCGTTCGGGTTGACCGGCGTGGCGGCGGTGGTCTCCTCGCCCCACTTGTTGGTGCTCGTGGCCTTGACGGTGGCCGAGGGCGCGGTGCCGACGACCGTGGTGTCGCCGCTCGCGGGCACGACCTGCATCTTCGTCGGCGTCTTCATGTCGAACACGATGATGCCGGTGGTCAGCGCGGCATCGCCGCCGGCCGCGCCATCGCGGTTGGAGGCGTACGCGCAACGCGTCGAGCCCTTGGCCTTGATCTGCAGGTCGCCGAAGGCGCCGCGGCCGAACAGCGTGTTCTGCGCGACCTTGCGCGCACCGCACCAGTAGCCCTGGAAGCCATCGGGATTAGCGGTGGCGTCGTACATCGCCGACTTGGGGATGTGGCCGTTGACGCCCGGCTCTGCCTGGTCCCCGGGGCCGGCTTCGCACAGCCGCGGCGGCGTCACGTACGGCTGGGCCACCGGGCCCGTGTCGGCCGGCGGCTGGTCGGTGGACCCCGCGGGGGGCGGCGCCGATCCGACGATGAGCGGCGCGCTGTCGTTGCTGCCGCCGCAGGCGGCGAGCAGCAAGGCGCTGGTCAGGGCGCCAACCAACAGCAGGTTGGCTCTGGGGGCTTGTCTTCTCTTCATGGTTCTTCTTTCTCTGTCAAAAAACACGGGGCCAGGGGAAAGTCTTCGCGTCAATGTCCGAAGGGGGCGGGGTCGCCCGCGAATGCCGGTTCCACGTCCGGCTCCGGCGGGTGGGCCGGGCGGGAAGGCAGCGGCGATGCGACGGTGCGGTCGGTCTCGATCACGACCGACTGCCCCGCGCCCGCGAGCACGACGCTGTCGGGCTGGATCGCGCTGACGGTGAGGCCCTCGAGGTGGCCACCGACACGCAGTTGCAACAGCTGCGAGTCGTCGGTGCGGCGCATCAGCGCGAAGCTGTCCACGCCATCGGCCGCCACGACCGTGCCGACGAGCTTGAAGGCCGCGACCGACAGCGCGGCGTCGACCGGCTTCGCGGCCACCGGCACGGGCTTCGGCGCCGGCGCCACCACCGGCGCGGGAGCCACAGCGACCGGCGGCATCGGCACGACGGCCTCATCGGACGACGGCCACCACCACGTGGCCGACAGCGCAATGACGCACACCGCCGCAAGCCACCAGGGCCAGCGGATGCGATGCGTCACGGAAGCCTGCATAAGGTGTCGATGTGGTCGTGGAGTGGGCGCAGAGATTAGTTGTGAAAGCCCTGCGTCAGAAGACGACCAACGGTTAAAACGTTCGTCGCAGGTGAGCGCGTGAATCGCATCGCGGGCCCTGTCCGAGACCCTCGCCGACACTGGCGTCGCGGCACGCAAGCCGCGTGTTTTCATCGCATGCGGACGTCGATCGCGATGCATCGTTATCCCTTGCGCGCGCGCGCCGCGTCGATAACATCGCCGGCTTCTTTCAATGGAGGCAAGGGACAGCGATGTTGCTGACGACATGGATCCTCGCCGGCGCGCGGGCCTCGGCCATGGCCGCGGCCCTGCTGCTCGCGCAGCAAGCGGTGGCCGGCCACGACGCGGTCGATCCCGCCGTGCGGCGCTTCACGGCCAAGGTGACCGGCCTGGGCCAGGCCGGCAAGGCGGGCCGCATCGCCACCTTGCGCTTCGAACCGATCGGCCCGGGCATGGTGGCCCCCAAGCGCAACGAGATGCGCGGCTGGCGGCTCACCTTCATCCGCGGCAAGATGTTCGGCCGCACCCTGTGGCTCCAGAGCAATACGCCCGACGAACTCACGGTGCGCGCCACCGATCCCTCGATGGAAGGCGTGAACGCCGGCGACATCGTCGTCATCGAATTGATCGACCCCAAGCTGGTCGACCCCCATGCGTAGGCTGCTGCTCGCCGCAACGTTCTCTGTCCTGGCCACCGCGGCGGCAGCGCAGACCGTGAAGCTGCCGGCCGACGCGGTCGACGGCTTTCACGCCGCGCTCAAGCGCAAGGACACGGGCGGTGCGCTTTCCTACCTCGACCGTTCGCTGGTGGTGTTCGAGTTCGGCGTCACCGACCCGACGATCGAGGCTTATGCGCTGAGCCACCTGCCGGGCGACATCGACATGGCGGCCGTCTCCACCTGGACCCTGCAGGCGCGCCGCCTCGGCGGCAGCGGCAACGAGCGCTGGGTGCTCAGCACCTACCACGTGACGGGCAAGCTGCCCGACGGCAAGCCCATCGACCAGGTGATGCAGGAGACCGCGATCGTGCGCCGCGCGGGCGACAGCTTCCGCATCGTCCACCTGCACTGGTCGAGCGACAAGCTCTGGGCGCAACCGCCTCGGCCCGCCGCGCCCTGACTCAGAGGTCGAAGCGCAGTTCAGCCGTGTAGGTGCGTTGCGGGTACGGGTGGAAGTTCCAGTAGCGGTCGTTGTTCGCGTTGTCGATGCCGAAGGCGGCCGACCACTGCCTGTCGATCTGGTAGCGGACGCGCAGGTCCACCGTGAAGTAGCGACTCGCCCCGAAATAGGCGAAGGCGTTGACGTCGCTGTTGTCGAGGTTCGAGTACTGCCGGCCGCTGTAGCGCGCGGCCACCGTGAAGGCCCAGCGCGCATCGGGCTTGTAGGTGGCGTAGGCCGTGGCGCGCCAGCGCGGTACGCGCGGCTGCCACTTGCCCACCGCCGCCGGAAAGGCCGCGTCGGCCACCGTCTTCGAATCGGCATAGGTCAGGCTGCCGCCGAGATCGAGGCCCTGGATGCCGACGTCCTGCCCGGTGTATGCGAGCTCCACGCCGGTGGTGCGCATCCGGTCGACGTTCTGCACGCGCGAGACGGTCGAGTTCGGAATCAGCTGGCTGTAGAGCGCATTCTTCGTGGTCTCGTGGAACAGCGTGGCACGCAGCAAGCCGTTGCCCAGGTCCTGCTCGGCCGTGAGTTCGCCGGTCCACGACTTCTCGGGCTTGAGGTTCGGGTCGTTGACGAACGAGAGCGCGCCGCCCGAGGTCGCGCCGTAGAGCTCGCCCACCGTCGGATAGCGCACCGCGCGGCCCACCGAGGCCTTGATCACCGTCGAAGGCGCGAGCTGGTAGGCCAGGGCGGCCTTGGGCGAGAGGTCGGACTCGCTGCGCGAGGCATAGGGCTGTGCGCTCGTGGCCGTGGCGGTGAAGCCGTCCGTGGCCTTCCACTTCTCGTAGCGAAGCCCGAGCACGGTCTTCCATCGCGGTGCGAAGGACCATGCGTCCTGCGCCCAGGCACTGAGCGTCCGGCTGCGCCCGCCGACCTGGCTCACGGGGGTGAACGCGGGGCCGTCCCGCCAGTCGCCGAGCACGTTGGTCTTGGCGATGACGAGCTTGTAGGCATCGCGGCCGACACCGAAGTCGACCACGTGCGCGCCGCCCACGCCCTGCGGGCGCCAGGTGCCCTTGGCCGCGAGCGTGTTCCAGCCGGTGCCGCCCTGGTCCTGCAAGGTGCCGGCACCGCCGAGGGCCGCCAGCGGCAGCGCGACCGTGGGCGAGCGCTGCGTGTCCTTGGCGTAGTCGTAGAGGCTGGCGGCCACCTCCCAGTCGAAGGCACCCTGGGTGTTGCTCTTGACGGACAGCCCGTGCATGAAGTGCGTGGCGCGGTCCTCGGTCCACGGAAAGGCCGTGGGCGCGAGCGTGAAGCTGCGCCCGCCGATGTTGACCGGCCCGCTGTAGACCGGCTGGCCGCGTGCATCGACGAGGTAGCTCTCGCTCTGCCCGCTGCCCGCGTTCTGCCACCAGCCGAGCGTGTAGCTCGCGCGCAGCGTGGGCGAGATGTCGTAGGCCAGCTTGAGCTTGGCGTGGTCCTGCACGGTGCGGTACTGCGTGCCCGCGCCGAGGATCAGCCACGGGGCGTTGGTGGTGTTGAGGCCGGGCACCGCGCCGAACACCGGCGTTCCCGCGCCGCCGGCCACGGTGGACGCCAGCGTCGCCGTGGTGAAGGTCAGCGGCTGCCCCTGACTGTCGGTGCGGTTGACGTCGATCCACCAGGACCAGTCGCCGCTGCGGCTGCCCAGCGAGGCGCTGGTCTGCCAGCCGTTGAAGCTCTTCTTCGTGCGGTAGAGCTCGTTGGGCTGCGAGGAGAAGCCCGCCTTCACATGGGCCTCGAGCTTGTCGGGCATGCGCGTCACGTAGTCGACCACCGCGCCCGCCGAGTTGCCAGGGTACGCGGCCGAGAACGGGCCGTACATCACGTCGACCCGCTCGATCTCCTCTGCCGTGACCAGGCCCCAGCGCGGCGCGAAGTTGGTGCCGTTGGCGATGCCGTTGCCCAGGTAGTTCGACAGCAGGATGCCGTCGGCATAGACGGCCGAGCGCGCGCTGTTGCCGGTGCCCGAGGCGCGCGTGGAAAGGATCGCGTGGTTGTAGTCGCCGATGTAGCGCTTGCGCACCAGCAGGCTCGGCAGGTACTTGAGCGCGTCCTCGCTGTCGGTGGCGTTCACGCGCGTCTCGATCTCGGCGCGCGTCACGCCCTCGATGGTGGTGGGAATCTGCGTGGGCAGCGAACTCGGCCGGGCGCCGGTGACCGTGACGATGCCGAGCGACCTGGCGCGCTCGGGCGCGTCCTGGGCCATGGCATCGGTTGCAACGCAGGGAAAGGCCGCGACCAGCGCGAGCGACAGGAGGAACCTGTTCATGAAGGCCTGGCGCGATCTGTAGCGGGAAGTCGCATGTCTCTGTTCTTGTTCGGATGCGCCGGCGCCGCGGCGCGAAAGCGGCAGAGGTTAGTCGCGGCCCGTGGCGCCCCGGAAGGACATCGGCGGTTAACTCGTTCACCAAAGGTGGGCGCATGCGAGCGGCTTTCGGCGCACCGCGAACGCCGCAAACCCGCATGGATGCTGGTATTTCGCTCGTTGCAGCGCATGCCGCACACGTCCGCGGCGGCGCTGCACCCCGGCGGACGCTTGCCGGATAATTCGCGACCACAACGACAACGAGACACGAGACAAAGTGCGCGAGGCCCACCTCCGAGATCTGATAGCCGTCATCGAAACCGGCAGCGTGCGGTCCGCCGCGCGCAAGCTCGGCCTGGCGCAGGCAGCAGTCAGCAAGAACCTCACCGCGCTCGAGAAATCGCTGGGCGTTCCGCTGCTGGTGCGTTCCGCGCGCGGCGTCGAGCCCACCGAGTTCGGCCGCATCGTGCTGCGCCGCGCGCGCGTGATCGATGCCGAGCTGCGCCATCTGCAGGAGGAGCTCGAGAGCGCCGGCGGCGAGGGCCGCAAGCTGATCACGGTCGGCCTGTCGGCCACGGCCGAGGCCATGCTGCTGCCCACCGCCGTGGCGCGCTTTCGCGAGCACACGCCGAACGCGCTGATCAGCGTGCTCGGCGGTCGCTCGTCGTCGACCATCGCGGCGCTGCGCGAAGCCAGGATCGACTTCGCGGTCGGCCCGCTGCCCACCGACCAGAGCCTGTCCGACCTGCACACCGAGCAGCTGTGCAGTTCCGACATGGGCATCGTCGTGCGCGCGGGCCACCCGGCCGCCGATGCGCGCGACCTGGCCGCGCTGGTGCCCTATGGCTGGCTCTACAGCGTGCAGCAGTCGGGCGGGCCGATGATCGTCACGCTGATGACGCGGCAGGGCCTGCCGGCGCCGACGCTGGTGGCGCATTGCGATTCCTCGAGCGCGCTGGTGTCGATGCTGCTGCAGAGCGACCTCGTCACGCTCAACAGCCTGGGCGGGCTGGAGCCCTTGCGCGAACGCGGGCTGCTCAAGGTCCTGCCCATCAAGCTCGATCTGCCGCCGGCCGTGCAGCACCTCGTGACGCCGACGAAGCGGCCGCTGACCCCCTCGGCCGCGGCGCTGGCCGACGAGTTCCGGCGCGCCTCGCGCAGGCTGCGGCGGTGAACGGCGGCACGCTGGCGACGCGGCGCGCTCTGCTCGCCGCCATCGCGTGCGCCGGCCTGTCCGGCCGCCACGCGCTGGCCGCCAATGACACGGGCCGGCCCCTGCGCATGATCGTGCCGCAGGCCCCGGGCGGCGCCGCCGACTTCATGGCACGGCTGATCGCCAGGGAGCTGTCGAGCGTGCTCGATCGGCCGGTGGTGGTCGACAACCGCGCGGGCGGCGGCATGATCGTCGGCACGCAGGCCGTGGCCATGGCCGCGCCCGACGGCAACACCATCGGCATGGTGTTCTCGCCGCATGCCGCCAACGAGGCGATGCGCCAGCAGATGCCCTACGACGCGCTCGACGATTTCGAGCCCCTGTGCCTCGGCGGCCATTCGATCGTCGTGCTGGTCACGCAGCCGGGCTTCGCCGCGCGCGACGTGGCCCAGTTGATCGCGCTGGCAAGGCGCACCGATCCGCCGCTGCAGTACGCGTCGCTGGGCATCGGCTCGGTGTCGCACCTGGCTGGCGAGCTGCTCGCCATCGAGGCCGACGTGACGCTCGAGCACGTGCCCTACAACGGCAGCGCGCAGATCTACCGCGCGCTGCTCAATGGCGATCTGCCGTTGGCCTTCGTCACCCTGGAGAGCGCGCTGCCGCACCTGCAGTCGCGGCGCCTGCGCGCGCTGGGCATCACCAGCGCCCGGCGGGCCGCGTCCTATCCGCAGCTGCCCGCGATCGCGGAGTCGCTGCCCGGCTTCGAGCTGATCGGCTTCTATGGTTTCGTGGCACCGGCGCACACGCCGCCGGTGCAGGTCGAGGCGCTGAGCAGCGCACTCGCACGGACCCTGCAGACCCCGCAGGTGCATGACCGGCTGGCGGCCGGCGGGGTCGAGGTTTCGGTCGCGCCGCCGGCGGCCTTCGCCGCCTTCCTGCGTCAGCAGATCGACAAGTACGCGGCGCTGTCCAGGCGCACGGGGATCACGCTGGACTGAAGCGGGCCCCGGTCCGGCCCGCTCCCGCTTCGCTCAGCTGCCTTCGATGATCCGCAGATCGCGCTCGGCGCCGTCGCCCAGCGCGACCAGCGCGGCCTGGTAGTCGGGGCTGTCGTGGGTGGCCGTGGCCTGCGCCACGCTGTCGAACTCGATCAGCACGGTGCGTTCGGCCAGACCGTATTCGTAGGTTTTCGCGGGCAGGCCGCGTGCCAGGAAACGCCCGCCGCCCGCGGCGATGGCCGGACCGGCCAGCTTCGCGTAGGCCGCGAGTTTGTCGGCGTCCTTGACGGCACGGTATGCACTGACCCAATAGGCTTTTGCCATGTCGATTTCTCTGTAGTTGCCAAAGGCTTTCAATATAGCGGGGCAAGGCGCCTCGCGCCTCGGCCCGGCCGCAAGCCACCTACACTGCACCGGCCAATCTCCTGGCTCGCATCGCACTCCGTCCACTCCACGTCGCGAGGTTCCATGGCTGGTGCAATTTTTCGATGGCGGCGCTGGCGATGGCTGCTGGTGCCTCTGCTGCTGTTCGGCCTCCTGCTGTCGATGAGCGACCCGCTCTATCGGTACGCGGCGGCCCGGACGCCGGCCTTTGCCTTTCCCGCATGCCAGAAGGCCTGGGCCCATCGCGGGTATGCGGCAGCCGGCGGCGAGAACAGCCTCGCGGGCATCGCGGAGGCCTTCAGGCGCGGCGCGGCCGGCGTGGAGATCGACGTTCTGTTCGACCCCGAGCTCGACGACTTCGTGGTCTCCCACGACCGGCCCTACACCCTGTTCGACGGCCAGCCGCTGCGCCTGGAATCGGTGCTGTCGCGTTTCCCGCGCAGCGGCCTCTTCTGGCTCGATGCGAAGGACCTGCGCAAGCTCTCGCCCTGGACCGCCCACCAGGCGACGCACCGGCTCAGCGCGCTGCTCGAGCGCTACGGCCTCACCGAGCGCGCGTTCGTGGAATCGAGCCAGCCGCTGTACCTGTCCTGGCTGGCCGACCAGGGCGTGCACACCAGCTACGCCATCAGCCCCAACGACCGCAAGTACAGCGCGCCGCTGTACCGGCTGCACGCGGCCTTCATGAAGCTGGCCTATGCCTTCGTGGGCGCCGACGCCATCTCGATGACCGCCGCGCGCTACACGCCGGTCACCGCGGCCACCTTCGACGAGGCCGCGATCCTGCTGTCGACCGTCAACGACGCCGGCATGCTGCGATACCTGTCGGCACGACCCGAAGTCAAGGTCGTTCTGACGGACGAAGACCACTACGCCGTCACGGCCTGCGCCACCCGCTGACGACCGCGTCGCCACGCTCCGGGCATCGCTGGTCCATCGGCCCGAGCAGCGGCGCTTCCCGGGCCAGGCGCGGCATGCTCTCGAGCGCGAACTTCACCAGCGCGGCCTGGCCGCTGATGTCGAGCTTGCGCTTCAGGCTGAACCTGTAGCTCTCGACGGTGCGCGCCGATATCCGCAGCTCGTCGGCCATGTCGCGGTTCGACAGGCCGCGCGCCAGGCCCGCGAGGATGAAGCGCTCGCGCGCCGTCAGCCGATGGAGCCGATCGGGCGGCGCATCGCTCTCGCCCACGCGCTCGCACATCAGCTCGGGACTGAAATGGCAGCCTCCGGCCATGACCGTGCGGATCGCGGTCACGAGTTCCTCGGCCGGCGCGTGCTTGAGCACGTAGCCCCTGGCACCGGCCCGGAACGCACGCTCGAAGTAGTCGAGGCCGCCATGCATCGACAGCACGATGACCGCCGTGGCAGGGAGCCGTTGCCGGCAGCGCTCGGCCAGTTGCAGCCCCGTCATGCCGTGCATGCCGATATCGGTCAGCAGCAGCGACGGCGCATGCATCAGCGCGAGATCGAGGCCCTCCAGTCCATTGGCGGCCTCCGCCACGACCCGGAATTCCGCCACGGCCTCGAGCCGGGCCCGCACCCCTTCGCGCACGAAGGGATGGTCGTCGACCAGCAGGATGCCGACGGCATCGCGCCCGTTCATGGCCGGCTCCTCGGATCCAGCACCGCCGTGACCACGGTGCCGGCGGGCGTGGAGTCGATGGAGACCGTGCCTCCCAGCATCAGCATGCGTTCGCGCATGTGATTCAGGCCCGATCCTCCGCCGCGATCCGGGCGCACGCGCTGCGGGTCGAATCCCTTGCCGTCGTCGGTAACGCTCAGGACCACGCGGCGCGCGGTCGACAGCAGCAGCACGTCGATGCGGTGCGCCGCCGCATGCCGCCGCGCGTTCGTCAAGGCCTCCTGGCAGATGCGGAACAGCGCCGTTCCCTGCTGCGGCGTCAGCGGACAGTGCGCTCCGTGGGCCGAGAAACGGACCCGCGGACCGCCCTCCTCGCCGATCGCCAGCACCATCGCGCGCAAGGCGGCCGCCAGCCCGAGGTCCTGCAGCGCGGCGGGGCGCAGGTCGTTCGAAACGTGATGGATCTCGACCAGCGCCTGGCCCAGGCGGTCGAGCGCACGCTGCACGAAGGAACGCGCCGAGCCCGGACTGCCGGGCGAGACGGGTACGTCGTTCCCGTGCCGGTCGGCCGTGGCCATGGCCGTTTCGAGCAGCAACTTGATCGAGACCAGGATCTGGCCGATGCCGTCGTGCAGGTCGCGCGCGACCCGCGCGCGCTCGTCCTCCTGCGAGCGCACGACCCTGCGCGCGAGCTGCCGCAATGCCCCGGTCGCGCGCTGCTGGTTGCGGATGTTCAGCGCGAGCCCGGTGCCGCTGATGAGCAGGAGGCACAGCACGCAGATGGCCAGCAGCACCAGCAGCCCGCCGTGGATGTTCGCCCGCGCCTGCGCGTCGAATTCGCGGATGCTCTTCTCGATGTCGTCGACATAGAGGCCCGTGCCCAGCATCCACCGATGGGGCGAGACCGGCTCGACATAGCCGAGCTTGCGCACGGTACGCCGCTCCGAGGGCTTGTTCCAGTAGTAGTAGACGAACCCCCCGCCTTGGTTGCTCGCGGCCACGAGGTCCTTGATCGGCGTGCCGCCATACGGGTCCCGCATCTCCATCAGGTCCTTGCCGACCAGGTCGGGCTGCCGCGGATGCATCAGATTGCGGCCCTTGTCGTCGTAGAGGAAGAAGTAGCCGTCGGTGCCGAAGTCGAGGCGCGACAGCAGGTCGGCGACGCCCTCGGTCTGCTCGCGCGCGGGCAAGGCGCTGCGGGCGAGCTTCACGTAGCCGCGCAGCTCGGCCATCTTGCTGGCGATCAACGCCTCCTTGAGCAATCGGTGCTGCTGGTTGCTCAGCTCGATCGAATAGAAGTAGACGGCCAACAGGATCGCACCCAGCGTGAATGCGGTCGGCACGAGCGTGAACAGCACCATCGTCCTGCTTTTCATCTTCTGCTCCCTGGCTTCCTTCGAACACCGCGATATTGCACCGCGATCTCCCGCGCACCGGCATGCGATGCACTCGCGAATATTTCGCGTAGGACTACGCAGGGAGAAGTCCTCTGAGTTCGCGGCGGCGCGGTCCGCAGAATTTCCCGGGTCGCCAGCGCGGCGACACAGCACCGATTCCTTTCATCGTGCCCAGAGGGAGAACACCGCATGCACCACCACCTGCCCCGCCCAGCGCTGCCGTCGGCGATCGCACTCGCCACGCTGCTGACCGGTTGCACCCTGCCGCCGCAACCCGCGAGGCAGGCGCTGTCGACCGACAGGATCTATCCGGCCATCGGCCCGTACTCGCAGATGGTTGCGCACGGCGGCGTCGTCTATCTCTCGGGCGTGCTCCCGCTGGATGCGAAGGGCACCGCGACCCAGGGCACCACCATCGAGGCACAGACCCGCGCGGTGCTCGATCACATCGGCGAGAAGCTCGCCTCGCAGGGGCTCTCGCACGCCGACGTGCTGATGAGCACGGTCTACATGAAGAACCTCGACGACTTCGCGGCGATGAACCGCGTGTACGGCGAGTACTTCAAGAGCCAGCCACCCGCGCGCGCCACGGTGCAGGTGGCCAGGCTGCCGCGCGACGTGCTGATCGAGATCGCGGTCGTCGCCGGCAGAAGGTGACGCCGCCGGCGAGCACCCGCAGTCCATTCATTCATCGAGTCACCCCAGGGAGGAAGAAGCAATGCATGCAGCACAGCCACGCACCCCAGTCACCGGACCGGAACCGGCGTTCTCGATTCACACGGCGGGCCGATGGTCCTCCAAGCGCAGGGATTTCATGCGGGTCCTGGGCGCGGGCGCCGGACTGGCCGCGCTGGGCCAGCTCGCGGGCTGCGGGGGTGGCGACGGCGGTGGCGTCGCCTTCGCGGCGACGATCCCCACCGCGGCCGACGCGCTGCGCATCCGACTGCTCCAGGACGAGGCCTTCTGGACCCAGGTCCAGGGCATGTTCGTGCTCAACCCCGCGAAGACCTTCATGAACATCGGCACCGCGGGATCGATGCCCAAGCTGGTGCTCGACCTGTTCGACGAGGAGAACCGCGCGAAGGCCAGGGAATCGGCGAGCGGCTACACCGACCTCATGGAGCAGCGCAAGGCGCTGGCGCCGGCCTTCGGGGTCGACCCCGACGAGCTGGCGCTCTCGGCCAACACCTCCTCGGGCATGTGCCACGCGATCCTGGGCCTGGACTGGAAGAGCGGCGACGTCGTCGTGACGACCAACCACGAGCACGTCGGCGGCGACACGCCGCTGTGGATCGCGCAGGCCCGCTACGGCATCGAGGTGTCCAGGGTGGAGCTGCCGGTCGGCAATGCGCAGCGGGCCTCGGACTACGCCGATCTCTTCGAGCAGCGCATCCTCGAATTGCGCAACGCGGGCAAGCGGGTGCGCGCCATGATGTGGTCCTCGCCCACCTACAAGACCGGCACCATGCTGCCGATCGAGGAGCTGATGGCCGTGGTACGCAAGCACGAGCTGATCAGCATCGTCGACGGCGCGCACCTGCCGGGCATGATGCACTACGACTACGCCAGGCTCGGCATGGACTTCATGTCCGGCGCCGGCCACAAGTGGCAGTGCGGGCCCGGGTCGACCGGCATCCTGATCGTGCGCAACAAGATCCGCGCGGCATCGAACCCGCTGCCCCTGCCGACGTGGTATCCCGTTCACACCTCGAGCTTCGCCAAGCCGATGGCACGCAGCACCAACCAGACTGCGACCTACGACATCGCCGCGCAGGTCAGCGTGTGCGGCAGCATGCATCTGCCGCTGTGGAACGCGCTGGTCAAGGCCGGCCAGCTCTGGGACCAGGTCGGCCGCAAGAAGATCGAGACCTACGACCTGACGCTGGCGAGCTACCTCAAGGAACGCATCGCCGAGAAGTGGGGCGTGGACCGGCTCTACTCGCCCAAGGACGATCCGAAGCTGCTGTCGGCGATCACCTCGTTCAATCCCTTCGTGAATCCGGCGGACATCGGCAACAAGGAAAAGTCCGCCAGCTTCGTGGCGCGGCTCATGAGCGACCACGCGCCGGGCTTCCTGATCCGCAACGTCGATGTCCCGGTCATCGGCTCCGAGGCCAGGCACTGGGTGGTTCGCGTGTCGACCCATCTGTGGGCGGACGCGGCGGACATCGACCGGCTGGTCGACGCGATGTGGGCCACGTCGCGCGCCATGGCCTGAGACGGACCGCCTACGCCGCGATCTCGCCGCGCTCGACCAGCAGTTGCCGGATGTCCTTCTTGGCGATCTTCCCGTAGCCCGACTTCGGCAGCGCCTCCCAGAAAAACACGTGGTGCGGCCAGCGGTAGCGCGCGCAGCGGCCGTCGAGGTGCGCGATCAGCGCATCGCCATCGACCTGCGCGCCCTCGCGCCGCACCACCACCGCCACGCCGACCTCGCCCCACTTGGGGTCGGGCACGCCGAGCACCGCCACCTCGGCCACCGCGGGATGCGTGAGCAGCACCTCCTCGACCTCGCGCGGATAGACGTTGGAGCCGCCCGAGATGTACATGTCGGACTCGCGGCCGGTGATGTAGAGCAGGCCGCGCGCATCGAGCCGGCCGAGGTCGCCGGTGTGGAACCAGCCGCCACGCAGCGCCTTGCGCGTGGCCTCCTCGTTGCCGTGGTAGCCCGCGAACACGGCGGGGCCGCGCACGCAGATCTCGCCGACCTCGCCCGTGGGCAGGCGTTGCAGCTCGGCATCCAGGATCGCCACCTCCATGCCGGTGCGCGCGCGGCCGCACGAGCCGATGTTGGCGTTCGGGTCCTCGTCGTCCGCCGAATGCATGGCGGCCGGCAGCACCGTGATGTTGCCGGTGACCTCGCCTAGCCCGAAGTACTGCACCAGCACCTTGCCGAGCTTCTTCAGCGCGAGCTTCTGGTCGGCGCGGTACATCGGCGCGCCCGCGTAGATCACGTGCCGCAGCGAGCTGTGGTCGTAGCGGTCGACCGCCGGATGCTCGACCAGCATCTTGACGATGGTCGGCACGGTGAAGAGGTTGCTGATGCGGTGCGCCTGCACCGAGGCCCAGAAGGCCTCGGGGTCGAGCTTCTCGCTGGCCGGCAGCACGGTGGCCGCGCCGCGCGCCACGTTGAGCAGCGCATGGATGCCCGCGCCGTGCGACAGCGGCGCCACCGCGATCGAGCAGTCGTGCTCGGTCGTGCCCGGGATCAGGTCGGCCAGGTGGTTGGCGACCACGAAGGCCATCTGTCCGTGCGTGAGCACGCCGGCCTTGGGCCGGCCGGTGGTGCCCGAGGTGTAGAAGAACCACAGCGGGTCGTCGCGGTCGACGGTCTCGTGCTCGGCCTGCGCCGCGTCGTGTGCCTCGTGCGCGCGCAGCAGGTCTTCGTACGAATGCTCGCCCTCGCGCGCGCGGCCGATCGCGAGCACGTGCGCGAGCGCCGGCGAGGCCGCGCGCACCGCGTCGGTGTGGCCGGGGAAGATGTCCTCCACGATCATCGCGACCGCGCCGCTCGACGCGCCGAGGTAGGCCACCTCGGGAGGCGTGAGCCGGAAATTGGTCGGCACCCAGACGCAGCCGAGGCGGAACGCGACCCAGCAGCTCTCGAACATCTGCAGGTTGTTGCGCGACAGCACGAGGATGCGGTCGCCTTTCTTCAGCCCGAGCGCGCGCAGCGCCGCGGTCATCGCGGCCACGCGCGCCTCGATCTCGCCCCAGGTCCAGCTACGTCCGCCTTCCTGGATGAGGCCCGGCCGCTCGGCAAAGAGCGCGGCCGTCTGCGTGAGCAGCCGGCCCAGGTTCATCGCCTGCGCCGCACTCACGAGGCCGGCTCCAGGATGCTGAGGTAGCTGGCCACCGCCGAACCGCCCATGTTGAACACCGCGCCCATGCGCGTGCGCTCGACCTGCATGCCGCCGGCCGTGCCCGAGAGCTGCATCGCGGCCATCACGTGCTGCGACACGCCGGTGGCGCCGATCGGATGGCCCTTGGACTTGAGTCCGCCCGAAGGGTTGACCGGCAGCCGGCCGTCCTTGCGCGTCACGCCGTCGAGGATCACGCGCGCGCCCTCGCCGTGCGGCGCGAGCCCCATGGCCTCGTACTCGAGCAGCTCGGCGATGGTGAAGCAGTCGTGCGTCTCGACGAAGCCCAGGTCGTCGAGCGAGGCGCCGGCCGAGGCCAGGCCCTTCTTCCACGCCATGGCCGCGCCCTCGAACTGCGTCGGGTCGCGGCGCGACATCGGCAGGAAGTCGTTGACGTGCGTGCGCGAGCGCCAGCGCACCGCGGGCACCCTGGCGCCCGAGAGCGGCTCGGTCGACAGCACCAGCGCGGCCGCGCCGTCAGACACCAGCGAGCAGTCGGAACGCTTGAGCGGTCCCGACACGAAGGGGTTCTTGTCCGAGGGCGTGCGGCAGAAGTCGAAGCCGAAGTCGCGCCGCATGTGGGCATAGGGGTTGTGCATGCCGTTGGCGTGGTTCTTGGCCGCGATGGCCGCGAGCGCGTCCGACTGATCGCCGAAGCGCTCGAAGTAGTTGCTCGCGATGCCGCCGAAGATGCCCGCGAAGCCGGCCGGGTCGGCGCCCTCCTCCTTCACGTACGAGCACTTGATCAGCGTGGCCGCCACCTCGGGCGTGCGCAGGCCGTTCATGCGCTCCATGCCGATCACCAGCGTGCGCTTCATGCGGCCCGCGGCCATGGCGTCGAGCGCGGCCCAGATCGCGGCCGAGCCGGTGGCGCAGGCGTTCTCGCAGCGCACGGCCGGCGTGTGGCGGAACTCGGGCATGGCCACCGCGGGCAGCGAGGCCGTGAAGTCCTGGCCTACGAAGCCGGCGTTGAAGTGGCCCACGAAGATGCCGTCGATGTCCTCGGCCGCCACGCCCGCGCTGTCGAGCGCGGGTTGCACGGCGTCGCGGATGAGCTGCTCGAGCTCGGCGTTGTCGAGCTTGCCGAAGGGCGTGTGGCCCCAGCCGACGATGTAGGCGTTGTCGTTGCGCATGATGTCTCCTGGAAGGAATGGAAAGCGGGATTCAGGGCACGGCGGGCCGCGCGGGCACGGGCCGGCCATGACGTTGTACCAAGGTCAGCGCGATCGTGCCGGCCGCGGCCGCGAGCACGCCGGTGGTGAGCGACAGCACGGCGGCGCTGCCGCTGCGGTACATCAGGCCCATCCAGCCGCCGCAGAGGAAGGCCGCGCCCGCGAAGATGAAGCCGCCGAGCGCCGAGGCCGCGCCGGCCTGCAGCGGGAACGGCGTGGCCATGCCGACGTGGCCGCAGGGCTGGTGGATGCCGTAGGCCAGCAGCATCAGCCACAGGCCCGCCGTGAGCGTGCCGGCCGTGTGCGCGCCGGCGAGCTGCGGCACCACCAGCACCAGCGCCGCCAGCAGCGACAGGAAGCCCGCGCGCCGCACCGAGGTCACGATGCCGTGCGCCGCGATCCAGCGCCGGCACAGCATGGTGCCCGCGAGGTAGGTGACCGAGGCGCCGCCGATCACCAGCCCGAAGCCCACGCGCGAGACGCCGAAGGTTTCGATGAAGAGATAGGCCGAGCTCGAGAAGAAACCGAAGTTGGCCGCGTAGCCGAAGGCGTTGAGCAGGGTCCACGACTGGAAGGCCGGATCGCGCGCGATGCGCGCATAGCCCGCGAGCAACGGGCCGAGGCGCAGCGCATCGGGCTTGAGCGAGCGCGCGGTCTCGGGCACGCGCGCGAGCACCAGCAGCGCGCCGGCCAGGCCGCACAACGCCATCGACCACAGCGTGGCGCGCCAGCCCAGGGTCTGGGCCAGCAGCGCGCCGGTCACGGGGATCAGCATCGTCAGGCAGGCCAGCACCGACATCGCGACCGTCATCACGTGCGTGCCGTGCTGCTGCTCGAACAGGTCGCGCACGATCGCGCGGCCGCAGACCATGCAGGCCGCGATGCCCAGGCCCTGCGCCGCGCGCGCGGCGATCAGCACCTCTATGTTCGGCGCCATCGCGCCCACCGCGGCGCCCACCGCGTACAGCAGGAAGCCCGCCACCAGCACCGGCCGCCGGCCGAAGCGGTCGGAAGCCGGGCCCCACAGCAGCTGGCTCAATCCGAAGCTGAACACCAGCACCGCGAGCGTGAGCTGCACCACGCCCACGCGCGCCGCGTACTCGTTGCGGATCGCGGGCAGCGCCGCGAGGTAGAGGTCGGTGCCCAGCGGCTGGACCGCGGTCGAGAGCGTGACCACGCCGACGACCAGCGCCGGCCCCATCGCAGCGACTGCGGCGACAGCGCCAGTCTTCACGGACTCAGCGCTCGAGCAGGTCGCGCTCCTGCAGCCAGCCGCGGATCAGCGCCGTGGCTTCCTGCAGCAGCTCGGGCTGGCCGGCGTAGTAGTGGGTCGCGCCCTTCACCACGCGAAAGAGCTTGTCGGGCGAGGCCGCGGCCTCGAACAGCATCTTGGGATGCGTGGTCGGCACCGCGTCGTCGGCGCTGTTCTCGATCACCAGCAGCGGCACGCGGATGCGGCGCGCGCCTTCGAGCCCGTTGCCGCAGGAATCGTCGAGCGACCATTGCGACAGCCAGCTGCGCAAGGTGGTGAAGCGCGCAAGCCCGACCGGCCCGGAGTTCACCGTTTCGGGATTGCCCATGTAGCACCAGCGCGGCCGGCGGTCGTTGGGGTCGAGCGTGGGATCGAGAAAGCGCGGATCGGCCAGCGTGCGGTGCACGAGAAAGGGCCGCTCCATCTCGCCGGTGTTGCGCGCCTGGAGCTCGGCCAGCTTCGCCCGCGCCCAGGCCGTGATGCGGCGCATGCGGTCGAGCTGTGCCACGCGGTAGCGCTGGATGTAGGCCGGCGAATACGGCGGCTGGTTCGGGTTGCGCGGGTCGTAGATGTCGAGCTCGACGTCACGGTCGTCGGGATTCAGCTCGTCATTCACCGAGGGATCGATGGTCTCGGCCAGCAGGTGCGCGCGCGAGAGGTGCGCGGCCTGGTAGATCACCGCGTCGGCCGGGATCAGCCCCTTGCCCTTGAGATCGACCGCATCGCCGGCCGGCGTGTGCGTGATGCGCGGATCCTCGGCCTCGGCCTGGTAGCTCACCGCCAGCGCCCCGCCGCCCGACCAGCCCACCAGCACCACGTGGCGATAGCCCCAGACCTGCTTCGCATGGCGGATGTAGGCGCTCAGGTCGAGGAACACTTTTTCCATGATCAGCGCCGTGTCGTTGCGCTGGTAGCGGCTGCCCGCGCACAGCACGTGCGCGCCGGTGGCCGCCATCGCGCGCGGCACCGGCAGCAGCTGCAGCGTCGACGCGGGATGCATGAAGACCATCAGCGTGTCGGACGCCTGGCCCTCGGGCCGGAAGCGGATCGCCTCGAGGTTCACCGCGCCCTGGTTGCCGGAGAAGCCGTAGGTCTCGGTGAAGGCGGCGTGCTCGTCGTACTGGAGGTGCACCCACTCGGTCTGGACGGTGAAGGACTCGGTCATGAGGGGAATGTAGGACCGGGCGGGGGGGATGGCAGTCCCCCGGTGGAGGTACAGGGGCCCGGCCTTCCTGGCCGAGTGCGCAATCGGCCTATCCGCGCGAAGCCCCGGTCGCCGCAATCACGATCCCCGCCAGCACGGCCAGCAGCCCCGCGACGAGGTTCCACCGCAGCGGCTCCGCCAGCAGCCAGGCACCCACCAGGCCCGCCGCCACCGGATTGACCGTCACCGAGATCGCCACGCGCGTGGGCGTGGTGCGGCCCAGCGCGAACGCCCAGAGGAAGAAGACGATCGCGCCGCCGAACACGCCGAGGTAGGCGATGGCCAGCCACTGGGCCGTGCCGAAGGACACCACGGGCGCGAAGCTGCCGCCCTGCCAGGCGATGCCGGTGAGGCACAGCGCGCCGACCGCCATCGCCACGGCGGTGAAGGTCAATGGCCCTGAACGGCGGATCAGCGGACGCGAGCCCACGCTGTAGAACGCCATGCACAGCGCGGCCGCGAGCATCAGCAGGTCGCCGCGCCAGGCATCGGGCGGGGCGGTGCGCAGCCCCGACAGCAGCGCCAGCCCCACGCCCGCCATCGCGACCAGCACGCCGACCGTCTTGCGCCGCGTGAAGGGCTCGACGCGCAGCACGCCCGCCACGGCCATGGTGAGCAGCGGCAGCGCCGACAGCGCCAGCGCGCCGCGCGCGGCGGTCGTGTGGTGCAGCGAGGCATTGAAGAGCAGCGGGAACAGGCCGAAGAACAGCAGCCCCAGCCCGGCGGCCGCGGGCCAGTCGCGCGGCGCGGGCCACGACTCGCCAGAACGCAGCAGAGCCATCGGCAGCAAGAGGCAGAAGCCGATGCCGAAACGAAAGGCACCGAGCGCCACCGGATCGATGACGCCCGCGACATAGCGCGTTGCGCCCACCGCCGCGCCGCCCAGCGCGCTGGACAGCATCGCGGCCGCGATGCCCAAGAGTTCTCTCACGCTCGTGCTCCCTTGTCGATGAAGTGACAGCAGCGTAGGCAGCCCTCTATCATCAATCAATGGAATTTATTTGGTCACTCTGATCAACAAATGAAATGAGCATCCCTACGCTCGACCCCGAGCTGCTGAAGGCCTTCGTGGCCGTGGCCGACCACCGTTCGTTCACGCGCGCGGCAACGGCGCTGAACCGCACGCAGTCGGCCGTGAGCATGCAGATCAAGCGCCTCGAGGAGCGGCTGGGCACCGAGCTCTTTCACCGCACCAAGGTCAACGTCGACCTGAGCCTCGCGGGCGAGGGGCTGCTCGGTTATGCGCGCCGCATCCTGCTGCTCAACGACGAGGCGGTGGGCCATCTGCAGCAGCACAAGGTCGAGGGCCGTGTGCGGCTCGGCGTCATGGACGACTACGGCAGCTTCGTCGTGCCGCCGGTGCTCGCCAGCTTCGTGGCCGCGTATCCGCGCATCCACATCGAGATGGAGACCGGCCTGACCGCGCGCATGCCCGAGCGGCTGGGCGAAGACTTCGACCTCGTGATCGCGATGCATCCCGAAGGCCAGGGCGGCGGCGAATTGCTGCGGCGCGAACAGGCGGTGTGGGCCACGGCCGTTTCGCACTCGGTGGAATCGCAGGACCCGCTGCCGGTCGCGCTCTATCCGCAGGGCTGCCTGTTCCGCCAATGGGCGACCGAGGCGCTCGATGCGTCGGGGCGGCCATGGCGACTGGCCTTCGTGAGCCACAGCCTCGCGGCCGTGGAATCCATCGCGGCGCAGGGACTGGCGGTGACGGTGGTGAAGTCGGGCACCTTTCCGCCGAGCCTGCGGGCGCTGTCGGAGCGCGATGGCATGCCGCGGCTGCCTGGGGCGGATATACGGCTGCATCGGGCAGCGGGTCTGCCGCGGGCGGCTGGGTTGTTGGCGGATCACATCGTGCGGGCTATTGCGCTCTGACTGGCGCGATCAGTTGGCAGTCCTTGCGAATAGCGAGGACAGGATAGGACTTGTCTCCCAAGCGGGCCGCGAAATCGCGGCCCGCAGACCGGCCCTTACCCGCCAGTCTCGAGCGCGCCACGTCGCGCCATCTCGCTCAACTGAAACAGCTCCCCGGCTTTGCGAGCGAGTTCCGCCGCGAGCCAGAGAAGGTTGTCCAGTTGGCGAGGCCCGTCACCGCTGCACCAATCGATGTCCTTTCCGTGGGAGGCCCACAGAAGCGCTTCGAGCTGGGAGAGGGTGTTTTCGAGGAGATCCGCCGGGGCTTGGGCGGATTCTCGGGAAGCTACTGGCGTGCGACGCCGGGCTATAGTCTTGGTAGCCATTTTTGTGCGTTTCCTTCCAAGGTTGTTGCACGAACTTGGTTAGACGGCTGGGGTGCTCCAACACCCTGGCCGTCGCCTTTTGATACCTCGCATTTGCGTCGCTGCTTTCGCAATGACGACCTGCCGCGAGGCGAGCAGTCTTTGAACATTTCGGTGTGGTTGGGTGTGTTGCGCCTTTCTGCTTCCCTAGGTGGGGTCGCGAGTGAGAGGGGCATTCACTCTAGGGAAGAAGTGGGCGGGGTGCGGTGCCGTTTGGCACGAAGTTGCGGCAAGCGCCAACAAATGCAGCTTCTGCGATGCGCGGGGCACGGACCTCGAAGAGGCCGTGGCGGGCCGGTCCCGATCGGCGTGAGCGACGGAAGAAAAGCTGGCCCCAGAAGCCGGGCCGATTCAGTTCACCCTGTGCTGTTAGCCTTGGATGGTCGGCAGGATCTCTGCCACGCCAACTCCGGCCATCGCGCCCAATTTCAGAACTGAACTCACTATGACCAGCCCGCTCTACAACGCCTCCATTCCCGTCATGCAGCAGATGCTGCGCGCCATGTCCGACGTGCTCAAGAAGGCCGAAGACCACGCGACGCAGAAGAACATCGACCCCAATGCGCTGCTGCAGGCGCGACTGTTCCCTGACATGTTTCCGCTGGTACGTCAGGTACAGATCGCCGCGGACTTCTCCAAGGGCATTGCCTCCCGCCTGGCTGGTGCCGAGGTGCCGTCCTGGCCCGACACCGAGGTCAGCTTCGCCGACCTGCAAGCGTTGATCGCCAAAGCTTTGACCCATATCGGCTCCTTCAAGCCCGAGCAATTTGATTCAAGCGAGAGCCGCGAGATCGTATTGCGCCCCGGCACCCCCAAGGAAAAGAAGCTGGCCGCAAGTGCATATCTTCTGCACTACGGACTGCCGCAGTTCTTCTTCCACGTGACCACCACCTATGCCATCTTGCGCCACAACGGTGTTGAGGTCGGTAAGCGCGACTACATGGGTGCCTACTGAACCAAGGCAGATAGGAGTTCAGCGACTCGGGCCACTGCGGCTCGATAGCAACTAGAGCCTCCGTCGCTGCGCGATTTCAGCGGACTGTGGATGGAGGCTCTATCTGCCTTAATTTGCTTGGAGGCTGGTCAACGCCGACCAAATGTCTGCTGCGTTGGGCTGTGAATTACGCGGCCGACCCGTTGCGGGCGTTTTGACGTTGGTTTGATGATGGCGGCTATGCAGCGTTTGCGGTCAGTCAAGCCTCCGGCGGCACCGTCAGCTTGATTGCTGAAAGCGGTCGAAGCAAAGATCTTTGCAAGTTTTTCGAAGCCTTCCATCTCATGGTGAGTTCTTGTCGGCGTCCCGCCAGTTCGCCCATGGCGTGAGGCGACCGGACGCGCAGGCCGGCCAAGCGGAGTACTTTGCGATGGGGTGCCCCACGGCGAGCGGAAGAACAAGCCTGGCATGCGTTTAGAGGTACTAAACAACTGAGGCTTGCCACAACTAGTCTGATTTTTTGGCAATGCCCGCCAGTTCTGGTACAACAGCGTTGGCGTATACAAATTGAAACTCGCGAACCTCTAAGCAACACCTAGTGATGTGGTTGACGGGTGAGCCGCGCCCTCATCGCCGCTTTTCTGGGATGCCTGAGATTCAACCTACGGGAGAGAACAATGTCGGGAGGAGGAGGTGGTGGTGGTGGTGGCAGTCGGATCAATGATGAGACACCGTGTGAGCGACTGAGGTTTGAGACACAGCTTACGAGCCCTCAGCCGGCCGCAGCAACGCTTCGGCCGAACGATGTGCTCGTTGTAAGTGTCACCCGTCGGCAGAACGTCTTAGTTGTGGAAGTTCTCAAGGATGGGGTACTTGTTGGGGGTCTTGCTGGTCCCGACGTAACCCGCTTGCGAACTTGCATTGGCGAAGGGCATACCTACGTAGCCGTGGTCCTTGCCGTGAATGGAGGACAGGTCAGAATTCGCATCGAGCACGTCTGATGGCGATCCAGGTTGTCGGCGGCGTATACCGCGAAGACTGTGTCCACCCCCATTGGGCTCAGGTGTATGGGTCCGCCGGTCGTGCTGCGGTTGCTATTGCGGAAATGGGCGTACCGGTCGAACTGCACTCGTACTTTGACGCGGGCACTTTGGAGGAATTTGGGCAACTAGCTGCGTGGAAGTCGGGCCTAGTCATCCGGGAGACTCTCGTGACCGGGGCGGTGAGCTTCGAGTATCTGCATGACATGGGCGTCCCGTCGATCAGGGGTGTTCCAGCGAAACCGCATCCAGCCATCGAGTTGAGTGCGGATCACGTTGTGCGGTTCGGGATGCTAGAAGGTGACGCCATCGTCCACGCCAAATGGGCGGTCTATGACCCCCAGAACGAAAGTTCTGCCGAGCCATTTGATGCGAACGGTTCAACGGCAGAGCACCTAGCTCTCGTGTTGAACACATGGGAAGCGGCCCAGATGGCCGGCATCCCCGATGGTCATCCGCGTGAGACGGCACCCGTCATTGGCCAAAAGCAGAAGGCCGAGGTTGTCATCGTCAAGATGGGCCCGGAAGGCGCCTACGTCTGGACTGCTCATGGAGCTAAGATGGTGCCCGCATTCAGAACCAAGAGGGTCTGGAAGATTGGCTCTGGGGATTGCTTTGTCGCGCACTTCGCCAACGCTTGGATGCACGACGGGCTCTCCCCAGTTGAAGCCGCGACCGTTGCCTCACGCGCAACCGCTTACTACAGCGAGAACATGGGCTTGCCGACTAGGCAGGCCCTTGAATCGGAAAGCTTCTCGCCTATCGAAGTTTCAGCGTCCTATGCGGCAGGCAGACGCCCTCAGGTTTACCTTGCAGGCGCGTTCTTCGATTTAGCTCAAGTGTGGATGGTTTCGCTCGCGCGAGGAACTCTTCAGAGCTTCGGCCTGAAGGTCTTCTCGCCGTACCACGACATTGGCCTAGGCTCGGCCGCCGACGTAGTTGCCAAGGACATCGAAGGCATCCACCAGTCGGACATGCTCTTTGCGATAACTGATGGGCTCGATGCCGGCACTGTCTACGAGATTGGGTATGCGCGAGCTCTTGGAAAGCCAGTGGTTGTCTATAGCGAGCGGCATGGGGAGGAAAGCCTGAAGATGATGGAGGGCTCTGACTGTGTCCTTTGCGGCAACTACACCACGGCCGTTTATTCGACGCTCTGGGAGGCCGTGAAGTTATGAAGACTGCACTTCTGTTATCGGGAGGGATGGACTCCGTTGCGATTGCATGGTGGAAGCGGCCCGACCTGGCACTCACCATTGACTATGGTCAAAAGGCGGCCAAGGCCGAGATATTGGCAGCCCGTCAGGTGTGTCAAGAGTTGGGCGTTCCCCACGAAGTGATTTCCGTGGACTGCAGCTCGCTTGGGTCCGGTGATATGGCCCATACAGAACCGGCGGTGCTCGCGACAACGTCCGACTGGTGGCCGTATCGGAACCAGATGCTGATAACGCTGGCCAGCATGCGGGCCATAGCGCTTGGGGTGAAGACGCTCTATATCGGAACTGTCAAATCGGATGGAGAGAGTCACCTCGATGGCACCCCGAAATTCGTTGAGTACATGGACGGTTTGATGCAGTACCAAGAAGGAGGCCTGCGCATTGCGGCTCCGGCCATCGACAAAACTACGGTCGAGTTGGTTAGGGCATCAATGGTGCCTCCAGGTCTGCTCGCTTGGTCGCATAGCTGCCACAAAGCAGACATCACTTGCGGCGATTGCCGAGGCTGCAACAAGTACCTGTCCACGTATTTCGAACTGGGGCCGGAGTATTCTGGTGTTACCTGACGCGCGGCCCCGCGACGACCCTTCCTGGTACGAACAAGTTGTGTGGCCCAGCGGCCGCACTTTTCAGCTCCCGCCGAGGTCGGCGTCACTGACGGTAGACATCGTCACGTTGATGGAACTTCGCCAAACAAGGCGGACGTTCAAGCGAGAGATGGACGTTCAGGCGCTGGGCGAGTTTCTGTGGCTTGCATGCCGGAGCCGCTCGTCCCGACCGAGCCCATTCGGTCCCAACCAAGAATCTCGTCCACATCCATCGGCTGGCGCTTTGCACCCAATTCATGTGCTCTTGGGCCGTGGTGGTCCCCTGCTCAGCCGCTACGACCCAGCCCTACACGCACTCATGGAGGTGCTGGGCTCCGAGGCTGGCGCAGTTGAAGCTATTCGGGCGGCCAGCAGTTCGCTGGAACTCGGACAAGGCTGGGTCATTGCCCTTGTCGCCGAACCTGGAAAGACAGGGTCGAAGTACGAACATCCGGACTCGCTGGTCCTGAGGGATGCAGGGGTAGTGCTTGGCTATATGTCGATGGTCGCCGAGGCCTTGGGGCTAGCCTTTTGCCCCCTTGGGATCACGGGCGAAGGACGTATCACGCAAGGCCTAACCACATCAGCGCAAGAACTTCGCGGCGTTGGTCTGGCAGTTGTGGGGAGGGAATAGTCGGGTCGCTGAACGTCGTTAGACGAGCGACAGCTGCCCGGCGAATGCCTTGGCTCGCCGGTTGCGGGTTGCAGGTGTGGCCACTTCGAGCTGCTCAAGCACGAATCCGGCAACTGCGGGCGACGAAGCCATCTCATGCCACATCACAGCATCGAGTTCCGACGCGCGGACGCCCAGTGCTGAGCTGAATCTGAGGAAGAGCTCTTCTAGCTCGACGTAGTTGCGCTCGACCGTGAACTGACGAGGAAACAGGTTCATGACCTGGCCCACGCGCATGATGTGAATGTCGAGGATCGCAACGTCGTCGGCATCCAGCCAGTTTCGTGCGATCCAGGATGCTGTCTTCGGGCCTATGCCTGCGAGTTGGAGCAGCCAATCCCTCAAGGCGCGCCCCTGTGTAAAGCAGGGCACGTCACGAAGCATTGGTAGCACAGCCGCTAGGTACTTTGCCTTCTGTGCGGCAAATCGGTAGCTGACGGTTCGATCACCAAGCACCAACGGCTCACGGAGCCAGGCTTCGAGGCGATCCTGCGAGTGCAGCTCTCCTGAAAATGCGCCGAGCTCCTTGAGGCGGTCAAAGGCTGCGAGCCCGACGGTCGCAGGTATGCCGTAACCACCCAGTAGGCATGCGCCTACCTCTTCGAGCAGCGAACGGCCAAGCTTGTAGAGTGCCGGTTGACCGGTCAGGCGGCGAGCGACAACCTGAAAGTGCCAGTAGGCTGGAGTGGGGAATGCCTCAAGGGCACCCCACACGACGCCATCCATAACTTCGTGAAGAGGATGTGGAAGTTGGACCTGCACGGAACCGGGATGCGTGAGAACAACCGCCGACTGCGTCATAGCTAGAGGATCCTGTAGTTCAACGGACTGCTCCCATACACGTCCGTTCGAAAGGACAGCTTCACTCAACTCGACCCCGCATACTCCAACCACCCTCAGACGGCCGCACTCAATAGACATTTACTTCGCTGCAACTAGGCGTCACAGCGCCGCGGGAAGGCTCCTTACATGAGGCAATGGAAGTCTGGCCGTGTTTGGCCCGATTTCCATCCCGGAAAGCCCTCCCTTGTAGCGGCCGAGCGGCATTATGGCGCGTCGCCCAAGACTTCGAAGATCGGTGGGCATGCCTCACGAACGCCGCGTCGATCAGAGGCTGCCTGTATGAAGGAACTGCATCATTTGCTTGCCGTACGCATGCAGCTCTGAGTCGGTCACTTCAGTGCGTGCCGCTATGCCACTGGTGTCATGATGAAAGGCAGATGCAAAGTCATTCAGCTCATTCAGGTGGCCGAGGCTGGGCTGTAGGACGGACAACGGGCTGGAGTTTGGTTCGGTCTTGATGGTTGCCAGCACTGCACCAACGGTCAAGCCTTCGCTGATGCGACCAGGGAACCTGCGATGAAGATGTCCTTCCAAGAGCGGCCGCATGCCCTGGGCTGTCGATAGCGAGCTCTCTGACGGCTTGCCGTCCAAGAAGGCCTCCAGCGCGCGGTATCGCTTGTAAAAGTCCGTAGCACAGACCTCATCGAGGTCGAAGGCGGCACGCAGCTCCGAATAGCCATTGGCAGCGCGTGCGGCTTCGAGGACAACGGGAGTGCAGATGCCCTTTCCAACCAAGCGGCGGTTCACGTCTCTTAAGAAGAACGCATCGTGGGCGAACACGAAGACCTGTTCGACGCTCCGGGCGACGTAAGCGATTGCGTCGACGGTCTGTGCTCTGCGATGCTTGTCCAAGCTCGTGAACATGTCGTCCACGATCACCACGCGATTTGCCGGACCCGGGTCGCCGAACAGCCGAGCTAGGAAGAACGCTAGCGCGAGCGAGCGCTTGTCGCCGTCGCTCAGCGCAGTTTGGAAGCACGGACCCAGAGACCTCCTCCCGGCGGGAACTGTACTGCCACGAAGCGACAGCCCGTACTCTGTCCGTGGGGCTCCCGTGGGACCGACGTACGTGGGCTTCAATTTCACCACGGTGAAGTCGGCGCCAAACTTGGCCAACCAGGTATTGATGTCAGACTGGAAGCTTCCAAGTACCGATTCCATCAGCGTGTCAAGCTGCTCGCGCGCAACCTTCTTCGCGGCCTCTGCGGTGTTGCGGTCCGTATCTGCTTGCTGGCGCTCTGCAACCAGCGCCACAACCTCGGGCTGGAAGCGAGTTTTATTGGCGCGCATCGCGGCCAGCTGCTCTTGCAGCGTAGAGACCTTCTCGCTCGCCAGCTTCGCTTGATACTCGGCGATCAGCTTGTTGGCGGCGACTACCTGTTGGTTGTACCGGGTCACTACTGCGAAGGCTTCAAGCAGTGAGGTCTGAATGTCGTTGAGCTCGGCGTCGGAAACTGCGACCAGTGGGGCGTGCAGCTTCTCGCACACGATGCCATCAAGCCGAACCTTTGCCGCAGCCATCTGCTTCCGAGTTGCATTGATATCTGGAAGGTCCAGGGTCAGTGCTAGCTGCGGGCTCCAAACATTGATGCGCTCCCGGTTCGCTTCTTCCGTCCTCTCAAAGGCGGCAATTCCGCCAGGGTCCAGAGAGTTCAACGCCAAGCGTTCAAGGTCGTGAACTTCGGCCATCAGTCTGGTGTAGGCCTCATCGAAGTAAGACTGGTAGGCCGCGATGAGTGGAAGGCCTTCGGTGGATTGGCTGCAGAAGGGGCAGTCTGTTCCCCGCATGAAGGCTAGGCCAGATGAAGCCCATGCTTCAGCGTCGGCGTCCTCCTTTTGTGGGAGGTGAGCCAAATGGGTTCGCACGATGCGGGACGCTTCGGCGTGAACGTCCTTGAGCGACCGAGCAAGGACAGCTCGTACTTCAAAGAAATCCACGGATGGCGTAGAGAGCAAGGAGAGTGACGCGCGAGCGGTGATAGACGCGGCGTCACGCGCGGCTGCGATCCGCTGCTCAACGGCGAGGATGCGCTCGTCGACGTTGTCGAACTGAACCAGCTTCTCAAAGGTCCCGTAGGGCATCTTGCCCATGAACCCCCTTAGCTTCTCCTCGGCCGCTGTACGCCGCCTTGTTGCATTGGTTTGGTCATCACTTGCTTCGTCGACTTCGAGCTTCTTAGTGACAGCCGCATCGCCCAAGGCGAACTCAAGAAGCGCCTCGTGATGGGAAGTCGAAACCTCTGACCCGGCATGGACGTTTCGCTCAATGAAGTGCTGGTCGAAGACGAGAATCTCTGGGCAGGTCGCCGACCAGATAGTTCCGTTGAGTATGGCGTTCATTGACCTGCCAGCGCTGGTCCCGCGAATGTGGGCCTTCTGTGCCCCCCCGCCGAAGGTGTGCCGCGCAACCACTGGGACGGTGTCTCCGGAACCAAGCGAGGAGAGAACAGCTGCGAGCGTGGACTTGCCCCGGCCGTTCTCGGCGTATACCAATGTAACCTTGCCTAGGTCGACCGCCTTGGGGATGCCCTGCTGGAACACCCCCACGTTGTCCAAACAGATGATTTTATCGAGCACGCAACCTCCTTGGCGAAACCTGATTCCGTATGTTACGGGTGGCGCCGCCCAGTTCTGGGCTCCGGGGCGGCAAAAGAATTGAGTTAATGCGCGCTCAGCGACAACTAACATGAGCAAGGTCGCGCGGGTGGCACGAAGGAGGGACGAGTTTGCCAAGATCTGAGTGACGGCTCGGGGTCGAGAACCTCAGTTCGGCGCCCTGAGTTGCACTTGGATGGAACTGCAACTCGCGCCATGCAGTTAGCGCACCTGAGATTTTGTGCGCCTGCTTCTGAAAATGCAGCGGACCTCCGCCTGCGAAATGCCGGATGACCGGTGTTGGTCACAGCGGCCATAGGCCCACTCAACCTGACCGGCGGCTCCCAGTCTCAAGCGGACATCGGTCAAATCAGCCTGGAAGCTTTCTGCGGCCAGTCAAGGCCATCGAAGCAGCCGCGTCCTTCAAATTGAAGTCCGCGTTATCAAAATGGAACCCGCACACGACCGACCCTATGTGCTTCGCGCTCGCTCATCCAATGAATTCGCACAATGCTCAGCAAGCACTATGACTACAGCGCCTTCTTCATGTACGCCACGTAGAAGCCCTGAACGTAGTCATCGATGCGCCCGAACTCTTCGTAGCCCTGCTTGAGATAGAACTCACGTGCCTGCCATTCGAAGGTATTCAACGTCGCATTGCGGGCACCCAGCTCGCGGGCTTTCTGTTCCGCCGTTTCGAGCAGCCTTCGCCCCAGGCCTTGGTTCCGAGCCGCATCGTCCACGAACAGCAGTTCCACGTTCAGCCAATGAAGTAACACGAATCCGCGCAACCCACCCACGAGCCCACCCGTGTCGTCCTTTGCGCTGACCCAGACCGGTTGCACCTGCCCGTACTCGCCGACAAAGCGGTAGTTGAACTGCCGCATACGGCGGCCCAACTCGCCCGAGTGCACCTCTTCAGCGGTTGGGGTGTAGATCTCGAAGTTGCTCATGATTCAAGAGCCGGCTTCCAGCCGGCAGCGGTAGTCAAAGCCAGCGAGACGCGGCGTCACGCGCATCCATCTCGACCGGCGCACGCGACGCGATGAGCGTCGCAGCAAGATAGGCCCCGGCAACGGCGACCAAGGGCCGGGCCACTTCCTCGCCTCCTGCCACCAGATGCCAGGGAAGATTGAACAGCGCGACAGTTCCCAGACCGGTGAGCAGTCCGAGCTGCGAGCCCTGCCGGTACAGCGTCAAGGTTCTGCCAAGGCAGGGCATCGCGAATCGGGGCTCTCCGCGCAAGCGTCGCAGCAAGGACATGGCCGTCTCCTCGTCTTCGGGTTTCTTTGCGCGCATCCTGCCATAGAGCCGAGTGCCCGTTCCGGACCGCACCGCCGTCGGCACCGGGCCAGGGCTCGATCTCAGCGCGTCGGCGCGCGACGCCGATCCGAAGGAAACGCGCTGGCCCTAAAGCGCCACGCCACCCATGCTCCCGCACATGCCAATATCGCCATGAGCCAGGGAAACACCGCGCTGCCCACGGTGCCTAGCAGCACGCCTCCCAACAGTCCGCTGGCCGCGAAAGACAGGTTGAAGACCGTGACCAGCATCGACTGCGCGATGTCGGACGCGTCTCCCGCCGCATCGGCCAGCGCGGTCTGCAGCAACGTGGGCGCGCCGCTGAAGCTCAATCCCCACAAGCACACGCCGATGAACACGAGCGCGAAGGATGAACCGGCCTCTCCCAGCGCCACGCCGACCGCCGCGAAGGTGCCGAGCGATCCCAGGAGCAACGCGCGCAGATGACGGTCGACGAGCCAGCCCACGCCCCAGAGGCCGATGGCCGTGGCCAGCCCGAAGCTCAGCAGCAGGGTATCGAGCCGGTCGAGCAGGCCGCGCTGCGCAAGGAATGGCGCGATGTACGTGTAGAGCAGGTAGTGCGCGAAGATCCAGAGCATGACGATCAGCAGCACCGGCCCGACACCGGGCGTGGCCAGCACCCGGCGATAGTCCGCCCGCTCGCCGCTGTCACGGCCCGGCAGGTCCGGAACGCTCGCGCGCACCCAGCCCACCAGCACCAGTCCGATCGCGGACATGCCGCCGAACATCCAGCGCCAGCCGATCTGACGACCGAGCCACGCGGCCAGCGGCACGCCGAACGACAAGGCCAGCGGAATGCCGACCATGACGATCGCCAGCGCGCGACCTTGTAGCCGGCTCGGCACCAGGCGCCGGGCACAGGTCGCCAGTTCGCTCCAGGCCAGGCCGGTCGCGAGGCCGACGACGAGGCGCGCAGCCAGCGAGAGTGCCAGGTGGGTGGAGAGCGCGGTCACGGCATTGCAGGCACAGAACCCGGCCAGCGCGAGCAGCAGCACCTTGCGGCGCGACCACGCACGGGTGGCCGCCGTGAGCGGAATGGCGGCCAATCCGGCGCCGAGCGCGCACAGCGTGACGAACTGTCCGGCCCAGGCCTCGGACACCCCCAGGCCCCGCGCGATCTGCGGCAGCAGGCCTGCGGGCACCGCCTCGTTCGCCGTGGCCATGAAGCTGGTCAGGGTCAGCGCGAGCAGCGCGGCCCAGGGCAGCCGCGTGGCCGCATCCGGCTCGGAGGAAAGGTCGCTGGGGCGCGCCGCGGCGCCGATGGCTCGTGTCATGTCGGATGCTTCCTGTGTGCGGGGTCCTGGCCAGCCAGGACGGAAGCCGGCAGTGTGTGGCTGCGCTCCAACTTTGAGAATTGGGCGGAAAATTGAATGAACTTCAAATCCAAGTGAAAGATGGCAACCGATCGATGGGGCGACATGCGCCTGTTCGCGGAGACGGCTTCGATGGGCAGCCTCTCCGCCGCTGGACGCAAGCTGGGCTTGTCGCCCGCGGCGGCGAGCGCCCGGCTGAAGAAGCTGGAGACGGCCTTGCGCGCGAAGCTGCTCGACCGCACGACCCGGCACCTGCGGCTGACCGAGGAAGGCCGGCTCTATCTGGCGCACTGCGAGGTCGCGCTGCAGAGCATCCATGAGGTGGAAGCCCTGCTGCGCGAGGGGCAGGGCATGGTGCAGGGCAAGGTCAGGATCTCGGCCTCCACCGACTTCGGGCGGCAGGTGCTCGATCGGTGGCTGGACATGTTCGCGAGCCTTCACCCCGGCGTACGGGTGGCATTGACACTGACCGACTCGGTGTCGAACCTCCACCAGGACAACGTCGACCTCGCGATCCGTTTCGGGCAGCCCGAGAGCAGCGCCCTGGTCGCACGGCGGCTGGCACCCAATTGCCGGGTGCTCTGCGCCTCGCCCGACTACCTGGAGCGCCACGGCACTCCACGCACGCCCGAGGCGCTCGCGGGCCATCGCTTCATCGTGCTGGTGACCGCGGCCGGGCCGCTCAACGAATTCCACTTCGCACGAGACGGCGAGACCTGGCAGCACACAGTGCCGATGGCCGATGCATGGGAAACGAACGATGGAGGACTCGTGCGCGCCTGGACGCTGGCGGGACGAGGCATCGCGCGCAAGACGATTTGGGACGCGGCCGAGGATGTGCGGCGCGGCCGGCTTCGGATCCTGCTACCGGACTACGTGGCGAAGGAACCGGGTGTGTACGCGATACGGCATGCCACGCAGTACATGGTCCCGCGGGTGCGGGCGCTGCTTGACTTCCTGGCCGAGCAATTCGCACAGGAAGCCGAGCGGATGCGGGATATCTGGCCCGGCGAACGCTAGGCCTGCAGCGGTTGCGGCCACTGCAAGGCGCCCGCTCGCGCGGGCACCTTCATGGGCGTTCTCAGCCCTTCATCGCCTTGATGTCGGCCTTGGCCTTGTCGTGATCGGCCTTGGCCTGGTTCACGCAAGCGCTCTTGGCATCGCCCGACTGGTCATCGCACTTTTCCTTAGCGACCTCGTAGGTGGCCGTGGCCTTCTCTTCGGCGACCTTCTTGGCGTGGCCGGCGGTCGGCTTGTATTGCTGTTCGAGTTCGGCCTTGGCCACGTTCTCCGTGCCCTTGGCCTGCTTCTCGCAGACGTCCTTGGCGTTGTCCTTCATCGTGTCGCACTGGGCCTTGGCCACCTTGTAGTCGGCCTCGATCTTTTCCTTGGCGACCTTGTACTGGTCCTTGGTCATGCCGTCGGCCGCGTTGGCTGCGCCCATGGCGAAGCAGCTCGATGCGATGGCGAGAACGAGAAGATGTTTTTTCATGAGAAGGCCCCTGTCTGGTTGAGTGTCTTTGTCACCGAGCCGCCCTGTGCGGCTGCAGTGAATGCACTCTAGGAAAACAGGGGTGCCGAGCAGGTAGGACGACGGCGCTCGGGGGGCTAGGCAGAGGCCACGGCTGCGCGCAAGCGCAGAGAGGGTGCGCTCAGTTCTGCACCGTGACCCACACGGCCCGCGGGTCGCATTGCCGCGCGCAGGCGAACACGTAGACCTCGTTGCCCAGAAAGAGCACATAGCCTCGGGCCGAAGAACCGTCGGGCTGCTCGGGTGCATCGGGCAGCTTGAGAAACTGGAAGCTGTCGCTGACCTGGCAAACGAATTCCATCGCCGAGCCGCACGAACAGGTGAAGCTTTCTTCGTCCTGCACCCACTCGGGCTCGCCACCCACCGCGATGCGGTAGTACTCGTCGGCGGGCGCATCGGCCATCACGAGTTCGGCGGTCTGCAGAACGGGGGGACTGGGCACGCGATGCATGGGCCGCGGCTTCTCGAGCGATGCGAACCAGTGGCCTTCGCCCTCGTTCCAGTAGGCCGGCGGCAGCGCTTCGAAGGACTCGAAGCTCGGGATCTCGTTGTGCTCGGGGCACATCAGCACCGACAGCCTGCTTCCGTCGACAAACGGAAGCTCGGCCGCGCGAGGCAGCGTGAACTGAAGGAAGGGAATCATCTGCCGCTCGCACTGGGTGCAACACGGCAGGCCCTGGCCCTCGGGCGCCAGATAGGCGCCGCCCACGGAGTCCTGAGGAGATTCGCTGTCGAAGCGCAGGTTGAAGAATTTCTTCGGCACGTTTTCTTTCCTTGGGTCGGGTCGTCAGGGCTGCTGCACGATCTGGATCTCGTTGCCCGCCGGGTCGCGCAAGGTCGCGAGAATCCCGCCCCATTGCTGCCGCTCGGGAAGTCCGCTGAACGCGACGCCGAGCGACGAGAGTTCCTTGTACTTCGCGTCGATGTCCTTCACGTCGAAGGACAACCCCGTGAAGCGTCCCACGAGCACCTGGTCCTCCGTCGGGGCGTCCTCGTCGACACGTTCGACCACCAGGTTCAGCGGCCCCGAGCCGAACACGCAATAGCCATGTTCGCGTCCGTCGGCCTTCAGCGGCAGGCCCAATGTCTGTTCGTAGAAACGGGCAGCATCGCCGAGGTCCTGGACGAAGATTCGCGCGGTGTGAAGTTCCATGGTGCCTCCCCCCGGGGCTGTGTGGTGCGGTCGAACGGCATCCTAAACGCGTGCCTCCATCAAGGACAAGCAACATCGTCAACGGCGACCGCGCACCGCTCCCTTCACGGAATCAACAACACCGACCCGACCGTCCTCCCCTGCTCCACATCCGCATGCGCCAGCGCCGCCTCGGCCAGCGCATAGGTCCGGCTTACCTCGACCTTCAGCGCGCCGCTTCGCACCAGGTCGAACAGCTCTCCGCAGGCCTGTGCCCGTGTCTCCGGCGTGATGGCGTGGAAGCCGAAGCCCGGCCGGTGCAGCGCGAGGCAACCCTTCTGCGCCAGCAGCATCAGGTCGAAGGGCGGCACCGGGCCCGAGGCGTTGCCGTAGTTCACCACGGCACCGAAGGGGCGCATGCAGTCGAAGGAAGGGATGAAGGTGTCCTTGCCGACGCCGTCGAACACGGCCGCCAGGCCCTGCGGCGCGAGCTGCTTCGTCGCGGCCACGAAATCCTCCTGACGGTAGAGGATGGTGTGGTCGCAGCCGTGCGCGCGTGCGAACTCGGCCTTGGCCTGCGAACCGACGGTGCCGATCACGGTGGCGCCCAGGTGCCGGCTCCATTGCGCGAGCAGGCTGCCGACGCCGCTCGCGGCGGCATGCACGAGGATGGTGTCGCCGGGTTGCGGCCGGTGGCAGCGGTGGATGACCACCGAGGCGGTCAGTCCCTTGAGCAGCATGGCGGCGGCCTGGCGGTCGTCGATGTCGTCGGGCAGGCGCACCAGGCAGTCGGCCGGCAGGTTGCGCGCCTCGGCGTAGGCGCCCGTGTCCTGGAAGAACAGGCCGCCGGTGCCGGCATAGGCCACGCGGTCGCCCGCGCGCCATTCGGTGACCTCTGCACCCACCGCCTCCACCACGCCGGCGGCCTCGTTGCCGAGGATGACGGGGAAGCGCGGCCCGCGGCCGAGGTAGAAGCCGCCGTTGCGCACGTTGATGTCGGAGAAGTTGAGACCGATGACGGTGTGGCGCACGCGCACCTGGCGCGGCGCGGGCGGCGGCAGTTCGAGGTTCAGGGCTTCGAGGACCTCGGGCCCGCCGTGGCGATGGATGGCGATGGATTGCATGCCGCGAGTGTGCGCAGGAGTGCCGCGCCGCGCCCGTCCCCTCCGAGGGGACTGACACCGGGGCGAGCGCGCCCGACAGTGGCGCCATGACCAAGGCCACCTTCATCTGCGCCGACGGCGCCCGCCGCGACGTCGACGTTCCCGTCGGCACCAACCTCATGCGCGCCGCCTGCGACCACGGCATCGACGAGATCGTCGGCGACTGCGGCGGCTCGCTCAGTTGCGCCACCTGCCATGTCTTCGTGGAAGACGGCCCCGCGGACGCACTGCCCGCCATGGCCTCGACCGAGGACCAGATGCTCGACTACACGGCCGCGCCGCGCCAGGCCACGAGCCGGCTCTCGTGCCAGCTCGTGATGAGCGCGGCGCTCGACGGCCTGGTGCTGCGCATCGCCAACCCGCAGGTCTGACGCCATGACCGCAAGCTGGTTGCAACTGGAAGACAAGGTCTGCGTGGTCACCGGCGCGGCCGGCGGCATCGGCATCGAGATCGCACGCGAGCTCGCGTCGGTGGGCGCCAGGGTGGCGCTGCTCGACCGCGACGAGGCGGGCGCGGCCCGCGCCGCCGCCGACATCGCGGAAAGCGGCGCGCGCGCGATCGCGCTGGGCTGCGACATCACCGACAAGGGCGATGTGGAGCGCGCCGCGGCCGCCGTCGAGCGCGAGCTCGGCCGCTGCGACGTGCTGGTGAACAACGCGGCCACGATCTACGCCGCGGCACTGATGGACATCGACATCGAGCGCTGGCACCGGCTGATGGCGGTCAACCTCGACGGCTTCCTGCTGTGCGCGCAGGCCTTCGGCCGCCAGATGATCGCCGCGGGCGGCGGCAGCATGGTGCACGTGGCCTCGATCTCGGGCCGCGTGCCGCAGCCCTACAGCGGGCCCTACAGCATCAGCAAGGCGGGCGTGAAGATGCTGTCGCAGCTGCTGGCGGTGGAGCTCGGCGAGCACCGCATCCGCAGCAACGTGGTGAGCCCGGCGATGGTGCGCACGCCGCTCACCGAAGGCATCTACACCCAGCCCGAGGTGCTCGCGAAGCGCGAGGCCATCGTACCGGCCGGGCGCATCAGCGGGCCGAAGGACATCGCCGAGGTGGTGGCCTTCCTGGCCAGCCCGCGCTCGGGCTACGTGAACGGGCAGGACCTGCTGGTCGACGGCGGCCTCAGCACTACTTGGCTGTCGCTGATCCCTCGCCCCGGCTTCGAGAAGCAGGACGCGCAGGCGCGATGACCGGCGTGCGGCCCGGTGGCCTGGCGGCGTTGGCCACGGTGCATTGCTGCAGCAGCGCGATGATGCGCGTCTGCGACCCGATGCTGCCCGCGCTGGCGCAGAGCTTCGGCGTCACCACCGGCCGCGCCGCGCTCACGGTGTCGGTCTACGCGGTGGCCTATGGGCTGCTGCAGCTGCTGTTCGGCCCGCTCGGCGACCGCTTCGGCAAGCGCCGCACCATCGGCTTCGCGGCGCTGGGCTGCGTGGCCGGCAACCTGCTCGCGCTGGCGGCGCTGAGCCTCGAGATGCTCGTGGTGGCGCGCTTTCTCGCCGGCGCCGCGGCGGCCGGCATCATCGCGCTGGTGCTGGCCTGGGTCGGCGACACCGTGCCCTACGCCGACAGGCAGCCGGTGCTGGCGCGCTTCCTGATGCTGTCGCTGGGCGGGATGATCGCCGGGCAGTGGGTGTCGGGCGTGCTCACCGAATGGCTGGGCTGGCGCGCGGTGTTCGCGCTGCTGGCCGTGGTGTTCTGCGTCGGCGGCCTCGCGATCAGCCTCAACCGCGAGGTGCGCGCCGAGCCGGTGCGCGCGCCCTCCGGTCACGGCCATGGGCATCTGCGCGACATCCTGCGCGTGCTGGCCGAGCCCTGGGCGCGCTGGATGCTGCTGGTGGTGATGGCCGAGGGCGCCTTCGCCTTCTCGGGCCTGGCCTTCCTGCCGGCCTTCCTGGTGCGCGAATACGGCCTCGGGCTCTCGAGCGCGGCGGGCGTGGTGGCGCTCTATGGCGTTGGCGGCTTCTTCTATGCGTTCGCGGCGCGCCGGCTGCTAACGGTGTTCGGCGAAGGCGGGCTGGTGCTGGGTGGCGGCATCGCGCTGGGCCTGGGCTGGCTGGCGCTCGCGCTCGGCCAGCACTGGGCGCTGGCGCTGCCGGCCTGCCTGGTGGCGGGCCTGGGCTTCTACGCGCTGCATGGCACGCTGCAGACCCATGCCACGCAGATGGTGCCCGCGCTGCGCGGCACCGCGGTGAGCCTGTTCGCTTCCACCATGTTCCTCGGCATCGCGCTCGGCGTGGCCGTGGCCTCGGCGGCGGTGGACCGCATCGGCACGCGGCCGGTGTTCCTGGCCTGCGCGGCGGCGCTGCTGGCGATCGGCGCGGGCTTCGCGCTGAGCCTGCGGCAGCGGGCGGCGGCGAATCCGCGCCCGGCCGGCTGAGCGCTCACACGCTGTCCCGGCGCACCGTGCGTTGCCCGCCGTCGCGCCCGATCTCCTCGCGCACGCGCAGCCAGCCCGCGCGCCAGTCCTCGAAGTCGACCACGATTGCGCGCGCATCCTCCGACACGTAGTCGCGCCACAGCAGCCGCGCCGCGCCGCCCTCCAGGCGCACGAGGAAGGCCTCCTCGCCATCGAAGAGTTCGGTTGCCTCGGGCAGCGCGGAATAAGGGCGCGAATCGGTGCCGGCGACGGCGAATGCGAGGCGCACTTCTCCACGGTGCCAGGCGGCGAGATCGGCGAACAGGTCTTCGGCCGGCGCTTGCGCCATGCCGGGCAACAAGGCCTGCCGCGCCGTTCTCTCGAGCATGTCGTCGATCGCCGCCTGGACCAGCCCGACGACCGACCAGGCATCGGGGTCGCCGATCTCGCCGGCTCCGGTGTCGAGGCGGACCTGGCAGAAGCGATGCGTGCCGTCGGACGAGGCGCGCACATCGAAGTGCCAGGTCAAGGGGGCGGTGTTTTTCTCGGTCATCACCCGCAGGGTACTTCCATGTGCGCCGTTCCCGGTGGCGAGCACCGCCACGTGCCGTCTTTCGCGTTCGCCGCGTCCCTATGCAGAATGCGTTCCTCGCCCACGCGCGGCCATCGCGAAGGGCAACGACAAGAACCAGGAGCAGCACGAATGACGAAGCCGGATTCGAAGATGGACCTCCCGATCTCGGAGCAGATCGACCGCAAGATCGCCGAACTCGGCGACTGGCGCACGCAGACGCTGGGCCGCATGCGGCAGCTGATCAAGGAGGCCGATCCGGAGATCGTCGAGGAACTCAAGTGGATGGGCACGCCGACCTGGTCGCACGACGGCATCGTCTGCACCGGCGAGTCGTACAAGGGGAAGGTGAAGCTGACCTTCGCCAAGGGCGCCTCGCTCGCGGATGCGGCCGGCCTGTTCAACGCGAGCCTCGAGGGCAATGCGCGGCGCGCGATCGACATCGGTGAAGGCGAGACGGTCGATGCGCAGGCCTTCAAGGCGCTGTTCCAGGAGGCGGTGGCGCTCAACGTGACGAAGCGGCTGGCGAAGGCGAAGCGCTCGGCATAGCCCGCCGCGGGCGAAAGCTCAGTCGCCGATGCCCACCAGCTGCCGCGAATACCGCCGGGCCTCGAGCTCGTCGACCAGCGCGCAGACGAAGTCCGCATAGGAGATGCCGCTGCGGCCCTGCGCATCGCTGACCAGCGCGCCGACCGCGCAACGGTAGCGGCCGCTGCGCTCGCCCGGCGCGATGCGCGCGGCGGGCGCGAGGCAGGTCCAGTCGAGCCCCGAGGCGGCGAGCAGGGCCACCGCTTCCTCGTGCGCCCTCACCTTCGGCAGCAGTTCGGCCGGAAAGTCCGCCGTGTCGGCCAGCCGCCGGCCCGGCGCCACCGCAAGGCCGCCCGCACCGCCCACGGTGACGATGCGCGCGACGCCCGCCGTGCGCACCGCCTGCAGCATCGAGGCCGTGGCGCGCACCAGCAAGGGCGCCACCTCGGCCGGCGCGCCATAGGCGCTGACCAGCACGTCCTGCCCCTGCAAGCCGCGCGCGAGCGCCTCCGCATCGAACACGTCGAACTCGGCGCGCGGCAAGGGCCGCAGCAGGTGGCCGCGGCGCGCGGCCTCGAGCGCGACGTGCCGTCCCACGCGCCCGGTGCCGCCCACCAGCGCGATCTTCAGCGGCGACATCAGGCGATGCGGCCCAGCCCGGCGCGGATGGTCGCGCCCGGCGCGGGCTCGAGCAGGTTGACCTCGGCGCGCTGGAACAGCGCGGTACCATGGCGCGCGCGCTGCGCCGCGAACTCGGCCTGCAGCGCGGCATCGCGATCCAGCCGCTGGCGGCCCGCATGCCAGGCCGCGGCGTCGGGCCAGGCGTAGAGCAGCACGACCTTCTGCATGCCGGCGCCGGCCGCCATGTCCCACACGGCGAGCACGCGCGCGCCGGCTTCGCGCACGCGCGGCAGCCAGGTCTCGTGCAGGAACACATTGGCGTTGGCGTTCTGCCCGGGCGCGATCTGCTGCTGCACGAGCTCGTGCAGGCCGCCCACCGGCACGGCGGCCTCGGCTCCCGCGAGCGCCGGCCAGGCGGCGTTCGGCTTGAGGAAGAACAGGTCGTGGCGTTCCACCATCTCGTGGCCCGCGTTGGTCTCGGCGCGCACGCGCCACCATTCGGCGTCGGCATAGAAGCTGGCCCACACGGCCTCGCGGTGCGCATAGTCGCGGTAGGCCATCAGGTAGACGAAGCGCGGCGCGTCGGGGCCGGCCACGGCCTGCCAGCGCGCGACGCAGTCGACGCCGTGCTTCTCGAACAGGGCCGGGAAATGGTGGTTGAAGCGGTCGTGCACGTCGGCCATGCGGCCCGGTGCCACCGAGTAAAGACGCAGTTCGTGGATCATGGCCGCCACCATAGCCATGGCACGGCGGCTGTCTGTCCCGCCGCAGGGGGGCATACCGCGCGCGGGGCGCTGCCTATGCTGGCCGGCGGCGGGCACCGCGCCCGCAACTACTACAACAACCCGACCCGCGCACCATGGCCAAGCTCACCATCGTCTACTACAGCAGCACCGGCCACACCTGGCGCATCGCCCAGGCCATCGAGGAAGGCGCGCGCGCCATGGGCGCCGAAACGCGCCTGCGCAAGGTGCGCGAACTCGCGGGCGCCGAGGCCATCGATGCCAAGCCGGCCTGGAAGGAACACCTGGAGGCCACGCGCGAGGTGCCCGAGGCCACGCCCGACGACCTCGCCTGGGCCGACGGCTTCGTGTTCGGCACGCCCACGCGCTTCGGCCTGCCGGCCGCGCAGCTCAAGCAGTTCATCGACACGCTGGGCCCGCTGTGGGCCGCGGGCGGACTGCAGGACAAGGTGGCGGGCGCCTTCACGGGGGCCGGCAACCTGCACGGCGGGCAGGAATCGACGCTGCTCGCGCTGCACAACGTCTTCTATCACTGGGGTTCGGTCATCGTGCCGGTGGGCTACACCGACAAGCGGATCCCGGCGGCCGGCGGCAACCCCTACGGCAGCAGCTTCAGCGACGGCCGCGGCCAGGGCCTGCCCGCGGAGAAGCTCGACGCCGCGCGCTACCAGGGCGAGCGGCTCGCGCGCTTCGCGGGCGTGCTCGCGGCGGCCCGGACGCAGGCCGCCGGCTGAGGCAGGCGGTTCCGATGCCCGTGCTAGTCTCGTGCGGATGGTCCCGCCCTCCCCCATGAAAGATGCGAAGTCCGGCCATGGCGCCGACGAGACGAACGGCACGGGCCCTGGCGCCGGCGATGAGGACGCGGGCGGCGTGCAGGCGGTCGACACCGCGGTGCGCGTGCTGTCCGCGCTGATCGACACCGGCGCGCCGCTGATGCTCAAGACCGTGGCCGAGCGCGCCGAGATGCAGCCGCCGAAGGCGCACCGTTACCTCGTGAGCTTCTGCCGCAGCGGGCTGGCCGAGCGCGACGCCGCCAGCGGCGGCTACCGGCTCGGGCCGCTGGCGGTGCGGCTGGGCCTCGCGGCACTGCGCCGGCTCAACGTGGTGCAGGTGGCCTCGCCCACGCTGGGCGAGCTGCGCGACGAACTCGGCTTCACCGTCGGCCTCGCGGTCTGGGGCGCGGCCGGTCCGACCTTCGTGCGCTTCGAGGAAACCAACGACGCATTGATCATCAGCGGCCGCCCCGGCTCGGTGATGCCGATGCTGACCTCCTCCACCGGCCGCATCTTCGGTGCCTACCTGCCGGCCTCGGTGACGGCGCCGCTGATCGACCGCGAACTCTCGGGCGTGCCGCATCCGGGCGCGACGCCGAACCCGGCCGCCGGGAAGATGACGCGCGCCGATGTCGAGACGCTGTTCGAGTCGGTGCGCAAGCGCAAGCTCGCGCGCATCCAGGGCGATCTCAATCCGGGGCTGCACGGCGTGTCGGCGCCGATCTTCGACCACGCGGGCGCGGTGGCCGGCGTGATGACCGTGATGGGCTCGGCCGGCCTGATCGACACCCGGCTCGACGGCCACGTGGCGACCGTGCTGTCGGCGCGCGCCGAGGACGTTTCGCGCCGCATGGGCTGGGGCTGAAACCGCCTGCCGCAGCGCAGCGGAGGGTTTCTCCTCACACAGTCAGGATTTCGATGAGCGTAATCTGATTACGGAATTTGAAACCTGCCCGGAACACAGAAGTCCGGGCAGTTGGCGCCCCGGAGGCGCCTGGCGGTACCCCAGGAGACAACGATGATGACGGTGATGATCCAGGACCGGCCCGCGGCCGCCTCCTCCTCGGAAGCGCAGCTCGCGCGCCTGGTCGACGGCATGGGCAGCGAGCGTTTCGCGCCCGCGCTCGCGAACTACCTGCATGCGCTGTGTGGCGCCGATCACTTCGCGGCCTTCCGCCTCGGCCAGGACGAGCTGCGCGAAGTGGCGGCCTGCTGCGTGCAGCCCGAGCGCACCGCGCGCGACCGCGTCGAGAGCTACGTCAAGCAGGGCCTGTGGAAGCACGACCCGGCCATGACGGAAGCCCAGCGCCGCGTCGACGGCGCGGCCGCCACCATCATCCACGTCGACTTCAGCGACCACGAATACGACGACCTGCGCCCGCGCGTCTACCCGCACGTGCGCGACCGCATCCTGCTGTGCGGCCGTGGCGCCAACGGCGCCTTCGGCCTCAGCGTGCTGCGCGCCGACCCGCACACGCCATTCGCGCACGACGGCATCGAGCGCCTCGCGCAGGCGGCCGAGCTGCTGCTGGCGATGCTCTCGAAGCACGCCGACGTGTGCCAGAGCCGGCCCGACGTGGCGCAGGCGCTGACCACGCTCGAGGAGATCGAGAACTGCATCGTGGCGACCAGCCCGCTGCCGCGGCGCGAGGCCGAGGTCTGCGCACGCATCCTCTACGGGCTGTCGTCGGTCGGCATCGCGCTCGACCTCGCGGTGAGCGAGGAGACCGTGAAGACCTACCGCAAGCGCGCCTACCAGCGGCTGGTGATCGGCAGCGAGCGCGAGCTGCTGACCTGGTATCTCGCGCGCTGGGGCCGCTGGAGCGCGGAGCGCTTCCAGACCATGGCCTCGCGCGCGCTGCACTAGAGCGCGACGTCGCGCGTCCCCTGCAGCGGGACTGACCCCGGCGCCCGGCTGTGCCCCAATGAGGCCATGCCCGAGTCGCACCGATGCCGCCCCTGCTCCAACCCTCCGCCGTCCAGCTGATCCTCGAGGATCACCAGGCCCTCGCGACGGTGCTGCGGGCACTGGGCGACAGCGTCGAGCAGGCGCGCCGCTCGGCCCGCCGGCCCGATTTCGACGAGCTGCGCGCCATGCTGTTCTACCTCGACGAGATGCCCGCGCGCATGCACCACGCGAGCGAGAGCGAGCTGCTGTTCCCGAAGATCCGCGAGCGCTGCCCGGCGCTGCGCCCGGTGCTGGCCCGGCTCGAGGCCGAGCACGAGCGCGGCGAGTCGTCGGTGCGCGAGCTCGAGCATGCGCTGACCGCCTGGGAGCTGATGGGCGAGGTGCACCGCGAATCCTTCCAGCTGCTGCTGCACACGCACTCGACCGTCTACCTCGGCCACATGGAGGTCGAGGAAAGCTACGTGCTGCCAGTGGCCGCCGACTACCTCTCGCCCGCCGACTGGCGCGAACTCGCCGAGGCACTCGCGCGCCAGCGCGGCGACACCGATGCCGCGATGACGCAGGGCCACCGCGCCCTGTTCGCGCGCATCACCGCCCGCACCTCCTGCCCCGATCCCACGCTCCAGAAATGACCATGCAAGACATCGACGTTCCCGTTCTCATCGTCGGCGGCGGAGGCTGCGGCCTCGCGGCCTCGCTGTTCCTCTCGCGCCAGGGCATCGCCAGCCTGCTGATCGAACGCCATCCGGCGCCGGGCCGGCTGCCCAAGGCGCGCTACATCAGCCAGCGCACCATGGAGCTGCTGCGCCAGTTCGAGGTGGCCGAGCGCGTCTACGAACGCTCGATGCCGCTGGCCCACATCTCGCACATCCGCTGGTGCACCACGCTGGCCGGCGACGGCGAGCTCGACCGCCGCACCTTCTACCGCATCGAGTCCTTCGGCGGTGGCTCGCTCGCGCAGCACTACGCGAAGGACAGCCCCTGCGAATCCACGCTCTACCCGCAGGTGCGCATGGAGCCGCTGCTGCGCGAGCTGGCCTCGGCCGAGGCGAACGCGCAGGTGCGCTACCACCACCAGCTGCAGTCCTTCGAGCAGGACGACAACGGCGTGACCGCGCGCGTGCTCGACCGCGACAGCGGCGAGGAATACCGCGTTCGCGCGAAGTATCTGATCGGCGCCGACGGCGGCAAGACCGTGGGCCCGACGCTGGGCGCGGTGATGAGCGGCGCGACCGACCTCGCGCACATGGTCACGGTCTACTTCCGCGCCGACCTCTCGAAGTACTGGGACGACGACCACTCGATGACCACCTGGTTCGTCAACCCCGAGGGCGGCTCCTGGGCCAGCGGCGTGCTGGGCCAGCTCGGGCCCACGCGCTTCGGCCGGCATTCCGAGGAATGGATGTTCCACTTCAGCTTCCGGCCCGACGACCCGTCCCGCTTCGAGGAGTCGTCGCTGCTGCCGCGCATGCGCGAGCTGCTCAAGATCCCCGACCTGCATCCCGACATCATCGGCATCGGCCACTGGACGGTCGAGGGCGTGCTGGTCGACCGCTACCGCTGGGGCCGCGCGCTGCTCGCGGGCGATGCCGCGCACCGCCATCCGCCGACCACCGGCCTGGGCCTGAACTCGGCGATCCAGGACGCGCACAACCTGGCCTGGAAGCTCGCGGCGGTGTTGAAGGGCGAGGCGCACGACAGCCTGCTCGACAGCTACGAGGCCGAGCGCCGCCCGGTGGCCGCGTTCAACATCCAGTGGGCGCTGATGACCTTTCAGAACCACCAGCTCACCGATGCCGGCATCGGCCTGGTGCGCGGCAACGCCGAGCTGAGCCAGGCGAACTTCCGCCGCTACTTCGCCGACGACGCCGAGGGCCGCACGCGGCGCGCGCGGCTGGCACAGATCATGGAAGTGCAGCGCATGGAATGGCAGGCGCACGACATCGAGCTCGGCTACCACTACGAGCTCGGCGCCGTCATGCCCGACGGCACGCCCACGCCCGAGCGCGATCCGCTGGGCCAGACCTACGTGCCCACCACCCGGCCCGGCCACCGGCTGCCGCATGCCTGGCTCGAGCGCGACGGCAGGAAGATCTCCACGCTCGACCTGGTGCGCCCGGGCCGCTTCACGCTGCTGACCGGCCGCCAGGGCTCGGCCTGGGCCGATGCCGCGGCGACACTGGCGCATGGTGCCGGCCTGCCGGTGGACATCGTCGAGATCCACGACGCGGCCGCGGTGCGCGACGTCGAGGGCACCTGGCGCTGCCTGCGCGGCGTCTCGTCGGACGGCGGGATCCTGGTGCGGCCCGACCAGCACGTGGCCTGGCGCGCCATGGGCCGCGGCAACAACGCGCACGGCCAGCTCGCAGCGGCCTTCGCGAAGATCCTGCAACGCGATCTCGCGGCCTGATATTCCAACGAACGAGGAGACAGCCACCATGCAACGACGCACCCTGCTTTCGCTCCTGGCCACCGGCGCCCTGGCCCCCGCGGCCTTCGGCGCTGCTGCCCAAGGCAACTGGCCCAGCCAGCCGATCCGCCTGATCGTGCCCTACCCGGCCGGCGGCGGCACCGACTTCTTCGCGCGCCTGGTCGCGCCCGGCATGGGCGAGGTGCTGGGCCAGCCCGTGATCGTGGACAACCGCCCCGGCGCCTCCGGCATCATCGGCGCGACCGCCGTGGCCAAGCAGCTCGCGCCCGACGGCCACACCTTCCTGCTCGGCGACATGACCACCTACGCGGTCAACCCGGCGATGTTCGACAAGCTGTCGTACGACCCGCTCAAGGACCTGCGCACCGTGACCATGACGGCGAAGTTCGACTTCCTGCTGGTGGTCAACCCGAACACCCTGCCGGTGCGCAACCTGCAGGAGCTGATCGCGCTGGCCGCGCGCACCCCCGAGGGCCTGAACTACGCTTCGCCGAGCGTGGGCACCACGCACCACCTCGCCACCGAGTTGCTGGCGCGCGAGACCGGCATGAAGCTGGTCGCCATCACCTACAAGGGCGGCGGCCCCGCGGTGCAGGACCTGCTGGGCGGCCAGGTGGGGCTGATGTTCCTCGACCGCGCCACCGCGCGGCCGCACATCGAGTCGGGCCGGCTGCGGCCTATCGCCGCGGCCGGCGCCAAGCGCATCGCGGCCTATCCCGAGGTGCCGACCGTGGCCGAGCAGGGCGTGAAGGGTTTCGAGGTCGAGGGCTGGCAGGGCTTCAGCGTGCGCACCGGCACGCCCGATGCCGTGGTGCAGGCACTGCAGGCGGCCTATCTCAAGGCCATCGCGCCGGCCGAGATCCGGCGCAAGCTCGGCGAGGCGGGCATCGACCCGGTGGGCGGCACGCCCGAGCAGTTCACCCAGTACATCCAGTCGGAGACCGTGAAGTGGGGCCGCGTGGTGCGGGAGCGGGGCATCAAGGCCGAATGACGGCGGCCTGACCGACTACTTGAGGCAGGCCTTGGTGAAGACGCCGTCGTGCGCGGCCGTGGCCTCGCAGGCCGGCGCGGCGGTCTGGATCACCGTCTCGGTGGCGGCATCGTCCTTCTCCACCGCCCACGCCATGGGCGCGAGGATCGCGAGGAAGAACGATCCCAGCAGGGCAGCACCGGCTGCCAGCGATCCTATTTTTTTCGTCATGTGCGGCTCCTGGTGCTTGCCGGGCAACAGGCCCGGCGCATGGGGACCGATGGTAGGGGCCGGCCGTGCGGGCACCCGTCAGTGCCGAAGCCCGGCGCTTGTAGGCGGCCGCTGTATTCAGGACTGCAGGGCCGCGCCCGCCGCCGCGCGAATCCGCTCGGCCGACTGGCGCGCGCGGCGCATGAGGGCCGGGGTGTCGTAGGCCACCAGACGACCTCCGCGCTTGACGATGCGGCCATCGACCATCACGGTCTCGACGTTGGCGGCGCTGCCGCTCTGCACGATCGCGGTCTCGGCGTTGCCCACCGGGCCGATGTTCAGGTCATCGGCGCGCACCAGGATGATGTCGGCGCGCTTGCCCTCGACGATCGAGCCCGTGACATCGCCGAGCCCCAGCGCGATGGCGCCGTTGATCGTCGCCATCTCGATCACCTCGTGCACGCCCACCGGCTTCGCGCCCGCGCTCGGCGTGCCGGCCCAGGGCACGCCGAGGTTCCAGGTGAAGCGCATCGCCTCGAACATGTCTGGCGGCGCGATCGAGGTGGCGTCGCTCGACAGCGAGACCGCGAGGCCCGCCGCGCGCATCGCGAACAGCGCGGCGCGCGCGTCGCCGGTGCCGCTCAGGCGCAGCTCGGAATGGGTGGCGAAGCTCAGCGGCGTCCTGGTGCGCGCGAGCGCCGCGAGGTCGGCCGGGCTCGCGGGCACGTAGTGGGCGATCATGAAATCGGGCCCGAGGTAGCCGCGCCGCTCGTAGTCGAGCGCGTCGACGTTGTTGGGCGCCTCCTGCGGCGCATGGATCGCGACCGGCAGCCCGCTGGCCTTGGCGAACTTCATCTCCTCGTGGAAGACGGCCTCGGTGCTCTGCTGCGGGCCGCGCAGGTTCAGCCCCAGGTGCACCAGGCCGGCCAGCGGCGAACGTTCGCCGAACCAGTCGCGCCGCACGCGCGCCAGGTCCTCGTAGCGGTTGAGTTCGTCGGCCGGCATCTGGTCGACGTGGCCGTAGGAATAGCGCGCACGCAGCAGCGACTGCCGATGCGCGCGCAACTCGGCGTCGGCATGGGCCGGCGAGCGCGTGTTGTGCGACCAGTTGTGCACGGTCGTGGTGCCGCCATGGGCCAGCTCGGCGCAGCCCAGCAGCACGCTGTTGTAGAAGTCCTCGGGCGTGTAGAGCGTGGAGGTCGCGCCCTTGGCCGGGTAGTAGGAGAAGCCCTCGCGCGCCGTGAAGCTGCGGCCGATCGCGCTCCACAGGTGGTAGTGGGAATTGACGAAGCCCGGCATCACGATGCGGTCGGTGGCGTCGATCACCTCGACGCCCGGCGCGCGCAGGCCGCGGCCCACCTTCTCGATGGTGCCGTCGCGCACCAGCACGTCGGCGCGCGGCAGGGTGCCGGTGGCGCGGTCGACCGTGATCACCGCGCCGTTGCGGATCAGGTAGCTGCCGCGGCTTGCCCGGGCCGAAGTGGCGAGCGCTGGCGCGCCGGTGGCGGCCACCGCCAGGGCGCCGGCCAGGCGAATGAAGTCTCTCTTGCTGGTTTGCATGGGCTGTCCCGGTGAGGAAGTGAGGAAAAGGATCGCGCGCCTCAGCGCGCATTGAGAAAGAAGGCCCCCGTCATCGCGAGCCCCGTCAGCACCACGAACCCACGCACCAGCTCCGGCCGCAGCCGCCGCGCGGCCGTGCCGCCCGCATAGCCGCCGGCCGTGGCGCCGAGCGCCATCCACAGCGCATGGGTCCAGACGATCGCGCCGCTGGCCGCGTAGATCGCGACCGCCATCAGCGTGAGGATGGCCGAGACGAAGTTCTTGATGCCGTTCATGCGGCCCATGTCCGCATGCCCGAGCGCGCCGAGCACCGCGAGCAGCAGGATGCCGAGGCCGCCGTTGAAGTAGCCGCCGTAGACCGCGACCGCCACGATGCCCAGGTCGGCGAGCCAGGCGCGCCCCGGTGCGGCGACCTCGGCCCGGCGTCGCACCAGCGCGGGCCCGATCGCGAACAGCAGCGTCGCGGCCAGCAGCAGCCAGGGCACGATGCGGCCGAAGGCCTGGTTCGAGGTCGACAGCAGCAATGCCGCACCGGCCGCGCCACCGAACACCGAGAGCACGCCCAGCCGAAGCAGCGAGGGCGACATCGGCCCCGCGAGCTCGCGCCGCAGCGCCCAGGCCCCGGCCAGGTAGCCCGGCAGCAGCGCCGCGGTGCCGGTGGCATTGGCCGACACCAGCGGCACGCCGACCAGCGCGAGCGCCGGCAAGGTGAGGAAGCTGCCGCCACCCGCCACCGCATTGAGCGCGCCGGCCAGCGCCGCGGCGCCGCCGAGCAGCGCCCATTCGAAGGCCGTGGTCACGGCTTGCGCGCCGGCAGCGACATGCGGTCGGTGCGCAGCAGCGCCGTCAGCACCACGCCCACGGCCGCCAGCAGCGTGATCTGCAGCAGCCCGGCCGAGCCCCAGCCGAGGCGCGCGGCGATGGCACCGATGATGTAGCCCGCGAAGGCGCCCGCGCCGTACAGCGTGGTCACGAACACGCCGGTGGCGCGGTTGGTGAGCGAGGCGCGCACCGCCTTGATGTGATAGCCGGCCAGGTTCACGTAGAGCACGCCGCTGACCACCAGGCCCCAGGCGAAGGACAACGCGGACTGCACCCAGATGCCGGTAGGGCCCGAGAACAGCAGGAAGCCCAGCAGCCCGGTGCCGACGAAGCTCAGCGACAGCACCAGCTTGGGATGGAAGCGGTCGCCGAGCCAGCCGCCGAAGATGGAGGCGAACACGCCGAAGCCGAAGATGCTCATGACGCGGCCGGTGTCGGCCGGCGTGTAGTGCAGGTGCTCGCGCAGGAAGGTCGGGTACATGCCGAGGTAGCCGTAGATGCACAGGCCGCCGATCACGCTCATCGCGGTCAGCAGCACGGTGTTGCGGTTCCACATGCGCTCGGCGCCGCGCTGGTCGGCGCGAGTGTCGGCCGCGGCCACGTTCTCGGTCATGCGACGGCCCACGGTGAGCGCGATCAGCGCCATGGCCGCGAAGCCCGCCACGCCGAACACCACCAGCGGCAGCCGCCAGTCGCGCTCGGCGCCGATCAGGTGGCCGCCGAGCAGCGGCCCCACGATCGCGCCGATGCCGAACGAGAAATTGATCGCGCCCACGGCCGTGGCGCGGTAGCGCGCGAAGTGGCTGGCCGCGATCGCGATCACCACCGTGAGCTGCATCGCCTCGCCGATGCCGGTGGCGGCGCGGTAGGCGATCATGTCGGCGAAGCCGTGCGAGTAGGCCGTGAGCAGCGTGCCCAGCGAGAAGATGGCGATGCCGATCTGCAGCACGGTCTTGCGCGACAGCCGCGCCAGCAGGTAGCCGGTGGGCACGCCGGCCACCGCCATGCCGAGCGTGAAGATGGTCGACAGCAGTCCGGTGTCGGCCAGCCCGAAGCCGAACTCGCGGCGCACGTCGGCCGCGATCAGCGGAAAGATCTGCCGGTCCATCGCATTGAGCGCGTAGGACGCGAGCAGCACCAGGAACATGGCGATCTCGAGGCCGCTGATGGGCGCCTCGCGGCGCGCGTCGCCGGCCAGCGGCAGGGCCGAGGTGGTGGAATGCACGATCTGTCTCCTTCTCGCCGGGGCGAGACTCTTGTTCTGGGGAAAAGGCAGCCCCGGCGGCGCGCGCCGGGGCGGGTCTCAAGCGGCGTCGCGCGTCGCGAGATGCCAGTCGAGGATCTGCTCGCCGGTGAAGAAGCCGACGTCCTCGCGCTCGCGGATGTGCGCCAGCGCCTCGCGGAAATAGCGCAGCCGGTGCGGCGCGCCCATGATGTACGGATGCACCACCAGCGCCATCACGCGCGCCGAGTCCCGGGCGTCGGCGTACAGCTGCTCGAACTGGTCGATGGCGCGGTCGCGGTACTCGCTGGCCTTGTGGTGCTGGATCAGCATCATCGCCACGTCGTTGCATTCCTGCGTGTAGGGCACGTTGACGATGTGGCCGCCGTTGCGCGTCTTCAGCTCCACCGGCTGGTCGTCGAGCACCCAGTCGCAGACGTACTCGTAGCCCTGCTCGGCCAGGATGTCGGGCGTGTGCCAGGTCTCGGTGAGGCCCGGGCCGAGCCAGCCGCGCGGGCGCTTGCCGATGTAGGCGCGGATCGCCTCGGTGGTCCTGGCGATGTCCTCGGCCTCGTCGGGCACCTTCTGCATGTTGCGCTGGCCGAAGCCGTGGCCGATGAACTCCCAATCGCGCGCCTTCGCCGCCTTGGCGATCGGCTCGTAGGCCCCGATGGCCGAGCCGTTGATGGCGAGCGTGGCGGGAATGCCGAGCGCGTCGATCGCCTCGAGCATGCGCCAGAAGCCGACGCGGTTGCCGTACTCGTGCCAGGCCCAGTTCGGGATGTCGGGCATGGGCGAGCCGCCGGCCGGCGGCGTGAGCACGGTGCGCGGCATGGTCTCGTCGATGTTCCATTCCTCGACGTTGACGATGACCCAGACGGCGAGCCGCTTGCCGCCGGGCAGCCGGCGGGCGGGACGGTCGGCGATGGCCGAATAGGCGATGCGTTCGAGCGGTTTCATGCGGTGTCTCCTTGGCCTTGTGCGTTCAGACGATCTCGACCTGCAGCGGCTCGAGCCCCTCGATGCAGCCCGTGAGCCGGTCGCCGCGCTGCACCGGGCCCACGCCCTCGGGCGTGCCGGTGAAGATCAGGTCGCCGGGCAGCAGGCGGTACTGCTTCGACAGCTCGCTGACGATCTCGTGCACGTTCCAGATCATCTTCTCGAGCACCGAATCCTGCCGCACGCTGCCGTTGACCGCGAGGTTCAGCGCGCCCGAGCGGATGTGGCCGACGCGCGCCACCGGGTGGATCGGGCCGCAGGGCGCCGAATGGTCGAAGGACTTGCCCTGCTCCCACGGCAGGCCGCGCTTGTTGCACTCGCGCTGGCGGTCGCGGCGCGTCATGTCGAGGCCGGCCGCGTAGCCGAACACATGGTCGAGCGCGGTGTCGGGCGAGACATTGGAGGCCTCGCTGCCGATCGCCACCACCAGCTCGAACTCGAACTGGAAGTCCTCGGTCAGCGCCGGATAAGGCACGCGGCCGTCCGTCACCACGGCATCGGCCGGCTTCTGGAAGAAGAACGGCGGATCGCGCTCGTCGCCCTCCTTCATCTCGCGGATGTGGGCCAGGTAGTTGCGGCCCACGCAGTAGACGCGGCGCACGGGGAACTGCCGGTCGCTGCCGACGATGTCGATGGAGATGGGGGCGACCTGGAGGGCGTCGGCGGCGCCGGGCGCGGGGCTGGGGGACATTGCGTGTTGTCTCTCTGGAAGGGTTGTGAAGGAGTGGCTAGAGTCTAGGAACGAGGCCCTTCTGCCTCAACGCACAGGCTTGCGCAAAGATATGCAATCCTTGCGATTCCTCGTGCCAGGCCCGCCATGCAACCAGCGCCCTCCCTCATCGACCCGCCCCTGCCGCGTTCCGGCGCCGCGCGCCCCGCCATCGGCAACTACACCATGGCCACGCGGGCGCAGCGCGCCTACTTCGGCATCCACGACCAGAGCAACATCCTGCCGAACCCGGTGCCGCACCGGCACGAATACTTCCAGATCTACGTCAACACGCGCGGCGAGACCACGCACTACATCGGCGGCGGCCAGCGCCCGATCGGGCCCGGCACGGTGAGTTTCGTGCTGCCCTTCCTGGTCCACTACATCCCGAACGCGGCCGACGGCGTGTTCCACATCATCAACATCAGCAAGGACTACCTGCTGCCCTCGCTCGATCTCGACGTGTTCGAGCTGTCGGAGGTGCCGCTGGCGCGCGCGCCCGAGCTCGCGCCGTTCCGCTTCCAGCACTGCCTGGACTTCCGCTTCGACGCGGCCGAGACCGAGCAGCTGCAGGCGCTGTGCGAGCGCATGACGCAGGAGGCGCAGCGGCCCTCGGGCGAGGACACGGCCAGCCACCTGCTGATCCGCAGCCATCTGCTGAACCTGATCGGCATGGTGTGGCGGCGCTACGGCGAGGACTTCCGCCATTGCGAGGCCCAGGGCCTGGTGCTGCAGTCGTACAAGCAGGCGGTGCTGCGCTGCATCCGCTACATCACGCAGAACCTGGCGCAGGAACTGACCCTGGGCGACGCGGCGCAGGCCAGCCACGTGTCGGCCACCCACCTGGCGCACCTGCTCAAGAGCGAGACCGGCAAGACCTTCCTCGAGATCGTGACCGAGCGGCGCATCGACCGCGCCAAGACGCTATTGGTCTTCACCTCGGCCTCGGCGGCCGAGATCGGCGAGAGCACGGGCTTCGCCGAGCCGGCCCATTTCGCGCGCCGGTTCCGGCAGGTGGTGGGCACCACGCCCTCGGCCTACCGGCGCCAGTACCAGGGCGTGGGCGCGCGAACCTGGATCGAATAGCGGCGCCACTTCGATGGACTCCCTGATCGCCGCCGCCGCGCGCGCGCTGGCCGCGGGCGATGCGCTCGGCGCGCTCAAGCGGGTCGCGCTGCGCGACGATCCGCCGGCGCTGGCGCTGCGCGGCATCGCCATGGCACAGCTCGGCGACCATGCGCGCGCCCGCGAACTGCTGCGCCGTGCCGCGCGCGGCTTCGGCGCGCACGAGGCGCTGGCACGCGCGCGCTGCGTGGTCGCCGAGGCCGAGGTGGCGCTGGCGATGCGCGACCTCGGCGGCTCGCCGCGCGCGCTGCTGGCGGCGGCCGCCACGCTCGAGGCGCATGCCGACCCCGCCAACGCGCTGCAGGCCTGGCTGATCGCGGCGCGGCGATCGCTGCTGCTCGGGCGGCTCGACGAGGCTCGCGAAGCGCTGGCCCGTCTCGACGGCCAGGGCCTGCCGGCCTCGCTCGCGGCCGTGGCCGAGCTCGCCACCGCCGAACTGGCGCTGCGTTCCCTGCGCACTGCGCCGGCGCGCGAAGCCCTGGCCCGTGCGCGCATCGCCGCCGAACACGCGGGCGTGCCGGCCCTGCTGGCCGAGGTGGTCGACACGCGCGCCGCGCTCGACCGGCCCGCCGCGCGGCAATGCTTTTCCGGCGGCGAGCGAATGTTGCGGCTCGACGAGGTCGAGGCGCTGCTCGACTCGGGCACGCTGGTGGTCGATGCCTGCCGCCGCGGCGTGGGCGCGGGCACGACGTGGCGCGCGCTGGCGCGCCGCCCGGTGCTGTTCGCGCTCGCCCTCGCGCTGGCCGAGGCCTGGCCCGGCGACGTGGAACGCGAGGCGCTGATCGCGCAGGTGTTCCGCACGCGCGACCCCGACGAAACCCACCGCGCACGCCTGCGCGTCGAGATCGGCCGGCTGCGCGCGCTCGTCAAGCCGCTGGCGCGCATCGAGGCCAGCGCGCGCGGCTTCGTGCTGCGGCCGCACGACGAGCGGCCGGTCTCGGTGCTGGCGCCGCCGATCGCCGGCGACCAGGCCGCGCTGCTCGCGCTGCTGTCCGACGGCGCCGCCTGGTCGACCTCGGCGCTGGCGCTCGCGCTCGACGCCAGCCAGCGCACCGTGCAGCGCGCGCTGGCCGATCTCGAGGCCGAGGGCCGCGTGCGCGCCATCGGCCAGACCCGCGCGCGCCGCTGGCTGGCGCCGCCGCTGGCCGGTTTCACGACGATCTTGTTACTCCCCTCCACGCTCGCGATTGCATAGAGTTGTCTCCAAGGCGCCGACGTTTCGGTGCCTCCCAAGGAGCCAACCATGACAGCCAAAACCATCCACGACAGTTCCAGGGCCCAGGCGGCCGAGATCGTGCGCGAGTACGGGCCCTTCGCGGGCGCCACCCAGGTGCACGGCGTGACCCACGACGGCCAGCGCGTCTGGGCCGCCACCGGCGAGAAGCTGGTGGCCTTCGACCCCGACAGCGGCGAGACCACGAAGGCGCTGGACCGCGCCTGCGATGCCGGCACGGCCTTCGACGGCACCCATCTCTACCAGATCGCCGAGGCCCGCATCGACAAGATCGACCCCGCCACCGGCCGGGTGCTGGCCTCGATCCCCGCGCCCGGCCAGGGCAGCGACTCGGGCCTGACCTGGGCCGAGGGCAGCCTGTGGGTGGGCCAGTACCGCGACCGCAAGATCCACGAGATCGATCCCGCGACCGGCGCCGTGCGCCGCACCATCGAGTGCAACCGTTTCGTCACCGGCGTGACCTGGGTCGACGGCGAGCTGTGGCACGGCACCTGGGAGGCCGAGGAGAGCGACATCCGCCGCATCGACCCGCGCAGCGGCGAGGTGCTCGAGCGGCTCGAGATGCCGCGCGGCACGGGCGTCAGCGGGCTCGAGTCCGATGGTGCCGGCCTCTTCTACTGCGGCGGCGGCCCGAGCGGCAAGGTCCGCGCGGTGCGCCGGCCCGCGCACTGATCCACCGAACCTCACGCAAGGAGCATCCGATGAATGCAACGACCACCGAGGCGGGTACGACGCACCACGCCATCGTCTCCAGGGCGCAATGGACCGAGGCGCGCCGTGCCCTGCTGGAACGCGAGAAGGAACTCACGCGGCTGGGCGACCAGATTGCGCGCGAACGCCGCGCCCTGCCCTGGGTACGTGTCGAGAAAGACTACGTCTTCGACACGCCCGACGGCCCGCGCGCGCTGGCCGATCTGTTCGAGGGCCGCAGCCAGCTGCTGGTGCAGCACTTCATGTTCGCGCCCGGCTGGGAACAGGGCTGCCCGAGCTGCTCGTACATGGCCGACCACCACGACGGCGCCGCCCCGCACCTGGCCGCGCGCGACGTCACGCTGCTCGTGGTCTCGCGCAATGCGCTGCCCGAGATCGAGCGCTTTCGCGAGCGCATGGGCTGGAAGTTCAAGTGGGTTTCGTCGGCGCGCAACGACTTCAACCACGACTTCCACGTCAGCTTCACGCCCGAGGAATTCGCGAGCGGCTCGGTCTACTACAACTTCGCCATGCAACCCTTTCCGCAGGCCGAGGCGCCGGGCATCAGCGTGTTCTTCAAGGACGCGGCGGGCCAGGTGTTCCACACCTACTCGCGCTATGGCCGCGGCGTGGAGGTGATGATGGGCGCCTATCCGCTGATCGACCTCGTGCCCAAGGGGCGCGACGAGGAAGGGCTCGAGCACACGATGGCATGGGTGCGGCATCACGACCGCTACGAGACGCGGCCCGCGGCGCATGCGTGCTGCTCGTCGCGCGGCTGAGACCTCCCATGACCGCGCTCTGGCCTTGGCTGGCGGTCGCGGGACTCGGCGCCTTGCATGGACTGAGTCCGGCCAACGGCTGGATGTTTGCCGCGGCCTGGGGCGTGCAGGCGCGCGACGATGGAAGGGCACGGCGCGCGCTGCTGCCGATCGCCGTCGGGCATTTCGCATCGGTCGCGATCGTGGCCTTCGTCGTCGCGCAAGGGATGTGGCTGGACCGCGCACTGGTCCAGGTGCTGGCGGGCGCGGCGCTCCTTTTCGCGGCCGCCTGCCGGTTGTTTCGCAGCGGTCGATCCACCATCGGATGGCGAGCCGGCCATGCGGGCCTCGCGGGCTGGTCCTTCGTGATGGCGACCGCGCACGGCGCCGGGCTCATGCTGGTGCCCGCGCTCGTGCCGCTGTGCCTCGGCGGCGACCCCGCGCGGGCCATCACCGCATCGGGCTCGATGACGCTGGCGCTCGCCGCGGTCGCGGTGCACACGGCGGCGATGCTGCTGGCCACCGGGCTGATCGCGACCGGCGTGTGCCGCGGCATCGCGCGGCATCCGCGGTGGCTCGAAGGGCAGGCACTGAAGCGCGGCTGGACCGCGGCGCTGGCGGCTACAGGCTTGCTGCTGATCGCGCTGCGCTGACGGTCGAAAACCCCTCGGCCCGACGGGTGCACGATTGCAACCGCGATGCGTCGACGTTCGAATAGCCCGATGACCGCATTGCTCCCCATCGACATCGCACCGCAACTCGCGCTCTCCCGTGTCGTGCTCGAACGCCACCTGTCCGACACCCTCGAATCCCTGCACCTGTTCGGCTCCGCCGTCGACGGTGGCCTCCAGCCCGGGAGCGACATCGACCTGCTGGTCTGCGTGACCGCGCCGCTGGCGCTCGCGACCCGGCAGGCGCTGATGACCGACCTGCTCTCGGTGTCGGCCGCGCCCGGCACCGACGCGGCCCTGCGCCCGCTCGAGGTCACGATCGTCGTGCGCGACGAGGTGCTGCCCTGGCGCTACCCGGCGCGGCGCGAACTGCAGTTCGGCGAATGGCTGCGCGACGAGTTGAAGGCCGGCGTCTTCGACGCGCCCGAGATCGACCGCGACCTCGCGATCCTGCTGACCAAGGCCAGGCAACACAGCGTCCCGCTGATCGGCCCCGCCGCCGAGACCCTGTTCGATCCGGTGCCCGCGAGCGACTTCGCGCAGGCGCTGCACGACACCATCGGCATCTGGAACGAACCCGCGGATTGGGAGGGCGACGAACGCAACGTGGTGCTCGCGTTGGCGCGCATCTGGTTCAGCGCCGCGACCGGGCGCATTGCTTCGAAGGATGCGGCCGCGGCTTGGGTGATCGAACGGCTGCCTGATGAACTGCGTCCGTTGATGGCGCGGGCGAGGGAGGCTTATCTGGGGCAGGCGGAGGACGATCTGGCGTCGCGTCAGGGCGAGGTGGCGGGGTTTGTGGCGTATGCCAAGCCGGCTGTGGAACGGGCGTTGGCTTCTCGCCCTTCTCTGCATGCAATCCCTGTGCAAGAATGAACGCATGGACCGCTTCATTCCCACCGCTTTCTTCCGCCATCACCATGGCCGCAGCGATTACGCCTGGGTTGATGCGTCCATGTCGGGCCGGCACTGAGAGCCGGTCGACCGCAAACCAAGGCGCCCCAGGGCGCCTCAGATTGCTGACAAACCCCAAGCCCTCGCCCCCGGCGAGGGCTTTGTGCTTTTAAATGGCGGGATGCTCAAGAGCCCCACCCCCGCGCAGCAAGAACTCGAGATGGTGACGCTGGAGATGCTGGTGCCGCAGGACCACTTGCTGCGCAAGATCGAAGCGGCGATCGATTTCGAGTTCATCCGGGCCAAGGTCGCTCACCTGTACTGCGCCGACAACGGCCGCCCGGCGCTCGATCCGGTCGTGATGTTCAAGCTGCTGCTGGTGGGCTACTTGTTCGGCGTACGCAGCGAGCGGCAGCTGATGCGCGAAGTGCAGGTCAACGTGGCCTACCGCTGGTTTGCCGGCTTTCGCCTGACCGACAAGGTCCCCGACGCTTCCACCTTCTCGCAGAACCGGCGCCGCCGCTACAGCGACACCACCGTGTACCAGGAGATCTTCGACGAGATCGTGCGCCAGGCCATCGGCCACGGCATGGTCGATGGCCGGGTGCTGTACACCGACAGCACCCACCTGAAGGCCAACGCCAACAAGAACAAGTTCGACCTCGTGCAGGTCCAGCAGACACCCTCGGCCTACCTGGGAGCGCTGGACGCGGCGGTCGATGCGGATCGCGCCGCGCAGGGCAAGAAGCCCTTGAAGCGTGATGACGACGATACCCCGCCGCCGAGCAAGGAAGTCAAGCGCAGCCGCACCGATCCCGACAGCGGCTTCATGGTGCGCGACGACAAGCCTCGAGGCTTCTTCTACCTGGACCACCGCACGGTCGACGCCAAGCACGCCATCATCACCGACACCCACGTCACGCCGGCCTCGGTGCACGACAGCCAGCCGTACCTGGGGCGGCTGGACCATCAGCGAGAGCGCTTCGGCCTGCAGGTGCAGGCCGTGGGCCTGGATGCGGGCTACTTCACACCGGCGATCTGCCAGGGACTGGAGACGCGTGGCATCGCCGGGGTAATGGGCTACCGCACGCCGACCCACAAGCCGGGCACCTTCTACAAGCGCCAGTACGAATACGACCGCTACCGCGACGAGTATGTCTGCCCGGCGGGGCAGGCGCTGGCGTACAGCACGACCAGCCGGGTGGGCTATCGCGAGTACAAGTCCGATCCGGCAATCTGCCGACGCTGCGAGCTGCGCGGGCAGTGCACGAGCAGCGCCAATGCGGTGAAGGTGGTGGTGCGCCACGTCTGGGAGTGGGCCAAGGAGCGGGTGGACACCAGGCGTCTGACCGAAGAGGGCAAGCGCCTGTATGCGCGGCGCAAGGAGACGGTGGAGCGCAGCTTCGCCGATGCCAAGCAGCTGCACGGGCATCGCTACGCACGCATGCGAGGGCTGCGCAAGGTGGCCGAGCAGTGCTTGCTGGCGGCGGCTGCGCAGAACATCAAGAAGATCGCGCTGCTGCTGGCGCGTCTGAGGGCGCTTTTACGTCATCGCAGGCGCGTTCTGACTGCGCAACAGCGCATCCAGGCCTGCTCGGACCTCGTTGCAGCTCGATGGGGCGAGCGCCGCGCAGAAATCGGCTTCGCTTGAAAGACAAAACCCCATGTTCCGGAAAACATGGGGTTCGTCAGCAGCCTGAGGCGCCCCAGGGCGCCTTTTTTTATGTCTACACGAAAGAGAGACCGTCATGACCATGCTTCGCGGAACCCGTTTCATCGTCGGCGAAGAAGCCGCCCAGGCGCGCGACCTGGAAGCACGCTTCCGGGGCTATCTTCATTGAGGCCGGCGCCGAGGAAGCCATCGTGCCTGCGCTGTGGTCGCAGGACACCTTTATCGAGAAAGCCGGCGGCAGCGAAGTCATCGGCCAGATGTGGACCTTCGCCGACAAGAAAGGGCGACCCTGCTGCCTGATCCCCGAAGCCACCGCGCTGTTCCAGGAGCAATGCCGGGAACTGCTCGGCAGCCGGCGGGAACGCATGCTGTTCTACATCGCGCGCTGCTATCGCTACGAACGCCCACAGGCCGGCCGCTACCGCGAGTTCGTGCAGCTCGGCTTCGAATACCTATCGCCCGATTCCGAACGTTCAGCGCAGCGCAGCCAGGAAATCGGTACAGGCTTTCTCGGATCGTTGGGCCTGGATTTCGAGCTCGATGCCGCCGCGAGGCGGGGTCTCAGCTACTACCTCGGGGGGCGTGGCTTCGAAGCGCGCTGCACCCAGTTGGGTGCGCAACAGCAAGTGCTCGGTGGCGGTGCATACCTGGAGGGCGCTGGTTTCGGGATCGGGGCCGAGAGGCTGCTGCTGGCGTTGAAGGCGCAGGGGCTGCGGTGAGCGAAGGGGTCGCTGACGCGGCCCCTGCAAGTCGATCCGCTCCGGCTGGGCGGAACTCAGTTGATGGAAGCGGATGCGGCCACCAGCGGCTGCACCGCCAATCGCAACCCCATCGCCCTGAGAATGGCAGACAGGCTGCTGAGCGCAGGGTTGCCCTTCGGCGACAACGTGCGATAGAGCTGGGTCGGATTCAGTTGCGCCTGCTCGGCCACGGCCTGCACCCCGCCGAATGCCTGCGTCATCTGGCGCAGCACGATCAGCAGTTCGGCCTGGTCGCCATCGGCCAGGATGGTGTTGATGACCTCGAGCGCGAGGGCCGGATCGCTGCGATACAGCTCGGCCATCGCTTCGTCATGGGGCTTGCTTCTCATCGTCCGCTCTCCGTTGCCAGTCCTGCCAATGAATCACCGCCTTGGCGATGTCCGCCTCCTGAGTCCGCTTGTCGCCACCGCACAGCAACAGCACCACGCGATGGCCGGACAGGGCGTAATACACCCGGTAGCCCGGCCCCAGGTCGATGCGCAATTCCCAGACACCATCGCGGCAAGACTTGTGATCGCCAAAATTGCCCAGCTCGATCCGGGCCACACGTCGAATGACCGACACCTTCGCCTGGTTGTCACGCAGACGCTGCAACCAGTCCAGGTAGGGATCGCGGTGCTCTTCCGCCGTCAGATAGTGCTCGACGCTGTAGGCATTCATTTTCGTTTATAGACGAAAAATGTCAACGCATCGATGAAGGGCCGCATCGACTTGCCATCTTTTCGCCTCCTCCCTCACGCTTGCTCTTGTGGGGTGAAGACTACCCCGACGGACCTCCGTCTGGAGGCTCGCCACGCTCAGGTGGAACCCCGGCGCGGCAGAAACTTGGCAGAAGTGCAAGGAAGGTGCGGGCGCGCCGTCGCACACAGGCCTGCCGAAAAAATCACCCGTGTTTCGATCTCGCCTTGCCGCTCCCGCGCTTTCCTTTCGCAACGCCGGCCCCGCCACTTCGTTTCTCCTCACCCGCCCGCAGCTCATGCACCAAATCCACCAACGCCCGCAACGCCGCAGGCAGATGCCGATGCCCCGCGTAATAAATGCACAACCCCGGCACCGGCACCGTCCACTCGTCGAGCACGCGCACCAGCCGCCCGCTCGCGAGGTCTTCGGCCACGTACCACTCGGCCAGTTGCGCAACGCCGACGCCTTGCCGCACCGCCTCCAGCATCAGCATCGGCGCATCGAGCACGAGCGGCCCCGGCACATCCACAGTGAAAGGCTCGCCGCCCTGCGCGAACTCCCACGGTGAGGGCACGCCGCTCGGCAGTCGCGCGCGGATGCAGGCGTGTTGCATCAGGTCGGCCGGCACCTCGGGCCGGGGGCGGTTCGCGAAGTACTCGGCCGACGCCACCACGGCCATGCGCAGGCTGCCGCCGAGCGGCACGCGCACCATGTCGCGCGGCACCAGCGGCGCGAGGCGCAGGCCGGCGTCGAAGCCCTCGGCGACGATGTCGACCATGCGCCCTTCGGTGACGATGTCGACGGTCACGCCGGGGTGACGGCGCAGGAACTCCGCCACGAGCGGGCGGAAAACCATCAGCGCCGCGCCCAGCGCGCTGTTGATGCGCAGGGTGCCGCCCAGCGTGGCGCGGCGCTCGCCCACGCTGTCCATCGCATCGCGGATGTTGGTGACGGCCGGGCCGATCTGCTCGACGAACTGCCGGCCGGCCTCGGTCAGCGAGACGCTGCGCGTGGTGCGATGGAACAGCCGCGCGCCGAGCCGGGCCTCGAGGCTGGACACGGCATTGCTGACGGCGGTGGTCGACATCTCCAGTTCCACCGCCGCGGCGCGAAAGCCCTGCCGCCGCGCGACGGCCAGCACCACCTCGAGTTCGATCAGGCCGCTCTTGTGCATTGTTCCGATTTTCTGGATGAGTCATCTCATTTTGATCGGATTCTCAAAACGATGGCGGATTCCTAGACTGCCTTCAACCCCGCCAACCGGCGGCAACAAGCCAGGAGTCAGCACCATGTGGAACATCGACAAGGCCTACATCGACGGCGCTTTCGTGCCCGTGCAGGGCACCGAGGTCGTGGAGATCGCCAACCCCGCGACCGAACAGCGCATCGGCAGCGCGACGCTCGCCAACCGCGACGATGCGAAGCGTGCGATCGCGGCCGCGCAGCGCGCCCAGCCCGCGCTGGCCGCCACTGGCAAGGCCGAGCGCATCGAGATGCTGGAGCGGCTGCGCACCGCCGTGCTCGCACGCACCGACGCGATCCGCGACGCGACCATCGAGGAGTACGGCGGCCCGCTCGCGCGCGCCCAGTGGGTCAGCGACTACGCCTCGCAATGCTTCGCCAACGCGGCACGCACGCTCGAGGCCTTCGAGTTCACGCGCCGCGTGGGCGATTCCACGGTGACGCTGGCGCCAGTCGGCGTGGCCGGGCTGATCGCGCCCTGGAACAGCGTCGCCGGCTCGGTCTGCAGCAAGCTCGCCTCGGCGATCGCGGCGGGCTGCGCATCGGTCATCAAGCCCAGCGAGCTGGGGCCGATCCAGGCCCGGGTGGTGACCGAGGCATTGCACGACGCGGGCCTGCCGGCGGGCGCGTTCAATGTGCTGCTCGGCCGCGGCGCCGACGTGGGCGACGAGATCGCCACCCATCCCGGCATCGCGAAGCTGTCGTTCACGGGCTCGACGCCCACCGGCAAGCTGATCGCGCGCGCCGCGCTCGACACCATGAAGCGCGTGAGCCTCGCGCTCACCGGCAAGTCGGCCTCGATCGTGCTCGACGACGCCGACTTCGCGAGCGCGCTGCCGCTGGCGCTGAACGCGGCCTTCATGAACAACGGCCAGGCCTGCGTGGCGGGCACGCGGCTCCTGATCCCGCGTGCGCGCATGCCGGAAGCGATCGAGCGCATCGCCGCCATCGCGACAGCGCTGCGCGTGGGCGATCCGCGCGATCCGGCCACCGCGATCGGTCCGCTGTTGAACGCGGCCCAGTTCGAGCGCATCCAGCGCTTCATCCGGCGCGGCAAGGAACAGGGCGCGACGCTCGTGGCCGGCGGCGAGGGCCGGCCCGAGGGGCTGTCGCGCGGCTGGTACGTCAGACCCACGGTGTTCGCCGACGTGCGCAACGACATGGACATCGCGCGCGAGGAGATCTTCGGGCCGGTGCTGTCGGTGCTCGGCTACGAGGGCGAGGACGAGGCTGTCGCGATCGCGAACGACTCGCCCTACGGACTGCAAGCCTACGTGTTCTCGTCCGATGCGCAACGCGCCGGCCGCGTCGCCGCGCGCCTCGAGGCCGGCACGGTGCTCGTCAACCGCATCGCGCCCGACCTGCTCGCGCCCTTCGGCGGGGTCAAGCAGTCGGGCCTCGGCCGGGAGTTCGGGGTCTTCGGGCTCGAAGCCTTCCTCGAGCCGAAGACGATCACCACCGCCTGACCCCGAGCGTGCCGATCAGGCGATCAATCCCGCGCGCCCGAAATAGTGGTCCGCAATCACCGGATCGTTCGCCAGGTCGCTCGCCATGCCCTCGTGCACGATGCGCCCCTGCTCGAGCACCGCGGCGCGGTGCGCGGTCTGCAGCGCGAGGCGCGCGTTCTGCTCCACCAGCAGGATGGTCATGCCCTCGCGGTTGAGCTGCACCAGCGCGCGGAACACCTCCTTGATGATCACGGGCGCGAGCCCGAGGCTGGGCTCGTCGAGCATCAGCACGCGCGGGCGTGCCATCAGCGCGCGGCCGATCGCGAGCATCTGCTGCTGGCCGCCCGACAGCGATCCCGAGAGCTGGTGGCGCCGGTCCTTGAGCACCGGGAACAGCGCATGCACGCGCTCCAGGTCCTTCGCGTCGCTGCCGCGCACGCCGGCGGCCTGGCGGCCGAGCTCGAGGTTCTCGGCCACCGACAGGGGCGCAATCACGCGCCGGCCCTCGGGCACCTGGATGATGCCGGCGCGCGAACGCAGGTGCGCGGGCATGCGGCCCAGCGGCTGGCCCTCGAAGCGGATCTCGCCGCCCGCGGGCACGAGGCCCGAGAGCGCGTTCACCAGGCTCGACTTGCCGGCGCCATTGGGGCCGATCAGCGCGAAGATCTCGCCCTGCTTCACATGGAGGTTCACACCGCGCAGCGCCTGGATGCCGCGGTAGTGGACGTCGAGGTTCCGGATCTCGAGCATGGTTCAGGCCCCCAGATAGGCTTCGACGACCTTCGGGTCGCGACCCACCGCCTCGGGCAGGCCGTCGGCGATCAGCCGGCCCGAGGCCAGCACGTACAGGTGCGAGCACAGCGACATGACGAAGCGCATGTTGTGCTCGATCAGCAGCACCGCCACGCCGCTGGCGGCGACGTTGCGGAAGATGCCCGCGAGGCTCTCGGCCTCGGCGTCGTTCATGCCGGCCACGGGCTCGTCGAGCAGCAGCAGCTTCGGGCTGGTGGCCAGCGCGCGCATCATCTCGATGCGCCGCTGGTGGCCGTACGAGAGGCTGCCCGCGCGGTGCTCGGCCAGCGCGGCCATGCCGAAGCGCTCGAGCAGTTCCATCGCGCGCGCATCGAGCTCGCGCGCCTCGGCGCGCGCCGACGGCAGGCCCAGCAGGTTGGCCCACAGGCCGGACTTCTCGTGACGATGGAAGCCCGCCACCACGTTCTCGCGCACGCTCGCATCGGGCACCAGCCGGATGTTCTGGAAGGTGCGCGCCACGCCGGCGCGCGCGAGCGCGGGCGCCTCGTCGCGCGATACGTCGCGGCCCTCGAGCAGCACCCGGCCCGCCGTCAGGTGCAGCAGCCCGGTGATCAGGTTGACCACCGTGGTCTTGCCCGCGCCGTTGGGGCCGATCAGGCCGGTGATCTGGCCGGCCGGCACCTGCAGGCTCAGGCCGTCGACGGCCGGCACGCCGCCGAAATGGCGGGCCACGCCTTCGAGAACCAAAGTCGCTGTCATGGGCGCACGCCTCCTTCGATCGATGTCTTGACGATGGACGCCTTGGGCACCGCCGGTGCCGCGGGCGCGCGCGCCGCATGCCCCGCCTGGCGCCGCAGCCGGCGGTCGTGCAGCAGCGCGATCGCGGTGTCGGCCACGCCGCGCGGCAGGTAGACGATCACCAGCATCAGCAGGATGCCCTGCACCACGTTACGGTAGTCGGCGAACACGCGGAACAGCTCGGGCAGCGTGGTGAGGATGGCCGCGCCCACGAGCGCGCCCCACACCGAGGTGCGCCCGCCTAGCACCACCATCGCGAGCACCGCCACCAGCATGCCGAAGCCGAACTCGCCGGGCGTGATGGCGTAGCTGCTCGAGGCCTGCAGCGCGCCGCCCAGGCCCGCGAGCAGGCCCGAGAGGATGAAGGCGATGCGCTGGTGGTAGGGCACCGAGATGCCGAGCGACACGGCCACGGTCTCGTCCTCGCGGATCACGTCCATCGCGCGGCCGATGCTGTGGCGGCCCATCGCGGCCAGCAGCACCACCACCGCGACCACGATCAGCAGCAGCTCGCCGGTGCCGGCCACCTTCGGAATGCCGCTGATGCCGATCGCGCCGTTGGTCACGCTGGTCCAGTTCTGCGTGGCCGACAGCACGATCTGCACCATGGCCAGGGTGGCGACTGCCTGGAACACGCCGCGCAGCCGCGACAGCGGAAAGGCCAGCACCGCGCTCGCCACGCCGCCGAGCGCGGTGCCCGCGGCGATCGCAGCCAGCGGCGGCCAGCCGGCCTTGACCACCAGCAGCGCGCAGCCATATGCGCCGATGGCGGCGAAGCCCGCGCTGCCGAGCGAGAACACGCCCGCGCGCAGCACCACGTACTGGCTCATCGCGAGCATCGCGTAGACCAGGATGTGGTCGAACAGCGACTGGTAGGTGTAGAAGAAGTTCATCATGCGCGTTGCACCCGCATGGCGGCGGACGATTGACCGAACAGCCCGGTGGGCCGGACCAGGATGACGACGAACAGCGCGGTGAAGACGATCGCCTCCGCCACGCCAGAGGACACGTAGGCCACCGCGAGCGTCTGCACGATGCCGATCGCGAGCCCCGCGATCAGCGCGCCCGGAATGCTGCCGAGCCCGCCGAGGATGATGATCACGAAGGCGCGCAGCAGCAGCGGCTCCCCCATCGCGAAGTGCACCGAGTTGAAGACCAGCCCGATCAGCACGCCGGCCATGCCCGCGAGCGCGCCCGAGATCAGGAACACCTGCATGTTCACCGGCCCGGGGTTGATGCCCAGCAGCCGCGAGGTCTGCTCCGAATAGGCCACGCAGCGGATGCGCTGGCCGAAGCCGGTGCGGTAGAGGTACCAGACCAGGCCGAACACCATCGCCACCACCAGTGCCACGATCACCAGCTGCAGCAGCTGCACCCGCACGCCGCCGATGGTGTAGATCACCACCGGGAAGGCATCGAAGGGAAAGCGCATCACGGCCGTGTTCGACAGCTTCTGCGCCAGCGCCAGCAGCACCAGGTCGGCGCCGATCGACGAGACGATGGCCGAGAACTCCGGCGCGCCACGGCGGCGCAGCGGCCGGAACGCGAACAGGTCGAGCGCCACCGACACCAGCCCGCCCGCGAGCATGCCGATCAGCAGGGCGACGTAGATCGGCGCGTCGAGCACCGTGACCGCGTACAGGCCCGCGAACGCGCCCCACATGAACACCGAGCCGTGGGCCATGTTCATGATGTGGTTGACCCCGAACAGAAGGGTAAACCCGAGCGCGAACAGCGCGTAGACGCTGCCCACGACCACGCCATTGAGTAGTTGTTGCATCAGCATGGCGGCGATCATCGGAATGCGGCCCTTGGTTGTATGTCCCCTTGCGACGGTACGGGTGCGCCCGGGGCCGCCGTCCCCCGCATGGGGACAGACGCGCGCGGCGCGCCTGCGGACACTGGGCGAAGCACTGTGCCGACCCTGGAGACCCCATGCGCTTTCCGCAACTGCCCGTCGAGGACGAGCTCGAGATCCGTTCCCTGTTCGCCCGCTACGGCCACCTGGCCGACGCCGGCGACCCCGACTTCGCCCAGCTGTTCACCGAGGACGCGAGCTGGACCCGCGCCAACTCTCCACCTGCCTCGCAGGGCGGCAGCGGCCTGCCGCCCGAAACCATCCGCGGCCGCGACCATCTGCTGGCGCTGATGGAAGAGGTGATGAAGAAGAAGTTCAGGCAGCGCATGCACCACCAGATGACCGACTTCTACGCCGTGCCCGGCGAAGGCGCCGACGAGGCCCACGGCCATGCGCGCGCGCTCATCACCGACTGGCGCGACGGCCCCGGCAAGATCGCGATGTTCGGCAAGTACGAGCTGCGCTTCCGGCGCACCGGCGACGGCTGGCGCATCGCCGACATGACCGTGCGCGTGCTGCCGAGCGCGGATTGAGGAGGACCGACCCATGAACGCCACCGCCACCCTGTCCGTTCCCGACGCACCGGTCCTCGACGAGGACCCGTTCTCCGACGCGAACATCGCCGATCCCTATCCGCTGTTCGACTGCATGCGCGAGATGGCGCCCGCGGTCTACGTCGCGCCGCACGGCTACTACGCCGTCACGCGCCATGTCGAGGCCGGCATCGTCGCGAGCGACTTCGAGCGCTTCACGGTCGAGGGCGGCGTGGGCATGAGCGACATCCGCAAGCCCGGCGCCTGGCGCACGCGCAGCCCGATCTCGGAGATCGACCCGCCCGAGCACACGCGCGTGCGCGCCGCGCTGCAGCGCATCCTGTCGCCGCTGGTGGTCAAGAGCTGGAAGGAGAAGTTCGCGCAGCGCGCCGAGGAGATCGCCGAGGCCGCGGTGGCGCGCGGCCGCGTCGACGGCGTGGCCGACATCACCGAAGCCTACGTGCTCGAGGTGTTCCCGGCCGTGCTCGGCATCGCGGTGCCGCCCGAGCGCATCAAGCTCACGGGCGAGCTCAACTTCAACCAGCTCGGGCCGAACAACGAGCGCGTGGCGCAGGCGCTCGAGCGCGCCGCGCCGATCATGGACTGGTACCAACAGGTGCTGCAGCGCGAGCACACGCTGCCCGGCGGCTTCGCCGAGAAGATCTACGAGGCCGAGGACGCGGGCCATTTCGACAAGGGGACGGCGCCGCTGCACGTGCGCTCCTTCTTCCGCGCCGGCGTCGACACCACCATCGCCGGCATCGGCTCCACGCTCAAGCTGCTGGCCGAGCATCCCGACCAGTTCGCGCGCGTGAAGGCCAACCCGGCGCTCATCAAGGGCGCGTTCGAGGAGGCGCTGCGCCTGGAGTCGCCGGCGCAGGTGATGTTCCGCACCACCACGGGCGAGGTCGAGCTCGGCGGCGTGCGGCTGCGCGCCGACACCAAGGTCGGCTACCACATGGGCGCCGCCAACCGCGACCCGCGCCAGTGGCCCGACCCCGCGCGCTTCGACGTCACGCGCCAGACCGCGGGCGTGCACCGCGCCTTCGGCGTGGGCGCGCACGTGTGCATCGGCCAGATGATCTCGCGGCTCGAGGCCGAGAGCATCCTCGGCGCGCTGGTGCGGCGCGTGCAGCGCATCGAGCCCGCGGGCGCATCGCGCTGGCGGCCGGTCAACACGCTGCGCACGCTCGACGTGCTGCCGCTGAATCTCGTGGCCGAGTAGGCCCGGCGCCGCTTCGGGTCGGTCCGTCCCCTGTGATGGGGACTGACGCAACCCGGATGCATGAAGACACTGCCATGGCCCCCTGAGAAAAACCGCGCACCTTCGCGCGCCCTTGGAGACACACCATGACCATGCATCGCAGAGCCGCCGTCGCCGGCGCGCTGCTTCTCGCCTTCAGCGGCCTCGCCTTCGGGCAGGGCAAGGAGATTCCCGTCGGCGTGTTCAACGCCATGACCGGCACCTACGCCTTCGGCGGCGTGCCGATCCAGAACGCCATGAAGCTGGCGCTGGAGGAAGCCAACGCGCAGGGGCTGCCCGGAGGCAACAAGTTCAGGATCGTCGAGGGCGACACCGCGGGCGACAAGGGCCAGGTCATCAACCTCGTCAACCAGTTCGGCAAGCGCGACAACGTGATGCTGATCCTCGGCCCCACGGTCAGCGCCGAAGCCCTGGCCGGCGCGCCGGTGGCCAACGACCTCAAGCTGCCGATCCTCGCCATCGGCAGCTCGCCCGGTATCCTCGCCACCGGCCCCTGGGCCTTCAAGATCCAGGCCACGCCGACCGACATCATGGGCTTCCTCGGCAAGCTGGCTTCGGAGAAGCTCGGCGTGAAGCGCGTGGTGCTGCTGCACGACCAGAGCAGCGACGGCTACATCGGCCAGAAGAACGCGCTGGCCGACTACTTCACCAAGGCCGGCGTCACCATCGCGGCCGACGAGAAGTTCATCTCCTCCGACTCCAACTTCCTCGCGCTCGCGACCAAGGTCGCGACCACGCCCACCGACGCCATCTTCATCGCCGCGCCGGCCGAGGTCTCGGCCAACCTGATCCTGCAGATCCGCCAGGCCGGGCTCGAGTCGAAGGTCAAGTTCATCGGCCCGTCGACGCTGGGCTCGGCCGGCTTCATCAAGGCCGGCGGCAAGGCGGTCGAGGGCACCTACTTCGTGTCGGACTATTCGCCCAGCAATCCTTCGCCGATGAACCAGGCCTTCGTGAAGGCCTACCAGGCCAAGTACAAGGCCGCGCCCGATAACTGGGCCGGCATGGGCTACGCGCTGGGCCAGGTCGCGGTGCAGGCGGTGAAGAACGCCGGCCCGAACCCCGACCGCACCAAGATCCGCGACGAGCTCGCGAAGCTCAACAAGGTGCCGATGGTGCTGGGCAACGGCACCTGGAGCGTGGACGCGGGGCGCAACCCGAGCTACGGCGGCGTGCTGCTGCAGGTGAAGGGCGGGGAGTTCGTGGCGGTGCAGTGATCGCCTGAGCGGGGGACGGCAAGCGCGGACGCCGGGCTTGCCGCACAATGCGCCGTCCTTTCGACGCCCCCGGCCATGCCCCTTCCCAAGACCGGCCTGCTCGCGCAGGTCTCCGCCGCTCACCTCGTCAGCCACCTGCACATCATGGCGCTGCCCGCGCTGTTGCCGGTGTTGCCCGGCGCGTGGGGTCTGAGCTTCGTCGAGCTCGGCCTTGCGCTCAGCGTGTTCAACGTGGTCTCGGCGCTGGTACAGGCGCCGCTGGGCTTCGCGGTCGACCGCTTCGGCGCGCGGCGCCTGTTGATGGCCGGCCTGCTGCTGGGCAGCGCGGCCTTCGGCTCGCTCGCGTTCTCGGGCCACTACGCCTGGCTGCTCGTCGCGATGGCGCTGGCGGGCATCGCCAACGGCGTCTACCACCCGGCCGACTACGCGATGCTCTCGGCCGGCATCGACGGCGCACGCATGGGCAAGGCCTTTTCGGTCCACACCTTCGCGGGCTTCGTCGGCGGCGCCATCGCGCCGGCCCTGCTGATGGGCATCGCCAGCACGCTGGGCGTGCGCTGGGCCTTCGCCGCCACCGGCCTCGCGGGGCTGCTGGCCTGGGCCTTCCTGTTCGCGGGCGAGAAGCCGGCCCTCGCCGCACGACCCGCGAGCAAGCCGAAGACCGCGGGCGGCAGCGGGGCTGGCGTGCGCATCCTCACGCCCGCGATCCTCACGCTCACGCTGCTCTACGTGCTGCTGAGCCTCAGCACCAACTCGATCGGCAGCTTCTCGGTGTCGGCGCTGGTCGGCGGCTACGGCGTGAACCTCACCTGGGCCAATGCGGCGGTCACGGCCTTCCTGTTCGCCAGCGCCTTCGGCGTGCTGGCCGGCGGCGCGCTGGCCGACCGCACGCGCCGCCACGGCCTGGTGGCGGCCGTCGCGTTCGCGGGCGCGGCCGTGCTCGCGGCACTCGCCGCCTGGGGCCGGCTGCCCGATCTCGCGCTCGTGCTGTGCCTGGGCGCCACCGGCTTCCTGACCGGCGTGATCACGCCTTCGCGCGACATGCTGGTGCGCGCCGCCGCCCCGCCCGGCGCCGAGGGCCGCGCCTTCGGCATCGTCTCCACCGGCTTCAACATCGGCGGCGCGGTCGGCCCGATGCTGTTCGGCTGGCTGCTCGACCGCGGGCATTTCAGCGGCATCTTCTGGGCCGCGGTGGTCTTCATGGGGCTGACCGTGATGCTGACCCTGCTGCAGGAGCACCGCGCGGCGCGCGCGCCGCGGCCACTCTCTCGCCCCGCCACGGGCTGAGGAAGACGGGGCGGCGACCGACACGCCCTTGCCGCGCGGCTGGGCACACTCGGTCATCGACATCACCCGGGCGCACCGCGCGCTCCCACCGCATGCTGAGCTACGCAATCCAGAAGGTCGGCGACGACTTCCAGCAGACCCACCCGCAGGGCGAGACCACCCTCCTCGGCTTCATGGCCGCGATCGATGCCCATCCGTGGCAGCAACAGCACCGCGAATGGAACGAGCAGCAAGACGGGCCGCTGCCCGCGCTCGTGCTGCGCAATGAGGCCGACCAGCGCGAGCTGTGGGTCACGCTGCTGGGCGACGGCACCGACCGGCGCGGCGAGTACCAGCTGCAGTCGGTGGCGATGCGCCCGCGCAGGGGCTTCTTCGGCAAGGGCAAGCTCGAGCAGGACGTGGCGGTGTTCGAGACCCGCGACCGCGGCGAGCTCGATCGACTGTGCGAGCTGTTCTGCGACGGGCAGTACGAGGCCCTCGATCGCGAAGCGGGGCGGATGGCGGCGCGCGAGGACGACAGCGATTGATTCGCCGCGCCCCCGGGCGCTCTATCGGCCGGCGGGATTCGCGAGATTGACGGCCTTGCTGCCGGACAGCAGCTTCTTCGCTTCCGCCTCGTCGGCTCCCCTGACCGCCGCGCAAGTCATGCTGGGGCTGACGACGAAGTAGTTCGACGATGCCTTCGCGGCGTCGAACTTCAGCGAGTCCTCCTTCCACGTCGGCGTGAAGCCGCCGAAGCATTTCACCCCCAGGTAGTGCTCGCCGGGCGACACCTGGAATTCGGCGTGCTCTCCGGAGCCGATGCCGAAGATGTCCTTGCCATCCATCGCCACCGTGTAGCCATTGGCCGCGCCGACGATGCTGCTGATGCGGACCACCACCACCTTGGCGGCGACCGAAGCATCCGGGACCTCGGGCAACGGGCCGAGCCTGCCGGAGGTCGTGCCACAAGCGGCGAGCAATGCGGCCGTGGCCGCCAACACGAGCGTCTTCATCATCCTGTCTCCCTCCTGGTGATTGAATGGATCGAGCAACACAGTTGCATCGATGCGCTTGCGAGCGCGCGAGATCATATCGCCGGGATGGCGCACCACGGCCCGCGCGCAGATTCACCGTTTTCCGTTATCCTCCGCCCCGCCCGGACACCCAAGATCCGGCCCTTGCAAGAAGGGGCGTTCACCGCCCGGAGACGGAGAGAGACAGATGAATTCGATGGCGTTCTGGCGTCCGCTGCTCGCGGCCGCCACGATGGCGGCTGCGGTGCTGCCGGCTGCGGCGGTGCAGGTGGTGGTCGGGCAGGTGGCCCCGATGTCGGGGCTCGAGGCGCGGCAGGGACGGGCCTTCGGGGTCGGCCTCAAGCTGAGCTTCGACGCGATCAACAAGGCCGGCGGCATCAACGGCCACACGCTGGGCCTGGTGCGCAAGGACGACCTGGGCCAGCCCGAGCAGACCGTGGCGCTGACCAGGGCCCTGGTCGCGGAGAGCCGGCCGATGGTGCTCGCGGGCTACTTCGGCACGCGCAACATCGCGGCGCTCGTGGCCTCGGGCACGCTCGAGAAGGAGAAGCTCGCGCTGGTGGGCTATCGCTCGTCGGAGCTGCGCGCGCCGCCGCCGCTGCTGTTCAACATGCATGCCGACCTGCGCGAGGAGCTGACCAAGATCACGCGCCACCTCGCCACCATCGGCATCAACCGGCTCGGCGTCTTCTACGAGGACGTGCCCGCGTCCGGCGAACTGCTCAAGCTGATGGACGAGCTGGCCGCGGCCTCGTCGTCGCGCATCGTGGTGCGGGCCTCGTACCCGGCGGGCACCACCAAGGTGGGCGACGCCGCCGAGGCCTTCCTCAAGGAGCCGCCGCAGGCCATCGTGATGCTGACCAGCACCGGCGCCGCCGCGGCCTTCATCGAACGCTACCGCATGGCGCCCAAGGGCACGGCGCAATTGGTCGCGCATTCGGGCGTCGACGTGGAGCAGCTCTCGCAGCGGCTGTCGGAACAGCACATGCAGGGCATCGTGATCGCGCAGGTCACGCCGAGCCCGTTCCGCATCTCGAGCAAGCTGACGCGCGAGTTCATCGAGGCCACGGCCGGGCAGACGCTGGAGGTGCCGGTCAGCTACTCGATGTTCGAGGGCTACATCACGGGCCGCGTGATCGCCGAGGCCGTGCGCCGGCAAGGGCGTACCCCCACGCGCGAAGGCATGGCGGCGGCGCTGGCCTCGCTGGTGAATTTCGACTTCGGTGGCTACGTGGTCGACCTCGGCCCCAATGCCGGCGGCAACGGCACGCGCTTCGTGGAGCTCACGATCCTCAGCAACGCGGGCAAGATCCGGCAGTAGCGCCGGGATTCATTTCTTCGGGCCGAACAACGCGCCCAGCGCCCGTGCCGCCTTGACCAGCGGCGACGGCCGCAGCTGCTGATACTCCGCGCGCAGCTCGGCGCACAAGCCCTCGTCGATCTTTCCGGCGGGCAGGGCCAGCAGCAGTTCCAGCGTCTCGACCTGCCGCTCCACCTGCCCCACGTGGCCATAGCTGCGCGCGAGCCCGATGCGCGCCTTCACGACCTGGGCCGCGATGCCCTTGTCGGCCTCTTCGCCGCAGGCCTCCACCAGCGCCTCGCAGCAGGCCACGGCCTCCTCGTAGCGGCCGGCCTTGCGCAGCCGCACGCCGCGGTTGACGCTGGATTTCGCGGCATAGGTGCGCAGCGCGACCTCGGGCGCCCGCAGGCAGGTGTCGATCACATGGCCATAGAGCGCCAGCGCGGCATCCAGGTCGGTGTCGGCGATGGTGATCGCCTTGCAGAAGCGCGCATTGGCCACGCGCTCGCGCAGGTAGGCGACGTCGGAGCGGGCCCAGCGCACGATGATCGCGTCGTAGGTCTGCAGCTCCTCGGCGCGGCGGCCGAGCTTGTCGAGCTGCACCGCTCGGTTCGACATCGCGAGCGCGACGTCCTTCTCGGCCGAGGTCGAGAGTTCGTTGCCATAGCGCGCGATGACCTCGTCGTTGACCGCCAGCGCGGCCTCGCGCTGCGACAGGCAGCCCAGGCTGTAGCCCTTGCGCACCATCGCGTCGAGGCAATGGCGCCGCAGCTCGGGATGCAGCGATTCGACATGGGCCTGCAGCACCTCGTCGTAGCAGGCGATGGCCTCGCGATGCTTGCCCTCCACCGCCAGCACGCGCCCGCGCTCGATGGTGGCGTCGATCTCGTCGCGCTGCGCCAGCGTCAGGTCCTCGTACTGGTCGCCATAGCTCACCGCCGCGCCCTGGCGCTGCAGCCGGTTGAGGCAGGTCAGCCGACTCGCCGCGGCCTTGGCCAGCGTGTCGCGCATCGATGCGCCGGTGGCATTCGGGAAGCGCGCGAGCAGCGCGTCGTAGACCGGCAGGGCGTCGGCCTCGCGGCCCAGCAGCATCATCAGCGCATAGGCCTGGTTGAGGTAGGCGCTCGCGACCGTGCCCTCGACCTCGGCGCAGGTGTCGGCCGCGAAGGCCTGCAGCAGCGCCGCATAGGCGTCGACCGCGCGCTGGAACTGCAGGCGGCCGCGCCAGTGGGCCGCGAGCGCGTACTGCGCCTTCACCGCGATCGTGCGCAGGTCCTCGGCCGGATCCTTCGCGAAGCGCGCGACGAGCGCGGCGACCGCCGCGGCATAGCGCTCTTCGACCTCGACCACGGCGACCTCGATCGCGCGGCCCTCCTCGTCCTTGCCGTCCGGGCGCGGATGCGCGGCGGGCGCCTGGGCCTGCAGGATGTCGCAGCGCAGGTCCATGGCGCGCGCGATGGCGCGGCGCAGCGCCGTGTCCTCCGCGCCACGGGCCTCGGTCCAGCCTTCGAGCGCGCGCAGGGCGGCCTCGACATCGCCGCGGGCCCAGAGAATCCTCGCGCGCTCGATGCGGCCGTGCACGCATTGCAGGCGCGTGTAGGCATCGGCGGACTCGGCGTGCAGCGCATCGAGTTCCGAGAGCGCCGACAGCGCCTCGTCGCCGCGGTCGAGCGCGCGCAGGGCCCAGGCCTCGAGCAGCCGCGTGCGCGCCAGCTGCGGCTGCAGCAGCGCGCTGCGGTCGTCGCCGAAGCGATCGAGCAGGCGGCGGTAGCCGGCCAGCTCGCGCGGCGGGTCGTCGAGCGGCACCAATTGGTCGAGCATCGCGAGCAGCAGCTCCTTGCGGACCTGCGCATCGGGATGCCCGGCATAGCGCGACCATTGCCATTCGGCCAGTTCGTCGGCGCGGTCCTCGTCGTCGGGCTCGGCATCGCGGTCGCGCAGCAGCTGTGCCTTGACGCGCAGGATGCGGTTCACGCAGCGCAACACGGTGGCATCGTCGCTGTCCGCATGCGGGTCCAGCACGGCATCGCAGGCCGCGAGCAGGCGCTCCTCGAGGTCCTCGTCCTGCGCGCCGCGCAGCAGGTCGCGCTGCAAGGCGAGCGCGAGGTCGGTGCGCGCCAGTGCGAGGGTCTGGCGCCGCTCGGGCTCGGCGGCATCGGCGTGCGCGGCGATCAGGGTGTGCAGCAGCGCACGGGCTTCCTCGTCGCGGCCCAGCATCTCGAGCAGGCGTGCATGGGCATGCTGCGCGGCGGCGGCCCGTGCCTTCAGCGCGGGTTCGGTGGCGGCTTGCAGGTCCTCATGCAGGGCCGCGTATTTCTTCAGCGCCTCGTCGTGGTAGTCGAGCTCCGCCAGCATCCGGGCCTGCACGGCGCGCACGCGGGCCACGAGCACGCGCGTCGCGAGCCAGTCGTCGCCGCCGAAGCGCCGCGCCAGGTCCTCGCAATGCCGCACCATGTCGACCCGCGCGAAGGTCGCGCCACCGGCGGCGCGCAGCCTCGCCTCCTCGAGCCCCGCAGCGACGATCCATTCGCGCAGCGCCGGCGACTGCGCCTGCTCGAAGCGGCGCTGTACTTCCCGCAGCAGGCCCAGCGCGGCCTCGGCGTGGCCGGTCGCAGCCAGCGCGCGGGCCTTCTCGCATTGCGCACGCGCGATCCACGGCCAGGCCGCGACCGGCGCGAACACCGGGGCCAGCACATCGCGCGCACCGGGCTCGAAATGCGCGCACAGCGCATCGGCCGCCGCCACCACCTCGGCCGTGCGCCCGAGCGCGTCCAGCGCCTCGATCTGCCGGAACCAGGCCGAGGCCAGATGCTCCTGCAGATCGGGCGAAGCGCTGTCGGCGGGCGTGCTCAGCGGCAGCAGCCGCGCGACGAGCGCTTCGGCCTCCGCGAGGGCCGATGCGGCGGTGGCAAGGTTGGCGAAGCGAGGCGAAGGGTCCGGGCGATCGATGTCGTGCAATCTCGTGTCCTGGCTGGGGCTCTGCGCTTCATTCTCGCCGCCGGCCGGCCGGCGCGCACTTCACCAGAACGAATCGTCCTCGCGCGCCTTCACCACGCGCAGCCGGTGCTCGGCGATGCGGCGGATCAGGTCCTCGGGCAGCGGTTCGTCGTAGCGGACCTTGAGCAGTTCCTTGGTGGTCTGGTGTCCGGCCAGTTCCTTGCGGAACGCCTCGAGCGCCGCGGCCGAGGGGGCGAAGCCCAGGTGGGCCTTGTGCGCGGAGAAGGCGAACAGGAAGCGCGGCTCGACGAAGAAGGGCGTGCCCCACTTGATGGCCTCCCGGGCCTCGGGTGCCACGCGCCGCAGCAGCGCGCGCAGGCGCCGCAGGTGCGCATGGGCCTCGGGCGGGCCGGCGGCGATGTAGTCGTCGATCGTGGTGGGCGCCTTGCCGGCCATCTCGTTCATCCCCTTCGTGTTCATCCGCCCTGGCGCTGCACGTCCTTCGGCGTGCGGCCGAACCTCGCCTTGAAGGCGCGGCTGAAATGGCTGAGGTCGGTGAAGCCGAACTCGAGCGCGGCCTGCGACACCTGCCGCACGCGCCCTTCGGCGAGCGCCCGGTAGCTGGCCTCGAGCCGCTGCTGCCAGAGCCAGCGGCCGGGCGTGGTGCCCTCGGCGGCGAACAGCCGCATCAGCGTGCGCAGCGACAGGTGGCAGTCGCGCGCGATGGTCTCGCCGTCGAGCGTGGGGTCGCCGAGCCGGGCACGGAGGTAGCGCTTCACCGCCGCCAGGCGCCCGTCGCGCGCGCCGGCCTCGACCTGCGAGGGCGCGAGCTCCGCCTCGAGCGCCGTCGACCAGATGTCCATCGCGGCCTGCGCGAGCGCCGGCGGCGCATCGTCGTGCAGCGCCATCAATTGCTGCAGCACCGATCCCGCGAGCGCGGCCAGCTTCGCGTCGCGGCCGACCGGCCGGGCCACGAATTCGTCGGCCGCGCCGATGCGGCTGGTCAGCAGCGCGCGCGGGATCGCGACCATGACAGCATGCGACCACTCGCCGAACTCGAGGCTGAAGGGACGCGACTGGTCGTGCAGCACCATGTCGCCGGGGCGCATGCTCACGCGCCGCTCGTCCTGGCTGAAGCGCGTGTTGCCGCCGAGCGCGAACCAGAGAAAGAAGTCGTCGCGCGGATCGCGCCGGATGTCGGTGGCGCCGCGCGTGACGCGGATCGTCGCCGCGCCGGGCAGCTTCGACTCGATCTCGTTGAGCGCGAGCGCGCCCAGCCCGCGCTGCGACACCCTGGCGCGGAACGCCGCGCCACCCGGCGCGTTCGCGCACTGCGTGACCGAGTAGCTGCGGCACGTGACCTGGTGCCACTTCTCGAAGCTGTCGCCGGGTTCGACCAGGGTTTTCATGGAACGGATGGCAGGTGGAGAACAAAGCTTGGCAAGCCGGGGCCAGCGCGGACGGCCGGCGCGACCCAAGATCGCCGCACCCGCCACCATCCGACTCAACCACCGAGGGGCCAATATGCCTTATCAGATCGATCGCATCAATCCGGCGACCACCGCCGTCATCGTCGTCGACATGCAGAACGACTTCGTCGCCGAGGGCGCCCAGCTGCGCTCGGCCCAGGCCGCGGCCATGGTGCCGACCTTGGCGCGCACCCTGGCCACCTGCCGCGAGCGCGGCATCCGCGTGATCTACACCGCGCACGTGCACCGGCGCGACGGCTGCGACATGGGCCTGTACGACGACCTCTACGGCCCGATCGCCGACCGCAGCGCGCTGGTCGACGAGACACCCGGCAGCGAGATCTTCGCGGCGCTCGCGCCGGCCGCGGGCGAGCACGTGGTCAAGAAGCACCGCTACAGCGGCTTCTTCGCGACCGACCTCGACCTGATCCTGCGCGAATGGGGCATCGACACCGTGGCGATCACCGGCACCACCACCGAGAACTGCTGCCATGCGACGGCGCGCGACGCGATGTTCCGCAACTACAAGGTGGCCTTCCTGTCGGATGCGACCGGCACCTTCGACTATCCCGACGTGGGCCAGGGCGCGATGCCGGCCGAGGCGGTGCACGAGGCCACGCTGACCATCCTGGCCTTCTCGACCGCGCATGTGATGACGAGCGAGGAGTTCGTCGCGCGGATCGATCGCTGAGCAGGCGCGACGGACCGAGCCGGACTGGATCTCAGGGCTTGAGCACGACGAGCAGCGCGATGGCGCCGAACGCGGCGATGCACAACGCCGGACCGATCCGGATCCACGCGCGCTCGCGGACGTTCGTGCCTTCGAGCTGCCTTCGGAGGCAGGCCGACAGCACGCCGTGCAGCCCCGACAGCGCGAACACCAGCACCAGCTTCGCGTAAAGCCAGCCCGCGCCGAACCAGCCGCCCAGGCTCGCGAGCGCGATCCCCAGGCCCCACGCCGCCACCATCGCCGGCACGGTGACGCGGCGGTCCCAGCGCAGGAAGGCCTGCCCCATGCGCTTCTCGTGCGGCAGCAGCACGCCGCCCGAACGGCCGAGCGCGGCGATCGCCACGCCGAGCAGCAGCAGGCCGCCGGTCCAGGCGAGCACCGCGGCCAGGTGCAGGGCCTTGAGCCACAGGTAGATCATGGAGAAGCCGGCGCGCGATCGAGCAGCTTCCAGCTGTAGAAGCCACCGCCCGGCAGGCAGGCGAAGAGCACGAGCTTGAAGCCCATGCGCGCGGAGACGTCCTCGAGCGTCGCCGCGTTCGCGACCTTCCAGCAGAAGCCCAGGAAGACGAGGCCATGCAGCGGCCCCATGAGGCTCACGGCCCAGGGCAGGCCGGCGAGGTGTTTCATCGGCGCCGCGACCAGCAGCAGGACCAGCAGCGTGGCGGCTTCGAGCAGGCAGAAAAGCCGGAGACGGGAAAGGCGCAGGGCTCGGGACGGCAAGAGCAACTCCATGGCGGGAACCTCCATAGTCTCCCGGTGCATGGCCCGAAGCGAAAGTGGCCGGATTGACAAGATTCGACTGTTTTCCGCCAACCATGGAAGAATCCGCCGCCATGACACCCCGTGCCCCGACCAACACGCCGCACCGGCTCGCGGTGCTCGCCCTGCCCGGCCTCATCGCCTTCGATCTCGCGAGCGCCTGCGAGGTCTTCGGCCATGCGGAGCTCGGGCCCGGCCAGCCCTGCTACCGCATCGCGGTCTGCGGCGAACGGAAGTCCTTCGACAACGGCAGCTTCACGCTCACGGTCCGGCACGGGCTCTCGGTGCTCGATGAGGCGCAGACCATCGTCGTGCCCGGCATCGCCGATCCCGCGGCACCGATCGGCCGCGCCGTGCTGCAGGCACTGCGCGCGGCCTCGGCACGCGGCGCGCGCATCGCCTCCATCTGCTCGGGCGCCTTCGTGCTGGCGCAGGCCGGCCTGCTCGACGGACTGAGCGCCACCACGCACTGGGTCGCGGCGCCGCTGCTCGCCGAGCTCCATCCGCGGGTGGAGGTCGATGCCAAGGTGCTCTACATCGACCACGGCCGGATCCTGACCTCCGCGGGCGCGGCGGCGGGCCTGGACCTGTGCCTGCACATGGTGCGCAAGGACTTCGACGCGGCCGTCGCGGCGCGGGTGGCGCGGCTGTCGGTGGTGCCGCTGCATCGCGAGGGCGGCCAGGCCCAGTTCATCCAGCCGCTCGACCTGCCCGCCGACCGCGACCTGCAGCCGCTGCTCGCATGGGTGGAGCGCAACCTGCACCGGCCACTGTCGCTCGACGACCTCGCGCGCCAGGCCTGCAGCAGCCAGCGAACCTTGAACCGGCGCTTCCAGGATCAGTTCGGCGTCTCGCCCGCGCAATGGCTGATCCGCGCGCGCGTGCGCCGCGCGCAGGAGCTGCTGGAACGCACGCGCCTGAGCATCGAGCAGATCGTCGCCAAGGTCGGGCTGGGATCGGCGGCGAACTTCAGGGCGCAGTTCCAGCGCGTGGCGGGCGTGAGTCCGAGCGCGTACCGCCGCAGCTTCGGCGCGAGGTCGAGGGCCTGAACTCCGCGGCGCCGCGCGACTACGAATCCTTGTAGTCGCGTGCTCCCGCGGCAAAAACGGCAGTAGAGTCTTCCCGAAAAGAAAACGTTTGCCCCATCGGCTCGACGTTGCTGCACCGACGAACGCCAAGCTTCATACCTTCGACTGATATTCGTTGTCGAAGGTAGTGGAATGGATGTATCGCCATTGCAATTTGGTTGCAGCTTATTACCGCCGATCGTCACGAGCTTCTCTACAGTGCTCGGTTTTTCGCCTTCACGCTTCGTTGCAGGGAGTTTCATGCCCACGCCCGCCTCCAGTCGGGGCCGCAAGATCACCGCGACCTCCGACGCCATGCCCGTGCTCGACGGGATGGCCGCGCTCGAACCCGTCCTGATCGAGGGCGAGGAAGCACTGAGCCGCCCCTATCGCTACACGCTCACGCTGACCACGCCGGAGTCGTCCACCATCGATGCGCGCTCGGCCGCGAACATCAAGCTCAAGCCGCTGATCGGCGAGGAGTTCGGCGTCCACATCCTGCTCGACGGCCGCCCCGGCGGCGCGCAGCAGCAGCGCCATCTCTCGGGGCTCGTGACGCGGGCGCGCTTCCTGCGCCTGGAGGGCCGGCGCGCGCTCCATGAAGTGGTCATCGAATCGTGGCTGAGCCTGGCCCAGCGCACGCAGGACTTCCGCATCTTCCAGAACAGGAACGTGCTCGACATCGTCGGCGAGGTGCTCGGCGCCTACGGCTTCGCGCTCTCGATCCGGGCCACGGGCAGCTACCCGCCGCGCGAGTTCGTGGTGCAGTACGGCGAGACCGACTACGACTTCGCGAGCCGCCTGCTGCACGAGTGGGGCCTCTACTACTACTTCGAGCACGCGGCCAACAGCCACACGCTGGTGATCGTCGACGACATGCAGGCGCACGGCCCCTTTCCCGCCGGCGGCTACGAGCGCATTCCCTTCAGCGCCGCCGAGGCGTCGTCCAACGAGGAACACTGCCACCACTTCCAGCTCGCCGAAGCCTTGCAGAGCGGCCAGTGGGTCACGGGCGACTTCGACTTCACGCGGCCCAAGGCCGACCTGCTGCGCACCAAGGCGATGCCGCGCCGCACCCGGCATGCGGCGCGCGAGGTGTTCGCCTGGCCTGGCAACTACGCGGCCGAGGCCGATGGCGAGCAGATCGCGCGCGCACGGATGGAGGAGACCGGCGCGCCCGGCCAGGTCGCCAGCGGCGCGGGCAACCTGCGCGGCCTGGCGGCCGGCTACCGCTTCACGCTGACCGACCACCCGCAGGACAGCGCGAATGCCGACTATCTCGTGACCGCCACGCGGCTGTCGCTGCAGGAAGCGGGCGACGCGACGGGGCAGGAGGAGTTCCGCTGCCGGGTCGAGTTCGAGGTGCTGCCGGCGAACAACATCTTCCGCCCCACGCCCGACGCGATCAAGCCGCGCACCACGGGCCCGCAGACGGCGGTGGTCACCGGCCCCGCGGGACGCGAGATCTGGACCGACCAGTACGGGCGCGTGAAGCTCAGCTTCCACTGGAACCGCTACTGCAGCAAGGACGAGAGCAGCTCGTGCTGGGTGCGCGTGTCCTCGCCCTGGGCCGGCAGCAACTTCGGCGGCATGCAGATCCCGCGCGTGGGCCAGGAGGTGGTGGTCGACTTCGAGTACGGCGACCCCGACCGCCCGCTGATCACGGGCCGGGTCTACAACGCGGACAACATGCCGCCCTGGGACCTGCCCGCCAACGCCACGCAGAGCGGCCTGCTCTCGCGCAGCTCCGAGGGCGGCAACGCCGCGAACGCGAACGCGCTGCGCTTCGAGGACAAGCTCGGCGAGGAGCAGCTGTGGCTGCACGCGGAGCGCGACCAGTTGCTCGAGGTCGAGAACGACGAGGTCCACACCGTGGGCCGCGACCGCAGCAAGACCGTCGAGCGCGACGAGACCCACCACGTCAAGAACGACCGCACCCGAACCGTCGACCGCAACGAGACGGTCACGATCCACGGCCAGCGCGCCGAGACCGTGGACGGCGACGAGGCGGTCAGCGTCAAGTCGAACCGCAGCCATGCCGTCACCGGCACCGAGACCCTGACGGTCACGGGCGACCAGACGCACATCGCCAAGGCCCACCGCACCGCCAGCGTCACGGGCAACCAGACCACCTCGGTCACGGGCACGGATTCGCTGACGGTCACCAAGGCCCGCACCGTCACGGCGCAGGACAACGACCTGTGGAACGTCACGCTGGCCCAGACCACCACCATCGGGCAGGCCTACCAGGTCTCGGCCCGCTCGCACACCGCGACCTACAACGACGCGATGACGCTCAACGTGCCGGCCGGCCCGGCCTCGGCCACCGCGCAGGGCGACGTCTCGCTGACCAGCTCGGCCGCCAACCTGTTCGGAACGGCCGCCCTCAACATGGGCCTGCTGGCGCAGGGCGGCGACTTCTCGGCCGTGGCCTCGGGCAGCGTGGGCGTGAGCGCCGAGGGCGGCACGCTCGACACCTTCGCCTCGGGCGCCATGACGCATGCGAGCCCAACCAGCGTGGTGCTCAACGTCGACGGCACGGCGGTGGAGGTGACGCCGGGGCGCATCGTGCTGCGCGCGGGCAGCGCCACGCTGATGCTCGACGAATCGGGTGTCACGGTGAACGGCACCAAGATCTTCCTGAACTGCTGAGGGCCGCATCGATGTCCTCCGCGGCACCGGTGCGCAACCCGGTCGAAAAACGCATGGCCCGGCTCCACGACCTGTGGTGGGAGCGCACCGACGATGCCTCGCTGCGCGCGGTCGTGCTGCGGCTGCCGCCCGACTCGCAGCGCATGCTCGACGCCTTCTTCGCGCTGCAGATGGTGGACAGCGACTACGCCACGCCCGACCTGTTCCTGCGGCTGGACGCGGCCTACGAGACCGGTTACCGCTACAGCCGCGAGCTGCGGCAGGCCATGATCGAGACCGTCGCGCACAACCGGCCGCAGCTCGCGAAGCAGGGCGTGGCCGGCCCCTGGGAAGAGGAACACGCGAGCGGCCGCGACAGTGCCGCCGGCTTCGTCGACACCGGCCTGTCGCTGGCGCGCCACCTGCGCCGCCAGCGGCTGTCGGTCGTGCTGCAACCGGGTGGCGTGAGCGACCTCGCCTGCTTCGAGCGCTGGCTCGACGCGGCCATGCAGGCGCCCGTGCCGCCGCAGGATGCCGGGCTGCTGCGGCTGGTGCTGGTGGACGACAGCGACTCGCGCGCCTGGCAGCCGCTGGTGGAGCGGCACGCGGGGATCGTGCGCGTGGTCGATGCGCCGCTCGACATCCTGGAAGCCGCGCGCGAGATCGCCGCGCAGGCCGGCGGCGGCGCCGGGGGGGCCGCGCTGTTCCGGCAGCTCCATGCCGACATGCTGATGCTGCTGCGTCGCGGCGACGCGGCCGCCGTGGAAGCGACCGCCGAGCGCGCCGCGCGGCTGGCCACGCGCAACGGCTGGTCCGACCAGCGGGCCGTGCTCGACGTGATGGTGGGCGGCGCCTGGCTGCAGGCGCGCGACTTCGCGCGCTCGGTGGCGCGCTACCGCCAGGCCCGTGCCGCGGCGGCGGAGGCCACGCAGGCCGGCAACCCGATGGGCCCGATGCTGCTGATGCAGGGCTGGATGGCCGAGGGCGGCGCATGGGCCGCGGCCGGCGACATGAAGCAGTCGGCCCAGGCCTTCGAGCAGGCGGGCGAAACGGCCCGCCGCATCCCCAACAGCCTGTTCGCGGTCGAGGGCCGGCGCGCCGCGGCCCAGGCCTGGCTCGGCGCCGGCGAACGCGACCGGGCCTGGGCCTCGGCGCTGGCCGGCGTGCGCGAGGCGCGCGCCATGGCCGACGCCGACCGGCCGAACAGCACGGTGCCGCAGCTGCTGCAGGACATGCTCGCGATGCAGGATCCCCGACGCTGCGAGCGCATCGCGCAGTGCGCCACGGCCTACGAGCGCGAGGCGCGCGCGGCCCTGGTCGAGGCCGATCTCGCGGGCCACCGGCTCGGCCCCCACCCGCCGCCGGCCGCGATCGCGGCGATCGAAGCGCAACTGGTGCAGCGCTACGAACTGCTGTTCCAGGGCCAGCTGCGCGAGCGCGAGCAACTGGTGCAGGGTGGCGAGGAGGTGTTTCGCACCGTCGTCGCCATGGGCCGCGAGTGGCTCGACCCGGCCTGGAGCGGACTGCCGCACGTGAAGCATCCGCTGGACCTTTCGCCCGGCGAATGGCGCGAGCCGCCCGCGTTCTCGCGCCTGCCCGATCCGCAACCCTTCGTCGAGGCCGCCTGAGGCGCGCCGGCTCCTTCACGCCCCAAGGAAAGCACTTGTTCTTCGCGGCCAAGCATTTCGATCCGCAGCTGGGCATCGACGCCCACACCTACCTGGCGCCGCCCGGCGTGTGGCCCACGGTGCACATCGGCATCGTGATGGACCCGTTCGACTACCTGCCGACCATCGAGGTGTCGCCCGACAACCCGATCGTCAAGGGACTGGGCGCGCTCGGCACCGCGACCGAGGCCGCCAAGAACGCCATCGGCGAAGGCACGGCGTCGCCTCGGATACCGGCGCCGCCCGGCGCGCCGCCGGACGATGGCGCGATGCCCGAGAGCATCCCGCTGCCGCTTGGCGCCACGGTCGAGGTGGCCGGCGTGCGGCGCGCCAATGCCGGCACCGGCGGCGTGGACTTCCACATCCTGGTCGGCGCGCCGATGCCGATCGTCAAGGGACCGGGCGGCCCGCAGTTCGACGACGAGCTGTTCATGGGCAGCCGCACCGTGCTGGCCGACGGCGATCCGTTCTCGCGCATCACGATGCCGGTGCTCGGCTGCAACATCGTCGGCCTGGTGCCGCCGTTTCGCCCGCGCAAGCTGGTCAAGCCCGTGCGCCTGAGCCTGATGCTGCCGACCACCTTCAACGTGGCGATCCCGCCGCAGGTGTTCGTCGGCGGGCCGCCCACCATCTCCTGGGGCGCGATGATCCAGCGCGGCCTGTTCAAGGCGCTGGGCCGCGCCTACACGCGCATCGCGCGGCGCGTGTTCAAGAACATGCCGCCGGGCTTCCTCAAGTGCCGGGTGCTGCGCGCCGAGCCCGTGGACATCCGCGACGGCAGCGTCTCGGTGACGCACGAGGACTTCCACGTTCCCGGGCGCCTGCCGCTGACCTGGAGCCGCGCCTACGCATCGCGCGACCACGACTTCGCGGGCCACTGCGGCCAGGGCTGGCAGACGCCGGCCGACCTGCGCCTCGTGGCCGAACCCGACGGCCTGCTGAGCCTGCACGGGCCGGACAGCTGCGCGCTCTTCCCCGCCCTGCCCCGGTCCGAGCGCGAACCGGTGCGCGACCTGGTGGACGGCGCACGCCTCGAGCGGCAGGGCGTGCGCCTGACGGTGCGGTTCAAGGACGGACTGCACTTTCACTTCGACGATGCCCTCTCGCCGGCGGGCGAACTGCGGGCGGCGGCGCTACCGATCGCATGCATCGAGGATGCCTGCGGCAACGGCTGGCGCTTCGTGCGCGACGAGGACGGCGCGCTGGTGCGCATCGTCGAGAGCGGCGCGCACGGGCAGCCGGGACGCAGCATCGAGGTGCGCTCCAGCGACGGCCGCATCGAGGCGATGGCGCTGCGCGACCCGCTCACCGGCCTGGAACATCCGCTGGTGAGCTATCGCCATGCCGGCGGCGATCTCGTGGCGGCCGTCGATGCGCTCGGCGCGGCACGGGAGTTCGCCTACCTGCAGCACCGCATGGTCCGCCACACGGATCGCCTGGGCCTGAGCTTTCACTACGCCTACGACGACCGGTGGCGGGTGGCGCATGCCTGGGGCGACGGCGGCCTGCAGGACTGCCGCTTCGCCTACGACGAGGCATTGCGGCAGACGCAGGCGACCGACTCGCTCGGTCATCTCACGGTGGTCAAGTTCGACGAATCCGGGTTGCCGCTCGCGGAGATCGACCCGCTCGACGGCGTGACCACCTTCGAATACGACGACGCGGGCCGCACCGTGGCCGTGACACGGCCCGAGGGGCTGCGCACCGCGTTCGTCTACGACGCGCACGGCAACCTGCAAAGCACGCGCTGGCCCGACGGCAGCACGATCCGCAACGAATTCGACGACGAGGACCGCGTGCTCGCGGTCGTCGACCCGAACGGGCAGCGCTGGTCGCAGGGCTACGACGAACGCGGCCTGCTGGCGAACCAGCGCGATCCCCGCGGCGCGGTCACGCGCTTCGAGCACGACGCGCACGGACAGCTCGTGCGCCATGTCGATGCGCGCGGCGCCGTCACGCAGCTCCAGTACGACCGGCATGGACGGCTTCTCGTGCTGACCCATCCGCTGGGCGCGCGCACCCGCTTCGAGCACGACGTGCTGGGCCGGCTGAAGGCGCGGCAGGACGCGCTCGGGCGAACGACGCGCTACCACCACGATGCCAAGGGGCGCACGCTGCGCATCGAGCGCCCCGGAGGCGGCCATGCCGCCTGCGCTTACGACGCCGAGGATCAGTTGCTGCTCTACGTCGACGAAGCAGGCGCGCGCACGCGGATGCAGTACTTCGGGACCGGCAGCCTCGCCGCTCGCGTGCAGCCCGACGGCCAGGCGGTGCGCTACCACTACGACACCGAGGAACGGCTGGTCGGGCTGACCAACCAGCGCGGCGAGCGCTATGCGCTGCGGCGCGACGCGCTCGGCCGGATCGTCGAGGAGGTGGACTACTGGAACCAGTCGCGCCGCTATATCTACGACGGTGCGGGCCGCCTGAGCGCTACCGTCGACGCGCTGGGACAGCGCGTGGCCTTCGCGTGCGACGCGATGGGCCGCATCACGCGCAAGACCTTCGACGATCCGCTGCAGGCGGGGCGCCAGCGCCACGAGCACTTCGTCTACGACCGCCTCGGCCAGCTGGTGGAGATGCGCAACGACGCGATGCACGTGCGGCGGCGCTTCGATGCCGTTGGCAACCTGCTCGAGGAGCGCCAGGGCGGCTTCCGCGCGAACTACCGCTACGACGAGGTCGGCCATCGGATCCTGCGCGAGACGAGCGCGGGCCATCGCCTGCGCTACGCGTTCGACCTGGGCAACCAGCTGCAGGGCATGGCGATCGACGACGACCCGCTGATCGCCATGACGCGCGACGCGCTGGGCCGCACGCTGAGCGAGCGGTTGGGAACGGGGCTGGAGCGCCGCTTCGCCTACGACGAGCGCGACCTGCTGACCGCGCAGCGCCTGCTCGAGGATGCGGGCCCGGTGTTCGAGACGCGCTACGACTACGACGGCGCCGGCAACCTCGAGTGCCGCGCCGACAGCCGGCAGGGGATCGATCTCTACCGCTACGACGCGCTCGGCCAGCTGCTCGAGCATGCGGACCCGCAAGGCCGGATTCAGCGCTTCCTGCACGATCCGGCCGGCGACCGGCTGCACACACGCGTGCGGCAGACGCCGCGGGCCCGCGTGGCCGGCGGCGAGAACGATGCCGAGGCCGTGCACTGGACGCGCGAGGGCAGCCTCGACGGCACCCACTACGTGTTCGACCGCGCGGGCGACCTCGTGCAGATGCACGATGCCATGCCGGCCGGGGACGCGCTGCAGCTCGTCTGGGATGCCAACCACCGGCTGGTCGAGAGCCGCAGGGGAACGGCCGTCACCCGCTATGGCTACGACCCGGTCGGCCGGCGCGTCTTCAAGCGCGGTCCGCAGCGCACCACGTGGTTCTTCTGGGACGGGAACACCTTGCTGGGCGAGCTGACCGAGGACAACGACGTGCCGCGGCCGCCGCCGGCCCTGCCGTCGAACCCCGTGTTGCAACTGGCGGGCGCGCGCCGTTCCTCGGCCGCCCCCGGAACGAACGACGCGCGCTACCTGAAGGCGCGCGAGTACGTGCACTATCCGTCCACCTTCGTGCCGCTCGCGCTCGTCGAGCGCGATGGCGACCGAAGCGCGGTCCTCCACTACCACGTCGATCCGAACGGCTGCCCGACCCGCCTCACGGACGGGCAAGGCCGCACGGTCTGGTCGGCGAGCCATGCGGCCTGGGGCGCGATCCGCGCGCTGCAGTGCGAGGAGGTCGGCAATCCGCTGCGCTTCCAGGGCCAGTACTTCGACGAGGAGACCGGGCTTCACTACAACCGCCACCGCTACTTCGATCCCCGCAGCGGCCAGTTCGTCTCGCTCGATCCGCTGCGCCTGGGCGCGGGCGAGAACCTCGTGCGCTATGCCGAGAACCCGCTGCTGGGCATCGATCCGCTGGGGCTGGTGGCCGGCGAAAGAATCCCCTATTGGGAGATCGGCGAAACGGGCCAGCACGGGCGCCCCATCCTCGCGCGCGTCACCGGCGACGACGGCAAGTTCGACCACTACGAGAACCCCGGCCATCACGATCCCAACATGCGCTCCCCCGGCCGCGGGACCGATCCCTACAACACCGGCAAGAGCGTGCTGCCCGAGAACCATCGCGAGTTGTTCGAGAGCAGCCGCTCCTACCCCGGCGATCGAAGCGTGCGCTATGCCCGCGACAGCCACGGCAACGTGCACCAGTTCCAGGACTCGGGCGCGCGGATCTTCCACTGGGCCGGTTCGGACAACGGCGTCTCGCTGCGCGGCACGGTCGACCACCTGCGCATCAATGCAGCGCGGCGCCGCTTCGCGTCGACCGTGCCCGCGTGCCGCGCCTAGCGGCGCGCCTCGAACCGACGGCTTCAAGGACAATCGCCCCATCATGCCCGCACATATCTTCGGCACCCGGGAGACCCTGCAGTTCGACATCGCGCTCAAGGACCCCGAGAGCTTCGCGATGCGGCAGGTGGACATCCACGCGGCCGGCACGCACGTGACCGCGACCGATAACGGCGTCTACGTGCCCAGCTTCCTCTTCACGCTGCACAGGACCCTGAAGAGCTTCCGCAACCCGGCCCGCTTCCAGCCCAGGGCGGACATCTTCGGCGACCGCGGACCCGTGGACATCCACCGGATACTCGCCGACGCGCCGGATCCATCGCCCGATCCCGGCGACTTGCCGGACCTCTGGGCCTTCCTCCAGTTCGGAGACGTCACGTTGCGCGTTCTGAGCTTCCTGATCCCCACCGCGCACGGCGTGTACCTGAGCTGCGAAACGCCCTCGCCGGAGACGCCGCAGCAGCCCGGGATCCGGGTCGTCGAAGTGTCGGTGGAAGCCCTGGCACGGACCATGACGCAGGCCTTCGAGGCCGTCGCCGCCGAGTACGAGGGCGACAAGTCGTCCGTGTCCTGATCCGCCCGCGGGCGTCGAGAGAAGGTCGCGGCTAGTCGATCGCGATCTTGGCCCGCGCCACCACGTCCTTCCAGCGCTCCAGCCCCTGCCGGATCGCCTGCGTGACCGCCTCGGGCTCGCTCGATCTCACCGCATAGCCCAGGCGCGCCAGCCGCGCGGCGAGGTCGGCATCGAGGGCCTTGCGCGTGGCGGCGCGGATCGTCGCGAGCACGGAGGGCGGCACGCCGGCCGGCGCCAACAGGCAGTACCAGACCTCGTAGTCGACCGAGGGCCCGCCGATCTCCTTGAGCGTGGGCACCTCGGGCAGCTGCGTGCTGCGCTGCGCGCCGAACACCGCGATGCCGCGCAGCCGCCCGGCCGCGATCTGGCTCGCGACCGAGGGCGAGGTGGCATAGACCATGTCGATCTGCCCGCCCATCGCATCGTTGACCGCCGGCGCCGTGCCCTTGTAGGGCACGTGCAGCGATTGCAGCGGCGAGATGGTCGAGAGGTACTCGCCCACCAGGTGCGGCGAGGTGCCCGCGCCCGGCGTCCCGTAGCTCAGCGAGCGCTTTTTCGACAGCGCGACCAGCTCCTCGAAATTGCGCGCGGGGAAGTCGGGACGCACGGCCATCACCACCTGCGTGCTGCCGACCATGCTCACGGGCGCGAAGTCCTTGAGCGGGTCGAAGCGCGTGTTGCGGTTCACGCTCGGATTGGTCGCGAGGTAGTCGTTGGCGAACAGCAGCGTATGGCCGTCGGCCGGCGCGCGCGCGACGAAGTCGGTGCCCATGTTGCCGCCACTGCCCGGGCGGTTGTCCACGACCACCGCGCGTCCGAGCAACTGGCCGAGCCGCTCCGCGAACGGCCGCGCGATGGTGTCGAAACCGCCGCCCGGCGGGAACGGGACCACCATCGAGATCGGGCGCGAGGGAAATTCCTCCGCGGCCCAGGCGCGCGGCAACGGCGAGGCCGCCAGGGCGGCGCCGAGTCCCAGCACGATGCGACGGCGCCGGCCGTCGGACTGAGGGTCGCGCATGGTCACAGCCTCGGCAGCTCGATCTGCAGCAGCTCGCTCGCGGCATCGGCCGTCATCGCGCTGGCTGTCTCCCCGCTGTAGAGCGAAGACCGCACTTCCCAATCGCGCCGGCCGTCACCCGCGTGGCCCTTGCCTGCCAGCACGAACACGATGCTGTTCGGCGGCACCTCGATGCTCCGGCCCGCTTCGAGCGCGATCAGCGACAGCACGGTCCGCGCCTCGGAGAAGCTGCCCAGGTGCTTGCGCGCCACGCCGGGCCGCTGCGCATCGCCCAGCCATTGCGCGGCAGAAGGGCGGATGAAGATCGGCTTGTCGTAGCGACTCTCGGGGTAGCGCAGCTCGCGGCCGTTCATGTGCTCCCAGACGGCTTCGTAGGCATCCTGGTTGCGCGTGCCGCCCTCGGGCTTGTCGACCTTGTAGACGCCGGCCTCGAAGCGCCCGTTCTTCTTCAGTTCGACGATGCCGCGCTGGAACGCCGCCTCCGACAGGTAGCCGCTGCGGCTCGCGCCACCGAACTGCAGCACCAGCGTGAGCGATTCGCCCGCGATGCTCTGCGGGCCGTAGAACACGCCCTCGGGAAAGTAGCCGATCATGCCGGGCTTCATGACGCCATCGCGCGCGAAGTCGGCGTCGCCCTCGAGCTGCACGCGCACCTGGTCGAAGTTGTGGCGGTGGCGCGGCGAGTCGAAGTCGTTGAAGGTGTTCGAGAGCTGGAGGAAGAAGTTGCCCACGCTGCCGTCGCGGCCGGACAGCAGCGGGTGGTAGCGGAACTTGCCGCCGCGGGCATGGGTGCGCTCGATCATCGTGAGATCGCGCAGGTTCAGAATCTGCTGCATGGAAGGATGCGTCTCCTTGTTGGAATGGCCCGCATGCTGACGCAGTCCCCGCCACAAGCCCAGCGACATTAATTCACGGCAGCGTTGCCATTGCGGCAACGCTGCCCCGCGCACCATGAAACCCCGACGCCCCCTGCTCGACCACCTGAACCTCGCCACCCTGAAGCTCGTCGCGGCGATCGAGCACGAAGGCAGCCTGTCGCGCGCGGCCGCCACCCTGCACATCGTGCCCTCGGCCGCGAGCCGCCGCATCACGCAACTCGAGAACGCCATGGGCGTCGAGCTGCTGCACCGCACCGCGCGCGGCGCCGGCCTGACCGCGGCGGGCCTGTCGATCGCACGCTATGCGCGCGCGATGATGGAGGACGTCGACACCCTCGATGCCGAGTTGCAGAACCTGCAGGCCGGCGTGTCGGGCCGCATCCAGCTCGTCGCCTCGATCTCGGCCATCGTGCAGCACCTGCCGCAGGACCTCGCGCTGTTCCTGCAGCAGCACCCGGGCATCAAGATCGAGCTGGCCGAACACACGAGCGCGGAGATCGTCGAACTGCTGCTGCAGCGCAAGGCCGACGTCGGCGTGTTCGTCGCCGAGGGCGACATCCCGGGCCTCAAGCTGCAGCCCTACCGCACCGAGCGGCTGGTCGTGATCCTGCCCGTGCACCACCGGCTCGCGAAGCGCAAGCGCCTGCGCTTCGAGCAACTGCTGAAGGAGGAGTGGGTGGAGCTGCCCCCCGGCACCGCGCTCGCGAGCCGCGTGGCCAGGGAGGCGCTCGCGCACGGCGTGCGGCTGCGCACGCGCATCCAGGTCAAGGGCATGGATTCGGCCAGCCGCATGGTGCAGTGCGGCCTCGGCATCGGGCTGCTGCCCCAGGCCAGCCTCGAGCAGCAGGCGAAGTTTCCGAACCTGGCCTTCGTGCCGCTCGACGAGCCCTGGGCGCACCGGGTCAGCTACCTGGCGGTGCCCGCGCTGGCCGAGCCGGCGCCGGCGAGCCGGATGCTGTTGCAGGCGTTGATGGGGCTTTGAGCGGTTCCGGGGGCGAGCCCCGGTCTCAGCGCGGCGCCTGAATCAACGGATCGAGCGCCGCCCGGATCCGCCGCACCGCCAGTTCGCTCGCCAGCGTCTGCGGCCCGCGCCCGTAGGTGCCCGCGAGCCGGATCAGCCGCAGCTGCTCGCGCTGCAGCCGCGTCTTGAGCCGCCGCGCCCTGGCGCCGAAGGCCCGGCCCATCTCGCGGCGCACGCGCCAGCGTGCCAGCGGCTGGCCCAGGCGCACCCATTCGTCGTCGCGGATCAGTTCGCGCTCGGGCACGAAGTAGGCCGCGAGCGCGTGCAGGTAGGCGCCGTTCTCGCGCGCGGCCTCGCGCCAGAACAGCCAGGCCGCGATCAGCACCGGGATGCCCTTGACCAGCAGCAGCAGCGCCATCTCGCCATAGCCGCCGTCGAAGTAGTCCTCGAGCAGCGGCGAGTTCCAGACGAAGTGCATGGCCCAGGCCAGCACGAAGCACAGCACGGCGGCGCCGATGCGCGTGACCAGCCGCCGCTCGGGATGCAGCAGGAACCAGGCGACGCCGAAGGACGCGATGGCGGTGTAGGCCGCGTGGCTCCACAGCCCGCTCATGAGTCCGCGCGTGAGCAGGTTCAGCAGCACCGGGTAGACCTGGTTCTCGAGCGGGAAGCGCATCGAGGCGGTGACGGTGTAGGTCAGGTTCTCGACCACCTGGAAACCGAGCCCCGCCATGGCGCCGACGATGAGCACCGACAGGTAGGTCTGGAACTGGTTGCGCGCCACCAGCACCAGCAGCACCACGCCCGCGAGCTTGAGGAATTCCTCGGTGATCGGTCCCGCGACCGCGGGCCCCCAGGCCGCCACGAATTCGGGCGAGATCAGCTTGGCGCACAGGCTCTGGATCGCGATGTTGGCCGGCGCGGCGAAGTACACGGCGCCCATGCCGCCCCAGGCGAAGGCCAGCACGAAGGCCTCGGGCGGATGCTGCTCGAGCAGGTCGAGCGTGCGGAACACCAGCAGGAAGGCCAGCGTGTAGAGACCCCACACCACGAGCCCGAGGAAGGCCGTGATGGGCACCACGCGAAAGCCCATCGAGAACATCTGCGCGGTGTAGAACAGGCCGTTGACTATCAGCGCGCTCAGCAGCCAGAAGGCGGCGCGGCGCGGCTGGAAGAAGGAGTCGGTGCCGACCGGCCACGGCGACTCGTCGCTGTCGAAGGCGGTGGTGGTGATGGTGGTGTCGTGGCTCACAGCGGCGCCTCCAGGTCCATCGACTCGAGCATGCTGCGCGCATCGGCCATGGCTTCGTCGAGGCCGTCGCTGCCGCCGTAGACGTCGATCTGCACCAGCGACTTGCGGCGCTGGTCCACCACCTGCCAGAAGCGGCCGGCGATCTTGCTGCCGTAGTAGGCGAAGGTCTTGCCCTGCAGGCCCCACATGGTGACGAAGTCGGACACGTCGCCCTCGATGCTCAGGCCCTGGCCGCGCTCCATCAGCCGCTGCTGCCGCACCAGCGGACCGTCGGGCCCGCCGGCCCAGGGCAGCGTGGTCACGAGGAACTTGTGGTTGCCCTTGAACAGCATCAGCGAACGGCCGGCCTTGGAGCGCGCCACGTCCATCTGCCAGCCGCGCGCGGGCTCGAAGCGCGCATGGCCGACCGACACGGTCTCGCCGGCCGGCAGCGGGCGCGCGCCGGGCGTGTGGCGGTCCCAGAAGATCAGGCCGCCGACATAGGCGGCGATGGCGAGGAAGACCGCGAGGGCGCCCGGCCAGGTGCGGTAGGGGATGCGGCGGGAGGGCTCGTGCATGGGGGCGATGGTGCCATGGCGCGGCACGAGCGATCCCGCCCTCGCACGGTGCGCGCGAGCGTCTTCGACGCCGCGTGTTCGATGCGAACTTTTCACTTCGGCGTCAGTGTTCAGTCAGTCGTCCTATGTCATGCATCTGCCACCGGGAGGTCATACGACCCCCGCATGATCCGCCCCGCGCCCGCCGGCCCCTTCACTGGGGCGGCGGGCGTTTCGTCACTTCTTTCGCGGATCTTTTTTCATGATTTTTTCCTTCCCTCGCACCGCGCGCGCGACCTCGACGCTCGCCGTCGCCGCGGCCGTGCTGCTGCTGTCCGCCTGCGGCGGCAGCGACAACCAGAACGCCGGCTTCCTCCCGCTGCCGCCCTCGGGCTCGAACCCCGGGCAGACCACGCCCCCGCCGGCCGAATCCGCACCGCCGGTGCAGGTCGCGTTCATGCCCGACATCCACTTCCACGACGTCTACGCCAACTTCAAGGACGGTTCGTTCCCCGGCGTGTTCAACCCGAAGTCGGGCCGCAACGCGACCATCCGCCTGATGCATGCGCAGATGACCTCGACGCGCCTGTTCAACGAGAACTACTTCGCCTTCATCACCGCGCTCGACGACGCGGTGGCGCGCGGCGTGAAGCTGATCGCCCTGCCCGGCGACTTCTCGGACGACGGACAACCGGTGCACATGCGCGGCCTGAAGAAGGTGCTGGACGACTATGCGAACAAGCATGGCATCCAGTTCTTCGCGGCCCCTGGCAACCACGACCCGAACAAGCCGCTCGAGCGCGCGGGCGGCAAGGCCGACTACCTGGGCATCGACGCCGCCACGAACCGCGTGGGCGCGCCCCAGCCGATCTACAGCCGCGGCGGCAACGGCGACTGCGCGGCGTCCAACTACAGCGGCGAATGGGCCAAGGTCAACAGCAGCTACTGCACCGAGGAAGTCAAGGAACAGGGCTACGCGGGCATCACCGAGGCGCTCGACCAGCACGGCCTGATGCCCAAGGCCGGCTACCGCTACTTCGAGACGCCCTACAGCAGCTACAGCTACCAGAACTACGACTTCGCGAAGGCGAAGGAACAGGCGGCCTGGAGCAGGCGCACCTTCGAGATCTGCGCGCAGGGCGCGGGCGGCACCTACAAGAAGGACGGCTACACCTTCTGCCATGACGTGCCCGACACCAGCTACCTGGTCGAGCCGGTCGAAGGCCTGTGGCTCGTGGGCATCGACGCCAACGTCTACGTGCCCACCGGCACCGGCCCCAACGACTTCAACGGCTCGGGCGACGCCGGCTACAACAAGATGCTGACGCACAAGCCGCACGTGATCGCGTGGCTCAAGGACGTGGTGGCACGCGGCAAGAAGCAGGGCAAGCAGGTCGTGGCCTTCAGCCATTTCCCGATGAGCGAGTTCTTCAACGGCGCCTCCGACGACATCATCGCGCTGCTCGGCGCGGGCAAGATGCAGATGGCGCGCCGTCCCGCCGAGGACGTGACCAAGGCACTGGCCGACACCGGCCTGCAGGTGCACGTGGGCGGCCACATGCATTTCAACGACACCGCCGTGCGCAACTACGACGACGGCCATGGCCTGGTGAACATCCAGGCACCGTCGATGGCGGCCTACGTGCCGGCCTACAAGCTGCTGACCTTCAAGGACGCGACGCACATCGACGTGCAGACGGTGCGCCTGGACAACGTGGCGCGCTTCGACGAGCTGTTCGACCTCTACCGCGAGGAACACCGCTTCTTCACCGACTTCCCGGGCCGACTGCCGGGCGGCAGCAACGGCGTGCTGTGGGACAAGACGGTGCTCGACGCGAAGAGCTACGGCGAGTTCAGCACGCGCTACATGTCGGAACTGGTGCGCCTGCGGCTGCTCAACGACGACTGGCGCTGCGAGATGCGCGAGCTGGTGAAGAGCCCGATCTACGGCTCCGACCTGCTGGTGCTGTCGCAGCTGCAGACCAAGGTCACGCTCAAGCAACTGGGCAACACCGGCAACCGCGGCCTGCTGAGCAGCGCCTTCTTCTCGTGCCTGGGCGACGCCGGCGGCGACGGCAGCGCGCAGCAGGCGGCCTACGCCAAGGACTACGCGGATGCGGAAGCCAAGGCGCGCGCGCTCGCGGGTGCCAACGGCATGCGGCTGGAGGACTTCAACCAGTGGAAGGCGATCGACCTCGCGGGCGACTTCGTGCGCCTGGCCAATGCCGGCGACCTCGCGTTCGCCGACATCCCGGCCGACCGCGCGCGCCAGTACAAGCTGATCGCCCAGGCGCTCGAAGGCACCAACACCGCGCTGGCGCTCAACGGCAGCCAGCAGGTGATGAACGACAACCCGGCCCACGCGGTGTTCCAGGCGCGCTTCAAGCCGCTGATGCAGATCCTGCTGAAGCTCGCCAAGGGCGCGCCGACGCAGCACTTCACGATCGACCTGCAGACCAACAAGCTGACCGACATGACGTCGGCACCCACCCCCTTCTGACGCGCATCGAAGACAGAGCCAAGACATGACATCGAAGAACAACATCCAGCGCCGCGGCCTGCTGCTCGGCGCGGGCGGCGCGCTGCTGGCCGGTTGCGGCGGCGGCGGAAGCAGCGGCGGCTTCCCCTTCGTGCCGGCACCCGCGCCGGCCCCTGCTCCCGCACCGGCGCCCGCGCCGGTGGCCGAACCCGAGGTCACGTCCCCGACGCTGACCGGCCGCGCCGTGCTGCCGGCCGACAGCTACGTGGCCGGCCCGACCTCGGGCCAGTTCATCTCGGGCGGCGACTACACGCGCGCCAGGGACACCTACGGCTACACCCTGCCCTTCCAGGGCAAGCAGCCGATGCAGGGCTTCTCGGCGCTGGTGCCCAGCGGCATGCCGGGCGTCTTCTACGCGATGCAGGACAACGGCTTCGGCGGCCGCGCCGCCTCGCCCGACGCCCTGCTGCACATCTACGCGGTGAAGTTCGACTGGGCCAAGGGCCAGGTGATCCCGGCCAACTTCCAGACCGGCGAGACGCTTTCGTCCTTCAGTGCGCAGAGCTATATCCGCCTGAGCGATCCCTACCGCAACCTCGGCTATCCGGCCGTGGCCGACATGGTCAACTACCCGGGCAGCTCGGTGTCGCCGGCCGGCCAGACGCTGGCCGTTGACCCGGCGATCGTCTCGGGCCGCCTGCTGACCGGCTACGACATCGACCCCGAGTCGCTGCAGATCGATGCGCAGGGCAACTTCTGGATCGGCGACGAGTTCGGTCCCTTCCTGCTGAAGTTCGACCGCCAGGGCCGCCTCGTCGCGCGCGAGGTGCAGATGCCCAACCTCGCGAAGATCGGCGGCAATCCACTGGTGCAGACGCCGAACAACCCGTACATCCAGTCGAACACCTCGGTGGCCAACCTCGGCGGTTCGGGCGGCCTGGAAAGCATGGCGATCAACGCCAGCCGCACCAAGCTCTATGCGATGTACGAGAAGGAGATGAACGGCGACAACGCGCAGCGCCGCATCATCAGCGTGTTCGACCTGGCCTCGCAGAACTTCGAGCCGCGCGTCTACGCCTACAAGGTCAGCACCGGCCAGCGCATCAACGGCGACGGCAACCTCGAGACCGAGGTCTACAGCGTCAACGACATGGTCGCGATCAACGACACCGAGTTCCTCGTGGTCGAGAAGGACAGCGGCGCGGGCGACGTGCGCAGCGGCAAGTTCCCGGCCTCGGGCACCTGGCGCAACGCGGCGCGCTTCAAGCGCGTCTACAGGATCGACCTCGCGCAGGTCGACAGCAGCGGCTACCTCGAGAAGGAAGAGATCGTCGACCTGATGGCGCTGAAGGACCCGAAGGGCCTGGGCGGCGACGCCACCATCGACGGCATCTTCGCCTTCCCGATGGAGTGCGTGGAGGTGGTCACGATCGCCGACGCGCAGACGCTGATGCTGGTGAACGACAACAACTACCCCGGCGGCTCGCCCTCGCGCCTGCCGAACAAGGTGGACGGCAACGAGTTCATCCGCATCCGGCTGCCGAAGCCGCTGGCGCTGCCTTCCGCGAAGGCTTGAGCGCGCGCGGCGCGGGGATCGCGATGCGCCGCAGCGCCACGGCCGACACCACGGCCAGCGCCGCGATCCCCGCGGCCGCCACGGCGGACGACACGCCGAGCCCGGCCACAAAGGCGTGCCGGGCCTCGTCGAGCAGGCCCGCGGGCAGGCTTTGCGCAAGCGAGGTCGCGCTCCAGAGGCCCTCTTCCACCGCGCGGGCGGCCTGTTCGGGCAACCCGCGCGGTAGGTGCTCGGCGATGCCTGCGCGATAGACCACGGTCGTCAGGCTGCCGAAGATCGCCACGCCGAGCGCGACCCCGAGCTCCTGCACCGTTTCCGACAACGCCGAGGCCGACCCAGCGTGCGCCGCCGGCGCCGCGCCGATCACGAGGTCGGTGCCCAGCGCGGCCAGCGTTCCCAGTCCCAGGTAGATCAGCGCATAGCCAGCCACCGCCCAGCCCAGGCCCTGCGTCGCGGGCAGCACGGGCAGCAGCGCGAGCAGGCCGTGGCCCAGCGCCGACAGCGCGAGCGACGCGGCCATCACGAAGCCCGGGCGCACGCGCCGCGCGACCAGCGGCGCGCCGATACCGGCCACCAGCATCGCGAGCGCGGGCGGCGCCATCCACAGGCCGGCCGTCACCGGCGGCAGGCCGATCACGAGCTGCAGGTACTGCGTCACCAGCAGCAGCGCACCGCCCACGCCGGTCAGCCCGACCAGCAGCACGCCGAGCGCGACGCTGAAGCTGCGGTCGGCGAACAGCCCGATGTCGAGCAGCGGATTCGCGAGCGCGCGCTGGCGCCGCACGAACGCGATCGCGCAGGCGATGCCGAGCAGCAGCGCCAGCGTGGTGGCAATGCCCCAGCCGCTCTTCGCGCTCTGCTTGACCACGTAGACCAGCGGCAGGATCGCCGCCAGCGACAGCGCGACGCTCGCGAGGTCGAGGCGCGCGCGCCCCGGTGCGCGGTATTCGGGCAGCAGGAACGGCCCGCCGATCCACAGCAGCAGCACCACGGGAATCGCCACCAGGAAGGCCGAGCCCCACCAGAAGTGCGCGAGCAGCAGGCCGCCGACCAGCGGCCCCGCGGCCATGCCGAAGGCGAACATGGTGGCCCAGACGCCGATCGCCAGCGCGCGCTGGCGTGCATCGAGGAACATGTTGCGGATCAGCGCCAGCGTGGAGGGCATCAGCGCCGCGCCCGCGATGCCGAGCAGGGCCCGCGCGGCGATCAGCAGGTTGGCGCTGGGTGCGAAGGCGGCCAGCACCGAAGTCACGGCGAAGGCCGCGGCGCCGATCAGCAGCAGGCGGCGGCGGCCGATCGCATCGCCCAGCGCGCCCATCGTGACCAGGAAGCCCGCGATCATGAAGCCGTAGGCGTCCATGATCCACAGCGCCTGCGTGGCGCTGGGCTGCAGGTCCTCGGCCAGCTTGGGCAGCGCGAGGTAGAGCAGCGTCACGTCGAGCCCCAGCAGCATCGTAGGCAGCGCCAGCATGGCGAGGCCGGCCCATTGGGCGAGGCCCGCGCGTGCCGGCGGCGTTGTCGCAACGCTGTTGCCGTTGTGCTGTTTGAGACCGAAAGCCATGCGAACCACTCCTGAATGATGAAGGAGCGATCATTCTGGGAACGGATCGGCAACAGGACAATATTTCCTCTCATGCTATTACTGGCAGCAATACGAAGGGCGGCGTGCCATGGCGTCTAGATCGCTCGACCGCACGCGCACCGAACTCTCGGCCTTCCTGCGCGCCCATCGCGAGCGGCTCGCGCCCGCGGACGTGGGCCTGCCCAGCGGCGGGCGGCGCCGCACGCCGGGTCTGCGCCGCGAAGAGGTGGCGGCGCTCGCGGGCGTGGGCATCACCTGGTACACGTGGTTCGAGCAGGGCCGCGAGATCGGTGTCTCGGAAGCCTTCCTGCTGCGCATCGGCAAGATCCTGCGGCTCGACGATGCCGAGTGCTGCCACCTGTTCCTGCTCGCGCAGCAGCGGCCGCCCTCGGCCGAGGCCTATCACTGGCCGAGCATCCCGCCGCTGGTGCAGCGCATGATGGACGAGCTGGTCGCGCGCCCGGCCTACGTCACCAACCTGCGCTGGGACGTGGTCGCGTGGAATGCCGCCGCCGACCGGCTGTTCGGCTTCTCGGGCCGCGAGCCCGCGCAGCGCAACTTCCTGCGCCTGGCCTTCGCCGATCCCGAGCTGCGCCGCCGCTTGCCGGACTGGAAGGAGGATGCGCCGCGCCTGCTGGCCGCGTTTCGACGCGAGCTCGCGGTCGCGCCCGACGATCCTGCGATGCTGGAGCTGGTCGATCAGCTGCGGCGGCTGTCGCCCGACTTCCGACGCTGGTGGGACACGCCGCGCGATCCACAGCCCTCGCGCGGCATCTCGGCCCTGCTGGACGAGGGCCGACGCGTGGCCTTCGAACACGAGGCGCTGACGGTGGACGAGTACCGCCACCTGCGCATGGTGGTGTACTTCGAGGACGGCGCCGGGCCGCTCAGCGAGACGTCGTCGCCGGCCGCGCGGGAATCCACGCCACCAGCGGCGCCAGCCAGCGCGGCCGCCAGCTCAGCGTGAAGGTCACGGCGAGCGCTGCCCCCGCGAGCGCCATGAACCAGACCAGCGAGGCCATCGAGACATGGTCGACGCGCAGGCACAGCAGCAACGACACGACCAGGCAGGCCGCGCCCAGCACGCGCAGCACGCGCGCCATGCGCACCGGGTAGGCTGTGCCGGGGCGCGCCTGCTCCCAGTGCACGTCCATCGACAGCGCGAACAGGCCCGCGCCCACGAGGTTGGCGGTCAGCGCGGCCGCGAGCATCAGGGCCTCAGACACGGGCCACCGCCGATCCGTTCGAAGCGGCCACGGTGGAGACGGCGGTCGCATCGGCACGGCGCCGCAGCATGCGCGCGGCCACCACGGCCAGCGAAGCCGCCGCGAGCACCGACAGGTCGACGCCCGCCACCGGCCAGTAGCCGCTGCCGATGGTGCGCAGCAGGTGATCGCCGGTGGTGATCCAGTTCAGCAGCACCGCCGCCACGCCCAGCAGCGCCACGGCCCAGCACTGTTCGGCCCAGGCCGGTGCGAGACGGCCCTGCGCCGTGGGCGCGGTGCGCCACAGACCATGGAGCAGCGAGACCAGCCAGGCGCCCGCGAAGACGCCGATCTCCCAGTTGCCGCGCAGCGGCAGCTCGGCCGGCAGCAGGCGGTTGGCGACCAGCATGGAGAAGGTCGCGATCAGCAGGCCCGGCACCGTCGCGACCGCGAAGGCATCGACCCAGCGCGCGCCCTGCAGGCCCTGCTTCGCATGCTGGCGCTTGCGCTTCTCGACGAAGAAGATGAAGCCGGTGGCGATGCAGGCGCAGCCGGCCAGCCCGCCCAGCACATAGAGCCAACGCAGCAGCCAGTGCCTGAAGTGCTGCAGGTGCAGGCCGGTCAGGAAGTCCTTGATGCCCGCGACCACCGTGGGCGCCGGATCCTCGCGGATCACCTCGCCGGTGGCGCCGTTGAAGTGGATGCCCTCGCCCGTGAGCGTGACCCGGTCGGTGCCCGCGCGGTAGACGCTGACGTAGGCATTGGCATCGTTCACATGCTGCACGTTGAGCATGCCCACCTCGCCCGCCATGCCGCGGCTGGCCCAGCGGCGCTGGGCCTCGGCCACCATCGCGTCGACCGAGGCCAGCGTGCCCGGCGTGCCCGCGCGGTCGTGCGGCAGGCCGGTCTCCTGGGCCTCGAGCTTCTCGTGCAACTCATGCAGCGGCTCGAGCTGAGTGTGGCTCACGGGAAAGTAGACGCCCGCGAACACCACCAGCCCCGACAGCGCGAAGATGAAGTGGAAGGGCAGCGCGACCACGCCCGTGAGGTTGTGCAGGTCGAGCGCGCTGCGCTGCACGTGCTTGGCCGGGCGGAAGGTGAACAGCTCGCGGAAGATCTTGCGGTGCATCACCACGCCGCTCACCAGCGCGATCAGCATCACCAGCGCCGCGAAGCCGACGATCCAGGTGCCGAGGTTCAGCCAGTTGAGGTGCAGGCTGTAGTGCAGCGGGTAGAAGAAGTCGCTGCCGATCTTCAGCCGGTCTTCCGGCAGCGTCTTGCCGGTGCGCGGGTCGATGGTGGCGTTGCCCCAGACCCCGTCTTCGGGGTCCTTGGCGTTGGGCAGGATGAAGCCCGAATAGATGCTCAGCACCGGGTCGCGGTGCGTGGTGTAGGCCAGCCACTGCTTGGGCTCGAAGCTCGTCGCCATCGGGCCGTTCACGCGCGAGCGCGCTTCCTCGACGTTGGCGGGGGTGGGCTTCGCCTCCTTGAACAGCGGCAGCAGCACCTGGTCGAACGAGGGCATGCGCTGCGGCTCGAAGCGCGTCTCGGGGATCGCCCAGCGGTCGATCTCGCGGTCGAACACCGACAGCGAGCCGAAGAAGAACACGACCATCAGCACGAAGCCGAGCACCAGCCCGAACCAGGTGTGGAGCCAGGCCATCGAGAGGCGGAAGTTCTGGAACACGGAAGTCTCTCCTCGCGGGAATGGTTCGATTTGGGTCGGGTCAGAGCAGCGCGCGCTGCACGAGCGATGCCGCCGCCGTCATCGACAGGCCGCCGCCGGCCAGCACCAGCCACACGCGCTTGACGTTGGCGGCCGAGAACGCCCAGAGGAACGCGACCAGGAACCCCAGGAAGGCCAGCATGCTGGCGAGCGACTCGGCGTCGTGGAACGGCATGCCCGCGGCGAACAGCAGGCCGATGCCGAGCGCGACGAAGCCCCAGGAGAACGCATAGCCGCCGAGCACGGCGGCGCCGATGCGGGAGACGATCTGCAGGGCGGGGACAGCGTTCTGGGCCATGGTTTCTTCGACGGGGTGGATGACGGCGGCAGGCCTGACGCCTTGCCGATGCCAGCCTCGTTTCAGTGAGCCCGCACGCGCGGCCGTCCGAGGCAATTGATAGTCGTTCTCATTCTATCAAGCGCGTTCGGGCGGCCCCGATCTCGTCACGATCCGAAGGACATTCGACTCGAAGCGGCAGTCAGGGGGTCTGCTGCGCCGCGTGCTTGACGCGCAGGATCTCGACGATGCGCGCTTCGTGCAGCACGCGATAGAACACGATGTAGTTGCGATGCACGACCAGCTCGCGCACGTGGCTCGGCAGACCGGGTCTTCCGCTGCGGCCGAGTTCAGGGTGCTGCGCAAGGGGCAGGGTCTTGTCGCGCAACTCCTGGCCGAAGCTGCGCGCCCGCGCAGGGTTGTCCTTGCCAATGTAGCGAACGATGGCACGCAGATCGTCGACCGCCTTCGGCCGCCACTCGATGCGGCAGGGCGTCATGCGCGTTTCTTCGCGGCGGGCTTTCGTCCGGCCGTCGGGGCCGCGATGTCGGCCTCCATGAGGGCCAGCACTTCATCGTGCGAAAGATTCGGCCGGGGGTCGTCGACCGCCTCCTGGATTTCCGCAGCCAGCCACTCGTTGTAGGCAGCGGCTTCGTGCGCCTTGCGCAGGGCCTGCGCACGGTTGTCGGTGGAACGCTCCACGGGCTCCCGCTCGGCCGGATTCCACTCGCTGGCATCGAACTGCCCGACGGTGATGCCCAGGTCGCGCAGCACGCTCAGTGCAGTGGCCGGATTTCCGAAACGACGCGGCTCGGTGCTGCGGGCCTTCGCCAAAACGGCGCCGGCACCGTTGCGCGTCGCGATCTGAACGAGAAACGTGCCCCCCTGCCCTTTGAGCGTCACGCTCGAAACACCGCCGGCTTCGGAGGCCGTGCGGAGTTGCTCCAGGGTCATGCTCTGCATGGCGCCTCCTTGCAGTCAAACAACGTCCATTGTGCAAAACTTGTTGAAATCGTGCAACTCACGGCGCCGAGTCAGGGCTCCGTCACATCTTCAATTGCGTCAGTGCCCAGGCCACCATCGCCAGCTGTGCGACGTTCACCAGCATCCCCGCGATGTGCAGCTTGCGGAACGCGACGATCGAGGCGTCGACGCCCGGGATCGTGCCGCGCAGCTCATCCATGCGCGGGATGATGATCCAGCCCCGCAAGGCGAAGGCGAGCCCTCCGATGACCGCGGCACCGAGCGCGAAGACGAGCTTGCCCGACCAGACATAGCTGAGCGCCGCGGCGCTCGCCGTCAGGATCACCGCCACGTAGTAGACGTTGAACAGGCCCCGGATGAAGCGTCCGTCCAGCGGCGTGTCGTGCTTGAGCACGAGCAGCGGCAGCGAGCCCATCATGAAGAAGCCCATCCAAACCAGCAGGACGACGGTGGCAGCGAGCGCAACGACGATGGGAAGCATGGCGATCCTCCGCGCGGTCTCGCGGCGGGTGCCGGGGCCGAGGCGCCGAATGTATCCGTTCGCTTCGCCGTTGCGTAGAGGTTCACCCCCTGCTCAGGCCGTCATCCCCCCATCCACGTTGTAAACCCCACCCGTCACGAAGCTCGCCTGCGGCCCCAGCAGCCAGAACACCAGGTTCGCCACCTCCTGCGCGCTCGCCGCGCGCTTGAGCGGCTGGTTCAGGAAGTGCTGCTTCAGCGCGGCCTCGGCCTGCGCCTCGGTGCGGCCGTCGACGAGGAAGGTGCTGCGCAACAGCGGCGTGTCGATCGGCCCCGGGCAGATCGCGTTGATGCGGATGCCCAGCGGCGCGAACTCGAGCGCCGCCTGCTGCGTCATGCGGATCACCGCGGCCTTCGAGGCGCCGTAGACGCCGAGCCCGGCCTCGGCGCGGCTGCTGCGCTGGCCCGACACCGAGGCAGTGTTGACCATGGTGCCGCCGCCCTGGTCGCGCATCGCGCGCGCCACGGCCTGCATGCCGAGCAGCACGCCGCGCACGTTGACCGCGAAGATGCGCTCGAAGTCCTGCATGCGGAACTCGAGCAGCGAGGATTGCGGGCCGACGATGGCGGCGTTGTTGTGGAACAGGTCGATGCGGCCGAACTTGCTCAGTGCGGCATCGACATAGCGCCGCACGTCGGCCTCCTGCGCGACATCGGCCGCGACACCGATCGCATCGCGCGCATCGAGCCCCTCGAGCGCGCGGTCCAGCGCGGCCTCGTCGCGGTCCACGATGGCGACGCGCGCGCCGGCCTCGAGCAGCTGCCGCGCGAGCGCCAACCCCACGCCGCTGGCACCGCCGGTGACGACCGCCACCCGGCCTTCGAACACGGGCGCGCTCATCGCAGCGTGACCTCCAGCGCGCTCGGCGCGCGAAACACGAAGGTATGCAGATGCGTCGCGCGGTCGGGCTCGACCAGCCGCATGCGCGGGAAGCGCTTGGCGAACTCCTCGAACACGATCTTCATCTCGAGCCGCGCGAGCGGCGCGCCCAGGCAGAAGTGCACGCCGTTGCCGAAGGTGAGCTGCTTGCGCGCATTAGCGCGGCGGATGTCGAAGCGCTGCGGGTTCTCGAACACCTCCTCGTCGCGGTTGGCCGAGGCGAAGGACAGCACGATCGGTGCGCCCTTGGGGATCGTCACGCCGCGAAACTCCACGTCCTCGAGCGCGATGCGGCGCCAGCCGATCACGGCGCCGGCATAGCGCATGCCCTCCTCCACCGTGTTGGCCGCGAGCGAGGGATCGGCGCACAGCGCTTCCCACTGCTCGCGGTTCTCGAGCAGGCTGCGGAAGGTGTTGGTGAGCTGGTTGGTGGTGGTCTCGTGGCCGGCGAAGGCAACGCCGAAGGTGTGGGTGATGATCTCGGGAATGGTCATCACGGCGTCGTCGCCATTGCGGATCTCGAGCATGCGGCTGGTGAAGTCGTCCTGCGGATGCTTCTCGCGCTCGCGGACCATCTCGGTGCAGTACTGCCAGAACGCCACCATGTTGCGCGCGCCCTCGAGCTGCTCGGCATGGGTGGCGGGGCTGAAGTCGATCACGCTGCGCGCGCCGGCCCAGTGCTTGACGTTCGGAATGTCCGAGTCGGGAATGCCCAGCACCTTGAACACCACCTGCGCCGGCAGCTCGTAGTTGACCTCGCGCAGCAGGTCGACGGCATCCCTGCCCTCGACGCGGTCGATGGCCTCGTTCACGAGCCGGCGGATGTGGCCGTCGAGCTTGACGAACTCGCGCAGGTTCAGCACCTGGCCGGTCACGCCGCGGATGCGCTTGTGCACCGCGCCGTCGAGGCTCGAATGGCTGCCGGTCTGCGCATAGCCGCCCTCCTTGAGGATCGCCTGCGCATCGGGATGCATCGGCGTCACGGGCCGCGTGGTGTTCTGCGACGAGAAGCGCGCGCCGTCGTGCACCACGCTGTAGACGTCGGCGTGTTTGGTGAGCACCCAGTAGCCGATCTCCTCGCACCAGAACACGGGCTCGTCGCGCCGCTGGGTCTCGAAGGCCGCATGCAGCTCGGGGCTGAAGTAGGGCTTGAAGTCGGCGGACGGCGAAGTCCCCGCATGAAAGGGGCAACCGGCAATGGCGTTCATCGGGGAGTCTCCTGGCGTGGGTGTTCTTGGAAGCGGAAGCAGTCAGCGCATCAACATGCCGCCGTTGACGTCGATCGTGGCGCCCGTCACGAAGCCGGCACCGGGCGACACGAGGTAGGACACCGCGGCCGCGATCTCCTCGGGCGTGCCGATGCGGCCCAGCGGCACGGCCGCGGTGCCGAGGTACTTCTGGCCGCGCTGCGCCTCGGGCACGGTCTGGTGCAGCATCGGCGTGTCGATCGGTCCCGGCGCCACGGTGTTCACGGTGATGCCCAGCGAAGCGGCCTCGCGCGCCACCACCTTCGACAGCGCGAGCACCGCGCCCTTCGAGGCGCTGTAGGCCGCGCCGCTCTGCATGCCGCCCATCTGCCCCGCGAGCGAGGCGACGGTGACGATGCGGCCATGCTCGATCGCCTGGCCGCCGCAGCGGCGCAGCATCTCGCGCACGCAGAGGAAGGTGCCGAGCGCGTTCACGCGCAGCACGGTGTCCCACTCATGCAGCGTGATGTCGACGGTGGACAGCCGCCCCGGCGCGGGCTGCGCGCTGAGGATGCCCGCGAAGCAGGCCAGCACGGCGACGCTGCCGAGCTTCTGCTGCACCGTGTCGAAGGCGGCGCGCACGCTGTCCTCGTCGGCCACGTTGCAGCCCAGGCCGATGTGACCCTTGCCCGGCAGGGCGGCGGCGGCGCGCTCGGCGGCCTCCGCATGCAGGTCGGCCACGGCGACGGTCAGCCCGTCCTCGGCCAGCCGCCGGGCGCTGGCCAGCCCCAGCCCGCCAGCGGCGCCGGTGATGAGTGCGATGCGCATGAAAAGACTCCTGGATTTCAGCGGTCCGGATGGGCCTCGGCCCAGCACTGCACCAGCGGTTCGCTGATGTAGGCGCTCGTGGTCTGCCCCCCGTCGACGGCCAGCACCTGGCCCGTGACGTAGCCCGCGTCGTCGCTGCACAGGAAGGCGGCCGCGCCGGCCACCTCCTCGGGCAGGCCGGGCCGGCCCATCGGCGTGGTGCCGACGATGGTGGCCTGGAAGCGCGCGGTGTTCAGCCGCCCCGCGGTCTGCGGCGTGGCGATGATGCCCGGTGCGATCGCGTTGACGCGGATGCCCTGGTCGGCATAGTCGGCCGCGAGGTTGCGCGTGAGGCCGATCACGCCGGCCTTGGCCATCGAGTACACGGCCTGCCGGCGGTAGCCCACCAGCCCCAGCGTGGACGCGATGTTGAGCACCACGCCGCGCGCCGCGATCAGCGCCGGAAAGGCCGCGCGCGTGACCATGAAGGTGGCCTTCTGGTTGATGTCGGCGAACCTGCGGTAGTCGTCGTCGGTGGTCTCGTGGAACGGCGGGCAGTTGCCCAGTCCCGCGTTGTTGACCAGCACGCGCAGGTCGCCGAAGCGCTCCATGCATTCGTCGACGATGGCCTGCGGCGCGCCGTCGGCCGTGACGTCGGCGGCGAAGACCTGCAGGTGCTCGTCGCGCGGCAGTTGCGCGAGCCCCTCGGCGTTGATGTCGACCGCGAGCACGCGCGCGCCCTCGGCATGCAGCCGCAGCGCGATGGCGCGGCCGATGCCCGAGGCCGCGGCGGTCACGATGGCGGCCCTGCCCTCGAAGCGCTTCATGCGACTTCCCACACGTCGTACACGGGCCCGTCGCTCTCGCGCGTGCCGGTGCCGACCGCGATGCGGTCGTTGAGCCATTCGAGGCCCGGTGCCGCGGTCTCGAACTGCACCGCGACGCGGAAGTAGTCCTCGCCGCGCGCGATCGGCTCGCGATTCACGATCTTGCGCATGATCTCGGGCGTGGGCCCGTTGCGGCGTCCGCTGTAGGTCATGTAGACGAGCCCGCCGCCCTCGGCCTCGAGCACCAGCCGCACGTCGAGGTGCAGGCCGCCGTCGGGCCGCTCGAGCACCACGTCGGCGCCGCCGGGCAGCACCCGGCCGCGCAGCCGCTCGCCTTCGAAGCGGCCGCCGCTCACGCACATCACGCGCCGCGTGTAGCCGTGCGGCACGGCGCCCACGAGCTGGGCCGGTGCCGTGACCTGGGCCTTGATCGTGAACAGCGGTCGCAGTTCGATCGGTGTCATGCCGCCGCGCCGCTCACTCGCCGGCCTTCTCGCCATGGCCCGTGCCGTAGCGCTTGCGCACGTCCTGGATCAGCTCCAGCAGCGCCTTGGGCACGTCGCGGCCCTCGGCCTTGGCCTGGCGCTTGCAGTCCTCCCACAGCTTGAGGTCGGCATAGCCCTTGTCGGTGTGGCGGTTCCATTCCTTGTCCAGCGGCGTGGTGATCTCCAGGCGCACGCCGGCCGGGTCGTGGAAGTAGATCGACAGGATCAGGCCCTTGTGGTCGGTCGGCCCGATCACTTCCACGCCCTGCGAGGTCAGCCACTCGTACCACTTCGTTACCTCGGCGCGGTCCTTCGCCTGCAAAGCGATGTGGTTGAAGATGTCGTAGGCCGGATGGCTGGACTTCGAGGGCGCGGGCACGCCCGGCGCCTCGAAGAAGGCCAGCGTGGAGCCATCGCCCATGCGGAAGAAGATGTGGAAGTAGGGAATCGCGTCGCCGGTAGAGGGCACGCTGTCGTCGAGCACCGTGCTCGCGAGCTCCATGCCCATGATGCGGGTGTAGAAGTCGGTGGTGGCCGCCGCGTCGGGCGTTACCCAGGCCGCATGGTTCAGCATCATCGGCGTGAGGCCGGGGTTCGGGGTCAGCGGGGCCTTGGGCTTGGTGCTGAGATCGGGTGCAGTGGCTTGCATGAAGCGTTTCTCCGTGTTGATGTCGGCTCTTGGAACTCGTTCTTACAGTTGAGGGTCGGCGATGCGAACGGCGATGCCGTCGAGCGCCTCGCTCATGACGATCTGGCACGACAGCCGGCTGCCCGCTTCGCGCGGCGCGGCCGTGTAGTCGAGCATCTGGTTCTCGGTGTTGACCGCGGGCGGCAGCCTGTCGATGAAGGCCTCGTCGACGATCACGTGACAGGTGGCGCAGCTCATGACGCCGCCGCAGTCGCCGACGATGCCTTGCAGGTCGTGGCTGGTGGCGGCCAGCATCAGGCTCTGGCCTTCGGCGACCTCGAGCTCGGTGCGCTCGCCGTTGGAATGGATGTAGATGGCACGGGGCATGGAAGGACTTTCTCTCAGGCGGTCGTTCGCGTCAGTCCCCTCGACGGGGACGTTGGCCCGCGCCGCCGCGCAGGCGCCGCAGCACGCTGCGCACCAGCCCCACGAAGCCCTGCGGCATCAGGAACATGCACAGGATCAGGAAGCCCGCGAAGATCGCCGAGGGCGCCGACTTCGAGATCTGGTCGGCGACGTTCGGTATGAACTGGATGAAGGCCGCGCCCACCAGCGCGCCCGAGATGGTGCCGAGCCCGCCCACCACCACGCCCACGAGGAAGAACACCGACACGAACATGCCGAAGCTGTCGGGCGCCACGAAGGCGGTGGCGATGGCGCCGAGCGAGCCGGCCACGCCGGTGTAGAGCGCGCTGATGCCGAAGGTCATGGCCTTCACGTGCGGCACGTTGACGCCCATCGCGGCCGCGGCGGTCGGCTGCTCGCGGATCGCGATGGTGGCGCGGCCCAGCCGGCCGCGCAGCATGTTCCAGGCGCAGACGAACATCAGCGCCGCGATCGCCAGCACCACCAGGTAGAGCCACTGGTCGGCCGACAGCTGCAGGCCGAAGGGCGCCTCGGGCTTCATGAGCACGATGCCCTGCACGCCACCGGTCCATGGCTCGAGCGCCTTGTGCTTGAGCAGCTGCGGCGTGGCCAGCGCGAGCGCGAAGGTGGCAAGCGCGAGGTAGTGGCCCTTGAGCCGCAATGCCGGCCAGCCGAACAGGAAGCCGAAGCCGAAGCACACCGCGGCCGACACCGGCAGGGTGGCCCACCAGGCGAAGCCGCCGTGCTCCATCAGCACCGCGGTGACGTAGGCACCGAGCGCGTACAGCGCGCCATGGCCCAGCGAGAGCTGGCCGTTGTAGCCCACCAGCATGTTGAGGCCGAGCACGCCGATGGCGGTGATCAGCGTCATGGTGACGAGGAAGAGGCGGTAGTCCGACAGCGCGAAGGGCAGCGCGAGCGACGCGATAGCGAGCAGCGCGAAGACGGCGATGCGCCAGGGCGAACGCGCGGGCGCGGCATCGGCGGCCAGCGCCGGTGCCTGCTCGGGAATGAAGGGCAGTGCCGACATCTTCAGACCCTCGCCACCAGCTTGCGGCCGAACAGGCCCGAGGGCCGCACCAGCAGCACGGCCACGATCAGCACCAGGGCCAGCGTGAGCTTGAGCTCCGTGCCCACGAGGTAGGTGCCCGCGAGGTTCTCGACCACGCCCACGATCAGCCCGCCGGCCACCGCGCCCCAGGGGTTGTCGATGCCGCCGAGCAGCGCCGCCGCGAAGGCGTAGATCAGCACGCCGCCCATCATGTTGGGCTCGAGGAAGACCACGGGCGCCACCATCAGCCCGGCCACCGCGCCGATCAGCGCCGACAGGCCCCAGCCCAGCGAGAGCATCAGCGACACCGGGATGCCCGCGAGCCGCGAGGACACCGGGTTCTCGGCCGAGGCGCGCATCGCGAGCCCGACCTTGGTGAAGCGCAGGAAGACATAGAGCAGCGCCATCACCAGCAGCACCACCGCGACCGTGCCGAGCTCGTGGCCCGAGATCAGCGTGCTGCCGCCGGGCAGCTTGTCGGGGAACGGACTCGGGAAGGGTTCGAGCTGGTGGCCGAAGATCCAGCCGGCCAGCGAGTTGATGCCGACGAACAGGCCGATGAAGACCACGATCACCGACAGCTCGGGCACGTCGCCCAGCGGCCGCAGCACCAGCCGCTCGATGGCGAAGCCGGCCACGAAGCCGAAGGCCAGCGTGGCGAGCGCGGCGGCCCAGTACGGCAGGCCCCACTTCAGCAGCAGGAAGGCGATGAAGGTGGAGAACATCGCCATCTCGCCCTGCGCGAAATTGATGTGGTGGGTGGACTGGTAGATCATCACCAGCGCCAGGCCGAGGCAGGCGTAGATGCCGCCCATGGCGATGCCGGAGGCGATCTGTTGCAGCAGGCTGTACATGGGGAGGGTCCTTGTCAGAAGCCGAGGTAGGAGCGGCGGATCTGCGCGTCGTCGCGCAGCTGCTTCGCGGTGCCCGAGATGACGGTGCGGCCGGTCTCGAGCAACCAGGCGTGGTCGGCGATCTCGAGGGCGCGCGCCACGTTCTGCTCGACCAGCAGGATGCCCACGCCCTCCTCGCGATTGACCACGCGCATGATCTCGAAGATCTCGCGGATCACCAGCGGCGCGAGGCCGAACGAGGGCTCGTCCATCAGCAGGAGGCGCGGGCGCTGCATCAGCGCGCGGCTGATCGCCAGCATCTGCTGCTCGCCGCCCGAGAGCGTGCCGGCCTGCTGCCCGCGCCGCTCGCGCAGCCGAGGGAAGTAGCCGAACATGCGTTCCATGTCCTGCTCGACCTCGGCCTTGCCGCGGCGCAGGTAGGCACCCACGCGCAGGTTCTCCTCCACCGTCATGTTGACCAGCGTGCCGCGCCCGTCGGGCACGTGCGCGATGCCCAGCGCGGCGGTCTTCTCGGTGCTGTGGCCGTCGATGCGCTGGCCCGCGAGGCGGATCTCGCCGGTGCGTCGCACCAGGCCGCTCAGCGCGCGCAGCGTCGTGGTCTTGCCCGCGCCGTTGGCGCCGAGGATGGTGGTGATGCCGCCCTCGGCGACCTCGAAGTCGATGCCCTCGAGCACGCGCGTGGGGCCGTAGAAGGCCTCGAGGTTCTTCACCTCCAGCAGCGCGGCCATCAGGCGGTCTCCGTGCCGAGGTAGGCGCGCACCACTTCCGGGTCGGCCTGCACCTGCGCGGGCGGGCCGTCGGCGATCTTGCGGCCGAAGTTCATCGCCACCACCTGGTCGGACACCCGCATCACCAGGTTCAGGTGATGCTCGACCAGCAGTACGGTCACGTGGAAGCGCTCGCGCACGTCGAGGATCAGCTGGCGCAGCCCGTCGACCTCCTCGTGGTTGAGGCCGGCCGCGGGTTCGTCGAGCAGCAGCAGCTTGGGATCGGCCACCAGCGCGCGCGCCATCTCCACGCGCTTGCGGGTGCCGAACGAGAGGTTCTTCACCGGCGTCTCGGCCAGCGCCGAGAGGTCAAGCAGGGCCAGCAGCCGCTCGGTGCGCTCGCGCACCTCGGCCTCCTCGCGCCGCACCGAGGGCAGGCGAAACGCATTGGCGAGGTAGCCGGTGCCGGTGCGGCAATGGCGGCCCACCATCACGTTCTCGCGCACCGTCATCGCGGGGAACAGCGCCACGTTCTGGAAGGTGCGGCCGATGCCCGCCGCCGCGATCGCATGCTGCGGCTGCGCGAGCAGGTCGACGCCGTCGAACACGATCGATCCCGAAGCCGGCGTGTAGATGCGGCTCAGGCAGTTGAACAGCGTGGTCTTGCCGGCCCCGTTGGGACCGATCAGCCCGCAGATCTGGCCGCGGCGCACCTCGAAGGAGATGCCGTCGAGCGCCACGATGCCGCCGAAGCGCACGCCGAGGCCGCTGACGCGCAGCAGCACGTCGGCGGCGGCGTTGGTGGAGGCGGAGGGGGTTGTCATGGCGGGCAGTATTCGCCGCGCATCGCGGGCCCGTCAGTCCCCTGCCCGTGGTACAGGCCGCGCTGTCCCTTGCCACGGGGACAGACGCCGCGCGACGCGGCTGCCACATTCGCCGCACTCCCCTCTTCCCACTCCTCATTCACTCATTCATTCCCTCGTGGAGGCACAGCCATGGACTACGGACTGCAGGACCGCGTGATCCTCGTCACCGGCGGCGGTAGCGGCATCGGCCGCGCGATCGGCATCGAGGCCGCGCGCGGCGGCGCGCGCATCGCCGTCGTCGACGCGGTGGCAGAGCGCGCAACGAGCGTGGCGGCCGAACTGCGCGAACTCGGCGCGCAGGCCGTCGCACAGACGCTCGACGTGCGCGATGCCGCCGCCTGCGAAGCCGCGGTGGCACGCATCGAGGAACAGCTCGGCGCCATCGACGGCATGGTCGCCTGCGCGGGCATCTCGCCGCCCGCGCCCGCCCACGCGATGCCCGACGAACTCTGGACCCGCTGCCTCGACGTCAACCTCACGGGCATGTTCCGCTCGCTGCAGCCCGTGGGCCGGCGCATGCTCGAGCGCCGGCGCGGCGCGATCGTCACCGTGGCCTCGATCGACGGCCTCGGCGGCCATGCGGGCCGCGCGCACTACAGCGCCTCGAAGCACGGCGTGATCGGCCTCACGCGCGCGCTCGCGATCGAGTGGGGCCGCTTCGGCGTGCGCGTCAATGCGCTCGCGCCGGGCGTGGTCGACACGCCGCTCGTGCAGGCCAACATCCCGCCCGACCACCTGCAGTACGCGATGGTCGACCGCAACCCGCTGGGCCGCCTGTGCCGGGCCGAGGAGCAGGCCGGCCCCGCGCTGTTCCTGCTGTCCGATGCCGCGAGCTACGTCACCGGCTCGGTGATGACCGTCGACGGCGGCAGCGCCGCGGGCTTCTTCACGCGCTGGAACGGCGCCGACCTCGGCTCGCGCGCGCTGCTCGAGGCGGGCGCCTACGGCGCGCCCGAATGAACCGAACTCTTTGCACCACTCCCTGAAGGACGACAACCCATGAAGAACCTCTTCGACCTGCGCGGCGAGCGCATCCTGATCACCGGCGCCGGCGGCGCCATCGGCGGCGCGACCGCGCGCGTGTGCGCCGCGCTCGGTGCCGAGCTGTTCATCGCCGACCTGAAGGCGCCGACCGAGCTGGCCGACCAACTGAAGGCGCGCGCCGCCGCGCTCGACAACACGAAGCGCGACGACGTCAACGCACTGCTGCAGGACATCGGCGAGATCGACGCGCTGATCGACACCAGCGGCTACTACGTCAAGGGCGACTGGCTCGATGGCGGCGACGAATGGGAACAGCTGTTCGAGCGCACCATGGCCGTGAACGTGAAGGGCCCGGTCAACCTGCTGCGCGCCGCGCTGCCCGCGATGATGAAGCGCGGCAGCGGCCGCATCGTGCTGACCAGCTCGATGGCCGCGCGCAACGCGGGCTCGACGCTGGCGGTGGAGCCGGCCTACGCGGCCTCGAAGGGCGGGCTGTCGGCGCTGGTGCGCTACTTCGCGCGCCAGGCCGCGGCCTCGGGCGTGGTGGTCAACGGCGTGGCGCCGGGGCCGATCTTCACGCCGCTGCTGGTGTCGGCGAACCAGCCCTTCACCGTCGACCAGTACCCGATGAAGCGCCTGGGCCAGCCCGAGGAGATCGGCTGGCCCGCCGCCTTCCTGGCCTCGCGCGGCGCCAGCTTCACCACCGGCGCGGTGCTCGACGTCAACGGCGGCATGTGCTTCTCCTGAGCCGCGCATGACGATGCCGACCGCGCTCGACGTCCTGTGGGAGCCGGTGCGCATCGGCCCCGTGCAGGCGCTCAACCGCATCTACCTGCCCGCGCACCAGGTCAGCCTGCCGCCGCCGGCCTATGGCGCCTACCTGGCCGAACGCGCGCGCGGCGGCGTCGGCCTGATCGTCACGCACGGCTTCCATGTGCATCCGGCCAGCGCGCGCGCCGGCGTGTCGCCGTGGGAGCCCGGCTGGGCCGATGCGGTGCGGGCCTTCGTCACCCCGAGCAAGCGGCTCGGCGTGCCGGTGATCGTGCAGGTCACGCACATGGGCGCCAGCGGCACGCGCCGCACCGACGACATCGCGCACTGGGGCGCCGTGCTCGCGCCTTCGCAGCTGGCCTCGCCGGTGCACCGTGCGATGCCGCAGCCGATGGAGGAGGACGACATCCGCGAAGTGATCGAGGGTTTCGCCGCGACCTGCGCCAACGTGCAGGCCGGTGGCGGCGACGGCGTGGAGATCCATGGCTCGCACGGCTACCTGCTGAGCAACTTCCTCTCGCCGTACTGGAACCGGCGCCACGACCGCTGGGGCGGCGACACCGAACGCCGCGCGCGGCTCGCGCTCGAGATCGGCCGCGCGGTGCGCGCGCGCTGCGGCAGCGATTTCGCGATCGGCATCAAGCTGAGCCTCGACGAGTACCTCGGCGACGCCGGCACCACGCCCGAGGAAACGCTGCGCGTGGTCGCGCTGCTCGAGGCCGAGCGCCTGTTCGACTACGTGTGCCTCTCCCACACCGACTACCACCAGAACCACCGGCTGGTGCCGCCGCAGTCGAGCGGCGAGACCGCGCCGCTGGCCGCCAACACCGCGCGCGTGCGCGAGGCGCTGCGCGGGCGCATCCCGCTGCTGATCCAGGGCTCGGTGCGCGACATCGCCACCGCCGCGAACATCGTCGAACATGGACAGTCCGACATGGTCGGCCTGGTGCGCGCCCAGATCGCCGACCCCGAGATCGTGCGCAAGGCCAGGGAAGGCCGTGCCGACCAGACCCGGCGCTGCGTGGGCGCCAACCAGGGCTGCTGGCGACGGCTCGGACAGAACGTCAGTTGCACCGTGAACCCCGAGGCGGGCCGCGAGCTGCAGTTCGGCGCGGCGCTGCCGCGTCCCGCCGCCACGCCGCGAACGCTGCTCGTGATCGGTGGCGGTCCGGGCGGCCTCAAGTTCGCCGACAGCGCGGCCGCGCGCGGCCACCGCGTCACCCTGTGGGAACGCACGGACCGGCTCGGCGGCCAAATCCGACGCGCCGGCCTGCTGCCCGACTACGGCTCATGGAACTTCCTGGTCGACGACCTCGAAGCCTCGCTGCGCCGGCGCGGCGTGGAGATCGTGCCGCGCCGCGAGGCCACGGCCGACGCGGTGGCCGCCTTCGGCGCCGACGAGGTCATCGTGGCCACCGGCGCGCGCTGGCAGCGCGGCGGCCGCTCGATGTTCCGCACCGACCGCGACGCGATCCCGGGCGCGGAGCTGCCGCACGTGACGGACGCGCTCTCGGCGCTCGACGACCTGCCCGCCTGCGGGCGCCGCGTGCTGATCGTCGACGACAACGGCGACTACCTGCCGCTGGGCCTGGCCCGGCTGCTGAGCGCCGCCGGCCGAGAGGTCACGGTGGTCGGCGCCGACGCGATGCTCGGCCGCAAGCTCGAGCCCACGCTCGACTGGCCCTGGCTGATGCCGCGCGTGGCCGCGGCCGGCGTGGCGTTGCGCGCCTCGACCACCGTCGAGCGCATCGAGCCGGGCAGCGTCGTGCTGCGCAGCACGCTGGGCGGCGCGAGCGAGACGCTGGCGGCCGACACGGTCGTGCTGTCGATGCTGCGCGAGAGCGACGATGGGCTGTACCAGCAGCTGAAGGCACGCGGCCTGGCGGTGCGCCGCATCGGCGACTGCGTGGCGCCGCGGGAGGTGGACGATGCGGTGCTCGAGGGGTTCAGGGAGGCGCAGGCGATCGGTTGAGCCTCGCCAGCCATCGTGCATGAGGAAGCCTTCGAGTTGCTCACGATGCGAACTCGGGGTTTGCCGAGTCCACGCCTCGCCGGCCCTGCGCTAGATTGCTCCGCATGACGCCCCAACCTTTCAGGCTTCGAATCGCGGATGCTGCGATCGCCGACTTGCATGCGCGGCTGGACATGACCCGCTGGCCAGACCAGCCCGCGGGCCCGCCTTGGGCGTACGGGGCCGACCTGACCTGGATGCAGCGGCTCGCCACGCACTGGCGCCATCGTTTCGACTGGCGCGCGCAGGAGCAGCGGCTCAACGCGTTTGCGCAATACACGACGCCGCTGCACGGAATCCAGCTGCACTACATCCACGTGGCGGGCCAGGGCCCGGCGCCCATGCCGCTGCTGCTTTCGCACGGCTGGCCTGGCTCGGTGTTCGAGTTCGCCGAGTTGATCCCGCGGCTGACCGACCCGGCGCGCTTCGGTGCCGATCCCGCCGATGCCTTCACGGTGGTGGCGCCCAGTCTGCCGGGCTATGGCCTGTCGTTCCACCCCGGCCAGCCGGGATTCTCGGTGGAGCAGATCGCCGATGCGTTCGCCGCGCTGATGACCGACGTGCTGGGCTACGAGCGTTTCGCCACCCAAGGTGGCGACTGGGGTGCCTCCATTTCCGCGCGGCTCGGGCTGGTGCACCCACGCAAGACCATCGGCGTGCACCTGAACCTGTTGCCGATAGCGCGCGATCCGGCGCGTTTGGGTTCCAGCCCGGCAGCGCAACGCTACCGCGAGGAACTGCAGCACTGGCTGCGCGAAGAGACCGGCTACAGCGCGATCCAGGGCACGCGACCCCACACGCTGGCCTTCGGTCTCAGCGATTCGCCGATCGGCCTGGCGGCGTGGATCGCCGAGAAGATGCGCGCCTGGTCCGACTGCGGCGGCGACATCGAATCGGTGTTCAGCCTGGACGAGATCCTGGCCAACGTGTCGCTGTACTGGTTCACCGGCGCCATCGGCTCCTCGTTCTGGCCCTACTACGCGCGCCAGCATGCCGCGCAGTGGCCGATCCCCGAGGGCGCCACCGTGGACGTGCCCATGGGCTATGCCGAGTTCCCCGCCGAAATCCTGCATCCGCCGCGCGAACTGGCCGAGCGCACTTTCACCGACATCCGGCGCTGGAGCGCGCTGCCGAGCGGCGGCCATTTCGCGGCCATGGAGCAGCCCGAGCTGCTGGCCCAGGAGATCCGGGCGTTCTACCGGCCGCTGCGCGGCACGGCCTGAACCGGATTCACTGCGCGGGTTGCAGCCCGAGCGCGCGCAGTTCGGTCTCCATCAACTGGCGCAGCCGGTGCTGGCGCTCGTAGCCGAAGCGCGCCGTCAGCGTCGCGATGCTGAGCGCGCCCATGGCGTGCTCGCCCATGCGGAACGCGATGCCGAAGCCGGCCACACCGACCTCGCCGAAGGCATCGAAGGTCACCATGCAGCCCTGCTCGCGCGCCGCCACGCCGGTCTGCAGCAACTGCTCCACCGCCAGGCCGTTCTCCGCATACTGCGCGGCATTGCGCGCATGAATGGCGGCGATCTCCGCGGGGTCCATCAAGCCGAGCACCGCGCGGCCGCCGGTGCCGGTGCCGATCAGGCGGCGCTGGCCGATGTTGGTCGTCAGGATCTTGATCGGCGAACTGCCTTCCTCGCGATGCGCGCAATACACCAGGTCGCCCTGGCGCATCATCAGGAACACCGTGTCGCCGCCGATGCGCCCGATGCGCTTCATGGTCGGCACGAAGCGGCGCAGCAGCGGCGTGGGCTGGGGCAGCAGCGAGCCGAGCAGCACCGCCTGGGGCCCCAGCCGGTACAGATGCTCGGCATCGCGGTCGACGAACTGTTCGTCGACCAGGCAGCAGAGCAGGCGGTATGCCGTGGCCCGGTCCAGGCCCGAGTCCCGCACCAGCTGCGCCAGCTTGATGCCGTGGTCGTTGCACTTGGCCACGCGCCGCAGCAACTGCAGCGCGCGGCGCACGCTCTGCGTGCCGCGCGCCGGCCCCTCGCCGGGCCCTTCCCCCGCGGTTTCCGCCAGCGCTTCGCCGCCGCGTTTCTCTTCCGCCGACAATTCCGAACCCACACGCACCTCCTTGGCCGATTGGCGCCGCGCCGGCTCAGTGCAGCGGCGAGAAACCGGTCGGCTTGAGCAGGCGATTCTCCATGCCGACGATCCACGGCAGCACCTTGGCCGAGAACGCGATCCACTGCGGATCGTTCCACAGCGCGGTCCGGCGCCGGTCCCTGTCCACCAGGTCCTCGAAGCCCCAGATGTGCACCGCCGTGTTCAATTGCCCGGTCTCGGCCGTGAAGTAGGCCACCAGGTGACCCAGGTGACCGCGCACCAGCGGCAGGCCCTCAGCCTCGAAAAGCGTGAGGAACGGCCGAAAGTTGGCCGGCGCGAAACTGTAGTTGCGTTCTTCGTAGATCATGTGTCGCCTCCGTTCAATCCAGGGGGCCGTCGTAGGCGTCGCTCGCGGCGCCCCAGGCCATGTAGCCGCCATCGACCGGCAGGGTCACGCCGGTGATGAACTCGGCGCGGTCCGAGGCGAGGAACAACACCGCGTCGGCAATGTGCTGCGCCGTGCCGAGCCGACCCGCCGGGGTGCGGCGCCGCACGCGCTGCGCATCGAGCTTGCCCTCGTCGATCAGGCGCTGCGAGAAGGGCGTCAGCATGTAGCCCGGCGCCACCGCGTTCACGCGCACGCCCTGCGCCGCCCACTCGCAACCCAGCGTGCGCGTCATCATGCCGATGCCGGCCTTGGCCGCGCTGTAGGCATTGCGACGCGCGAGCCCGAGCACGCCGGCGATCGAACTGAGGTTGACGATCGCACCGCGGCCTTGCGCCAGCATGTGCGGCGCGGCCGCCTTGCACATCAGGTAGGTGCCGCACAGGTGGATGTCGACCAGCCGACGGAAAGCGGCCACGTCCTGCTCCACGGTGGGCTGGAAGGTGTCGGGAATGCCGGCGCAGTTGACCAGCACATCGAGCCGCCCCCAGCGCGCCACCGCGGCATCGACCATGCGCCGCACGTCGCCTTCGTCCGCCACGTCGCCGGCCAGGCCCAGATGGTCGGGGCCCAGCTGCGCGGCCTCGTCCAGCGCGGCATCCCGCCGCAGATCGGCCACCGCCACCCGCGCGCCCGCGGCCGCGAAGCCGCGGGCCGAGGCCTGGCCCAGGCCGCTGGCGCCGCCGGTGATCAGGACCACCCGGCCTTGCAGTTCCGGATAGGCATGTTCTCGCCCGCTCATTGCTCGAGCTTGATGTTGGCCGCGCGGATCACCTCGCCCCACAGCGCGCTCTGCGCCTTGACGAAGGCGGTGAACTCGGCGGGCGTGGTCGGCGACGGCTCGATGCCCAGGTCGGCCAGGCGCTTGCGGATGTCGTCGGAGGCGAGCGCCTTGTTGAGCTCGGCATTCAAGCGCGCCACGATGGGCTCGGGCGTGCCCGCGGGCGCCGCCAGGCCTTGCCACGAATACGACTCGAAGTCGGCCAGCCCGGCCTCGGCGAAGGTCGGCACCTCGGGCAGCGCCGCGCTGCGCCGCGCCATGGACAGCGCGATCGGCCGCAGCTTGCCGCTCTTGATGTAGGGCAGGCTGGCGGCCGTGTTGACCAGGTACATGTCGATCTGACCGCCCAGCAGGTCCTGCAGCGCCGGTGCGTCGCCCTTGTAGGGCACGTGCAGCAGCGCGATGCCCGCCTTGCGCTGGAACAGCTCCATGCCCAGGTGGTTGGGTCCGCCCGCTCCCGGCGTGGCGTACTTCAATCCGCCGGGCTCGGTGCGCGCCAGCGCGATCAGCTCGGCCAGCGTGTGGGCCTTCAGCGTGGGCCGCACCACCATCACGAAGGGAAATCGCGTGGTGCCGCCGATGTAGCTGAAGTCCTTCTCGGGCTGGTAGGGCACGCGCTTGTACAGGTGCTGGGCCAGGGCCACCGTCGAGGTGTCGACCGTGCCGACCGTCAGGCCGTCGGGCTTGGCGCGAGCCAGCAGATCGCCCGCGATCATGGTGCCGCCGCCGGGCTTGTTGTCGATGACCAGGGTCTGGCCCAGCGCGCGCCCCATGGAATCGCCCAGCATGCGCGCCACCACGTCGGTGCCGCCACCGGCCGGATAGGGAACGATCCAGCGCGGCGGCTGGCTGGGGTATGGCTGCGCCAGCGTCCGCGTGGACAGCGCCGCGCCCGCGGCCAGCGTCAGCAGCGCGCGGCGGCTCAGGTGCGCAGAAGCGTCGAAATCTTTCATGCTTGTCTCCTTGTCTTGCAATCGATCAGCGCGGCTGGGGCGCGCGAACCCCGCCGAAGGTCTGCCACGAGCCCGCGACCAGCCAGCCCGCGTCGGCCGGCACGTTGATGCCCGTCAGCACACCGGCCTCTTCGGACAGCAGGAACACCACGACCCGCGCGATGTCCCGCGGTGCGATCAGCCGGCCCAGCGCGCTGTGCGCCTTGAGCTTCTCGGGATCGCGCAGCCCCAGGTCGATCTGGCTCTGCAGCGCGGCCGTGACGGTATAGCCCGGCGACACGGTGTTCACGCGCACGCCCGAGCGGCCCCACTCGGCCGCAAGGCATTCGCCCAGCGAGATGACCGCGGCCTTCGCGGGCGAATAGGCATGCAGCGGCATGGAGCGCATGCCCGCCACCGAGGCGATGTTGACGATGGCGCCGCGCCCGGCCCGTGCCATCGCGCTGCCGAACACCGCGCAGCACGAATAGGTGCCCTCGAAGTCGATCGCGAGCACGCGCTGGAATTCCGCATGCGGCAGGTCGGCCGGCGTGTCGGGCGATTGCACGATGCCGGCACAGTTCACCAGCAGGTCGACGTGCAGGCCCCGCGCCTGCAGCCGTGCCTGCGCCGCCTGCACGGCCGCGTGGTCGGACACGTCGAGCACCAGGGCCTGGGCGCCGAGGCGCCGCGCCGCCTCGTGCGTGCGCGCCTCGTCGATGTCGGCCAGCACCAGCGTGGCGCCGCGCGCGACCAGCAGCTCGCAGCAGGCCAGGCCGATGCCGCTGGCACCGCCGGTGACCAGGGCCAGGCGGCCCTCGAAATCCTGTATCTCGCTCATCTGCGCGCGTACCTTCAACGACCGCTGAACACCGGCTTGCGCTTCGATGCGAACGCCTCGACCGCCTCGTGGTGGTCCTGCGTCAGGTTGGTCAGGCACTCGTAGGCCGTGCCCGCGTCCATGTGGCCGTGCGCCAGCTGGCGCAGCGGAATGGTGTAGCCGGCCTTGGTCCAGCGGATGGCCTTGGTGGCACCGTTCTTGAGCTTGCTCACCAGGGCCTCGACCTTGGCGTCCAGTTCGTCGGCCGTGCTCACGTTGCCGACCGCGCCCAACTGCTTCGCCTCGGCCGCGCTCAGCAGGTCGCCGGTCAGCAGCAGTTCGCGCGCCTTGCCGAAGCCGATCATCTGCGGCCACAGGAAGCCTCCGCCATCGGCTGCGTTCAAGCCCACGCGCACGTGCGGATCGCCGATGCGCGCATGGTCCGCCATCACCGTGATGTCGCACAGCAGCGCCAGGGTGGCGCCCAGGCCCACGGCGTCGCCGTTGATGCGGCCGATGATGGGGATCTCGCAGTCCAGCATCGAATAGACGATGCGCTTGGCCTCCCAGGTCACGATCTCGAAGCCCTCGGGCTCGCGCACCGCCTCCTTCATCCATTCGATGTCGCCGCCGGCGCAGAAAGCCTTGCCGGCACCCGTCAGCACGATCACGCCGATGTCGCGGCGCTCGCCCAGGTCGATGAACACGCGCGACAGCGCGGTGTGGAGTTCGGCGTTGACCGAGTTCAGCGCATTCGGACGGTTGATGGTGACGCGGGCGACGCGGTCGGCGATCTCGACCTGCAGGGCGGAATTGGACATGGGGAAGTCTCCTGTGGAAAAAGAGGTTGGAAAGAAGGAAGGGGAGTCAGGCCGCCAGCAATTGCCGGCGCACCTCGATGCGGTTCAGCTGCGCCTCGGCGGCACCGAAGCACCGGGCATTCACGTGCAGGCGGCGGTACCAGTGCGTGAGCCGGTATTCCTCGGTCACGGCGATGCCCCCCGTGACCTGGATCAGCGCGCCCACGCCGCGCAGCACGCGCCGGCCGACGAAGCTCTTGGCCACCGGCAGCGTGGGCCAGGGGCCAGCTGCCTCGGCATCGATCTCCTGAGCGAGGCGCTCGGTCAGCGCCAGCGCCTGCTGGAGGTCGCAGAAGATCTCGGCCATGCGGTGCTGCAGTGCCTGGTTGGCCGACAGCGGCTTGCCGAACTGCATGCGCTGCTTGAGGTAGTCGAGCGTGAGTTCGAACGCGGCCTCGAACACGCCGGTGGCATCGGCCACCAGCGCGGCCGCGGCCCGGTCGACAGCCTGTTCGGCCAGGCCGGGCCAATGGCGCACCGTGGTCCGGTCGAGTTGAAGCCGCGCCGTGGCGCGCCCGTCCACCCAGCGTGCCGGTTCGCGCGAAACACCGGCGGCCGCCAGCTCCAGCAGCGCCAGGCCGCCGGAGGCGAGCGGCAGCAGCGCGTGGGTGGCGTGCTCGGCGCCCAGCAGCGCGCCGGTGCGACCGCTCAGTTGCTCCGCATCCCGGCGCGGCCCTTCGGCCTCGGGCTGCAGGTCGGCCATGGCCAGGCGCAGCGTTCCGGCGCTCAGCGACGCCGCCAGTTCAGGGGCCAGCCGCACGAGCAGCGGGGCCAGCAGCAGATGCAGGTCCAGCGCTTCGGGCCGCGCGTCGCGGCCGGCCAGGCGCAGCAGCTCGAAGCAGGCGCTGGCCGGTGCGCCGAAGCCGTCGGCCTCCTCGGGCAGCGGCAGCGCGAGCCAGCCGAGGCCGGCCAGCGCGGCCCAGGAGCCTGTCGGCGCAAGGTGGCCCTGGCGGAACCGGGCCACGCGCTCGGACAGCGGTGCATGCTCGGCGAACCAGCGCCTGGCCCCGTCCAGCAGCAGATCGAGTTCTTCGCGTTCCATGGTGCGGCTCCCTCACATGTCCAGGATGGACTTGGCGATGATGGTTTTCTGGATCTCGTTCGCACCCGCGTAGATGGTCACCACGCGGCGGAAGAAATGGCGCTCGGCCCAGCCCCGGCCCGAGGGATGCAGCAGTCCGCTGCCGTAGTCGGCGCCCAGCACCAGGCCGGCGTCGCCCAGCAGCGCCATCGCGGTTTCGCTCACGCGCTGCTGCAGCTCGGAGCCGCGGATCTTCAGCGTGGACGCGGCGGGCCCCGGCTCGATGCCGCGCATCTGCTCGGCGATGACCGAGAGCGCGGCCGACTCCAGCGCGACGAAATCCGCCGTCAGCACGGCCAGCCTGCGCCGCACGCCGGCCTGCTCGATGAGGGGCCTGCCGTCGGCGCCGCGGCACTCGCGCGCCAGCCGGTCGAGCTCGACGATGTCGCGCTTGGTGCGCGGCGCCTGGGCGTTGTTCACACGTTCCCGCGCCAGCAGGTCCTTGGCGTAGCCCCAGCCCTTGTTGGGGGCGCCGATCATCGCGTCGGCCGGCACGCGCACGCTGTCGAAGAACACGGCGTTGACGCTGTGGCCCTCGTCCATCGTGAGGATCGGCTGCAGCGTGATGCCGGGATCGCGCATGTCGAGGATGAACACCGACAGGCCGGCCTGCGGCTTGGCCTCGGGCTCGGTGCGCGCCAGGCAGAACATCAGGTCGGCGTGATGGCCGCTCGACAGCCAGGTCTTCTGCCCGTCGATGACCCAGTGGCTGCCGTCGAAGCGCGCGCGCGTCTTGAGCGAGGCCAGGTCCGACCCCGCATTGGGTTCGGAGAAGCCCTGGCACCAGAACTCCTCGCCGGCAAGGATCCTGGGCAGGTAGCGCGCCTTCTGCGCGTCGCTGCCTTCGGCGATCAGCATCGGACCGGCCAGGAACAGGCCATGCACGTCGCCCAGCGGCGCATCGGCGAACGCGCTCTCCTCCTCGAAGATGTAGCGCTGCAGGGCCGTCCAGCCGGTGCCGCCCAGCGCTTGCGGCCAGTGCGGCGCACCCCAGCCGCGGCGGTGCAGGATGGCCTGCCAGCGCGCCATGTCCTCGCGCGCCATGTGCAGGCCGCCGCGCGTCTCGTGGCGCAGGTCCTCGCTCAGGTGGGTCTGCAGGAAGTCGCGCACTTCCGCGCGGAAGCGGCGCAGCTCGGGGGTGTTGAACAGGCTCATGGGTCGTTGGGGGCGAGTGGATTCAAGGCAGCAGCACCAGCGAGCCGGTGGTGCCGCGCGACTGCAGCGCCTCGTGCGCCTGCGCCGCTTGCCGCAGCGCAAAGCGCCCGCCGATGTGCACCTGCAGGGCGCCGTCGGCCACCAGGCCGAACAGCTCGTCGGCCGCACCCTGCAGGTCGGGATGCGTGCGCACATAGGCGAACACGCCCGGCACGGCCACGCCGATCGAACGCGCAGGCCCGAGGTCGGCCAGGGCCACGTTGGGCAGGCCCTCGGCCGCCTGGCCGAGGTTGACGACTTGGCCGAATGGCTTGACCACGCGCAGGCAATCTTGAAAGACCGTGCCGCCGAGGCCTTCGAACACCGCATCGACACCGGCGCCATCGGTGAGCGCCCGCACCGCCTCGACGAAGGGCTGCTCGCTGCCCACGATGACCGCATCGCAACCCTGGCATCGCGCCTGCTCGGCCTTCGCCGTGGAGCCGACCACGCCGATCACGCGGCAGCCCAGCCGGCTTGCCCACTGCGTGAGCAGCGAACCCAGGCCGCCCGCGGCCGCATGCACCAGCACGGTCTGGCCGGGCTCCGGCCGCGTCACCTTGCGCAGCAGCATGTGGGCGGTGAGCCCCTGCAGCGTGACGGCGGCCGCCTGCTCGTCGCTCACGCCATCGGGCACGCGCAGCACATGCCGCGCCGGCAGGTTGCGCAGCGTGGCGTAGCTGCCCACCGGCGGGCATGCGTACGACACGCGCATGCCCGGCGCCAGGTGGGTCACGCCCTCGCCCACGGTCACCACGCTGCCGGCGGCCTCCACGCCGAGCGCGCCGGGCAGCGCCGGCAGCGGAAACACGCCGCGGCGGTGGTAGGTATCGAGGTAGTTGATGCCGATGGCACTCTGGCGGATCTGCACCTCGCCGGGTGCCGGCGGCGGCACCTCGATGGGTTCGCACACCATCGCTTCGGGCCCGCCGTAGGCGTGGATTCGAACCGCGTATTCAGTCGACATGGGCATGGGCTTTCGTGGCGGCGAGCAGTTGCTCGCGCAGTTCGCGTTTCAGGATCTTTCCCATCGGGTTCTTGGGCAGGGCTTCGAGCACATGCCATTGGCGTGGCGTGGCGAAATCGGCCAGCAGGCCGGCGCAGTGCGCGCGCAGCGCCGCCGTGTCGAGCGCCACGCCGGGCCGGGCCACCACGCAGGCCGCGATGTCCTCGCCCAGGCCCGCGTGCGGCACCGCGACGACGGCGGCCTCGGCCACCCCGGCGAAGCGGTAGATCGCCTCCTCGACCGCGGCCGAGGCGATCTTCAGGCCGCCCCGGTTGATGATGTCCTTCTTGCGATCGACGAAGTGCAGGTGGCCTTCGTCGTCGATGCGGCCGATGTCGCCGGTGCGCACCCAGCCGTCGACGAAGGCCTCGGCCGTGGCCTCGGGGTTGCGCCAGTAGCCCAGCGCGGCCGAAGGACCGGAGAACACGATCTCGCCGCTCTCGCCTGGTGCCGCCGGTTGGCCGTCCTCGCCGATCACGCGCACCGCGCAGCCGGGCTGCGCCACGCCGATGCAGCCCGCCTTGCGCGGCAGGAACCACGGCGCGAGCACCGTGCCGGCCGGGCCGGTCTCGGTCATGCCCCAGATGTGGACCTGGTCCACCCACGGCAGGTGGCGGCGGAACTTGGCGATGACCTCGGCCGGCATGGCCGCGCCGCCGTAGCCGAGCCGGCGCACGCGCGAGAGGTCGTAGGCCGCGTTGGGGTACTCGTCGATCATGAAGTTCAGCGGCGAGGTCACGCCGTGGTAGACGGTCGTGCCCTCGGTCTCGATCAGCCGCAACCGGCCCGCGTTGTCGAGCACGCTGGGCTCCAGCACCGCACCGGCGCCGCTGACCCAGGCCGCCATGCAGGCCATGTTGAGCACCGAGCTGGTGTAGACCGGCCAGGCGCCCTGGTAGGTGTCCTGGTCGGTGAGACCAACCGCGCCGCCAATCGCATGACCGCAATAGAGCTGGCTGCGGTGGCAGTGCGTGACGGCCTTCGAGCGCGCCGTGGTGCCCGAGGTGAACAACAGAACGCTGGGGTCCTCGGGGCGCGCCACCTCGGGCAGGACCGCGGCATGGAACTCGGCCTCCGGTTCGGGCCAGGTGTCGGCGGCCGCGGCCGGGCCGTCCAGCAGCAGCACCCGCGCGACGGGGTACAGCGCACCCACGCGTGCGGCCTCCGCCCGCATGCAGACGACGAAGGCGGGCTCCACCAGCGCCAATGCGTGGCGCAGTTCGTCGTCGGAGGCGCGCACGTTCAGCGGCGAGACGATGGCGCCGAGCCGCCAGCAGCCCAGGGCCGTCAGCACGGCCTCGCGCACGGCCTGGTTGGAGACGAACAGCGCGACGCGCTCGCCGGCCTTCAGGCCGCGCGACGACAGGCCGCGCGCCATCGCTTCCATGCGGATCACCAGCTGGGCGTAGCTCAGCCGGTCGCGGTGGCCTCGATGGCTGTGGGCCGACAACGCCAGCTTGAAGGGCGCCTGGGCGGCGCGGCGCCGCAGCAGCGCGGGCACGGTCAGGCCGTGCAGTTCGCCGTAGCGGTTCAGTTCATCGGCAGGTCGCACGTCCACCTCACGCAATGCTGTAGCCGCCATCGACCGGCAGCGTCACGCCGGTGATGTAGCCGGCGTCGTCCGATGCGAGGAAGGCCGCCGCCTTGCCGATGTCGCCCGGCTGGCCCCAATGGCCCGCCGGCAGGCGCTTCAGGATGGGGCCGGCGCGCTCGGGATCGCTGAAGGCATTGACCGACATGCGTGTGTCGATCCAGCCGGGCGCGATGGCATTCACGCGCACGCCCTGCGCGGCGTAGGCGACCGCCAGCGCGCGTGTCAGCGCTTCGACCGCCCCCTTGCTGGCCGAGTAGCCCGGATTGCGGCCCGAGCCGAAGCGGCTCCACATCGACGCGAAGTTCAGGATGCTGCCGCCAGCGGCGGCCAGCGCGGGGCGCAGCAGCGTGCACGCCAGCTGGGTGCCGTGCAGGTTCACGTCGACCACGCGCCGGAAGCCCTCCACCGTGTGCTCGCGCTCATCGTGCAGGATGATGCCGGCCGCATTGGCCAGCAGGTGCAGCCGCGGCGTGCGCCGTGCCACCGCGCCCAGCGCCTCGGCATCGGTGATGTCCATGCGCTCGAACTCGATGCCCGAGCCCTCCAGGCCGGGCTCGGTGTCCAGGCCGAGCGCCAGCACGCGCCAGTGGCGCCGGCGCAGTTCGAGGCCGGTGGCCAGGCCCAGGCCGGTGCCGCCGCCCGTGATGATGGCAAGGCGATCGTCTTGCGCGTGTGTCATGCGTTCTCCAGGGATTGCGAAGGGGACCGGTCCGCCAGCGCTTCGAGCCCGCGCATGGCGGCCACGAAGTCCGATGCGCTCAGCGGCCGCTCGAAGTGCTTCAGGTGCGGCGCCGTCATCGCGCCGTCGGCGATCGTCCGCAGCACGTCGTCGGTGGCGGGGACGTCGAAGCCTTGCAGGCTGGTCGCCAGGCCGACCGCACGATGGAAGTCCAACTGCTGCTGCATGAAGTCCTGCGGGCGGCGCTCGAGCATGAACTGCACCAGCAGTCCGTAGCCGACCTGCTGGCCATGCAGCGTCGCGGCTATCCGCGGCACGCGCGTCAGGCCGCGCGTCATCGAATGCGCGATCGACAGGCCGCTGTTCTCGAACGCGAGCCCCGCCAGCAGCACCAGCGCTTCCGTCAGGTGCTCGAAATGCATGTCGGGCGAGCCGGCCTGCAGTGCGGCCAGCCCCGGCACGGCGTGCTCGCGAATGGCCCGTTCGCAGGCGATGGACAGCTGCGCCGCGGCCAGCGTGTTGCGCCCGCCGAACAGGTTCAGGCCATGGGCGCGGCGCGCCTGCTCGCCCTCGTACAACTTGCACAGCGCGTCGCCGATGCCGGAGACCAGCAATGCACGCGGCGCGCGCACCAGCACCTCGGTGTCCACGATCACCGCATCGGGGTTGCGCGGCAGGTGCTCGACCGATTCCATCCGGTGCTCATCGTCGTAGTACACGAAGGACTCGCTGCAGGGCCCGTCGTTGGAGGCCGAGGTCGGCAGCACGACCAGCCGCGCGCCGAGCTCGCGCGACACCGCCTTGCCGGCATCCACGCCCTTGCCGCCACCGGCCGCCAGCACCACGTCCGGCGCGTCGGTGCCTCGAGCCTGCCGCACCAGCCCCTGCACCATGGCGCGCGTGACATCGCCGCGCACCTCGAGCCACGGAACCGCCATGCCTTGCGCGCTGCAACCCGCATCGACGGCCGGGCGCAGCAGGCCGGCGACGATGGCGTCGCACACCAGCACGGGCCGGCGGCCCAGGCGGCTCACCACATCGCCCACCAGTCCCAGCGCGCCGGGGCCCTGGTAGTAGCGGTGCGCCGCGCCGAACGCGCGGATCGCCTGCGGGTTCGCGCTCATGCCAGCCATGCCGTCACGCGTTCGACGATGCGCGCCTTGCTGAGGCCGTACTTGTCCAGCAGATAGGCGTGCGAGCCGCATTCGGTGAACTGGTCGGGAATCGCGATCTTCAGCAACGGGCGGTGCTGGCCGGCCTCGTACAGCGCGTCGATCACGAGGGAAGCCAGGCCGCCGCTGGCGACATGGTTCTCGCAGACCACCAGGCGTTTGACGGAGGCGGCGAACTCGACCAGGCCGGCCGCGTCGAAGGGCTTGATCGACGCGGTGTGGAACAACGAACTGGCGATGCCGCCTGCCGCGAGCTCGCGCTGCGCATCGATGACGCGCTCGGTCATCGATCCGGTGGAGACGAAGCCCACGTCGCTGCCGCCGGCCACCACATGGCCCTTGCCGATGCGCACGCGATGCGTCGCGGGATCGAACACCACGGGCACGTTGGCGCGCAGCAGGCGGCTGTAGACGGTGCCGGGGATGTCCACGGCCATCTCGGCGATCTGCGCCATCTCGGTCGCGTCGCACGGGTCGAGCACCGTCATGTTCGGGATCGCGCGCATCAACCCCAGGTCCTCGTTGGCCTGGTGCGTGCCGCCATAGCCGGAGGCCAGGCCGGGGTTGCCGGCGAACATCTTCACGTTCTCGTCGCTGTGCGCGCAGGCGATCGCGAGGAAGTCGTAGGCGCGCCGCGTGGCGAAGGTGCCGTAGGTCGTGCAGTAGGCGACCTTGCCGGTCTTCGACAGCCCGGCCGCGGCCATGACCAGCGCCTGTTCGGCCATGCCGACGTTGAAGAAGCGCTGCGGGTACTTGTGGCGGAAGTCGTGTACGTCGGTGTACTTTCCGAGGTCGGCTGTCAGCACCACGAGTTCGGGATGCCGCTCGGCGGCCTTCAGGGTTCCGATGGCGAACGGCGCGAACTGCGCGGGACGGCCGACCACGGCCTCCGATTCGCTCATCGCGAGCGTGCGCGAAGGGACAAGGGTCTCAGGCATTCTCGATCTCCAGTTCGCGGGCGACGTCGTCCCATTCGTCGGCGTCGATGCGCACGAAGTGCGCGCGATCGCGTTGCTCGATGCGGCGGATGCCGCGGCCGGGGCGGGTGCGCATGACCACGGCCTTGGGTTTGCCCTCGCACAGGCGCGCCCAGGCCAGGGCTTCCAGCAGCTGTGCGAGATCGTTGCCGTCGATCTCGCGCACGGCCCAGCCGAAGGCGGCGAAGCGGCCCGCGACGGGCTCGATGTTCACGACCATGGGCCCGTCGGCCTGGATGCCGTTGCAGTCGATCCACGCAACCAGCCTGTCCAGGCCGAAGCTGGCGGCAGCGGTGGCTGCTTCCCAGGTCGAGCCTTCCTGCAGCTCGCCGTCGGACAGCTCGACATGGATGGCCGACTGGTGGCCGTCCAGCCGGTAGCCCAGCGCAGCACCGGTGGCGATGCCCAGGCCGTGGCCCAGCGAACCGCCGGTCATCTCCACGCCGGGCACATGGCCCTCCATCGTGCTCATCTCCAGCGGGCTGCCGTCGGCGCCGTAGCTGGGCAGGCTGGCCGCGTCGATGAGCCCGGCCTCGGCCAGCACGGCCCACATCGCGATCGAGTAGTGGCCGGTGGACAGGTAGAAGCGCTTGCGGTCGGCGCGCGTGAAGTCCAGGTCGTCCGCGCTGAACTCGTGGAAGTAGAGCGCGGCCAGGAAGTCGGCGATGCCCAGGCCCTGGCCCAGATAGCCCTGGCCCTTGCCGCGTGCCTGCACGACCATCTTTCGGCGCAGGGCCAGGGCCTTGGCCCGCAGCCTCTGCACATCGGCCGCCTCGTCCGGCGGGTTCGGTCTCGCGTTCATGAAATGTGTGCTCCTTGCGTGGTGGTTCAAATGCCGAGGTAGGTGGCGCGCAGGTGGCCGTCGGCCAGCAGCTCCCGACCGCTGCCCGACAGGGCGATGCGGCCGTTCTCCAGCACGTGGCCGTGGTCCGCCATCTGCAGCACCTTGAAGACGTTCTGCTCGATCACGAGCACCGTGACGCCCAGGTCGCGAATGCGCCGGATCGACTCGAAGAGCCGGTCGACCATGATGGGCGCCAGGCCCAGCGAAGGTTCGTCCAGCGCCAGCAGCCGCGGCTTGGCCATCAGCGCGCGGCCGACCGCCACCATCTGCTGCTGGCCGCCCGACAGCGTGTTGGCCGCGAGCTTCTGGCGCTCTTCCAGGATCGGGAACAGCGCGAAGACTTCCTTCAAGGTCTGGTCGCGGACCTCGCGCGCACGTGCGTTGTGCGCGCCGATCAGCAGGTTCTCGCGGATCGACATGCCGCCGAACAGCTGCTTGCCTTCGGGCGACTGCACGAAGCCCTGCCTGACCACTTCGTAGGGGGCCAGGCCCTGCAGCGGCGAGCCTTCGAGCCGGATCTCGCCGGCCTGCGGCTTGATCAGGCCGGAGATGGTGCGCAGCAGCGTGGTCTTTCCTGCGCCGTTGGCGCCGATCAACGCGACGAGCTGGCCCGGGGCGATGGACAGGTCCAGCCCGCGCAGCACCGACACGTCGCCATAGCCGGCCACGAGGCCCCGGATCTCAAGCGCCGGCGTCGACATAGTCTTCTCCAAAGTAGGCCTTGAGCACCGCGTCCTGGCGCACCACGTCGGCCGGCAGCCCGTCGGCGATCAGTTCGCCCAGGTTCATCACGATCACGCGGTCGGACAGGCCCATGATCACTTTCATCACGTGTTCGATGATCAGAACCGTGACCCCGCGGTCGCGCACCTTCTTGATCAGCTCCACCATCACCATGGCTTCCTGCGGTGTCGCGCCGGCCACCACCTCGTCCATCAGCAGCAGGCTGGGTTCGGTCGATAGCGCACGGCCCAGTTCGACCTTGCGCCGCTCGAATGCGGTGAGGTTGTCGGCATCCGTGGAGGCCAGGGCCGACATGCCGAGGAAGTCCAGCAGTTCGTCGGCCTTGCTCAGGCTGCGCGCGCGGTCGCGCGTCTTGACCAGGCTGCCCACGACGAGGTTCTCGCGCGCCGTCATGCCGCCGAAGGGCTTGGACAGCTGGAAGGTGCGCGCCAGCCCCGCGGCGCAGACGTCCCAGGGCTTGCGGCCGCTGATCCGCCGCCCGTCGAGCTCGATCTCGCCCTCGTCCACGCCGACGAAGCCGGCGATCATGTTGAAGGCCGTGGTCTTGCCTGCGCCGTTCGGGCCCAGCAGCCCCAGGATCTCGCCGCGCCGCAACTGGAAGGACAGGCCCTTCACGGCCTGCACGCCGCCGTAGCGCTTGGAAATGCCGCGCACCGAGAGCAGGATGTCGGAACCCGTGCTCATCGCGTGCTCCCGCCGCGCAGCAGCCAGGTCCCCAGCCGCTTGATCGGATCCCACAGGCCCTTGGGCAGGTACAGCACGGCCAGGATCAGGACCAGCCCGTAGATCACGAGGTGCAGCCCGATGAACTGGCCGCCCAGGTAGCCGCGCGTCACCTCGGCGAGCGGCGCCAGGAACGCGGCGCCCACCAGCGGACCGAACACCGTGCCCTGGCCGCCGATGATGGCCATCAGCGCCATGTCGATGGACAGCTCGGTGCCCATGTTGCGCTCCGGGTTGATGAAGCGGATGAACTGCGCGTAGAAGCTGCCGCCGAGTGCCGTCATGAACGCGCTCAGTGCATACGCGCTCAGCGTGTAGCGGGTGGGATTGATGCCCAGCGATTCGGCGGCATCGCGATCACCGCGGATGGCCTTCAGGCACACGCCGAGCCGGCTGCGTTCCATCAGCCACGTCATGGCCGTGATCACCACCACCAGCACGAGGATGATGTAGTAGTACGGCACCTTGCTCTCGAACTGGAACAGGCGCCAGTCGGTGCCGACCAGCGGAACGCGCAGGCCTTCGGCACCCTTGAGCGAGATGCCCATCACCAGGTCGGTGTTCTCGACCCAGATGCGCACGATCTCGGCCACGGCGATGGTGGTCAGCGCGAAGTACGGCCCGCGCAGGCGCATCGTCGGGTAGCCGATGACCACGGCCAGCAGCGCCGCCAGCGCACCGCCGACCAGCATGCCGATCCACGGCGAGAGGCCGAGGCCGGTGAGCAGCAGCACCGAGCAATAGCCGCCCACGCCGCTGAACACGGAGTGGCCGAACGAGATCTGTCCCACGTAGCCGCACATCAGGTTCCAGGCACTGGCCAGGTAGGCGAAGTACAGCACCATGATGGCGCTGTGCAGGAAGAACTCGTCGTGCACGGCCAGCGGCAGCGCGAATCCGGCGAGCAGCAACCCCGCCAGGGCGATCCTGGCGACATGGACGCCGCGGGCCGCGGCCGGTCGAACCGAACCTGCCAGCGCGGAGGGAATGGCGGACATCAGACGCCTCCCTTCTTGCCCATCAGCCCCTGCGGCCGCAGCAGCAGGATCACGATGAACAGGCCCAGCGAGAAGATCGCGGCCGTGGGCGTGGCGACGAACTGCGAGGCCACCGATTCGAAGAGGCCGATCACGACACCGCCGACCAGCGAACCGGCGATGCTGCCGATGCCGCCCAGCACCACGACGATGAAGCTCTTGATGCCGAAGGCCAGTCCGACCTGCGGCGTCACCGGGATGAAGGGCGCGATCAGGCAGCCCATCACGGCTACGGTGGCGCAGCCGAGGCCGAAGGTCAGGTTGTAGATGCGGGCCACGTCGATGCCCGACATGGCGGCCGCGTCGCGGTTCGAGGCCGTGGCGCGCACCGCCCGTCCCAGGTCGGTGCGGCCCAGCCACAACGACAGGCCCAGCGCCATCAACAGCGGCACGGCGGCGGACACCAGGCGCAGCGTGTTGATCGGGAACTCGCCGAGCATGATCGTCTGCACGGCGATGCCGGAGCTGGCCGAGCGGACGTTGGGGCCGAAGGCCATCAGCGCCAGGTTGTCGATCAGGATGTAGACGCCGGCGGTCAGCAGCAGCGCGCTGATGGGCTCGACCACCAGGGCACGCTCGCGCCGCACCAGCGGGGCGATCACCAGCGCCTGCACCGCATAACCCAGCGCGAACATGGCCGGTGCCGCCACGGCGATGCTCAGGTAGGGATCGAGCCCCAGGCGCTGCTGCAGCCAGAAGGCCGTGTACATCGCCAGCATCAGGAACGAGCCGTGCGCGAAGTTGACGATGCGCATGACGCCGAAGATCAGGCTCAGGCCGAGGGCGATGCCGCCCAGCATCGCGCCGACCAGGATGCCGTTGATGGCGGCATAGCCAAGTACAAACCAGTCCATGGGTAGACCTCAGGAGATGTCGGACGAACTTCTCCGCGCACGCGCTCCCCGCCCTGTCTCGCGCCAGGGAGGCGTGCAGGAGAACGAGGGGCTCAGTTGTTCGCGCGCTGCGCCCAGCCCGGAACGGGCCAGACGGGCTTGGTGCCCGCCGCCCGGTTGGCCAGCGGCCACACCGTGCGGCGCTTGCCGTCGATGTTCTCGGAGATGACGCCGTGGGCGAAGGTGTTCTGGCCCTGCTCGTCGAACTTGATGCGCTGGTAGCCGGGGAACAGCGCGGGCCCGGCGCTGATGTCCGTCGCGGACAGCGCATCCCGCAGCGCCTGGCGCTCGGCGCTCTTGCCGCGCTCGAGTGCATCGGCGATCACGTAGACCGCCGACAGGCCCTGCGAGACGTAGGCGCTCATGCCATAGCCGAGCAGTTCGCGCGTGCGCTTGTCCGCCGCGTGCAGCAACGGATCCTTGTTCACTTCGAGCGCGTCGACCTGCCAGTCCTCCTGCACGAAGTAGTAGGCCACCGACTTCGGTGCGACCGTCGCGTAGAAGCTCGGGTCCTCGGTGCCGCCCCCCGCCGAATGCACGCCGAACGGAAGGTCCAGCCGCTGTTCGGCCAGCTGCCGCGTGAAGAGCAACTGGTCGGGCGTGTACAGCGCGAGGATCAGTGCGTCGGGCTTGGCGGCGCGGATCTTCAGCAGCTGCGAGGTGAAGTCGACCTGGTTCGGCGGCGCGGGCTCGTCGAGCACGATCTCCAGCCCGTACGAGGCCGCCATCTTGCGCACGTTGGCGACGTGCGAGCGGCCCCAGTCGCCGCCTTCATAGAACAGCGCCACGCGCTTGACCGACTTGCCGGTCTCCTTCGCGAGGAGCGCCATGGCCTCGAGCTGCTCCCGCGCATCGTAGGTGGCCTTGTTGTTGATGCGGAACACGTACTTGAAATTGCGCTCGGTGATCTCGTCCTTGACCGCGCCCACGGCAACCCAGGGGGTCTTGTTGCGCTCGGCCAGTTCGGTGGCGGGGAAGGTGACGGCGCTGTTGAACGCGCCGCACAGCACCGCGACGTTCTCGCGCTGGATCAGCCGCTCGGTTTCCGAGACCCCCACGTCGGCCTTGGATTGCGAGTCGCCGAAGAGGGCCTGCAGCTTGGCGCCGCCCAGCGACTTGATGCCACCGGCCGCGTTGACCTGCTCCACGGCCGCGATGACGCCGGCGCGCGTCTGGTTTCCAACGGCGGCCGACCCACCGCTGAGCGGTAGTACGCAACCCAGTTTGACCGTGGTCTGAGCCACGGCGGTTCCGGCCAGGCCGAGGCCCAGTGCCATCGCCATCAGCCATTGGCGACGGCCCGTCGATTGCCTTGAAAGTCCACTCATGCTTGTCTCCGCTTTGTGTTGATCGCGTGCAGAGTGTGGACATCCGGCCAGGCTTCACCGGCGGAAAAGCGGTGCATCGTTCACTATGTGAACATGTCAGAAACCCTGAGTCGCCGGCGGCACGGTCGATCGCACCATCGCGCCATGCGCATCGACTCAACGGTTCCCCAAGGCTTCTTACCCTCCGACCTCGACGAGGGATTTCTCGTGCACGTGGGCCCGCTCTACATGCGGCCGCATCGCAAGGAGTCGCGCGAGTTCGTGCTGGCGTTGCGGGCGGGCGCGCAGCATGCGAACCGCTATGGCGTGGTGCACGGCGGCCTGCTGGCCACGCTGGCGGACACGGCCATCGGCGCCAACCTCGCGCGCACGGGCGCCGGCTCGTCGGTCGACACCACTCTGACCGTCAACCTGACGCTGAACTACATCGCGGGGGCGCAGGTCGGCGACTGGATCGAAGCGCATGTGCGGCTCGTGAAGGGGCATGGACGGGTTCGCTTCGGCGAATGCGACGTGGTCTGCGGCGAGAAGCTGCTGGTGCAGGCCAGCGCTTCGTTCTATGTGCCGGCGCCGCGCTGACGCCAGGCGCCCGGCGGACTCACCCCTCCTCGACGAACGCCTCCTCGCGCTTCGAGCGCACCGCCGGCGACAGCACGATCACCAGCAGCAGCGCCGCGCCGATCAGCAGCCCGGCCGAGATCGGCCGCGTCGCGAACACGCTCCAGTCGCCACGCGACAGCAGCAGCGCGCGCCGCAGGTTCTCTTCCATCATCGGCCCGAGGATCAGGCCCAGCAGCAGCGGCGCGGGCTCGCAGCCCAGCTTCAGGAAGGCGTAGCCGACGATGCCGAAGAAGCCCACCATCCAGACGTCGAAGGTGTTGTTGTTGGTCGAGTACACGCCGATCGCGCAGAACAGCACGATGGCCGGGAACAGCCAGCGGTAGGGGATCGACAGCAGCTTGATCCAGATGCCGATCATCGGCAGGTTCAACACGATCAGCATCAGGTTGCCGATCCACATCGAGGCGATCAGCCCCCAGAACAGTTCGGGGTTGCTGGTCATGACCTGTGGGCCCGGCTGGATGTTGTGGATCGTCATCGCGCCCACCATCAGCGCCATCACCGGGTTGCCCGGAATGCCAAGCGTCAGGAGCGGAATGAACGAGGTCTGGGCACCGGCATTGTTGGCCGACTCGGGGCCGGCCACGCCGCGGATATTGCCCTTGCCGAAGGGAATCTCGCCTGGCTTGAGGCTGAGCTTCTTCTCGAGCGTGTAGGAAGCGAAGGCCGACAGCAGCGAGCCGCCGCCGGGCAGGATGCCCAGCGAGCAGCCGAGCGCCGTGCCGCGCAGCACGGCCGGGATCATGTTGCGGAAGTCCTCCTTGGTGGGCATGAGGCCGTGCAGCTTCGCCGTGAAGACCTCGCGCTCCTCCTCGGGTTGCGAGAGGTTCGCGATGATCTCGCCGTAGCCGAAGATGCCCATCGCGATGGCGATGAAGCTGATGCCGTCGGTGAGCTCGGGAATGTCGAAGCTGAAGCGCGCCACGCCCGAGTTCACGTCGGTGCCCACCAGGCCCAGCAGCAAACCCAGCATGATCATGCAGATGGCCTTGATCAGCGAGCCCGAGGCCAGCACCACCGCGCCGATCAGGCCCAGCACCATCAGCGAGAAGTACTCGGCCGGGCCGAACTTGAAGGCCAGCTCGGTCAACGGCGGCGCGAAGGCGGCCAGGATCAGCGTGCCCACGCAGCCCGCGAAGAACGAGCCCAGGCCGGCCGCGGCGAGCGCGGGCCCTCCCCGGCCCTGCCTCGCCATCTGGTGACCGTCGATCACGGTCACGACCGAGGAGGATTCCCCGGGCAGGTTCACGAGGATCGCGGTGGTCGAGCCGCCGTACTGCGACCCGTAGTAGATGCCCGCCAGCATGATGAGCGCGGCCACGGGCGGCAGCGCGTAGGTCGCGGGCAGCAGCATCGCGATGGTCGCGACGGGGCCGATGCCGGGCAGCACGCCGATCAGCGTGCCGAGCAGGCAGCCGATGAAGGCGTAGACCAGGTTCTGCAGCGTGAAGGCCGCCGCGAAGCCGATGGAGAGGTTGTTGATCAGGTCCATGGCGCTCTTCCTCAGCCGCTGATGAAGGTGGGCCAGACCTGGAACTGCAGGCTCAGGCCGACGATGAAGGTGAGGTAGCTGCCGATCGCGAGGATGGTGCCGAGGATCAGCGCGGTGCGCATCGAGAAGCGCGGCCCCGCGACGCTCGCGACGGCGACCAGCGCGTAGATCGCCGCGATCAGGCCCATGGCCGGCACGCCCCAGGTCGGCAGGCCGCCGAGCAGCACGCCGAACACCAGGTTGGCGCCGATGATCAGCAGCAGCGGCTTCCAGGCGATGCGCCCGACCGGCTCGCCGCCGGCCGCGCCGAAACGCAGCGAGCCCGCCAGCACGACGGCACCGCCGATCGCCAGCAGGATCCCCAGCACGAGCGGGAAGTAACCCGGGCCCATGCGCGCCCCGCTGCCGATGGTGTAGTTGGTGGCACCGATCGCGAAGGCCGCGCCGACGCAGATGAACATGATTCCAGACAGAAAGTCCTTCTGGCTCTTGATCTTCATGGATGAGGAGGAGGGAACGCCGCGACCTTCCGCGCCGAAGGACGCGGGCGGGGCGAAGCGGGGGTGTTGTCGACAACGGACGCCGGGGCGTTCGCGCGGAAGAACCGGTCGCCGCCTCGCGGTCAGCTTCCGATCAGTTTCATCATGCTATGACATGTTTTATGTCACAGCATGAGTGATTACCCTCTGGGCCCGCGCAACGGCTGATACATTGCGGTCTCCTTTGCCGATCCCGCCCATGCCGACTTCCTCCAGCCCGCTCCAGAAGCAGCGCTTCGAAGCCCTCTCCGATTTCCGCTACACGCTGCGCAGCTTCCTGCGCTTCAGCGAGGACGCCGCGCGCGAGGAAGGCATCACCGCGCTGCAATACCAGCTGCTGCTGCACACGCAGGGCTTTCCGGGCCGCGACTGGGCCTCGATCGGCGAGCTGGCGGAGCGCCTGCAGGCGCAGCCGCACGGCGTGGTGGCGCTGGTGTCGCGCTGCGAGGAAGCGGGCCTGGTCGTGCGCAAGCCCAGCGCCGTCGACCGGCGCCAGGTGGAGGTGCACCTGCTGCCCGCGGGCCGCAAGAAGCTCGCGCGGCTCGCGACCGAGCACGCGGGGCAGCTCGCGACCCTGGCCGAGGTGGTGCGGCTGGCGAGCAGCCTGCGCGACTGAGGCCGCGGGCCGCCGTCTTGTAACAGCCGGCATCGTGCGCGGGCCGGTCGTTAAAATCCGCGACTTTCCTTCAATCCCCTCTTTCGCATCCACCATGCTCCTTCGCTTCCCCGCACGCTCCGCCCTCCTCCTGTGTTCGCTGCTTGCCACCGCCGCCGTGCGGGCCGAACCCGCCGACGCGATGGAGATGGCCGAACGCTATGCGGATGCGGAGCACTGCATGGAGCGGATCATCGGCAAGCGCTGGGAGATGCGCTATGGCGTGGAGCTCGCGCGCAACCAGTGGGGCGCGCTCGAGCCCACGGGCCGCTCGATGGACAGCGCGCCGCAGGCGATCCGCATGGCCGACATGAGCTGCCGGCGCGAACTCAGCATCGAGCGCCAGCCGCGGCCCTGAGCCGCGCGCCCCGCGTTCAATCAAGGCAGGTAGACGGACCAGCCGGCCTGCGTGCCCTGCGCCCCCGGCGCATGCGACCACAGCAGCATGGCACGCGGTGAATCGGGCGCCAGCCAGGCGATCGGCGCGAAGTGCTCGCCGACGTTCGAGGCAGCGATCTGCGTGACCGCGCCCCACGCGAGCGTGTCGTGCCGGAACTGCCGCGCATGGATCCTGAGGCCCACGCCCGTGCCGTTGCCCAGCACGTTCTCGGTATAGGCCCAGGTCAGCAGCGCATCGCCGCGCGCGTTCATGCGCAGGTCGAAGCTGCTCATGTCGACGAAGCCGTTGCTGCCCGCGGCGCGCGGGTCCAGCTGCTGCGGCGCGCTCCAGGCCTGGGTCGCTGCCGAGAAGCGGCTGCCGTGGATCGGCGCGTTGTTCATCGGCAGGTTGGCGCCCACGCAGGTGCCGCAGGGCCACGCGAGGATCGCGTTGCCGGCATCGTCGGCCACCAGCTTCGGCGCGACGTAGGCCCCGAGGCGGCCGGCCGTGACGAAACCGTGCGGCGTCCAGCGCGTATCGGCCGGGCCGAGGCTGTAGACGTCGATCTCCTGTCCCTGGCTGTTGCTGTCCACGGGCACGGCCTGCCAGGCGCGGCCCGTGCCGTCGAGCGCGAACGCGGGGTAGTCGGCTGCATTGGGCCCGGGACCGGACCAGAGCGTCCATTGCTCGGTGGACAACGCATAGCGCGCGGCGCGCACCGTGCCGTCGAGGTGATGCCAGAAGGCCATCGCGTCGCCGCGCGAGTTCACCGCGAGCTGCAGCGGCATGCGATAGGTATCGCGCTCGAGCGACGCGATCGAGCTGCCGAGCGTGCTCGCCGCTTCGAGCAAACCATCGGACAGCCGCAGCCGGCGCACCCGCACCGTGCTGCCCAGGCTGTCGTGCGTGCTGGACCATGCGATCAGCGCCTGGCCGCCCGAGCGCTGCACGCGCGCCTGCTGCCAGGGGAACAGGCCCATGCGTACGCTCTCGCCGAGATCGGCGCCGTCGTCGAGCCGCCGCGCGGCGCTCCAGGCCGTGCCGCCGTGATGGCGCATCCACAGGCGCGGCATGCCGTTGATGATCTCGACCCAGACGGCCACGGCACGGCCCTGGTCGTCGGTGGCGATGCCCACGGGCGCCGCCTGCGCGGCCTCGGCGACCGCCGCGATCGGCTCGGCCGGATCCCAGGCGCCGGACGCCGCGCGGTAGCGCGTGGCCCAGACGTTGCGGCCGCCGTCGCTCAGCAGGGCCCAGGCATCGCCGTTGCCGTAGCCCTGCAGGGCGGCATCGCCGTAGTTCCACGGCGCGGCATCGAAGGGCGCGCGAATCGTCGCGCCCGGGCTCCAGCCCTGGCCGCTCGGCGGCGCGATCACGGTGAGCGTGACGGCCGCGGCGTTGGCATTGCCCGCGCTGTTGCTCACAGCGAGGTCGAGGCTGCTGCCGCTCCAGGCCGCCGGCACGTTGCCGAGCACCAGCGTTGCGCTGCCCGCGCCGCTCACGGTGGCCGGGGTGCCGTTGCAGCTGGCGGCCTGCGCGCCGTCGGCCAGCGGCGTGCCGTTGCGGCGCCACCGGTGCTGGAGCGGCGCGGTGCCGCTCGCGGTAGCGCTCAGGGTCACGCTGGCGCAGGCGACGATCGACAGCCCCGGCGTTGCCGAGATCGCACCCACCGTGGGTGCCTGCGCGGCCGAGGCCACGCGCAGCACGGCCTCGCTCGACACCGCGCGCCCGCCGCTGTTGGTCGCCACCGCGTAGAAGCGCGCGCCATCGTCGGACAGCTGCGTGGCCGGCGTGGTGTAGGTCGCGCCGGTGCCCACCTGTTGGTCGCCGCTCGCCTCCACGCGGAACCACGCGAGGGTCGGCGCGGGCCGGCCGCTGGCGGTGACGGTGAACGAGGCTGTCTGCCCCGCGACCACCGACAGGTCATGCGGCGCCTGCACGATGGCCGGCGCGATCGGCCCGGTGTAGTCGAGCCGCACCACGTCCGAATCGATGCAGTTCAGCGTGAGGCCGCGCGCGTTGCAGACCCGGGCCCTGATCAGCGCACCATGGTCGGCCGCCTGCACATTCGCCACCGAGAAGCTGGTGCCGGTGCCGACGTTGCGCCAGCTCGCGCCCGCGTCGTCGCTGCGCTGCCACTGCACGAACAGGCTGTCGGGCGCCGTCGCCGCCACGCTGAAGCTCGCCGCCTGGCCGGCGCCCGCCGTTGCATCCGCGGGCTGGCGCGTGATGACCGGTGCCGCCACCGGCACCGGAATCGCCACCGTCACGGCGGCCACGCCGAAGGGATGGGGCCAGCCGTCGTAGACGAAGGCCACGTTGGGCGGATAGCCGCTGCGGTGCGTGCAGCTCCAGTCCACGTACAGGCCGCCGGTGCCGTTGAAGCCGTGGTCGAAGGCCACCGGCACGTCGACGCTGCCCGGACCGGCCAACACGCGGCTGGCGATGAAGCTGCGCGTGCCGCGGCCATCGTGGCGCATCAGCCGCAGCGTGATCGGGCCTTCGCACCAGATGCGGTTGGTGCCGGGCTGGTAGGCGATGGCGTTCACCTGCAGGCGCGCGATGCGCGTGCCCGCCTGGTCGATCAGCTTGTACTGCGGCTGGCCCGGCACGGCCTGCGCGGGCAGCAGCGTGTAGCTGCCGAGCAGCGCGCCGCCGAACCACGGCTGGCCGTCGGTGCACTTGTATTCGCAGGCCGCCAGGCCCCACGAGAAATGCGTGCTGAGGAATCGCACCGCGTTGCCGTCCCGCTTCACCTCGTCGACCGGCAGGCCGATCCACGGCTCGCCGGGCTGGCTCAGCAGCACGGGCGGGCTGCGGTCCGCGGGCAGGCCCGATGCATCGATCGGCAGCCGGATCTCCACCGGCAGGTCGAACTGCTGCCCGTGCGGCGTGAAGGCATAAACGGCCGACAGCCGCTGCGCCTCGGCCGGTACGCCGGGCGCGCCGCTGCCGTCGCGCGCAATGCGCAAGGTGACGCGCTCGCGCAAGGCGCCGGGCGGCACGGTGACGCGCACGCCGTCGGGGCCTTCGACCACGCCGCCCTCGGCGCCGAGCGTGGCGCTGCCTTCGGCCGGGGCCGGCGCCGGCGGGACCACCGGCAGGCCGACGCCACCACCACCACCGCCGCCCCCACCGCAGGCCGCGAGCAGCAAGGCGAGGCCGAGCGCGGTGGCGAAACGGGCGACGCCGCGCCGCGATCTGCGTGCCGGCAGGATGGGATGCATGGGCTTCTCCTCGTGCAATGGGTGGACCGCGCCCGAAGGCGCCACCCGCAGAAGTTAGAAGCAAGCCGCGCCAGGCAGTGAGTGAAGAAGGTCATGTGGCGGCGGCCTATGCCTTCAGGCAGAGGCCACCGCCGCGGACCGACCGCTGGCGCGATCGATCACCAGCGCCGACACCAGATGCCGGGCCTCCACCGGCTTGAACAGCACCGGCAGCCCGCTGGCCTGCAGCGCCTGCAGCCGCAGCGGGTCGGTTTCGCCCGTGACCATCAGCACGTGCAGGCCGCCGCCGGCCGCGCGCAAGCGCTGCGCGGCCGCGAGGCCATCCTCGCCGTCGCGCAGCCGCCAGTCGCACAGCGCGGCCTCGAACGGCGCGCCGCCCTCCCCCCGCGCCTCGCGCAGCGCCGCCAGGGCGGCCGCCTCGGTGTCCACGCTCGCGGCCTGCACGCCGAACGCGCGCAGCACCTCGACCATCGCCGCGCGCGCGTCGGCATCGTCGTCGAGCACCAGCACGCGCCGCGCGAGTTCGCCCTGGCCCAGCGGCGGCAACACGGTCTGCCAGGACTGCGCGGCCGCCGCGGCGCTCGCCTTCATCGGCGGCGCCTCGGCCGCGGGCAGCACCAGCCGGAAGCAGGTGCCACGCCCCTCGCGCGTGCGCAGCACCAGCGGATGCGCGAGCAGCGCCGCGATGCGCTGAACGATCGACAGCCCGACGCCGAGGCCGCGCGAGCGGTCGCGCCCGACATTGCCGGCCTGGTAGAACTCGTCGAACACGCGCGCGCGATGCTGCTCGGCGATGCCGATGCCGGTGTCGCGCACCTCGAGCCATACCGCGTCGCCGCGCGGCCGGGCGCGCACCACCACGCCGCCGCGCTCGGTGTACTTGAGCGCGTTGTCCACCAGGTTGCCCAGCAGGCGCTGCAGCAGCTGCGCATCGCTGCGCACCCACAGCGGGCTGGAGCGCACGCGCAGCTCCAGCTCGCGCTGGTTGGCGCGCGGCTCGAACAGGTCGAACACGCGCTCGAGCAGGCCCTGCAGCGGCAAGGGCCGCAGCTCGGTGCGGACCACGCCCGCGTCGAGCTGCGAGATGTCGAGCATCGCGTCGAGCGAGCTATCGAGCGTGCGCACCGCGCCCATCAGCCGGCGCGCATTGGCCTGCGCGGGATGGCCGCCCAGTTCGTGCTCGAGCGCGGCGCCGAACAGGCTGATGGCATGCAGCGGCTGGCGCAGGTCGTGGCTGGCGGCCGCGAGGAAGCGCGTCTTGGCGGCGCTCAGTTCGCGCGCGCGGTCGCGCTCCTCGCGCGCCACGTTCGACAGGTGCAGGTTGGCGTCGACCATCTCCATCAGCGCATGCAGGGTGCGCGCGCGGTCGCGCACGCCGGCCAGCAGCAGGAAGTAGGCAAGCCAGGGACCGAAGCCGATCAGCACGTCGATCGGCGTGCCGCGCAGGAACCAGCCCAGCGACATCAGCAGCGTGGGCGGCAGCGAGAGGCTCGCGAAGGCACGCGTGGAACCGGCCACCCCGTCGGCGCCCACCGAGAGCACCAGGATCAGGATCGCCGAGACCGCCAGCGGCGCGAAGTCGTCGCCCGGCGCCATGAACACGAAGGGCAGGATCGCGCCATTGAGCAGCCCGCCCGCGAGGAAGCCGCGCAGCAGCACCGGCAGCGCCGCGGCGCGCGCGGAAGGGCCCAGGCGCTCGATCCGGCGCCCCTGGCGGCAGCGCAGGAAGGTGACGACAGCCAGCGCAGCGAGCCAGCATGGCAGCGACAGCCGCAGCCCGTGGCGGTAGCCGATCACCGCCACCAGCACGAAGCCCGCATAGGAATAGGGCAGGCGCCGCAGGTAGGCCAACACCTGGTCGGCCTGCCGCTCGCGCACGCGCGCCTCGACGCGGGCCTGCCGCGCCGGATCGGCGGCGGGCAGCCCGAGCGTGTCCAGTCCGTCGCCGCCCACCGCTCAGCCCTGCGCGCCGAGACGGCTGATGAGCTGCGAGCGCGAGCGCATGCCGAAGCGCAGCAGCAGGCTGGTGACGTGGTTCTTCACCGTGCCCTCGCCGAGCGACATCGCTTCGGCGATCTCGCGGTTCGACATGCCCTCGAGCACGTGCCTCAGCACCTGCTGCTGGCGCAGCCCGAGGGCCTGCCCCCGCGCCGTGGCGGGATCAGCTGCATCGGCCGCGTCGGCCAGCGGCGGCACGCCGTCCTCGCGCCAGCGGCGCAGGAAGTGCGCGAGCTCCTGCAAGTCGCCGCCCTTCTGCAGCCACGCCACCGCGCCCATCGCGAGCGCCGCCTGCACTTGCGCCGGTTGCCGGCTGCCCGAGAGCATGGCGATGGTGGCGTCCGGGAAACGGGCCCGAAACTCGGCCAGGCCCGACAGGCCCTGCGTGTCGGGCAGCGCGAGGTCGAGCAGCACCAGGCCGATGGCGCCGCGGTGCCGCTCGTAGAGCGCCATCGCCTCTGCCAGCGTGTTGGCTTCCAGCGCCTCCATGCCCTCGCCGGTGTAGGCGCCGTGCGCCTGCGTCAGCGCGCGAAAGCCCAGGCGCACCAGCGCGTGGTCGTCGACCAGCAGGACGGCGGCTCGGGCGGAGGTGGACATGGCGGCGGGCCCGCGGGAAAAGGGGGCCTCATCGTAGAGGCTGGCGTGCCCTTCGCCAAGCAAGCCCCGGCATGACCTTCGTCATGCCCGAGGTCGCGGGCCGCGCGAGCCGCGCGCGTTCAGCGCTCGATCGTGATGAGCTCCGTCATCGGCTTCCATGACTTGCCATCGAACTGCGCCAGCCGCGCCTGCCGGATCGGGTAGTAGTCGTCGGCGCGGAAGTTGATCTTCATGCCGGGCAGCAGCATGCCCAGTTCGATGTCCTTGAGCCCCTGCACCTGCTTGAGGAAGTTCTCGCGCGTGAGGTTGTCGCCGCAGCGCTCGAGCACCAGCGCCGTGAGCTGCGCGCCCATGTAGGTGTAGACCGAGGTGGTGTCGCCCGGATCGTCGTTGGGCAGGTACTTCTTGAAGAAGGCCAGGTACTCCTGCATCGCCTTGTCGTTGTTCCAGGTCGGGTCCGACGGCGTCTTGAACCAGTAGCTCGACACCAGCCCCACCGAGTTGTCGAGGCCGGCCGGGGTCAGCACGCCGCTGATCGAGCTCGACACGTAGGGCACGATGTAGAACGGCTTCCAGCCGATCGCCGCCGTCTTGCGGATCGCCTGCGCCTGCGCCTTGTTCGAGGTGAAGGCCACCAGCACCTCGGCGCCCGAGGCCTGCAGCTGCAGGATCTGCGAGTCGACGGTCGGGTCGCTCATCTCCTGGCTCACCTCCTTCACGATGTTCGACTGCTTCGAGCCGAGCGCCTTGCGGAAACCGCGCATGTAGGACTTGCCCACGTCGTCGTTCTGGTAGAGCACGCCGATCTTCGCGTTGGGCTTGGACTCGGCGAGGTACTTGCCGTAGATCGAACCCTCGATGTCGTAGGCAAAGGAGAAGGGCACGGTCCACGGCGTGGTGGCGGAGTCATGCAGGTTCGGGCTCGAGGCATAGAAGAACACCTGCGGCACCTTCTTGCCGTTGAGGTACTTCTGCACCGAGGTCTGCGAGGCCGTGCCCATGGAGTTGACCAGCGCCAGGACCTGGTCGGACTCGACCAGCTTGCGCGTGCCCTCCACGGTCTTGGGCGGGCTGTAGGCATCGTCGACCGACAGCAGGTTGATCTTGCGCCCGTTGACCCCGCCCCTGGTCTCGTTGAGCATCTTGAAGTAGGCCACCGACATGCGGCCCACCATCGAATAGGCCGAGCCGGGGCCGCTGTAGGCCACGGTCTGGCCGAGCTTGATCTCGGTGTCGCTGGCGCCGGGGCCATAGGTTTTCTGGGCCTGTGCCGTCGCCGCGGTCGCGAAGGCGGTGCAGGCCACGAGGGCTAGCAGGGAAGCGCGCATGTGTGTGTCTCCTGGTTCCGGGGGATGGTCGTTCTTCGAGCCGGCGCGAGTACATCAAGCGGAGCGCGCGGCGTCTGTCCCCTTGCCGGGGACGCAGTCTCTCGACAGGCCCGCGCCGTCCCCGTCAAGGGGACTGACGAGCGGCGGGAGCGCATCGAGACTCGATGCATTCCCCCACGCCAGGAGCCCCTGCATGACCACCACCGCCGAACCCGTCGCGCTGCGCGACGCGCCCGTGCTGGACATCGACCCGTACGCGATCGAGGTGCTGCTCGATCCCTATCCGTTCCACGAAGCGCTGCGCGAAGCCGGTCCCGTGGCCTACATCGCGCCGCACGGCATCTATGCCGTGGGCCGCCATGCCGAGGCGAAGACGGTGCTGGCCGACCATGCGCGCTTCACCAACGCGGGCGGCATCGGCATCCAGGACATCCGCAAGCCCGGCGAGTTCCGCATCCCGAGCCGGCTGCTCGAGGCCGACCCGCCCGATCACACGAAGATCCGCTCGGTGGTCAAGCGCCTGCTGTCGCCGCTGGTGATCCGGCGCTGGAAGGAAGGCTTCGATCGCAAGGCCGAGGCCCTGGTCGATCGGCTGCTGGAGCAGCGCGAGTTCGACGGCGTGGAAGACTGCGCCGAGCGCTTCGTGCTCGAGGCCTTTCCGGCCGCGGTGGGCGTGCGCCTGCCACGCACCGAGACCCTGGCCATCGGCGAGATGCGCTTCAACCAGAGCGGGCCGCGCAACGCGCTCTACGAGCGCGCGATGCAGGCCGCGCAGCCCTACCTCGCATGGTTCGAGGAGAGCGTGTCGCGCCAGGGCGTGATTCCCGACTCGATCGCCGAGCTGCTGTTCCGCGCCGAGGACGCGGGCGAGCTCGACGAAGGCATCGCCTCGAACGTGGTGCGCAGCTTCGTGGGCGGCGGCACCGACTCGACCATCGCCGGCATCGGCTTCACGCTGCACCAGCTCGCGAAGAACCCGGCGCAGTGGGAGCGCGTGCGCGCCGAGCCGGCCAAGGTCAAGGCCGCGTTCGAGGAAGGCATCCGGCACGAGACGCCGTTCCAGGTCACCTACCGCACCACGCGCGGCGAGACCGAGCTCTCGGGCGTGCGCCTGGCCCCCGACACCAAGATCGGCGTGTTCATGGGCGCGGCCAACCGCGACCCGCGCCAGTTCCCCGAGCCCGAGCGCTTCGACGTCGACCGCCCCGCGCTCGCGGGCAGCCACGTGGCGCTGGGCAACGGCATCCATGCCTGCATCGGCCAGATGCTCGCGCGCCAGGAATCGGAAGCGCTGATCGGCGCGCTGAGCCGCCGCGTGGCGCGCATGGAACTCACGGCGCCGGCAAGCTACCGGCCGATCAACCAGATGCGCACGCTCGACCGGCTGCCGATGCGCATCGTGCCGGCATGACGGCGGGCAGCGAAGCGCGCGGTCCGCTCGCGGGCCTGAAGGTGCTCGAGATGGGCCAGCTGATCGCGGGCCCCTTCGCCGCCAAGACGCTCGGCGACTTCGGCGCCGAGGTCGTCAAGATCGAGCCGCCCGGCGCCGGCGATCCGCTGCGCAAGTGGCGGCTGCTGAAGGACGGCACCTCGGTCTGGTGGCAGGTGCAGTCGCGCAACAAGCGTTCGATCGCGCTCGATCTGCGGGACAGCGAGGCGCAGGCCATCGTGCGCCGGCTCGCCGCCGAGTCGGACGTGCTGATCGAGAACTTCCGCCCCGGCGCGCTCGAGGGCTGGGGGCTCGGTCCCGAGGCGCTGCTCGAGGCCAACCCGCGCCTGATCGTGCTGCGCGTGAGCGGCTACGGCCAGACCGGCCCCTACCGCGACCGTCCCGGCTTCGGCGTGGTGGCCGAGGCCATGGGCGGGCTGCGCCATCTCACGGCCGAACCCGGCCGGGTGCCGGTGCGCGTGGGCATCTCGCTGGGCGACACGCTGGCCGCGCTGCATGGCGTGATCGGCATCCTGATGGCGCTGCAGGAGCGCCAGCGCTCGGGCCGCGGCCAGGTGATCGACGTGGCGCTCTACGAGGCGGTGTTCAACTGCATGGAGAGCCTGCTGCCCGAGTACAGCGCCTTCGGCGCGGTGCGCGGCGCGGCCGGCAGCGCCCTGCCCGGCATCGCGCCGAGCAATGCCTACCTCTGCGGGGACGGCGGCTATGCGCTGATCGCGGGCAACGGCGACAGCATCTTCCGCCGGCTCATGGCGACGATCGAGCGACCCGATCTCGCGGCCGATCCGGCGCTGGCCGACAACGCCGGCCGCGTGGCGCGCGTGGCCGAACTCGATGCCGCCATCGGCGCCTGGACCGCGCAACGCGACGTGGCCGAGGTGCTCGCGCGGCTCGACGCGGCCTCGGTGCCGGCCGGTCGCATCTACTCGGTGGCCGACATCGCGGCCGATCCGCACTACCTCGCGCGCGGCATGCTGCAGACCATCGCCATGGGCGACGGCGATGCGCTGCAGGTGCCGGGCATCGTGCCCAAGCTCTCGCGCACGCCCGGTGCGCAGCGGCGCAACGCGCCACGCCTCGGACAGGACACCGACGCGGTGCTCGCCGAGATCGGCCTCACGCCCGCGCAGATCGCCGAGCTCAAGCGGCGCGGCGTCGTCGCGGGCAGCGAAGCATGAGCTCGATGCGCGCCGCCTTCTACACGCGGCAGGGCGAAGCGGCCGAGGTGATCCGCATCGGCGAGCAGCCGCGGCCCGAGCCCGGCCCGGGCGAAGTGCGGGTGCGGCTTGGCAGCTCGGGCGTGAACCCCTCCGACTGGAAGATGCGGCGCGGCGGCGGCGGTCGCGCGCTGGTGGCGCCGCTGATCGTTCCGCACAGCGACGGCGCCGGCGTGATCGATGCGGTGGGCGATGGCGTGCCCGCCGCGCGCATCGGCGAACGCGTGTGGACCTGGAACGCCCAGTGGCGGCGCGCCTTCGGCACCGCGGCCGACTACGTCGCGCTGCCGTCCGCGCAGGCCGTGCCGCTGCCGGCCGCGCTGGGCTTCGCCGAGGGCGCCTGCCTCGGCATTCCCGCCTTCACCGCGCTGCATGCGGTGCGCCTGTCCGAATGCGGACCCGGCCAGCGCGTGCTGGTGGCGGGCGGCGCCGGGTCGGTGGGCCACTATGCGATCCAGTTCGCGAAGCTGCGCGGCGCGGAGGTCATCGCCAGCGTGAGTTCGGCGCGCAAGGCCGCGCACGCGGTCGCGGCCGGTGCCGACCATGTCGTGGACTACCGCGAGCAGGACCTCGGCGACAGCGTGCAGGCCCTCACGGGCGGCGCGGGCGTGGACCGCGTGATCGAGGTCGACCTCGCGAACAACGCGGCGCGTTACCCAAAGCTGCTGAAGCCCGGCGCGCGCGTCGTGGTCTACGGCACGACCGGCATGGACGCCGTGCTGCCGGCCGTGGTGCTGATGCAGAGGAGCGCCGAACTGCGCTTCTTCACCATCTACGAGATCGCACCCAGCGAGCGCGAGGCCTGCCTGCGCGAACTGCTGCCGCTGCTCGAGGACGACCTGCTGCTGCACACCATCGGCCAGTTGCTGCCGCTCGAGGAGATCGTGCGCGCGCACGAGCTGGTCGAGCGCGGCGAGGTGCTGGGCAACGTCGTGCTCGCCATCGACTGATCTTCATTCTTCCCATCGTTTCCCGGAGGTTCCCCATGATCGAAACCGACGTCGTCATCATCGGCAGCGGCGCGGCCGGGCTCACCGCCGCCATCACCGCGCGCCAGCTGGGCCTGGAGGTGCTGGTGGTCGAGAAGACCGCGCTGTTCGGCGGCACCACCGCCTACTCGGGCGGCGCGCCGTGGATTCCGTGCAACCACGTGATGAAGCAGATCGGCCTCGACGATTCGCGCGCGGCCGCCGAGACCTACCTGCGTGCCGTGCTCGGCGAGGCCTACCGCGACGACCTCGTCGCGAGCTACCTCGACCACGCGCCCGAGATGCTGGCCTTCATGGAGCGGCACTCCGAGGTGCGCTTCAAGCCCTTTCCGCTGCCCGACTACGAATCGGACCTGCCGGGCGCCGCGCGCAGCCGCTCGCTGCTGACCCAGGCCTTCGACGGCCGGCTGCTCGGCCACCGCCTGGCCGACCTGCGCATGCCGCTGCCGCAGCTCATGCTGTTCGGCAGCATGCAGATCGAGGGCGCAGACATCCACCCGATGCGCCATGCGCTCAAGACCTGGGCCGGGTTTCGCCACACCGCACGCGTGATGCGGCGCTTCGTCGCCGACCGGCTGCGCTACGGGCGCGGCACGCGCATCGTCAACGGCAACGCGCTGGCCGCGCGGCTGTTTCATTCGGCGATCCAGGCCGGCGTGACTTTGTGGAAGAACACGCCCGCGCTCGAACTGGCCATGGAGGACGGCCGCGTGACCGGCGTGGAGATCGAGCGCGAGGGCCGCCGCATGCAGGTGCTCGCGCGGCGCGGCGTGCTGCTGGCCACCGGCGGCTATGGCGCGAGCGAGGCGATGCGCCGCAAGCACATTCCGTTCGCCGAGCACCACCATTCGCTGCAGCCCGAGGGCAACGTCGGCGACGGCGTGCGCCTCGGCGTGGCGGCCGGCGGCCTGCACGACCCGGCCCATGCGGGCGACTGCATCTGGACGCCGGTGTCGGTGCTGCGCAAGCCCGACGGCGGCATCGTCAGGTATCCGCACATCTTCATCGACCGCGCCATGCCCGGCTGCATCGCCGTGGGGCCCGATGGGCGGCGCTTCGTCAACGAGGGCGGGTCGTACCAGACCTTCGTGGGCACGATGCACCGGCGGGGCATCACCACGGCGCACCTGATCGCCAATCGCGACTTCCTTCGCCGCTACGGGCTGGGCCTCGCGCGGCCCGCGCCCTTCAGCGCGCGCTCGCTGATCGAGGCCGGCTACCTGGTCGAGGCGCCGACGCTGACGCAGCTGGCCGGGCGGCTCCAGATCGATCCGGGCGAACTCGAGGCCACGGTGCGGCGCTTCAACGAAGGCGCGGCGCGCGGCGAGGACCCGGAGTTCGGCAAGGGCGCCGACGCGCACTCGCGCTTTCGCGGCGACCAGACGCATGCGCCCAATCCGGGCGTGGCGCCGATCGGCGACGGGCCCTACTACGCGCTCGCGCTGCATCCGGGCGATCTCAGCACGGTGGGCGGCCTCGAGACCGATGCCGAGGCCCGGGTGCTGACGCCACGGGGCGTACCGATCGAGGGGCTCTACGCGGCCGGGCTCGACATGAACTCCATCATGCGCGGACGCTATCCGGGCGGTGGCAGCAGCATCGGGCCGGCGATGACCTTCGGCTACATCGCGGCGCGGCAGATGGCGCAGGCGCGATCGTCGATGCCGCGGGCCGACGCTCAGACGATCGGCGCGTAGCCGGGCGCGGCCCAGCGCAGGCTCACGCGCGTGCCCTGCCCGGGCCGGCTGTCGATGTCCAGCCGCACACCCATCGCCTCGGCCTGCTCGCGCAAGCCGACCAGCCCGTAGTGCCCGGGCGCGATGGCCCGGCTGTCGAAGCCCACGCCATCGTCCGCGATCTCCAGGTGCAGAACGCCGGGGTCGGCACGCCGCAGGCGCAGGCCCAGATGCCGCGCGCCCGCGTGCCGCTCGACATTGCGCAGCAGCTCCTCGCACATGCGGTAGACCGTTTCCGCGGGCTCGGCGGCCAGCGCCGGCAGCCCGGGCGCGAGCTCGCAGTCCACGGCGATGCCCGTGCGCTCGCTGGTGCCCCTGGCCAGCTCGGTCAGCGCCGCGCCCAGCCCGATGTCGCGCACCGGGTTGCTGCGCAGTTGGTCGATGGCGCGGCGCGCCTCGTCCAGGCCCTCGCGCGCGGCCTGTTCGGCACGCATCAGCTCGTCGGGCAGCTGCTGCGGCTGCGCGGTCGCGATGTGCTTGAGCACGCGGATCTCGGTGAGCATGGCCATCATCGAATGCGCCAGCGTGTCGTGCAGGTCGCGCGCCATGCGCAGGCGCTCGCGCATCACGGCGGACTCGCGCGACTCCTGCGCCAGCCGGCTGATCTCCATGGTGCGCTGGCGCACGCGCTCGTCGAGTTCCGCGTTGAGCAGGCGCAGTTCGTCGCGCTCGCGCTGCAGGGTGTCGAGCAGCCGGTCGAGCGCGGTGCCCAGGCGCGCCGCCTCGTCGGCGCCCTCGGGCACCTCGATGCGCGAGGCGCTGCCGGCGAGCACCGCATCGGCCGAGCTCGCGATCGCGCTCACGCGATGGGTCAGGCGGTGCGTCATCGCCACGCCGACCACCGCGGCGCACAGGCCCAGCATGCTGAGCACCAGCGTGATGCGCCATTCGATGGCGGTCGCGAACGAAGCCAGCGACGCCACCGGTTCCACCACCACCACGCGCCAGCCCAGGCGCCGCAAGGTGCCGTCGCGCTCGGTGCGCGGCGCCGCCACCAGGAAGGGCTTGTTGTCGACCAGCCGCCGCACCCGGATGCGCGCCGGCAGGTCGGCGCCATCGGTGCCCAGGCCCGCGACCGTCGGGTCGAAGGGCGCGGCCAGGTCGCCGGTCTCGCGCCAGCGCGTGCCGAGCAGGGCCGCCGGGCCGTGGCGCACCATGCCGTCGCGGTCGATCAGCAGCCACTCGCCCGGCGAGGCCTTGATGCCGGACACCGTGTGGTCCACCCACTGCCAACTGAGCTGCGCCGCGACCACGCCGACGATGGCGCCATCGGCATTGCTCACCGGCGCGCTGAGCTTGAGGAAATGCTCGCCCGGCGAGCGGCCCTCCTCGATCCACGCGTCGGCCAGCCCCTGCGAGATCCACGCATGCTGGTTGACGTTCTGGCCCACCACCTGGCTGTCGGTGGCGGCGACGATGAAGCCGTCCGCATCGGTCAGCGCCAGCCATATCAGGTCCGGCACGCCACGGTGCACCGCTTCGAGCGAGCGCTGCCGCCACGCGGCATCGTCGCCCTGCACGTCCTGCGACAGGATCGAGGCCACCACGCTCACCGACTGCAGGCGCAACAGCATCGCGGTATCGAGCTCGGCGCTGACGTGCTCGCCGGCCGTCTCCAGCCGCTGCGAGTGCACCTCGAGCAGGGTCGAGCGCACGAAGCTGCGCAGCCAGAGATTGGCCGCCAGCGCCAGGCAGATGGCCAGCGCGATCATCAGCCAGCCGATCGCGGCGGCGAGGCTGCGCCGGGGGTCGATGCGCTGCAGCAGGCTCATCGAGGGGTCGAGGCCGGCGAGGCGGAAGGGGGGCGCGCGGTCATGGGCGGCGCATTGTCGCAAAGGACCCGCGGCGCGTCAGCCCATGACTTTCGGTATGGGCACTTACCCTGACATCTCGGGGTTTTCCTCGGGTCGCGGCGTGACTTCCGGCAGGCGCGAGCAGTTATTTTCGAGACGACAGTTGCGTCCATCGCGCAGCGTGTCGAGAGATGCGCCACATCCACCCAGTTCGACAGCGCCGCGACGCGATCGGCGCGACCTGCCAAGGAGACATTCGACAATGAGCACCCCCACATCCCTCTCGCCGGCCGTCGGCGCCTCGGCCGGCGTCCCGGTACGCTGGTACGCCAGCCGCTGGACGCAGCTGGTCGTCGGCATCGTCTGCATGATCGCGACCGCGAACATCCAGTACGCGTGGACGCTGTTCGTGCCCGAGATCCAGAAGTCCTTCGGCTGGGAACGCGCCTCGATCCAGATCGCCTTCACCATCTTCGTGCTGGTCCAGACCTGGCTGGCGCCGATCGAGGGCTACTTCATCGACAAGTTCGGGCCACGGCTGATCGTGGCATTCGGCGCGGTCTTCATCGGCGCGGCCTGGGTCATCAACTCGCAGGCGACCACGCTGCTGGGCTTCTACATCGGCGCGGCCGTCGGCGGCATCGGCGTGGGATCGATCTACGCCACCTGCATCAACAACGCACTCAAGTGGTTCCCCGACCGCCGCGGCCTGGCCGTGGGCCTGACGGCCGGCGGCTACGGCGCCGGCTCGGCCGCGACCATCCTGCCGATCGCCGCGATGATCGAGTCGTCGGGATTCCAGGAAGCCTTCTTCTTCTTCGGCGTGATGCAGGGTTCGCTGGCCTTCCTGGCCGCGTGGTTCCTGCGGGCCCCGAAGGCGCACGAGATCCGCGCCTCGGCCAAGCTCACCCAGAGCCGCCGCGACTACACGCTGAAGGAGGCGCTCAACACCCGCCTGTTCTGGCTGATGCTGCTCATGTTCTCGTGCGTGGTCACCGGCGGCATGATGGCCGTGGCGCAACTGGGCGTGATCGCGCAGGACCTGGGCGTGAAGGAGTTCAAGGTCGACCTCTACTTCTTCGTCATGGCCGCGCTGCCGCTGGCGCTGATGCTCGACCGAGTGATGAACGGCATCTCGCGCCCCCTGTTCGGCTGGATCTCCGACCACATCGGCCGCGAGAAGACCATGGTGATCGCCTTCACGCTCGAGGGCATCGGCATCATCGCGCTGGGCTACTTCGGCCACAACCCGTGGGCCTTCCTGATCCTGTCGGGCGTGGTGTTCCTGGCCTGGGGCGAGGTCTATTCGCTGTTCTCCGCGCTGGCCGGCGACGCCTTCGGCACCAAGCACATCGGCAAGATCTACGGCGTGCTGTACTGCGCCAAGGGCATCGGCGCGCTGTTCGTGCCCATCGGCAACCTGATGATGGAAGCCACCGGCACCTGGTCGACCGTGCTCTACACCGTGGCGGGGCTGGACCTGTTCGCAGCCTTCCTGGCCATCGTGGCGCTGCGGCCGATGCTCAAGGCGCACGTCGAGGCCTCGTCCGCGAATCCCGCGGGCAAGCATGGACGCTTCGGATTGAGCGAATGACCCGCTTCAGCGAATGAGCGGATGAACGACGCCGGGCACGACCCGGCGTCTTTTTTTCTCAGGGCTGTTTTCTTCGCGCGAGCACGAGCACCGCCAGTTCGGTGCGCGTGTTCGCGTGAAGCTTCTGCATGATGCGGCTCGCGTGGTTCTTCACCGTGCCTTCGGCCAGGTTCAGCGCCGCCGCGATCTGACGGTTGCTCTGGCCCTTGGCGATCAGGTCGAGCACCACGGCCTCGCGCTCGGTCAGCGGGTCGGGCGCCTCCTGCGCTTCGGCCGACTCGGGCTCGGCGGAGGCCGGCGGGTCTTCCGCCGCCACGTCCTGCGCCACGTGGTTGGCCAGCAGCCGGAACTGGTCCATCACCTTGCGCGCGATCTGCGGCGTCATGCGCGACTCGCCGCGATGCACCGCGCGCACCGTGTCCAGCACCTCGTCCTCCGAGGCGTCCTTGAGCAGGTAGGCCTGCGCGCCGGCGCGCACCGCGTCGAACACCAGGTCGTCGCGGTCGAAGGTGGTCAGCACCATCACGCGGGTGCGCGGCAGCGCGGCCGTGATCTCGCGCGTGGCCAGCACGCCGCTCTGGCGCGGCATGCGCAGGTCCATCAGCACCACGTCGGGCAGCAGGCGCCGCGCCAGCTCCACCACCTCCATGCCGTCGGCGGCCTGGCCGACCACCTGGATGTCGGATGCGGCGTCCAGCAGCATGGCCATGCCGCGGCGGATCAGGGGCTGGTCGTCGGCGACGAGGACGCGGATCTGCGGGTCGGTGGGCGCAAGGGGGGGAACGGCCGAAACGGTGGTGGCGCTCATGGGGGCCTCATTGTGCGATGCAAGGCGGCCCGCGGCGGGCAGGGATGGCCCTGAGGTCCGGGGATATTTTCGGGTTCCGGGCGCCTGAGACACCCCCCCGCACCAGGGTTTCGGGGGCCCATTGGCCAGCCCCGGCCCCGGTCGCGCGACAATCCGGGGTTACGGCCAAAAAAGGGCCACCCCCTGACGGCCGGAAATTCCAGCACTTGACAACCTGCATCTACGGAAGAAGCGCATGAGCACGAAGCAACCCACCATCGTCTACACCCTGACCGACGAGGCGCCCCTGCTGGCGACCTACGCATTCCTGCCCATCATCCGCGCCTTCGCGAATCCGGCCGGGATCAACGTCGAAACCAGCGACATCTCCGTGGCGGCCCGCATCCTGGGCGAGTTCCCCGAACTGCTGAGCGACGACCAGAAAGTGCCGGACAACCTCGCCGAGCTGGGCAAGCTGACCCTCAAGCCCGAAGCCAACATCATCAAGCTGCCCAACATCAGCGCCTCGGTGGCCCAGCTCAAGTCGGCCATCAAGGAACTGCAGGGCAAGGGCTACAAGATCCCCGACTACCCCGAAAACCCGACCACGGACGAGGAAAAGGACATCCGCGCGCGCTACAACAAGTGCACCGGCAGCGCCGTGAACCCCGTGCTGCGCGAAGGCAACTCCGACCGCCGCGCGCCCAAGGCCGTCAAGGAATACGCCCGCAAGAACCCGCACAGCATGGCCGACTGGAGCCAGGCCTCGCGCTCGCACGTCTCGCACATGCACGGCGGCGACTTCTACCACGGCGAGAAGTCCATGACCCTGGACCGCGCGCGCAACGTCAAGATGGAGCTCATCACCAAGAGCGGCAAGACCATCGTGCTCAAGCCCAAGGTCGCGCTGCTGGACCGCGAGGTCATCGACTCCATGTTCATGAGCAAGAAGGCCCTGCTCGAGTTCTACGAGAAGGAGATCGAGGACGCGCACAAGACCGGCGTGATGTTCTCGCTGCACGTCAAGGCCACCATGATGAAGGTCTCGCACCCCATCGTGTTCGGCCACTGCGTGAAGATCTTCTACAAGGAAGCCTTCGAGAAGCACGGCAAGCTGTTCGACGAGCTGGGCATCAACGTCAACAACGGCATGGTCGACCTCTACAACAAGATCGCCACCCTGCCCCAGAGCACCCAGGACGAGATCAAGCGCGACCTGCACGCCTGCCACGAGCATCGCCCCGAACTCGCCATGGTCGACTCGGCCAAGGGCATCACCAACTTCCATTCGCCCAACGACGTGATCGTGGATGCCTCCATGCCCGCGATGATCCGCAACGGCGGCAAGATGTGGGGCGCCGACGGCCGCCTGAAGGACGTGAAGGCCGTGATGCCCGAATCGACCTTCGCCCGCATCTACCAGGAGATGATCAACTTCTGCAAGTGGCACGGCGCCTTCGACCCCAAGACCATGGGCACCGTGCCCAACGTCGGCCTGATGGCGCAGAAGGCCGAGGAGTACGGCTCGCACGACAAGACCTTCGAGATCCCCGAGGACGGCGTCGCCAACATCACCGACCTGGACACCGGCGAAGTGCTGATGAGCGAGGACGTGGAGCAGGGCGACATCTGGCGCATGTGCCAGGTCAAGGACGCCGCGATCCGCGACTGGGTCAAGCTGGCCGTCACGCGCGCGCGCAACTCCGGCATGCCGGTCGTGTTCTGGCTCGACGCCTACCGCCCGCACGAGGCCCAGCTGATCACCAAGGTCAAGATGTACCTGCACGAGCACAACACCTCGGGCCTGGACATCCAGATCATGAGCCAGGTGCGCGCCATGCGCTACACGCTGGAACGCGTGGTCCGCGGCCTCGACACCATCAGCGCCACCGGCAACATCCTGCGCGACTACCTGACCGACCTGTTCCCGATCATGGAGCTGGGCACCTCGGCCAAGATGCTGTCGATCGTGCCGCTGATGGCCGGCGGCGGCCTCTACGAGACCGGCGCGGGCGGCTCGGCCCCCAAGCACGTGCAGCAGCTGGTGGAAGAGAACCACCTGCGCTGGGATTCGCTCGGCGAGTTCCTCGCGCTGGCCGTGAGCCTGGAGGACCTGGGGATCAAGACCGGCAACCAGAAGGCCAAGATCCTCGCCAAGACCCTGGACACCGCCACCGGCAAGCTGCTCGACAACAACAAGAACCCCTCGCCCAAGACCGGCCAGCTCGACAACCGCGGCAGCCAGTTCTATCTGGCGATGTACTGGGCGCAGGAACTGGCCGCGCAGACCGACGACAAGGAGCTGCAGGCCGCCTTCGTCAAGCTGGCCGACACCCTCGCCGCCAACGAGCAGAAGATCGTCGAGGAACTCGCCGCCGTGCAGGGCAAGGCCGTGGACATCGGCGGCTACTACCTCGCCGACAAGGTGAAGTTCGAGGCCGTGATGCGCCCGAGCGCCACGCTCAACGCGGCGCTGGCCTCGGCCCAGGGCTGATCGGCATCGCGCGGGTGGCAGCAGCCATGAAGCCCTCCTGGCTCGCGATGCTCCCCGCCGTGCTGGCCCTGGCCGGCGCGGCGGGCAGCGCGCACGCGGCCGAGGACTGCGAGGCCCTGCGCACCCGCATCGAGTCGAAGATCGCCGCCGCCGGCGTGGCGCGCTTCACCGTGGCCGTCGTCGATGCCAACGCGTCGACGAGCGGGCAGGTGGTGGGCAGCTGCGAGCTGGGCAGCAGGAAGATCGTCTATGAGAGGGACGTCGGCACTGGCGCGGGCTCGGCGCCGTTGGCGGCGGGGCCGGGCTCGGCTTCGGTGGGGGAGCCGATGCTGACCGAGTGCAGGGATGGGACTGTATCGATGGGTGGGGATTGCAAGTAGCGTCCTGACGCTTCAGGTCGTGCGTGGCGCCGCAACCCAGGTGGCCAGGGCTTCTTCAAGCCCCTCCCACGATGACTCCCCGACCCACGCCACGTAGCCGTCGGGCCTGACCCACACGGCCGCTGGCGCACCGACCTCGCCGAGCACCGGGAGCTCCCAGGTGCCATCGAAGCCGGCGTCGATCACCTGGACCTTGTCGGCCAGGCGTTTCGCATCCAGGCCGCCCGGAACCCCGAAATTCAGCAGCAGCGGCCGCGCCGAATGCATCAGCGCGAAGACGCGCTTCGTACCTTCCGCAGTCACGACCTCGAGATCCGGCATCCTCCTGCCCACCAGCGGATGCCCCTCCCCCAGGTCATACCGGATGTCCAACCCCGACATCATCCCCGCGAAGCACTTGCGCGGCTCTTCCATCCGAAGCAGCGCCGATACGCTCTCCGCCAGCGCCTTGCTGCGTTCGTCCTGCCGCCGCAGCGCGACCTGCGCCAGCGAATTGCGCAGCACCAGCGCCCCCACCGGATGCCGCTCCGCCTGATAGCTATCGAGCAGGCTGTCCGGCGAGATCCCCTTCACCACCTGCGCCAGCTTCCACCCGAGGTTGAAGGCATCCTGCACGCCGAGATTGAGCCCCTGCCCGCCCGCCGGGTAGTGCACATGCGCGGCATCTCCGGCCAACAGCACGCGCCCCTTGCGATAGCTCGCCGCCTGCCGCGCCATGTCCGTGAATCGCGAGATATGAAGCGGGCTGTGAACGCCGAAGTCGGTGCCGTAGTGAGCGATCAGGCCCTCGCTCAGGTCGCGCAGCGTGGGCTGGTCCGCGCGCCCCACTTCGCGCTCCGTCACCATGATCCGCACGGTCTTCCCGTCGTCCATGCGGCTCAGGCCGTGGGTGCCGATCGCGTCGTGCCGCATGCCCCACACGGGCTCCTCGGCGACCTCCGCTTCGGCGAGGATGTGGCTGATCGTGGCATCCCACCCCGGAAACTCGATCCCCGCCGCCTTCCGGATCGCGCTGCGCCCACCATCGCAACCGACCAGGTATTGCGTACGCATCGTCTGGCCGTCGCGCAAATGGACGTCGACACCAGCCTCGTCCTGATCGAAGCCGACCACCTCGCGCTCCCGATACGTGGTCACGCCCAGTTCGGCAATCCATCCCGCAAGAATGCGCTCGATGTGCTTCTGCCACAGCGCCAGTCCGTAGTTGTGCCGCGTCGGGAAATCGCTGATGTCGAGCCGGTTGAAGCCGAACGCGGCCACCTGGGCGGTCTGCCCCTCGGCCAGGAACCGGTCGACGATGCCACGCTGGTCGAAGATCTCGAGGGTGCGCGCATGCAGGCCGCCGGCGCGCGATCCTTCGATATCCTGGTTCGAGCGCCGCTCGAGGATCGCGACATCGACGCCGGCCAGCGCCAGTTCGCCCGCGAGCATCATGCCGGTGGGGCCGGCGCCCGCGATCAGCACCGCGTTCCCGGACGGTTTCGTTTCGCTCATTCCCATGTCCCTCCTCGTGTTTCGACCCGCGCCGCATCGCGCCATCCGCCCGGCGTCACCCCATGCAGCCGCACGAACGCGCGCTGCAACGCATCCACCGACCGAAACCCGCTGCGGCTCGCGATCCGTTCCTGCGTCCACCCGGTCTGCCGCAGCAACTGCGCCGCCGCGGCCACGCGCGTGCGCTCGACGAAGCGCGCGGGCGTGCACCCGGTCTCGGCCGCGAAGGCGCGCGCGAAGTTGCGCGGGCTCATGCCCACGCGTTCGGCCAGCACCTCGACTGCAAGCTCTTCCTGCGGATGGGTGCCGATCCATGCGACCAGTTCGCGCAGCCGATGGCTCGCGCTGGCCTGCGCCTGCAGCGCCGGGGTGAGCTGCGGCTGCTCGCCGCCGCGCAGCATCGGCAGCGCCAGGGTGCGCGCGATGTCCATCGAGACCTCGTGGCCCAGGTCGTCCTCGACCAGCGCGAGCGCGAGCTCGATGCCGGTGACCACGCCCGCCGAAGTCCAGACCTTGCCGTCGCGCACGTAGATGCGCTGCTGCCGCACGCGCACCTGCGGACGCAGTTCCTGCAGCATCTCGCACACGCGCCAGTGGGTGGTGGCCTCGCGCCCGTCGAGCAGGCCGGCCGCGGCCAGCGCGAAGGCGCCGCTGCACACGCTCGCGATGCGGCGCACGCGCGGCGCGGCCTGGGCGATCCAGTCGCCGATGCGCTGCTCGAGGATGGCGTGGCGCACGGCGGGTTCGTCGCCGCCGGCCACGATCAGGGTGTCGATGGCGGCGGGCAATGCATCCAGGCTGCAAGTGCCACCCAGTTGCAGACCGCTGTTGGTCGACACGGTGCCGCCACCCGGCGAGGCGATCAGCACCTCGTAGCTGCCGGGTCGCAATTGCTCGGCCTTGCTGAACACGCTGGCGGGGCCCGCGACGTCGATGGCCTCGACGCCGTCGAACGCGACCAGCACGACGGTGCTGGCAGGAACCGCGGCTTCTTCGTCCTTGTGGGTGGGGGTCGGCATTCCTAAGCTCGGTGCATCGAGGTCATGAAGGGGATTCTCCATGTGGAACGGGCTGCGTGCGCTGCTGTGCGCGAGTATGGCGGCGATCGGGTTGGCGGGATGCGGCACGGGCACGCGCGATGCGGCGGTGCCGCCCGCGGCGCACGACGAGGCGGCGCTCGCGCGCGACCGGCAGGCTTTCGTCGAGGCCATGAAGCCGCGCCGGCCCGGCCGGCCGGTGATCGCCATGCTGGCGCTCAACGAGGGCACCGAGCTCACCGACCTGCTGCTGCCGCACGCGGTGCTGCAGCGCGCCGACGTGGCCGATGTGCGCGTGGTGGCGCCGCGGGCGGGCCGGGTCACGCTGTTCCCGGCGCTGCAGGTCGAGGGGGCGCAGGACTTCGCCAGCTTCGGGCGCGCCCATCCCGCGGGCGCCGACTACGTGATCGTGCCCGCGATGGAGCCGGCCGATGCGCCCGCGGTGAGGGCCTGGCTGCAACAACAGGCCAGCCGAGGCGCGCGCGTGATCGGCGTGTGCTCGGGCGCGCTCGTGCTCGCGCAGGCCGGCCTGCTCGACGGCCGACGCTTTGCCGGCCACTGGTACGACCGCGGCACGCTGCGCCAGCGGCCCGGCGCCACGCATGTGCCGGACCGGCGCTACCTGGTCGATCGCGACGTGGCGACGACCACCGGTATCACGGCCTCGGTGCCCGCGACGCTCGCGCTGGTCGAGGCGATCGGCGGTCCCGCGAAGGCCGCGGCGATGGCGGCCGAACTCGGCGTGGACGGCTGGGGCCCGGCGCATGCGAGCGCGCCCTTCGGGCTCACGACCGGCCGCGGTGCCGAGTACCTGTTCAACAAGGCCGCGTTCTGGCGCGGCGAGCGCCGCCGGCTCGAGGTGCGCGATGGTGCCGACGACATCGCGCTCGCGCTGGCCACCGATGCGTGGACGCGCACGGGGCATGTCGATGTCGAGGCGGTCTCGTCCTCGGGCCCGGTGAAGCTGCGCAGCGGTCTCGTGCTGGTGGCTGGCCCCGCCACGCGCGAAGCACAGCCGCTGCCGCTGGTGGCCGCGCTCAAGCCGGTGCAGCAGCTCGACCGCACGCTGTGCGAGATCGCGGGCCGCTACGGCAACGCGCGGCGCGACTGGGTGATGCAGGAGATGGAGTACCCGCGCACGGCGGCGAACACCGCCTGCGCGTCCTGATCAGCCGGCGTCGGCGGCGATGAAGTTGCGCCCGCGCGCACCGGCCAGCGCCTGCAGGATGCGCTCGCTCCAGTCCGCCTCGGGAATGCCATAGCTCAGCGGATCGACGCTCACGCCCAGCCCCTCGAGAAAGGCGCTCAGCGACGCGACGGCCTGGTCGATGTCGTGCGCATCGAACACCGAGAGCAGCAACGCATCGAGCGCCGGATCGCGCCCGGCCGCGAGCTGCATGATGCGCGGCAGGCTGAACGAACACGCGATGCCGTGCGGCACGCCATGCCGCAGCGTGATGTCGTAGGACAGCGAATGCGCGAGCGCGGTGCGCGTGTTGGAGAACGCCAGGCCGGCCTGCAGCGCCGCGGTGGCCAGGCGCTCGCGCAGCTCGGGCCGGTCGGGCCGCGCCAGCAGCTCGGGCAGCGTGGCGACGATGCTGCGTGCCGCGCTCACGGCCAGGCTTGCCGACACCGGGTTGCGGTGCACGTTCCACAGCGACTCGAGCGCATGCGACAGCGCATCGAGGCCGCTGGCCAGGGTGGCCGCATGCGGCAGGCTCAACATCAGGTCGGCATCGACGATGGCGGCCTCGGGCCAGGTCCACGGCAGTTGCAGCGACAGCTTGCGCGCGCGCGCCTGGTCCCACACGGTGGCCCAGGGCGTGACCTCGCTGCCGGTGCCCGCGGTCGTGGGAATGGCCAGCAGCTGTCGGTGCCGCCGGACCGCGGCCGGCGCGCTGTCCGCGCCTTCGAGCAGCGCGAGCAGTTCGTCGAAGCGCCCGGCCGCGGGGCGCGTGAGCATCACCTTCGCGCAGTCGATCACGCTGCCGCCGCCGAGTGCGATGACGCAGTCGACCTCGGCATGCTCGCGCCACAGCCGTTCGTACATCGGCGCCAGCCAGGCCACGTCGGGGTTCGGCAGCACCTCGGTCTCGACGGCCGCCAGGCGCTCGCCCAGCAGGCCGCGGATGCGATCGACGAGGCCGAGGCCGACCGCCTCGGGGAAGGCGATCAGGATCGCGCGGCGTGCGCCGAGCAGCCCGGGCAGCGCATCGAGCGAGCCGCAGCCGGCATGCACGTCGACGGGGTTGTAGTAGGTCCACATGATGGGTTCGGGAAAGCTCGCGCCACGGCCACGTCGTGCAGCCGGGCGCTCAAGAGAAAAGATCCGCGCGGCCTTCAGTGCCGGCCGCTGTGCTGGATGCGATGGCGCAATTGGCTCGAGAGCAGGTCGGCCACGATCACCATCACGGTGATCACGATGATGCAGGTGGCGGTCTCCTGGTAGCGGAACAGCTTGAGGCTGCTCACCAGCTCGAAGCCCAGCCCGCCCGCGCCCACCATGCCCAGCACGGTGGCCGAGCGCAGGCTCACCTCGAAGCGGTACAGCACCACGGCGATCCAGGCCGTGACGACCTGCGGCAGCACGCCGAACACGATCACCTGCAGCGGCCGCGCACCCGTGGCGCGCAGGGCCTCGAGCGGTCCCTGGTCGATCTCCTCGATGGCATCGGCGAAGAACTTGCCGAGCATGCCCGCGCCATGCAGCGCGAGCGCCAGCACGCCGGGGAACGGACCGAGCCCCACGGCCGACACGAACACCAGCGCGAGGATCAGCTCGTTGATGCTGCGCACAACGTTGAGGGCCTGGCGCGTGCACTGGTAGACCCAGCGCCGGCTCTGCAGGTTGCGCGCCGCCAGGAAGGACAGCGGAATCGCGGGCAGCACCGCCAGCAGCGTGCCCCAGACGGCGATCTGAATGGTCTCGAGCGCGGGCGCGACCAGGCGGCTCAGGATGTTCGTGTCGGGCGGCATGGTGCGGCCCAGGAAATCGAGGATCTGCGGCAGGCCCGCCGCCAGTTCGGACCAGCTCAGTTGCGCGCCGCCGGCGCTCCACTGCAATGCCCAGCCGACCACGCACAGGCCGATCAGCAGGTTGAACCAGCCGCGGCGGCTCTCGGGCAGCGGGCCGGTCCAGGCGTAGGGAGAAGAGGGGGTGTTCATGCGTGTCCTTCGCTGCGCGCCAGCAGCGGCATCGATGGCGCCGCCTGCGCGGCGGGCTCCTTGTGGTCGACCGCGGGCTGCGGCACGTAGATGCGGTCGATGTCCTCGGGGCCCATGGCCTGCGGCGCGCCGTCGAACACGACGCGGCCCTGCGAGAGGCCGACGATGCGGTCGGCGAACTCGCGCGCGTAGTCGACCTGGTGCAGGTTGCACAGCACGGTGATGCCGAGGTCGCGCGAGGCATCGCGCAGGTACTGCAGCACCTTGCGCGAGGTCTGCGGGTCGAGGCTCGCGACCGGCTCGTCGGCGAGGATCAGCCGCGGCTGCTGCGCGAGCGCGCGCGCGATGCCCACGCGCTGCATCTGGCCACCCGACAGCGAATCGGTGCGCGCATGGGCCTTGTGCGCGAGTCCCACGCGGCCCAGGCATTCGTGCGCCAGCGCGATGTCGGCGCGGCTGAAGAAATGCAGCACCGAGGCCAGGGTCGACACCGCGCCGAGCCGCCCCGTGAGCACGTTCTTCAGCGCGCTGAGTCGCGGCACCACGTTGTGGTGCTGGAAGATCATCGCCACGCGCTGCCGCAGCGCGCGCGTGTCGGCGCAGTTCACGGCGTCCATGCCGTCGACCCTGAGCTCGCCGCCATCGGCCAGCGCCAGCCGGTTCACGCAGCGCAGCAGGGTCGACTTGCCGGCACCCGATTCGCCGAGCACCACCACGAACTCGCCCGCCGCGGCATCGAGGTCCACACCGCGCAGCACGGCGTTGTCGCCATAGCGCTTGGTGAGCTGCCGGATGCGGATCACTTCATGCTCCGCAGGTCGAGCTTCAGCACCTTGGCGGTGTCGCGCACCACGTTGTAGGCCGCGTCGGTGGTGGGCTGGAAGCCGTTGAGCACGCCCTGGTCGCCCCAGGGCAGGTCCTTCACGTTGGCCAGCGCCTTCGCGATCTTCGCCTTCAGCGCCGGATCGAGGTCCTTGCGCCAGACCATCGGCGATTCGGGGATCGGGCTCGACGACCAGACGATCTCGAGCTCGTCCTGCTTGACCTGGCCCTTGGCGATGGCGCTCGCGAGGATGCGGTCGGCCACGGCGGCGGCGTCGACCTTCTTGTTGGCCACGGCCAGGATGCTGGCGTCGTGCGAGCCCGAGAAGATCACGCGGCCGAAGAAGGTCTCGGGGTCATGGCCGGCCTGCAGCAGGCCCGACTTGGGAAACAGGTGGCCCGAGGCCGAGGTCGGGTCGACGAAGGCGAAGCTGCGGCCCTTGAGGTCGGCGGTCCTGGCGATGCCGCTGTCCTTGCGCGCGATGATCACGCTCTTGTAGGAGCTCTGGCCGGTCTTCTTCGTCACGGCCACCGCGAAGGCTTCCACGTCCGCGACCTGGTTCGCGAGCACGTACGAGAACGGGCCGAGGTAGGCCACGTCGAGCTTCTTGGAGCGCAGCGCCTCGATCACGCCGTTGTAGTCGGTCGCCACGAAGGGCTTGACCGGCATGCCGAGCTGCTGCTGCAGGCTGTCGAGCACCTGGCGGCTGCTCTCGATCATGGCCTGCGAATCCTCGGCCGGGATCAGCCCGATGGTGAGGGGCTGCGCGGCCAGGGCCGGCAGGGCGGCGACCGCGGAAACCGCGGAAAGGGCCAGGGCGATCAGGCTGCGGCGCAGGCGGAGAAGGGTGTTCATGGTGGTGTCTGGGATGGAAAAAAGGGACTGGAAGGGACCGGCACGGCAGGCATCGGCCTGCGACTACCCCAAGGCTAAGAACGCCATGTGACAGCCGCATATCAGATCGATCTCGGATTTGTCACGATTCCATTCAAACAATCTATGGATGTCCGCCGCCAAACTCCGCGCCTTCCTCGCCGTCGCCCAGCACGGCAGCTTCAGCGCCGCCGCGCGTGCCGTGGGCCTGAGCCAGCCCACGCTCACCACCCAGGTCCAGGCGCTGGAGCGCCAGCACAAGGTCATGCTGTTCCACCGCCAGGGCCACCGCATCGAGCTCACCAGCGTCGGCGAGCGCCTGCTGCCCATCGCGCGCCAGATCGCGGCGCTCGAGCTCGATTCGTACAACCTGCTGCACGACAGCGGCGACCTGCAGTCGGGCGAGCTCAAGCTCGGCGCGGTCGGTCCCTTCCACGTGATCGAGATGGTCGACGCCTACCGCAAGCGCTATCCGCGGCTCGACGTCTCGATCCGCATGGGCAATTCGTCGTCGGTGTTCAAGGACCTCGAGGAGTACGCGGTCGACATCGGCGTGCTCGCGCGCTTCCACGAGGCGCCGGGTTTCAGCGCGACGCCCTATGCGCGCCATGCGCTGATCCTGTTCGTGCACCGCGACCATCCGTTCGCCAGGCGCGGAGAGATCCGGCTCGAGGAACTGCACGGCCAGCCGATGCTGCAGCGCGAGAGCGGTTCCAGCACGCGACGCGCGCTCGACGAGGCCTTCGCGCGCGCGGGCGTCCGGCCCAGGCTCGCGATGGAGATCGGCAGCCGCGAGGCGATCCGCGAAGCGGCCGCGCGCGGCATCGGCATCGGCGCGGTCTCCGAGGCCGAGTTCATTCCCGACGCGCGCCTGCGCACCGTGCGCATCGAGGGCGATCCCGCGGTGACGCAGACCTATCTCTACTGCCTGCAGGTGCGGCGCGACAGCCGCGTGCTCGCCTCCTTCTTCGACGTGGCGCTGAAGCTGCGCAAGGGGGAGTTCGAAGGCGCGACATGACAGCCGGCCCCCGCGAACCTTTGCATCCATATGCGAACGACGGCTAAGCATCCCTGAAAGCCTTCGTTGGTCCGCCACCGGCGGCCACCTTAGTCTGCGTCGATCCTCTTTCAGCAAGGACCCCGCAGATGAACGACCGACTCCAGCGCGTGCATTCCTCGCGCTCGGCCGCCGTGAAGGCCGGCCTCGACCACCCGGTGATCGACACCGACGTGCACGTCAACGACTTCGCGCCGGTGCTCGAGGACTACGTGGCGCAGTACGGCGGCAACAAGCTGGTCGACGCGTTGCGCAAGGCGCTCGGCGGGCGCTTCGTCACGCGCAACGGCGGCGGCAAGGACTGGTACCAGCAGTCGGCCGAGGAGCGCCAGTTCCACCGCACGCTGCGCGCGCCCTGGTGGGCCCGCGTCACGCGCAACACCTACGACCTCGCGACCTACACGCTGCCCGCGCTGCTGCACGAGCGCCTGGGCGAGCAGGGCTCCGACTACTCGATCCTGTTCCCCAACGACGTGCTCTCGCCGGCCGCGGCCGGCAGCGAATACCGCCAGCCGCTGCACCGCGCCATCAACCACTTCCACGCCGACCAGTACCGGCCCTATGCCGACCGGCTGACGCCGGTGGCGGGCATTCCGCTGCACTCGCCGCGGGAGGGCATCGAGGAGCTGGAGTTCGCGGTCAAGACGCTGGGCCTGAAGGTCATCAACATCGCGGGCGGCGTGCGCCGCCCGATCCGAGCCATCGCCGAGAAGTACCCGGCCGCCGAGCATCCCGAGATCGCCAAACAGGTCGGCTACATCGACTTCTACGGCATCGACAGCGAGCACGACTACGACCCCTTCTGGGCCAAGGTGGTGGAGCTCGGCGTGCCGGTGACCACGCACTACGGCAGCCAGGGCTGGACCGGCCGGCAGTCGATCAGCAACTACATGAACAACCACATCGGCCACTTCGCCGATGGCTCGCAGGCCTTCGCCAAGGCACTGTTCTTCGGCGGCGTGACGCGGCGCTTTCCGGGGCTGCGCGTGGGCCTGCTCGAAGGCGGCGCGGACTGGGGTTCGCACGTCTACACCCACCTGGTGGACCGCTGGGAGAAACGCAACCGGCATGCGGTGCGCAACTACGACCCGGCCGAGGCCGACATCGAGCTGCTGGCCTCGCTGTTCGAGCGCCATGGCGGCGACCTGCTCAAGGGCCGCACGCTCGACAAGACCACGCTGCTGCGCGACAGCCTGGGCATCTCGGCGCTGCCGCACAGCCGCGAGCCGAACGAGAGCGAGATCGACGACTTCGCGCTCGCCGGGATCGAGAAGGTCGAGGACATCCGCGACCGCTGGGTCAACAACTTCTACTTCGGCTCGGAAGCCGACGACCGCACCGTGGCCGCGGCCTTCAACGACAAGGTGAACCCGCTGGGCGTGAAGATCAACGCGATCTGGTCGTCCGACGTGGGCCACTGGGACGTGCCCGAGTTCACCGAGCCGCTGGCCGAGACCTGGGACCTGGTGCAGCAGAGCGTGATCTCGGCGGCCGACTTCCGGGCCTTCGTGTTCGAGAACCCGCACCGCTTCTACACCGAGGCCAATCCGCGCTTCTTCGAAGGCACCGAGGTCGGCCGCAAGCTGGCCGCGAAGAAAGGCACGCCATGAAGCCGATGCGGCATCTCCTGCGCTGGACCGCGCTGCTGGCCACCGCCCTCGCGGCCTCGGCGCAGGCCGCGCCCGACACCATCCGCATCGGCGTGGCCACCGCGGGCGGCGGCGACCCCGTCACCTGGGGCGGCTCTCCCGGCGGCGTGGCGCGCGCCAACAACTGGCTCGAGGAGGAGTTCAAGGCCTCGGGCATCAAGGTCGAGTGGCTGTTCTTCAAGGGCGCGGGCCCGGCCGTGAACGAGGCGCTGTCGAACAAGCAGATCGACTTCGCCTACCAGGGCGACCTGCCCTCGATCGTCGGGCGCTCGAACGGCCTCAAGACCAAGGTGCTGCTGGTCAGCGGCGCGCGCAACAACCTCTACCTGGTCACGCCGACGCAGTCGGCCATCCAGTCGATCAAGGACCTCAAGGGCCGCACGGTGTCGATCTTCCGCGGCACCAACGGCCACCTGGTCGCGATCAACGTGCTGGCGGCCGAAGGCCTGGCCGAGCGCGACATCAAGGGCGTGAACCTCGACACCGGCAGCGCGCAGGCGGCGCTGGTCTCGAACGGCGTGGACGCGGCCTTCGGCGGCTACGAATGGTTCAAGGTGCGCGACCAGGGGCTCGCGAAGGTGGTCTATTCCACCCAGGGCCGCGATCCGGCGCTCACGCGCCAGGCCGCGCTGCTGGTGCGCAGCGAATTCGAGCAGGCCAACCCCGCCGAGGTGCAGCGCGTGGTCGACGTGTTCGTGCGCGCCGCCCACTGGTCGTCGGAAGAGAAGAACCGCGACGAGCTGTTCCGCATCTGGGCCCGCAGCGGCACGCCGGTCGCCTCGTGGACCGCCGAGTTCGACAAGCAGCCGCTGGCGCAGCGCAACTCGCCGCTGGCCGACGACTTCATCGTGGCGCGCTACAAGGCCGTGGTCGGTGACGCGCTCAAGCTCAAGCTGATCCGCCGCGAGGTCACGGTCGACGACTGGTTCGACACGCGCTACCTCAAGGCCGCGCTCAAGAAGCAGGGCCTCGAGGGCTACTGGAGCGCTTTTGACGCGAAGGGGCAGCCGAAGGGCGGGCCCGCGGTCGCGTCGCGATGAGCGCCGAAGCCGAACTGTCGGCGGTCCTGCAGCGCGAGCAGGTCGCGTCGCTGCGCCTCTCGTTGCCGTGGCACCGCCTCGGCGACGCCGCCCTGCCCTGGCTGCTGCCCGCCGCCTTGCTCGCGCTGTGGTTCGTGGGTGCTGGCCAGGGCTGGATCTCGCCGCAGGTGCTGCCGCCGCCCGAGTTCGTGGCCGAGACGCTGCGCGACCTTGCGACCAGCGGCGACCTCTGGCTGCACGTGAGCACCAGTTTCGCGCGCGTGGGCGTGGGCTTCGCGATCGGCACGCTGCTGGGGCTGCTGCTGGGCACGGCCATGGGCCTGTCGCGCCGCGTCGAGGCCTACCTGCTGCCGAGCTTCAATGCGCTGGTGCAGATCCCGGTGCTGGCCTGGCTGCCGTTCGTGCTGCTGATCGTGGGCATCGGCGAGCCGCTCAAGTACATCCTGATCGCCAAGGCGGCGCTGGTGCCGGTGGCGCTCAACACGCTGCAGGGCTTCCGGCAGACGCCGCAGTCGCTGCGCGAGGTCGGCGAGGTCTATGGCTACAGCCGGCGCCAGCAGGTGCTGGAGATCGTGCTGCCGCATGCCGTGCCCACGCTGTTCACGGGCGTGCGGCTGGGCTTCACCAAGGCCTGGCTGTCGCTGGTGGTGGTCGAGCTGGTCGCTTCGAGCGAGGGGCTGGGCTACCTGATCGTCTATGGCCGCCAGCTGTTCCAGCTCGACCTGGTGATGGCCGCGGTGGTGATCGTGGGCGCGATCGGCTGGGCCATCGACCGCCTGCTCGAGCGGCTCGAGAACGCGCTGCACCGGCACCGACCGGGCGGTGCCGCGCGATGAGCGCGCCCGCCTCGCTGTCGCGCGACGCGGCCGAGCTGGCCGCGGTGCAGCCGCTGCGGCCCGTCGATCGCAGCCGCTGGCGCGGCCTGGTGCTGCCCGCCGTGGCGATCGCGCTGTGGGCGCTGCTGTCGTGGCTCGACGTGGTCAATTCGGCGCTGCTGGTCTCGCCGCAGAAGGTGCTCGCGACCGCCGCCGACCAGATCGTCAGCGGCCGCCTGTGGCGCGCGCTCGGCGCCAGCCTCGCGCGCGAGGCCACGGGCTTCCTGATCGGCACCGCCTCGGGCCTGGTGCTCGGCGCGCTGCTGGGCCTGTGGCCGCTGTTCAACCGTATCGTCGGCCCGAGCTTCAACACCTTCAAGCAGATCTCGCTGTTCGCGTGGATTCCGCTGATCTCGGTCTGGTTCGGCCTCGGCGACGTGGCCAAGGTGGTGTTCCTCTCGCTGGCCGCGCTGGTGCCGGTGGTGGTCAACACCTGCGACGGCATCCGCACCGTGCCACCCGCGCTGCTCGAGGTGGCGCGCGTCTACGGCTTCACGCGCTGGCAGACGCTCGCGCAGGTGGTGCTGCCGGCCGCGCTGCCCGCCATCTTCACGGGCGTGTACCTCGCGCTCATCTATTCCTGGCTCGCGACCATCGGCGCCGAATACCTGCTGGTCGCCGGCAAGGGCATCGGCAACACGCTGATCGAGGGCAGCGAGCATTTCCAGATGGACCTGGTGATCTTCGGCATGTTCGTCATCGGCCTGGTCGGCTGGCTGATGAATGCCTCGGCGCGCGCGCTCGAACGCCGGCTGGCGCGCTGGACCGGCCGGGCCTGACACCTCTTCTTCTCCGCACCATGAGCACCTCCATCGCATCGAACGAACTCGACATCCGCGGCCTCGGCAAGCGCTACGCGCAGGCGCAGGCGCGCGGCGGCGAACTGCAGGTGCTCGAGAACATCGACCTGCACGTGCCGCCGGGCAGCTTCACCAGCATCGTGGGCGCGAGCGGCTGCGGCAAGTCGACGCTGCTGCGGCTGGTGCTCGGGCTCGACGACCAGTACGAGGGCCAGATCCTGCTGGGCGGCCAGCCGATCGCGGGAACCGGCCGCGAGCGCGGCATCGTGTTCCAGGACCACCGGCTGTTCCCGTGGCTCACGGTCGAGCAGAACATCGCCGTGGGCCTGCGCAACGCGCCGCTCGGCGCGAAGCGGAAGGCCGAGCTGGTGGCCGAGCACGTGGCGCTGGTCGGCCTCGGCGGTTTCGAGAAGTCGTGGCCGCACCAGATCTCGGGCGGCATGGCGCAGCGCGTGGCCATCGCGCGCGGCCTGGTCAACCGGCCGCGCGTGCTGCTGCTCGACGAGCCCTTCGGCGCGCTCGACGCCCTCACGCGCGCACGGCTGCAGAACGAACTGCAGCGCATCTGGCAGAAGGAACGCATCACCATGCTGCTGGTGACGCACGACGTGGAGGAGGCCGTGTTCCTCGGCGACCGCGTGGTGGTAATGCAGCCCTCGCCGGGGCGCATCCGCCGCACCGTGGCGGTGGGCCTGCCGCATCCGCGCAACCGCAGCGATCCGGCGTTCATCCGGTTGCGCGACGACGTGCTCGGCGATTTCGTAGATGCCGGAATCGACGAGCGCCGCGCGCCACCGCGCGACGACGAACCCGGCGAGGCACGGCCCTCGCGATTGCAGCTCGCGTGGTGAGCAAGGCTCGCCGCCGTCGGCGCGATCAGCGCCCCTTCTGCCGGATGTACGCCTGCGGCGTCATGCCGATCTGCTTGCAGAACATGGCGATGAAGGCCGAGGGCGAGCCGTAGCCCAGCTCGATCGCGACGTCCTTCACCGCGCGCCCCGCCTCCAGCAGGGCGATCCCGCGGATCACCTTGAGGCGCTGGCGCCATTCGCTGAACGGCATCTGCAGGTCGCGCTCGCAGCGCCGCGCCAGCGTGCGCTCGGTCGAATGCACCGTGGCGGCCCACTCGGCGAGCGAGCGGCCATCCCATGGCTTCGCGTGCAGGGCCTCGAGCACGCGGCCCAGCTGGGGGTCGTCCGACATCGGCAGGTAGCTGTCGTGGCCGGACGCGATGGCCAGCTCGTCGCGCAGGACTTCGAACAGGCGCTGCTCGGCCGGATTGCGCGGCACCTCGATGGAACGGCTGCGCAGGCTGTCGAGCACCGCCTGCGTCAGCGGGCTGATGACCATGGTGCAGGCACGCTTCGGCAGCACGTCGCACAAGGCCTCGGCCAGGTAGACCGTGGCGTAGCTCGCCGCATGGCGGTTGCTCGACAGGTGCTCGACGCGCGGCGGAATCCACACACCGTACTGCGGCGGCGCCAGGAAGACCCGGCCGCTCATCCCGACCTCGATCACGCCCGAGATCGCGTGCACGAACTGTCCCTCTTCGTGGCTGTCGCGCGGCGCGGTGCCGCCGGGCGCGAGGTGCACGACCTTGAAGAGCACGGGCTGCCCGTCGGCGGCGGATTTGAGTTGTCGCTTCATGTTGTCCGGCTTGCTCGATCGGTTGTCCGATTGGATGGGCTGCCATCCACCCCCTCACTCTAGACTGCCTTCGGCCTCGCAACCATTGCCTACCTCGAAGGAGACCCCGCCCATGAATGCACGACCCGACGACAGGCTCCCATCGGACCAGCAGGTTGAGGAATTTTCGCGCGACGGCGCCATCGTCCTGCGCGGTGTCCTGCGGCCGCCCGAGGTCGAGCTGCTGCGCCAGGGCATCGATGCCAATCTCGCCGCGCCGAGCGTGCGCGCGAAGGTGGCGAGCCGGCCCGACGATCCGGGCTTCTTCATCGAGGACTTCTGCAACTGGCAGGAGATCCCGGCGTACTGGGACGTGATCTCGCGCTCGGCATTGCCGGCCGCCGCGGCCAGGCTCACGAGGAGCACGCAGGTGCGGCTCTATCACGACCACATGCTCACCAAGGAATCGGGCACGCGCCAGCGCACGCCCTGGCACCAGGACCAGCCCTACTACAACGTCGAGGGCAGCCAGAACGTCAGCTTCTGGATTCCGGTGGATCCGGTGTCGCGTGCCTCGACGCTCGAGCTTGTCGCCGGCTCGCACAAGGGGCCGTGGCTGATGCCGCGCACCTTCATGACCAACGAGGCCCGGTGGTTTCCCGAGGGTGCGCTGGCCGACCTGCCCGACATCGAGGCCGACCGCGCGGCCCACGACATCCTCGGCTGGGCCGTGGAACCCGGCGACGCCATCGCCTTCAACATGCTCACGCTGCACGCCTCGGCCGGGCTCGAACCCGGCCGGCGGCGGCGGGTGTTCTCGGTGCGCATGCTGGGCGACGACATGCGGCATGCGCCGCGGCGCTGGAAGACCTCGCCGGATTTCCCGGGGCTGGCCGAGCAGCTGCCGGCGGGCGCGCCGATGGCGCATCCGCTGTTTCCGGTGCTGTGGCCGCCGGCTTCCAGTTAACGGGCCGCGAGGCGTTCGGCTTCGAGCGCCGCGCGAACGCTGGCGCGCTGCCCCATGCGAACCATGAAGCGCTGGATCGCCGCGTAGCCCGAGAGGTCGATGTTCACGCGCGACGGCCACGACAGCACGTTGTAGAGATAGGCGTCGGCCACCGAGAAATCGGCGCCCAGCACGTAGTCGTGGGTCGACAGGTGCTCGTCGATGTAGGCGAACTTGCTCGTGAGGTTGCCGTCCGCGAATCGCTTCTTGGTGTCCGCGTCGAGGTAGGGCGAGAACATCACGGCCATGCCCTTGTGCAGGTCGCTCGCGACGAAGTTCAGCCACTCGAGCGCGCGGTAGCGCTGCCGCGTGCCGAAGGGCGGAAGCAGCCGGTGCTCGGGATGCCGGTCGGCGATCCATTGCAGGATCACCGCGCCTTCGGTGATCAGGTCGCCGTCGTCGAGCTTGAGGACGGGGATGAAGCCCTTGGGCGTCACCTGCAGGTAGTCGCCTTCGACCGTCGTCTTGGTCTTGAAGTCGACCTTGACCAGTTCATAGGCCTGGCCGGCCTCCTGCAATGCGATCTGCGAGGCGAGGCCGCAGGAACCGGGGGCGTAATAGAGTTTCATGGTTGACTAGAGAGGAGCGGGTATCAGGGCATCGAAATCGCTGGCATCGTGGCGCTCGCGCAGCACGGTGCCCGGCGCGCCCGAGGTGCGGTTGACCACCCTGCCGCGCGCGACCGCGGGCCGCGCGGCAATGGCCTCGTACCAGCGCAGCAGGTGCCTGTACTCCTCGACGGCCAGGAACTCGTGCGTGTCGTAGACGCCGTAGAGGCTGCCCGGATACCAGGGCCACACCGCCATGTCCGCGATCGTGTATTGGTCGCCGGCGAGGAACTCGTGCGAGGCCAGATGGGTGTCGAGCACATGCAGCTGGCGCTTGGTCTCCATCGCGTAGCGGTCGATCGCGTATTCGATCTTGAACGGCGCATAGCCATAGAAGTGGCCGAGGCCGCCGCCGACGAAGGGCGCCGAGCCCACCTGCCACATCAGCCAGTTGAAGGTCTCGGTGCGCGCGCGTCCTTCGGCCGGCAGGAAGGCGCCGAAGCGCTCGGCGAGATGGACCAGGATCGAGCCGCTCTCGAAGACGTTCGTGACCGGGTCCGTCGATCGATCGACGAGCGCGGGAATCTTGCTGTTGGGATTGAGGCCGACGAAGCCGCTGCCGAACTGGTCGCCCTTGAAGATGTCGATCAGCCAGGCGTCGTACTCGGCGCCCTCGTGTCCGGCCGCGAGCAGTTCCTCGAGCAGGATCGTGATCTTCTGGCCGTTGGGCGTGCCCTGCGAATACAGCTGCAGCGGATGCCTGCCGACCGGCAGCGCCTGGTCGAAACGCGCGCCCGACACGGGACTGTTGATGCTGCCGAAGGTGCCGGCCGGATTGCTCTTCGGTTGCCAGACCTTGGCGGGCACGTAGCCTGCGGGTTGATTGGCTGGAGGCGTGTCTGTCATCGATGGCTTTGGTGGATGGATGTCGATGCAAAAAATTCTAGGAACGCGCCGACGATTCATCTACGGGCGCCACTCGAATTCATCGTTCGGCCGCCCGAACAATGCGGCGGCCCGCCTCAAGGGGCGGGGTGCGCATCGACCCGCCAGCCCGCCTCCGCCTTGCCCACCACGCCGCCCACCCAGTCCACGAAGGCGCGCACGGTGGGCGACAAGTGGCGGTTCTGCGGATAGAGCACGGAGAGCGGCGCGGCCGGCGCGGCATAGTCGGCGAGCACCCGCCGCAGCTGTCCGCTGCGCAGGTGCTGCTGCACCATGTAGCTGCCCGCGCGGATCAGGCCCAGGCCCTCGAGGCCGCAGGCCACGTAGGCATCGGTGTCGTTGACGATGAGGCTCTCGCGCATGGCGATGCAGCGGTCCTCACCGTTCTCCACGAAATGCCACTCGAGCGAGCGCGCCGTGCGGCTCGACAGATAGCCCACGGCCTTGTGCCGCGCCAGGTCCTCCAGCGTCTTCGGCGTGCCATGGCGCTCCAGGTACTCGGGCGAGGCGCAGCTCACCCAGTCGAAGGCGCCGATGCGCCGGGCCACCAGCGTGGCCGAATCCTCGGGCGTGCCCGCGCGGATGACGCAGTCGATGCCCTCCTGCACCAGCTCCACCGTCCGGTCGCTCACCGTGAGCGTGAGCTCGACATCGGGATAGCGCGACTGGAAGTCGCGGATCGAGGGCAGCACCACGAGGCGCGCGAGCGAGAGCGTCATGTCGACGCGCAATCGCCCGCGCGGCCGCCCGGCGCTGCCCGGAAAACTGGACTCGACGGCCTCGATCTCGGCCAGCAGCCGCCTGCAATGGTCGTAGTAGAGCGTGCCTTCGGGCGTCAGGCTGATATGGCGCGTGGTCCGCTGCAGCAACCGCGCGCCGAGGAATTTCTCGAGGTCCTTGACCGCGCGCGTGACGCGCGACTTGGGCAGCACGAGGCTGTCGGCGGCCCGCGTGAAGCTGTGCATCTCGACGACGCGGGCGAAGATCTGCATCGATTGCAGGCGGTCCATTCGATCTCTCCTTGGCCCGGAATTTATTGCTCGAAGCGAAACAAGTATAGGTTCGCCTCCCTCGATTTCCGGCGCCTTTCCCTCTGAATTCAAGGGCCGGGGCCGAATCCACTGTTCCATTCAAGGCAACAAACTTAGCCAGCTTCAGGGCTAGATGTTCGTGCGCCGCGCGCTCAGACTGCGGGCCATTCAACCCTCTCGAGCAACTCGCATGAATCCCCTCCAGAAGCATCCCCTCGCGGCCATCGTGGCCGCGATCGCGGTGGCCGGCGCGGGCAGCGTTCTTTGGAAGCATGGCTCCGAAGCGCATGCCGCGCCCGCCACCGCGGCTCCCACCATCAAGTACCGGCCGGCCCAGCAGCGATCGGTGTCCGACTCGCAGGACTACACGGGACGGCTCGAAGCCGTCGACCTCGTGGACATCCGCCCCAAGGTGCCCGGCACGCTGCTGGCCGTGCATTTCAAGCCCGGCCAGCATGTGCGCCAGGGCGAACTGCTGTTCACCATCGACCCCGCGCCCTACGAGGTCCAGGTGCGCCAGGCGCAGGCCGCCGTGGCGGGCGCCGAGGAACGGCAACGCCTCGCCGACCTCGAGCAGGCGCGCGCACGGCGGCTGCTCGAATCGGACTCGATCGCGCGCCGGGAATTCGATGCGCTCGACAACGCGGCGCGCGCGGCGGCCGCATCGCTCCAGGGCGCGCAGGCTTCGCTGGCCCAGGCCCGGCTGCAGCTCGACTACACGCAGGTGCGGGCACCGATCGCGGGCCGCATCTCGCGAGCGGAGATCACCGCGGGCAACGTGGTGGGCGCGGGCGGCGAGGCGGTGCCGCTCACGCGCATCGTCTCCGACGGCAAGCTCTACGCCGCCTTCAACGTCGACGAGCAGAGCTACCTGCGGCTCATCGCGCCGTCGCTGCGCGCGGGCGCGCAGCCGACGGTCGCGGTCGGCCTCGCGAGCGACGACGGCTTTCCCCACGCGGCCGCCATCGAGGCGCTCGACAACCAGATGGACACCCGCTCGGGCACGGTGCGCGTGCGCGCGCGCATCGACCGCGTGGGCCCCGACATGCTCCCGGGCCTGCAGGCGCGCATCCGGCTGCAGGGCGGCCTGCCCTACGAGGCCGTGACGGTCGACGATGCGGTGGTCGGCACCGACCAGGACCGCAAGTACGTGCTGGTCGTCGATGCGCAGAACAAGGTCGAGCGCCGCTTCGTCGAGCTCGGCACGCTGCACGGCCGCGATCGCGTGCTGCGCAGCGGCGTCGCGCCCGGCGCCAGGGTGATCGTGGACGGCGCGTTCCGCGCGCCGCCGGGCACCGCGGTGTCGGCCGAGGCCGCCGAGCCATCGGCGGTGCCGGATGCGCCGACCGCGTCCGCGCGCGCCGTCGACGGGGGCCGGTCGTGAACATCTCGAAGTTCTTCATCGACCGCCCGATCTTCGCGGGCGTCCTGTCCGCGCTGATCCTGCTCGCAGGGATCGTCGCGGCCTTCCACATGCCGGTCTCGGAGTACCCGCAGGTCATTCCGCCCTCGGTCGTCGTGCATGCGCAGTACCCGGGCGCCAACGCCAAGACCATCGCCGAGACGGTGGCGGCGCCGCTCGAGCAGTCCATCAACGGCGTGGAGGACATGCTCTACATGGACTCCAAGGCCAGCGGCGACGGCCACCTCTACCTGACGGCGACCTTCAAGCTCGGCACCGATCCGGACCGGGCCCAGCAGCTGGTGCAGACGCGCGTGTCGCAGGCCCAGCCGCGGCTGCCGGAGGACGTGCAGCGCCTGGGCGTCACGGCCATCAAGAACTCGCCGATCATCACCATCGCCGTGCACATGGTCTCGCCGAACGGGACCTACGACAACAACTACATCAGCAACTACGCCATCCTCCACGTGAAGGATCGGCTGGCCCGCATCGCGGGCGTGGGCGACGTGGTGGTGTGGGGCCCGGGCGGCTATGCCATGCGCGTGTGGCTCGATCCGGCCGCGCTGGCCGAGCGCGGGCTCGGCGCGAGCGACGTGGCGGCCGCGATCCGGCGCCAGAACATCCAGGCCGCGGTCGGCACCATCGGCAGCTCGCCCGCGTCTCCCGACACCGCCTTCCAGCTCAACGTCAACGCCGACGGGCGCCTCAAGTCGCCCGAGGAGTTCAAGGGCATCGTCATCAAGTCCGACGCCAACGGCGCGATCACGCGCCTGGGCGACGTGGCGCGCGTGGAGCTGGGCGCCGAGGACTACGGCATCCGCGCCACCCTGGACAACGCGCCCGCCGTCGCGGTGGCCGTACAGGAAGCGCCGGGCGCGAACTCGCTGCAGATCTCGCGCGAGGTGCACCGCGCCATGAAGGAACTCGAGAAGGAGTTCCCGCAGGACGTGGTCTACCGCGTCGTCTACGAGCCCAGCCGCGCCGTCCAGTCCGGCATCGACGCCGTGATCGAGACCCTGCTGGAGTCGGTGGCGCTGGTCGTGCTGGTGGTGTTCCTCTTCCTGCAGACCTGGCGCGCCTCGATCATTCCGCTGCTCGCGGTGCCGGTCTCGATCGTCGGCACCTTCGGCTTCCTGCTGCTGGCCGGCTACTCCATCAACACGCTGTCGCTGTTCGGCCTGGTGGTCGCGATCGGCATCGTGGTCGACGACGCGATCGTGGTGGTCGAGAACGTGGAGCGCAACATCGCGCGCGGCCTGGGCCCGCGCGAGGCCACCTACCAGGCGATGCGCGAGGTCAGCGGGCCCATCGTCGCCATCGCGCTCACGCTGTCGGCGGTGTTCCTGCCGCTGGCCTTCCTGAGCGGCCTGACCGGCGAGTTCTACAAGCAGTTCGCGGTCACCATCGCGATCTCCACCCTGATCTCGGCGGTGAACTCGCTGACGCTGTCGCCGGCGCTGTCGGCGCTGCTGCTCAAGGGCCACGGCGACGCGCCCGACGCGGTGACGCGCGTGACGCAACGGCTGTTCGGCCGCTTCTTCGCGCGCTTCAACCGCCGCTTCGACCGCGCCTCCGAAGGCTACGGCAGCGGCATCGGCCGCCTGCTGCGGCACAAGGGCGCGCTGCTCGTCGTCTACGCGGGCCTGCTCGGCGCGACCTGGTGGCTCACCGGCCACGTGCCGGGCGGCTTCGTGCCCGCGCAGGACAAGGAGTACCTGGTCAGCCTCGCGCAACTGCCCGAGGGTTCGACGCTCGATCGCACCGAGGCGACCATGAAGCAGATGAACGACATCGCGCTCAAGCATCCCGCCGTGATGGGGACCTCGAGCTACAGCGGCCTCTCGATCAACGGCGTGACGAAGAGCTCGAGCACCGCGCTGACCTTCGTGCTGCTGAAGCCCTTCAAGGAACGGCCCGGGATCAGCGCCGAGCAGGTGGTGGCCGACCTGAGCCGCGAGTACGCCGGCATCGGCCATGCCTACACCGGCGTCTTCCCGCCGCCGCCGGTCTACGGACTGGGCACGCTCGGCGGCTTCAAGCTGCAGATCGAGGACCGCGCGGACCTGGGCTACGAGGCGCTCTACAAGGCGACCCAGGCCTTCGTCAAGAAGGCCTCCGAGGCACCGGAGCTCGCCTCCATCTACTCGACCTACACGGTCAACGTGCCGCAGCTCAAGGTCGACATCGACCGCGCCAAGGCACAGCAACTGGGTGTCGATACGCCGGCGGTGTTCAACACGCTGCAGTCCTTCCTGGGTGCGTACTACGTCAACGACTTCAACTTCCTGGGCCGCGTGTACCAGGTGCGGATGCAGGCCGACGCCAGGTTCCGCTCCAGGCCCGACGACATCGGCCAGCTGCACGTGCGCAGCGAGTCGGGCCGCATGGTTCCGCTCGCCTCGCTGGCGAGGATCAGCCAGACCTACGGGCCCGACCAGGTGGTGCGCTACAACGGCTTCACGGCCGCCGACGTCAACGGCGCCCCGGCGCCCGGCTATTCCTCGGGCCAGGCGATGGCCGCGATCCAGCGGATCGCGGCCGAGACGCTGCCGCCGGGCATGAGCTACGAATGGACCGACCTGACCTACCAGCAGATCATCGCGGGCAACAGCGCGGCCTGGATCCTTCCGCTGTGCGTGCTGCTGGTGTTCCTGGTGCTGGCGGCCCAGTACGAGAGCCTCACGCTGCCGCTGGCCATCATCCTGATCATCCCGATGAGCATCTTCTCGGCGCTGCTCGGCGTGTGGCTCACCCGGGGCGACAACAACATCTTCACGCAGATCGGGCTGATCGTGCTCGTCGGGCTGGCGTCGAAGAACGCGATCCTGATCGTCGAGTTCGCGCGCGAGCTCGAGATGGCGGGCCTGTCGACCGCGAAGGCCGTGATCGAGGCCTGCCGCCTGCGGCTGCGCCCGATCCTGATGACCTCGCTCGCCTTCGTGATGGGCGTCATCCCGCTGGTCGCGTCGACCGGCGCGGGCGCGGAGATGCGCCAGGCGATGGGCATCTCGGTGTTCTTCGGGATGATCGGCGTCACGCTGTTCGGCCTGTTCCTCACGCCGCAGTTCTATGCGCTCGTCAGGTCGCTCGGCAGGGGCAGGCCGCTGCACGCGGCGGCGCATCACGAGGCGCCGGCGCTCGCCGCGCGCCATCTCGAACCCATGCAACCGGAGGGCCGCGCATGAGCCGCTTCATCCCCACACGGAACCTGCTGGCGACGGCAGCCATCGCCTTCCTGCTGTCGGCATGCTCGCTCGCGCCCGCCGAGCAGCGCCCCGGCATCGACATCCCCGCGAGCTACCGACAGTCCGGTGCGCCTTCCGGCGTGACGCCGGCGGAAGAACCCGGCCGCTGGAAGCCGGCCGAACCCGCCGACCACCAGGCGCCCTCGCCCTGGTGGGGCGTCTTCGGCGACCCCGTGCTGGTGCAGCTCGAGGAGGAAGCGCTGCAGGCGAATCCCGACGTGGCGATCGCGATGGCACGGCTGAAGCAGGCGCGCGCGCTGACCTCGCGCAGCGAGTCGGAACGCTTCCCCGAGATCGACGCGGGCTTCGGCCCGACCCGCCAGCGCGGCACGGGCGCGGCCGCGGCCGCGGGGCGCGGAGACGGCTCGCCGGGCAGCACGCAGACGTTGTGGCGCGCCCAGGCTTCCGTGGCCTACGAGGTCGACGTCTTCGGCCGCGTCGCCTCGGGCATCGCCGCCGCGCGGGCCGACGAGGCGCGGCAACGCGCGCTGGCGCACCAGATGCTGCTGCTGGTGCAGGCCGAGGTCGCCGGCACCTACTTCGGCCTGCGTCAGCTGGAGGGCGAGCTGCGCCTGCTGGCCGACACCGTGGCCTTGCGCGAGGACGCCGCGGCGCTGCTCGAGCGCCAGCTCGGCGCGGGCGCCGTGGCGCGCCACGTCGTCGACCAGGCGAGGACCGAACTGTTCACGGCGCGCGCCGAGCACCTGGCGGTGGCGCAGCAGCACGCGCAGGCCTCGCACGCGCTGGCCATCCTGCTCGGCAAGGCGCCGGCGAGCTTCTCGCTCGCCGCGAAGCCGCTGGAAGCCACCGTCGTGCAGCTGCCGCCGGGCCTGCCCTCTGCCCTGCTCGAGCGCCGGCCCGACATCGCGGCCGCCGAGCGCGCCATGGCCGCGGAGAACGCACGCATCGGCGTGGCGAAGGCCGCGTACTTTCCCTCGCTCGCGCTGACCGGTTCGCTCGGCTACGAATCGGCCGCGCTCGGCAACCTCGGCAACTGGACGCAGCGCACCTTCCTGCTGGGTCCGCTCGCGGGCACGATGCTGAGCCTGCCGCTGTTCGACGGCGGACGCCGCGAGGCCGAGCTCGACCGCGCCCGCGGCGCCTACGAGGAGAGCGTGGCGCAGTACCGCAAGACGGTGCTGCAGGCCTTCCGCGAGGTCGAGGATGCGCTGGTCGCGATGCGGACCCTCGATGCGCGCATCGCCCAGCAGCGCGAGGCCGATGCATCGGCCGCGCGCGTGGCCCGGTCCGCGAGGGCGCGCTTCGACGAAGGCGACACCGACTACCTGGCGGTGGTCGACGCACAGCGCACGCGCCTGCGCAACCGGCAATCGCTGATCCAGTCCGAAGGCGCGCGCGCACGCGCGAGCGTCGACCTCGTGCGCGCGCTCGGCGGCGGCTGGGAAGCCACCGGCAGCGCGGCGCATGTTCGTTCCACACCCTCCTCGTCCTGAAGATTCCATGTCCCATTCGAAACTCTTCGAGCCGCTCAGCTTGCTGCACGGCCCGCCGATGCGCAACCGCTTCATGCTGGCGCCGCTCACCAACCAGCAAAGCGAGGTCGGCGGTGCCGCCTCCGAATTCGACCAGGACTGGATCGCGCAGCTCGCGCGCGGCGGCTACGCCCTGATCCAGACCTGCGCCACGACCGTCGAGGCCGGCGGCATCGCCTTCGCGCGGCAACTGGGCATCCACAGCGACGCCCATCTGCCGGGCCTGCGCCGCATGGCCGACGCGATGCGCGAAGGCGGCGCGCTGTCCGCGGTGCAACTGCACCACGCGGGCCATCGCGCCAATCCGCGGCTGGGCGGCATTCCAGCGCCGGCTTCCGGCGACACCCTGCCTGGCATCGATGCGTTGACGACCGAGGAAGTCGAACGGATCCGCGACAGCTTCATCGCGGCCGCGCAACGCGCCGAGCTTGCGGGCTTCGACGGCGTCGCGGTGCATGGCGCCTTCGGCTGGATCCTCTCGGAGTTCATGTCGCCGCTGCTCAACGACCGCACGGACCGCTATGGCGGCAGCGTCGAGAACCGCGCCCGCCTCACGCTCGAGGTGATCGAGGGCATCCGCCGCGCCTGCGGCCCCGCGTTCCAGATCGGCTGGCGCCTGTCGATCGAGCGCTACGGGCTGCGGCTCGAAGAACTGCGCGACGTCACCGCCGACATCCTCGAGCGCGAGCTGATCGACTACCTCGACCTCGCGCTGTGGGATTCGGCCCAGGTCGTGCAGCAGGGCACGTTCCAGGGCCGCACCATGCTCAGCGTCTTCACCGGGCTGCCGCGCCGTGGCGTGCGCGTGGGAGCGGCGGGCCGGATCATGAGCGCCCGGCGCGCGGCCGAGCTGCTCGACGAGGGCTGCGACTTCGTGCTGGTCGGCCGGGCCGGCATCCTGCAGCGCGACTTTCCGCTGCGGGTGATGGAGAACCCGCTGTACGACAGTCCGAGGCTGCCGGTGACCGCCGGCTACCTGCGCGCGGGCGGCTTGAGCGAACGCTTCATCGAGCACATGCGCGGCTGGCCGCACTTCGTCCACCCGGCGAGCCCCTGAGCCCGGGCGCGGGGACTATCCCTGGTGCATGGCCGGATGGCTCTTGAAGAGATCGGCCGCCCAGTCCACGAACACCCGCACCTTGTTCGACAGATGCCGGTTCTGCGGAAACACCACGTGGATCGGCATCGGGTCGTTGCTCCAGTCCTCGAGCACGGGCACGAGACGGCCGTCCTCGATCATGGGCCGAAGCAGGAACTCCGCCATCTGCACGATGCCCAGCCCCGACAGGCCCGCGGCCGTGTACGCATAGCTGTCGTTCAGCGCGATCCGCCCGGGCAGCACGAGCTGCACGCGCTCGCCGCCGCGCGTGAAGTCCCAGTGGAACATCTCGCCCGTGCGCGCGGAGAAGTAGTTGACGCAGCGATGCCGCGCCAAGTCGTCCGGATGCAGCGGACGGCCATGGCGCTCGAGGTAGGCCGGCGAGGCGCAGGTGGTGTAGTGCATGGCCCCGACGCGGCGCGCGATCAGGCTCGAGTCCTCGAGCGCTCCGCCGCGCACCGCGCAATCCACGCCCTCCTCGATCAGGTCCACGGGCCGGTCGCTGCAACCCAGCTCCAGGTGGATGTCGGGATAGCGTGCGAAGAAGTCGGGCAGCGCGGGGATGATCACCAGGCTGGCCAGGCCGGTCGGGGCGTCGACGCGCAGGCGCCCCGAGGGACTGCGCCGCGTGCGCGACAGCGATTCGTCGGCCTCGCGCACATCCGACAGGATGCGCAGGCACCGCTCGTGGTAGGCCGCGCCGTCGGCGGTCACGCTGACCTTGCGCGTGGTCCGGTGCAGCAGCTTCGTCGCGAGCGAGGACTCCAGCGCCTGGATCAGCGTCGAGACCGTCGCCTTGGGCAGCTTCAGGTGCTCGGCCGCGCGCGTGAAGCTGCCCGTGTCGACCACCTGCACGAAGACCTCGATCGCCTGCAGCTTGTTCATCGCTCGCCCTGCCCCGCCGCCCGTCATGCGAGGAACGCGCGGGTGCCCGCGGCCTGCTGGAGGATCCAGTTGCAGAAGCTGCTCACCTCGGGACGGCCGGCCGCGTTCGGGTTGACGATCATCCAGTAGGCGCCCGGGCCCGCGGTGCGGTACGCCTCGCCGAACACCTCGCGCAATTCGTTGCGCCCCAGCAGGTCGGCCACCAGCGGCAGCCGGGCCAGCGCCAGCGCGTGGCCGGCCACCGCGGCCTGCACCTGCTGGTAGGTGAAGTTCAGGTGCATCCAGTTGCGCGGCTCGAGCTCGGCGTGGTTGTGGATGCGCAGCCAATGCCGCCAGCTCGCGAGGCCGGCCGAGGCATAGGCGTCGTCCTCCTCGACCAGCGTGTGCCGCGCGAGGTCGCCGACGCTCTTCAGCGGCGGCGCATCGCCGAGCTCGATCTGCCGCGCGAAGGCCGCGCTCATGACCGGCGTCAGCGCCTCGTTGAACAGCCGCGTGGCACCGGCGGGCGCGAGCTTCGGCGCGCAGTAGCGCAGGAACACGTCCGTGTCGGGACTCTCGATCGGCGCCATCGCATCGCTCGACGACACGCGGATGTCGATCTCGGTGTGCTCGCGCTGGAACTGCTCCAGCCTCGGCAACAGCCACAGCGAAGTGAACGAGGCGAAGGTGCTGACGGTGACGCGCGCCTTGGCGCTCGGCGAGCGGATCTGGCGCACGGCCTCGTCGAGGCGGTCGAGCATCGGGAACAGCGCCTTGACCAGCACCCGGCCCTCGGCGCTCAGCTCGACCGAGCGCGTGCTGCGCGCCAGCAGCGTCGCGCCGATGTCGCTCTCGAGTGCCTGGATCTTGCGGCTGACGGCCGATTGCGTGAGGTGGAGTTCGGCCGCCGCGGCATTGAAGTTGAGATGCCTGGCGACCGCGGCAAAGGCGCGCAGGGGTCCGATCGATAGCGGTCTTTGACGGTCCATGGAAAGAGTGATGGCACCGCGTCGCGAGACGGACCGGCGCATGCGGGACTCTACGCAAGAACACCGCGCCGGGTGCGACGCGCGGCGCAATTGTGAGTTGCGTTCGCCGATGCATCGAATCGATGGTCCAAACCTAAGATCGACTTCGCCAGCCCGAACTACGGGCTGTCTTCTCGATTCAATGCAACCGATTCAAGGTCTTTCAATGAAATTCGCCATCTTCGTTTTCTCCGATCCCAAGGCCGGGGAAGAAGCCGTGGGACGCCTCTTCAATGCGCTCGCGACCGCCTACGACTTCAAGCAGCGCCACGTCGAAGTCGCCATCTATTTCCAGGGCACCGGCACGCGCTGGGCCGGCGTGGTCGGCAATGCCGACCATCCGGTGCATGGACTCTACAAGGCCGTCGAGGACAAGGTCGCGGGCGTGTCCTGCGGCTGCGCCGACGTCTTCGGTGCGCGCGAGGACGCCATCAAGAACGGCTTCGAACTGCTGAGCGGCAACGACGTGCCGGGCACTTCCGGACTGCCGAGCATCGGCGCCCTCGCGGCCGACGGCTTCACCATCCTGACCTTCTGATCGATCGATTCGAACTCGCCGCGCCCGGGAGTCCTAGAGCGCGGCGAGTTCGCGGCGCAATCTCGGTCCGACCAGGTCGATGAAGCTTCGCACCCTGGACGAGCCGAAGCGGCTCTCGCGGTGCAGCAGGTGGATCGGCAGCGAGCCGCTCGCGTAGTCGGCCAGGATCGCGCGCAATTCGCCGCTGCGGACCTTGTCGGCCACCTGGTAGCACGGCAGGTTCACGATGCCGATGCCGCGCACGGCCGCGTCGATGGCGGCATCGCTGCCGATGACATCGAGGACCGGCTTGAGCTTGACCGAGATCGCGCTGTCCTTCGACCTGAACTTCCACACCGCCACCTGGGCCGACACCTCCGCGGCCACGATCCTGTGCTTCTGCAGGTCCATCGGATGCGCCGGCTCGCCGTGCTTCTCCAGGTAGGCCGGCGAGGCATAGCTGAGCCTGCGCACCTGGCCGACCTTGAGCGCCTTCATGCCCGAGTCGGGCAGCTCGGCGATGCGGATGGCCACGTCGAAACCCTCGTCGATCAGGTTCACGGTGCGATCGAGAAAGATCGCCGAGATCTCCATCTCGGGATAGAGCGCGAGGTATTCCTTGATCAGCGGAATGATGAAGAGCCGGCCGAACACCGTCGGCGCGGTGATCCGCAACTGGCCGCGCGCGACGACGTTGGCGCCGATCACCGAGGCCTCGGCGCGATCGACCAGCTGCAGCACCGCGCGCGAATCCTCGAGGTACCGCTGCCCGCTCTCGGTGAGCGCCAGGCCCCGGGTGTTGCGCTGGAAGAAGGCGACGCCCATCTTCGATTCGAGGTGGTTGATGGCGCGCATGGCCGCGGCGGCCGAGATGTCGAGCCGCCGCGCACCGCCGGCCAGGCTTCGTTCCTCGCCGACGGCGACGAACACCGTCATCAAATGAATGTCGTCCATGTCACCACCATCTTTCCGGCTCGACCGCCCTGCGTCGCGCGCAATTATCAATTGCGGTCCGCTTCCTTTCGGGTCGCCGCGTCGATCGGCACAATTTTTTTCCAATGACCGTTCTCGAAAGCATCGACCCATGACGACCAGCGACACCCTGTTCCACGAAGGCGAATTGATGGCCCAGCGCAATGCGGGCGAGAGGGACATCGCCGAGCGCAACGGCGCCACCGTGGGCCGCACCATCGTCCGGGGCGCCCTGCCCTTCGTGCGCCAGCAGAAGACGGCCTACGCGGCCAGCCTGGACCGCAACGGACAGGTGTGGGCCTCGATCCTGCTGGGCGAGCCGGGCTTCCTGGCCCCCAGCGACGACGCCGCCGCGCTGTCGGTCGACCTGGGCAAGGTCGCGCGGCTCGATGCCGATCCCTTCTGGGAGAACATCCGGCACGATGCGCGCATCGGCCTGCTGCTGCTGGAGCCGCAGAGCCGGCGCCGTTTGAAGATCAACGGCGAGGCCCATCTGGAGAGCGATCGGCTCGAGGTCCAGGTGACCAAGTCCTTCCCCATTTGCCCGCGCTACATCCATCGGCGCGAAATCACGCTCCCGCACCCTGGCGAAGCGGCGCCGTCCTCGACCGCCAGCCATGGCCATGAACTGGGCCCCGAGCAACTCGCGCTCATCGGCGACGCCGACACCTTCTTCCTCGCATCGGCGCACGCCACGCGCGGCGCGGACTGCTCGCACCGCGGGGGGCCGCGCGGCTTCGTGCGGCATGCGGGCGATGGCGTGCTGAGGATTCCCGACTACAACGGCAACAGCATGTTCAACAGCTTCGGGAATTTCCTGCTGAACCCGCAGGCGGGCCTGGCCTTTCCCGACTACGAGCGGCGCCGCGTGCTGCAGCTGGCCGGCACGGTCGAGATGATGTGGAACCAGTCCGATCCCGCGGGCCTCACGGGCGGCACAGGAAGATTCTGGGAGTTCAGGACCTCGCACTGGATCGAGAGCGAGCTGCCGGCGACGCTGCAGGCGAAGTTCATCGAGTTCTCGCCCTTTCTGCCGAAGGTGGACTGAACATGCGACTCACCGTGACGAAGACCGAGGCGCTGGCCGCCGGCGTGCGCCTCATCCGATTGCAGCATCCCGCCAACGAACGCCTTCCCGGCTTCGATGCCGGCGCGCACATCGAACTGGGATTCGAAGTCGATGGGCAAAGCCTGCTGCGCAAGTATTCGCTGGTCTCCGACACCGGAGCGCTCGACCACTACGAGATTGCGGTGAAGCGCAACGACAGCGGCCGCGGCGGCTCGCGCTTCCTGCACGACGTGCTGGCCGTTGGCGACACGGTGGAAGTGTCCACGCCGGTCAATGCCTTCGGCATCGCGCCTGCCGCCAGCCACCACCTGCTGATCGCCGGCGGTATCGGCATCACGCCGATGCTCGGCATTGCATCGGCGCTGAAGCAGCGCGGTGCTTCGTACGAACTGCACTATGCGGCCAGGCACGAGCGGGAAATGGCCTTTCGCGACCGGCTGCTCGACGAGGGGCACGACCAGCTGTTCCTCTACGCGACGCGACAAGGAGAATCCCCGCGGCGCATCGATGTGCAGGGGCTGCTGCAGCCTCGCTCTCGCGACGAGGGCGTGCACTTCCATGTCTGCGGCCCGGCGAAGCTCATCGACGATGTGCGGCTGGCGGCCACGGCCCTCGGCATTGCGTCGTCGCGCATCCACTTCGAGAGCTTCGGGCCCGCGTGGAGCGCCACCGACACGAAAGTCCGGCTCGCATTGACCGAATCGGGCCTCGAACTCGAAGCCTCGCCGGGAACCACCTTGCTCGACGCGGTCGAGGCCGCGGGCGCGTGGATCCCCTCGGACTGCAGGCGCGGCGAATGCGGCGCCTGCATCGTGAGCTACGGCGGCGGCGCGCCGATCCACCGGGACAACTGCCTGACCCCGCAGCAGCGCACGCATTCGCTGTGCCTGTGCGTGTCCTGGGCCGAGCCGGGCGACGCGCTCGTGCTGCGGGCCTGAACCCTCAGTTCAACGCCTCGCGGCCGCGCAGGCGGTGCACGAGCAGCTCGACGAACTCGCGGGCCCGCGGCGATTCCCAGCGGTCCCGCTCGCAGACGACATGGATCGGCCACGGCGGTTCCTCGTGGTCCGCCAGCACGATCGCCAGGCGCCCGGCCTCCCGGTGGGCGGCGATCTGGTAGGAGAGCAGCTGCGCGATCCCGCTGCCGCGCACGACGGCCTCGATGGCCGCATCGTTGGTCCCGACGATCAGCCGGGGCGCGAGCCGCAGCGCGAGGTCCGCATCGCCCGAGCGAAACCGCCATTCGTTCCCCGGCGACAGGGGCGCGGCCGAGACGATCGCATGCCGGGCGAGTTCGGAGGGATCACGCGGCGTGCCATGCGCCTTCAGGTAGTCGGGCGATGCGCACAGCACGCGCCGCACCTGCCCCACGCGGATGGCCTTGAGCCCGGTGTCGGCCAGAAAGCCGATGCGTATCGCGACATCCATCCCCTCCTCGCGGAGGTCGACGATGCGATCGAGGAAATAGCCGGAGATGCTCATGCGCGGAAAGCGCCCCAGGTACTCCTCGATGCACGGCATCACGTGCGAGATGCCGAACAGCGCGGGCGCGGTGACGTTGAGGTGTCCCTGCACGGCGCTGCTCACGCCACGGGCCGTCTCGGCCGCATCGGCGAGCTTCGCGAGGATGAGCTTCACGTCTTCCAGGTAACGATGGCCGACGTCGGTGAGCCTGACGCTGCGCGTGGTGCGCAGGATGAGCTTCACGCCCAGGTGCTCTTCGAGAGCGGCGATCGCGCGCGTGACGGCCGGCGCCGACATGCCCAGATGCCGCGCCGCGGCCGCGAAATTCTGCGCTTCGGCCACCGCGAGAAACACGGTCATCAGGTGCGCGCGATCCACTGCGGTTGCTACGGTTGTGGGGTCTGGATGGGGAAGGGCCGGAGCATTCTACGTTTGGGTTTCGCGGCTTCCCCTGGCCATCGGCGCCAGCCGGGCATCGCCGATCCCCGCTGAGGAACTCGTTTTTCTAGTTTCCCAATAAGGAAACAAAAAAGCCAGATCGCGCCAACGGCGGCGGGACACCGAACGCATGACCGACGCCTGGGATTGTTCAGCCTCCAGAACAATCTGCCCCGTATTTCGCCGCGGAAGAACAGTTTGCGGCCCCGTGACCCGGCTGCTAGCATTCGTTTCCCATCAGGAAACTTTTGTCATGTCGCGAGCCACGAGCTCCAGCCCATGCCAACCTGATCTTGCCGGCCGGAAGCAGCCTGCAAGGCGCCCCGCCGCACGCATACCGCGCCAACCGCGGCGATGGGCAGGTGTCCCGTCGGACACAGGTATTCCATCCCCAAAAAAGAAACCGTCTTAGGAGACAAGCATGAAAGCCATGAGAACCGCAGCCTGCGCGCTGCTCGCCCTGGCCGCCATCGGCACGGCCGGTGCCGGCACGACGTTCGACACCGTCAAGAAGCGCGGCACCGTCCAGTGCGGCGTCTCGACCAACCTGCCGGGCTTCGCGTTCACGGACAGCAAGGGCGAGTGGCAGGGCATCGATGCCGACACCTGCCGGGCCATCGCGGTGGCCATGTTCGGCGATGCATCGAAGGCGCGGTTCACGCCGCTCACCACGCAGGCCCGCTTCACCGCGCTGCAGTCGAGCGAGGTGGACGTGCTGACCCGCAACACGACCCAGTCGCTCACGCGCGACACCACGCTGGGACTGATCGGCGTGGGGGTCAACTACTACGACAGCCAGGGGATCATGGTGAAGAAGGACCTCGGCGTCGCAAGCGCGAAGAAGCTCAACGGCGCCACCATCTGCGTGCTGCCGGGAACGACCACCGAGCTGAACCTGGCCGACTGGTTCCGCGGCGCGAAGATGGAGTTCAAGCCCGTGGTCCTCGACAAGGCCGACGAGATCCTGCGTGCCTTCGCCGCCGGGCGTTGCGACGGCATCAGCATGGACAAGTCGCAGCTCGCACTGGCGCGGATCAATCTCGGCAATCCCGACAACTTCGTGATCCTGCCCGAGGCGCTGTCGAAGGAGCCGCTGGGCCCGATGGTCCGCCAGGGCGACGAGGCCTGGTTCAACGTGGTGCGCTGGTCGCTCAATGTGCTGCTGGAAGCCGAGGAGTACGGCCTGAGCTCGAAGAACGTCGACGAGGCGCTCAAGAGCCCGTCGCCGGGCATCCAGCGCATGCTCGGCGTGACGCCCGGCATGGGGAAGAACCTCGGCATCGACGACAAGTGGGCCTACCGGATCGTCAAGCAGGTCGGCAACTACGGCGAGGTGTTCGACCGCAGCCTGGGCATGGCCAGCCCCATGAAGCTGGAGCGGGGCCTGAACGCGCCCTACACCAAGGGCGGGCTGATGTACGGCTGGCCGATCCGCTGAGGCCGGCGGCGGCGCACGCGCCGCCGCGATGTCCGCGTCTTCCGAACCTCTTCCACGCAGCCATGCCCTCCCACCACACACTTGCACCGCCCACGCGCCGGCCCCGGCGCTTCAGCTGGACCGATCCCTCCACGCGCGCCCTGGCCTGCCAGGCGGCGGCCATCGCGGCCGTCGCGCTGGTCGCCTGGTTCCTGGTGTCCAACACGCTCCACAACCTCGCCTCGAGGAACATCTCCACCGGCTTCGGCTTCCTCGGGCGCGAAGCCGGCTTCGCGATCGGGGAGAGCACCATCGCCTACACGCCGGCCGACTCCTATGCGCGGGCCATCGGCGTGGGCGCGCTCAACACCCTGCGCGTGGCGCTGATCGGCATCGTGGCCGCCACGCTGCTCGGCACATTGATCGGCATCGCGCGGCTGTCCGGCAACTGGCTGATCGCGAAGCTCTCGGCGCTGTACGTCGAGCTGGTGCGCAACGTCCCGCTGCTGCTGCAACTGCTGCTCTGGTATGCGCTGATCACCGAGAACATGCCCGGGCCGCGGCAGGCGCACCATCCGCTGCCGGGCGTCTTCCTCTCGAACCGCGGCCTGAAGGTACCGACGCTCGAAGGCAGCTCGGTCGACTGGATGCTCGGTGGCGCGGCGCTCGCGCTGGTGCTGGCGCTGCTGCTCGCGCACTGGGGCGAAAAGCGCAGGGAAGCCAGCGGCCGGGAATTCCCGTCCGGGCGCGTGGCCACGGCCCTGCTGCTCGGCCTGCCGCTGGCCGGCTGGCTGCTGGGGGGCGCCTCGCTGTCGCTGAACCTGCCCGAGCTCCGGGGCTTCAGCTTCGAGGGCGGCGCCACGCTGTCGCCGGAACTCGCGGCGCTGCTGGCGGGCCTCGTGTTCTACACCACCGCCTTCATCGCCGAGATCGTGCGCTCGGGCATCCAGGCCGTCGGCAGCGGCCAATGGGAGGCCGCGCGCTCGCTGGGCCTGCGCCGCTCGCGCATCCTGCGGCTGGTGGTGCTGCCGCAGGCGGTCCGGGTGATGGTGCCGCCCGTCACGAGCCAGTACCTCAACCTGGTCAAGAACAGCTCGCTCGCGGTGGCCATCGGCTATCCCGACCTGGTGTCGGTGGTCAACACGACGCTCAACCAGACGGGGCAGGCCATCGAGGGCATCCTGATCATCATGGGCGCCTACCTCACGGTGAGCCTGTCGATCTCCTGCTTCATGAATGCCTACAACAAGCGCATGTCGCTGGTGGAGCGCTGACATGAACGGCATCGCATCGCCCGCGCGGCATCTGGACATCGCGCCGCCGCGCCCGCCCCGGGGCGGCCCGCTCGCCTGGCTCCAGCGGCGCTTCTTCGTCTCGCCCGCCAGCGTGGTCGCGACCGTGCTGCTCGCCTGGCTGCTGCTGATGGCCGTTCCGGCGCTCGTCGACTGGGGCTGGATCCAGGCGAACTTCAGCGCCACCAGCGGCCAGGAATGCCATCGCTCGCACGGTGCGTGCTGGGCTTTCATCGCCGAGAAGCACCGCCTGATCCTCTTCGGCACCTACCCCCACGACGAGCAGTGGCGGCCGCTGGTCGCCACCTGCCTGCTGATCGGCCTGATCGTCTGCAGCGGTATCCGCCGGTTCTGGAACCTCGCATTGCCGGCGATGTGGGTGCTGGGCCTGTCGACCGTGGCCGTGCTCATGTGGGGCGGCGTGCCGGGGCTGGTCTACGTGGAGAACGTGCGCTGGGGTGGCCTGCCGCTGACGCTCATCCTCTCGACCTTCGGCATCGCATTGGCCTTCCCGCTCGGCGTGCTGCTCGCCCTCGGGCGGCGTTCGCGCATGCCGGTCATCAAGGCGCTGTGCGTCGTCTACATCGAGCTGATCCGCGGCGTGCCGCTCATCAGCCTGCTGTTCATGTCGTCGGTCATGCTGCCGCTGTTCCTGCCCGAGGGCTTCGCCATCGACAAGCTGCTGCGCGCGCAGATCGCGATCGTCATGTTCGCCGCCGCCTACATCGCGGAGACCGTGCGCGGCGGCCTGCAGTCGGTGCCCAAGGGGCAGTACGAGGGCGCCGATTCGATCGGCCTGGGCTACTGGCAGCAGATGCGCGCGATCGTGCTGCCGCAAGCCCTGAAGATCGTGATCCCGCCGCTGGTCAGCACCTTCATCGCGCTGTTCAAGGACACCTCCCTCGTCGTGATCATCGGGATCTTCGACCTGACGCTGGCCGCGAAGGCCGCGCTGGCGGATGCCGCGTGGACCGGCTTCGGCATGGAGGCCTACCTGTTCATCGCGGCCATCTACTTCGTCTTCTGCTTCGCCATGTCGCGCTACAGCCAGGCCCTGGAACGGCGCCTGGCGACGGGCCACCGGGCCTAGAAGCGACCGCCCCGCACTCCAAGGATTCCAGACATGAAAGAACCCATCATCCGCCTGCAAGGCGTCAACAAGTGGTACGGAGAATTCCACGTGCTGCGCAACATCGACCTCGAGGTCGCGCGCGGCGAACGCATCGTCGTCTGCGGTCCCTCGGGGTCGGGCAAGTCCACGATGATCCGCTGCCTGAACCGGCTCGAGGCGCACCAGCAGGGACGCATCGTGGTCGACGGCACCGAGCTGACCGACGACCTGCGGCGCATCGAGGCCATTCGGCGCGACGTGGGCATGGTGTTCCAGCACTTCAACCTGTTCCCCCACCTCACGGTGCTGGAGAACCTCGTCCTGGGGCCGACCTGGGTGCTCAAGAGGCCACGCGCCGAAGCCGAGGCCGATGCGATGAAGTACCTCGAGCGGGTGCGCATCCCCGAACAGGCGAGGAAATTCCCCGGCCAGCTCTCGGGCGGGCAACAGCAGCGCGTGGCGATCGCGCGCTCGCTGTGCATGAAGCCCAAGATCATGCTGTTCGACGAACCCACCTCCGCGCTCGACCCCGAGATGGTCAAGGAGGTGCTGGACGTCATGGTGAACCTGGCGCAGGAAAGCGGCATGACCATGCTGTGCGTCACCCACGAGATGAACTTCGCGCGCAAGGTCGCCGACCGCGTGATCTTCATGGACCGCGGCGAAATCATCGAGCAGGGAAGGCCCGAGGATTTCTTCGGCAATCCGCGCAACGAACGCACGCGCGCGTTCCTGGGCCAGATCCTGCACTGACGGCTTCCACCACTTTTCGGACATCGGAGAATCGGATGACAAGAGAACTCGATCAGGCCCCGGGATTCCAGACCCGCGCCATCCATCACGGCTACGGCTCGCAAGACCCCTACGGGGCCGTCTCGCCGCCGATCTACATGACGTCGACCTTCGCGTTCGACTCGAATGCCGAGGCCGAAGCCATCTTCGCCGGCGAGAGCGACCTCTACGTCTACGGGCGGCAGCACAACCCGACGCAGGATCTTCTGGAGAGGAGGCTGGCCAACCTCGAGGGTGCGCAGGCCGCGGTCGCCACCGCCTCGGGCATGGCCGCGATCAACGCGGTGTTCCTCAGTCTCCTGGGCAGCGGCGACGAGATCGTCGTTCACCACACGATCTATGCCACGGCAACCACGCTGATCGACGAAGGCCTGCCCCGCCTGGGCATCAAGGTGACCAAGGTCGATCTGTCGTCGCCCGCGGAGCTGGCCGCAGCGATCACGGCGAAGACGAAGCTCGTGTACTTCGAGACGCCGATCAATCCGACCGGAGAGGTGCTCGACATCGAGGCCATCTCGAAGATCGCGAAGGCCGCCGGCGTGCGGGTCGTGGTCGATTCGACCTTCGCCTCCCCGGCCCTGCAGCGCCCCTTGGCCCATGGCGCCGATCTGGTGGTGCACTCGCTGACCAAATACATCAACGGGCACGGCGATCTGCTCGGCGGCATCGTGGTGGGTGACCTGCCGACCATGAACAGGGTCCGCGGCGTCGGCCTGAAGTACATGACCGGCGCTTCCCTTTCGCCGATGCTCTGCTTCCTGGTCCTGCGCGGTCTCAAGACCCTGAAGCTGCGCATGCGACAGCACGGCGAGAACGCGCTGGCGATCGCGCGGATGCTGGCGGCCCATCCGGCGGTCGAAGTCGTGCGCTATCCCTTCCTCGAAGACAGCCCGGGGCACGAGATCGCGCGCCGGCAGATGCTGCATGGCAGCGGCATGCTGTCCTTCGACCTGAAGACGGGATACGACGGCGCGATCCGGATGATCGATCGCCTGCGCCTGATCTCGCGCGCGATCAGCCTTGGCGATACCGAGTCGCTGATCACGAGCCCCGGCGCCCTGATGCGCGCGCGACAGAAGATCGCGCCGGATGCCCGCCTGAGCGCCGGCGTCACCTTCGACCTGATACGCCTCTCCGTGGGGCTGGAGGATGTCGAGGACCTCATCGCCGATCTGAAGCAGGCGCTCGACGCGCCCTGATCTCCCGGGCGACCCGTGCCGCGCATGCGGCCCGCGATGCTGCGGAACTTCAAGGGCGTCTCGGACCCGCCGGAACGAGGAGCGACGGCCGCACGCTGGCATGGCCGTCGGCGCGGCGAGCGGGCGGAAGGAGTTCCGCCCGTTCGACGCTCAAGGCTTGAAACTGTCGCCGAGCACGACGCCCTCGCGCCGCGGATCGGTCCCGCCCGCCAGCACGGGTACGCCGTTGCGCTGCACCCGCATGACGGTGTTGACGCCGCTGGCCTGCGCGCTGGTGGAGATCTTGTGCTTCAGCGCGATCAGTCCCTGGATCAGCGGATCGTTGGCACCGCCATTGGACGTGTCGATGTTCGGATGCTCGCCGCCCAGCGTGGTCGTCGCGCTGTTGCTGGCGCCGAAGTCGACCAGGTTCGATGCCTGCTGCGCATCGAGCCCCCAGTCCAGTGCGCCCACCAGCGTCTTGACGACGTACTGCGGGATGGTGCCGCCACCCGGCGAGCCCGTCGCCATCACGAAGTCGCCCTTCGAACCATCGGGCGCCATGCCGAAGACCAGTGTCGGTGCCATCGAGCTGCGCGGCCGCTTGCCCGGGGCCACCCGGTTCGCGATCGGGTCGCCGTTGCCGTCGGTCGGCGCGGCGGAGAAGTCCGTCAGCTGGTTGTTGAGCAGGAAGCCGTTGGTCATGTGGAACGACCCCATGCTCGACTCCACGGTGGTCGTGGCCGTGAGCGCATTCCCCTCGCCGTCCACGATGGTGAACTGGTTGGTGCCGTGCTCGACCAGGTTGTCGACGCCCAGCGGGATCGGCCCGAGGTTGCCGGCGACCGCGGTTCCCATGCTGGCGCCGAAGTTGATCAGGCCCGCACGGCTGGTCAGATAGGGCTTGTTGAGCAGCGTGTCCCAGGTGCCGCCGGGCAGCGGCACGAAGTCCGTGTCGGCCACGTACTTGTCGCGGTCGGCATAGGCCAGGCGCTCCGCCTCGCTGACCAGGTGCACGCCCATCACGGTCGGCTTGCCGCCTTCCAGGTCGAGCGTTGCCGGCTTGTAGAGGGAGAGGTTGAAGTTCTCCAGGATCCCCATGGCCGATGCCACGGTGATACCGCCCGAAGTCGGAGGCGGCGCGCCGCAGATCCAGTAGGCACGATAGGTCGTGCACACGGGCTCGCGGCGCTTCACCTGGTAGCCGGCCAGGTCGGCCAGCGTGGTCTTGCCCGGCGTCATCACGTCGCCATTGGCGTCGACGGACGTGGCGATCTTGGCCACGATGTCCTGGCCGATCTGGCCCGTGTAGATGGCATCCGCGCCGTTGTTCGCCATGGCCGTCAGCGAGCGTGCATAGGCCGGGTTCTTCAGCAGGGTTCCCAAGGCCTTGGGCGTGCCGTCGTCGTTGAAGAAGTAGGCCTTGGCCTCGGCATCGCGCTTGAGGCTGGTGGCGTTCGAGGAGATGGCGTCGGCCAGTCGGCCGCCGATCTTGAAGCCATTGGTGGCCAGCGAGATCCCGTCGCCGAAAAGATCCTTCCAGGCAAGCTTGCCATGGTCCTTCTGCACGGCCTCGATCAGCCGCGGCACGCCGATGGTGCCGATCGAACGGCCGCTGGCGCGGGCGCTGGGCTTTGGCGTCGTCTTGTCGGTCGTGTCGTCGATGTAGCGCAGGTAGTTCTGCGTCGCGGCCGCGGGCGCCGATTCGCGGCCATCGTAGGCCACGGTCTTCTTCGTGGCCGCATCGTAGTAGACGATGAAGCCGCCCGATCCCAGGCCCGTCGCCTCGGGCACCGTGAGCCCGAGCACGGCCTGCACCGCCACCGCGGCATCCGCCGCCGTGCCGCCCTTCTGGAGGACCGCGCAACCCGCGGCGCTGGCCAGCGCATTGGACGTCGACACCATGAACTTCTTTGCATAGACCGTCTTCAGTCCGGTCCGGTATCCCGAGGCGGCTTCGGGCAGCGAGGGGTCACCGGGAAGATTGGACCCGACCACGACGCCCGCGCCGTCGCTGGTCAATGCCTGGCAACTCGTGTCGGCCGCGGGGGGCGAGGGAGGAGGTGCGGCCGAATTGCCACCGCTTCCCGCCGAAGGCAGGAATGCGAAGCCACCACCGCCACCGCCCCCACCGCATGCGACGAGAACAGTGGCGGCGACGATGGATGGAACCAGTGTGGAGAGAACGAGTCTTTTCTTCATGTTGTGATTGATCGAGGGATGAGTGATTCAATTCGTCGCGACACACGCTCGCCTGCACATTGCATGCCAATTCAATTGAAGCGAAAGCGTTAATTGCGCACCGACATTGTGCGCAACGATCCCTCATTCACAGTCCATGCAAATCCCGATCTCCAATTGATGTAAAGAATTGAATTTCTAATTCACAGCTAATAGAAGTTTGATAGCCGTCGTCCAATGGGTCGATCGCGAACGCGGGCTCGTTCGAAGATCGAGCGACGGCATGCGAGATGCGCAGGGACGCCAGGAACCTCGTCGAGCTTCTCGCGCGTGGCCCGTTACTTTCGATCGGGCGCAGCCGCCAGCAAGCCTCGCACCTCCTCCGGCCGCGGTATCGGCGCCACCGCGCCGAAGCCCGTGGTCGTGAGCGCCGCCGCCGCATTGGCATAGCGCACCGCCTGCGCGATCGCGTCGCCCGCGGCCAGCCGCGCGAGCAGCGAGCCCGCGAAGCAGTCGCCGGCGCCGGTCGCATCGACCGCCCGCACCGCATGGCCCGCGATGCGCTCGCGCGACGAGGGCGTGGCGAGCACCGCGCCGGCCTTGCCGAGCTTCAGCACCACGGTGCGCGCGCCGGCCTCGAAGCACCAGTCGAGGATGGCGTCTTCGCCGTCGAGGCCGGTGAACTGCTGCGCATCCTCGATGCTCGGCAGGAACAGGTCCGACAGGCCCACGGTCTCGCGGATCACGGCGCGGGCGCGCGCCAGCGGCCAGAGCTTGAGCCGCAGGTTGGCGTCGTAGCTGACCTGCACGCCCGTCGCGCGCGCGATGGCGATGGCCTCGAACACGGTGTCGCAGGCGCTCGCGCTGATGGCCTGGCTGATGCCCGACACATGGAGGAAGCGCGCGCCCTCGATGGCGCCGCGCGACAACCCGGCCGGCACCATGCGGCTGGCGGCGCTGCCGGCGCGCAGATAGCTGAAGGCATGGCCGTCGCCGTCGTGCGTGACGAAGTACACCGCGGTCGGCGCCTGCGCATCGCGCGCCACGCCGTCGGTGGCCACGCCCTCGGCGCGCCAGAGTTCCATCAGCGCATCGCCCCAGGTGTCGCTGCCCACGCGCGTGAGGTAGGCGGTGCGCGCACCCTGCCGGGCGGCGGCGATGATGGCGTTCGAGGTGTCGCCGCCGAAGCCCTGCAGGTAGCCGGGCTCGCCGGGACGGACCTGGTTGAACTCCACCATCGGCTCGCCGAGCGCGACGATCTGCACCGCGCCGGTGGCTTCAGATGCGGCCATATTTCGCCAGCCCCTTGCGCAGCGAGCGCTCGGCCACGATCAATTTGGCCTGCTCGAGCTCGCGCTGGTCGATCTCCTGCGCCATCGCGAGCACGGCCTCGGCGTGGGCGAGCGGCACGATCACCACACCGTCGATGTCGGCCACCACGATGTCGCCCGGGTGCACCATCACGCCGCCGATCATGGTCGGCACGCCCGAGCTCAGGGTCTTGTGGCGGCCCAGCGTGGTGCCCGGCGAGACGCTGCGCGCGAACACCGGGAAGTCGTAGTCGCGGCGGATCTCGGCGATGTCGCGCACGCCGCCGTCGAGCAGCGCACCCGCGTGGCGGTTGGCGAAGGCGCCCGCGGTCATCAGGCCGCCCCAGACGGCGACGTCGCTCTCGCCGCCGATGCCGATGCAGATCACGCTGCCCTCGGGCGCCTCGTCGATCAGGTCGAGCGCATGCTGCGGCGGCACGAACTCGTCGGTCGGCACCTCGATCACGGTGGCGGCCGGGCCGACCACGCGCCTGTCGTTGATGCGCGGCTTGATCTCGTGGTCGAGGTAGCCGCGCTTGCCGGTGACCTTGTCGACGGCATCGGCGACCGAGGCGGTGGCGACCTTCTCGAAGGCGGCGATCAGTTGCTGGGTGTCCATGAATCTCTCTCCTTGTATATGGGGCAATGGGCTGGAAGACGGAAAACGGCGGGCAGGCTCCCGCCCGCCCTCCTCGCGGAGGGCGGCAGAAAAACGAATCGGGGGTTCAGGCGCTCACTGCGCGGCCTTGGCGATCTCCTCGCGCGCCTGCTTCATCAGTGCGGCGCCGATCTGCTCGGTGAACTTCTCGTGCACGGGCTTGACCTTCTCGCGCATGCGGTTGGCCTCGGCGGCCGGCAGGTCGACCACCTGCAGGCCGTGCTTCTTCATCTGGTCGACCAGCTTGCGCGTTTCCTCGCGGTTGATCTGCCATTGGTAGGTGCCGGCATCGACGGCCGCCTTGCGCACCACGTCGCGATCGGCCTCGGAGAGCTTGTCGAACCACTTCTTGCTCGCCAGCACGATGTAGGGCGTGTAGCTGTGGGCGCTCAGGGTCAGGTATTTCTGCACTTCGTAGAACTTGCCCGACTCGATCAGGCCCAGGCCGTTCTCCTGCGCGTCGACCGACCGGGTCTCGAGCGCGCCATAGAGCTCGGTGTAGGGCAGCGGCAGCGGGTTGGCGCCCAGGGCCTTGAAGGTCTCGATGTAGACCGGGTTCGGGATCACGCGGATCTTCAGGCCCGCGATGTCCTCGAGCTTGTTGACCGGGCGGCGCGAATTGGTGAGATGGCGAAAGCCGTTCTCCCAGTAGGCCAGGCCCACCAGGCCATGGGCCTCGAGCTTCTGGAACAGCGACTGGCCGACCGGGCCGTCGAGCAGCGAGTCGGCCTCCTTGAAGCTGGAGACCAGGAACGGCAGGTCGAGCAGCGCGTATTCCTTGACCACGCCGACCAGGCCCGAGGTCGGGCCGACCATGAGCTCCTGCACGCCGCCCTGCAGCGCCGACTGCATCTGCGCGTCGGTGCCGAGCTTGCCGCTGCCGTAGGTGTTGACGTTGATGCGGCCGCCGGTGCGCGTCTTCACCAGTTCGGAAAAGCGCTTGGCCGCCAGGCCCTGCGAGTTGTCGTCGCTGGCGCCGTAGCCGAACTTGCCGGCCTGCGCATGGGCCAGGCCGAGCGCGGCGGTGGCGGCCAGCGCGACGATGATCTTCTTCAGCATGTCTCTTGTCTCCTTGTGTGATGCGATGGGTGAACGGATTCAGCGGAACCAGGTGGCGGGCACGAGCACCAGCGCCGGGAACAGGATCAGCAGCAGCAGCACGACGAGCTGCGCCAGCATGAAGGGCATGACGCCGCGGATCGCGTCGTCCATGCGGATGCGCGCCACGCCGGCCACCACGTTGAGCACCGTGCCCACGGGCGGCGTCACCATGCCGATGGCGTTGTTGATGATGAACAGCACGCCGAAGTAGATCGGGTCGATGCCGGCCTCCTTGATGATCGGCATCAGCACCGGCGTGAGGATCAGGATGGTGGGCGTGAAGTCGAGCGCGGTACCCACCAGCACCACCACCGCCATCAGCACCAGCATCAACAGCGTCTTGTGCTCGATGAAGGGCTGCGCCAGCGCCACGATCTGGTCGGGGATGTTGGCCACCGTGATGAGCCAGGCCGACACCAGCGAGGCCGCCACCAGGAACATGATGATGGCCGAGGTCATGGCCGCGCTCAGCAGCGCGCGGTAGAGGTCGCGCAGCGACAGCGCGCGGTAGACCACGGTGCTCACGAAGAGCGCGTAGGCCGCGGCCACCACGCCGGCCTCGGTGGGCGTGAACAGGCCGAACTTGAGGCCGAAGATGATGATCACCGGCAGTCCCAGCGCCCAGAGGCTGCGCAGCACCGCCACGCCGATCTCGGGCAGGCTGCGGCGCGGCGCCGGCTGCACCGTGCCGCGGCGCGAGAGCCACCACCAGGTGACGATCAGCGAGGCGCCCATCATGAGGCCGGGCACGATGCCGGCCATGAACAGCTTGGTGATCGACAGGCCCGCGGCCACGCCGAACACCACGAAGCCGATCGAGGGCGGGATCACCGGCGCGATGATGCCGGCCGCCGCGATCAGCCCGCTCGAGCGGCCCACGTCGTAACCGGCATTGCGCATCATCGGGATCAGCAGCACCGCCACCGCCGCGGTGTCGGCGATCGCCGAGCCCGAGACGCTGGCCAGCACCAGCGCCGTGAGCACCGCCACGTAGCCCAGGCCGCCGCGGATGTGGCCGATGATGGCCATCGCGGCATCGACGATGCGCCGCGACAGGCCGCCGAGGTTCATGATCTCGCCGGCCAGCAGGAAGAAGGGCACCGACATCAGCAGGTAGTTGTCGGCGCCGTCGACCAGCTTCTGCGCCAGGATCTGCACGTCGAAGCTGTTCATCTGCAGCATCAGCGCGACGCCGCAGACCATGAGGGCGAACGCGATCGGCATGCCCAGCGTCATGGCGCCGAGCAGCGATGCGATGAAGGTGAAGACGGTCATGGAGTGGCCTCTGTCCTTGCGCTCAGTCGGCGGCGCGGTCTTCGCTCTCGCGCACCGTCACCAGCTGCGCGTCGCTGAGGTCGCCGCGCAACGCCTGCCAGAGGTTGGCCAGCAGGGTGATGCCCATCAGCACCGCGGCCACCAGCCCCACCGAATAGACCGCCGCCACCGGAATGCCCGAGACCGGCGCGTGGTTGTCGAGGTTGACCTTGGTCTGCTCCCAGCAGCCCAGCCACAGCATCACGATGCAGCCCAGCATCAGCAGGTGGCTCAGGACGAAGAAGGCCAGCTTGCCCGCATGCGGCAGCCGGCTGACCACCGTGTCCATGCCCAGGTGCGTGCCCTGGCGCAGCGCGACGATCGAGCCGATGAAGGTCAGCCAGACGAACAGCATGCGCGACACCTCCTCGGTGAAGGTGATGCCGGTGTCGAACACATAGCGCAGCACCACGTTGGCGAACACCATCAGCGACATCACGGCCAGGCCGCCCACGAGCGCGTGCTCGAACCACCGGTAGAGCCGGTCCATTGCTGCATTCATCTTGTCTCCTGATCTGTGGCAACAAATATATCAGATGCCAGATATTAAACGCCAGGGATCAGATCCGGTATTTCCCGAGGGCCGGTCCTGTTAGGATCGCGCATGGCCCCGCCCCGTCAATCCGCCCTCTCCGTCAAGGTCGAGCGGCCCAAATCGCTCACCGAACTCGCGATCGACCAGATCCGCGCCGCCATCGTCAGGGGCGAATTGGGCTTCGGGGAGGCGTTGTCGGAGTCGGTGCTGGCGGCCACGCTGGGGATCAGCAAGACGCCGGTGCGCGAGGCGCTGCTGCACCTCAAGATGGAAGGGCTGGTCGAGGTCCATCCGCAGCGCGGGACCTTCGTCTTTCAGCTCGGCGAGGCCGAGGTCGCGAACATCTGCCGCTTCCGCTCGATGATCGAATGCGAGGCGCTGGCCGACGGCATGGAGCACCGGCCCGAGGCGCTGATCCAGGCGCTCGAGAAATGCCTGGACGACATGGCGGCCGCCTTCTCGAAGCAGCAGCACGACGAGTTCCCGCGCCTGGACACCGAGTTCCACAACGCCATCATCGAGAGCTGCGCCAACGGCTACATCCAGTCCGCCTACATGCTGGTGGCGGCGCAGCTCACCGCCCTGCGTTACCGGCTGCCGGCCGAGAACAGCCAGGTCACGCACTGCCAGGACAACCACCGCGTGGTGGTCGACGCGATCCGCGCCAACGACGCGGCGCGCGCGCAGGCGATCCTGCGCGAGCACATCCAGAGCACGGAGCAGGCCTACCTGATCGCCTGCCGCAACATGGTGGCGCCGGCGCGCGAAACGGCGCAACCCTAAGTTGCCGCGGCCACGATGGAAACGCCGTGGTCCGCCAGGTGCAGGCTCACGGGCGCGCCGGGCATCAGCGACTGCCTGACCTCGGGCGAGACGACGAAGATCTCGCCGAGCCCGCTCGAGAAGGTGTATTCCACGGTGCTGCCGACATAGGTCCTCTTGAGCACGCGCGCCGCGAGGCCGTCGTTCGAGACCGGCCGGATGATCCAGGCCTCGGGCCGCACCGCCACCTTCACCGGCCCCGCGCCGATGCCGTCCGGCGCCGTCACGCCGAGCGTGCCCAGCATCACCTGGCGCCGCGCATCGCAGACGCCGTCGAACAGCATCGCTTCGCCCATGAAGCCCGCGACGAATTCCGACTGCGGCGACTCGTAGAGCTCGTGCGGGGCGCCACGCTGGGCGATCGCGCCCTGGTCCATCACGATGATGTGGTCGCTGACCGCCAGCGCCTCGCTCTGGTCGTGCGTGACGTAGGCCACCGTGAGCGACAGCCGCTGCTGCAACGCGCGGATCTCCTCGCGCATGGAGCGGCGCAACCGGGCGTCGAGGTTCGACAGCGGCTCGTCGAACAGCAGCACCGCCGGCTCCAGCGCCAGCGCGCGCGCCAGCGCCACGCGCTGCTGCTGCCCGCCCGACAGCTCGCTGGGCATGCGCTCGTTCATTCCCTTCAGGCCCACGGTCTCGAGCATCAGCGCGGCCTTCTCGCGCGCCTGCGCCTTCGCGAAGCCCGACATGCGCAGCCCGTAGGAGACGTTCTCGATGACGCTCATGTGCGGGAACAGCGCATAGCTCTGGAACACCAGGCTGACGTTGCGCTGCGCCGCGCCCAGGGTCGTGACGTCCACGCCGTCGATGAAGATGCGCCCCGCGCTCGGCGTCTCGAGCCCCGCGATCATGCGCAGCGTCGTGGTCTTGCCGCAGCCCGACGGGCCGAGGATGGTGGTGAGCGTGCCCCGGGGCACGCCGAAGCTGATGTCCTTCACGACCATGGGCGCCTGGGCGCCGGTGCCATAGCTCTTGGACACGTTCCTGAATTCGATGCCGTACATGTTCTTCTCCGATTGAGATGCTTCAGGTGGCCGCCGGCGCATGCCGTGCGTCGGCCGCCCCGGTGTCCGGGCGCCGGGCCGCGGCGGCCCTGCGGCCCAGCCTGCGGTCGCCGACGCGCCATTGCACGAGGCCGGTGACCACCGCCATCAGCACGATCAGCGCGGTGCTGTATGCGAGCGCCACGCCATAGTCGCCCTGGCCGACGCGGCCGATGATGAAGGTGGTGGCCAGCTCGGTCTGCGCCGTGACGAGGAAGATCACCGCCGACACGGTGGTCATCGAACGCACGAAACTGTAGATGAGCGAGGCCGCGAGCGCCGGCTTCAGCAGCGGCAGCGTGACCGACCAGAGCGTGCGCGCGGTCGAGGCGCGCAGCATCAGCGAGGCCTCGTCGAGCGACTTGTCGAGCTGCTTGAAGGCCGCCGAACCCGCGCGCACGCCCACCGGCAGGTTCCGGAAGATGAAGCACAGCACGATGATCAGCCCGGTGCCCGTCATCTCGAATGGCGGGGCGTTGAAGGCCAGCACGTAGCTCACGCCCAGCACCGTGCCCGGGATCGCGAAGGCCATGAGCGCCGAGAACTCGAACGCGCCCTGCCCGCGGAACTGCACGCGTGCCAGCAGCCAGGCGATCAGGAGGCCCAGCCCCGCGGTGAGCGGCGCCGCCACGGCCGCCAGCCGCACCGTCGTGAAGAGCGAATCCCAGGCCACGCCGACCCATTGCACCGCGCCCCCCTCCACCACCACCGAGAAGGCCGTGCGGAAGTGCGCCAGCGTGGGCGTGTAGTTCCGGCCCCAGGTCTGCACGAAGCCGCCGCAGAAGGCGAACACATAGACCACCAGCGTGAAGACCAGCCACGGCACGACCACGCACAGCGCGGCGCGCCGCAGACCGTCGGGCAGGCGCATCGAGAGCCCCGCGTCGCCCTTGCCCGAGACGGTGGTGAAGTTCCTGCGGCCCAGGATCCCGCGCTGCACCGCGAAGACCCCCAGCGCAAACACGGTCAGGATCAGCGCGAGCGCGGCCGCGCGGCCCTGGTCGAACTGCGCGCCGACGATCGCGAAGAAGATCTCCGTGGACAGCACCGAGAACTGCCCGCCCACGATGATCGGGTTGCCGAAGTCGGCGATGCTCTCGATGAAGCCGACCAGGAAGGCGTTCGTCAGGCCCGGCAGCATCAGCGGGAAGGTGACGTGGCGGAAGGTCCGCCAGGCATCGGCGCGCAGCGTCTGCGAGGCCTCCTCGAGCGAGGGGCTGATCCCCTCGATCACGCCACGCACGATGAGGAAGGCGATCGGCGTGAAGGCGAACAGCTGCGCGAGCCAGACGCCGAACCAGCCGTAGAACCAGCGCGTGGGTTCGATGCCGAAGGCCCATTCGATCAGTTGGTTGACCAGCCCCGCCCGCCCGAACAGCAGGATCAGGCCCAGCCCCACCACGAAGGGCGGCGTGATGATCGGCAGCGGCGCGAGGAAGCGCAGCGCATGCCGGATCCGCGAGGCACTGCGGTTCTCGACCAGCGCGAGCAGCGTGCCGAGCACCGTGGTCGTGAGGCCGGTCAGCGTGGCCAGTGCCAGCGTATTCCAGGCGACGCCGCAGCTGCGCGCCGAATGCAGGCAGCCGACGCCCCAGATCCTTTCGCTCGCGATGCGCGCGAACCAGGCGCCGGCGCTGAACTGGCCGCCGTCGTCGAGGAAGGCGCCGGCCAGCGAGCGGAACACCGGCAGCGCGACGAAGGCCAGCAGCAGGCTGCCCGCGCCCACCACGGCCGCCGCGACGAACAGGTCGCCGCGGAACGCACCCGTGCGCGCCGCGCCGAACGCGGTCAGCATCAGCAGCGCGCCCAGCACGAGCATCGCGCCCCAGCCGAAGCCCGGTTGGCCGGCGGCGACGGCCGCCGCGAACAGGCCCGGCGCCGGGTCGGCGGCGGGCAGGCCGATGGCGAAACCCTGCAGCAGCACGCCCGCCACGCCCAGCGCGCCGCAACCGGCCAGCAGCCGTCCCTGCGCGACACCGGGCGCCATCCGCATCGCCAGCAGGCCGGCGAGCAGCGGCCAGGCGGCCAGGGCCAGCCAGGGCCGGCGATGCAGCAGCACCTGCGCGAGCGCCGAGGAGCTGTCATGGCCCGCGAGCAGTTCGCCCACGCCCTGCAGTCCCGCGAGGCCATCGGGCAAGGCATGCCAGGGCGGCAGGCAGAAGGCGAGCAGGCCGACGACCGACCAGAGCGCGATCGGCCTGTTGTGAGGATCGAGCTTCATGCGGATCCGTTCAACGCGACTGGCCATTGACTTCGCGCTCCCAGCGTTCGATCAGGCGCTTGCGCTCGGCCGAGCGCCCGTACTTCGCATAGTCGTAGTCGATGAGGCGGATCTTGCGGAAGTCGGGGATGTGGCTGTCCAGCGTGGCCGACTTGTTGGACGGCAGCTGGTATTGGTGCGCCGCCGCGGCCAGTTGCTGCGCCGCGGGCGTCAGGGCCCATTCGTAGAACCTCTTGGCATTCTCGAGATTGCGCGCGCCCTTGATGATCGACATCGAGCCGATCTCGGCGCCGGTGCCCTCGCAGGGCGTCGCGGTCGCGATCGGGAAGCCCTGCATCTGCTCGCTCGGCGCGTCGTGCACGAAGCTGATCGACACCGTGGTCTCGCCGCGCGCCGCGGCCTTGATCGGGCCGGTGCCGGAACGCGCGTACTGGCTCACGTTCCGGTGCAGGCCCTTCATGTAGTCGAAGGCCTTGTCCTCGCCCATCAGCTGCACGAGGGTCGCGATCATGGTGTAGGCCGTTCCCGAGCTCGCGGGATTGGCGACCTGGATCTCGCCGCGCAGGCCCGGCGACAGCAGGTCCTTCCAGCACTTGGGCTCGGGCAGCTTCTTCTTCGCCAGCAGTTCGGTGTTGTAGGCGAAGCCCAGCGGTCCGGAGTACACGCCGACGGTGCGCCACTGCGACTGCTCGGCCTGCGACTGCGACCAGGCATGCAGCTGCGGCAGCGAGGGCGACTTGTACGCGAGGGTCAGGTCCTGCTCCGCGGCCTGGAGATGGGGATCGCCCGTGCCACCGAACCAGACATCGGTCTTCGGGTTGCCGCGCTCGGCCAGCAACTGGGCCAGCGCCTCGCCGCTGCCGCGCTTGAGCACATTGACCTTGATGCCCGAGCTGCGGGCGAAGGTGGTGCTCATGAGCGAGCACCATTCGTCCTGCACGGAGCAGATGACGTTCAGCTGGCCAGCCCCCTGGGCATGGACGGCCGGCGCGCACAGGCCGGCGGCCAGCGCGAGGGCCGCGAGGGCATTTGTCTTGTTCATGGATATCTCCTTGGAGTGGGATCGAAAAGAAAAGGGCGACACGCGTCCCCGGCCACGCGCGGGCCGTGAAGAAACGGGAAGGAATGCGGGGGCTTCGTTCGGCCGGCATGGGTGCCGGCCGCGTTCAGGGGGCCTGGCTCCAGCGGACCACGGCGTCCACGCCGATGACCCGCCCGGCATCGACGCGGTTGTAGATCTCCATCGACGCGCCCATGGCCTCGGCGATCTGGCGGCAGATCGACAGGCCCAGGCCAACCCCGCCCTTGGTGGCCGAGAACGCCTGGAACAGCCGCGGCCGCAGCGCATCGTCGACGCCCGGGCCGCCGTCCCACACCACGAGCTCCACCGTCGCGGCATAGGCGCGCACCAGGATGCCGAGCCGGCCGCCATCGGGCGTGTGATGGATCGCGTTCGCGAGCAGGTTGCGCAGCAGCTCGCCGAGCATCAGCGGATCGCCGGTGGCGCCCAGCTGCTCGTCGCCCTCGAGCGCGAAGTCCAGCCGCTTGGCCGCGATGAGCGGCGCGAGTTCCATCACCGCGTCGACGGCCGCCGCATGCAGCAGCACCGCCTGCAGGCGCCCCGCCCGCTTGACCTGCTCGAGCTTGCTGAGGCTCAGCAGCTGGTTGGCCATGTCCGTCGCGCGGTCGACCGTGTGCAGCATCTGCGGCAGGATCTCGCCGGCCGGCACGTCGCCCGCCATGGCGGATTGCAGCTGCGTGCGCAGCACCGACATCGGCGTGCGCAGCTGGTGCGAGGCATCGGCCAGGAAGCGGCGCTGCTGCTCGACCCATTCGCGCTGCCGCTGGTGCAGCTCATGCATGCGCGCCATCGCCGGGCGCAGCTCGGAGGGACCGTCGTAGAGCGCCATGTCCAGTTGCGGGGCATCGAGCGCGCGGCGCGCGCGCGCCAGCCAGCGCGAGGTCATGGCCACCGCCGAGACCACCACGGCCGACATGCCGAGGGCGGCCGCGGCGAGCCAGCCCAGCAGTTGCCGCGGCATCCGGTCCCAGGCGGCGAAGCGCGCGCGCATCGGTTCCGCGGCCTGGACCACCACCTTCCCTCCGGACTGGGTCGCGTCCTTGCGCAAGGCCGCCGCGGCACGCACCGCCACGTCCCCGCGCTGGCTCACATAGAGGCGCGGCGCGCCCGACGCCGGCAGGCTCGCGACCCAAGGGAACGCCTCGAGCATGCGGTCGCCGGCGATCCGGCTGCCGTCGAGCGAACCGGTCCGTTCGAACACGGCACCGACACCGGGCTGGCCCGAAGCGCCGAGCGCCGCCACCAGCCGCGCGTCCTGCGCCCGCGCCAGCTCGATCAGCGCCGCCACGAGATGGAACGCCGCGATGCAGGCCACGACCAGCCACAGGCCGCCCAGCAGCCACAGCAGCAGGAAGCGCCGGAGCGACACGGCGCGCGGCGGCCGGGACGCGAGCATCATCCGCCGGCCGGCCGCTGCGCCGCCGCGGAGGTGTCGTCGCACAGCAGATAGCCGACGCCGCGCAGGTTGAGCACCTCGACGCTGGCGCCGACCAGCTTCTTCCTCAGCCGGTGCACCACGAGGTCGATGGCCTCCGACTGCGCCGTGTCGGCACCGAACACCGCCTGCCTGAGCTCCTCCCTGGGCACCACGCGATCGACGCGCGACATCAGTTTCTTCAGCAGGTCGGCCTCGCGCTGCGACAGCTCGAGCGGGCTCTCGTCGCGGTAGAAGACATTGGCGGCGGCTTCGTAGCGCAGCCGCCCGCAGCGCAGCTCGCCATTGCGGCCGAGCCGGCGGGTCAGCGCGCCCACGCGCGCGATCATCTCCTCGAGGTCGAAGGGCTTGGCGAGGTAGTCGTCGGCGCCGGCATTGAGCCCCGCGATCCGGTCGCCGACCGCGCCGCGGGCCGTCAGGATCAGCACCGGGGTCGCGTTCCCGTCGCCGCGCAGACGGTGCAACAGCTCCAGGCCGTCGAGCCCGGGCAGCGACAGGTCGAGCACGATGATGTCGAAGTTCTTCTTGCGCGCCGCCGCCAGGGCCTCGGCGCCATCGCTGCAGCACAGGATCTCGAAGCCGCGCGACGACAGGCTGCGGGACAGTATTCCCGACAGGTCGAAGTCGTCTTCCACGAGCAGCAGTTGCATGCCCGGATGTTGCCATCGGGGACCTTCCCGCGAACTGGGGCTTGCACCACGCAACGGTGAAAGACAGACGAAAGAAAGGCCGGCGTCGATCCAGCGGGCGATGGTCCAGCCAGATTCGAAGAACGTGGTCCAACCGGAAGGCGCGATGCGGACGCACACTGCCTCGACCCCTTTCATCGACCTTGCCCCTCATGACCGCCACCCCGATCCACTTCCGCCCCGTCGAATCCGATGCGGACCTTCTCGCCTGCCATCCCATGGTGCGCCAGTTGCGTCCTCACCTCGCGAGCCCCGAGGCCTTACAGCAGGCCGTGGCCGAGCAGCGCCGCGAGGGCTACCGCATGCTCGCGGCCTGGCGGCACGATGCGCCGTGCGGCTTCGCGGGCTACCGCTTGCAGCGCAACCTGATCCACGGGCGCTTCCTCTATGTCGACGACCTCGTGACCACGCAGGACGAGCGCGGCGGCGGCGTGGGCAGCGCGCTGCTCGGCGCGCTGAAGGCGCTGGCCCGCGAGGCAGGGTGCACGCGCCTCACGCTCGACACCGGCTTGGACAACGCGCTGGCGCAGCGCTTCTACTTCCGCAACGACCTGCTCGCACGCGGCCTGCATTTCGGATTCGACCTGCGTTAGCTGTCAGCCGATCGCGTACGTCATCGTTGCCCATGGGCCGACGATCGCGACGCGCCGGAGCTCTACAACCGGAACCTGTTCCTGGTTCAACGAAGGAGAGTTCCGGATGTCACAGACGAACAAGGCCGTCCTCGAGCAGGCCAACGCGGCCATCGTCGAAGGCGACTACGAAGGCTTTCTGAGTGCCTGCACCGACGACACGCAGTGGACCTTCGTGGGCGAACAGACGCTCGACGGCAAGGAAGCCGTTCGCCAGTGGATGGCCCGGACGTACAAGGAGCCGCCCCGGTTCGACGTGCACCGGCTGGTCGCCGAGGGCGACATCGTGGCGGCCATCGGCGAGATCACTCTGAAGGACGAGGCTGGCAAGGCGACCCATCACAGCTACTGCGATGTCTGGCGCTTTCGCGACGGGAAGCTCGCCGAACTGCATGCCTTCGTGGTCGAGACGGGGCAACAGGCCGGCCCGCGTTAAACAGAGGGCGCCGCCTGACTTCCGCCATTCGTCAGGCGCCGGTGTGGAGCACCCTGAAGCGATCGGGCTGCGAGGAATCGCGCTCGACGACCTGGACCGGCGGCCAGGCCCATTGCAGGACATCGATGCCCGGCACGCGCGAGAACCGGAAGGAACCGCGGCTGCCCTCGAAGCTCACGTGCGACCATGCATCGGCAATGCCTTCGCGCCGCGCACCGTGCGATCGCATCGCTTCGGCGAGCACAGCGATCGCGTCGTAGCCCTCGAAGGCGACGAACGAAGGCGCCACGCCCAGTCGCTCGCGCAATGCCGCTTCGATGCGCATGGCTGACGAACCGAGACGCTCGGGCAGATAGCGAAGAAACGGAATCGCCGCGCCATCCGCGCCCAGCGCCGCCATCCACTCGGCGAACTCGGGCTGCCCCGCCGGCGCGCCGATCCGCATGCCGGCCAGCCGCGAGTCATGGCGCACGGCCTTGACGATGGGCACGGCCGGCTCGGGGTGGCCGGCCAGCATCAGGACGGCCGTGGCGCGTTGCTCGAACAGCTGGTCGCACAGTGCCGCGGGCGACAACGCACGCGCATCGAGCTCGATCAACACGCCGCCGCGCGCGGCCAAGTGCTCGCGCAGGATCACCGTGCCCGCCGCCCAATAGACGCTGGCATCGGCCGCGACCGCGATGCGGCGATGGCCCTCGCCCAGCAGGAAGTCGGCGTAGATCCGCCAGCCGTGCGACTGCGCCGGCGCCAGCCGCGCCACCCAGCGGCTCGGTTGTTCGCACAGCGCATCGAGCACCGCCGACGCGCAGAGGAACGGCAGGCCGAGTGCACCCGCCCGCGCGGCCGCCGCGCGGGCGACCACGCTGTGGTACTCCCCGGCCAGCGCCACCACGCCGAGGCGGGCCAGTTCGTCCACGGCAGTCATTGCCGTGTTCGGATCGGCCGCCGTATCCCTCACCACCAATCGAAGCAGCCTGCCCGCGATCCCGCCTGCCTCATTGATCTCGAGGGCAGCCAGTTCCATGCCCGCCAGCAGATGCTCGCCCGCCTCGACCCAGCCCGGCCGGCTCAGCGGCGCGAGCGCGCCGATCTCGATCGCGGAAGAACTCATCGACCGCTCAGGCGAAGCGCTTGGCGCCCGCCACGCAGAACACTACGACCACGGTCGATGCGATCATGGTCCAGGCCACCGGCTCGCCGAGCAGCATCCCGGCCAGCAGCAGGCCGAAGAAGGGCTGCAGCAACTGCAGCTGGCCCACGCCCGCGATGCCGCCGAGCGCCAGGCCGCGGTACCAGAAGACGAAGCCGATCATCATGCTGAAGACCGACACGTAGGCGAGGCCGGCCCAGGCCGGGGCGCCGATGCGGTCCCAGGCGTGCGGCAGGGTGAACAGCGCGATGGCCCCCATGAGCGGCAGCGACAGCAGCAGCGCCCAGCAGATCACCTGCCAGCCGCCGAGGCGGCGCGAGAGCGTGGCGCCTTCGGCATAGCCGAGTCCGCACACCACGATGGCCGCGATCATCAGCAGGTCGCCCTGCAGGCTGCCGCCGCGGCTGCCGTGCAGCGCGAAGCCGGCCACCACCGCGGCGCCGACGATCGAGAACAGCCAGAAGGCGGGTCTGGGCCGCTCGCCGCCGCGCAGCACGCCGAAGATCGCGGTCGACAGCGGCAGCAACCCGACGAAGACCACCGAATGCGCGGCATCGATGTGCTGCAGCGCCAACGCGGTCAGCAGCGGGAAGCCGACGACCACGCCGATCGCCACCAGGGTCAGCGGCACGAGGTCGGCCCGCTTGGGCCTCGCCTCGCGCAGCGCGAACAGGAACACCGCGCCCAGCAAAGCGGCGATCACCGCGCGCGCGCCCGTCAGGAACAACGGCGAGAAATCGGCCACGGCCACGCGCGTGGCGGGCAGCGAGCCGCTGAAGATGAGCACGCCCAGCAGGCCGCTGCCCCAGCCGGCTGAATGTCGTCGAGAACCTTCGCTTGTCATCCGCCCAGCGTAGCGGGGCGGGGCCCTGGCGGGAAGGCACAGAGGCATACAATTTCCGCAAACTGTATGGCTCATCCCGGCCACACAGTCACCCTGGAAGGCGACGAGGATGATCGGTGTGAAGGCAACGATGCGGACCGATGCCCTGATGGAGGCGGTGCGCGCCAAGATCGCGAACCGCGCCCTGGTGGAAGGCGACCGCCTGCCTTCGGTGCGCAGCTTCGCCGAGACCATGGGCGTCTCGCCCTCCACCGTGGTCGAGGCCTACGACCGCCTCGAGGCCGAGGGCGTGATCCGCGCGCGGCGCGGCTCGGGCTTCTACGTGACCGGCGCCAACCTGCCGCCGATGGCGCTGGCCGAGATGGGCGCGCCGCGCGAACGCGACGTCGATCCCTTCTGGGTCTCGCGCCAGTCGCTGGATGCCGATGGTTCCTTCCTCATGCCGGGCTGCGGCTGGCTTCCGGCCGACTGGATGCCTCACGCCGCCCTGCGCAAGGGCCTGCGCGCGCTGAGCCGCGCCGACGACGCGCTGCTGGCCGACTACGGCAGCACGCGCGGCGCACTCGCGCTGCGCCGCCTGCTGCTGGCGCGCCTGGCCGACGAGGGCATCGCCGCGACGCCCGAGCAGCTGCTGCTGACCACCTCGGGCACGCAGGCCATCGACCTGATCTGCCGCCTGCTGCTGCGGCCCGGCGACACCGTGCTGGTGGACGATCCCTGCTACTTCAACTTCCAGGCGCTGCTGCGCGCGCATCAAGCGAAGATCGTCGGCGTGCCGTTCACGCCCACCGGTCCCGACGTCGCGGCCTTCACGCAGGCGCTGGCGCAGAACCCGCGGCTCTACATCACCAACTCGGCGCTGCACAACCCCACCGGCGCCACGATCTCGCCGCAGACCGCGCACCGCGTGCTCGGCGCGGCCGCAGCGCAGGGCATGACGATCGTCGAGGACGAGGTCTTCGCCGACTTCGAGCCCTCGCCCTCGCCGCGGCTGGCGGTGCTCGACGGACTGCAGCGCGTGATCCGCATCGGCAGCTTCTCCAAGACGCTCTCGGCCTCGGTGCGCTGCGGCTACATCGCCGCGCGCCGGGACTGGATCGACGGGCTGGTCGACCTGCAGGTGGCGACCCAGTTCGGCGGCCCGAGCCCGGTGGCCACCGAGCTGATCGCCGGCGTGCTGGCCGGCGGCAGCTACCGCAAGCACATGGACGAGGTGCGCCAGCGCCTCGCGCGTGCGCGCAAGGACGCCACCGAGCGCCTGAGGGCGCTGGGGATCGAGCCCTGGCTCGCGCCGCGCGGCGGCTTCTACCTCTGGTGCCGGCTGCCCGATGGGCTCGACTCCGCGGTGCTGGCGCGGCGCTGCATGGAACAGAAGGTCGTGCTCGCGCCCGGCAATGTCTTCAGCGTCTCGCAGACGGCCGGCGCGTTCGTGCGCTTCAATGCCGCGCAGCTCGGCGACCGGCGGGTGTTCGGGATTCTCAAGGAGGCCATGAAGGACAGCATGCCGCCGCGCCCTGCGACGGCCAGGCGCAAGCAAAGCGCGGCCCTGTGAAAATCCATCACGCTCCCGCTCCACCCGATCTCCAGCCTCCCGTGCCGACCTCCGAACTCCAGGGGTTCATCCTCACCCGGCGCTGGCGCGATGCGCCCGGCGGCACCGAGATCGAGTTCTGGCTCGCCACCGACGAGGGCCCGCGCAAGGTGCTGCTCAATGCGCAGACCTCGGTCGCCTTCGTGGCGGCGAAGCACAGGCAGGCGGTGGAAGCGCACGCCCCGGAGCTGCCGGGCCTGCAGTTGCGCGAACTCGCGCTCAAGACCTTCGGGCAGGAGCCGGTCGTCGGCGTCTACGTCACGCATTTCCGCCAGCTCAAGCGGCTGGTGCGCCTGCTCGAGGCGAAGAGCATTCCACTGCTCGAAGCCGACATCCGGCCGCACGACCGCTACCTGATGGAGCGCTTCATCACCGCGGGCGCGCTCGTGGAAGGCGGCAGGCCCGACGGCGCCGCCCTCGTCGATGCGAGGCTCAAGCCCGCGCCCGCCTACCGGCCGCGGCTCAAGGTGGTGTCGCTCGACATCGAGACCAGCCAGCACGAGGAGCTCTACTCGATCGCGCTCGACGGCACCGGCGAGCGCGTGGTCTACATGCTGGGCGAGGCGCCCGCGCAGGCGGCAAGCGAGCCGCGGGACTTCTCGCTCGTCTACTGCGCCAGCCGCAAGGCGATGATCGAGCGCCTCAACGACTGGTTCGAACACAACGACCCCGACGTCATCGTCGGCTGGAGCGTGATCCAGTTCGACCTGCGCGTGCTGCAGAAGACGGCCGACACCGCCGGCGCGCCGCTGCTGCCGGGCCGCGAGCGCCGGCCCTTCGAATGGCGCACGCATCCGGGCAAGCAGGGCTACCTGTTCGCGACCACCGCGGGCCGCGTGATCATCGACGGCATCGAGGCGCTGCGCTCGGGCATGTGGAGCTTTCCGTCGTTCAGCCTCGAGTCGGTGTCGCAGGCCTTGCTCGGCGAAGGCAAGGCCATCGGCGACGAGTACGACAAGATGGCCGAGATCGAGCGCCGCTACCAGCAGGACAAGCCGGCGCTCGCCACCTACAACATCCGCGACTGCGAGCTGGTGCTGCGCATCTTCGAGAAGACGAAGCTGCTGAGCTTCGTGCTGGAGCGCGCCCAGACCACGGGCCTGCAGGCCGACCACTTCGGCGGCTCCATCGCCGCGTTCAGCCACCACTACCTGCCGCGCATGCACCGGCTGGGCTACGTGGCGCCCAACGTCGGCGAGATCCTCAGCAAGGCCTATCCGGGCGGCTACGTGATGGACTCCAAGCCCGGCTTCTACGACTCGGTCGTGGTGCTCGACTACAAGAGCCTCTATCCATCGATCATCCGCACCTTCCTCGTCGACCCCGTGGGCCTGGTGGAAGGCATGCGGGCGCAGGACCCGGCCGCGGGTGTGAAGGGCCCGAACGGCACCCTGTTCTCGCGCGACAGGCACTGCCTGCCCGAGATCGTCAGCACCTTCTGGCATGCGCGCGACGAGGCCAAGCGCGCGAAGAACGAGCCGCTGTCGCAGGCGCTGAAGCTGCTCATGAACTCCTTCGCGGGCGTGCTGGGTGCGTCGGACTGTCGCTTCTTCAATCCCGACCTGGTGTCCGCCATCACGCTGCGCGGCCACGAGATGATGCGGCTCACGCGCGACTTCGTGGAGGAACGCGGCTACGAGGTCATCTACGGCGACACCGACTCCATCTTCATCTGGCTCAAGCGCGCGCACTCCAGCGAGGACGCGCACGCCATCGCGGCGGCGCTCACCACCGAGATCAATGCCTGGTGGACCCGCACCCTGCACGACGAGCAGGGACTGCGCAACTTCCTCGAGATCGAGTTCGACACCCACTACAAGAAGTTCTTCATGCCCACCATCCGCGGCTCGGAGATCGGCAGCAAGAAGCGCTATGCGGGCCTGAGCGTGGATGCCAAGGGCCGGGAGGAGATGGTCTATCGCGGCCTCGAGATGGCGCGCAGCGACTGGACGCCGCTGGCGCGCCAGTTCCAGGAAGGACTGCTGTCGCGCATCTTCCACGACGAGCCCTACCGCGATTTCGTCGCCGACTACACGCGCTCGATGCTGGCGGGCGCCAAGGACGAGCTGCTGATCTACCGCAAGCGCCTGCGCCATCGGCTCGACGACTACCAGGTCAACGTGCCGCCGCAGGTGCGCGCGGCGCGCATCGCCGACGCATTCAACGACCGGGCGCAGCGGCCGCGCCAGTACCAGAACGGCGGCTGGATCCAGTACGTGATGACGCGCAACGGGCCCGAGCCGCTGGAAGCGCGGCAGTCGCGCATCGACTACGAGCACTACCTCGCGAAGCAATTGCGGCCGATCGCGGATGCGATCCTGCAGCCGATGGGCGAGAGCTTCTCGGCGCTGACCTCCTCGCAGTCGCGCCTGTTCGAGGAGTGATCAGATGCGGCCGAAGTCGCCGCCGCGCCCCAGTCCCGATGCGAAGCGGCCCGCGCCATCGGCGCCTTCCTGGTGGTGCGCCTCCACGCCGTTGGCCCACTCCACGCGCATCGCATCGCGCAGCGGCAGGCCATGGCTTTCGTGCACCGTGCGGCGATCGGCCCGCACGGCGGCCTGCGGAAAGCGCGCGATCTCCCTGGCCATCGCCTCGGCCGCCTGCCGCGCCTCGCCATGCGGCACCAGTTGCTCGCACATGCCGATGCGCAGCGCCTCCTCGGCCGGCACCTTGCGGCCGGTGAGGATGATCTCCATCGCGCGGCCCTGTCCCACCAGCCGCGGCAGACGCACCGCGCCGCCATCGAGCAAGGGGATGCCCCAGCGGCGGCAGTAGACGCCGAAGTAGGCGCTCTCGGCCATCACGCGGATGTCGCACCACAGCGCGAGCTCCATGCCGCCCGCCACCGCGGGGCCTTCCACCGCCGCGATCACGGGCTTCGACAGCTCCAGCCGCGTCGGCCCCAGCGGCCCCCGCGGCGCCGCGTTGGCGCCCATCGGAAACGCCAGGCCGCGCACGATGTCCTGGTCGAAGCGCTCGCGGTCCGCCAGCGTGCTCGCGTACTTGAGGTCCCAGCCGGCGCAGAAGGCGCCGCCCTCGCCCCACAGCACCGCGACGCGCGCCTGCGGATCGCGGTCGAAGGCCTGCAGCTGCTCGACCAGCGCGTCGGCGCTGTCGGGGTCCATCGCGTTGCGCGCTTCGTCGAAGCGGCTGTGGATCACGGTCCACACCGCACCATCCTTCTCGGTTCTCACGGTCATTGGCGTCTCCTGTTGAAGTGCTTACTATCGTGAAGACACGCGCATCGCGCTGTCGTTGCAACGACATCCATGAAGCCCGCCCCACCGCCCACCTCCCTGCTAGACCGCAGCGCCTGGTTCGCCACGCTGGAGCCGGCGCAGCAGGCGCTGGTGCGCGCCACCCTGGTCGAAAAAGATGCCGCGATCGGCGAATGCGTGGCCAGGGTGGGAGAGACCGCGGCACACTGGATCGGCGTGGACAGCGGCTTCCTGCAGATGTCCGTGACCGCCGCCGATGGCAGCGAGACCACGCTGCACTTCCTGCGCGAGGGCGAGTGGGGCGGCGAAGGCTCGATGCTCAAGCGCGAGCAGCGGCGCTACGACGTGATCGCGGTGCGCGCGAGCCGCGTCTGCCTGCTGCCCGCACCCACCTTCGAGCTGCTGCTCGCGCAGAGCGTGCCGTTCAACAACTTCCTGCTCAACAACCTCAACCAGCGCATGGGCACGGTCACGGCCTTGCTCGAAGCCTCGCGCATGCTGGCGCCCGACATGCGCGTCGCGCGCTGCCTCTCGCTGCTGGCCCAGGGCGACGACGGCGACGCGCTGGCCCTGCCGCAGCATCAGCTCGCCAACCTGTGCGGGCTGTCGCGCCAGCGGACCAACATGGCGCTGCGCGCGCTGAGGTCCGACGGATTGGTGCAGCTCGAGGGTCCCCGGATCAGGATCGTCGACTTCGCCGGGTTGGCGAGCCATGGCGCGAAGGCCGGCGGGCGAAGGAAAAGCGGGCGCGCCGCCTGACCATCCGCCGCGCCGCGCACCCGGTCACGCCGAAGCGCCGAGCCCGCACAAGGCCTGCACGACCGCCGTGCGCGCCTGGCCGAAGACCATGCCCTGCCAATCGGCATCGTCGACGTAGAAGCAGGCCTTCAGTTCCTGCCCGGCCTCGGCCTTGAGCCGCGGCGCGACGGGCGGCTCGGCCCGCCAGCAGAAGTGGTCCGCGCGCAGCGCATCGATCATCCGCAGCAACGGCACGGTGCCGAACTCGAGCGCGATCGTGGTGCCCAGTGCGTGGGGGCATTCCTGCGCGAGGATCGTCACCATCGGGCCGCGGATCTCGTACATCACCGAATCGTCGCGCTCGGTCGAGATGACATCCGCGCCCCACCAGGTCCGGGCCCGGTCGATCTCGCCGGGCCTGCCGATGAAGACCTTCTCGCAGTGGCCCCGCGGGCCGAGCCCGGTGTGGAGGTCGATCCAGCCCACCTGCTTCGTCGCGGCGCCCTCCTGCCGAAGAACCTGCCGGATCGTCCTGTTGCTCCAGGTCGCGCGGCTGCCGCCGTAGAACATTCCCGTGGGCGAGTCGTACTGCCCCTGGAACACGGACTGCCCATAGGCCTCGACGCCGCGCGCGTCGATCCAGGCATCGAGCCGCGCGGCCGCCTCGGGGCCCGGAGGCCATGCGGGCGGAAGCAGCAGGGGCTCCAGCTCGGCGTAGCCATGGTTCGGCGAGCGCGCCTCGTCGAAGCGCACGAAGTTCCGGTTCACGTCCACGTTGTCTTCATTGACGCGGCGCAGGTGCGAGAAGCCGAAGGGATTGACCGCGTGCACGAACAGCAGGCCGACGCCCATGCGCTCGGCCGTGGCCAGCAGCGGCTCGTCCACGAGCATCGCCGACTGGCAACCCGAACCGCAGAAGCCCTCGACGCCGTGGATCGCGGAGGTCAGGATCAGCAGCTTGTCGGCATGCGGATCTCCGACCCGCACGACGTCCATCGCGAGTTCCTCGCCCTGCGCGCCGCGCACGCCGTCGATCGCATGCGACGTCACGCCGAGCCCCGCCGCGCCCGCGTTGGCGAGAAAGCGCTCGCGCGCCGCGGCATAGCTGGCCGCGAAATGGTTCGTGGGTTTCACTTGAAGCTCCCCACCGGCATCGCGGCGCGCACGCGCGGCGATGCTTCCTTCGGGCTCTGCGCATCGAGGTCCTCGCCGGTGCGGTCGACGAGCCAGGGCATGACGAGGGTCGAGACCACGGTCACGACCACCAGGTACCAGGCGGGAGCCAGCTTGTCGGCGGTCTCATGCACCAGCCAGGTCAGCACGAAGGGCGAGAAGCCGCTGAAGACCGCGACCACCACGCTGTAGACGGTCGAGAGCCCGCTGGCACGCACATGCTTCGGGAAGATCTCGGTGAGCATCACCAGCAGCGCCGGGAACTGCGAAGTCAGGCACACGCTGAGCAGCCCGACGACCACGTACAGGCGCCCCGGCGAAGGCGCGGCGAGCAGCCAGTGGAAGCACGGGAACACCAGCAGCAGCAACACCACGCGCGACCAGAAGATCACGGGCTTGCGCCGCAGCCAGTCGGCCAGCAGGCCCGACAGCGGCGCGACGAGCAGGTTCACGATGCCGAACACCACGCCGGCCCAGATGCCGACCTGCACCGGCAGCCCGAGCTCCCGGGCCGCATAGGTCGGCATGTAGAACGCGACCACGTAGATGCCGACCGTGCACGCGAGGAACAGCAGGCTGGCCTGGATCAGTTCCTTCCAGTGGTGGCGCAGCAGCAGGCCGATCTTGCCGCCCGTTTCGCCCGAGGCCGCTGGCGTCGGCGCATCGACATGCGTCTCGTGCAGGCGCGTGCGGATGTACATGCCCACCGGCGCGATCAGGATGCCGAGCACGAAGGGCAGCCGCCAGCCCCAGCTCTCGAGATCGGCCGGGGCCAGCACCGAGATCACGGTGCTCGAGACGAGCGCGCCGAACATCACGCCCAGGCCCTGGCTCGCGACCTGCCAGCTGGCCATGAAGGCGCGCTCGTTGCGGCCCGCGTACTCGACCAGCATGGCCGTCGATGCCCCGACCTCGCCGCCCGCCGAGAAGCCCTGGATCAGCCGTGCCAGCACGATGATCGCGGGCGCCGCCAGCCCGATCTGCGCGGGCGTGGGCGCCGCCGCGATCATGGCGCAGCCCAGCGCCATGAGGCCGATGGTCAGCCCCATCGCCTTCTTGCGGCCATGGCGGTCGGCATAGGCGCCGATCACCACGCCGCCCAGCGGCCGCGCGAGGAAGCCGACGCCGAAGCTGGCCACCGCCAGCAGCAGCTGCGCATACGGACTCAGGGAGGGGAAGAAGATCCGCCCGATGATGCTCGTCATGAAGCCGTAGACGGTGAAGTCGTAGAACTCCAGCGCGTTGCCGACCGTGATCGCCGTCACCGCCTTGCGCTTCGATAGCGGCGGCGCGACGCCGCTTGTCTGGGTACCCATTGCTGTCTCCTGGCCATGCCTTTTGTTGCGATGGCGGATGCTAGGAGCGGCGATCCGCGGCCGGAAGACAAGCACTCTTCAGCGGTGATAGGCGTTGCCTTTCATCGCCGCTTCATGGCGCAGGCCATCGAGGAAGTTCTGCGCCGCCGGGCTCAGCACGGAGCCGGGCCGCGAGATCACGCTGACGTCGAGCGCCGCGAGGGGATCGCACAGCGGCAGCTTCACCAGGCCGTAGTGCGGAAACTCCTCGCGCGTCATCGTGTCCACGAACACGCCGATCAGGTCGCTCTCGCCCACGAGCTTCAGGCCGATCGCCGTCGAGGTGCAGCGCACCACCCGCGTCGGCGGCGCGATGCGCTTCGGGGCGAACAGCTGGCGTACCAGCGCGGGCGCGCTCTCGTCGTCGTAGGGCAGCAGCCATTCCCAGTCGGCGAAGCCGTCCGTGTTCGCCGCGTCCAGGATCGGATGGCCCTCGCGCGCCACCGCCACCATGGCGGTGCGGTACAGGCGCTTGACCTCCCAGTCGGCCAGCGAGCCCGGCAGCATGTGAGCGACCATGAAGTCCACCGTTCCGTCGAGGATGCGCGGCAGCGTGTGCGGGATCGAGGCCTCGTTGAAGCGGACCTCCACATGCGGGAAGCGCGCGCGGAACGCCGCGAAGGCCTGGGGCAGTATCTCGAAGGCGACGGCCGTGGAGATCGCGATCGAGATCAGGCCCGAGCTGCCGTCGCGGATCTCCTCGATCTCCGCCACCGCGCGCTCCATCTCGCGCTGGATCACGCTGGCCCGGCGCACCAGCGAGCGCCCATACACCGTGAGCTCGACACCGGCCGTGCCGCGCTGCAGCAGCGGCGCGTCGACCGACAGCTCGAGCTCGCGCATCGCCTGGGTCACGGCCGGCTGCGACATGCCGAGCGCGCGCGCCGCGGCCCGGATGCTCCCATGCTCGGCGACGCTGAGGAACGAGCGGAGTTGACTCAGTTTCATGGCGGTCGGGCTCGGTGGATCGGGGGTTTTCAGTTTACGCAGGGTCCCGGGTGTCCCCAGACCCGGCGCTCGTGGCCGGTCGACGGGTCGGGACGCGCAGCCGCCATGTCTTTTGGCATAGGCGCATCCCGTTTCTTGCTCGACAATAGCAACGGACTGGGCCTTTTGCCTGACATACAGGCCCCGTCGATCACCGAACGACAGACCGGATGCGTCCGATCACCCCGAGTCAGGACACCCCCATGGAATCCCAGGAACTGGCCGAGCACATCCGGCGCGACGTCGAGGCCATCGGCCGGATCAGCGCGGTGCCCTCGATGCTGCGGCTGATCTGCGAGCAGACGGGCATGGGCTTCGCCGCCGTCGCGCGCGTCGACGGCGACAGCTGGACCGCCTGCGCGGTGCTCGACCGGATCAACTTCGGCCTCAAGCCCGGCGGCCAACTCGAGCTGCACACGACCCTGTGCGTGGAATCGCGCGCCGCGCGCCAGCCCATCGCCTTCGACCACGCCAGCACGCACCCGGTCTTCCGCACGCACCACACGCCGCGGCTCTACAGCATCGAGAGCTACATCTCGGTGCCGATCGTCAAGGGCGACGGCAGCTACTTCGGCAACCTCTGCGCGATCGACCCGACGCCGCACGGCGTCGACAACGCCCGCACCATCGCGATGTTCCAGGGCTTCGCGGACCTGATCGGCCACACGCTCGAACTCGAGGACCGGCAGAGCGCGACCGAGGTCGCCCTGTTCGATGCCGAGGCGACGGCCGAGCTGCGCGACCAGTTCATCGCCGTGCTCGGCCACGACCTGCGCAATCCGCTGGCCTCGCTCAGCGCCATCGGCGAGCTGCTGGCCCGGCGCGCGGCCGACCCCGACACCACGCGCGCGGGCCTGCGCATCCGCGCCACCACGAAGCGGATGGCCTCGCTGATCGAGGACGTGATGGACTTCGCGCGCGGGCGCATGGGCAACGGCCTCGATGTCGCGCGCGAGCAGATTCCCGACCTGGGCCTCGCGCTCGACGACGTGGTGGCCGAGATGCGCGCCGCGCATCCCGCTCGCGTCATCGCCGCCGACATCGAGGTGACGGACACCGTGCACGGCAGCCGTGGCCGCCTGCAGCAGGTGCTGTCGAACCTGCTGGGCAATGCGGTCTCGCACGGCGCGCCCGATGCCCCCATCGACGTGGCGGCCTGGACGCGCGACGGCTGGTTCGTGCTGAGCGTGAAGAACCAGGGCGAGCCCATTCCGCCCGGCAACCTGCAGAAGATCTTCCAGCCCTACTGGCGGCCCGCCGAGAGCCGCGGCCATGGCGGACTGGGCCTGGGGCTGCACATCTGCTCGCTGATCGTGAAGTCGCACGGCGGCACGCTGCAGGTGACCTCGACGGCGGAGCACGGCACGAGCTTCGTGGCGCGCATTCCGGTGCGGCCGGGGGTTGCGGCGGTCGCCTAGGAATCGCCGCGATCGCCTGCGCCGGGGGAAGGACATGCCCTCGGTCGCAGGTTCAATTGCTCCGCGAGAACAGCACGGGTTGCCACCCATCGCGTGAACCCCGCTAACAGCCGTCACGGACGTTCATCGCGATGCGGACGAGCTCCACCTGCCGCTTGCAGTCGAGCTTTCCCATCATCATGGCGATCTGTTTGCGCACCGTGTGGATCGAAAGACCCCGGTGCGTCGCGTAGTCGGCGGCCTTCATGCCGCTGGCCAGTGCGTGAAGCACGGCGGCCTCGGCACCGGTCACTCCCAGCGCACCGGCGAGCGCCTCGGGGCTCGCGAGCATCGGCACCCCTTCTTGGCGCATCCGGACGAAAAGCAGCGGCTCGGCGGCCAGGCGCAGGATCGGATTGGCCTTCGTCACATCGATGCAGAGCAGCCCCGCACCCAGCGCGATGGGAAAAGCCATGGTGCGGACGACACCGTCGGCGCATGCCGCGGCCAGGCCACCCTCCAACCGTGCCTGCAGGCGCGCATCCGCGGCGGCAAGATGCCCTTTGCGCTGCAGTAGGCCCCTGCGCTCGTCGAGCAACGCTCGTGCCCTGGGCGACGCATGCACCAGCAGGCCATTGCGGTGCACGAGGCAGCTGGCCTCGTCCAGCGCGTCGAAGGCCACGTCGCTGACGCTCAGCCAGGAGGAGGCGCGCGCCCTGCGCAACGCCATCGCGTCCTGCAAGGCCCTGGAATATCCGCATATCCTCGCTCCTCGAAGTCTTTCGCCCAGCGCGTCGGATGCGACCGCCCGCTGGAAACCCAGGCTCACGCGCCGTCCCGGTCCGTTCTCGACCATGTAGGAATACAGCTGCCGCATCCGGTGCCTCGACATGAAGTCGACGTAGTAGGCGTTGCGCTGCCGGAGCGGCTCGGGAATCAGTTGCTGCGTGTCGAGCCAGGTCCCGGGGTCACGAACGACGCCGGGCTTGGTCATGACGTCTTCGGTGTGAAAGTGCTCCGCATAGTCGCGCATCGCGCCGAGGTCCGCGCCGAAGTTCTGCATGTCGACGACGCGGTCTCCCTCGAAGACGATCATCACCGCCGCATCGCTCTCCACCAGCGTGTTCGCGGTCGCCAGGACGTCGCGCCAGGATGCCCTGGCATCGGGGATGGATCGAACGGCCTCCAGTGCGCGCATCAGGTCGACATCTTGTCGCATCAGACTTCTCCTCCGCCGGGTGATGATGCGCCCGGGAGAGCGGCTCGTCCATCCGTGCGCCGGAAACTGCCGAGTCTCATGGCCTGGACCGCGAGGCGGGAGGGACTCTTTCTTGCGCGAAGTGTTGGGCATTCCCCGGGCAGCCGCATCACTCGAATTGAGTATGCGTGCGCTCCGCCCGGCAATGCCCTGCCGCCACGTGGCTACTGGAGCTTGTACAGCGCGATCGCCGAACTGAACGCCACCTGCTTCTGGTTCGTCGCCTGCAGCAGGAAGGAGTTGATGGTCGAGTTCTTCGCGTACATCGTGGGGTCGGTGGTGTCGCAGTGCCTGTCGGCGGAGGTCTGCCGCGAGCAGTACACGACGGCCCTGCGGGCGCTGCTCGGAAACGTGGCGGAGTCGTTGAAACCCGCGCCGTTCGCACCCGGGGTGGTGCTGCCGAAAGGCGCATTGCCGAAAACGCTCAGCTGGGTCGGCGCGGGCGCGCCGGCGGGTACCGACCAGCCGTCCTTGTCCCCGGGCGGCGAACTGAAATTGACCCAGATCGGGTTGGCGACGAGCAGGTAGCCGCTGGCCGCCGACCCCGTTGCCAGGAAGTCCCGCAGTCCGCCCGACAGCTGCGCCAGCGGCTGTTGCCGCAACTCGGCCATCGTGAGTGCGCGCGAAAGCGTTCGCGCGGTCTGCACGACGTTCGGCTTCGTCGTGTCGGCATGATGGAACTCCACGGTCCAGATGCCCTGGTCGGCGATCGCGCGGATTTGTGCGTCATCGAGCTGCGGCTGCGCATAGGTGAGCGATGTCTCCTTGGTCGAGGGATTGCCGGGCGTCTCCGTGCTCCGATACTCGCCGCGCAGCCTGTAGACGGAACTTCCGGTGATGGCGCCGTTCGCCCGCGCGAACCGCAGCGTCGAATAGCCCGCGCCCGGCAGGAAGGTCAGCGGCGTGCCCCACGGCGTCGTGATCACGGCCTTGGCGAAGACGGGGTTGCCGGCGCCGTCGGTCAGGTTCGGGATCGTGACGTCGTACCCGGTGCCGTAGTTGCTGAACGCCGGGGTGTTCAGGAACTCGCGAAGCTGGGCGTAGGGCTGTACCGTGGCCCGGTACGCATTGCCGTTGCCGACCAGCTTGAGCGTGTTGCCGACCCGGCGCGCACCGAGCAGGTCGAAGGCGGTGTTGCCTTGAGGGTCCGTCGTGCGATAGCTGAGCACCATGTCTCCGTTGGGGCGAAAGAATTCCACGCTGCCCCGTTCCCAGCGAAGTCCCCTCGCGCTCGCGCGAAACAGGCTGGCATAGGCCCCGGCGTTCGCGGACGAACGACCCACGTTCGCGCCATTGCTGTAGAAGGTGGAGGGATCGTCGTCGAGAAAGAGTTGCCGGCATGCGGGCGCCGCGACCGCCGACGGCCCGCCGACGGCGTCCGTGTCGTCATCGGTTGCGGTGCTGACGCGCTGCGTCAGCGGCAAAGCGTAGCAATCGGTGAATCGCCGCAGCAGCTCCGCCACGAGCGCGGGCGGCGGCGCATCCGCGACCTCCACGCCTGCGTCGATCGGCGGGATGCTGCTGTCGCCGCTGCGGAACCGGACAGAGACAGGCGTCCCATCGGCCGTCTTCACCGTGATCTCGATGTTGGCCGCCTCGCCGTCGGGCCGGACACTCACGCTCAGAACATCGAGCAGCCTGTCCTGTCCGGTGCCGTCGGCCACCAGTGCGTCGAGCAACGGGTGGCCGAGCGCCAAGCCCAGGCTGTCCAGCACCGGCTGCAAGGCCGTCTTCAGTGCCGCCACCTGCTGCGAGATGCTGTCGGCCGTGAGGATCTCGGGACGGCTCGACAGCACGCCCGCGAGTTGGGCCGGGTTGCCCGCGGGAGACAGGCGGGCGACCACGATGTTCGTGAGTGGCGTGACATTCGCGATGCCCGAACTCCGGACCGCCGCGCCGTAGAGCACCTGGTCGTCGCGCAGTGCGCGAATCACCAGCGGTGCCTGGGTCGCCGCCGGCAGCGGGCAGGTGTAGGCGCCGCCGGTGTCGGTCTGCGTGGTGCAGACCGTGGTTCCCCCGGCATCGGTGACCGTGATCTCCGCGCCCGCGAAAGGGGCGCCTGTTGCCGCCACGCCGCTCAGCGTCGTTCCGGTGGAAGGGTTCGGCGCTGGCGCCGGAGGCGCCACCGTCGATCCGCCCACGGGCCAGAAGAAGCCTCCGCTCCCTCCTCCTCCACCGCCGCCGCAACCGGCGACGGCCAGCAACGCGGCCATCGCGAGAGACGACCGCGGACCTGCATTCCTCATCGATCTTTTCATGTACGTTTCCTCCGCAAGGTTGGCTCGGCCCAGGATGACCCTGGCACCCGCGAAGGCAGTGTTGCGCAGACCATGCGCGACGGCATCACCAACTCTGAGTAAGGCTGGCCCGGAATTTCCGATGATCGCGACCGACGCTAGATCAGCCCCCGCGTCGCCGCCTTCAAGGTCGCAGCCGCGCGCGTCGTGCACCCGAGCTTCTGGAACACGCGCTCCACGTGCGTGCGCACCGTGCTGGGACTGATGCCCAGCGCGCGCGCCACCTCCTTGGTGTTGTCGCCCCGGCTGATGCAGCGCAGCACCTCGAGCTCGCGCTGGGACAGCGATGCATCGTCCTGCGCCGGCGCCGCGGGCTTCGGCGGCACCGCGCCCGGCAGCGTGCTGGCGCACAGCGCCTCGACCACGGCCGCGTCGAAGCGGCCGGCCGCGGCGTCCTCCTGCATGCGCTCGGCCGCCTGTTCCCGCGTCAGCGCTTCGCGCCACGGACGGCGCGTGCAGTGCGACCACCACTGTTCGGCCGCTGCGACGACCTGTCCTTCCAGCGGCATGGCCGCACCCGAACGGCCACGGAAATGGCCCGAGCCATCGCGCCGCTCGAAGGCGAAGGACGCGATCTCCGCTTCGGCCGCGAGGCCATCGATCTGCCCGGCGGCGCGCGAGGTCCAGTACGGCACGAGCCGCACGCGCTCCAGCGCCGAGGCCTGCAGCGGCCCGGGCGCGTTCCAGATCGCATTGGGCACCGAGGCGCGTCCGATGCCATGGATCAGCCCCGCCTTGTAGGCACGGCCGCAGCCGGCCTCGTCCAGCCCCATGCGCGCGCCGCAGTCGCGCGCCAGGCTGGCCACGCGGCGCGAGTAGCCGGTCATCCACGGCAGCTTGAGGTCGATCACGTCGCCGACCAGTTCCAGTCCCATGGGCCGGCGCATCGAGTCCGGCTGTTCCGCTGCCTCTGCCCATGGCGCGGCGGGTGCATCGAGCGCCTGCATCCAGGCCGCGAGATCGGCCGCGCTGGCGTCGAGCAGCGCGGCCGGGTAGAGACTGTCCGCGCGGCCGCGCACCAGCGCGAGCGCCTGCTCGACGCCGTACAGGCGGCCGAAGATCTCGAGGTCGCTGGCCAGCGCCACCACATAGGTCGAGAACGGAACCGCCTCGCCGCGCAGCAGGCCCGGCACGCCGCTGCCGTCGTAGGCCTCGAACACGGCGCGCAGCGTGGCTTCGGTGTCGTGGCTCAGCCCCAGCGTGTGGGCGATGTCGCCCGCGATCTCGCAGTGGATCTCGGCCATGGCGAGCACCGCACCGGGCACCGGCGCACTGTCGTGGGGCTGGCGCATGCGCGGTGCCGACGATGCGAGCAGGGCCCGGCGACCTTCGACGTCGTCGTCGAGGAAATCGGCGAACTCCTGCGCATTGGCCGTGCAGCCCGACCAGCGCAACAGCGCGGCATGGCGCGCCGCCTCGATCTGCGGCGCGGTGCAGCCGGCCCGCGCCGCGATCTTGCCCGCGAGCCAGGCCGTGCGCAACGAATGGTCGATCGGCTGGCCCATGCTCAGGTCGCCGATGAAGGCCAGCGCGCGGACGGCGTCGAAAACAGGAATGGTCGTGCCATGGGACATGGCCCATTTTGCGCGTGTCGGTCATTCGACCGATACCGGCCGCCGGGGTGGCTCGGAAGAATCGTGGCATCCACCGCTCGACGGGCGGCTCCCTTTCACTCGCGGCTTCCACCGCCTCTTTCTCATGACCGACATCCTGCAAAACCCATCCCCGCGCGCCGCCTGGCTGCGCAAGCTCTATTTCACCCGCGCCGCCTTTTCCTTCGCCTGGGTCGCGCTGGCCTTCACCGCCGCGAAGCAGTCGCCCGCGCTGGCCACGGTGCTGCTGATCGTCTACCCCGCCTGGGACGCCTTCGCCAACCTGTGGGACGCCCGCATGAGCGGCGGCGCGCAGGCCAATCCCACGCAGATGCTCAACCTCTGGATGAGCACCCTGGTCGCGCTCGCGGTCGCGGCCTCGCTCGTGGCCGGCTGGCAGGTCGTGCTGCTGATCTTCGGCATCTGGGCCATCGTCTCGGGCCTGCTGCAACTGGCCACGGCCATCCGCCGCCGCAAGGCCGAACGCGGCCAGTGGGTGATGATGCTCAGCGGCGCGCAGTCCGCGCTGGCCGGCGGACTCTTCATCTCGCGGCAGGGCACCGATGCGCCGATTCCGCAGACGCTGGCGGGGTATGCGGCGGTGGGGGCGGTGTATTTCCTGATCTCGGGGGTGGTGATTCTGGTGCGGGAGCGCAAGCGCTGAAACGTCGGTGCGCCGCCACTTTGCGCACCCGGCAACGGGTCCGACGACTCCCCACGCTATGCAGCCTCGGCCGCCTTGCGACGGCGAGCTTGCGCCAGGCCCTTCGGTCTGGACAGCTTCACCACCGGCGCCATGCCGGCGGTGGCGGCCATGTCCATCAGGGTGTCCAGGGAGAACAGGTTGATCCTTCCCCGAACCAGGTCGGAGATGCGCGGCTGCGTCACGCCGAACAACTGCGCCGCCTCGGTTTGCGTCATGCCCTGTTGCCGAATGACTTCGGCCAGGCTCATCATCAGGTCGGCACGCGCGCGCATGCTGGCCGCCTCCTGGGGCGTGCCTGCAATGGCGTCGAAGACGCTGTCGAAGCGGCGGGCTCCGGTCATGATGCGAGGTCCTTCACTAGGTCTTTCAAACGCTTCCTGGTCAGTTCGATGTCGCGCTTCGCAGTTTGCTGAGTCTTCTTCTGGAAGCAGTGAAGCACATAGACGGCGTCGACCAGCCGGGCTACGTACATCACGCGGAAGATTCCCGCCTCTTCCCGGATCCTCAACTCCACCACGCCGGCGCCAATGCTGGGCACCGCCTTGGCGTCGACCGGCGCCAGGCCGTTCTGCACGAGGTGCAACTGGTAGCCGGCCTCGCTCCGAGCAAGCTCGGGAAAGCTGCGTAGATCGTTCAAGGAAGTGCCTCGGAATTCGATGGGCTTCATACCCATTTTATACAAAATCTTGTATTGAAACCTACAGCGCAGTCCTGCACACTCCCGCGAAAAATCTTCTCTCCTGAAGCTGGTCGCTCAAGGCGGCAACACCAACGGCCCGCAATCCGAATCCGCAATGAAGGTCGCGATCAGCGACGCCGGCTTCACCGGATCGGGGTTCTCCGCGAACAGGTGCAGCGCGCGCGGCGGCTCGAACCAGGCCTGGCCGGCCTGGTAGTCGACCGCGGGGCCGCCCGCCATCTGCGAGCGCACCGTGCCGCTGACCACCACGGCCTGCACCGAGCCCGGGTGCCGGTGCGCGGGCGTGTAGGCCAGCGGCGGAAACTCGACCATGGCGGTGGTGATGGACTTGCCCGGCACGTTCGGCAGCGGCTCGCACGACAGCGGCCGCACGGTCGTCTGCGGCCGCGCCGCGCTGCCCTCGGGCGCGGGCGCCGAAGCGAACATCGGGCGCGTCACGCTGCTGCAGAGGTCGTCGAGCCATGCGACGGTGGACTGCCTGTCCGCATGCGGCACCAGCGCCCATGCGGCCGCGCCGAGGGCGAGCCCCGCGAGCGACAGCGCGACCGCATGCCGCGGCGCGCGCGGCGATAGGCGGGCCGCGATGCTCACGATCGTGCCTCCGCGCCCAGGCGCATCGACGGGGTCCAGCCGAGCAAGCGTCGCGCCTTGCCGCTGTCGACCTCGGGGTTGTCCTCGGCGATGTTGAAGACGCCACCGGCCGAATGGCGCCAGGCCAGCAGCGCGGCCCAGGCGGCCGCTTCGACATGCACGGGGCTCGCGCCCTTGGGCTCGTCGGCGCCGGTGCCCGGGCCGTAGAGCTGGCCGTAGCGCAGCACGGTGCCGGCGATGCCCGGCGCCTGGAGCACGGCCTGCTCGAGCGCCACGACGCCGCCCACGCTGATGCGGCGCGCGCCTTCGGCCTCGGTGTCGAGCGGCTGCGCTTCCGCGTAAGGCTTGGGGCCCGGCGCATAGGCCCAGGCGATGCTCTGGGCCACCATGCGCACCGCTCCCGCGGCGCGCGCGGCCTCGACCAGGTTGCGCGTGCCCTCGGTGCGCACGCGGGCGTTGCGCGCCGTGGCCTCGGCCATGCGCGCGGGATCGAGGCCGCGCGGCAAGTCGGTGAGCTGGTGGATCACGCCGTGCGGCGCGATGCGCACCAGCGCGGCCTTCAGCGCTTGCGCATCGAACACGTCGACCAGCACCGGCTTCACGCCCCGGGCCTCGAGCGCCGCGGCGCGCTCGGGCTGGCGGGTGCTGCCGTGCACTTCGTAGCCGGCCTCGCGCAGCAGCGGGATCAGGGCCGAGCCGATGGCGCCGGTGGCGCCGGCCAGGAAAATTCTTTCGCTCATGGCGTTCTTTCTCGGAGACGGATGCTTTGGAGCCTCCAGCTTAGGCAGCCGATGGCCCGGCGCACAGTGCCAAGAATCGGTGGATCGGATGGACCATCGCGGCCCATCGCGATGGCGTGCTCAGCCCTGCCGCACCAGCGCCAGCAACCGCGCGCAGGTTTCCGCCGCGATCTCCACGCGCAGATCCGCCACGCCGAGCAGCAGCCCGGTGTTCTCGGGCCCGGGCTGCGCGTACCACGGCGACAGCGGCACCGGCGTGAGGCCGTGCGCCGCGAGCGATTGCGCCAGCGCCAGGTCCGACACGCCCGGCGCGAGGCGCAGCAGCACGGTCAGGCCCGCGGCGATGTACGTCGCCGATGCGGCATCGAGGCAGGCGACCAGTGCCGCGCGCCGCTGCGCATAGACCTGCCGGGTGCGGCGCAGGTGGCGCAGGAAATGGCCGTCGCGCAGGAAGGCCGCCACCGCCAGTTGCACCAGCGGCGCGGGCGCCGGCGGCAGCACCGCCGCATGGCGCGCGAAGCGCTCGACCTGGTCCGCCGGCACGACCAGGAAACCGAGCCGCAGCATCGGGCTGATGGTCTTGCTGAAGGTGCCCACGTGCAGCACGCGCGCGCCCTCGCCGGCGGCCACGAGCGAGGGCGCGGCGCGGGCGCCGAGCTGCAGCTCACCGAGGTAGTCGTCCTCGACCACCCAGGCCCGCGCGCGCTCGGCCCACGCGAGGATCGCCTGCCGCCGCCGCGCCGACAGCGCGACACCGAGCGGTGCCTGCTGCCCCGCGGTGACGACGGCCAGCGCCGCATCGGGCGCGCGTGCCATGCCCTCGTCGACCACCAGGCCTTCGGCATCGACCGGCACCGGCACCGGTTCCACGCCGAGCGCATGCAGGCAGCGGCGCGTGGTGGGATAGCCGGGGTCCTCGGTCCAGGCCGCGGTGCCGCGCAGCCCCAGCGCCTGCACCGCGAGCGAGAGTGAGCCCGCGTAGCCGGTGGTGACGAAGACCTGTGCTGCCGTGCACGGCAGCCCGCGCGCGAGCGAGAGGTAGGCCGCGATCTCGCTGCGCAGCGCGAGTTCGCCGCGCGGGTCGGGATTGATCTGCCGCGCATGCGAGGTGGCGCGCACCGCACCGGTCATGATCCGCGCCCAGACCTTGGCGGGGAACAGGTCCTGCGCCGGGTTCGCCATCTGGAAGATGCCCGAGCGGCCGGGGAAGCTCGGGATGGTGCCGACGGGCGCGGATGGGACCGCCACTGCCTCGCGCGGGCGCGACGACGGCGGCAGGTGCTCGGCGACGAAGGTGCCGGCCGCGCCCAGCGAGACGATCAGCTGCGCATCGAGCAACCGCTCGTAGGCCGCGCTCACCGTGCCGCGCGCCACGCCGAGCTGCGAGGCCAGGTCGCGCCACGACGGCAGGCGCGCCCTCGGCGCAAGCCGGCCCTCGCGGATGGCCGCGCGCAGGCCCGCGGCGATCTGTTCGCTGACCGGCTCGCGTGCCGCGCGGTCGATTCGTAGCTGGAGCTTCGACATGGGCGGATGTTAAGCAGGTGGCCCGTGGAATCGACCCGGGCACCGCCCGCTCGAGGCCAGGCAGCCGCGGAAGCGGCAGGTTTTTTGCATACAGTGCATGCAATCCCTTGAATCTCTTCCCACCCATCCATGGAAATCGACTTCCAGACCCTCGACCCCTACGCCCGCTACAAGCTGATGGCGAGCCTGATCGTGCCGCGGCCGATCGCGCTGGTCACGACCCTCGAGCCCGAGGGCACGGTCAATGCCGCGCCCTTCAGCATGTTCAACATGGTGGGCGAAGACCCGCCGCTGGTCTTCGTGAGCATCAACCGCATGCATGACGGGCGCGTCAAGGACACCGCCGCCAACATCCTGCGCACCGGCGAGTTCGTCGTGCACCTGACCGACGAGGCGATGGCCGAGCAGATGCATGCCTGCGGCGATGCGCTGCCGCGCGGCAGCAGCGAGCTCGCGCACGCCGGATTGCATGCGGTCCCGTCGAACACGGTGGCGCCGCCGCGCATCGCCGAGGCGCCCGTGGCCTTCGAATGCGTGCTGCACGAGAAGATGGAAACCGAGAGCCGCTACGTGTTCTTCGGCCGCGTGCAGTGGCTCGCGGTGCGCGACGGGCTCGTGGACGCCGAACGCTGGCGCGTGCAGCTGCAGGACTACCGGCCCGTGGGACGCTTCGGCGCGAGCTTCTACGTGGGCACGCAGCAGCGCTTCGCGCTCGGCGCGGCGGCGTCGGCGGGCAACGGCATCGACCAGCTCTGACTCACGGCGACGAGTACCAATGTCATAAATCCTCCCTAGCATGGCCGCATGAGCCTGCATCGCCCCAGCCGCCGCCAAGTCCTTCGTGGTGCGACGGCCATGGCCTTTGCTTCGTCCCTCGGATCCAGCTTCGCCCAGGGCGCGCGTCCCGCCGAACAGCCGGCGGTCAAGGTCACGCAGCTCATGGACGTCTCGCCGAGCCAGCAGGCGCTGTCGCGCGACTATGCGACGGGCTTTCGCCTCGCCTTCGCGGAGCTCAAGGCCACGACGGGGCTCAACGTGCAGCTCAAGGCGTTGGAGGTGGGCGAATCGGATGCTGAAGTGCAGGCCGCGCTGAAGGCCGTCGGCGAGGACAGCGCGCAGGCGGCCCTGGTGGGCACCGTCGGCGAACGCCTTGCGCTCGCGAGCCTGGCGCATGCCGAGAGCAGCCGCCTCGAGATCGCGCATGTCGCGCCCTGGCTCGCCGACTCGCGCTTCGATGCGAACCCCAACCTGTTCGCGCTGTTCGCGTCGCGGGAAGACCAGATCCGCCACGTGCTCAAGAACCTCGCGACCATGGGCGTAGCGAAGATCGGCATCGTGTACTCGAGCGCCGGGCACGCCAGGGCGCTGCAGCCGGGCATGGCGCAGATCGCCGAACGCCTCAAGCTCGAGGCACAGGTGCTGACGGCGCCCCAGGGGCGCGACCTCGAATTCTTCGGCGGCCAGTTGCCCGCCAGCACGCCGTACTTCCTGCTGTTCACGGGCGATGCCATCGAGCTGGCACTGTTCACGCGCGGCCTCGCCCGACGGGGCGTGCAGCGCACCGTGGTATGCCTGTCCGATGTCGACACCAACACCTTCCTGCAGCTGAGCCCCGGCAAGGGCGTACCCATCATCTTCACGCGCGTGGTGCCGGACCCGGGCGCGAGCAAGGTCGCGATCGTGCGCAGCTACCGCAACGCGTTGCAGCGCTACTTCGACGAGGAGCCTTCGCCGACCAGCTTTGCCGGCTACCTCGGCGGCCGCTATGCGGGCGCCGTCATCGCTGGCGCGGGCACCGAGCCCGGGCGTGCGAAGCTGCTGGCCCAATTCAAGCGCCGCGCCGCGGTGGAGCTCGATGGCTGGCGCTTCGACTACGCCGGCGGTTCGCGCGCCAGCAACCAGGTCAGCCAGATCCTGCTGAACAGCAGCGGCAACTTCGTGGGCTGAAGACCGCGCGCCACGCAGGCACGCGAGGGCCGCCGATCATGACGCTAAGATGCGCGCGCGGCACGGCGACGCCGGGCCGCATGCCCGTCGGCCTCGCGCCGACACGATCGAAATGGGAGAGAAAAAATATGAAATTGCTGCTGTCCACCGGCGTTCTTGCCGCCTTGCTGTCGCACGGCCACGCCTTCTCGGAATCGCTCGCGCAGTCCGCGAGCGACCCGTTCCTCGAAGCCGCCGCGCCGCCGGCCGCTGCGTCGTCCTACATCAAGAGAAGCTGGGTCGGGGCCAAGCCTCTGATGGCGTCGGACCCGAACCAGGGGATCTATCCCTCGGCCCGCTGGGAGACGCGCACGCGCAGCTTCCTGACCACGGATGGCCTGCCGCCACCCGCCCAGGCCGTGGATGGCCGCGCACTCGCGGTGGCCTTCGCCCTCAACGCCGTGCTCGATGCGACGGGTGCCAAGGACTATTTCGTCAAGCGTTGAGTCACGTTCTCAGCCCGCGCGCTGAATCATCTTCCACCCGTTGCCCGACGGGTCCCTGAAGCCGGCATCCACGGTGCCGTAGCGCTCGACCGGCTCCTGCGTGAACTCCACGCCCTGGGCGCGCAGCCGTTCGTAGCTCGCGCGGCAGTCGTCGACGCTCAGCACCAGCGGCGGCATCGCGCCCTTGGCCACGATCGCCTGCAGCGCCTGCGCCGTGGCCGCATCGTGCACCGGCGGGCCGGGCTTGAACAGGCCGAGCTGGAACGCCGGCTGCTCGGGATGCTGCACGGTCAACCAGCGGTAGTCGCCGTTGCCGACATCGGTGTGGACGCGAAAGCCGAGCTTGCCCGCATAGAAGGCGAGGGCCTCCTCCTGATCGCGCACATACAGACCGACCGTTTCAATACCTTGGCTCATGGAATCTCCTGTGGTTCGGCCTCGTTTGTACCGGCCGCGGCCTGGCGGCGCTTCTCCGAAACTGCTGTTTCGAGATGGGGCCGCTGCGAGGCGCTGACGATGCAGGCGGGCACCGGCCCGAAGGCCCGTGCCCCGCCCTTGCCGCGCGCGCGCACCTCGCCCGGGCTGCCGCCCGTGATGTCGCGGAAGGTGCGCCCGAAGGTGCCGAGGCTGGACCAGCCGGTGGCGAAGGCGATGTCGGTGATCGAGAGTTCGGTCTCGCGCAACAGCGCGCTCGCGCGTTCGATGCGGCGCGTGAGCAGGTAGCGGTGCGGCGGCGTGCCGAAGGCCTGCTTGAACGAGCGCGCGAAGTGGGCCTCGGAAACGCCGCTGACCTGCGCCAGTCGCTCGACCGGCCATTCCTCGTGCGAGGCGGCGTCCATGCGGTCCCTGGCGCGCAGCAGGCGGCGCAGCAGCGCGGGGTCCTGCGCGAGCGAGGCCGCGTCGACCGGCTCCCGGCGCCTCGTCACAGGCCGCCCGCCACCTTGAGCACGCTGCCGGTGACGTAGGACGACTTGTCCGACAGCAGCCAGACGATCGCCTCGGCGATCTCGCGCGCCTCGGCCGCGCGGCGCATCGGGATGCGCGCCGCCACGCGCTGCGGCCGCCCGGGTTCGCCGGCCGCGGCATGGATCTCGGTGAGCGCGGTGCCGGGCGAGACCGCGTTGACGCGGATGCCCTGTTCGGCCAGTTCCTTCGCGAGGCCGACCGTGAAGGCCTCGAGCGCCGCCTTGGAAGCCGCGTAGTGCACGTACTCGCCGGGCGCGCCCAGCGTGGCCGCGATCGACGAGACGTTGACCACCGCGCCGGTGCGTCCCTCGGCACGCCATTGCGCGACGACGGCCTGCGTGAGGTACATGGGCCCGAGCACGTTGACGTCCATCACCTGGCGCAGAGTGGCGTGCGAGACGTCGGCGAAGCTGCCGAGCGGCCCGGTGATGCCGGCGTTGTTGACCAGCGCGGCCAGCGGCGCGAACGCGGGCGGCAGGGCCTGCAGCACGCGCGCCGCGCTGGCGGGATCGGCCGCGTCGGCCTGGATCGCGAAGGCGCGGTGGCCGGCCTGTTCGATCTCGCGCACCAGCGCGGCCGCCGCGTCGTGCCGGCGCTCGTAGGTGAAGCACACGTCGTGGCCGACCGCGGCGAGCAGCTTCGCCGCCTCGGCGCCAATGCCTCGGCCGCCACCCGTGATCAACACGGTTCCCGCACTCGCCATGGGTCGTCTCCTTCGATGGGCGTGCCGCCATGCCGGGCACGCCGGCATTGTGTCGCAGGAGACCGGCGAAGCTCGTCGCGCGGAGCTACAGTGCCGGCCGCGCGGCCGACGGCGCGCGCGCATCGCGTGCCGGATTCATGAAGTCGAAATGCGCGGCGATCGGGGAGGACTCGGGCACCACGTAGACCACGCCCCGGCGCTGCCCCAGCGCGGGCTTCACGTAGGCGTCGTAGAAGGCCGCGGGCACGTTGATGCAGCCGTAGGAGATGCGGTTGTCGGCGATGGTGGGCGAGGCGAGCCGCTCGAGCCGGCGGTCCGCCTTGTTGGTGGTGCGCACGCGGTGCATGGAGATCGCGGCGTCGTAGTCGACCCAGACGATGTCCTCGCCGCCCGTGTTGCGCCCCGGCTCGGAAGCGAAGCGCCCGGCCGGCGTGGTGCGTTCGTGCGGGCGGATCTTGGCCATGGGGCGCTCGCCGATGCCCGGCACCGAATCGTCGCCGCGCGCGAGGCCCAGCAGCACCGGCGACGCGCCGAGCAGCGTGCCCTTCGCGTCGAAGACGAAGACGCTCGCGGCCTTCTTGTCGACCACCGCGAAGGCGCCGCCCGCGTTGTCGCGCGCCGCGACCGCGGCCTGGGCGATGCGCTGGGCATCGGCCGTCAGCGGGGCCGCGGGCGGGGCGGCAAGCGCCGCCGCGCTCGCGAGCAGTAGCGCTGCCGCTGCCGCCCGCGAGCAGGAAATGCCTGTCTTCATCACTGAAGCCGCGGCCTCAGTTGCGGTCGGCGCGCGCCGGACGCATCGGCTGGGCGGCGGCCATGTTGCTGCTGCCCGAGTCCTGCGACATCGCGGTGCCGCGTGCCGGAGCCGGAGCCGGGGTGGCGGCCATGGTGTTGTTCTGCGGCGTGGTGCCGGTCGTGCCCATCGGGCCGCCCGCGGGATTCTGCTGGCCGGCGGCGGTGGCGGGATTCGGCGGTGCGGTGGTGGGCGGGTTGCCCTGCGCGAAGGCGGCGCCGGCGGCGGTGAAGGCGAGGGCTGCGATCAGATGGGACGTGCGATTCATGACGATGCTCCTTGAGGGATCCGGCGAGGCCGGAAGGTTGGGGATCCGCCGGACCGTTTGCCCGACTGGTTTCAACTTAGGGCCCACGAAAAATCGCCAGGTCAGTTCGCGGCCCGGCCTCCTGTAGGAGCGCGACACCCGAAAACGACACGGGCCGGGCGTGCGCGACGCCCGGCCCGTGCCGGCAAATGCCATTCGGTGGCGCTGGCTACTGCGGCTTCTTCTTCAGGCTGATGACCTGCGGCTGCGTGACCGCCTTGAGCCCGTCGATGCCGAACTCCAGGCCCCAGCCCGAACCCTTGACGCCGCCGAAGGGCACCATCGGATGGATCGCGCCGTGCTGGTTGATCCACACGGTGCCGGCCTCGATGCGCGACGCAACGGCGCGCGCCTGCTCGATGTCGGTGCCCCAGACCGAGGCGCCCAGGCCCACGTCGACGCGGTTGGCCTGCGCGATCGCGTCGTCGATGTCGCGGTAGCGGATCACGGGCAGCACCGGGCCGAACTGCTCCTCGTCGACCAGGCTCGCGCCGTCCGCGATGTCGGTGACCAGCGTGAGCGGATAGAAGTTGCCGGCGCCCGCGCGCGGCTCGCCGCCGCAGACGATGGTCGCGCCGCCAGCGCGCGCCTCGTCGACCAAGCGGCGCACCTTGTCGAACTGCATGCGGTTCTGGATCGGTCCCATCGCGATGCCGGGCTGCGCGCCGTCGCCCATCGGCATCGCCTCGGCGATCGCCTTGAGCTCGGCCACCACCGCGTCGTGCAGCGCATCGGGCACGTACAGCCGCTTGGCGCAGGCGCAGGTCTGGCCCATGTTGAGGAAGGCGCCCCAGAACAGGTCCATGGCGATGGCCTTCGGATCGGCGTCGGGCAGCACGATGGCCGCGTCGTTGCCGCCGAGCTCGATCGTGGTGGGCGTGAGGTTGCGCGCCGCGGCGGCGGCGATCTTCGCGCCGGTGGCGCTCGAGCCGGTGAACATGATCTTGTCGACGTCGGGGTTCTCGACCAGCCAGCCGCCGACCTCGCCGGTGCCGCTCACGGTGTTGAGCACGCCGGGCGGCAGCACCTCGGCGATCAGCCGCACCATCTCGAGCGTGCCGATGCTGGTGTATTCCGAGGGCTTGATGACCACCGTGTTGCCCGCGCGCAGCGAGGGCACGATCTGCCAGATGGCGATCAGCAGCGGCCAGTTCCACGGCGCGATCGCCGCGATCACGCCGAAGGGCTTGCGGTGCATCTCATCGCGGCGCGTGGCGTCCTCGAACACCACGTCCACCGGCATCTCGAGGCTGGCCGGCACCTGGGTCCAGGCCTCGCAGCCGAACAGCTCGAAGCGCGCGCCCGGCACCTCGGTGGGGCCGACGCCGCCCAGCGGCTTGCCCTGCTCGCGCGTGACCCAGCCGGCCAGGTACTCGGCATTGCCGTGCAGCACCTCGGCCACCTTCATCAGCAGCGCGCGGCGCTCGGCGTCGGGGCGCGCGGCCCAGGCCGGCTGCGCCTTGCGCGCCGCGCGCACGGCCTGCTCGACCTGCTCGGCCGTGGAATGCGGCACGAGGCCGATGGCTTCGCCGGTGGCGGGGTTCTTCGATTCGAAGCTGCGCTCCGACGTGACCGGACGGTTGTCGACGGTATTGGGGTAGGTTTGAAGGCTCATGGGGCGCAGTCTGCGAGCCCGCCGCCTTCATGGCATCGCGAACATTCGCGACGGGGTAATCCCGGGGTCTTCCTCAAAGCCCGGCGCGCCGCCCTCCTGCGGCAAACCCTATCGCGAAAGCTCGCGATAGCCAGGCGGGCGAGCGCTTTCCAGAATCCCGGGGGCCGCTGCCCTGCCCTCGCCGGCCCCGGCCCCCTCACAACAACCGACAAAAAACCAGGAGACACGATGCCTCACCGCCTTCCGCCCGCTCTCACCGGCCTCCGCCCGCCTGCGCGCCTCGCACTGCTGCTGGCCGGCTGCGCCCTCGCCGGCGCGGCCGCGGCCCAGGCCGTGGACGGCGCGCGCATCGCCGCGGCCGATCGCGAGCCGGGCAACTGGATGAGCCACGGCCGCACCTACGACGAGCAGCGCTTCAGCCCGCTCGCGAAGATCAACGACCGCAACGTCGGCAAGCTCGGCATGGCCTGGACCTACAAGCTCGACGTCGACCGCGGCGTGGAGGCCACGCCGATCGTGGTCGACGGCGTGATGTACACCACCGGCGCCGAGAGCATCGTCTACGCGCTCGACGCGCGCACCGGCAAGCTCTTGTGGCGCCACGACCCCAAGGTCAACGCCGAGTCGCTGAGCCAGGGCTGCTGCGACGTGGTGAACCGCGGCGTGGCCGTGTGGAAGGGCCGGGTCTACGTCGGCGCCTTCGACGGCCGGCTGATCGCGCTCGACGCGCGCACCGGCGAGCAGGTCTGGTCGGTCGACACCGTGCTCGACAAGACCAAGAGCTACACCATCACAGGCGCGCCGCGCATCGTGAAGGGCAAGGTGCTGATCGGCAACGGCGGCGCCGAGTTCGGCGTGCGCGGCTACGTGACCGCCTACGACGCCGAGACCGGCCAGCAGGCCTGGCGCTTCTTCACCGTGCCCGGCGACCCGGCCCAGCCGCCCGAGAACAAGGCCATGGCCATGGCGATGAAGACCTGGTCGGGCAACGGCTGGGTCAAGTGGGGCGGCGGCGGCACGGCCTGGGACTCCATGGCCTACGACCCCGAGCTCAACCTGCTGTACATCGGCACCGGCAACGGCTCGCCCTGGAACTACCAGTTCCGCAGCGAGGGCAAGGGCGACAACCTGTTCCTGTCGTCGATCGTCGCGCTCGACCCCGACACCGGCGACTACGTCTGGCACTACCAGACCACGCCGGCCGACCGCTGGGACTACACCGCCACCCAGCACATCGTGCTGGCCGACCTGCGCATCGACGGCAAGCTGCGCAAGGTGCTGATGCAGGCGCCAAAGAACGGCTTCTTCTACGTGCTCGACCGCACCGACGGCAAGCTGATCTCGGCGAAGAACTACGTGCCGGTCAACTGGGCCTCGCACATCGACCTGAAGACCGGCCGGCCGGTGGAGACCGGCGCCGGCAACTACGGGCCCGGCGAGCAGAAGAAGCTCGTGATCCCGGCCTTCCTCGGCGGCCACAACTGGCACCCGATGTCCTTCAACCCGAAGACCGGCCTCGTCTACCTGCCCGCGCAGGAGACCATGGCCGAGCTCGAGGCGCAGAAGGAGCCGCTGTTCCTGCCGACCAAGTCGGTGGTCAACCTCGGCCTGGAGGTGCCCGAGCTGCCCGAGGACCCGAAGATCGAGGCCCAGATCCGCGGCGCCTGGAAGGGCCGCCTGCTGGCCTGGGACCCGGTGCGCCAGAAGGCCGCGTGGTCGCACGACTACGCCAGCGCCTGGAACGGCGGCACCCTGAGCACCGCGGGCAACCTCGTGTTCCAGGGCACGGCCGATGGCCGCGCCGTGGCCTACGCGGCCGACAACGGCAAGCAGCTCTGGCAGAGCCCCGTCAACAGCGGCGCCATGGCCGGCCCGATCAGCTACGAGGTCGACGGCGAGCAGTACGTGAGCTTCATGGTCGGCTGGGGCGGCGCCTTCCCGCACATCACCGGCCCGATCTCGCTGAGTGCCCGTGTGCGACCCGAGGCACGTGTCGTCACCTTCAAGCTCGGCGCCAGCCAGAAGCTGCCGCCCGCCAAGCTGGCACCCGCGCTGCCACGCGCCGCCGACGTGCCGCCGCTCACCGCCTCGGCCGAGCAGATCAAGCAGGCGCGCCTCATGTTCAACGGCCTGTGCGGCTCCTGCCACGGCCTCAATGCCGTCAGCGGCGGCGTCGTGCCCGACCTGCGCTACATGAAGCCCGAGCAGCACGAGCTGTTCGCCGCCACCGTCAGCGGCGCGCGCATCAACCGCGGCATGCCGGGCTTCGCGGGCGTGCTCAAGCCCGAGGACATGCAGCTGCTGCACCAGTACGTCATCAAGCGCACCCACGACCTCAGCGCGGAGATCGCGGCCACGCGGCCGGCCGCCAAGTAGGCAAACCCCATGCCGACGCCCTGCCCGGACTGGCTATCATCCGGCCGACCTGGATGTGCAGTCGGAGATGGGCGCATGAACGACGAAGAGCTGATGGCCGCGCAACGCCAGTTGCGCCGAAGCCTGCTGGATGGCCACGGTGCCCTGCGCTGGCGGCCCGCGCGCGACCTGGCCGCGCACCTCCTGCTGCATCTCGACGAACCCGACGACTGCTGGCGCTTCGCCGCCGGCTGGCTGCGCGAGGCCTTCGACGCCGACCGCGTCGACTGCGGCTTCGGCCGCCCCGACGAAGCCTGCTACCGCCCCCAGGCCGAGGCCTTGCGCCGCGACCGCGACGTGCCCTCGGTCATCGGCCTCGCCATCGACGCCGCCGACTGCGGCGTGCAAACCGTCTGGCACGCGCACGGCGTGGTGGTGCTGCGCGACGTCGAGCAGGAGCGCCGGCTTGGCCACGGCACGCGCGCCGAGTTGCTGCGCATGGGCACGCGCGTGAAGATGGCCGCGCCGATCATGGACCGCACGCGCCCGCTGGGGCTGATGTGCGTCGACTGGATGGATGCCTGCGAGCCGGCGCGCGACGAGCGCTGGGCGCGCTTCGAGGAGATTGCGGCGGTGGTGCTGGGGCCGGTGATGAGTGCGGCGCAGCGCGTGGCCAGCGGTGCGCAGCGGGATGTGGGCCGACCGGTACATGGCGGGGATGCGATCGATCTGCTCGAGAGCCTGACGCCGGCTGAGCGCACGGTGGCTCGGCTGGCGGTTGATGGGTTGAGCTACAAGGAGATTGCGCGGCGGCTCAATCGGTCGTTCTCCACCGTGGATCACCAGTTGCGCAGTGCGCGGAGCAAGCTGGGGGTGAGTTCTACGGCGCGGTTGGTGAATTTGATGTCGGGGACGCGGGCGCATTGAGCGAGATCGAGGCAAGGTAGCTGTCACTGCCAGCCGATATCGGGCTTCCTGACTTGTAGATCGAATCTTCTGCAGGCGACAGTTCCTTTGACAACGACGATGCGCAAGACTGGCCGATCGAATGCTCGAGATCGGGGGGCACACGCCATATCCGCCGCGATCGATGCAGCATTGCGTCCTGGTTACTCTGTAGATTGCCAACCAGAAAAGGCAATGTCACTGGGCGCGCAGCTAAAAGCTGTGATCTGCCTTGAGGCAGAAGCCGGCCAGCGCCGCTGGGTCAGTTCACCCCGTCAGCGCTCAACACATGACCATCGACATCAAGCTCAAAATGGCGGGGCTTCCTATGAATCAGGACCCCTCATGTTGCGCTGTGCCAGGGTCATGGTACCAGACAGGACACGATGGAGCACGACAGAATGCGGCCAATATCGGACATCAACTCAAACCTGACCGTGGTGCTAATTCAGATTGCCGGGTTTCGTGGCTGCGCTATCTGTGCAGAGATATAACAACCCTACGTCGACAGTTGACCAAAGGAATTATCTGACAGAATCGATGTTCTCGGTGTCAAATTTATCGTGCAGAATCTGCCCGACACAGAAAATCAACCAACGTTGGGAGATAAGCTCTTGTTGTCAGAATACGAAAAGCGCGCGCTCACACAGATCCACGCATGGAAGAATCCGCAACAAACGTGGTTTGACACCGCGATGGTGTATGTAAACAAGCCTCTTGCACTTGCAGGCCAAGCCGTGGATAAAATTCCGGGCTTCACAGACACTTGTTCCAAGGCTGCGAATGGCGTTGTTGGATTGGTCAACGATGCATCTCAGTGGTCCGTCAGACCGGGCGCGATTCTCAAAGATCTATCTGACGTATCCAGAAAGGAAATAACGCAAATAGAACAGATTTCTTCGCTTGATCTTCAAATAATTGACAAGACGATCGGCTGGTTGGATACGAAGTATGAAGGTATCGCTTTGGTTGAGGGAGCCGCTGCTGGAGGAGTTTCTACAATCAACCCGCTGGTGGCACTGGCAGCAATCCCTGCCGACCTCGTGGCCCTTCTGGGAATGAATCTTCGCGCGATCGGAGAGTACGGAACCTATTGCGGCTTTGACATGTCCTCCCAAGAAGAGCGCCTCTTCTCATTGAATATTCTGGCGCTCGCTTCCAGCACTACTGATAGCGGCAAACAGGTTGCGCTATCGCATCTTGTGAAGATCGCACAAGATGTAGCAAAGAGGAAGACATGGGACCAATTGGAAAAAAGCGTTTTTGTTCAAGCCGTTGCCTCCATAGCAAAAGCCCTTGGCATTAACCTCACAAAGGCAAAGCTGGCGAACGTGATCCCCATTGCTGGTGCAGCCATCAGTGGCGGATTTAATGCCTACTACACCGACAAAGTTTGCAAAGCAGCGTTCTACCTTTATCGGGAGCGATTCTTGGCGATGAAACACAGTGCGGAAGCGATCGAGATCACTGTCGAGCCAGCCAGGAGCGATGTCTGGAGCTCGGATGAAACTGATAGCTAACAGTTCATTGGCCCGACGCCGCTTCGTGGCTCGACCTGATTCTGGTGTCTGGCGCGTGCATCTGAAGTTCGGAGATCTCTTGCGTTAGGCGTGAATCCTCGGCCGAGGCCTTACCTCGGCATTTCAAATGACCTGCCGCTCGGATCGCCTCATGTGACTGCTGGCAGAAGCCCGAAGCCCTTTCATCGGCTCAATCCGACCGCATCACCATTTGCCAAGAAATCTGCGGCGCCCGAACACTCGCGCACACCGGCCCCCCATCCTTCATCGTTCCTTCGATGCATGCCTCGATCGCGGCATTCGGGTCGCCCGCTGCGCGCTCCACCAGCGCGATCGGAATATCGGCCAGCTTGATCTTCGCCCTTCGCTGCCACGGCGTTCCCGTCTGCCCCGCGGACAACCCAGAGTTCACGTACACGAATCGATCTGCGGGCGTGCCTTGCGCGAAAGGGCCCCGGAAGTTGGGAGAACCATCGGCGAGTGAGGGGCCAAGTGTCAGCGTGATGGCGAGAGACACCGAGTCCGCAGTCGCGAGGAATGGCCTCACCAACTCATTGCGCCCGCGCTGCACGGCAAAGTCGACGCCCGGCAGCGGCGACTGCAGCGTGAGAATGAGTTGGAGGTTTGCTCGGTGGTCGGTCCGCATGGGGCTGCAGTTTAGAGGCGACCTCGGCGCTGGCGCGCGCGAGATTGGCACATCGAACATCGTCGAGACAGAATCCCCGATCTCCCCAAAAGACTCGAGCACCCGGAATGCTCGTCCGCCTCCCATGACAAGACTGATTCACGCCCTGGCTTTGCTCGCCGTGCTGGGCGGTTGTGCGTCCGGTGCAAAACCTCCGCCGGAGGCCATGCCCGCGATCCCAAGCCCCTTCATGTCCGTGTGTCGAGACTTGGGAACGCCCATATTTCCCACACTTGTCTTTCCGCGAGCGGCCCGCGAAGCCCGGCAGGATGGCTGGGTCATCCTGGAACATGACGTGGCCGATGGACGAATGACCAACATACGGGTGATCGCATCGAGCCCCCAGGGCATGTTCGAGGAATCGGTGACCACCTGGGCACCGTCTGTCTACTTTCCATTGCGAAAGGATGGGCGAGGATGTCGTCGGCCGTTCGTGTTCCACAACCAATAGAGGTCTTTGACTTTTCTGGAACACAGAGCAGGCATCGACGCCCGTCCTTCAGTGCCTTGCCCCAGCGCCGATGGTGTCCAGCCGCGCCACAGCCTCGGCCGGCAACTTCAGCCCGGCCGCCGCCAGGTTCTCCCGCAGATGCCCCAGCGACGAAGTCCCCGGAATCAGCAGCAGGTTCGGCGAGCGCTGCAGCAGCCAGGCCAACGCCACCTGCATCGGCGTGGCCCCGAGTTCACCCGCCACATCCGACAGCACCCCCGACTGCAGCGGCGTGAAGCCCCCGAGCGGGAAGAAGGGCACATAGGCAATGCCCTCGCGCGCCAGCTTCTCGACCAGCGCGTCGTCGCCGCGGTTCGCGAGGTTGTACATGTTCTGCACGCCGACGATCGGCACGATGCGCTGGCCGTCGTCGACCTGCTTCGCGGTCACGTTGCTCAGGCCGATGTGGCGGATCAGGCCCTGCTGGCGCAGCTCGGCGAGCGCGGTCAAAGGCGCCTCGAGCGAGCCTTCGGCCGGTCCGTGCACGCCCAGCATGCTGCGCATGTTGACGACATCGAGCACATCGAGGCCGAGGTTGCGCAGGTTGTCGTGCACCGCCTGGCGCAGCTCGGCCGGCGAGGCCGCGAGGTTCCACGAGGCGTCGGCCCCGCGCGTGGCACCCACCTTGGTGACGATGGTCAGGTCGTCGCGGTACGGGTGCAGCGCCTCGCGGATGATCTGGTTGGTGACGTGCGGGCCGTAGAAATCGCTGGTGTCGATGTGGTCCACGCCGGCCTCGAGCGCGGCGCGCAGCACCGCGACGGCGGCGGCGCGGTCCTTCGGCGGGCCGTAGACGCCGGGGCCGGCGAGCTGCATGGCGCCGTAGCCGAGACGCTTCACGTCGCGGCTGCCGAGGCGGAAGGTGGAGATGGTGTCGAGCGGGTTCATGGGCTTTCCTTTCAGGTTGAAGCTGAATGTAGGCACCGCGGCGGCGTACGATAAGCCGGCTCAATGCGCACGGGTCGTGCGGAAAAACGAACAATCGAAAGACAGGCGATGACGGAACAGCTCGGCGATCTGGCGGTCTTCGTGGCGGTGGCGCGCGCGGGCGGCTTTCGCGAGGCGGCGCGGCTGCAGAGCGTGAGCGCCTCCAGCCTCAGCGCGGCGGTGCGCCGGCTCGAAACGCGACTGGGCGTGCGCCTCCTGCATCGCAGCACCCGCAGCGTGGTGCCCACCGAGGCCGGCGCGCGGCTGCTCGACCGGCTCGGGCCGGCGCTCGGCGAGGTCGAGGCCGCGCTCGACGTGGTCAACGGCTTTCGCGACAAGCCCGCGGGCACCCTGCGGCTCAACGTGCCCGCGAGCGCCTCGCGGCTGGTGCTGCCCGCGATCGTGCCGCCCTTTCTCGCGGCCTATCCCGAGATCCTGCTCGAGGTGGTGGTCGAAGAGAGCTTCGTCGACGTGCTGGCCGCGGGCTGCGATGCGGGCATCCGCTACGAGGAACGGCTCGAGCAGGACGTGATCGCGATCCCGATCGGCCCGCGCCGCCAGCGCATGGCGACCGCGGCCTCGCCGGCCTACCTCGCGGCGCACGGCCGCCCCATGCATCCGCGCGACCTGCTGCAGCACGCCTGCCTGCGCGGGCGCTTCGCGAGCGGCGCGATGGCGGGCTGGGAATTCGAGCGCGAGGGCGAGGTGGTGACGGTGGATGTCGATGGGCCGTTGATCGTGCGCCTGGGCGGCGGTGTCGAGCTCGCGGTCGACACGGCGGTGGCCGGCATCGGCGTGATCCACCTGTTCGAGGAGTGGCTGCAGCCGCAACTGGCGAGCGGCGCGCTGGTGCCCGTGCTCGAGGACTGGTGGCAGCCCTTCACCGGGCCCTTTCTCTACTACCAGGGGCGCGAGCGGCTGCCGGCGCCTCTGCGTGCCTTCGTCGACTTCGTGCAGTCGCGACGCGGCTGAGGTCGCGCTTCAGCCGCCGGCCTGCGCCAGCGGCAGCGCCGCGCCACCCTTCAGTTCCTCGAGGCACACGCTCGAACGCACCATGCTCACGCCGGGCAGCGCCGAGAGCTTCTCGGTCAGGAAGGTGCTGAGCGCCTCGAGGTCGCGCGCGATCACCTTGAGCACGTAGTCGACGTCGCCCGTCACCGAGTGGCATTCGAGCACGTCGGGCAGTTGCGTCACGGCCTGTCGGAAGCGCTTGAAATCGCGCACGTGGCCGCGCTCCATCGCGATGTGGACGAAGGCCATCACGCGCAGGCCCACGGCCGCGGGCCGCAGCCGCGCCTCGTAGCGCGCGATCACGCCCTCCTCCTCGAGCCGGTGATGCCGGCGGCTGCATTGCGCGGGCGAGAGCCCGACCGCGGCCGCGAGCTCGAGGTTGGAGATGCGGCCTTGGCCCTGCAGCACCTCGAGCATGCGGGTGTCCATCGAGTCCAGCGATACGGGTTGCAAGATGTTCTCCTGTTTGGTTGGAATGACGAAAGGACTTTTCTTCTTCGAGGGGCGATCCCCAGGCGAGATGAAAACCCATTGCACGAGCCGGACGAAAGAATCGTTGCGAGCTCGACCCAGGGGCGAGAGCAGGCGAGACATCTTCTCTCGACAGGCAACGAATGCGCAACTGCATTGCATCGCCATTCGCGAACGCCCCGGGGTCGGCCATCCGATCCATCCGCACCGAGCTTCGACCAGGAGAACCCATGAAGCGCATCCCCGAACCGTTCCGCATCAAGACCATCGAGCGCATCGCCCTGACCAGCCGCGCGCACCGCGAGCAGGCCCTGCTCGACGCGGGGCTCAACCCCTTCCTGCTGCGCAGCGACGACGTCTTCATCGACCTGCTGACCGACAGCGGCAGCGGCGCGATGAGCGACCGCCAGTGGGCCGCGATGATGGCGGCCGACGAGGCCTATGCCGGCAGCCGCAGCTACTACCGGCTCGCCGACACCATCGAGAAGGTCTTCGGCCATCGCCACACCGTGCCCGCGCACCAGGGCCGCGGGGCGGAGCAGCTGCTCTACCCCGAGCTCGTGAAGCGCCGCGGCGCGAAGCAGCCGGTGTTCCTGTCGAACTTCCACTTCGACACCACCAAGCTCCACATCGAGCTGGCCGGCGCGCGCGCGCTCAATGCGCTGACGAAGGAGGCGCTGGACACCGCCACCTACCACGACTGGAAAGGCAACTTCGACCTCGACGAACTCGCGCGACTCATCGAGACGCACGGCGCGGCCAACGTGGTGGCGCTGGTAGCCACCGTGACCTGCAACACCAGCGGCGGCCAACCGGTCTCGCTGGCCAACCTGCGCGCGGCCTCGCAACTCGCGCGCGAGGCCGGCATCCCGGTGGTGATCGACGCCACGCGCTTCGCGGAGAACGCCTGGTTCATCCACGAGCGCGAGGCCGGCCAGGCGCAGCGCGACGTGCCCGGCATCGTGCGCGACATGATGGCCTGCGCCGACATCGCGGTGATGTCGTCGAAGAAGGACGGGCTGGTCAACATCGGCGGCTTCTGCAGCTTCCGCGACGACCAGGACCTGTTTCGCGCCGTGCAGGAACGCTGCGTGGTCAGCGAGGGCTTCATCACCTACGGCGGCCTCGCGGGCCGCGACATGGAGGCGCTCGCGGTCGGCCTCGAGGAGGCCATGGATGCCGACTACCTGCGCTACCGCGTCGGCCAGGTTGCCTACCTCGGCGAGCGGCTGCGCGCGCAGGGCATCCCGATCCAGCATCCGACCGGCGGGCATGCGGTGTTCGTCGACGCGGCCGCGCTGCTGCCGCACCTGCCGGCCGACAGCTTTCCGGCCCATGCGCTCGCCTGCGAGCTGTACCTCGAAGCGGGCGTGCGCGCGGTGGAGATCGGCTCGCTGCTGCTCGGGCGCGATCCCGCCACCGGGTTGCAGGAGGAGGCGCCGCTCGAATCGATGCGGCTCACGATCCCGCGGCGCGTCTACACCAACCACCACATGGACTACGTGGCCGACGCGCTGGCCAAAGTGGCCCGGCGCGCCCCGCGCATCCGCGGCATGGCCTTCACCTACGAGCCGGCGCTGCTGCGCAACTTCACGGCGCGTTTTCGCTGGGCCGACAACTAACCGATGGGCGGGTAGCTGCCCGTGCCCTCGGGCCAGGGCGTCAGCACCTCGAAGCCGTCCTCGGTCACCGCGACCATGTGCTCCCACTGCGCCGACAGCGAATGGTCGCGCGTGACCACGGTCCAGCCGTCGGGCAGCTCGCGCGTCTCGCGGCGGCCCGCGTTGATCATCGGCTCGATGGTGAAGACCATGCCGGGCGCGAGCCGCAGGCCTTCGCCGGGCCGGCCGTAGTGCAGCACCTGCGGATCGTCGTGATAGATCTGCCCGATGCCATGGCCGCAGTACTCGCGCACCACGCTGAAACGCTCGCGGTGCGCCACGCTCTGGATCGCATGGCCCACGTCGCCCAGCGTCGCGCCCGGGCGCACGGCCAGGATGCCGGCGCGCATGGCCTCGTAGGTGGTCTCGACCAGCCGGCGCGCGAGCGGGCTCGGCTCGTCGACGAAGTACATGCGGCTGCAGTCGCCGAACCAGCCGTCCTTGATCACGGCCACGTCGATGTTGACGATGTCGCCCTTCTTCAGCGTCTTCTGCGCCGAGGGAATGCCGTGGCAGACCACGTGGTTGACGGAGGTGCATACCGTCTTCGGGAAGCCCTTGTAGCCCACGTTGGCCGGGATCGCGTGCTGCACGTTGACGATGTAGTCATGGCAGAGGCTGTCGAGCTCCCCGGTGGTGACGCCGGGCTTCACGTACGCGCCGATCATCCGCAGCACCTCGGCCGCGAGATGCCCGGCCTTGCGCGACAGCGCGATCTGCTCGGGCGTCTTCAGGGGCACGGCCATGTTCATTGCACGACCTTCGCCGCCCGCCCCGCCGCGCGGCCAGGTGGCCGCGGCGCGTGCGGCTCGCTCGGCGCGCAGGCCATCGCGAGGTCGAGCCCGCCGGCCATCTCGGCGCGCACCAGCAGCTGGCACAGCTCGCGGTGATCGAGGTCGGGGTGCAACTCGGCGAGCATGCCGATGCGCATCCAGTGCTCGGCCTGCGCGTTGATGGAACGGCTCAGCGCGGTGCCCGCGACGCGCAGGTTCTCGTGCATGAGGTCGGAGATCTTGACGATGCCCATGGTGTTGGATCTATATGAAATGTATACGAATCATATAACAACACTGCCCATCGACGCAAACCACGGCGCGTCCGAACCCTTCGATCCCTGCGTCGATTTCTCGGCAGAAATGCAAATAAATATTTTCCAAACACATCTAATTATCTGTGCAATCATTTTTAATTAATTGATCAATCGAAAACCAATTCACATTGCCCGCCAAGAAATAAGTTGTCTTTTTGCAATCGCTTCAAAGAAATTTCACCCATTCACCCGGCGATTCGTGACTCTTCACACGAAATCCATCAGTTATCGAATAACGCCTCTCATCGAATCCAGACAATCCGACGTCGCCGCGTTTGGAAACAATTCCGGCGCAAATACAGGAATCGGAAAACCTGAATCGTGAGCGGCCCATCGCATCGTGGCGCTCTCGATACGCAGGACGAGCGCCGATGCGATTTTTCAACCACAGAGGGAATGGGAATGACGAGAACGAAAAAGAACAGGATTGCAACCGTGGCAGCCTTGCTCGTGCTGGGTACGCTCCATGGGTGCGGAGGAGGTGGGGGAGGCAGCGGCGGGGTGGGAATACCGCTGTTGCCACCGGTACCCGGCGCCTCACAGCCTCCCGCGCCGCCACCACCGCCACCCGCACCCGGGCCGAACCGCGAGCCCATGCCAGGCAGCGAACCGCTGCCGTCGCTGAATTCGCCCCAGGCCGGATCGACAGCCGCGGTGGGCAACGACAGCGAAGGCATCTATGCCTCGCTGCTCGATATCACGCTCATCGGAGCCGATGGCTCGATCGCGAGCAAGGACAACATCGGAACCCTGTGGGGATCGCTCGACATCACGGGACTGGATTGGTCCTTCCATCCGGACACGCAGTACTACTTCATCGATGCGTCGCCCGTGACGGGCTCGGGCAGCTTCACACCCAAGAAGTCGATGAAGGGAACGTATGCCTATGGCGACCGCCCCTCCGCGACATTCGGACCGATGAGCTATGCCGTCGAGAACGCATTGGCCGTGTCGCAGGACAGCGTGGCCGGGAAGTGGGCCAATCCGGATGGCAGCTTCGGAATCAGCATTTCGATCGAAGTCGACGCCTTCGGCAAGTTCACCGGCAAGACCTCCGGCGTGCAGGTCGGGAATTGCAGCATTTCGGGAACGGTGTCCCACGCGCAGCCCGACACCTACAAGAACATGTACGGATTCCAGATGAGCGCGGTCGATACCGCCGCCGATGGCAAGAACGCCTGCAAGCTCAAGACGGATCGTCCCTACATGGGGCCCGCCGCCATCGTCCTCACGCCTGCCGGCGCCTACGACAGCAACGGCTACTTCCGCAGCCTCTTCTTCCTGGCTCGCACGAGCAACGGCGCCACCTTGGCCGCCGGGTTGCGCAAGCAGCCATAGCGAGGACGAGCGATCGCGCCGCAAGAACGACAAGGAGGCTCGAATGAAGACACCAAGAGAAGAAAAGCGCACGGGCACCACCGTCCTGCGACCGGGCGCGCTCTGCCTGGCGCTTCTGCTGTGCGCCTGCACCACCCAGCCGCCGCTGACGGCGACGCAGCCCGAGGAGGCCGCGGCCTCCGCCCCCGCGCTGGACAGCTACGTCGCGGCGGACGGCATCGTGCCCGTGGGCACGACAAGGCTGCATTTGCGGGGCAGCAAGTATCCCGACGGCTTCGAACAGTTGCGCGTGGTGCGCCGCGATCACGCCGGCCGGGCCGTCGCGACGCAGGTGGCGCTCCAGGTCGGGCTCGCGGCCGTGACCGGCGGTCGGGCGCTGGCCGTGCAGGGCTTCTCCAAGGAGGAGCTCGCGGGCGACACCATCCCCGAACTGGCTTCGCAACCTTGGGCGGCCAATCCCGGCATGAAGGAACTGCCCGAAGCCCTGGGCGAGATGGCGACCCGTGTCTACGCGGCCCGGGCGTGGAAAGAACTGGAGCGCGGCCGTAGCGAAAGCGGATGGACGCACGAAGACATGGTCGCCGCCGCGCAGCTGCCCGCGCAGGCCGACGCGCCGGTCAGTCCCGGCGCGTGGCATCTGATCTACGAGAACCTGTCGGGCAAGGACGATCTGTACCGCCTGCAGTTCAGCGCCACGCTGGATCTGGCAAGCCCACGTTTCGGCCTTCCTCCGATGCCGGCCGGCTGCCGCTACCAATCCGAGCCGGTCGCTTGGAAAGCCTGGCAGAGCAACGACTGGCAGCGCTTGCGCGAGGAACGCGCCAAGGCGCTGGCGCAGTGCGTGGAGACGCTGGGTCAAACCAGGGCGCGCCTGTGGTGACCTGCGTCTCCACGCCGCCGGGTTGATGCCCGGCGGCGGGAACGTCGCAAGCCTCTACCCTTTCGTCTCCCTCAAAGCCCCGCCCCCGCCGCCGGCTTCATGCGCCGCAGGTGCGCCAGCATCTCCTCGCGCACCACCCCCGTCACGTGGCTGCGCTTGCCGTTCTCGAGCATGCCGAGCCGCCGCGCCACGGGCCGCCCCGGCAGGTGCAGCACGCACAGCGCGGGATCACTCTCCCAGTCGAAGTTCTTCAGCAGCGGCGCCATGGTGAAGCCCACGTTCTTGCGCACCAGTTCCGCGATGGCCAGCAGCGAGTTGAGTTCGAGGAACTCCTTCGGCACGTACTGCAGCCGCCGCAGGATCTTGTCGATGCGCGCGCCGGTCGGCGTGCGGCGATCGAAGCGGATGAAGGGATGGTTCGCGAACAGGCTCGCGATCGGCGTCTCGGCCGAGGCGATGCCCGAGTTGGCGATGACGGTCAGCGCCTCGTCGTAGCAGGGCGTCCACAGGAGGCCCGGCACCTCGGGCCACTGGCGCTCGACCACCACGGCCGCGTCGAGCTCGCCGCTGATCACGTCCTGCATCAGCTGCGTCTGCTCGCGCACGCGCAGCTCCACCTCGAGGTTCGGATGCAGCGACTTCAACACCGCCAGCGTGCTCGACAGCAGCCCCATCGCGGAGATCAGCGAGCCGAGCTTGATGGTGCCGGCGATCTGGCGCTGGTCCTGCAGGTCGCGCCGCATCGACTCGTACTGCGCGAGCAGCTCCTCGGCGCGCGGCAGCAGCAGGTGACCGGCCGGGCTCAGCGCCATGGTGCGGCCGGTCTTGTCGAACAGCGACTTCTTCATCTCGGCCTCGAGCGCGCGCATCTGCTGGCCGACGGCCGCCTGCGTCAGCGCGACCTGGTCGGCCGCGGCCGCGAACGAGCCGCCGCGGGCCGCGGCGACGAAGGTGCGCAGGAAACGGATGGTGCTCATGGGACCTGGACGATAAATAAATCCTTTATTAACTCTAAACGATTTTTAAATTTATTTTTTCCTGTGCCTGCCAAACAATGCGGGCCATCGCCACCGCCGCGCCGTTCACTACCGCCTTCGCGCGGCAGGCCGATGACAAACCAACGCCATGACCACCCCTGAATACTTTCCCCTCGTCGATGTTTCCGGCACGCCGCATGCGCGCGGCGTGCAGCACGGCCGCGCGGTGCCCGAGCGCGTGGCCGGCGGCATCGCGCTCTACCGCGCCCAGCTGGGCCGCCGCGGCCTGGACGACGCCACCATCCGCCAGCTCGCGCAATCGATGCTGCCGGTGATCGCGGCCTACGACGCGAGCTACCTCGAGGAGATGCGCGGCATCGCCGAAGGCGCGGGCGTCGCGCTCGAGGACGTGGTGATGATCAATTGCCGCACCGAGATGCTGTTCGGCTATGCCGACATGAAGCAGGCCACCGCACCGGCCATCGATGCCGCATCGAGCGAGGACGGCGACTGCACCGGCCTCGTGGTGCTGCCCGCGCGCTCGGCCAGCGGCCGCCTGATGCATGCCCACAACTGGGACTGGCGCCAGGAATGCGTCGACACCGGCATCGTGCTGCGCATCCGCGCCGAGAACGGCCCCGACATCCTGAGCTTCACCGAGGCCGGCGCGCTCGCGCGCCACGGCTTCAACAGCCATGGCGTGTCGCTGACCGGCAATTCGCTGACCTGCGACGAGGACTTCCGCAAGGGCCCGGGCGTGCCGCTGGTGCTGCTGCGCCGCCGCGTGCTCGAAGCAGCAAATCTCGCGCAGGCGATGAAGACGATCTGGGCCTCGAAGCGCTACTGCGCCAACAACATGATCCTCGCGCAGGCCAGCGGCAACGACGGCTCGGGCATCAGCCTCGAGACCTCGCCCGGCGAGATCTTCTGGACCCTGCCCGAGAACGACCTGCTGGTGCATGCCAACCACTGGATGTCGCCCGCGGCCACGCTGAAGCTGCGCGACCCCGGCCTGCCGCAGCGGCCCGACAGCATCTACCGCCAGCACCGCGTGGATAACGCGCTGCGCCGTGTCGAGGGCCGCATCGACTGGAGCGACGTCAAGGCCGCGCTGGCCGACGAGTTCGGCAAGCCCGACGGCGTGCTGCGCACGCCCAAGCCCGCGGACTTCAGCAGCATCTCGGCCACCGTGGCCACCACCCTGATGGACGCGGCCAACCGCGTGATGTGGGTGGCGCGCAAGCCCTACGAGGCGCGCCACTTCCGCGAATACACGCTGTAGTCCCTTCCCTTCCTCCTGCCTTCCCTCATGACCGACACCACCGAAGCCCCCGCCGCCCTCGCCGAGCGGCGCGCCCGCACCCTCTACGACCTGGGCCCGAGCACCATCTACGCCGCGCGCAGCGACCCGCGCTTCTCCTACTGCACCTACGTGCCCGAGCACGTGGGCCAGCCCGGCACGCGGCCGATGCAGCTGGTGGTGGTGGTGCACGGCACCGGCCGCGCCTTCGTCAACTACCGCGAGGCCTTCAGCGGCTTCGCGAAGTGGAACGACTGCATCGTGCTGTGCCCGCTGTTCCCGGCCGGCGTGCGCGGCGACGGCAACCGCGACGGCTTCAAGCACCTGATCGAGGCCGACATCCGCTACGACCAGGTGCTGCTCGACATGGTGGCCGAGGTGGGCGAGAAGTTCGGCTGCGACTTCGGCCGCTTCGCGCTGTTCGGCTATTCGGGCGGCGGCCAGTTCGTCAACCGCTTCGCGATGCTGCACCCCGAACGCCTGTGGGCGGTGTCGATCGGCGCGCCGGGCTCGGTCACGCTGATCGATCCCGAGCAGGGCTGGTGGGTCGGCACCAAAGACTTCGAGACCCGCTTCGGCAAACCCATGGACCTCGAGGCGCTGCGCCGCCTGCCGGTGCACATGATCGCGGGCAAGGCCGACATCGAGACCTGGGAGATCACGCACAAGCCCGGCGGCAGGTTCTTCATGCCGGGCGCCAACGATGCCGGCCGCACGCGGCCCGAGCGGCTCGAGACGCTGCGTCGCTCCTTCGAGGCGGCCGGCGTGAAGGTGGCCTTCGAGCTGCTCGACAACGTGCCGCACAACGGGCTGGCCTGCGTGGGGCATGTGCAGGACTTCTTCGCCAAGGCCCTGCAAGAACTGCGCGCCGCGCCGTCGCCGGCCTGACCCCACCCACCACGAGGAAGAAGGCCCATGTTCCGTTTCGCAGCGGCCCGCATCGCGATGGCCGTCCCCACCCTGCTGATCGTGGCGGTGTCGGTGTTCGTCCTGATCCGGCTGATTCCCGGCGACCCCGCGCAGCTGCTGCTCGGCGACCTCGCCACGCCCGCGAGCCTGGCCGACCTGCGCGCGCGGCTCGGCCTCGACCGCTCGCTGCCGGCGCAGTTCGGCATCTGGTTCGGCCACGTGCTGCAGGGCGACCTCGGCACCTCGATCAACAGCGGGCAGGACGTGCTCTCGCTGGTGGCCGAGCGCTTCCTCATCAGCGGCCGCATCGTGCTGGTGGCGGTGGCGCTGGCCGCACTCGTTGCAGTGCCAGCCGGCATGGTCGCCGCGTGGAAGCAGAACCGCGCGCCCGACCTGCTGCTGGTCGGCTCGGCCACCTTGCTGGTGTCGATCCCGACCTTCTGGCTCGGCCTGCTGTTGCTGCTGCTGTTCGGCCTCAAGCTGGGCTGGCTGCCGGTGGTGGGCTACGTAGGCATCGCCGAGGACTGGAAGAACGGTCTGCTGTATCTGGTGCTGCCGATCCTCACGCTGTTCCTGCACGAGATCGGCGTGCTCATGCGCATGGCGCGCGCCAGCACGCTCGAGGTGCTGCGCCTGGACTACATCACGCATGCGCGCGCCAAGGGCCTGTCGGAACGCGCGGTGCTGATGCGCCATGCCTTCAAGAACGCCTTCGGCCCGACCTGGACCCTGATCGGCCTGGTGCTGGGCAACCTGCTCGGCGGCATCGCGGTGGTCGAGACGGTATTCACCATCCCGGGCCTGGGCCGGCTGCTGGTCGACGCGATCTTCGCGCGCGACTATCCGGTGATCCAGGGCTGCCTGCTGTTCGTGGCGGTGATCTACGTGGTGGTCAACCTCGTGATCGACCTCTGCTATCCCTTGTTCGACCCTCGCGTCGCCGTCGAATGAGCACGAAGATGACCCGCAACAAACGCATTCCCCTCAACGCCCTGGTCGGCATCGTCATCGTCGGCCTCATCGTGGCCGCGGCGCTCGTCAGCCTGGTGTGGACGCCGCACGATCCGCTGCGCATCAACTTCGGCTCGCGGCTCAAGCTGCCCGGCGCACGCTACCTGCTGGGCACCGACGAGTTCGGCCGCGACGAGCTCTCGCGCCTCATGGCCGGCGCCGCCACCAGCGTCTGGATCGCCGTGCTCACGGTGGGCTTCTCGATCGTGGTGGGCAGCATCGTGGGCGTGCTCACGGGCTTCCTGCGCGGCTGGACCGACCGCATCGTGATGGCCTTCAACAACGCGCTGCTGGCCTTCCCGGGCCTGCTGCTGGCGCTGGGCCTGCTCGCGGTGGTGGGCGCCAACCAGTACGGCATCGTGCTCGCGCTCGGGCTGGCGTACACGCCCTCGGTGACGCGCATCGTGCGCGGCACGGTGCTGTCGCTGCGCGAGAAGGAGTTCATCGAATCCTCGCGCGTGCTCGGCAACTCCGAGCTCTACACCATGGTGCGCCACGTGCTGCCCAACTGCACCGCGCCGCTCACGGTGCTGGCGACCTCGATGTTCGGCTGGGTGATCCTGGCCGAGAGCGCGCTCTCGTTCCTGGGCCTGGGCGTGCCGCCGCCGGCGCCCACCTGGGGCAACATGCTGGCCTCGGCGCGGCCATTCATGGCGCAGGCCAGCCACCTCTCGATTCTTCCGGGCCTGTGCATCGCGCTGACGCTGCTGGGCATCAACCTGCTGGGCGACGCGGTGCGCGACTGGCTCGATCCGCGCATGAAGGGCGTGCAATGACTTCCACTCCTACCACCGCCGCGCTGGTCAGCGTCGAAGGCCTCACGCTCGCCGTCGGCCCCGGCGGCCGCGAGATCGTGCGCGACGTGAGCTTCGACATCGCGCCCGGCGAGATGGTCGGCATCGTCGGCGAATCGGGCAGCGGCAAGACGCAGGCCGCGCGCGCCCTGATGGGCCTCACGCCGCCGCCGCTGGTGCGCACCGCGGGCCGCATCCTGTTCGAGGGCGAGGACCTCGCGCTCGCCAGGCCGGCGCGGCTGCGCGAGCTGCGCGGCGCGCGCGTGGGCATGGTGTTCCAGGAGCCGATGACCTCGCTCAATCCGTCGATGACCATCGGCCGCCAGCTCGAGGAAGCGCTCGCGCTGCACCGCCGCGAACTGTCGCCCACCGCGCGGCGCACGCGCGTCCTCGACATGCTCGCGCGCGTCGGCATCCGCGATCCGCAGGGCGCGCTCGCGGCCTGGCCGCACGAGTTCTCGGGCGGCATGCGCCAGCGCATGATGCTGGCCTCGGTGATGCTGCTGGAGCCCGCCCTCTTGATCGCCGACGAGCCGACCACCGCGCTCGACGCCGTGGTGCAGCGCGACGTGCTCGAGCTGATGGTGGGCCTCACGCGCGAGCACCGCACCGCCGTGCTGATGATCAGCCATGACCTGCCGATGGTGGCGCGCTTCACGCAGCGCATGGTCGTGATGCGGCATGGCGAGGTGAAGGAGACCGGCCGCACCGAGGACCTGCTCGAGCAGCCGAAGCACCCCTACACGCGCGAGCTGCTGCAGGCCATGCCGCGCCGGCTGCCCGCGCGCGCGGTGGCCGACGAGCCGCCGGTGGTCGAGGTGCGCAACCTCGTCATCGACTATCCAGGACGCCGTCGCCTGTTCGCCAAGACTGCCCCCAAGCGCGCGCTGCACGGCATCGACCTCGTGGTGCGTCCGCGCGAGGTGGTCGCGGTGGTCGGCGGCTCGGGCTCGGGCAAGACCACGCTGGGCCGCGCCATCGCCGGACTGCTCAAGCCCGGCGGCGGCGAGATCCTGTTTCGCGGCCGCTCGATCGCGCGCTCCGATCCCGGCTGGGCCGACTACCGGCTGCAGTGCCAGATGGTGTTCCAGGACCCCTACGCCTCGCTCGATCCGCGCATGACCATCGGCCAGCTGGTCGGCGAGGGGCTGCGGCTGGTGCCCGGCATGTCGACGGCCGACAAGGCGAAGCGCGTGGCCGAGGTGCTCGACGAGGTCGGGCTCGGCACCGCCTACGCGCCGCGCTATGCGCACCAGCTATAGGGCGGGCAGCGCCAGCGCGTGGCGATCGCGCGCGCACTGGTGCGCCGGCCCGCCTTCGTGATCGCCGACGAGCCGGTGTCGGCGCTCGACGTCACCGTGCGCGCCCAGGTGCTCGAGCTGTTCGCCGAACTGCAGAAGCGCCACGGCTTCTCGTGCCTGTTCATCAGCCACGACCTCGGCGTGGTCGAGCAGGTGGCCGACCGCGTGGTCGTGATGCAGGACGGCCGCATCGTCGAGCAGGGCACGCGCGACACCGTGTTCGACGCGCCGCGGCAGGACTACACGCGCCGGCTGCTGTCCGCCATTCCGGCGCTCGAGCCCACCGAGGCCGGCGGCGTGCGGCTGCGCTGGCGCTTCGGCGCCGAGACCGCCCTCGCCTGAAGTCCTTTCTTTTTCTGCAGGAGTCCTCCATGCCCCGTCCCTTCTTCCGACTCGCGGCCCTCGCCGGCGCCGGCCTCGCCTGCGGCGCGGCGCTGGCCCAGACCACGGTGACGGTCGCCCAGCCGGCCGACATCCGTTCCACCAACCCGGGCGTGAACCGCGACAACACCACCGACGGCATCGTGCTCAACATGGTCGAGGGCCTGGTCGGCTACCGGCAGGACGGCAGCGTCGGCCCGCTGCTCGCGCAGTCGGTCGAGGTGTCGCCCGACGGCCTGACCTACACCTTCAAGTTGCGCAAGGGTGTGAAGTTCCACAACGACGCGCCGCTGACCTCGGCCGACGTGGCCTGGAGCTGGAAGCGCTACATGGACCCGAAGACCGACTGGCGCTGCCTCAGCGAATACGACGGCCGCAACGGCCTCAAGGTGGTCGAGACCGCGACGCCCGACGACGCCACCTTCACGATGAAGATCAACCGGCCCTCGGCCGTGTTCCTCGATTCGCTGGCGCGCTCCGACTGCGGCATGACGGCGATCCTGCACAGGAGCTCGGTCAAGGCCGACGGCAGCTGGGACAAGCCGGTGGGCACCGGCCCCTTCAAGTTCGGCGAATGGAAGCGCGGCGAGTACGTCACGGTCACGGCCTTCAAGGGCTACACCTCGCCGCCGGGCGCGACCAAGGTCGACGGCTACGTGGGCCTGAAGGCGCCGCTGGTCGACACGGTGCGCTTCCTGGTCGTGCCCGACGCGGCCACGGCCGCGGCCGGCCTGAAGTCGGGCGCCATCGACGCGGCCCAGATCACCTCGAGCGACGCGCAGGAGCTCAAGACCGACCGCAACCTCGTCGTGCAGGCGCCGACCGAGGCCACCAAGAACGCGCTGCTGATCCAGACCCGCGATCCGCTGCTCAAGAACCAGAAGCTGCGCCAGGCCATCGCGGCCTCGCTCGACATGGAGCAGATCGTGGCGGCCGCCTCCGAGGGCCTGGGCACGGTGAACAACGCCGCCATCCACAAGACCTCGGCCTTCTACGGCCCGGTGCAGAAGAAGGGCTACCACTACGACCCGGCGCTGGCCGCCAGGCTGCTGCGCGAGGCCGGCTACAGGAACGAGAAGATCGTCATCCAGACCAACAAGCGCGCGCACGTGCCGAGCTACACGGTGGCGGTGCTGGCGCAGGCCATGATGCAGTCGGTGGGCATCAACGCGCAGATCGAGGTGCTCGAATGGGCGACGCAGCTCGACCGCTACAACAGCGGCAACTACCAGATGAGCTCGTTCACCTATTCGTCGCGGCTCGACCCGGCGCTGAGCTACGAGCAGTTCTCGGGCCCGAAGGACAAGCAGTCGCGCAAGGTCTGGGAAGACCCGCAGGCGCTCAAGCTGCTCGACGAGAGCTTCGCCGAATCGGACCCGAAGAAGCGCCAGGCGCTGTTCGACCAGATCCACGCGCTGATGATTCAGCAGGTGCCGATGATCATGCTGTTCAACGGCATCGATGCCTGGGGCGTGCGCAAGCGCCTGAGCGGCTTCTCGGTGTGGGAAGGCAAGCCCCGGCTGTGGGGCGTGTCGGCGGCCGCGAAGGCCTCGTGAGAGGCCGCCGCGCCGCCATGCTCAGTCCTGCAGACAGAGGTACTTGAGCTCGAGGTAGTCCTCGATCCCGTGCCGCGAGCCCTCGCGGCCCAGGCCCGACTGCTTCACGCCGCCGAAGGGCGCGACCTCGTTCGAGATCAGGCCGGTGTTGATGCCGACCATGCCGGTCTCGAGCTGCTCGCCCACGCGCCAGAGGCGGCGGCGGTCCTCGGTGAACAGGTAGGCGGCAAGGCCGAACTCCGAATCGTTGGCCATCGCGACGACCTCCTCCTCGGTCTCGAAGCGGAACAGCGGCGCCAGCGGCCCGAAGGTCTCCTCGCGCGCCACGCGCATGGCCTGCGTCACGCCGGTCAGCACGGTGGGCTCGAAAAAGCTGCCGCCCAGCGCATGCGGCTTGCCGCCGGTGCGCAGCTCGGCGCCCTGCGTGAGCGCGTCGTCGATGTGCTGGCGCACCTTGGCGACGGCGCGGCCGTCGATCAGCGGGCCCTGCGTGGTGCCGGCCTCGAGGCCGTTGCCCACGCGCATCGCCTCGACCGCAGCCACCAGCCGCGCGGCCACGGCGTCGTAGACGCCGGCCTGCACGTAGATGCGGTTGGCGCAGACGCAGGTCTGGCCCGCGTTGCGGAACTTGGAGGCCACGATGCCCTCGACCGCGCGGTCGATGTCGGCGTCGTCGAACACGATCAGCGGCGCATTGCCGCCGAGCTCGAGCGAGAGCTTCTTGATGGTCGGCGCGCACTGCTGCGCGAGCACGCGGCCCACGCCGGTGGAGCCGGTGAAGCTGAGCTTGCGCACGGTCGGGCTCTCGCACAGCGCGGCGCCGATCTCGGGTGCGTTGCCGGCCACGATCTGCAGCACGCCGGGCGGCAGGCCGGCCTCGAGCCCCAGCACGCCGAGCGCGAAGGCGCTCAGCGGCGTGAGCTCGGCCGGCTTGACGACGATGGTGCAGCCCGCGGCCAGCGCGGGGCCGACCTTGCGCGTGATCATCGCGGCCGGGAAGTTCCACGGCGTGATCGCGGCGCAGACGCCGATCGGCTGCTTGAGCACCACGATGCGTTGGCCGGCGCGCTGCGGCTGCAGCACCTCGCCGTCCACGCGCTTGGCCTCCTCGGCGAACCATTCGATGAACGAGGCCGCGTAGGCGATCTCGCCGCGCGCCTCGGCCAGCGGCTTGCCCTGCTCGAGCGTCATCAGCCGGCCCAGGTCGTCCTGGTGCGCGAGCATCAGCTCGGCCCAGCGGCGCAGCACGCGTGCGCGATCGGGCGCGGTGCGCGCGCGCCAGGCGGGCAGCGCGGCGGCGGCGCCGGCGATGGCGCGCTCGGTCTCGACGCGGCCCATCCGCGGCACGTCGGCCAGGTGCCGGCCGGTGGCGGGGTCGTTGACGGCGAAGGTGGCGCCGTCGTCGGCCGCGACCCACTGGCCGTCGATCAGGCCGGCACCGCGCAGCAGGTCGGGGCGCTGCAGGCCCAGGGTGGAGGCGGTGTTCATGCCGAGAACGCTTCCTCGACGATGGCCAGCGCGTGTTCGAACTGCGCGTCGGGAATGGTCAGCGGATACAGGAAGCGGATCACGTTGCCGTACATGCCGCAGCTCAGCAGCACCAGGCCCTGCGCCAGCGCCTTGGCCTGCACGCGGGCCACCGCCTCGGCGTCGGGCGCGCCCGTGGCCGCATCGCGCAGTTCCACCGCGACCATCGAGCCCTGCGCGCGCACTTCGGCCAGCGCCGGGTTCGATTCCTTGATCTTCAACAGTCGGCCGACCAGGCGCTCGCCCAGCGCGGCGGCGCGTTCGCAGAGCTTCTCGTCGGCGATCACGTCGAGCACCGCGTGCGCCGAGGCCACCGCCAGCGGATTGCCCGCGTAGGTGCCGCCGAGGCCGCCGGGCGCCGGCGCATCCATGACGGCGGCGCGGCCGGCCACGGCCGACAGCGGCATGCCGCCCGCGAGGCTCTTGGCCATGGTGATCAGGTCGGGCTCGACGCCGTGGTGCTGCATCGAGAACAGCCGGCCGGTGCGCGCGAAGCCGGTCTGCACCTCGTCGGCGATCAGCACGATGCCGTGCGCGTCGCAGATGCGGCGCAGGCCCTGCAGCAGCGCGGTGGGCGCGACGTTGAAGCCGCCCTCGCCCTGCACCGGTTCGATCACGATCGCGGCCACGCGCTTCGGGTCGATGTCGGTCTTGAACAGCTTCTCGATCGCGGCCAGTGAGTCGTCGGCGCTCACGCCCTGCAGCGCGCTCGGGAACGGCACGTGGAACACGTCGGCCGGGAACGGGCCGAAGCCGGTCTTGTAGGGCGCGACCTTGCCGGTCATGGCCAGCGCCATCAGCGTGCGGCCATGGAAGCCACCGCCGAAGGCGATCACTCCGGCGCGGCCGGTGTGGGCGCGCGCGATCTTCACCGCGTTCTCGAGCGCCTCGGCGCCGGTGGTGAAGAAGGCCGTCTTCACCGGGCCGGAGATCGGCACCAGCGCATTGAGCCGCTCGGCCAGCGTCACCACGCTCTCGTAGGGAACGATCTGGTAGGCCGTGTGCGTGAAGCGCCCGAGCTGCTCCTGGATCGCGGCCACCAGGCGCGGATGGCGGTGGCCGGTGTTGAGCACCGCGATGCCGGCGGCGAAGTCGATGTATTCGCGGCCCTCGATGTCCCACAGCGTCGCGTTCTCGGCGCGCTGGGCATAGAAGCCGCACATCACGCCCACGCCTCGCGGCGTGGCCGCGAGGCGGCGGGTCTGGAGTTCGGAGTTGGTGGTCATGGCTGAAGGCGTCCGGGAAAGGCTGGAGGTCGATCGGAAGTTCTGATTGAATGCGCAATTGGCTCCATCAAAAAGATCCACTTCCTGCAATCAGGATGGAGCCAATCCAAAAAACCCATGAAATCCATCTGCGCCGACCTGGTGCTGCAGCGCATCGCTCCCGCCGCCGGTGCCGCGCTCAACCGCCAGCTCTACGACTGCCTGCGCGGTGCCATCCTCGACGGCAGCCTGCCGCCCTCGAGCGCGCTGCCGGCCTCGCGCGACCTGGCGCGCGAGACCGGCATGTCGCGCAACACCGTGCTGCATGCCTACGAGCAGCTGCGCGCCGAGGGCTACGTGCATTCGCGCGTGGGCAGCGGTACTTTCGTGGCCGAGACCACGCCCGAGAGCCAGCTGGCCACCGGCCGCGGCGCCGCCGCCGCGCCGGCCCGCGCCGCGCCGGTACGGCTGGCCCGGCGCGCCCAGGCGCTGGTCGACGATGCCTCGGCCGCGGCGCGCCAGTGGGGCGCCTTCATGCCCGGCGTGCCCGACGTGACCCAGTTCCCGCACCGCGCCTTCGGCCGCATCGTCGCGCGCCTGTGGCGCGATCCCGCGCCCGAGCTGCTGACCTATTCGCACGGCGGCGGCCATCCCGCGCTGCGCGAGGCGGTGGCCGAGCACCTGCGCGTGGCGCGCGCGGTGCGCTGCGACGCCGACCAGGTGCTGATCACCGAGGGCGTGCACCAGGCCATCGACCTCTCGCTGCGTATGCTGGCCGACCCGAGCGACACCGTGTGGGTCGAGGAGCCCGGCTACTGGGGCTTCCACAAGCTGCTGCAGATGGGCGCCTGGCGCGTGCGGCCGCTGCGCGTGGAAGCCGAGGGCGACGGACCCGGGGCCGGCTGGCCGCGCGGCGGCAGCGCGCCGCGGCTGATCTTCGTCACGCCTTCGCACCAGTACCCGCTGGGCTCGGTGATGAGCCTGGCGCGCCGGCGCGAGCTGCTCGACTTCGCGCGCCAGTCGGGCAGCTGGATCGTGGAGGACGACTACGACAGCGAGTTCCGCTTCGCGGGCCGGCCCATTCCCTCGATGCAGGGGCTCGAGGACGACAGCCCGGTGATCTACATCGGCACCTTCAGCAAGACGCTGTTCCCGGGCCTGCGCGTGGGCTACATGGTGCTGCCGCGCGCGCTGGCAGCGCATTTCCGCACCGCCCATGCCGACCTCTACCGCGAGGGCCACGCCATCACGCAGGTGGCGCTGGCCGAGCTCATCGGCCAGGGCCACTACGCCGCCCACATCCGCCGCATGCGCGTGCTCTATGCGCGCCGGCGCGCGCTGCTGGCCGGGCTGATCGGCGAGCACCTGGGCCCCGACCACCTGCATCCGCAGGCCAGCAATGCCGGGCTCCACCTGGTGCTGCGGCTGCCCGAGGACCGCGACGACGTGGCGATCATGGAAGCGGCGCAGGCGCGCGGCGTGCTCTCGCGGCCGCTGTCGCGCTACTACCGGCGCGGCGACGGGCGGCGTGGGCTGCTGCTGGGCTATGCCTGCGTGGAGGAGGCGAACATCGAGCCGGCGTTCCGCGTGCTGCTCGAGGGCATCCGGTCTTGAACGGCGCCCGGCCGGTTCGCATCGGCCTACACGCGCTGGCCGATCATCCCGACAGCACGGTGCGCGCGGTCCGGTCCCAATAGGACTTCTGTCACCCACTGCCTTCGTCACCCGTGCCCCTGCCGCCCGCGCAAGACCGACCCGCCCGCCCCGGACGCCGCCTGGCCCTCGCGCTGGTCGTCGCCATCGCCGCCGGCGTGGTGGCCGTCTTCACGGGCGCCATCGAGGTGCCCGAGCGCCACGATCCCTGGGCGCCGCTCGACGTGACGGCGGCGCCCAACTGGCTGACCACCTACAAGCTCGCGCGCGCACGCGGCGATCCGGTGCGCTGCCAGGCCGCGCTGGCCGACACCGGCATGCAGTACGAGCGCGTGCCCGATCGCGTCACCGGCCCGGGCTGCGGCTTCGAGAACGCTGTGCGCCTGCGCTCGGCCGGCGTGCGCCTGGGCAGCGCACCCACGCTGAGCTGCCCGATGGCGCTGTCCTTCTTCATGTGGGAGCACCATGCGCTGCAGCCCGCGGCCCTGCGGCACTTCGGCCAGCCGGTCGCCGCGATCGACCACCTCGGCAGCTATGCCTGCCGCAACGTGAACCGCGGCGAAGGCGCGATGCCCGGCGCGCCGCGCAGCCGGCATGCCACGGCCGACGCCTTCGACGTGGCCGGCTTCGTCCTCGCGGACGGGCGCCGCGTCAACGTGCGCAGGGACTGGCACACCGACGCTTCGAACCCTTCGGCCGCGCTGCTGAACGACGCCCATCTGGGCGCCTGCCGGTTCTTTCGCGGCGTGCTCGGGCCTGAGTACAACGCGGCGCACCGCGATCACTTCCATCTGGAGACGGGCGGGTTTCCGATGTGCCGCTGAGCCCGTCTGCTAGAAAGCCACCATGAGCGCCTCCCTCGCCGCCTCCCTCCTCGACCTCTTGCTGGGCCTGGAACTCGGCGCGCGCGGCGATGCCGATCCGAACCGCTTCGCGCTCGAGGGCGTGCGCTGGGCCACGGGCCAGGACGGCACGCGCGAACTGCGGATCGCGCAACTCGAAGCGACGGCCCTGCGGCTCGCCACGGGCGCGCTCGTGCTGGAGATCGAGCGCATCGCCGTGCACGAGCTGGTCGCGCGCGTGCATGCCGGGAACGGGTCCCTGCGCGTCGGCGCCATCGAGGCCCGCGACGCGGAATTCGCCGGCCTGAAGTTGCACGGCCCGCTGGTGCTGTCACGGCAGTTCCACCAACTGTGGGAAGCCACCCATCCCGCCGACCGCACGGCGCTGCCGCCACCGGCCGGTGCCTGGCAACTCGGCCCGCTCGGCGAGATCGACGGCACCCTGCGCGGCCGCATCACCGACGCGCACCTGCTGTTCGATGCCGACGTGACCGTGCCGATCCGCCATGGGCTGGTCGACTTCAACGACGCCACCGTCGAGCACGTGGGCCCCGACTCGCGCATGGGCGTGAGCCCGCTCGGCTTCTACGTCGATGCCCCGAACGGCCGCAGCTACCTCTACCAGTTCGCCTCGGCGCCGCTCGCGGGCGTGGAGTTCGAGCGCCGCAAGAGCCTGATCGGCCCGTGGATCTCCGAGCGCGGCAAGCTCCGGCTGCGGCCCTTCGCCGAATCGATGCTTCGCCAGGGCCTGGGCACGCAGGCCCAGGGGTTGACCGCGCAGGCGCGCACGCTGCTCGGGCGCACGGCCTTGTCGGGCGAACTGCGGCTGGGCGACGGACTGCTCGCACTGCCGGGCCTGCAGGTGTCGATGGACGGGCACGAGCAGGGCCTCAACACGGTCGTGCTGCGCTCGGAATCGGTGGGACGCGGGCTGGGCACGGAGATCGCCGCGCTGTCCGCGCGCGAGATCGCGGCGAGCTGGGGCAGCGCGCAACTCGCCGGCGACGCCGTGACGGCGAAGCTCGGCGTGCAGGTCGTCGTCGAGGGCGACACCCTGCGCTTCGTGCTCGCGGCCGCGAACGGCCGCATCACCGCACCCCGCATCGGCTTCGCGGCCGTCGAGCCCGCGTGATCGTCCCCTGGAGGTCTATCCAGGCCGAGATCGCTTCGACCGCTCGAGCCGTTCGATGAACTCCTTCGGCAGACGCCGCGCCCGCGCGATATCGACCGCATCGCGCCCCTGCTCGTCGGTTACGGACGCATCGGCACCGGCCGCGATCAGCAGCGCCAGGGTCTTCAGCCGCTGCAGCCGGGCCGCATAGAAGAGCGGCGTTTCGCCGTGCGCGCGCAGGTTCAGTTCGGGCTTGTTCGCGAGCAGCACGCGGCACATCGCCTCGTCGTCGCGCCACACCGCGGCCCACAGCGACCAGCTCGTGTTCGCGCCGCGCTTGGCAAGGAACTTGACCAGCGGCAGGTTCTCGCCGCGCGCCACCGCGTACCAGATCGGCGTGGCGCGGAAGTCGCCCTCGTCCTCGTCCATGGGCACCACGGCCTCGAGGTCGGCACCCGCATCGAGCAGCGCGGTCACGGTCTTGATCCCATGGGGTTCCGCGAGCTGCGCGCCCTCGGCCTTCACCGTGCAGGCCAGGTGGATCGCCGCGCGGCCGCGCGGATCGGTGGCGCCGACCAGCGCCGGCGTCTGGGCCAGCTGGGCCCGGACCGAGGCCGCGTCCCAAGCCTTCGCGGCGGCGAACAGCGATGTCTTCGAGGGCGGGGGCATGGGCGCTTTCCTTCCTTGTCTGCGTCGGGCCATGGCGGTGCGATGGCCCCCGCCATCTTCCCACGGGCTTGACCCAGGTCAATCGCCGGGCGCCCGCGCCGGGCTAGCATGGACAGGCGACACGAGGAGACGCCGTGGAACTCGAGATACCGGAGATGCTGGCCGCCGTCCTGCGCAGCCAGGTCGGCGCGCAGTCGCCGCTGGGCCTCCAGCTGGGCGGCCAGGGAGCCTGCAGCGGCATACGCGTCGTGTCGAGCCGCCACTTCGACGGCCGCTCGCTCAACCTGCTCTACCAGCTGAGCCTCGGCAACGGCGCGCGCGACCTGGTGTTCCAGCTGCTCGCGCTCGACAACCTCAACGGCGAATCGCAGCTGCAGCCGGTCGCGAACCTCGAGGCGATGGTGCCGGCACTCACCGAATGGCTCGCACGCGATGCCATCGACGGCTGGCTCTACCAGCGCGGCAAGGACGGCGTGCTGCTGCCCTGGCTGGTTCACACGGTGCGGCTGGTGAAACCCACCGAGGGCAATGCCTACGTGCTCGTGGGCCTGCTCGCCAACACGCTGCAGGCGGCCGGCCGCGAGCCGCCCTCCGAGCCCCGGCTGCGCTTCGCGGGCATGACCTGGGGCCTGAGCTTCTACGAGGAGCAGCTGCCGCACCGCACGCTGGCCGACCTGTTCGCCGACCACGGCTTTCACAAGGAATGCGCGGAGTTCAAGCGCGAGTACGAAATGCAGCTCGAGCGCTTCGGCAAGCTGCAGCCGCGGCACGGCGCGCAGTTCACCGTCGGCGGCAGCGTCTGGACCGCGGGCGAGGGCCCGCGCGCGACCCTCGAGTGTCATCGGCTGCCCGAAGGCGCCGCGGTGCGCTGCGTGAACGACGAAGAACTTCTGCGCCGCCGCTTCGACCTGGCCGCCGATCCGCATCACTGGCGCGAGAGCGGCATCGCCCAGGGCTTCGACCGCATTCCCCAGCACTGCTACCTGCACCTGTTCCACCTCGACTGGCACCGCAACATCTGGGTCCATGCCCAGCATGTGCAGGACTACCGGTACCAACCGAGCCTGCGCGAGCGGCTGGTGCTGCCGCAGGCGCACCGCGACCTGATCGACATCCTCACGGCCGACCGCAACTTCCTGGTCGAGGACGTGGTGCCCGGCAAGTCGGGCGGCACCACCATCCTGTGCAAGGGCGCGCCCGGCCTGGGCAAGACGCTGACCGCCGAGGTCTATGCGGAAGTGGTCGGCAAGCCGCTGTACCGCGTGCACTCGGGCCAGCTCGGCGTGACGGCGAGTTCGGTGGAGACCAGCCTCACGCGCATCCTGCAGCGCGCCGCGCGCTGGGGTTGCGTGCTGCTGCTCGACGAGGCCGACGTCTACATCCGGCGCCGCGACAACGACCTGCAGCACAACGCCATCGTGGCCGAGTTCCTGCGCACGCTCGAGTACTTCAGCGGCCTGCTGTTCATGACCACCAACCGCGTCGGCGACATCGACGAGGCCATCCTCTCGCGCTGCATCGCGGTGATCGACTACCAGCCGCCCGGGCCCGAGGATGCGCGACGCCTGTGGACCACGCTGTCGGCCCAGCTCGGCGTGGAACTGCCCGCCGCCGTGATCGACCGGCTGGTGGTCGACTACGCAGGCGCCAGCGGCCGCGACATCAAGGAACTGCTCAAGCTCACGAGCAAGTACTGCCGGCGCAAGGAACTGCCGCTGTCGACGCAGTCCTTCGCGCAGTGCGCCGTGTTCCGCGGCATCGCGCCCGCCGCAGCGCCCGGAGGAGGCCACGCGTGATCGATCCCACCCTGTTCGGCGGTGCGCTCACGGGCCGCATGGCCTTCCGGCCCGGTGCCGCGCCCCTGTACGAGCCGCTGCCGCCCGGGCGCCACGACCTGGGTTTCGACGAGGGCCGCGACGCGGTGCTGGTCGTGCCCGAGGGCCTGCCCACCGATGCGCCGCTGCCCCTGCTCGTGATGTTCCATGGCGCGGGCGGCGAGGCCAACCGCGTGCTGCCGCACTTCGTCGCGCATGCGCGCTCGCGCGGCTTCCTGCTGCTGGCGCCGCAGTCGATGTACGCCACCTGGGACATCGTGGTCGGCGGCCATGGCCCCGACCTCGAGCGGCTCGACAACGCGCTGGCCACCGTGTCGCGGCATTTCCGGCTCGACCCCGCGCGGCTCGCGTTCGCGGGCTTCTCCGACGGCGGCAGCTACGCGCTGTCGCTGGGCCTCACCAACGGCGACGTGGCGAGCCACGTGATCGGCCTGTCGGCCGGCTTCATGAACAGCTTCGCGCAGACCGGCACGCCGCGCTTCTTTCTCGCGCACGGGCGCTCGGACAGCCAGCTGCCGATCGAGACCAGCGCCCATCCGCACGCCCGGCGGCTGCTCGAGAGCGGGCACGACCTCACGCTGCAGCCCTTCGATGGGGACCATGTGATCGTGCCCTGGGTGGTGGGGCGGGCGGTGGAGTTCTTTCTGGGCAGGGAGGCAGCGAAGCAGGTTTGAGAGCCCAAGAACTCCAGATGCACAAAAGCCGCGCGACTTCTCGCAGCGGGACATCGATCCACCCTCGATCCGTGATCAAGCCGAGATCGCATGCCCCTCAGACGCTGACTTTCGGTCAACTGGAACGGGCGGCCAAGAGCAAGCGTCCGCGCTCAACTATGCGATCGGCATCGAAGGCCTGGACGCAACCAGCGGTCGCGTCTGCCAGACCACGATCGATATCCGCCTTGAGAGTGGAAAACTCATTGAGTACCAACCAGCGCCGCGCTTTCCATTCACGCAAAGCTTCTCGTACCACTTCGCCAGGCGATTCGTACTCTCCGCGCTCCACCGCCTGCCTGATGATGGCAGCCATCTCGACGGGCACCGTGACGGTCATTCGTTTGGTGCTGCGCACGCGTCGGCCTCCTTCCGCGGTCTACGATCACTGCGAACCATCACCTGCGTGCCGACAGCCCGCGCCCGCAACTGCCCACACCCCCCATCCACGTCCTGCCCCGCCGAATTCCGCAGCTTGGTCAGGATGCCGCGCTCGTGCAGGGTGCGTGCGATCTGCTGGCAGCGCGCCCAGGCCGGGCGCTGGAAGTCCACGCCGTCGACCGCGTTGAACGGGATCATGTTGAGCACGCCGTACTTGCCCGACAGCAGCCGCACCAGCCCCTCGATCTCTTCCTCGCTGTCGTTGATGCCCTCGAGCAGCGTCCACTGGTACTGGATCGGATAGCCGGTGGTGCGCGCGTAGCGCTCGCCGGCCGCGACCAGTTCCTCGGGCGTGAGCCGCGGCGCGCGCGGCAGCAGCTTGCGGCGCAGTTCGTCGCGCGTGGTGTGCAGCGACAGCGCGAGCGCGGGCCGCACGCGTTCCTGCAGCAGCCGCTCGAACACGCGCGGATCGCCGACGGTGGAGAACACCAGGTTCTTGTGGCCGATGTTGCCGACCGTGCCGAGCAGCTCGATCGCCTCCATCACGTTGTCGAGGTTGTGGGCCGGCTCGCCCATGCCCATGAACACCACCTTGCGCACCGGCCGGCGCAGGCGCGCGAGTGCCACCTGGGCAATGATCTCGGCGCTGCCGACCTGGCGCAGCAGGCCCTCGCGCCCGGTCATGCAGAACTGGCAGCCGACCGCGCAGCCGACCTGCGAGGACACGCACAGGCCGTCGCGCGGCAGCAGCACGCTCTCGACGGTCTGGCCGTCGGCAAGGGCCACCAGCAGCCGCTCCGAACCGTCGGCGCCCGGATGCACCGCATGCACGCGCGCAAGGCCCGCGAGCTCGGCCTCGATGGCCGGCAGCTCGGCCATCAACCCGGCCGGAAAGAAGCTGTGCGGCAGCCGCCGGCCGCTGTCGCGCGGCAGCGCATGGGACCACAGCCGCAGCACGCGCTGCTCATGGCTGGGGCCCGCGCCTGCTTCGCGCAGTCGGCGTCGGATGTCGTGGATTCGCATGGGGCTGGAACGGGAGGCGGCGCGCGCGGCGGCGCGGATCGGGGGTCCAGATTGTGCACCCGGGCCGCGGCCCGCTCAGCTCCACTGCCGCGCGAGGTACTTCGCCGTGGGCGTGCCGGCCTTCGCGACCTCGCGCGGCGTGCCCGCCGCCACCACGGGCCCGCCCTCGCCGCCCGCGCCCGGGCCCATGTCGATGACCCAGTCGCAGCGCGCCACCACGCGCATCTCGTGCTCGACCAGCACCACCATGTTGCCCGCGTCGACGAGCTCGTCGAGCTGCGCCATCAGCCGGTCCACGTCCGACGGATGCAGCCCGGTGGTCGGCTCGTCGAGCACATAGAGCGCGTCGCCGCGCTGCGCGCGCTGCAGCTCGGTCGCGAGCTTGATGCGCTGGGCCTCGCCACCCGACAGCTCGGTGGCCGGCTGGCCCAGGCGCAGGTAGCCCAGGCCGATCGCCGCGAGCAGGCGCAGCGGCCGCTCGATGGGGGCGTCGTCCACGAAGAAGGCATGCGCCTCGTCCACCGTCATCGCGAGCACGTCGGCGATGCTCTTGTCGCGCAGCCGCACCTTCAGCGTCGCCGCGTCGAAGCGCGAGCCGCCGCACTGCGGGCAGGGGGCGTAGACGCTGGGCATGAACAGCAGCTCGACGCTGACGAAGCCCTCGCCCTCGCAGGTCGGGCAGCGGCCCTTGGCGACGTTGAACGAGAACTGGCCGGCATCGAAGCGGCGCGCCTTCGCGGCGCGGGTCTGCGCGAACAGCTTGCGCACGTGGTCGAACAGCCCGGTGTAGGTCGCGAGGTTGGAGCGCGGCGTGCGGCCGATCGGCTTCTGGTCGACCCGCACCAGCCGCCGGATCCGGTCCAGGCCCTCGACGATGCGGCCCTGCGTCTCCTGGGCGAGCGAGGGCTCGCCCTCGCCCGGCTCTTCGTCGGCCGGCGCCTCGTGCCCCAGGTGAGCCGCCACCAGCTGCACCAGCGCCTGGCTCACGAGACTCGACTTGCCCGATCCCGAAACGCCGGTGACCGCGGTCATCGCGCCGATCGGAAAAGCCGCATCGACCGCCTCGAGGTTGTTGCGCGTGACGCCTTCGAGCCGCAGCCAGCCCCGCGCCGAACGCGGCGGCCGGCCCGCATCGCCGGCCGCCTCGGGTGCGAACAGGTAGGCGGCCGTGCGGGAAGCCGCCACGTCGCGCAATCCGGCGGGCGGCCCGCTGTAGAGCACCTCGCCGCCCTTCTCGCCCGCGCCGGGCCCGACATCGACCAGCCAGTCGGCGCGGCGCATCAGGTCCAGATCGTGCTCGACCACGAACAGCGAGTTGCCCGCGCGCTTGAGTGCATCGAGCGCGTCGACCAGCGCCTCGGCGTCGGCCGGGTGCAGGCCGGCCGAGGGCTCGTCGAGCACGTACACCACGCCGAACAGCTTGGAACGGATCTGCGTCGCGAGCCGCAGCCGCTGCAGCTCGCCCGGCGACAGCGTGGGCGTGCTGCGGTCGAGCGAGAGATAGCCCAGCCCGAGGCCCAGCAGCGTCGCGAGCCGCGCCAGCGCGTCCTGCGCGATGCGCTGCGCCACGATGCGTTTCTCGGCCGACGGCGCGACCTTGCCATGCGCCTCGCCACGCGCGGCCGGCCGCAGCACCTGCCCCAGCGCGCCCAGCGTGAGGTGCGAGATCTGCCCGATGTCGAGCCCCGCGAAACGCACCGACAACGCCTCGGCCTTCAGTCGCTTTCCCTGGCAGGCGGGACACGACGCGCCCGACATGAAGCGCGAGACGCGGTTCTTCATCAGCGCGCTCTGCGTGGTGGCGAAGGTGTGGAGCACGTACTTGCGCGCGCCCATGAAGGTGCCCTGGTAGCTGGGCTCGAGCTTGCGGCGCAGCGCGGCGCGCGTCTCGGCCGGCGTGAAGCCCGCGTAGACCGGCACCGTCGGCTGCTCCTCGGTGAACAGGATCCAGTCGCGCGTCTTCTTCGGCAGCGTGCGCCACGGCGTGTCGACGTCGATGCCCAGCGTGACGAGGATGTCGCGCAGGTTCTGCCCCTGCCAGGCCGAGGGCCAGGCGGCCACCGCGCGCTCGCGGATCGTGAGGCTGTCGTCGGGCACCATCGCGCGCTCGGTCACCTCGAACACCCGGCCCAGACCGTGGCAGACGGGACAGGCACCCTGCGGCGTGTTGGGCGAGAAGTCCTCCGCGTGCAGCATGGCCTGGCGCGCCGGGTAGTCGCCCGCGCGCGAATAGAGCATGCGCAGCAGGTTCGACAGCGTGGTCACGCTGCCCACCGAGGAGCGCGTGCCCGGCGTGCCGCGCTGCTGCTGCAAGGCCACGGCCGGCGGCAGCCCGTCGATGGCATCGACCGCCGGCACGCCGACCTGGTCGATCAGCCGCCGCGCATAGGGCGCCACCGATTCGAGGTAGCGCCGCTGCGCCTCGGCATACAGCGTGCCGAAGGCCAGCGAGGACTTGCCGGAACCCGAGATGCCGCTGAAGACCACGAGGGCATCGCGCGGAATGTCGACGTCGACGTTGCGCAGGTTGTGCTCGCGCGCACCACGCACGGAGACGAAACGGTGGGAGGACGGGTCGGGCAAGGCTTTGGGTTGTCGGGGCATGGTGTTCGCAGTGGCTGGCGCCGCAAGCCGATATTGATGGCAGACATCGCAGCGGCGCCTTGCAGGACAAGGGCGCGAACTCGATTCGGCGCGGGCAAAGGCCGGCACGATAAGGCATGCGTGCCACTGCCCCCCGCAAGCCCTGGAAAGCCATCGCCTGGACCTTCGTCCTGACGCTGGCTGCCACCCTGCTCGTGCTCAACCTCACGAGCGGCGAGAAGAAGCTCGACGAACAGGTGCGACGCGAATATGCGCTGCACGATCCCCAATACCAGCGCGCGCTCGGTGCCATGCTCGGCCCGCCGATCGCCGACGGCAACCGCTTCGAGGCCTTCCAGAACGGCGACCGGATCTTTCCGCCGATGCTCGCGGCGATCCGCGCCGCGAAGCACAGCATCACCTTCGAGACCTACATCTACTGGTCGGGCGACATCGGCCGCGCCTTCGCCGATGCGCTGTCGGAACGCGCGCGCGCCGGCGTCAAGGTGCACGTGCTGCTCGACTGGGTCGGCAGCGCGAAGGTCGACGCGGACTTCATCCGAGAGATGGAGACAGCGGGCGTGGAGATCCGCAAGTTCCACAAGCCGAGCTGGTACGACATCGCGCGCATGAACAACCGCACCCACCGCAAGCTGTTGGTGGTCGACGGGCGCATCGGCTTCACGGGCGGCGTCGGCATCGCGCCCGAATGGACCGGCAATGCGCAGGACCCGGCGCACTGGCGCGACTCGCACTACCAGGTCGAGGGCCCGGTGGTGGCGCAGATGCAGGCGGTCTTCATGGACAACTGGATCAAGGTCTCGGGCGACGTGCTCCACGGCGAGCGCTATTTCCCGCCGCTGCCGCCGGTGGGCAACGGCCGCGCGCAGATGTTCAGCAGTTCGCCCTCGGGCGGCAGCGAGAGCATGCACCTGATGTACCTGCTCTCGATCGCCGCGGCCACGAAGACCATCGACCTCTCGAGCGCCTACTTCGTGCCCGACGACCTCACCGTGGGCGCGCTGGTCGCGGCGCTGCATCGCGGCGTGCGCGTGCGCATCGTCACGCCGGGGCCGATCATCGATTCGCAGACCGTGCGCCGCGCCTCGCGCGCCGCCTGGGGCCCGCTGCTCGAGGCCGGCGCCCAGATCAGCGAGTACCAGCCGACCATGTACCACTGCAAGGTCTTCCTGGTCGACGGCCTGCTGGTGTCGGTGGGCTCGACCAACTTCGACAACCGCTCGTTCCGGCTCAACGACGAGGCCAACCTCAACATCTACGACGAGGCCTTCGCCGCGGCGCAGACCGTGCAGTTCGAGGCCGACCTCGCGCAGTCGAAGCGGTTGAGCTACGAGGGCTGGAAGGAACGGCCGTTGCTCGAAAAGGCCTGGGAGCACCTGGCGGCGGTGCTGTCGCCGCAGCTCTGAGCGGCCGGCCCTATGCCGACACCCTGGCCTCGAGGGCCTGCAACGCCTCCGAGACGATGGCGAGCCCTTGCATCAGATCGGCCCGGGAGATGGTCAGCGGCGGCGCCACCACGCACAGGTTGTACTTGACGTATAGCCACACGCCGCGCGCCAGCAGGTCGGACTGGAAGTCATCCATCAGCCGCTGGTCTACACCCTGCCATGCGACCAGCGGCTCGCGCGTCTCGCGGTCGCGCACCAGCTCGATGCCGAAGAAGGCACCGATGCCGCGCACGTCGCCCACGATCGCGCTGCGCTCGCGGATGTGGTCCAGGCCTTGCCGGAGCCAGCCTTCGATCTCGCGTCCTCGCGTGAAGAGGCCTTCCGTCTCGTAGGCGCGCAGCGCGCCGAGCCCCGCCGCCATGCAGACCGGGTGGCCCGAATAGGTGTGGCCGAACGGAAAGGGCCGATGATCGAAGGCTTGGGCGATCTCCTCGCGCATCAGCACGCCGCCCAGCGGCATGCAGGCGCCCGTGACGCCCTTGGCGAAGCTCAGCATGTCGGGCGCGACGCCGACGCGGCGCGAGGCGAACATCTCGCCGACGCGGCCGAAGCCGCACATGACCTCGTCGTGGATCAGCAGCGCGCCGCAGCGCCGTGCGAGTTCGCGCACGCCGGCCAGATAGCCCTCCTCGTACGCGACCAGACCGTCCGAACCGAGCACCGGCTCGATCAGGATCGCCGCGATGTTGGCGGGGTTCTCCTGCTCGATCACGCGCTCGAGATGCGCCAGCGCGCGTCGCACCTCCTCGGCCCTGTCGTCGGTGTGGAAGGGACTGCGATAGGGGTGCGGCGCGAAGAAGCGCGCGATGCCGCCCGGCGCCGCCTGCTCGCTGGCCCAGCGGCGGCTGCCGCCCGTGAGCGCGGCCGCGCCGGCGCTGGTGCCGTGGTAGGAGCGGTAGGCGCTCAGCACCTTCAGCCGGCCGGTGACGAGGCGCGCGATCTTCACCGCGTCGTCGTTGGCCTCGCCGCCGCCGGTGGTGAAGTGCACGCGCGCACCGCCGCGCCAGGGCGCCCGTGCGCACAGGCGCTCGGAGAAGACCTCGCGGATGTCGCTGCGCAGCGTGGGCGACACGAAGCACAGCGACTCGGCCTGGCGCCTTATCGCCTCGATCACCATCGGATGGCCGTGGCCCAGGTTGGCGCACATGAGGCCGCTCGACAGGTCCAGGCAGCGCGCGCCATCGGCCGTGTGCAGGTGGACGCCAGCCCCGCCGACGAAGACGGGACCGGGCCGCTGCCCCTGGCGCGACCACGGCGTCATGAAGCGCGCGGCCGCCTCGCCCGGCATGGCGGCCATCACCGGCCCTCGAAGAAGGCCTTGATCTCGCGCGCGCAGACCGCGGGCGCCTCGCGGTGCACGAAGTGCCCGGCATCGGCGAAGTCGATGCTGAAGTCGGCGAAGTAGTCGCCCAGACGGTCCGACCACTCGGGGCGGATCAAGGGATCGCGCCGCCCCCAGAGGAAGCGCGAAGGCACCGTGATGCGCGGCGGCGGCGGCAAGGTGCCTTCGAGCCACTTGCGGCGGTTGGCGGCCGAGCTCAGGTACCAGTCGAAGCCGCCCTGGATGTTGTCGTTGCGCATGAACATGTCGACGTAGATCTCGATCATGTCGGCGAACACCTCGGGGTTGTCGCCCGACCAGTGATCGAGGAAGTGCGACATGTAGAGCCTGCAGCTCTCGCGCGATGCGCCGACCAGCTTCGCGGCCCATGGCAGCTGCTGGAAGTACTGGTACCAGACCTCGATCAGGTGGTCGGGCTGCCCGTAGCGCGAACCGAGGCCGGGATACGGGGTACAGAAATAGAACGCGCCTTTAAGCCGATCGCCGTGCGCCTGGCTGAAGGCCTGCAGCACGTAGGCGCCGAGGTCGCCGCCCACCATGCCGAAGCGGTCGAGGCCGAGGCGCCGCGTGAATTCGGCGATGTCCTCTGCGTGCGTCGCGGCGTTGGCGTTGGCATCGGGCCCGGACGTGGGCTTGCCGGTGAAGCCGCAGCCGCGCAGGTCGGGAACGAAGAGTTCGAAATCGTTCTTCAGCAGGTCCATGAGTGGCCGGTACACCATCCAGAACTCGGGCCAGCCATGCAGCAGCACGAGCGGCGCGCCCTGGCCGACGCGCGCATAGTGCATGTTCAGGCCGTTGGCCGGTACGTGATCGAATCGGATGCCGGAAGCGGCGGCGTCGCGCATGGCGTCATCTAGTGCAGACATGGTGTTCCTGTGGTTCATCGGTGAAAAGGCACCGCTTCGAAGCGGTGCGATGAACTTTAGGAATGGCCCCGCGCAGCGTCCAATACCGACGCGATACGCTGGCAGAGGCGCGGCGTCTGGCGCGCCCCGCGCACCCCGGCTCAGCCGTGCGCCGGGCCCACCGTCTCGACGATCTGCAGGAAGTTCTTCAACGCGACGGACGCATGGTCCTTGCGCCAGACCACGGTCATCGGCGAAGTCAGCACCTGCGGCTCGATGCCCACGAAGCGCACGCCGCTGCGTCCGTGCCCGCAGACGCTGGCGGGCACGAAGCTGATGCCGGCGCCGGCCGCGACCAGGCCCAGCGCGGTCTGCATGTTGCGCGCGCCCTCCTTGAGTTCGAGCACGATGCCGCGCTCGCCGAGCGCATGAAGGATCAGGTCGGTCAGGCTGGGCCGCGGGTGACGCGGATAGAGCACGGCGGCCTGGCCATGCAGCTCCTCCACGGGAATGGTGGCCCGCGCGGCCAGCGGATGCCGCGTCGGCACCGCGGCCATCAGGGGCTCGGTGATCAGCAGCCGCTGCTCGATCGACGGATCGGGCGGCAGCCCGGGGCGCGAGAAGCCGACGTCGATCGAACGCCGCGACAGCGCCTCGGCGATCTCGGCCGCGAGCAGCTCGCTGAAAGACAGCTCGACCTCGGGATAGCGGTCGCGAAACGCGTTGAGCACATCGGGCAGCACGCTGTACATGGCCGAGCCCGCGAAGCCGATCGCCAGTTTTCCGCTGTGGCCGCGGCCGATGCGCCGCACATCGTCCACCGCGGCATCGAACTGCGACATGATCGCGACCGCGCGCTCGAGCAGCAGCGTGCCCGCCTCGGTGAGCCGCACCGGCCGGTTGTCGCGGTCGATGAGCTGCACGCCCAGCTCCTCCTCGAGCTGGCGGATCTGCTGGCTCAGCGGCGGCTGCGCGATGTGCAGCCGGTCCGCCGCGCGCGTGAAGCTCAGTTCCTCGGCCACCGCGCGGAAGTAGCGCAGGTGCCGGATCTCCAGGCGCGCGGACGGCCCGCCCGAATGCGCGGGTCGCGAATCGTCGTCGTTCGATGGGGCGGGCGGGTGGTCGCGCATTGCGTGCTCCTGCGCGGTGCGCCGTCGGCGGCTCAGCTGTCGAGCGGCCGGTCCCGGGTCTCCGGGACGAACAGCCAGCACAGCACGAACCCCGCGCCCGCGATCAGCACAGGGTACCAAAGCCCGTCGAAGATGCTGCCCGTGGCGGCCTGGATGGCGACGACCGTCGCGGGCAGCAGGCCGCCGATCCAGCCGTTGCCGATGTGATAGGGCAAGGACATCGAGGTGTAGCGGATGCGCGCCGGGAACATCTCGACCAGCATCGCGGCCATGGGGCCGAAGGCCATGCCGGTGAGCAGCTGCAGGTAGACGATGATGAGCACGATCATGAGGTGGTTGATCTGCGCGGGATCGGCGCTGGCACGATAGCCGGCGTCCTCCAGCGCTTTGCCCAGCGCCTGGTCGAAGGCGGCCGCGCGCTCCTTCGCGTCGGCGGCCGCGCCGTCGTAGGCCGGCAGCGATAGCGTGCCGATGCGCACCACCGCCGTCGTGCCCGGCGCCGCGGCCTCGTTGCTGTAGGGAATGCCACGCCGCACCAGCGCGCTCTTCGCCACGTCGCAGCTCGAGGTGAACTTCGAGGTGCCGACCGGGTTGAACTGGAACGAGCAGCGCGCCGGATCGGCCGCCACCACCACGGGCGAGCGCGCCTGCGCGGCCTCGAGCGCCGGATTGGCGAAGTGCGTGAGCCCGTGGTAGACCGGGAACAGCGACACGGCCCCGAGCACCAGCGACGCGAGCACGATCGGCTTGCGTCCGATGCGGTCGCTGAGGTAGCCGAAGATCACGTAGAAGGGCGCGCCCAGCAGCAGGCCAATGGTCGACAGCGTGGTCGCGGTGACGGGATCGACACGCAGCGTATTCACCAGGAACAGCGACGAGTAGATCGGCCCCGCGTTGGTGACCACAGCCTGCCCCGCCTGCAAGCCGAACAGCACGATCAGCACCAGCTTGAGGTTGCGCCAGTTGCCGAAGCTCTCGCGGATCGGCGCGCGCGACAGCGCACCGGCCGACTTCATCTCGGCGAACACCGGCGACTCGTGCAGCTTCATGCGGATCCACACGGAGATCGCCAGCAGCACCATCGAGAGCAGGAAAGGCACGCGCCAGCCCCAGGTCTCGAAGGCCTCGGGCGACATCGCGAGCCGGCAGCCCAGGATGACGCCGAGCGCCAGGCACAGGCCGACGATGAAGGCGGTCTGCAGCCACGAGGTGTAGCCGCCGCGCTGACCCGGCGGCGCATGCTCGGCGATGTAGACCGCCGCGCCGCCGTATTCGCCGCCGATCGCCAGCCCCTGCAGCATGCGCAGCCCGATCAGGATCGCCGGCGCGAAGCTGCCGATCGACGAATAGGTGGGCAGCAGGCCGACCGCGAAGGTCGCGAGGCCCATGATCAGGATGGTCGCGAGGAAGGTGTACTTGCGCCCGATCATGTCGCCGAGCCGCCCGAACACCAGCGCGCCGAAAGGCCGCACCACGAAGCCGGTGCCGAAGGCCAGCAGGCCGAAGATGTAGGCCTCCAGCGGCGTGGCGCTGGCGAAGAAATTCTTGCCGATGATCGCGGCCAGCGCGCCATAGAGATAGAAGTCGTACCACTCGAAGACGGTACCCAGGGTCGAGGCGATCACCACGTGCCTGGCCTTGGCGGGGCTCGGCGCGTGGGCGGGCGTCGCGGATGCATTCCGTGCGGATGCTTGCATGCTTGTCTCCAGTTCTCTTTTCTTGGGGTTCAGCGCGGGCTCAGCGCCCGCCGGCGACGGCCACGATGGCCGCGGTCACGTAGCCGGCCGAGGGCGACACCAGCCAGGCGACGCTCTGCGCAACCTCCTCGGGCAGGCCCGCGCGGCCCATCGGAATGCCCGGCGCCATGCGCGCGGCGCGGTCGGGCTTGCCGGCGGCCGCATGGAGTTCGGTCTCGATCAGGCCCGCGGCCACGGCGTTGACGCGGATGCCCTCGAGCGCGACTTCGCGCGCGAGGCCGGTGGTCAGCGTGTTCAGCGCGCCCTTGGTCGCCGCGTAGTGCACCCACTCGCCACCGCCGCCGATCTCCGCGGCGCGCGAAGACACGTTGACGATCGCGCCGCCGCGCCCGCCGTGGCGGATCGACATGCGCCGCACCGCCTCGCGGCAGCACAGGAACGCACCCACGACGTTGACGCCGAACACCTGCGCGAGCATGCGCGCGTCCGCCTCGTCCACGCGCGAGAAGCCGCCGGTGATGCCGCCGTTGTTGACGAGCACCGTCGGCGTGCCGAGCTGCGCATCGGTCTCGCGGAACAGCCGCAGCACGTCCTCTTCCTTCGAGACGTCGGCCTGCAGCGCGATGGCGCGGCCGCCGCGCGACTCGATGTCGGCGACCACGGCGCGGGCGCTCGCGGCGTCGCCCGCGTAGTTGACGACGACCGCATGGCCGTCCTTCGCCAGTTGGCGCGCGATCGCCGCGCCGATGCCGCGGCCGCCGCCGGTCACGATGGCGACCTTGTGGGTTGAAGGCATGTCTTCTCCATTCCTGTGTTGCGTGGGTGAAAACAGCGGGCGTGGTGCCTGCTGCGAACTGCCGCGGAATGAGAAGGCTTTTGCCGAAATGCGTCCAATAGCGTTGGCGTCAGAAACTATATGCAGCGCCTACATGCGCGCATCCGCACCGTCGCCTTCATAGGCTGCGCATCTGGAAGCGGATGCCTTCGGTCTTGGACACGGGTGTCGCGCCGTTCCTAGGATGGCCGCATCGCAATCCAGGAGCGCCACCCGATGAGCCTCGTTCTTCCCACGCCCGGCGCCGGCACCCTGCGCGCCATCTCGGACTTCCACCCCTTCCTCTCGGCTTTCCGCCGCGATCTGCATGCGCACCCCGAGCTCGGCTTCGAGGAGCGGCGCACCGCGGCGCGCGTGGCCGAGGCGCTGCAAGGCTTCGGCCTCGACGAGGTGCACACGGGCGTCGGCCGCACCGGCGTGGTCGGGGTGCTGCGCGGCCGATGGGCCGGCTCCTCGAAGTCCGTCGGCCTGCGCGCCGACATGGATGCGTTGCCGGTGCAGGAGGAAGGCGATTGCGCGCACCGCTCCGTGCATGCGGGCCTGATGCATGGCTGCGGCCACGACGGGCACGTGACGATGCTGCTGGGCGCCGCGCGCCATCTGGCGCACACGCGCGACTTCGGCGGCACCGTGCACTTCATCTTCCAGCCCGGCGAGGAAGGACATGCGGGTGCGCGCGTGATGATCGAGGACGGCCTCTTCGAGCGCTTCCCCTGCGATGCGGTCTACGCGCTCCACAACTGGCCCTCGCTGCCGGCGGGCACGGTGGCCGTCAACCCCGGTGCGATGATGGCCGCGCGCGACGATTTCTGGATCCGCATCGAGGGCGTGGGCGGACATGGCGCGATGCCGCATCGCGCGGCGGACCCGGTCGTCGCCGCCTGCGCCGTGGTGGCGGCGCTGCAAACCGTGGTGAGCCGCAACCTCGACCCCGCGCTGAGCGCGGTGCTCACCGTGCATTCGCTGCAGGCCGGCAGCGCCATCGTGCATGGCGTTCCCACGCAGAGCGTGACGGTGCCGCCGCATGCGGACATCGCCGGCATCGCGAAGTGGTTCGACGCACCCGCGGGCGAGACGCTGCGCAAGCGCGTCGCGGAGATCGCGGCGGATTGCGCCAGCGCGTTCGGCACCCGGGCGGACGTGCGCTACCTGCCGTTCCTGCCGCCGACGGCGAATGCCCCGCCGTGCGCCGAGCTCGTGCGGCGAGCCGCGACCGGCCTGCTGGGCGCAGGGCGCGTTTTCACGGCCATGCTGCCCAGCATGGCCTCGGAGGATTTCTCCTTCATGCTGAACGAGCGCCCCGGTGCCTATTTCTGGCTCGGCGTCGGCGAGGACCTGCCGGGCCTGCACCATCCGCGCTACGACTTCAACGACGCGGTGCTCCCGATCGGCGCGGCGCTGCTGGCGACGATCGCGCGCGACGCGCTCGCGGACTGACGGCGGGTGCCACGGCAATACACGACCGCCGCGCAGGCACACCGTGTCTTGGCTAGAGTCGACCCGACCCTCTTTCTACTTTCTCGACAGGAGCGACGGATGACTTTGGCAATGAGCTGGCAGGCATGGAGCGAACAGGACGGCGTGGGGCTCGCCGCGCTGGTGCGCAGCGGGCAGGTCACGCCGGCCGAGCTCGCGGCCCAGGCCAGCGCCGCCATCGCGCTCACCAACCCCGCGCTGAGCGCGGTGGTCGAGGTCTTCGACGACGTGGTGGCCGATCCGCTGGCCGACGGCATGAACCCCGCGGGCGCGTTCGCGGGCGTGCCCTACCTGATGAAGGACCTGGGCCCGACCATGAAGGGCCGGCTGCAGGAGATGGGCTCGCTGCTGATGAAGGGGCAGCGCGCCACCGCCGACACGCACCTGACGCAGCAGATCCGCAAGGCCGGGCTCAACATCATCGGTCGCACCACCACGCCCGAGTTCGGCGTCTGCAGCTCGGCCGAGAACCCGGCCGTCTACGTCACGCGCAATCCCTGGAACCTCGACTACACCACCTGCGGCTCCTCGGCCGGCACGGGCGCGGCGGTGGCGGCAGGCGTGCTGCCGCTGTCGCACGCCACCGACGGCGGCGGCTCGATCCGCATTCCCGCGGGCGTGAACGGCAACATCGGCCTCAAGCCCTCGCGCGGCGTGTTCTCGATCGCGCCGGCGCTGTCGGACCTCACGGGCCTGGTGTCGATCCAGGGCTGCCACAGCCGCACGGTGCGCGACACCGCGGCCTTCGTCGACCACTGCCGCGGCGGCGCGCCCGGCGAGTTCATGCCCTACTGGAAGGCCGACGAGCCCTGCACGCAACTGATCGAGCGCGACCCGAAGCCGCTGCGCATCGCGATGTCGCACGAGTGGGGCGACTTCCGCGCCACGCCGCACATCGTGGCCGAGCTCGAGCGCGTGGGGCGCTTTCTCGAGGGCCTGGGCCACCACGTCGAATGGGCGCTGCCCGCGGTCGACATCCGTGCCGCCTTCGCGGCCCAGACCACCTGCTACATCAGCAACTTCGCGCAGACCATCGAGGGCTTTCTCGCGCGCTTCGGCCTCGAGCAGCCGCCGGCCGACCTGATCGAGCCGATCAACATCAAGATCTGGGAGGCCGGACGCGACATCTCCTATGCCGAGCGCTTCAGGATGCAGACGGTGTTCAACACCACCGCGCGCGGCTTCGGCGCCTTCTTCGAGGAGTGGGACATCATCCTCACCCCGATCACCGCGCTGCCCACGCCGCGCGTGGGCACCACCGAATACCTCACGCTCAGCGACAACCCCTCGGTGCTCGACTGGTTCGACAACCTCTGGCAGAACTTTGCCTACACGCCGCTCGCCAACCTCTGCGGCATCCCGGGCATCTCGCTGCCGCTGGCCTTCAACGAGCACGGCCTGCCGCTGGGCATGCAGCTGCAGGCGAAGCAGGCCAACGACGGCCTGCTGCTGCAGCTCGGCGCGCAGATCGAGCGCGCGATCGGCGGCCGCTGGAACGATGGCCGCCGGCCCGGCGTGCACGTGACCACGGCTGCCTAGATAACGCGATCAGTGCCGGCAGCCCGGCACGCCGCAGGCGCCGTCGTTCCACGACGAGCCGAGGATCATCCCGCAGAAGTTGAGCCGCTTGTACGTGGGGTCCTTGAGCGCCAGCACGTCGGCCTTGACGTTGCCGAAGGTGGTCTCGGGCTTGAAGCGCGTGCCCTTGGCGAAGGCGTCGATGATGCCCTCCTTGAAGTCGGCCTCGCGCGGATGCGCGCGCACCACCGCCTCGCGCTGCTCGGTCGGAAAGGCGTCGTAGGCCAGGCCCAGCACGTCCATCTCGACACCCGCGGTGACCAGCGCCACCACCGGCTTCTTGTGCTGCGGAATGCCCGGCGTGGTGTGCAGCGCGATCGCATCCCACACCTGCTCGACCTCGGGCTCGGCGATGCCGTGGCGCACGAGGAAATCGCGCGCGGCATTGGCGCCGTCGACCTCGAAGCGCTCGGTCCTGCTGCTGTAGGGTGCCACCAGCCCCATGTCGTGAAACATCGCGCCGATGTAGAGCAGCTCGGCGTCGCAGGCCAGGCCGCGGCGCTCGCCGGTCAGCGCGCCGAACAGGAACACGCGCCGCGAGTGGTTGAACAGCAACTCGGTCTCGGTGTCGCGCACCAGCTCGGTGGCCTCGCGCGCCATCTGGCTGTCGGGGATGCGGATGCCGGCAATGGATTCGTTCATGGGTTCTCCGGGAATAGGGGTTGGCGAAAGTGCGAACCCAGTGTCCGGCGCGCTGACGCCCCGTGCGCGCGGCCGAGGGGGCAGGGACTGCCAGATCGGGTGCGCTTTCTGCCAACGCGCTTCGGCGCCCACCGCCAGGCCGAAAAACGCAAGCCCGCTTGCGTTCTTGCAAACTGACAACAGGGCCTCGCAACCCTAATCTCCGTCCGCCACTTCAGCCCCTGCGACGCAGGGACCAGGCGATTCAGCCACATCCACAGGACGGAGACCCCCATGAGCCCATCAACGCTCGAGACCATTCGACAGATCTTCGTGTTCGAGAGGAACACGCTCGCCGAGGGCGGCCGCGCCGCTGCCGCGCCTTCGCGCCACGTGGTCGCCGCCGCGATCTTCAAGAACCCCTGCGCCGGACGCGGCGCCGCGACCGACGCCGAGCTGGCCGACCTGGCGCAGCGCTCGGTCGAGATCGGCACGCTGCTGACCGAGCGCGCGCTCTCGCACTTCGCGGGCGAGGAGAAGCCCCGCGCCTACGGCAAGGCCGCGCTGGTCGGCACGGCCGGCGAGTCGGAGCACGGCGCCGCGCTGATCCATCCGCGCCTGGGCCTGGCCATGCGCACCGGCCTGGGCGCGGGCCCCGCGCTGATTCCGGGCAATGCCAAGGTGTCGACGGCCGGCGGCTCGGTCGACCTGCTGTTCGGCGGCGCCGACGATGCCTGGGACTACGACGCCATGGACGGCATCACCCTCGCGATTCCGGGCGCGCCCGGTCCCGACGAACTGGTGCTGTTCGTCGGCTTCGGCACCGTGCGCATCAATGCGCGCGTGAAGGGCGCCAGCGCCGAGCAGGTCGCCAAGGTGGTGGCCGACATCCGGGCGCGCCGCCAGGCCTGAAGCGCCCGCCACCGGCCACGCCACGTGGCCGGCCAGGGAGGAGCCCCACCGGGCGGCCTCCTCCCTTCAGAACCAAAAGACAGGAGACAAGCATGGACATCCCCGCAACCCTGACGGGTGCGACACATCGCGCGGAAGGCAGGAAGGTCATCGTGGCCTCTTCCGTGGGCGCCGTCATCGAGTACTACGACTTCTTCCTCTACGGCTCGCTCGCGACCATCATCGCGAAGCAGTTCTTCTCGGCCCTCGACCCCTCGGCCGCCTTCATCTTCGCGCTGCTCGCGTTCGCCGCGGGCTTCATCGTGCGGCCGCTCGGCGCCGTGCTGTTCGGGCGCCTGGGCGACATGATCGGGCGCAAGTACACCTTCATGATCACGCTGCTGCTGATCGGCATCTCGACCTTCTCGGTCGGCTTCCTGCCCAACTACGACACCATCGGCGTGGCCGCGCCGATCATCCTGATCGTGCTGCGGCTGTGCCAGGGCCTGGCGCTCGGCGGCGAGTACGGCGGTGCCGCCACCTACGTGGCCGAGCATTCGCCGCCGCACAAGCGCGGCGCCAGCACGGCATGGATCCAGACCACCGCGACGCTGGGCTTCCTGCTGTCGCTGGTCGTGATCCTCGGCGTGCGCAGCACCATGTCGCCCGAGCAGTTCGATGCCTGGGGCTGGCGCATCCCCTTCATCATCTCGCTGGGCCTGCTCGTGCTCTCGGTCTACATCCGGGTCTCGATGAAGGAGTCGCCGGTGTTCCTCAAGCTCAAGGCCGGCAACGGCATCAGCAAGGCGCCGGTACGCGAGGCCTTCGGCGAATGGAAGAACCTGCGCATCGTGCTGATCTGCCTGTTCGGCCTGTGCGCCGGGCAGTCGATCGTCTGGTACACCTCGCAGTTCTACGCGCTGTTCTTCCTCACGCAGATCCTCAAGGTGGATCCGATCTACGCGAACACGCTGTTCGCCACCTCGCTGGTGCTGAGCATGCCGCTGTTCATCTTCTTCGGCGCGCTGTCGGACCGCATCGGCCGCAAGTGGCTGATCATGATCGGCATCCTGGTGGCGGCCCTGTCCTACGGCCCGCTGTTCAAGGCGCTCACGCACTATGCGAACCCGGCGCTGGAGCGGGCCCAGCGCAGCGCCTCGATCGTGCTGACGGCCGACCCGCGCGAATGCTCGTTCCAGGGCAACCCGATCGCGCGCGACGTCGACTTCCGGACCTCCTGCGACATCGCCAAGCGCGTGCTGGCGCAGAGCGCCGCCAGCTACGAGGTCAAGGACGCGGCGGCCGGCGAACTGGCGACCGTGACCGTCGGCGACCGGGCCATCGCCTCGGTGCAGGGACGGCTGGTCGCGAACGGCAACGCCTTCGAGCCCGCCAGCAAGGCCGAGATCGACGGCTTCCGCGCGCGGATCGGCGCCGCGCTCCAGGGCGCGGGCTATCCCACGACGGCCGACCGCGCGGGCATCGACTCGCCGATGGTGGTGCTGATCCTGCTGGTCTTCATGGGCTTCGTGGCCATCACCTACGGGCCGCTCGCGGCGCTGCTGGTGGAGATGTTCCCCGCGCGCATCCGCTACACCTCGATGTCGCTGCCCTATCACATCGGTGCCGGCTGGTTCGGCGGGCTGCTGCCGACCATCTCCTTCGCGCTCGTGGCCGAGCACGGGAACATCTATGCCGGCCTCGCCTATCCGGTCGCGGGCGCGCTCATGACCTTCGTGATCGGCGCGATCTGGCTGCGCGACACCAGGGAGACCCGGGCCGCGGCCTGAACCGCAAGCTTGCACCGATGGCGCCCGGGCCCACGCTGGACTAATGTCTTCGCTCCCTCGTTCAGCCTTCAACGCCATGGCCACCAAGCACCTGCCCCTGGATCAACTCGGATGGGACCACCTGCGCGCATTGCTCGAAGTCGCGCGCGGCGGTGCGCTCGCGCCCGCCGCGCGCAAGCTGGGCGTCGACCAGTCGACCATCAGCCGCCGCCTCGCGCAGGTGGAGTACAGCTCGGGCGGCACGCTGTTCCGGCGCGACCGCAAAGGCATCGTCCTGACCCCGTTCGGGCGGGAAGTGTTCACGAGGGTGGAGAAGATGGAAACGGCCTTGCACGAAATCCAGGGACTGACCGCCGACCGCTTCGGGCAGAACGCCGGCACCGTCTCCATCGCGACGATGGAAGGCGTGGGCGCGATGCTGATCTCGCGCGCGGTCAGGAAGCTGCACGAGCGCTTCGCGGCGATCGAGATCCAGCTCGCCACCACCTCGAACTACGTGGACATCGCGCGCCGCGAGTCGGACATCTTCGTGAGCTTCTTCGAGCCGCCGCCGAAGTCGCTGCACACGCAGAAGGTGGCCGACGTGCATTTCCATCTCTATGCCAGCGCCTCCTATCTCGCGGGCCGCGAGATCGCGCGGCCCGAGGACCTGGCGCAGGACTTCTTCATCGGCTACATCGACGACCCGATCTACCTGCCCTCGGCACGCTGGCTCGAGGAGTTCGTCGATGCGCCGCGCATCGGCTTCCGCGCGACCAGCATGTTCTCGCAGCTGTTCGCGGCGCAGGAGGGCCTGGGCGTGGTGCTGCTGCCTTCCTATGCCGAGGCCGAGTCCTTCGGACTGATCCGGCTGCTGCCCGATCGCTCCGCGCGCGTGCCGCTGTTCATCAGCGTGCAGTACGACCTGCAGTACCTGCCCCACATCCGGGCCGTCTTCGACCTGCTCGCGCAGCTCATGGCCGAGAAGCTCGCGGCCCAGCAGCCGGCGACGGCCTGACACACATCGCTTTCTTTCCATCCACCCTTTGCTCATTCATTTCCATGAACAAGAAAATCCTCGGCATCGTTTCCTATCCCATCACCGCCTTCGACGAGCGCAGCGGCGCCGTCGACATCGAGACCAGCCGCCGCGTGGTCGAGCGGCTGGTGCTGTCGGGCTCCCATGCCATCGCACCGCTCGGCAGCACCGGCGAGAGCGCCTACCTGTCCGACGAGGAATGGGATGCCGTGGCCGAGGCGTCGATCGCGCAGGTCGCGAAGCGCCTGCCTGTGATCGTCGGCATCTCGGACCTCACGACCCGCAACGCGGTGCGCAAGGCCAGGTTCGCCGAAGCGGCCGGCGCCGACGCGGTCATGGTGCTGCCCGTGTCCTACTGGAAGCTCGGCGAGGCCGAGATCTTTCGCCACTACCAGAGCATCGCCGACGCGATCGGCCTGCCGGTCATGCTCTACAACAACCCCGCGACCAGCGGCGTCGACATGCAGCCCGAGCTGATCGTGCGGATCGTGCGGGACATCGCGAACGTGACCATGGTCAAGGAGAGCACGGGAGACATCCAGCGCATGCACCGGATTCGGCAACTGTCGAACGGCGAGATCCCGTTCTTCAACGGCAGCAATCCGCTGGCGCTCGAGGCTTTCGCCGCCGGTGCCGTGGGCTGGTGCACGGCGGCCCCCAACATCATTCCGAGCTGGCCCGTCGCGCTTTACGACGCCTGCCTGTCGGGCGACATGGAGGCGGCGCGCACGATCTTCTACGGGCAGCTCGAGGTGCTGCAGTTCATCCTCAAGGGCGGGCTGCCGACGACCGTGAAGGCGGGGCTGCGGCTGCGGGGGTTCGAGGCGGGGGTGCCGCGGCTGCCGCTGCAAGGGCTCGACGAAGCATCGACCGGGCAGTTGCAGCGGCTGCTGAGGGAGCTGGATTCGCGAACGATCGCCTAGCCCGGGCCAAGCGGAGCCCGGCCTGGCCGGTCCTATAAAGTTCAGCAGAATACGAGGCATCGCCAGCCTTCGGCGGGCTGGCGGGCCTCCTTGCTTTCTTACAGTGGATCGGTCAATGCGCAAAGAAAAACCAGGGTCTCCTCCTCCGGCGGAAGAGGCCGCACCGCCCGAATCGGTCATGGGGCGTCCCCGCTCGCCCGAAGTCAGCGAAGGCATCATGCGGACCGCCCTCGAGCTGCTGGCGGAAAAGGGATTCTCGGGGCTCACGGTCAACGAGATCTGTGCCCGCTCGGGCGTTTCGCGCGCGAGCTTCTATCGCCGCTGGGCCAGCCCCGCGGATGCCGTGGCCGAGGCGGTCAACCAGGCCTTCCACTTTCCGATGGATTTCTCGGCCAAGACGCCGGTCGACTACCTGCTCAAGTTCGCGCTCGCGCTCGAACATGCTTATGCGCAGCCGCTCGTGACGCCGGCGGTGGGTTTCCTGATCGCCGAGATCAAGGCCCATCCCGATGCCTTCGAACGCACCCAGCAAGCCGTGCGCGTGCGCCGGGAAGCGGTCGGCAAGGCGCTGGAAACCATGGCCGAGCCGCTTCGCTGGGGCGATGGCCTGGACCTGGACCTCGTGCTCGTGATCCTGAGCGGACTGGCATCGAACGCCGCCGTGACCGGCAAGCCCTTGTCGCGCCGCGCCGTGAAGGCGTTGATCACGCGCCTCGTCGCAACCTAGAGGCCGCACTGCGTCAACCGATGCGCCGGCGCCAGCGCAGTTCGGCGTGGCGGCCTTCGCTGGGCGAGGGGCGCAGCACCAGCAGCTCGTTCTCGAACGCATAGCCGCGCCTGAGGGTCGTGCCTTCCCAGTCGGGCATCAGGCTGCATTCGACATGGTGGTCGACGATGGCACTGACCGCGTCCACCACGTACCGGCCGCTGTAGGCGATGTATCCGGTGAAGGCCTGCGCCAGCAGCCGCGGCTCCAGGTCCAGGCCGGCGATGCCTCGCGCGGTGCCCAGGCGCGGCCTGCCCGTGCGCATCAGCTGCGCGGCGACCGTTCCCTGCGCGGTATAGATGCCGGTCCCGCGCGGCCGCGGCCCCAGCGGTTCGATCACCTGGCCGTCGGCCAGGGTCACGCGGTAGCTCAGCAGATCCCAGGTGCCCACGAGCTTTCGTGCATCGTCGCATGCCATCGCGTCTCCCCTTTCCCGGTGAGCATCATCTCGAGCCACGGCCCCGCGCCCCGTCTCTCACGGCCCGACCCTGATCCGCGACAGGCCCGCGAGGCCGAGCACCACCAGCCCGATCAGCGCGACGAAGCCGGCCTGCTGCGTCCCGAAATAGCTGGTCGCCAACCCGACCAGGGCCGCTCCCAGCCACATGGTCACCGTGCCCGACAGGGCGTAGAGCCCGAACCAGCCCGCCATGCGCTCGGGCGTTCCCAGCTGGGTCAACAACACGCGGCTGGACGCATAGGTGCCGCACAGGCCCATGGCATTGATGCAGCTCACGAGCACGAAGAGGATCTCGGGCAGCGTCCTGAAGACCGGCCCGCTCCACAGGACTTCGGCCGCGTAGGCCTGATACAGGATCTTCCCGGGCCCGAAGCCCAGCAGCACGAGCTGGCATGCGATCACGATGACCAGTTCGATCTGGATGGCGCGCTTGGCGCCGAAGGCATTGTCCAGGCGCGTCGCCAGCAGGCCGCCCAGGGCGAGGAACGCGCTGACGACGATCGCGAAGGTCAGCATTTCCAGCACCTTCCATCCCATCACGCCGGCCGCGTAGACGCCGCTGAAGACGAGGATCGTCGTGACGCCGTCGGTATAGACCATGCGCGAGCCCAGGAACAGCGCCATGCGGCGGTCCTGCCTGAGGTTCCTCAGCGTGCCGAGCAGTTGGTCCCAGCTGGCGGAGATGCCCCCGCCCGCCCGGCCCTTGGGCGCATCCCTGGTCAGCAGGAACAGCGGAATCGCGCCGAGCGCGAAGATCAGCGCGACGATGGGCGCGGTGATGCGCTCCTGCTCGTGCAACGCCCTCGACAGGCCGAACAGCGGTGCATCGGGCAGGAAGGCCATGGAGATCTTGCCAGGGAGCGCGAAGGCCCACAGCGAGAACGCGAGCAGCACGACGGCGAGGCCGTTGCCCAGGGCCAGCCCCAGGCCCGAGGTGGCCGAGGCCTGCGCCGCGGGTGCCGCATGGGAAAGCAGCGAGTTGTGCAGCACCTCGCTGTAGTGGAACAGCACGCTGATGAACGCGAGGAGCACGCAGGTGACGGGCACCGACAGCCCCGAGCCGTCGGGCTTGACCCACCACAGGCAGGCGATCAGCAGCACCATCGCGGCCGTGACCGCCGCGAGCCAGGGCTTGCGCGCGCCGAAGCGGTCCACGTGGGCCCCGAGCAGCGGGCTGGTCAGGGCCGCGAACAGGCTGAAGATCGTGGCCAGCTTGGCCACCAGCGCCTGGCCGCTCACCGCATCGCCGATCACCACGGTCGCGAAGTAGGGGATGAAGATGTAGACCTTGATCAGGGTCACGTAGGGCGTTCGCACGCCCTCGTAGAGCGCCCAGGCCAGCGCGCCGGCCGGCAGTCGCGTGGAAGGCGTGTCGGTCGACCGGACCGCGTCCGGTGAAGCCGCTGGAATGTGGGCCATGGTCTGCTCCGGGAATGGGGTGAACCGATGCGGGTGCTGAACTAGTAGCGCGGACCGCCGGCGGCGACGAGGGTGGCGTTGCGCGCGGCGATTTCCTCCGGCCGCCCCTCCAGGCTGATCGACTTGCGAAAGGGCTGCGCGACCTCGAGCCCCGTGGTCCAGTAGACCTCGAGCTGATTGCCCTCGGGGTCGAGGAAATAGATGCCGATGGCGTTGCCGTGCGTCACCACGTACTGAACGCGCACGCCTTCCGCCTCGAAGACCCGCTGGTAGTGCTGCAGGGCCGCGGCGTCCTTGACGCGCCACGAGATCTGGTTGAGCAGCCGGACGTCGGCGGGCGCGGTCCGTCCGCGGGCCAGCACGAACTCGTGGTGTTCCACCTCCGGCCGCGACGACAGGAAGACCAGTCCGAGTTCGGGATCCTCGTCGGTGACGCGCAGCCCGAGCACCCGCTCGTAGAAATCGCGCATCCGGCCCAGGTCGTGGACATGCAGGCCGGCATGGCCCAGTTCGGCAATTCGCATGGCATTCTTCTCCTGTGGGTTCGACAGTCAGAGGGAGGGCGCGATCAGCACCTTGAGCTCGGAGCCCTTCGGGTCGACCAGGGCGTCGAAGGCGCCGTCGGTCTGTGCCAGGGAGACGACCGAGGTGACGAGCAGGTGCGCGGGCACGCGCCCCGACGCGAGGTGCTCCAGCGCCTCGTCCATGTCCGCCCGCGTGCAGCTCGCGGCGCCGACGATCTCGACCTCCTTCTGCACCACCGCGTACTGCGAGATCGACACCGGCTTCATCGGCACGCCCTGCAACACGATGCGGCCGCTGTAGTCCACGAGGTTCACGGCCAGTCCCGCCGCGTCCACATGGCCCGCGCATTCGAACACCGCCACCGGCCGCCTTCCGCCCAGCGCCTCCATGACCGCTTCCAGCACGTTCTCCAGGCCCACGGCGCTGAAGCCCAGCGCCGACAGGCGCGCGCGCCGGCCCGGATTGGGGTCGACCAGCACCACGTTCGTGCTGCCGTTCGCGCGCAGCGCGCAGGCCGTCATCGCCCCGATCGGTCCGGCACCGAGCACGCAGACCGGATCATCGGGGCGCAGCGCCGATTTCCTGACGCCATGGACGGCGATCGCCAGCGGTTCCGCAATGGCCGCCTGGTCGTAGCTCAGCGCATCGGGTATGCGATGCAGCAGGTCGGCCGGGACCACCAGGTTCTCGGCATAGCCGCCCTGGGCCACGCCATGGCCCAGCGCGGCGTCCAGATGATCGATGCACAGGTGCGAGCGGCCGCTGGTGCACATCGCGCAGACCCCGCACGGCGTGCCGTGATGGAGCGCGACGCGGTCGCCGGGGTGCCAGGCCCGGACCTGCTCGCCCGCCTCGACGACCTCGCCCACGATCTCGTGGCCGAGGATGCAGCCGGCCTTCCAGCGCGGATTGGCGGCATTGGCGCGCGCATGCAGGTCGGTGCCGCAGATGCCGCAGCGCTGGACCCGCACACGCACGCTGTCGGGGCGCAAGGCGGCTTCGGGAATGTCGGTGACCACCATCTTGCGGTCTTCGGAAATCATGACGGCTTTCATGCGAATGGCTCCGTGGTTCATGGGCTGGAAAGAGATGCTTGTTCGCGACTGCCCGGTCCGGTCATCGGGTTGCGCAGCTCGCCCACGCCTTCGACCCAGGTGGTCAGCACATCGCCCGGCGCGAGGAAGCGAGGCGGGCGGCGGGTCGCGCCCACGCCCTGGGGCGTGCCCGTGAAGATCAGGTCGCCTGGATAGAGCGTGCAGTGGCGCGAGATGTATTCGATCAACGCCGGCACCGGAAAGATCAGATCGGAGGTGCGCGAGCACTGCATGCGCTCGCCGTTGACCGCGCAGCCGAGCTCGAGGTCGTCGGGGTCGGCAAACTCGTCCACGCTCACGACCGCCGGGCCCAGCGGCCCGAAGCCCGCGAGCGACTTGGCCATCGAGAGTTGCGGCAGCGGTCCCTGTCTCTGCATCGTGCGCTCCGACAGGTCCTGCCCCGCCGTGAGCCCCGCGACGAAGGACCAGGCGTCGGCGCGCGGCACGTCGCGGGCTTCCCGGCCCATGACCACGACGAGTTCCACCTCCCAGTCGACCCGCGCCGTCGGCAATGCCACGGCATCGCAGGGTCCCGTGAGGCAGCTCGGAAACTTGGTGAAGATCACCGGCACCTCGGGCGGTGCGACGCCGGCCTCGGCGGCATGCGCCCGGTAGTTGGCACCCAGCGCGAACACCTGGCGCGGCCGCGGTACCGGGTTCCGCAGCTTGTCGGTTGCCAGCGGCAAGAAGCACGCGGCATCGAGCGTGGCGGCCCAGGCCTGCAAGGCAGGCCAATACTCGAACGCCTGCTGCGGATCGTGGGAGAAGCGGCCCGACGAGGCCGTCTCCACGTCGACCCCGCGGCCACCGGCGCGCAGCAGCGTCGCGCGTCCGTCTAGGTTGGCGATGCGCATCGGAAATCTCCCATCGGTGTCATGAAGAAAAAGGAAAGAACCAGCCCGTTGCCGCCCCTGCACGGCACGAGCTTGCCGAGGCCCGTGCCCGCCGCGAAGCCCGCAAGGCGCACCGGCGATCGCAGCTGTCGGCTGGCTACCATGGCATCGAGATGCCGCCATTGGCGCGCATCGTCTGTCCGGAAACGAAGCCGGCGGCATCGCTGGCGAGATAGAGCACCTGCATGGCCACGTCGTCCGCGGAGCACAGCGTGCCGAGCGGCGACTTCGCGGCCCACCCGTCGAGGTAGCGCTGGCGCCCCTGCTCGTCGTCCAGGTAGCGGCGCAGCGACAGCGCGCTCGGAATGAAGCTCGGCGCCACGGTGTTGACGCGCACGCCGCGCGGTCCCACTTCGGCCGCGAGCACCTTGCTCAACATGGACACCGCGGCCTTGGACACCGAGTAGCTGGCAATGGTGGCCGGCGCGATATCGATGGCTTCCGAGGACATGTTGACGATGGCGCCGCGCCCCGCCGGCAGCATGCAGCGCAGCGCCGCCTGGCAGCCGTAGAGCACGCCCTTGAAGTGCACCGCGAACATCTGGTCGAAGGCTTCCTCCTCCAGTTCCGCGACGCGCTGCGAGCGGCCCGGGATGCCCGCGATGTTGCACATCACGTCGAGCCTGCCGAGGCGCCCGGCCGCGTCGTGCACCGCGGCATCGAAGGCCTTCCTGTCGCAGACGTCCAGCACGGCGGGTTCGCCGTCCACCGCGCGGGCGGTGGCCTGGGCCGCTTCCGGCGAGAGATCGGCACACACCACGCGGGCCCCGGCCTCTGACAGGGCCCTGCAGACGGCGCCGCCGATGGCGCCTCCAGCGCCGGTGACGAAAGCCACGCGGCCGTCCAGGCGCCACGACGGCGGCAACGAAGAGAAGGAAATGCCAACGGTTTCCAACACGATGTCCTTTGCAGGGAACCCGGGGAACAACGAGAAGCAGGTGTGGGTCGGCCACCGGCTCCAGCGCGTCTCATCGACGATCATTTACGAGTCAAACTGTATTGTTTGTTTTGCCAGAACGGGATGATCGAAAACCCTATCATGGTATTCATCCATCTACTTTCGATTCATGTTGTCTTGTAATTCGCAAAGCAAAGGATCTTCATCAACCCGTCCCAGATCAATGAACTTCTCCAACGCACTTTCCCTGGCGGACCGCACCGCCTTCGTGACCGGCGCGGGCGCCGGACTCGGTCGTTCCGTGGCAAGGCTGATGGCCGCCGCGGGTGCATGCGTGGTCTGCACCGATATCGATGCCGATGCCGCCGAGGCCACGGCCGCCGAGATCAGGGCCACGGGCGCCACGGCCCACTCCCAGGGACTCGATGTCACCGACAGCGAGGCCGTGCGGGCGGCGGTGCGCGCCGCCCGTGCCCGCACCGGCAGACTGGACGCGATGTGCAACATCGCGGGCGTCCCCGGCGACGGCCAGCAGGTGGCCGATCTCGACGAGGCCTCCTTCGATCGCGTCTTCGCGGTGAATTTCAAGGGCGTGCTGTTCGGCAGCCAGGCGGCGCTGGAATGCATGACGGGCGCGAAGCGCGGCGCCATCGTCAACATGGCCTCGTCGGCCATCGATCTCGCCTTCCCGGGAAGCGCGAGCTATTCGGTCGCCAAGTCAGCGGTCGTGATGTTCACCAAGACCCTGGCCACCGAAGCCGGGCCGCTCGGCATCCGTGCCAACGTCGTGGCGCCGGGCTTCGTGCCGACGCGACTTTCCATGCTGCGCAACGATGACGACGATGCGACGCGACAGGCCTATCTCGCGGCCTGGGCCCAACGCGCGCCGCTGCGGCGGGTCGGCGATGCGGGCGACATCGCGCATCAGTTTCTCTACCTGGCCTCCGACGCCGCATCGTTCGTGACCGGGCAGATCCTGCGCGCCAACGGGGGAGCCACCATGCCCTGGTAGACGCGCCCGGAGAACCGCACGAGAAACAACACCAGAGGAGACACGATGCATCGATTTCTTTTTGCGCTCTGCGCCCTGGGCGCCGCCGAGCTGGCCACGGCCCAATCGACCGTCACGATATTCGGTGTCGTGGACATGTCGATCAGCAGCTTTTCCAACAGCGAGCACGACCGCTTCAGTCAACGCACGACGACACGCCGGCTCGTCGCCCTGACGCAAGGCGGCCTCAACAAGAGCCGCCTGGGATTCCGCGGCACCGAGGACCTGGGCGGCGGACTGTCGGCCAGCTTCTGGCTTCAATCGGGCATCGTTCCCGACGATGGCTCCCGGGGTATCGGCGACTTCAGGGATCGCTCCACCGTGAGCCTGTCGGGCACCTTCGGCGAGTTCCGCCTGGGACGCGACTACACGCCGAGCTTCAACAGCGAGGCCGTGGTCGATCCCTTCAACGAAACCGGCGCCGGCCTCAGCCTCTTGTCGGCGGCCAATGTCTTCGACCCCCTGGGCAAGGCCGGCGGCCTGGGCGGCAACGTCAACTACGTGCGGGGGAGCAACGCGATCAGCTACTTCCTGCCGCCCGATCTGTGGGGGCTCTACGGCCAGGTCATGCACACCCTCGGCGAGGACGACAACCCGCCGCCCGCCGCCACCCCCTGGAGCGTGCGCCCGCGCACGGACCGCTACTCGGGCATTCGCCTCGGCTATGCCGCCGGCCCCTGGAACTTCTCGGGCGCGTACGGCCGCAGCAAGGTCGGCGACAGTTCTCGCGTCGACCGCAGCGAGCGGGTCCGCTTCTTCAACATCGCCGGCAGCTACGACTTCGCCACGCTCAAGTTGATGGCGGAGTATTCGAGGACCAGGGCTTCGGGCCAACGCGCCACGGCATCGGGCCCGGCCCCGCTCCCCGACACCGGCTTCCGCGGCTACCTGGTGGGACTCACCATGCCCCTGGGCGCCGGCATGCTGCGCGCCTCGTACGCACGCGTGCGCTACGACGAACTCCTCGTTCCCGGCACGCTGGCGGGCACCGCCAGGCCCCGGATCGACAAGTGGGCCATCGGCTATGTGCACAACCTGTCACTGCGAACGGCGCTCTACGCGACGGTCTCGCGCCTGACGAACCGCGAAGGCCCCCGGTTGAACCTGGGAGGGCCGTCCTACGGCAGCGCACCCAGCTCCGCATTCCCGCGCCAGCCCGGCGCGTCGACGGGGTACGAGCTGGGTCTGCGGCACTGGTTCTAGGGCGCCGACCACTACGCGTAAGCCACCCACCCCCTGAACGTGAACCCCACGTAGAAGAGCTGCACTCCGCTGAACCCCGCCTCGCGCAGGATCGCCTCGTCCTGCGCCGGCGACAGGATCGCCAGCTCCTTCTGCACCTTCTCGCTCGTGGCGGCCGCCTGCTTCGGATCGGACCCCGATGACACGAGGAAGGCCGCGTAGCGTTTCATCCAGATCTCGCGCTGGCCCTCGCCGTCCTCCACGCTGAGATGCGCGACCACGAAAGGCGCGCCCGGCTTCAGGCGGCGATGGATCTCGCGCGCCGTCGGCAGGCGCTGGTCGGGCGGCACGAAATGGAAGGTCAGCAGGCAGGTCGCGCCGTCGAAGGGGCCTTCGGGCGCGTCCTGCACATAGCCTTCGTGCAGGGCCACGCGCGACGTCAACGGGCCCAGTCGCTGGGCCGCGAGATCGAGCATCGGCGCGCTCGGGTCGACGCCGTCGATGCGCCAACCGGGGTTGGCGAGCGCGAGGTCCTCGAGCTCGAGGCCGCCACCGGCGCCCACCACCAGCACGCGGCCTTCCGCCGGCACGCGCTCGGCCAGCAGGATGCGCGTCATCGGCAGCAGGCCGCTGTGGCCGGGCACGTTGCGCTTCGGGCCCTCCGCGTACTTGGCGACCGCGTCGGCACTGTTGAATGCACTGTGAGAGTTCATCCAACGATGATGGCATGGCGCCCTGGCGCGCGCTTCAGCAGGGGTTCAGCGACGCGAAGACGGCCTCGTAGCGGCCATCCCGCTCGGCCCAGCGACGCGCGTGATCGCGTTCGAGCATCAGTTCGCCGTGCGGATGATCGCCGCGCTCCAGCTGTCGCATCACCTCCGCCACGTAGGCGCCCACGGGCATGGCGCGCGGATCAGAGGCCTGCGCGCTGCCGGTGAGTTCGGTCTGCACGTAGGGCGGTGCGAGTTCGAGCACCTCGACCGGCACCGCGCGAAGCTGGTGGCGCAGCGACTGCAGCCACGAGTGCAGGAAGGCCTTGGTCGCGCAGTAGACCGGGAAGTCCGCGCGCGGCACGAAGGCCAGCGCCGAGCCAGTCGCGATGAAGCTCGCATCGGGCCGGCCCTTCAACAGCGGCAGGAACGCCGCCGCCGTGCGCAGCACGCCGAGGATGTTGGTCCGCACCATCGCTTCGGCATCGGCGGCGGTCCAGGCGTCGGCGCGCATGTCTTCCGCGCGCGAGATGCCGGCATTGGCGATCAGCACGTTGAGCTCGGGAAAGCGCTCGCGCACCTCCCGCGCGACGCGTGGCAGCGACGCGGGATCGTCGAGGTCGAGCCGCAGGCCGAACAGGCCGGCTCGGCCGGCCGTGACCTCGTCGAGCAGGGCCTCGCGCCTGCCGGTGACGATGACGCGGTTGCCGCGCCGGTGCAGGGCCTCGGCGAGCGCGCGGCCGATGCCGCTGGTGCCGCCCGTCACGAGGATGGTGTTGCCGCTGGTTTTCATGGGTGCTGTCTTTCGATGGGTTGGGGTCATGGAGAAAGCCATGGCAACCCTCGCAGCACGCTTCGGCGAGCAGGATGAACGAGAGGAAGAGAGAGGGCATACCGTGGCGTCTTTACATCGAGATCTCCCTGCTGGGAACCCCTCGACAAAGGACGCGTTGGATGACGGTAACGCCTACGGCAGCGCGCCGCGAAGGCGACTGCGGGCCGGATTGTCCGCGTGCCCGCGCGTCGCCGTCAAGCCCCGGGCCGCGCGGCGCCGAAGTTCGCGCGGTACTGCTGCGGCGTGACGCCCAGGCGGCGCAGGAACACCGCGCGCATGCGGTGGGCGTCGTGGAAGCCGCAGGCGAAGGCCACGGTCTTCATCGGCGCCTGGCCGTTCTCGAGCATCACGCGCGCCGCGTCGAGCCGCGCGCTCTCGACGAACTCGGCCGGCGTGAGCTTCGCGTCGCGCGCGAAGGTGCGCGCGAAGCTGCGCTCGCTCATGTGCGCGACCCGCGCCAGCACCGCCACCGTGAGTTCGTCGCCGAGGTGCGCCATCACGTACTGCTGCACCTGCGCGACCGGCGAGGCCGGCTCCAGCCGCGGCGTGAGGAAGGGACTGAACTGCGACTGTCCGCCCGCGCGCTGCGTGAACACCACGAGCCGCCGGGCCACGTGCAGCGCCACCTCGCTGCCGTGGTGCTGCGCGAGCAGATGCAGCGACAGGTCGATGCCGGCCGTGACGCCGGCCGAGGTGTAGAGCTTGCCGTCCTGGTTGAAGAGCCGGTTCGATTCGACGCGCGCGCTCGGGCACAGGCTGGCCAGCGCCGCCGCGTCGTTCCAGTGCGTGGTGACGGTGCGGCCATTCAGCAGGCCGGCACGCGCGAGGATGAAGGCGCCGCTGCAGATCGAGCCGAAGCTCGCGGCCCGCGCGCTCGCGGCCTCGAGCCAGCGGTACAGCGCCGGATCGAAATGCTGCCGCACCAGCGCCGGGCCGCCGGCCACCAGCAGCAGGTCGAAGGCATCGTCGACCTCGGCATAGTGGCGGTGCGCCTGCAGCGAGAGGCCGTTCGAGCACGGCATGGTGCCGTGCTCCACGCCGATGGTCTCGAGCCGGTAGTGGTCCTCGCTCGGCAGGAAACGGTTGGCTTCCGAGAACACGTCCATCGGGCCGCTGACGTCGAGCGACTGGACGCCGGAGAAAACGAGCAGGGCAACGGTGCGGTGCATGGCGGCGGGGAGTCGATCGGGATCGGTTCGGGATTCTGGCGCACCGCGGGCTTCGAGGCTTGAAAAACGCCGGACCTCGTTCGTCTTGAGGACTTCGAGTCGAGGAACGTCTTCCCCCGGGAAACTCCTCCCTGCTGCACGAGGAAACACCATGGATCGGATCGATCGCCAACGACTGCCCCGCCTGGCACGCGCGCTCTGCCTGCACGCAAGCCTGCTGTGGGCCGCGGCCCTGCCCGCCTGGCCGCAGAGCTCGCCATCGCCCGCCGTGCCCACGATCCCCTTCGCCGACGCGCACGTGCATCTCAACGACCTCGCGATGCAGCTCGCGCTGATGGACCGCTGGGGAGCGACGCATGCCGTGGTGTTCTGGGGCGGGCGCAGCAGCAACGAATCGGTGGCCGAGGCCGCGAAGCGCCATCCCGACCGGCTGATCCCCTTCGCCTCGATCTCGCCCGAGCGCAGCATCTACCGCCCCGGCTGGAGCGCCGACGATCCGGCCCTGCTCGCGCAGCTCGACGCGCTGCTGGCCACCGGGCTCTACAGGGGCATCGGCGAGATCTCGGCGTCGCACTTCCCGGCTTCGGGCTTCGCTGAGACCGACTACAGCCCGACCGGCGCGACCATGACCGGCATCATGGTGCTCGCACGCAAGTACCGGCTGCCGGTGATGGTGCATGTGGAAATCACGCGCATGGCCGAGTTGCAGCAGATGCTCGAGCGCTTCCCCGACGTGCCCGTGATCTGGGCCCACGGCGGCTACACGCCGCTGTTCCTCGCGCGGCGACTGCTCGATCGACATCCGAATCTGCACTACGAACTCAGTGCGCGCACCTGGCCGCGCCATCCGCGCTCGCCCGACTACACCGTGCTGCGCGACGGCCAGAACGTCTGGCCCGAATGGCTCGCGCTGATCGAGGCGCAGCCGCACCGCTTCCTGATCGGCACCGACGCGAGCCACCGCTCGGCCGACACCGAGACGATGAAGTTCGCGAGCGTGCAGAACTTCCTGGTGCAGCTCAGTCCCGATGCACGCGCGCTGGTGGCGCGCGGCAATCTGCTGCGGCTGGTGGGAATGCAGCCTTGATCGCCCCGGAGCCTCAAGGTCCGGGCACCGACCCGTTCTTGCCCACGCGCAACCGGTAGACCTTGCCCACGCCCACTGTCGCCACGTACAGCATGTTCGCCTCGGCGCCGCGGCCGAAGCCCACGTTCACCGGGCTCTCGCGGTTCGGCAGCACGAGCCGCGCCACCAGCTGGCCCGCGGGCGTGAGCACGTAGAGGCCCGGCCCGCCGGGCGAGGACGGCAGCGCGAGGTAGACGTTGCCCTCGGTGTCGGTGGCCATGCCGTCGACGCAGCCGGCCTTCTCGAGGTCGAGCAGCACGCGCGGCGCGCCGGGATTGCCCGCGGCATCGAGCGCATAGGCCAGCAGGCCACCCGAACCGGTGCGGTCGAGCGGGGCCGGGCCCTGCTCGCCGAGCGCGTTGGTACCGGGGTCGCACAGGCCCGCGTAGAGCGTGCGCCCGTCGGGCGAGAGCTCGACGCCGTTGACCTTGGCGTTGTCGCCGAGGATGCGGACGATGGGCCACAGGCCCTTGGCGCCGCTGCCAGCGGCCGGCGGGTCGAGCCGGTAGACGGCATGGATGCGCTGCTCGATGGTCTCGGGGCCGAACAGCCGCAGGTCGGAGAAATAGATGCGGCCCGCGCGGTCGATGGCCACGTCGTTGGGCGCATTGAGCTGCCGGTTGTCGTGGAAGTAGGCGACCACGCGGTAGTCGCCGCTGCGCAGGTCGGTGACCGACACACGGCGGCCGCCGAAGTCGGCGCCCTCGGCCGCCACCAGGCGGTCCTGCGCGTCGATGGCCAGGCCCGCGGCCATGTTGCTGGGCTCGCGGAACACGCGTGGCCGGCCACCCGGCGGAATCACCCAGATGCGGCCACCCTGCACGCCCCTGGCGTCGCTGCAGCCGACCGAACGCGTGATCTCGGTGAAATAGACGCTGCCATCCGATGCGGTGGCGATGCCCTCCATCACGCCGCAGCCGCCCGCATGCACGGTCTCGAACGCGGTCGATGGAAAGAACTCCTGCTGGCGAGTGAGCGTCGCGTCCTGCAGGCCGCTCAGGCGCACGGGTGGCTGGGGTTGCGCGTGCGCAAGGGTGGACTGCAGCAGCGCCAGCGCGATGCACAGCGGCGCCAGCAGGCGCGAACGCAGGGTTCTGTCTCTCATGGTCTTCTTCTCCTTCGTGAATCCGGGTACGGCCATTCAGGCATGGCGCCGCAGGAACGGCAGCACGTGTGCCAACACCTCGTCGGGCGCCTCCTCGGCCATCAGGTGGCCGCAGTCGACGGTGCCGCCCTCCACCGTGTCGGCCCAGGTCTTCCAGACTTCGGCCGGATCGGGCCGCGCGGTGTTCGACGCGCTCCACAGCACCTGCACCGGGCAGGCCAGGCGGCGGCCGGCCGCGAGGTCCTCGCGGTCGTGCCGCAGGTCGATCGAGGCGGCGGCGCGGTAGTCCTCGAGCATCGCGTGGCGCACCGATTCCTTCGCGAAGGCGCGGTGGTACTCGGCCAGCGCCTCGGGCGTGACGGCGTCGACCTTCTGCACCATGTTGCGCAGGGTCCAGTCGAGGTAGTAGGCGGGATCGGCGCGCAGCATGCGCTCGGGCAGGTCGAAGGGCTGCGCGAACAGGTACCAGTGGAAGGCCTTGAGCCCGAAGGCCATGCCGGCGCGCTTCCACATCTCCTCGGTGGGGATCACGGTGAGCGAGACGAAGCAGCGCACGGCCTCGGGCGTGTCGAGCGCGAGCCGGTAGCCCACGCGCGCGCCACGGTCGTGGGCCATGACGGCGAAGCGCTCGAAGCCCAGCGCGCGCATCAGCGCGAGCTTGTCGGCGGCCAGCGTGCGCTTGCAGTGGTTCAGATGCAGCGGATCGCCGGCGGGCCCGGTGCTGTCGCCATAGCCGCGCAGGTCGGGCGCGACCACGGTGAAATGCCGCGCGAGCACGGGCACGACGCGGTGCCAGGCCACATGCGTCTGCGGGTAGCCATGCAAGAGCAGCAAAGGCGGTCCGCTGCCGCCGACTTCGACGTGGATCCGCGCATCGCCGAGTTCGATGCTGCGCGCCTCGAAACCGGGGAAGAAAGGCGCGCTCATCGCAGCACCTCGGCGAAGAAATCGGCCATGGCCTCGAGCTGCTCGTTCATCATGTGGCGGCCATGGACGATGCGCGCGCCCGTGGATTCGGCGAGCGCGAGCAGCGCGGTGGTGGGCGGCTCCATGATCACGTCGGCCACCGCCTGGCCCGCGCGGATCGCCGAGGGCGCGATCGGCAGCGGATCGTCCGCGCGCATGCCGGCGGGCGTGGCGTTGACGAGCAGGTCGCGCGGGCTCTCGCCATCCCATGCGCCGGCGTTGCAGCCGAGCGCGCGCAGTCGCGCGACGAGATCGGCGCGCTTCGCATCGTCGGCATCGCGGATGTCGATGGAGGCGGCACCCGCGGCGGCGAGCGCGAAGGCGATCGCATTGCCCGCGCCACCGGCGCCCGCGAGGCCGACGCTGCGGCCCCGCACCTCGAAGCCGTTGCGCACCAGGCCCGCGAGAAAGCCGGCGCCATCGAGCAGCTCGCCCTGCCAGCCCTGGCCATGGCGGCGCAGCACGTTCACGGCGCGGGCTTCGCGCGCCGCACGCAGCAGCTCGATCGGCAATGCCGCCACCTGCTGCTTGTGCGGCACGGTGACGACGATGCCCGCGAGGTTGCGCACCGCGTGCAAGCTCTGCAGCAGCGATGCCACGTCGTCGGCGCGCACATGCAGCGGCACCAGCACGGCGTTGAGGCCGCGCCGCTGCAGGCGCTGCGTCAGCGGCAGCGGCGCCTTCACCTGCGCGATCGGGTCGCCGATGATGCCGAGCACGGCGGTGCTGCCGTCGAGCTTGAGGCCGTTCCAGTCGAGGGTGTTGTCAGGCATGGGCGAAGCCGTTTCGTTGCAGGAATGACGTGGTGGCGCGATAGGCGGCCGCGGCGCGCGCCTGCGGATCCATCGTGGCCATGCGGATGGCGCTGGGCGCCTCGACCGACAGCAGCGCATCGCCGGCCAGGGAGGCGAGCAGCGCGGCCAGCGGCAGCGCGCCCTCGCCCGGAAACAGCCGGTGGGCCCGGCCCTCCTCGGCGGGCGAGAGGCCCGGGTGGCGCTGCGCGGGCGCGTCGTTGATCTGCATGAAGCCGTGGTCGATGCGCTCGGCATGCATCTGCGCAGGCTGGCAGCCGGCACGGCAGAAGTGCAAGGCATCGACCACGATGCGTGCATCGGACGCCGGCACCGCGGCCACCAGCCGCTGCGCATCGGCCAGGCTGCGCGCGGCGGTGTAGACCATGAACTCCACGCCGAGCGACAGCCCGTGCGGCCGCGCCCGTTCGGCCAGCGCGGCGATGCCGTCGGCGGCGCGCGCGAGGTCGGCATCGTCGACATTGACCATGAGGCAGCGCGCGCCCAGCGCCTGCGCCGATTCGAGCACGCTGGCCAGGGCCGCGGCATCGAAGTCCGGCTTGATGCGCGCGATCTCGATGTCGTGCACCGCCATGCCCAGGCCGCTCAGCCGCGCCAGCGTTTCGCGCAGCATCGCGCCGCCCACGGCCATCGGGAATGGCGCCTCGCCGAGACGCGCGGGCAGCAGGCGGATGCCGACACCCGCGAAGCCCGCCGCATGCGCGGCCTCGAGCAGCCGCGGCGGCGTCGCATCGAGCATGCCGAGATGGGCCAGTGCGAGCCGGAAGCTCATGCGGTCGCCTGCGCTTCCGTTGCCACCGGCGTGGTCTGGCGCAGCGGCACGCCCTGCGCGATCAGCAGCGCCTGCAGCCGGTTCACGTCGACCTCGCGCGGCAGCACGCCCGCGTCGGCCGCCAGCGCGGCCGCGGTGCCGGCCGCCTGACCCGTGAGCCAGCATTGCGGGATCTCGCGCATGAAGCCGTGCGAGTTGGTGTCGCACGAGATGTGCTTGCCCGCGGCGAGCACGCCGTCGAGCCGCTCGGGCACCAGCGCGCCGTAGGGCACCGAGATGTTCGGGAATTTCGGCGAAGGACTGGGGCTGATGCCGATCTCGTCGGCCTCGACCGCGCCCGCGTCCCAGTCCGCGCGCCGCACGCTCTTGACGCCCGCGAGTCGCCGGCCATGCCGGGTGCCGATCTGCGGCGCCATCAGCATAGTCCAGGCCTGCTCGAAGCCCGGCGCATGCGCGCGGTAGAAAGCCAGGTGCTCGGCCATGCTGCGGCGCGACTCCCATTCGACCTGCGTCATCTCGTCGACGTCGAGCGCGCTGAAGCCCGACTTGCGCGGACCGAGGAAGGTGGCGACGTCGTCGCGCCAGGAGACGATGGGCTTCTCGAAGCTGCCCAGCGTCTCGCGCCCCCGCGCCAGCAGCGCCGAGTAGGCCTGCGGCTGGTGCGCGCGGAAGTCGAGCCAGCGCCGCATGTCGACGCCCGCGAACAGCCACGAGGTGTTGATGCAGTGGTGGATGTCGTGCGCGTCGATGTCGGACGAGAAGGCCGCGCCTGCGGCGGCGTAGAGGTCGCCCTCGCCCGTGGTGTCGACCACCACGCGCGCGAGGATGGCGCGCCGGCCCTGCTTGCTCTCGAACACGGCGCCGGTCACGCGCCCGGCCTCGGCGATCGGCGCGACCATCCAGCCATGCAGGATCAGGTCGACGCCGGCCTCGCGCACCATCTGGTGATACACGCCCTTGAGCATCTCGGGGTCGATGGTCGGCGAATGGGTCACCACGCCATGGAAGGCCGCGGTGCGCAGCGACCAGTGCTCGGCCTTGGCCGCGTCGCGCGAACCCCAGTCCTCGCGCGGCGGGCCCGCCACGGCCTCGCGGCCCAGGCGGTCCATGAACTCGGCCGCCAGGCCCTGGATCACGTGCCGGCCCGACCAGTCGGTCATGCGGTCGATCCAGATCACGAGGCCGCCGGTCGACAGGCCGCCCAGGTGGTTGTAGCGCTCGAGCAGCACGGTGCGCGCGCCGCTGCGTGCCGCCGCCACGGCGGCCGCCACGCCCGACGGGCCGCCGCCAAGCACCAGCACGTCGCAGCGCTCGTGCACCGGCACCTGGCGCGCCGGCTCGGTGATGTGGCCGTGCGGCTGGCGCGTGCGGCGCTCGCCCTGGCGCGCATGCACGTCGGAGCGGAAAAAATGGCGTTCTTCGGGGGTCAGGGTTCCCATCGCGAGGCTTTCATTCAGGTCAATCAGGAGGACGAAGCGGCCGAGGCCGCGAGATCGGTCAGCAGTTCGGTCAGCGCGGCGGGCGCGGTGACCATGGCGTCGTGCCCGGTGGCCAGCGTGCGCAGTTGCCAGCCGGCATCGGCGCGCACGCGCGCCTTGGTGGGTTCGAGCGTGGCGATCGGGTCGCCCGTGCACTCGATGTAGGTCTTGGGCAGGCCGTTGCCCAGCGGCGCCTTCAGCAGCAGCGGCTGCAGGTAGGTGCCCACGGGCTGCGGCGTGAGGTGGCGCGCGACCCAGGCCGCGTCGGCCGGGTCCTTCACGCCGAAGGCCGCGGGTGGCAGCGCGGCGGCGGCGCCCACGCCGCCGCCCGTCTCGCGGATGGCCTTCAAGCGCTGCTCGACCACGGCCGGCGGGAAGTCCGAGAACAGGCTCTTGCCGGGCTCGAGCAGCAAGGCATCGAGGTAGACGAGCTGGCGCAGCCGCTGCGGCACGCGGTCGGCCACGCCCGAGATCACGATGCCCGCATAGCTGTGGCCCACCAGCACCACGCGCTCGAGCTCCTCGAACTGCAGCAGGTTGACGACGTCTTCCACGTGCGTGTCGAGATTGATCTGCGGCGAGATCAGGTGGCGCCGCTCGCCGAGGCCGGTGAGCGTGGGCGTGTACACCGCGTGGCCGCGTTCGCGCAGCCGCGCCGCCACGCGCGACCAGCACCAGCCGCCGTGCCAGGCGCCATGCACGAGCACGAAGGTCGAGGGCTGGGCCGCGCGCGCCGGCTGCGCGAGGGCGGCCGATGCGAGCCCGGCACCGGCGATGCCGGCCGCGCCCGAGAGGAGGTGTCGGCGTTTCATGCGCGGCCCCTCATTCGCCGCGCACGCCGGTGCGCTGGATCACGCCGCCCCACATCGCCGTGTCCTGGGCGATGGTGCGCGTCAGCGCCTCGGGCGCGGTGCCCAGCGCCTGCCAGCCCTGGTCGAACAGCCGCTGCCGCACCTCGGGCGCCTTGAGGATGCGCGCGATCTCTTCCGACAGCCGCTGCGCCACCGGCGCCGGCAGGCTCGCGGGGCCGAAGATCGCGTTCCACGAGGCCACATCGAAGGACTGGCCGGCCGCCAGCGCCGACTGCAGCGGCGGCAGGTCCGCGAAGGCCGGGAACGGCGCCGCGGTGCTGACGCCATAGAGCCGCAGCCGCCCGTTGCGCGCCTGCGGCACGGCGATCGACGGGATCATGAACGACAGGTCGATCTGCTGGCCCATCAGCGCGGTCGCCACCTGCGGAAAGCCCGGAAACGGCACGTGCACCGCCTGGATGCCGCTCAGCGTCTTGAGCAGCTCCATCGCCAGGTGCGAGCCCGAGCCCGGCCCGACCGAGCCGTAGCTGAGCCGGTCGCCGCGCGACCTGGCATGGGCCAGCAGGCCGCGCAGATCGGTGGCGGGCATGTCGGTGCTGCCGGCCAGCACGAAGGGGCTGCTGCCCACCAGCGAGATCGGGCGCAGGTCGCGCGCCACGTCGTAGGGCACGGCGGGGTTGAGCAGCTTCGCGGTGGTCAGCGGGCCGTTGCCGGTCAGGCCGATGGTGTGGCCATCGGTGGCCCGGGCCACCGCGGTCACGCCGATGGTGCCGGCGGCGCCGACCTTGTTCTCGACGATCACCGCCTGGCCCAGCGCCTGCGCCAGCGGATCGGCGACGGTGCGCGCCAGGGCGTCGGGCGAGGAACCCGGCGGAAAGCCGACGACCAGCCGCACGGGCTTCTGCGGCCAGGGCGCCGCGGCCCGCGCCGGCCGCACCCAGGCGGGCACGACCGAGGCCGCGAGCGCGCCCTGCAGCAGGCGCCGCCGCGGCGGCGAGAAGGACGAGGGGTGAGGCATGGATGCGGTCTCCTGTTCGGGCTCATGAGGTCCCGTGAGGCCTCATTCTTGACCCGCGATTCAGCTCGGAACGTGATGTTTGATGATCGCTTCCATCACGTTCCGTGATTGAATCGAGGCCCCATGCCGACCCCGAACACCCCCGCCCCGCGCAGCCACACGGCCGACATCGACCTGCTGCGCGTGTTCGACACGCTGGTGCGCATCGGCAGCTTCACCACCGCGGCCAAGGCGCTGTCGCGCACGCAGTCGGCGGTCAGCATGCAGATGCGCCGGCTCGAGGAGCAGCTCGGCGTGCAGCTGGTGGAGCGCGGCAGCCGCAAGCTGGTGCCCACGGCCGAGGGCCTGCAGCTGCTGCCGCTGGCGCGCCAGATGCTGCGGCTCAACGACCAGCTGTTTCGCGACGTCGATGCGCAGGAGGTCTCGGGCAGCGTGCGCCTGGGATCGATCGAGCACTACGCCACGCGCGTGCTGCCGGCGCTGATCGCCGAGTTCTGCCGGCTGCATCCGCGCATCCACGTCGAGCTGCAGCATGGCGTGTCGTCGCTGATGCACGCCGAGCTGGGCGCGCGCTACGACATGGTCATCGGCATCGGCCCGGTCGGTTCGGGCGAGGGGCTGCCGCTGTCGAAGTCGCGCATCGTCTGGGCCGCCGCGCCGGGCTCGTCGACGCACCTGCAGCGGCCGCTGCCGCTGGCGCTCAATCCCGAGGGCGCGATGCTGCGCGACTGGGCCACCCATGCGCTCGACCGCGCCGGCATCCCCTGGCGCATCGCCTACACCAGCACCACGGTCACCGGCCTCGAGGCCGCGGTGCGCGCCGGCATCGCGGTGGGCGTGTTCCGCGAGGCCACGATCTCCAAGCGGCTGCGCATCCTCGGCGCCAAGGAAGGCCTGCCCGCGCTGCCCGAGTCAGAGGCCTGGCTGGCCACCGCGCCGCTGCCGGGGCGCAAGGCGGCCGAATTGCTCGAGGCGTTCCTGATCCACCGATTGCGCAAGTCGCAGCGCTGAACGGCGCGCGTGGCGGACAGGCTCCCGTCCTGTCAGCGTCCGCCCTCGGCCGGGCCTGAAACCCGCTGACTTCCCGCCGGCACCGCGCCCCTCTATATTTGCCGGCTATTCCGCCCGACGAGGCGGCGGCGACGGCGAGGCTGCGGCTCGCCCACGAAAGGCGCAGGCAATGGTGGACGGTTCCGGCAACACGCAGCGAACGGACGACGAAGGGGAACGCGCGCACCTGGCCTTCCTCGAGGGCGGCGGCGAGCTGGGCCGCCTGGTGCGCGACTTCCCCTGGGAGCGCACCTCGCTCGGGCCGATCGCCACCTGGCCGCAGAGCCTGCGGACCGCGACCAGCCTGCTGCTGCGCTCGCCGGTGCCGATCGTGATGCTGTGGGGCGAGCCCGGCTTCATGATCTACAACGACGCCTACTCGGTGTTCGCGGGCGGCCGCCATCCGCAGCTGCTGGGCTCCGAGGTGCGCCAGGGCTGGCCCGAGGTGGCGGACTTCAACGACCACGTGATGAAGGTCGGCCTGGCCGGCGGCACCCTCGCCTTCAAGGACCAGGAGCTGGTGCTGCATCGACACGGCAAACCCGAGCCGGTGTGGATGAACCTCGACTACTCCCCGGTGCTCGACGAGAGCGGCCGCCCCGCCGGCGTGCTGGCGATCGTCATCGAGACCACCGAGCGCATCCGCGCCGAAGCCGCGCTGCGCGAGAGCGAAGCGCGCGCCAGCGGCGTGCTCGAGGGCATGGCCGAGGGCTTCGTGCTGGTCGATGCCGGCTACCGCGTGCTGGCCATCAACGCCGAGGGCATGCGGCTGGAGACGCGCTCGCGCGAGGAGATCATCGGTCGCACCCTGTGGGAGGCCTGGCCCGGCACCTTCGAGAGCGCCTTCGGCCAGCTCTATCGCCAGGCGATGGGCGAGCGCCGGCGCGTCGAGATCGAGCACTTCTACACCTGGCCCAGCGGCCGCAGCGCCTGGATCGAGATGCGCGCCTACCCCTCGGGCGACGGGCTCGCGATCTTCTACCGCGACATCTCGGAGCGCAAATCGGTGGAGGAGCGCGAGCGCTTCCTGCTCAAGCTCAGCGACACGGTGCGCGACCTCGCCGACCCGGTGGCGGTGACGAGCGCCGCCGCCGAGCTGCTGGGCCGCCATCTCGCGGTGGGGCGCGCGGGTTATGGCGTGGTCGATGCCACGCAGAAGAACGTGACCGTGGCACGCGACTGGAGCGCCGGCGCCCTGCCCAGCCTCGCGGGCGAATCGCGCGTGCTCGACGGCTTCGGCCCCGAGGTGGTGGCCGAGCTCAAGGCCGGGCGCACCCTCGTCATCGCGGACTTCCGCGCCGATGCGCGCGCGGGCGGCGCGTATGCCGACACCTGGGAAAGCATCGGCACGCGCGCGCTGGTCGTGGTGCCGCTGCTGCGCGCGGGCGCGCTGCGGGCTGTCTTCTACCTGCACGAAGCCGCGCCCAGGCCGTGGATGCCCAACGAGATCGAACTGGCCGAGTTGACCGCCGAGCGCACCTGGGACGCGGCCGAGCGCGCGCGCGTCGAGGCGCGGCTGCGCGACAGCCGCGACCGGCTCGCGATGGAGACCCAGACGCTGGAGATCATCAACGCCACCGGCGCGCAGATCGCGGCCGAGCTCGACCTGCAGAAGCTGGTGCAGCACGTGGTCGATGCGGGCGTGGAGCTCACGGGCGCGAGCTTCGGCGCCTTCTTCTACAACGTGCTCGACGAGGCCGGCGAGCGCTACATGCTCTATTCGCTCTCGGGCGCCGACCGCGCCGCCTTCGAGAACTTCGGCATGCCGCGCGCCACGCCCGTCTTCGCGCCCACCTTCCGCGGCGAGGGCGTGATCCGCTCCGACGACATCCTCGCGGACCCGCGCTATGCGCAGAACCCGCCCAACAAGGGCATGCCCCGCGGCCACCTGCCAGTGCGCAGCTACCTCGCGGTGCCGGTGGTCTCGCGCTCGGGCGAGGTCATCGGCGGGCTGTTCTTCGGCCATGTGCAGACCGGCATGTTCAGCGAACGCTCGGAACGCGTGATGGTCGGCCTGGCCGCGCAGGCCGCGATCGCGATCGACAACGCGCGGCTGTTCGATGCCGTGCAGCATGCCAACACCCAGCTCGAGGAGCGCGTGAAGGCGCGCACCGCCGAGCTCGAACTCGCGCACGAGCGGCTGCACCAGTCGCAGAAGATGGAGGCCGTGGGCCAGCTCACCGGCGGCATCGCGCACGACTTCAACAACATGCTGGCCGTGGTCATGGGCTCGCTCGAGCTGCTCAAGCGCCGCATGGGCGACAGCGACCCGCGCGCCCAGCGCTACACCGAGTCGGCCATGGACGGCGCGCGCCGCGCCGCCGTGCTGACCCAGCGGCTGCTCGCCTTCTCGCGCCAGCAGCCGCTGCGGCCCGAGGCCATCGACGCCAACAAGCTGGTGGCCGGCATGTCCGACCTGCTGCGCCGCGCGCTCGGCGCCGAGGTTCAGCTCGAGACCGTGCTGGCCGGCGGCCTGTGGCGCGCGCACGCCGACCCGAACCAGCTCGAGAACGTCATCCTCAACCTCGCGGTGAACGCGCGCGACGCCATGCCCGAGGGCGGCCGCCTCACCATCGAGACCCAGAACGCCCACCTCGACGGCCACTATGCGACCACCCACCTGGGCGTGCCCTCGGGGCAGTACGTGATGATCGCCGTGACCGACACCGGCATGGGCATGAGCGAGGAGGTCATCGCCAAGGCCTTCGACCCCTTCTTCACCACCAAGGGCGTCGGCAAGGGCACCGGCCTCGGCCTGAGCCAGGTCTACGGCTTCGTCAAGCAGACCGGCGGCCACGTCAAGATCTATTCGGAGGTCGGCCATGGCACCACCGTCAAGGTCTACCTGCCGCGCTTCGCCGGCGCCGGGGGGGACGATCCCGATGCCGAGCGCGCCGACGAGGTGCCGCTCGGCGAGATGCAGGAGGTGGTGCTGGTGGTGGAGGACGAGCCGGCCGTGCGGCAGTTCAGCGTCGACGCGCTGACCGAGCTCGGCTACCGCGTGCTCGAGGCCGACGGCGCCGCCGCCGCCCTGCGCCAGCTCGAGGCCCATCCCGAGATCGCGCTGCTGTTCACCGACGTCGTCATGCCCGAGGTCAACGGCGCCAGGCTCGCCGAGGAAGTGCGCCGCCGCTGGCCCGCGGTGAAGATCCTGTTCACCACTGGCTACACGCGCAACGCGGTGGTGCACAACGGGGTGCTCGACGCGGGGGTGGAGCTGATCGGGAAGCCGTTCACGCTGGAGGCGCTGGCGGTGAAGGTGCGGCAGGTGCTGGAGGGCTGAACCCGCCAGCACCCCGCTCGCGCTAGCGAGCGGCCGACAGCTGCTGGTCGCCCGGCGGCAGGAAGCAGAACGCCATCGGCGTGTCGTGCTCGTAGTCCAGCGGCACCCCGTAGCAGTCCTCGGTGTGGTCGATCTCGACGCCGATGCAGATGGGCACGTACGAGTCCGGATTCACGCTCGGCACGTCGGCGGGCGCGGCCTTGTTCTGGATGAAGAAGTAGCCGAGCTCCTCGGTCGACACCAGGCTCCAGAGCTGGCGGTCCCGTGCGGCGTCCTGGCGCGCCTGGACGATCAGCTTCGGCGCGACGCCGGTATCGCCGCCCGACAACGTCATGACGAAGCCCGTTCCCATCGCCGTCTCCAGGTACCACCAGTCCTTTTCGGTGGAGGGCACGAACTTCCAGAGCTGGTTCTTCACGCTCGGGTCCGTCATGGGTTTGCGGCTGTAGGCGATGACCTGCGCCCCGGACGCACTCGATGCGTCCTTGATGTCGAGCACGCGAACGATGTTGCCCTTGTGGCGGATGAAGAACTCCGTCTTCAGCGGATCGATGTGGCTGGCCTTCTGCGCCGCCGTCTTCGCGGGCGCCGACGAAGAGCGGCCCACGGCCGGGCCTGACGCCACCACGTCCCGCTTCCAGTAGGCATCGATCAGCGCCAGCGCGCCCGTGATGTCCACGCTGTTGCCATGGCGCTGCAGCAGCGAGAGCGCCTGGTCGTTGGTCGAGTTCTCGGGAATGAAGCACGGCAGCCTCGGATTGAGGTTCACGTAGCGGTCGCCCAGCAGCATCTTGGCGATGTTCGGCATGAGCTCCGTGGAAGTCCCGTTGAGGCTCATGTCCAGCACCGGCGACGCGCCCTTCTGGTTCATGAGGAAGGGCGTGATGTTGTCGAAGGGGTTGCCGTCGCCATTCATCCACTGCGAGGCGCCCCAGTCGTGGGTATCGCTCTGCAGCCAGTAGGGCATGTAGCCGGTTCCGATCGTGATCGCGGCGATCTGGTCGAGCGTATAGCCGTTGCGCACCGCGAGGGCGATCGCGGCGACCGTGGGGTCGTGGTTGAAGAAGGCGCCATCGACATTGCCGTTCATCGAGCCGAGCTGCCCCGGCATGGCGCCGCTCGAGGTCGCCGCATGCGCGATCAGGGTCTCGGCATTGCCCTCGAGGCCGTCGAGCCTGTCCCGCTCCGTGCCGAGCATGTTGGTGAACATCATCGGCTTCCACGGGGTGGGCATCATCTTGCCGTCATGCTGGTCCGGCTCGACGCCGCCGACATTGAACGAGACGAGCAACACGTCGTGCCGCGCATTGGCGATCGGTGTCGTGCCATGGAGCTCCTCCTGGCTGGCCAGCACCTCGTCGATCGAGTAGGCGGGCTTTCTCGGATCGGGATTCATGGCGTTGTAGAAACTCAATTCCTTGCCGGTGAACAGCTTGATCAGATGCTCGGGCTTCTTGCCCGCCAGCAATTCGCTGCTGATGATCGCGCCGGTCGAGCAGCCCGCGAACATCTTGGTCTGGTCCAGCAGCGCCGTGTCGGCGTTGTACAGGCGCTGCAGGATGGTGGCCGAGAGCAGACCACGGATACCGCCACCGACAAACGAGATGATTGTGTAGAAGCCAGGTTTAGTCGACATCACGAATCTCCTTTGAGTTGACCCCAATTGGGGAATCGCAGTGTCGATTTCCGATATTGGATTTGCACCTTACTTTTTCTTGCAACGGCCCTTCGAATACCGCTGGCTCGCGCCTTCGATGAGGACAAACGTATAGCTACGAATTCCGGTGAAATTGCGTGCAATTGCCTCTGGCATTCGCACGCGAAATCTATTTCAGCGAGCTATCGGGTGTAAGAAATTTCCAATAGCCGCTCTTTCGGAAAGGGCCATCTCGTTCCCGATCTCCGTCACTCATCCGGGCGTCGCGGCGAGCAGGAATTCCGTGACCTCTTCCGAGAATGCCTTGCGCGTCCCGTCGATCAGCACCGTATCGGCACTGGCCGGATCGGGTTGCGCGGTCGGCATGCCATGCGCGACCAGGGCCTCGGCGCAACCCAGCCAATCGCCGCCCTCGACGGGCTGGTTGTACGAGGCCCATGACAGCGAGCCGATGGCGTTGTCGCCATAGCCGTGCTTCTCGGTCCAGCTCGCGCCGTGCTCGAGCAGGAAACGCGCGAGCGCGGCATCGCCACGGAACACGGCCTGGTTCAGCGCCGAGGCATCCCAGTCGCCGCCGCGCGCGGCGATCGGCCAGCCGCAGCGCACCATGGTCCGCACCGCATCGCCGCAGCCTTCCTGCGCCGCGAGTTCGGACAGGAGGCGAAGCTGCGATTCCGACAGCGTGTCGACGAGGCCGGGATGCGCGGCCTGCAGCGCGCGGGCGGCCGGTTCGTCGGCGCGCGCGCAGGCCGCGATGAAGGCTTCCTGCGGCGCGTCCTGTGCCTCGCCACCGGTGCCTTCGAGCAGGCGCGCCACCTCCACCAGCCCGAAGCGCAACGCCAGCGTGCGCGCATCGATGCCCTCGCGCGTGCGCGCCGAGGTATCGGCACCCGCGGCCAGCAGGGCCTCGATGTGGGCCGGCGAACGGCGACGGCGAATCGCCCACAGCAACGGCGTGCCCCACTCATTGGTAGGCGCGCTGCCGGCGCTCTCATTGGGATCGCCGCCATGCGCGAGCAACAGCTTCAGCGCCTCGACATCGTCGAGGTCGAGCACGCGGTAGAGCGCGTTGGTGCCGGTCACGCGCGCGCCCGCCGCGAGCAGCAGCGCGGTGCAGGCGCGGTTCTCGAGCGAGTGGTAGAGCGACTCGTTGTCGTCGGGATCGGCGCCGGCATCGAGCAGCAGCCGCGTGGTTTGCGGATCGCGTTGCTGGCCGGCCGCGCCGTACAGCGCCGTGAGCCGCTCGTCCTCGTTCGGCGTGGCCAGCGAGGCGGGCGGCCAGCGGTTGCCGATGGACTGGTCGGCATCCGCGCCGGCCTCGAGCAGCAGGCGCACGCAGGCGCGCATGCGGTCGCGGTACGCCGGCAATTGCAGGAAGGCCGAGTGCGTGACGGCCACCAGCGGCGGCAGCTTCAGCGGCCCGCCCGCGCGATGCACCCATGAGGGATCGCGCGCGATCGCGGCGCGCAACGCGGCCTCGTCGCCGACGGCGCAGGCCAGCCAGGGATCGTCGCCGAGCAACTGCGGCGTCTCGGCGAGCAATCGCTCGGCCACCGCGGGCCGCGCTGCGTTGTTGCCGCCGGCCACGTCGCCCGCATAGACCAGGGCCAGCCAGTGCCGCAGCGCCCTCGCGGGATCAGCCACGGCGGCCTGGCGCGCGAGCACGAAGCCCTGCAGGTCGGTCCAGGAGACGAAGCCGTACTCGCGCGCGATGCACGACTGCGCGTCGTGCAATCGCAGGTCCATCGCGGCGATGGCCGCGTCGCTCCTTGCGGCCGCGGCCGGCAGGTGCGCGCGGAACTGCGCGATGGCCGCCGCGTCGCCCTGGCGGTAGGACGACAGCAGCGTCTTGGCTTGCTTCTTGAGATGGCCCAGGTCGGGCCGAGGGGGGATGCGCTTCACAGGAACCTCCGTGCATCGACGCCGAAGACCCGCAAATTCGGCTGCACAAAGGACTGCTGGTTGCTCAGCGTGCGAAGGCAAGTGGGTTCAACCCTTCCCGCGGGCCCGGGCGCGGCTTGCAACCGCGGGCCGCATGTTAGCGCATCGCTCAGGGCTCGATGCGAAGCCAAGGCCAGCGTGCGCGATACGAGGCCGCCTTGCGCTCGAACAGTTCGCGGTGCGGCACCAGCGGATTCATCGTGAGCACGCCCTCGTACAACAGTTGCAGCCCGTTCGGCGCATAGAGCTCGCCGGGCCGCACGCCGACGCAGGTGGCGGGCACGAGGAAGCGGTCGATGCCGTCGCGCGCGCTGTGCAATGCGTCGTAGCGCTCGCCGAAGTGCGACTCGTACCAGAGATGCACGCGCGCCTGGTTCGCCACCTCGACCTCGATGCCCAGGTCGCCGAGCAGCGCATCGGCACGCGCCTGCACGCGCGCCTCGCCGGCCTGGCTCAGGTCCTCGGCATCGAAGTAGAACAGGTCGTAGTCCTTGATCCGCGCTTCCGGCGCGTCGCCCGAGCGCAGGTTCCAGACGGTCTGGAACAGGCAACCCGCGACCAGCCAGCCGTCGGGCAGGGCCAGCGCATCCCAGCGCTCGAGGATGGCGCGGTTGTTCGGGTTGCGGCGGATGTCGTCGAGGAAGCGGTCGTGCATGGAAAAGCGGGGAATCGGCTGCGATCGGAAGCCCGGCATTCTGCGCCGTCCCGTGCACCGGATCCGCGCGCGACCTCAATAGCTCGCGCGCAAGGTCAGCCGCACATTGCGCGGATCGCCATACACGCTGTAGAAGCGCGAAGGCAGCCGCGCGTAGTAGACGCGATCGAACAGGTTGTGCACGTCGAGCGTCAGCGACAGGTTCCTGTTGAAGCGGTAGCCGACCTGCGCATCGGCCACGGCATAGCCGCCCTGCACGGCCGCGCCGCGGTCGGTCTTGCTGACGGCGCGCACGCCCAGGCCCACATGCAGGCCCGCGACCGAAGGCTGCTGGAACTCGTAGCGCGTCCAGAGCTTGACGGTGTGCTTGGGCTCCTCGCTCGAGAAGGGCTTGCCGGCGTTGCTCGGGTCGTCGGCATAGCGCGTGTCGAGCCGGGTGTAGCCCGCGTAGAGGTCCCAGCCGCGCGCGAGGCTGCCCGAGACCTCGGCCTCCCAGCCCTTGCTGCGGACCTTGCCCTCGGCGACGAAGAAGCCGGGGTTGTCGGGATCGGTGACGGCGCGGTTGCGGTCCTCGATGCGGAAGGCGGCCAGCGAGGCATTGAGGCGGCCGTCCATGAAGCTGCCCTTGGTGCCGATCTCGAACTGCCGGCCCACGCGCGGCAGCAAGGCGGCATTGCCGACCGCGAGCTGGGTCTGCGGAATGAAGATGTCGCTGTAGCTGCCGTAGAGCGAGATGTCGGGCCGCAGTTCGTAGACCAGGCCGCCATAGGGCGAGAACTTGTGATTCACGCCACCGGCATCGCGTTTCCACGTGCCGGGCGTGGGCAGCAGCGTCTGGCTCTCGCTCTGGTAATGGCTCACGCGGCCGCCGAGCACCAGCGTGAGCGGGTCGGCGAGCCGCAGCCGCGTCTGGCCGTAGAGGCCGCTCTGCTCGCTGCGCGTGTTGCTGCCGAAGCGGAACGGGATCGGGCGGTCGGGGACGTAGAGGTTGTAGATGTCGACCTGCGGGATGCCGACCGAGCCCGAGAGCGAGGTCTCGTCGCGCTTCGAGTGGTTGGCGCCGATCAGCAGGTCGTGCTTGCGGCCCCACAACTTGAAGCTGCCCGCGAGGTTCAGGTCCAGCCCCTGCCAGGTGGTCTCGCCGCTCTGCGCCTGCAGCGTGTAGGCCGCGCGGTTGTCGAGGCGCACCAGGCCGTTGATGTAGCCGTAGCGCGAGTCGCCGTCGATGCTGCGCCGGATGTAGGCAGCCTTCGCGACCCAGTCGTCGTCGAAGCGGTGCACGAACTCGGCATAGACCTCCTTGGCGGTGCCCGAGCTGCCGCTCCAGTCGGTGCCGAAGAAGGTCTTGCGCGGCGCGTTGAGGAAGCTGCCGTTGGTGTAGGTGCCGGGGCCGTAGTCGATGCCGCGGTCGTGCTGTGGCTGCACGCTGCCCGACAGGCTCAGCGTCGAGCGCGGACCGAGGTCTGCCTCGACGATCGCATAGCCCAGCGTATGGCGGCTCGTGCCCTGGGTGCGGAAGCTGTCGCCGCCCTCGGAGGACAGCAGCGCGCGGCCGCGCACCGTGCCGGCCTCGTTGAGCGGACGGCTGATGTCGATCTCGCCGCGGTGCTGGTTCCACGAGCCGGCCGACAGCAGGCCCGAGATCGCGGGCTCGGCCAGCGGCCGCTTGCGCACCAGGTTCACGGTGCCGGCCGGCGTGCCCGATCCCTGCAGCACGCCGGCGGGGCCGCGGAACACCTCGACGCGGTCGTACATCGAGAGGTCGAACTGGCGCAGGTACTGGATGCCGTTGTTGAACGGCAGGCCGTCGTACTGCACCTCGGAGGCATAGCCGCGCGACTGGAAATAGGCGGTGCCGTCGCCGTAGGGAATGGCGGTGACGCCGACGGTCTGGCGCAGCGCGTCCTCGACCGTGGTCATGTTCTGGTCGTCCATCTGCTGGCGCGTGATGACCGAGACCGAGTTCGGCACGTCCTTCCACGGCGTGGGCGTCTTGCCGGCCACGGTCACGGCGCGGGCGGCATAGGAGCCGCTGCCTTCGGTGAGCGCGCTGCGCTCGCCGCGCGCGGTCACCACCACGGGGGCGAGGCCGCCGTCGCCCGATGCCGCGGCGCCATCGGTGGCCGCCTTGCGCAGGCGGTAGTTGCCGGGCGCGACCGGCACCGCCTCGAGGCCGCTGCCGGCCAGCAGGCGCCGCAGGCCCTGCTCGATGCCCTGGCCGCCTTCGAGGCCGGGCGAGCGCAGGCCCTCGGTCAGCGCGGGATCGAAGGACAGCGTGATGCCGTTCGCGCTCGCGAAGCCGTAGAGCGCCTGGCTCAATGGCCCGGGCGCGATGGCCTGGGTGGATGGCGCGTCGGCGGCCCGGGCGATGGCGGGCGGCAGCGCGGCGGCGAGCGCCGCGGCGAAGGCGATGGCGGTGAAGCGATGGCGCGAAGCGAAGGAGGAAGGCATGGCGGGTCCGGTCGACAAGTCGGTGAAAAGGTGTTGCTTTCTGACTTGTCGAACGAGCGCAGAAAAAGGGACACGCAGCGCCGCGATGCGCGCGCGCCGCCCTTACCCCGGTGCGCGCGCCCCGACCGTGACCCAGTAGCGCGTGCGCGTTCGGACCTGCACCGGCAGCGTCTGCGCCAGGGTGGCGAGCACTTGGTCGGTGTCGGCGACCTGGAACACGCCCGAGATGCGCAGGTTCGCGACCTCGGGCGCGCAATGCAGCACGCCGGGGCGGTAGCGCGAGAGCTCGGCGAGGAAATCCTCGAGCCGCTGCCGGTCGGCCACCAGCGCGCCCTGCGACCAGGCATCGGCGCCGGCCGCGATGGCGCGCGGCGTGCCGGCGGCGTCGCGCGTGAAGTCGACCTCCTGGCCGGCGCGCACGACGACGCGGGTCGCGTCGGTTGCGCGCGGCGCGATCTCGACCGCGTGCTCGAGCACCGCCACGCGCGTGCGCTCGTCGCCGCCGCGCACCGTGAAGCGCGTGCCGAGCGCGCGCACCCGGCCCTGCCCGGTCTGCACGAAGAACGGCCGCGCAGGCGGCCCGGCGGCATGGCCGGTCTCGACCAGGATCCGGCCCGCGCGCAGCAGCACCAGCCGCTCGCGCTCGTCGAACACCACGTCGGCCGCGCTGCCGGTGTCGAGCAGCAGCCGGGTGCCATCGGCCAGCACGAAGCCGCGCCGTTCGCCGACGGCCGTGCGGTACTCGGCGGCGAGCTCGACGCCCCAGGTGCGCCAGGCCAGCCAGGCGGCCGGCGCGCCGGTGGCCAGCAGCACCGTGGAACGCAGCAGCACGCGGCGGCGCAGGCGGCGCGCGCTCTCGAGCGTGGGCACGCCGAGTCCTGTCGGCACGCGACCGAAGGTGCGCGCCAGTTCGTCGGCGGCCTGCCAGGCGCGTTCGTGCTCGGGCGCCTGCGCGCGCCAGGCATGCAGGGCGCGGTGCCCGGCCTCGTCCATCTCGCCGGCATGCAGCTTCACGAGCCAGTCCGCGGCCTGCAGCACCACCGGGTCGGCGCTGCGCGGGCGCGTGGCGTTCAAAGCATCGAGGCGATGCATTGGGCAAAACCCGCGCGCATGTCGCGCTTGACGGTACGCACCGACACCTCGAGCCGCTGCGCGATCTCCTCGTAGCCCAGGCCTTCGAGCTGCGACAGCAGGAACACGGTGCGCGTGCGCGCGGGCAAGGCATCGAGCATGGCGTCGATGCGGTGCAGCGCCTCGATCACGAGCAGGCGGTCCTCGGGCGAGGGCGCCAGCGGCTCGGGCATGGCGGCCAGTTGCTCGAGGTAGGCCTGCTCGAGCGCGCGGCGGCGGAAGTGATCGACCAGCAGCCCGTGCGCGACGGTGCGCAGGTAGGCGCGCGGCTCGTGCAGCTGCTGCGCCTTCGAGGGCGCGACGACCAGCGCGAGGAAGGTGTCGTGCGCCAGGTCGGCCGCATGGTGGATGTCGCCGAGCTTCCTGCGCAGCAGGGCCTGGAGCCAGCCGTGGTGGTCGGCATAGAAGGCCTCGACGGCTTGCATTGGAGTGGCGCGCGGGCCCATGGCGACGGTGTCTACACAAGAGAGGGCGCGAGGGCCCTACGATGCAAATGAGAACTATTATTATAAACAGACACCTGACACCGGCGGCATGGAAGCGCGCGAGCGCCCGCTCACTTCAGCAACGGAAAGCTCTGCGGCAACACCGCGAGCCAATGCCGCGCGGCCACCGACAGCCGCGTGGTGCGGCGACGAATCAGCGAGATCCGGTGGCGGAAGCTCGCGAGGTCGGAGATCGCGATCCGCCGCATGCCCCACTGCTGCGCGATGTCGGCGGCATAGCCCGGCACGATCAGGAAGCCGGCGCCCTGCCGCGCGAAGCCCAGCGCCGCCGTGAGCGAACCGACCTCGATGTGGTTCTCGAAGCGCAGCTGCGTGCGCGCGAAGATCTGGTCGAGCGTGCGGCGGATGCTGTAGGAATCGCGCAGCGAGATGTAGTTGTAGGGCAGCAGCTCCGCGGCCCGGATCGAACGCCGGCGCGCGAGCGGATGCGCATCGTCGACGATGGCATACATCGCGTCCTCGATCGCCACGGTGGCCTCGAGGCCGCTGATCTCGGAATCCGTGGCGCAGAAGCCGATGTCCACCACGCCCGAACGCACGCGGTCGAGCGTCTCGTCGGTCGAGCATTCGTGGATCTCGAAGTCGATGCCGGGATAGCGCTGGCGGTAGCTCGCGATCGGCCCCGCGAGCAGGCCGTAGTGCATCAGCGGCGAGGCGGCCACGCTGACCTTGCCGCGCTCCAGCGTGATCAGCTCGGTGATGCTGCGCTTGGCGGTCGCCATGGTGGCCGTCACGTCCTGGGCGAACTCGAAGAACTCGCGCGCCGCATCGTTGGGCACCACGGTGCGCGTGGTGCGCTCGAACAGGGGCATGCCGAGCTGGTTCTCGAGCTCGGCGACCATCTTGCTCGCCGCGGACTGCGAGATGTGCAGGCCGTTCGCCGCCACGGTGAAGCTGCCGGCCTCGTAGACGGCGAGGAAGACCTGCAACTGGCGAAAGGAGATATTCATTCCATCTTCTACTGAATGCAGTAGAAAAATTCCATTGTGGCATGGGACTTCGCCGCGCAAGATGCGCCGGCTCACACAGACCAGAGACATCCCATGCATCCCTCCGACACCCGTCCCCAATGCCATGTCGCCCGCACCGCCGAAGGCGTCGTCACGGTCCGTTTCGACAACGGCCGGCTGAACCTGCTGACCGGGGACGCCGCCCACATCTACGCCGACACGCTGCAGGAACTGGCCGCCGACGAGACCACGAAGCTGCTCGTGATCCGAGGCGGCGACAGCGCCTTCCTCGGCGGCGCCGACATCAAGTTCCTGAAGGACGCTTCCAGGCGCGACATCGATGCCTACATCCGCAGCGTGTGGCGACTGTGCGAGACCATCCGCGACATCCCCTTCGCCACGATGTCGGTGATCTCGGGCTACTGCCTGGGCGCCGGCATGGAGGTGGCCGCCGTCTGCGACATCAAGCTGGCCGCGCGCGACGCCAGGTTCGGCATGCCCGAGGTCAAGCTCGGCGTGCCCTCGGTGATCCACGGCGCGATGCTGCCCGGCATGATCGGCGCCACGCGCACGCGCGACCTGCTGCTCAGCGGACGCATCATCCCGGCCGCGCTGGCGCTCGACTGGGGCCTGATCACCGACGTCGCGGGCGACGACGGCCTCGATGCCGCCCTCGCGCACTGGCAGGCCGAGATCGAGGCCAACGGCCCGCTCGCGATGCGCATCCAGAAGAAGCTGATCCGCGATTGGGAGCGCATGCCGCTGCAGGAAGCCATCAACGTCGGCATCGCCGGCCTCGTGAGCGCCTACGAGAGCGACGAGCCCAAGCGCTACATGGAAGCCTTCCTCGCGAACCGCAAGCGCCGCTGAGACGGCACCGGCGAGCCCACGAGACATCCAAGGAGACACCATGAAATTCAAGCCCCTGCGCCGCGCCCTGTGCGCCCTGTTCGCGCTGCCCTTCGCCCTCGGCGCCGCGCATGCCGACGACTATCCCTCGCAACCGCTCACGCTGGTGGTGCCCTTCGCGGCCGGCGGCATGACCGACATCCTGGCCCGGCAGTTCGCGAAGACGGTGCAGGAGAAGCTGCGGCAGACCGCCATCGTCGACAACAAGCCCGGTGCCGGCGGCGTGATCGGCGCGCCCCGGGGCGCGCGCGCCAGGCCCGACGGCTACACGCTGCTGATCACCACCACGGCGCACGTGGTGAACCCCTCGATCACCAAGAACCTGCCCTACGACACCGAGAAGGACTTCGCGCCCATCGCCATGCTGGCGCGCACGCCCAACGTGCTGCTGGTGAACCCGTCGCTGCCGGTGACGACGGTGCCCGAGTTGCTGGACTACGCGCGCAAGAACAAGGGCGTCACCTACGGCTCCTCGGGCACGGGCGGCACCACGCACCTGTCGGGCGAGCTGCTCGCGAGCCGCACCGGTGCGCCGCTGATCCACGTGCCCTACAAGGGCACGGCGCTCGCGGTGAACGACCTGCTCGGCGGCCAGATCCAGGCCTCCTTCGTCGACGGCCTGAGCGCGCTGAAGTACGTGAAGGCCGGCAGCCTGCGCGCCATCGGCGTCTCGACGCGCGAACGCAATCCCGCGCTGGCCGAGGTGCCGACCATCGCCGAGCAGGGCGTGCCCGGCTACGAGACCGAGATCTGGATCGGGCTCTACGCGCCCGCGGGCACGCCGCCGGCCATCCTCGAGAAGCTCAATGCGCTGGCGCTGCAATCGATGGGCGAGCCCGGCTTCCGCAAGACGCTCGACGAGCAGGCGACCACGCCGGGCACCATGGACGTGGCCGCAACGCGGCGCTACGTGGCGAGCGAGATCCGCAAGTGGGGCGACATCGTCAAGAAAGCCGGCATCGAGGCCCAATGACGACCGCCGCGACGCGCAACGCCGGACTGCCGCTGTCCGGCATCCGGATCCTCGACCTCACCAGCGTCATCATGGGTCCGTTCGCGACCCAGATGCTGGCGGAGTACGGCGCCGACGTGGTCAAGCTCGAGCCGCCCGAGGGCGACATCATGCGCGAGATGGGCCCGCACCTCGAGCCGGGCATGGGGCCGGTCTACCTGAACCTCAACCGCGGCAAGCGCAGCGTCTGCCTGGACCTCAAGCAGCCCGAATCGCGCGAGGTGATCGCGCGTGCCGCGCAGGCCAGCGACGTGTTCGTCACCAACATGCGCAAGAAGGCGCTCGCCAAACTGGGGCTGGACTGGGACACCCTGCGCCGCCACAACCCGCGGCTGGTCTACGTCTTCCTGGCCGGCTTCGCCGAGCACGGCCCCGACGCGGGCAAGCCGGCCTACGACGACCTGATCCAGGGCATGGTCGGACTGCCGGGCCTGGTGGCCCGCGCGGCGGACGGACGCCCGCGCTACCTGCCGCTCAACATCGCCGACAAGACGGTGGGCCTGTACGTGGTGCAGACGGTGCTCGCCGCGCTGCTGCAGCAGCGCCGGACCGAGCAAGGCCAGTACATCGAGGTGCCGATGTACGAGACCATGGCCTCCTTCATGCTCAGCGACCACCTGGGCGCCGCCACCTTCGCGGCCAACGATGCCGCGCTGGCCGGCAACCCGCGCCTGCTGTCGGCCTACCGCCGGCCCTACCGGACGGTCGACGGCTGGATCTGCACCATCGTCTACACCGACCGCCACTGGGAGTCGTTCATGCGCCTGGTGGGCGACGGCGAACTCTGGGACCGCGATGCGCGCTTTCGCAGCATGGCGAACCGCACGAAGCACATCGACGCCGTGTATGCGTATGTAGAGAGCCGGCTCGCCACGCGCAGCACCGCAACCTGGCTGCAATTGCTGGCGAACGCGGACATTCCCGTGGCCGCCTGCCCCGAACTCGGCGAGCTGATCGATTCGCTGGAGAACGCCGAACGCGGCGTCGTGCATCGTTACCAGGATGCCGAAGGCCGCTGGTACCGGGGCCTGTCGCCGACCGTGCAATGGACGCGCACCCCGCTGGCCGCCGGCGCGATGGCGCCGCGCCTGGGCGAGCACACCGACGAGGTGCTGCGCGAGTGGATGGGCGTGGCGGCTCCGCTTTGATTCCGCCCTCTCCTTGAATTGGCGCGCGTCATCGCGCCCATTCATTGCGCCATTGCAGCATCGCTGCGCGCAATTCATCGATCTCAATTGGCAACGCCCTTCGCGAATGCCAAACCCTCATGGCGCCATGCAAAAAAATCGACCCGCGCCAAGGCCGATGCACGCCTGTACAGAGGGCCAGGGTAAGTAATCGGTAAGGAAGATTTCCAACACTGGTTTCGACATTGGCGATCGCGCCGATGTGCAGATCGGCCGCATCCGCGGACCGCAATAACACCTCATTGGAGACAGACCATGAACAAGCGCCATGCAGCGTTGGCTTCGTCACGCCCGTCGTTTTCGCATCCCTCTTCATCGCGACCGCGGCGCCATGCGCTGGCGGCCGTTGCCGTGGCCGCGTTGCTCGCCACGGCCTGCGGCGGCGGGGGTGGTGGCGGTGGCGGCTTCCTGCCGATCGTGGGCGGCGGCCCGGGCGGCGGCGATGGCGGCAACAACGAACCGCCCGTGAAGATTCAGGCACTGAGCACGCTGCAGGGCAGCACCAAGGACGTCGCGATCGAGTTCCACGAGGGCACCAACATGGCGGCCGCGCCCTCGCCCGACGGCCAGCGCGTGGCCTTCACCGCGCAGGGCGTGCTGTGGGTGGTGCCGATCGCCGGCGGCAAGGCCACGCGCATCACGGGCTGGGACATGGAGCCGACCTCGCCGGTGTGGTCGCCCGACGGCAGCAGCATCGCGTTCCAGAACTACGATGCCGAAGGCAATTTCCACATCTGGACCGTGCGGCCCAATGGCGCGGACCTCACGCGCATCACCAGCGGCCCGTTCGACGACCGCGAGCCGGCCTGGACGCCCGATGGCCGCACGCTGGTCTTCGCCTCCGACCGCAGCCAGGACCGCCAGTACAAGATCTGGCAGGTGGAGCTCGGCTCGCGCAAGTACTCGGCGCTCACGCAGGGCGCGGGCACCGAGAGCAATCCGGTGGTCTCGCCCGACGGCACGCAGCTCGCGTTCGTCAGCGCGCGGCGCATCTTCACGCAGCCGATGGGCAGCACCGAAGCACCGAAACTCGTCGGTGCCGGCGTGCTGCCGGTGTGGCTGCCCGACAGCTCGGGCCTGGCCTACCAGGGCACGACCAAGTCGATCGTGGTCGCCGGCAAGGAGGTGGTGGCGCCCAACGAGGACATGTTCGCTTTCCCGCCGCGCTGGCTGCCCGGCGGGCGTTTCCTCTACACGGCCGACGGCAAGATCAAGATCCGCAACGCGGGCGGCGACGGCCTCGCCGAAGTGCCGTTCAGCGCCACGCTCGAGGTGCGCCGTCCGGTGTTCGCCAAGTCGCGCGAGCGCGGTTTCGGCGTGCTCGGCGACCAGCCGGTGCGCGGCATCAGCAGCCCGGTGATCTCGCCCGACGGCCGCCGCATCGCCTTCGTCGCGCTCAACGACATCTGGGTGATGCCGATCGGCGGCACGCCCGTGCGCCTGACCAACGACAAGGACCGCGACGGCAATCCGCAGTTCACGCCCGACGGCAGCGCGGTCTACTTCTCGACCGAGAAGGGCAACGGCGGTGCGCTCGCGATCGACCGCATCGACATTGCGAGCCGCGCGCGCACGCGGCTCGGCGCGCAGACCGGCAAGTCGATGGTGATGCCGAAGATGTCGCCCGCGGGCGACCGCATCGCCTACACCACGGGCTCGGGCACGCTCGAGGTCTGGGACATCGCCTCGAAGACCGCGCAGAAGGTGGTCGAGGCGGTGGGCTCGCAGATCAGCACGCCGCAGTGGACGCCCGACGGCAAGAGAATCGTGGTGGTCGACAACGACTCGGTCAGCAGCCGTTCCTTCGAGGGCTACAACAAGCTGCGCGTGATCGACCTCGGCACGAAGAGCGGCACCTTCTACCCGGTGGGCGACGCGCCGCGCCAGATCTCGGACCGCGAGGAAGGCGCGGCCGTGGTCTCGCCCGACGGCAGCAAGGTGGCCTTCGTGATGGACTCGGTGCTGCACGTGATGCCGCTGAAGGCCGACGGTTCGCCCGACGGCCCGGCCAAGGCCATCACCACCGAGGCCGCCGACCTGCCCTCGTGGGCCGGCGACTCGCGCACCCTGCTCTACAAGGCCGCGGACAAGCTCAAGACCATCGGCGCCGACGGCGCGGGCGCGACCGAGGTGCCCGTGAGCCTGACGTGGAAGCAGGCGGCGTCCCAGGGCACGACCGTGGTGCGCGCGGGCCAGCTCTGGAGCGGCAAGGACGGCCAGTTGCAGAACGACGTCGACATCGTCATCAAGGGCAACCGCATCACCGCGATCCAGCCGCACGACGAGGCGGTGGCCAAGGCCGCGGACAAGTACGTCGATGCCTCGGGCCTCACGGTGATGCCCGGCCTGTGGGATGCCCACTCGCATCCGCTGACGCTCTACCAGGGCGGCCAGTACGGCCAGGGCTCGGCCTCGATGCTGGCCTACGGCGTCACCTCGACGCAATCGGTCGGCGGTCCGCTGCACCAGAGCATCGAGATGCGCGAGGCGCTCGAGGCCGGGAACCTGCTGGGTCCGCGCCTGTTCGTCTCGCCGCCGCTGTGGGACGGCAACCGCATCACCTGGAGCTTCGCGCGCAGCGTGCGCACGCCCGAGGCGGCCGACCTCGAGATCGCGAAGGTGCGCACGCTCGGCGTGGACTACCTCAAGGCCTACATGCGCGCACCGATCCCGCTGATGCACAAGATCGCGCAGGCGGCGCTCGACATCGGCATCCCGAGCGGCACGCACAACCTGTCGCCGGGCGCGGCCTCGGGCCTGGCCGAGACCACGCACCTCTCGGCACCGCAGCGCCTGGGCTACGGCTGGTCGCGCTCGGCCGGCGGCACCACCTACCAGGACGCCTACGACCTGCATGGCAAGGGCGACTTCCGCCTGATCCACACCGCCCTGTTCGCCTATCCCTTCGTCGGCGCGGACCTGACCGGCGGCGACCGCTTCGAGCTGCTGACCTCGCCGAACTTCCTCGATGTGCTGCGCGGCAACCCGCAGCCGCCGACCGAGGCGGCGGTGGCCAGCGCGCGGCTGCAGGAGGACCAGGTGAGCAAGCTGCGCACGGCCGGCGCCATGATCGCCATCGGCACCGACTCCCCGCTGGTGCCGCCGGGCATCGCGCTGCACAACAACATGCGCGCCGCCGCGCTGACCAACTCGAACCTGCAGGTGCTGCAGGACGTGACGGTCAATGCCGCGCGCATGAGCCTGGTCGACAAGGACCTGGGCACGGTGGAGGTGGGCAAGCTGGCCGACCTGGCCATCGTGCGCGGCAACCCGCTGCAGGACTTGAAGGCCGCGGCCGACGTGCGCTACGTGGTGAAGAACGGCGTGAGCTACTCGCTCGCGGAGATCCTCGCGCCGTTCCGCACCCCGGCCGCGCTGGCCGAGCGGCGCAGGACGGTGCTGGCCTACCAGCGCCTGTGCCGGACCGCGCCGCACGAATGCGGCGAGGTTGCCAGCGGCTATGGGCATGACCACCACCACTGAGGTGGCACGCGGCCGGAGGGCGGGGCCGCGGCCCCGCGCTTCAGCCGCGGCGCAGCACCGTGCCCGCGTGCGCGTCCTTCAGCACGCCGTGCGCGACGGCCACGCGGCCGTTGACCAGCACGGCGTCGATGCCCACGGGCGCGGCCAGCGGATCGTCGTAGCTCGCGCGGTCGGCGATGCGCGCGGCATCGAAGACCACGAGGTCGGCCGCGCAGCCCGCCGCGATGCGGCCGCGGCCCGCGAGGCCGAAGCGCGCGGCCGGCAGGCCGGTCATCTTGTGCACCGCGGTCTCGAGCGCGAACAGCTTCAGGTCGCGTGCATAGTGGCCCAGCACGCGCGGAAAGGCGCCCCACAGCCGCGGGTGCGGCTGCACGTCGTTCGGCAGGCCGTCCGATCCGACCATGGTGCCGGGCGCCGCGAGAATGCGCTGCACGTCGGCCTCGTCCATCGAGAAGTAGACCGCGCCGGCCGGGCAGAGGCGCTGCGCGGCCTGCTCGAGGCCCAGACCCATCTCGGCGGCGATGTCCGCGAGCTCGCGCCCGGTGTGCTGCGGCATCGGCTCGGACCAGGTGATGCGCACGCGCGCCGACTGGCCCACGCGCGCCGGAATCAGCAGAGTCGAGGAGGCGGCATAGGGATAGCAGTCGATGCACACCGGTTGCCCCTGAGCGGCCCGCGCGAGCAGGTGCAGCGTGGACGCGGAACGCCCGTGGCTCGCCAGGCCCGTGAGCTTGTGGTGCGAGATCACGAGCGGCACGCCGAGCGCGCGGCCCACGCCGAGCGCCTCGTGCAGCGCTTCGTCGATCGCATCGGACTCGTCGCGGATGTGCATCGCGATCAGGCCGCCGCGCGCGCGCAGCGGCTCGCCCACCGCCGTCATCTCATGCGCCGTGGCGGCGCGCGCGGGCGCATAGAAGACGCCGGTCGACAGGCCGATCGCGCCTGCCTCGAGCGCCTCCTCGACCTCGCGCGCCATGGCCGCGGTCTCGGCGGGCGTGGCGGCGCGATCCAGGTCTCGCACATGCTGCGCACGCAGCGTGGTGTGTCCGACCAGGAACGCGGCATTGGTCGCGGGACCGATCCCGCGCACCGCCGCGAGGTAGTCGCCGAAGCGCGCAAAGCGGCGGTCGTCGCGCCCGATGAATTCGCGCAGCGGCGGCGGCACCCGCTCGAAGGGAATGCGCAGCGGCGCCAGGCTCCAGCCGCAGTTGCCGGCCACCACGGTGGTCACGCCCTGCATCAGCTTCGGATGGCGATCGGCGGGCGGCTCGAGCAGCAGCCGGTCGTCGTGCGCATGCGCATCGATGAAGCCGGGTGCGACGATGCGGCCGCGCGCATCGATGCGCCGGTGCGCGGGCACGGCGCGCAGGTCGCCCAGGCGCTCGATCACGCCACCGCGCACGCCCACGTCCTGCCGCACGCGCGGCGCCGCGCTGCCATCGATGACGTCGCCGCCCTCGATGACCAGGTCGAGCGGCGGCATCAGTCGACGCGGGCGTTCGCGCGCCGGATCACCGCGGCCCACACCGGCGTCTCGCGCCGCGCCAGCTCGAACAGCCGCTCGGGCGGCCCGCTCGCGGTCTCGAGCGACAGCCGCGCGAGCCGCTCGCGCACCTCGGCGTCGTTCATCATTGCGTTGAACTCGACATTGAGCCGCGCCACCACCTCTGCGGGCGTGCCCGCCGGCACCACCACGCCGCCCCAGGCCACGCTCTCGTATCCCGGCACGCCGGCCTCCTGCACCGTCGGCAGCGCCGGAAAGAGCGGCGAGCGATGAGCCCCCGTGACCGCCAGCGCGCGCACCCGGCCCGAGGCGATGAAGGGGCTGATCGAGGACAGGTTGTCGAACATCACGTCGACCCCGCCGCCGATCAGGTCCTGGATCGCCGCCAGGCTGCCGCGGAAGGGCACGTGCAGCATGAAGGTGCCGGTCATGCTCTTGAACAGTTCGCCGCCCAGGTGGCTGGTGGTGCCGTTGCCGGCCGAGGCCAGCGTCAGCTTGCCAGGATGCGCGCGCAGGTGGGCGATCAGTTCCGCCACGGTCTTCACCGGCAGCTCGTTGCGCACCACCAGCGCGTTCTGCACGAAGCCGGTCATCGCGACCGGCGCGAGCTGGCGATCGGGGTCGTAGGGCAGCCTCGCGTAGAGCGACTTGTTGATCGCGAGCGTGCCCACGTTGGCATAGCCGATCGTGTAGCCGTCGGGCGCCGCGCGCGCCACCTCGGAGATGCCGACGATGCCGCCCGCGCCCGGCCGGTTCTCGATCACCACCGCCTGCCCGAGTCCCTTGGCCAGCGCCGCGCCCATCACGCGGCACAGCAGGTCGGGCGCGCCACCCGCCCCGCCGGGTACGACGAAGCGCAGCGGCCGCTCGGGGTAGGCGGCGGCGCGCGCGCTGCGCCAAGGCCCGGCCGCCAGCGCGGCCGCCGACAGCAGCGCGCGGAGCCGGCCGCGATCGATCCCGGTCTCCAACATGGCCTGCATCCTTCCAGAAAGCACGATGCCCGAGGATCGACGCCCGCGGCGAGCGCCACAATCGAAAATAACTCCTGCTCGCATGCAAAAAGCTGATGCCGCTTCGCCTCCCCTCCACCATCGCGCTGCAGTGCCTGGAAGCCAGTGAAAGGCTGGGCAGCTTCACGCGCGCAGCCAAGGCGCTCAACCTCACGCAGGGCGCGATCAGCCGCCAGGTCATCGGCCTCGAGCAGCGGCTCGGCGCGCAACTGCTCGAGCGCCGGCGCGAATCGCTGGTGGCCACGCCCGCGGGGCAAGCCTACCTGGCCGAGGTCCGGCCCCTGCTGCTGCGGCTCGAGCGCGCCACCACCGACATCGCGCTGCACCAGGGCCGCGGCGGCCGCCTGCAGCTCTCCGCCCCTTCCTCGTTCTGCAACTACTGGCTCGCGCCGCGGCTGTCGGGTTTCGTGAACGCGCATCCGCACATCACGCTCGACCTCTCGACCTACCTCGGTCCGGTCGATTTCACCGCGAGCCGGATCGACGCGGCCATCATGGTGGTGGGCGCGCCGGTGCCGGGCCTGCATGCCATCCCCGTGCTCGACCTGACCGTGCGGCCCTATGCCAGTCCTGGCCTGGCGGCGCGCTGGAGCGGCGACGATTTCGCCACCGTGCTGCGGCAGGCGCCGCCCGACCTCACGCTGATCCACAACAGCTCGCTGCCCGGTGCGTGGGCGCTGTGGCTGCGGCAGGCCGCGGGGGCGGACGAGGTCCTGCCCGAGTTGCATGCGGGCCCGAGCTACGACCTGCTGTCGATGTCGCTGCATGCGGCGATCGCGGGCATCGGGGTGGCGTTGCTGCCGGCCTTCATGGTTCGGGCGGCGCTCGATGGGGGGCAGCTGGTGGCGCTGTCGGCCATCGAGTCGGCGACGGGGCGGTCGTATCAGCTGTGCTATCCGGAGCACAGTGCGGGCTTGCCGGCGCTCGGGCAGTTCACCGACTGGCTGCGGCAGGCGGATTGAGCCGGCGCGCTACGACAGTGCGTCGAGCGCCGCGCGCTCGCGCGCCAGTTCCTCCTCGAACCAGCGGCAGAAACACTGGCGCAGGCGCTGCTCGCTGGCGCCGAACTGCGCCCGCGCCCGGTCGATGCGCTGCGAACGCAGCGGGCCGGCCGGGCTCGCCACGGCCTGCAGCCGGTAGGCCGTGCCCAGCGTCAGTTCGAGCGTGGGTGCCAGCAGGGGCAGCGGCTGGAGCGAGAGCGCGGCGCCGGCGCGCTGCAGTGCAGCGATGGCGGTGTCGAGCCGCGCCGTGTCGGGCACGCCCGTGTCGGCGCGCAGCGACTGCTCGAGCACGTCGACCATCGCGCGCTGCCGATCGAGGTTCGTGCGCAGCAGGCAGAGGCGATCGCCCTCGACGCCGTGGATCTGCCATTGGCCACGCGAGGTTTCGAGCCCGCGGTAGATGACCTCGGGCAGGCCGATGCCCCGGTTCGCGGGCAAGGCGATGAGCTCGGCCTGGCGGTCGAAGCCCTGGCGCAGCAACGCTATCGCCTGCAGGCCCTCCTCGCCGCGCACGAGGGTCGCGAGGTCGTAGAGCATCTTCGTCAGGGCCTGCAGATCGGCCTGCTGGATCTCCGGCGTCGCGCTCGCATCCGCCGCCGTGCGCTGGCTCGCGACCTGCGCCCTCAAGGTGGCGCCATCGCGCTCCAACAGCGCGAGCTGCGCCACCAGCTGGCGATGAAAGCGCTCCATCGAGCGCAGCCCCTCGCCCTGCTCGACCGTGCCCGCCGAGCGCAGCAGTTCGCTCGACCGCGCCACCGTCTCGCGCAACAGCGCGCGTCCGGCCTCGCCGCCGAGGCCGTCGGCCTCTCGGTGCGCGGCGGCCACGAGCGTCGCCCGCAGGCTCAGTTGCGAAGGACTGCTTCGGTTGGTATCGGGCGGCAAGGACTTCGCGTATTGCCGGCGCGCGGCCGCATGCAGCTCGAGATCGCGCGCGTAGGTCGCGAGCAGCAGCTGCGCGAACCATGTGACGCGGTACATGCTTTCCTCGGACGGCGTCTGCTGGAAGTAATCGATCGCGCGCCGGAGATAGGCCGGGTCGGCTTCGGCGGCGCCGATGCGCAGCTCCAGCAAGGCCTTCGCCATCGGGAGCGTGGGAACGCCCGGCGGGAGGATGCCGCGCTGCAGGTCCTCGAGGCCGCGGCGCGAGATCTCGTCGCGCATGGGCGCGCAGACGGCACGGACCGGCTCCGCCGCCTTGCCCCCGATCCTGAACGGGGCCTCCTGCGCGCCCGCGGGTCCGCACAGGGCAAGACCCATGGCAATCGGCAGGGTGGCACGCCGCGCGGCCGCAGCCCACGTCGCCAGGGCCGGAAGTCTCGATCTCGTCATGCAACCGATATACCCGAGCACCGCGTCAAGCCCATGAATGCCCGCCGACGGACCGGCGCGAGGCGCGCTACATTCGGCGGTCATGCACAGAAAAATCAACGTGCTCTTCGTCTCCCGACGAAACACGCTGCGCAGCGTCATGGCGCAGGCCTGCCTCACCCACATCGCCGAGAAACGCTTCCACGCCCGCTCCTGCGGCCAGCCCCTGCGCGTCGGCGCGGCGGTGGATCCGGCGGCCGTGTCGGCGCTGCGCACCGCGGGTATTCCCTTACCCGAGATCAAGCCGCGAGGCTGGAACGAGTTCGTGCCCGCGCGCGGCTTCGAGGCCGAGTTCGTGATCACGCTCGACGCCGACATCGATCGCCTCCAGCCTGCCTGGCCCGGCCAGCCGCACACCGCGCTGTGGGCCTATCCCGACACCGCCGTCATCGACGATCCCGAGGAGGCGGCGCACAAGGCGCTGCAGATCCTCTATTCGCTGCGGCGGCGCCTCGAGCTGCTGGCCAGCCTGCCACTGTACGGCTCCGACCGCGAATCGGTGCGCGCGGACATCCGCGACCTCGGGTACATGAATTGAGCGGCGAGGCTACAGCTTGAACGTCTTCGCCATCTCCACCACCGCCTGCCTGTCGAAGGCATTGACCTCGTCGATCAGCTCGTTGGTGAACAGCCGGTTCGGGTCGCCGAGTTCGTCGGCCAGCTTCGGGTTTCGGCTGCCGTCCACGGCCATCTCGATGTTGGACTTCCACTCGGCCAGCGACGAGGCACCGATGCGCTGATCGGGATCGTCGGGCCGACGCATCCAGCTGTTGCGGCGGTCCTTGAGGATGAAGGCCAGCTCCTTGCGCGCCTCGCCCTCGCTGCGCCCCTTGGGCCGGCTCTCGGGATACACGGCCCAGTGCAGGTCGATGCCGGCCTCGAGGTTGTGGTGCGCGAACAGGGTGGACTTGGCCATGCCACGGAACAGGCCCACCAAGGCCTTGCGTTCCTTCTTCAGCAGTTCGCGCGGCACGCACAGCCAGCCCGAGCCGAACTGCGCGAACTTCGGCGTGAGCGGCACATAGCGCAGCCTGGTGCCGACGAGCTCGACGCGCGCGGCCGCGGTGTCGAAGGCCACCATCGCATCGACGCGGTCGTTGTCGATCGCCGCGCCGGCCGGCGCGCCGTCGCCGATGGCGATGTACTCGCATCGGTCGTCCTTCAGGCCCAGCTCGGCCAGCATGGTGCGGGTGACGACGATGCCGGTGTCGCCCTGGCTGCGCACGCCGATGCGCTTGCCCGCGAGGTCGGCCACCGAGCGGATCGGGCTGCCGGGCTTCACGACGACGACGTTGGCATTGCGCGGCAGCCACTTGTAGACGCTCACGAGATCGAGCCCCGGGTCCTTGGCCATCGCGGGCAGCAGGATGCCGGGCACGGCCGGCCCGTAGTCGACGTGGCCGGCACGCAGGCTCTGCAGCGCCTGCGTCATGCTCGACATGTTGACGTACTCGACGTCCACGCCCTCGGGCTTGTAGAAGTTCAGCCGCGGATGCCGGCCCGAGGTCACGAAGCACTGCTGCGGATCGTTGACGCCCGCCGTGTTCGCCACCTTCATCACGCGCAGCTTCTGCGCCAGCGCCGGCAGGCTGCCCGTCAATCCCAGGGCGCCGAGGCCCAGGCCGAAATCGCGTCGTGTCCACATGGTTCGCTCCTCACCGGCGTTGCGCCGGACGTTTCGAGATGGCAAGAGAAAAAAGGGGAAGGAAGGGATCAGACGTTGACCGTGCGCTGCGAGGCATCGGCCGGCATCCAGTGCAGCACGCGCTGCTGCACGCGGCGCAGGGCACTGGTCAGCGCGATGCCGATCACCGAGAGCACGACGCAGACGGCGAAGCTGCCGCCGCTGTCGGCCTGGGCTTCCATCTGCAGGATCAGCACGCCGAGCCCGGCCTGGGCACCGACGAACTCGCCCACCACGGCGCCGACCACGCTGAAGGCCGCGGCCATGTTGAGGCCCGCGAAGATGTAGGGCAGCGCGCTCGGAAACTTGGCCTTGCGGAAGATTTGCCACGGCGTGGCCGACAGCGAGCGCAGCAGGTCGATGCGGTCCGGGTCCACGGCCTTGAAGCCCGCGATGCTGGTCACCAGCACCGGGAAGAAGGTCAGCAGGCAGATGATCATCACCTTGGAGCTGATGCCGAAGCCCAGCCAGACCACGATGATCGGCGCCACCGCCACCTTGGGCACACTCTGCAACGCGGCCACGTAGGGCTCGAGCAGGCGCTCGAGCCGCGGCATCTGCGAGACCACGATGCCGATCGCCAGCCCGATGCCGCCGCCGACGAAGAAGCCCAGCAGGATCTCGGCCAGCGTGATGCCGCCGTGGTACCAGAAGCCGTCCTTCGCGAACGGCCCGGTGGCGAGGCCGCGCCACAGCGCGATCGCGATGTCGCTGACCGGCGGCACCAGGTGCCTGGGCACCTTGAACAGGCGCACGGCCCCTTCCCACGAACCGAGCAGCGTGATCAGCAAGAGGATCGACTGCACGCGCGGCGACGCCAGCGGGTTGGTGCGGCGCGGGCGCGGTGGCTTGGCCGCCAGCGGCGCGGCCTCGGAACTCAACAGGGCGGTGGTCATGGCGTCGGCCTTTCTCTCAATCGAAGGAAGCGGCATGCGAGAAGCGCTCGCGGATCGAGGCGGCCGCGGCCGCGAAGGCCGGATGCGACATCGCCTCCATGCCGCGCGGGCGCGGCAGGTCGATGGGCAACACGCGCTCGAGCATGCCGGGGCGCGGCGACATCACGAACACGCGGTCGCCGAGGAACACGGCCTCGGGAATGGAGTGCGTGATCAGCACCACGGTCTTGCCGCTCTCCATCCAGATGCGCTGCAGCTCGAGGTTCATGCGCTCGCGCGTCATCGCGTCGAGCGCACCGAAGGGCTCGTCCATCAAGAGGATCTTGGGGTCGTGCAGCAGCGCCCGCGCGATGGAAGCGCGCTGCTGCATGCCGCCGCTGAGCTGGCGCGGCAGCTTGTGCTCGAAGCCCTCGAGCCGCACCATCGCGAGCAGCTGCATCGCGCGCTCGCGCGCCTTCGCCTTGTCGAGGCCCAGCACCTCGGCCGGCAGCATCACGTTCTCGAGGATGCTGCGCCAGGGCAGCAGGATCGAGCTCTGGAACACCACGCCCACGTCGCGCCGCGTGCCGCGGATCGGCTGGCCGTCGAGCAGCACGGTGCCGACCTCGTAGTCGAGCAGGCCGGCCAGGATGCGCAGCAGCGTGCTCTTGCCGCAGCCGCTCGGGCCGACGATGGTGACGAAGGAACCCTGGCGGATGCCGAAGTCGATCTGCTTCAGTGCGAGCACGCCTTCGCTACCGCCGCCGAAGGTCTTCGACAGGCCCTCGACGCGGATGTAGTCCTCCTTGCCGGCGGGTGCGGCGGGGACGGTCTCGGGCTCCAGGACGGCATTCATGCGTGGACTCCTTCGGGGTTCAGGAAACGGACCATGTGGCGCGCGAGCACCTCGGGCGCCTGCATCGCGGTCACGTGGCCGATGGCCGGCAGCAGCACGGCGTCGGCGCCGCGGATGCGGCCGGCCATCGCGAGCGTCACGGTCGGCGGCACCACGCGGTCAAGCTCGCCGGCGAGCACCAGCGTCGGCGCGACGATGTCGGCCACGCCCTGCGGCAAGGTGGTGGCGACGGTCGCCATGCGCCGCGCCGAGCGCGCGGTCTCGGGCCGCGCGGCCGCGAACACGCGGCGCAGCTCGGGGCGCTGCGCGAGAAAGGCCTCGGGAAAGAACCAGGTCGCGAGCTCCTCGGCCGTGCCCGGCAGGCCGCGGCGCAGCTCGGCCAGGCGGCGTGCATCGGGGCACAGCTCCTCGTAGGGCCGTGGCAGCGGCCAGGTGCTGCCGAGCACGAGCCGGTCGACCGCGCGCGGATGCAGCAGCGCCAGCGCCTGCGCCACGCGTCCGCCGAAAGAGGAGCCGAACACATGAGCGCGCTTGAGGCCCAGCGCCTTCACGAGCTGCTGCGCGTCGTTCGCGAGGTCCGCGAGCGTGGCGGCGCGCTCGGGCGCCTCGGTCTCGCCGCAGTCGCGCTGGTCGTAGGCGATCACGGTGAACTGCTTCGCCAGATGCGGCACCAGCGCGGCGAACATCTGGCGCGAGGCTTCCGCGCCATGCATCAGCAGCAGCGCCGGGCCCTGGCCCGCGCGGTCGAAGGCGATGCGGACCTCGCCGGCCTGCACGAATTCGGTCATGCCGCGTCCTCCCACGGTTCTTCCCCGCGGTCCAGCCAGAAAGTCATCTCGATCTTCAGTCCACGCGGGTCGTGCAGAAAGAGCTGGTGGATGTCCCAGCCCGGGATCGGCGCCTCGGCAAAGGGCACGCCGAGCGCGCGCAGGTGCGCTCGCATCTCGCGCAGGCCGTGGGCGCGGAACGAGATGTGGTCGACATGGCCCGTGGGCGGCTGCGGCGGCACGTCGGCCGTCGCGAGATGGGCGAACAGGTGCACGATGGGCTGGCCTTCGGCATAGAGCCAGGCGCCGGGCGCGGGAATCTCGGGCCGGGCGCCGGCTTCCAGGCGCAGCACGCGCGTGTAGAAGTCCAGCAGCGGCGGCAGCTCCGCGGGCGTGCAGCGGATCGTGAAGTGGTGCAGCGCGGTGACGGGCATGGCGTCAGTCCAGCAGCTTCGACAGCACGGCCGACAGCTCGGCGGCCGGATCCGTCGGCGTCCATGGCATGCGGAAAGCGACGTGGCCGTCGGGCCGTACCAGCACCGCGCCGTGCTGGCCCAGCAGCAGGCCGTCCTTCTCGTGCGCGTCCTCGAGCTGGCGCGCCTGCACCACGCGGCCGTTGCGGCCCGACACCTGGCGCGCCGCCTCCATCCAGGCATCGGCGCGCGGACCGGCCACGAGCACGAACTCGCGGTCGAACCAGTCGAGCGTGGTGTGGCGTCGCGCGAGGTCCAGCCACAGGTGCGGAAAGCGCATGCCGGGCTTGTCGGCCGGCTCGTACCAGCGCGCGCGCATCACGTGGCGGCCGGTGCCGTCGGGGATCACGGCGCCGTCCTCGTAGCAGAAGCCCAGCGACTGGCCGATGCTGTGGATGTGGTTGTCGCTGTCGCGGATCCAGAACTCGATGCGCTCGCGGTTGCCCGAGCGCAGCGCCTCGTCGCAATGGTTGAAGCGCATCGCGTTGTGCAGGCTGAAGTCGGCGTTCGATTCGGCGATCGGCCGGCGCTCGCTCTCGTAGCTGTCGAGCAGCCGCGCGCTGGCGCGCCCGCTGAGCACGAAGGCCAGCTTCCAGGCCAGGTTGTGCGCGTCCTGGATGCCCGAGTTCATGCCGTAGCCGCCATTGGGCGGAAAGCGGTGCGCCGAATCGCCGACCAGCAGCACGCGGCCGCGCCGGAAGTTCGCGGCCACCTGGCGGCTCATGCGCCACACCGAGCGGTTGATGACCTTCACCTCGAGGTTGGGCACGCCCGACACGGTGCGCGCGAGCTGCACCACCTCGGCGTCGCTGCGCGCGCCGGTGCGCTCGTCGGTCTCGCGGCCCACGGGCAGCAGGTTGAGCCAGCGGTCCTTTCCGTTGGTGTTGAGCACGGTGGTGATCGGGTACGGCGAGTCTTTGGCATAGACGCGCCAGCCGGCACAGGTGGCCGAGTCGCGCACCTGCGAGAGATCGGCCTGCCAGAACTCGTTGGCCATCACGGCCAGCGTGGCCGGCCCGCGCATCTCGATGTCGGCCTGGCGCCGCACCGAGCTCGCGGCGCCGTCGGCCGCGATCAGGTATCGGGCCTGCCAGGTCAGGGTCTCGCCGGTGTCGAGCCGGCGCCCCGTCACGGCAATGCCGTCGGCGCTCTCGGCGTAGTGCAGGAACTCGTGGCCGAACAGGAAGCGGCCGACCTCGCTCTTCTTGGCATGGGCGAGCAGCTCCTGCTCCACCGTGTCCTGCGACTGGATGATCTTCCAGCACGGCGAGTGCCCGAGGTTCGGTTCGGGGGTGGTGCGGCCCCATTCGTGGCCGGTCATCGATTCGCAGAAGGCGAAGAAGTCGGCGCCGTCGGGCAACGCATGGCGCTTCATCAGGCCGTCGATGCCCCACTGCCTAAAGATCTCCATCGTGCGCGTGTAGGTGCCGCGCGCCTTCGGATGGTCGGTGGTGGTCGGGCTGCGCTCGAGCAGCACGAAGTCGACGCCGAAGCGCTGTAGCAGGATCGCCATCGACAGGCCCACGGGGCCGCCACCGACGATCACGACGAGGTTCTGGGATTGCATGGTCAGGCCTTCACTTCAGGAGAGAGAGCGGGGAGATCGATCGGCACCGCGTCGGTGGCGAAGCGGTAGGCGAGGCCCGGCGCGACCGGCACCCAGCGCGCGGCGGCCAGCGCCAGCAGGCGGATACCGAGCAACTCGTCGGGCTGCCAGCGCTCGCGGATACCGAACACGTTGAAGGTGGCGAAGCACAGCGCGCCTTGCAGCAGCGGCACGTTGACCACGCTGCACAGGCCCGCGGGCCGCATCTGCTCGAAGTCGTCGAAGTGGCGCGCCAGCACTTGCGCGCCCTCGCCCACGAACACGCGGCTCTGGCGGAACAGGCGGTCGGTCCAGGAGGTGTGCGTCTTGCGCTTGGCGCCATTGACCGGGTAGCGGTGCGCCTCCGACGAATAGAAGCGGCGCAGCCGGATCTCGCCGGCCGGGTCGTCTTCGGTCGTCACGTTCTGCTGGATGCTGAAGATGCTGCCGGGTACGAGCTCGCGCCGGCAGCGATCGATCCGGCGCAGCGCCTCGTCGGCATCGCGCGCTGTGTCGAGCGCGTCGAGGAGATCGGCCAAGGTGGCCATGAGCGTCGTGGCGGTGGCTGCGGGCATGGAGAAAAGTCTAGGCCTCGCGATTCACCAAAGTGGACTAAATTCTGATCGAGCGATAACCTGACGGTTATGTCCTCCCCGACCGCCCGCGACCCCGCCGCCGACCTGCAGCACGCGCTGCTCTCGCGCCTCAAGCTGCGCCAGCTCTCGCTGCTGCAGGCCATCGACCGGCACCGCACGCTGGGCCGCGTGGCCGCCGAGATGCGGCTGAGCCAGCCCGCGATCACCAAGGCGCTGCGCGAAACCGAGGACATCTTCGGCAACCGGCTGTTCGAGCGCAGCAGCCGCGGCCTGGTGCCCACCGCGGCCGGCGAGGCGGTGCTGCACTACGCGCGGCGCTGGCTCGCCGAGCTCGAGGCCACCACGCGCGTGCTGACCTCGCTCGAGGCGGGCCGCGGCGGCCGGCTGCGCCTGGGCCTCACGCAGCAGGTGCCGCAGCAACTGCTGTCGGCCGCGCTCGCGCACCTGCTCGACCGCACGCCGCGCATGGCGGTGATGACGCGCGAGGGCACCACCGACGAACTGGTGGCCGGCCTGCTCGCGCGCGAGCTCGACTGCGCGATCGGCCGTTCGTACGATGGCGACGCCACCGGCCTGGTGCAGGAGGCGATCCACCAGCAGGAGCCCTGCCTGGTGGTGTCGGCCAAGAGCGCGAAGCGGCTCTCGCGCGGGCCGCTCGACTGGGCCCGGCTCGCGCAGCTCGACTGGATCCTGCCGCCGCCGAACACGCCGATGCGCCGCACCTACAACGCGATCTTCGTCGGCGCCGGCGTGCAGCCGCCGGTGCCGATGCTCGAGACCACCGCCATCCGCAGCATGGAAACCGTGCTGCGCACCGAGCCCAACGCCATCGCCATCCTCGCGCGCGACGTGGTGGCCGAGATGGAACAGGCCGGCCACTGGGCCGCGCTGCCCTACCGGCTGAGCTGGAACCTGCCGCCGGTGAGCTTCTTCACGCTGAAGGAACTGGAGGGGCAGCCGATGGTGCAGTCGCTGCGCGCGGTGGTGGTGGAGACGGCGCGCAAGATGCAGCGCAAGACGGGCTGACACGGCCGCTCCCTATAATTTCGGCTCCCTCTCCCGCGCCACGGATCAGCCGCCGCCACATCTCAGCCAAGACGGGAGTTCCCTGTTTCCACACCGGCTGAGGTGTACCGTGCTCGAGCGCTACCACAGAGAATTGCTGCGCTATTTCACCCGCAAGGCCGGCGATGGCGACACCGCCGCCGACCTCGTGCAGGAAGCCTACGCACGCGTGCTCGGCCACCAGGACGCGGGCGGCCTGGTGCTCGAACCGCGCGCGCTGCTCTACCAGACCGGCCGCAACCTGCTCGCCACCCAGGCCGCGCGCCGCGCCGCCGAACTGCGCATGCTCGACACGCTGGCGCTGGTCGCGCCCGACAGCGCGCCCTCGGTGGAACGCCACGTGGCGGCGCGGCAGCAGTTGCAACGGCTGGTCGCGCTGCTCGAGGCCATGCCGCGCAAGCGCCGCCATGCCTTCATCCTCGTTCGCATCCACGGCCTCAGCTATGCGCAGACCGCGGCCCACATGGAGATCAGCGAGAAGGCGGTCGAGCACCACATGACGCGCGCCCTGCTCGACTGCGCGGGCTACGGCGGAGGAACGGACTGACCATGGCCGCGCGCGCACAGCCCCTGCTCGGCGCCGACGAACGGCGCGCGCCGCGCGCGCTGGTCGAGCATGCGCTGACGCTGATCGGCCGCATCCACCGCGGCAGCCCCGAGGCCGCCGACGCCGCGCAGGCCGAGCTGGGCCGCTGGCGCGCGCTGTCGCCCGCCAACGCCGATGCCGCGGCGACCGCGCACCGCATCTGGAACGCGGTCGACGACGGCGCGCTGCGCGGCCAGTTGCCGATGCCGCCGAGCGCCGCGCAGGAACGGCGTGCGCGGCGCCGCACCATCGGCCTGCTGGGCGTGGCCGGCCTGGCCGCGCTGGCCAGTGCCGGCGGACGCTGGTACTGGCAGCAGCCGGTTTATGAGGCCGCCCCGAGCACCGGCCAGGCCCAGACCCTGGCCCATGCGCTGCCGGACGGCAGCACGCTCGACCTGGCGGCCAACACGGCGCTGCGTGTCGCGCTCTACCGCGACCGCCGCACGGTGCACCTGGCGCGCGGCGAGGCGCGCTTCGCGGTCGCGCGCGATGCCGAGCGCCCCTTCACCGTGAGCACCGACTGGGGCCGCGTGCGCGTGCTCGGCACCGTGTTCACGGTGTCGGTGCGCGAGGGCCGCATGCGCCTCGCGGTGGCCGAGGGCCGGGTCGCGGTCTGGGGGGCCGGGCAGGATGAGGCGGACGCCCCCAGCACCGTGCTGCAGGCCGGCGAGGCCATCGAGGCCGATGCGCGCGGGCTGGGCCCGCGCAGCAGCGTCGACGTCGGCGAGGTGGCCGACTGGCGACAGGGCTGGCTGGTGTTCCGCAACACGCGCCTGCCCGAGGCCGTGGCGCGCTGGAACGACTACCTGCGCCAGCCGCTGCAGCTGGCCGACGACCCCGCACTGCGCGAGCTGCGCGTGACCGGCAGCTACCGGCTGCGCGATCCGCAGGCCTTCGTGGGCGCGCTGCCGGTGATGCTGCCGGTGCGCACGCAGCGCCTGGCCGACGGCGGCACGCGGATCGTGGGCCATGCCGCCGGCACGGCGCGGCGGCCCTGAAAAAAAGTTTTGATTATTTTTGGGGGGTACGCGGCATCTCGCTGGTCTTCTGTAGCAAACCAGCTCCAGGACCTTCGGACATGAACCAGCAGACCCCGCGGCGCCCCCGCATCGATTCCCTCCAGGCCGCAGCCCTCGCCTGCGCCATCGCCTCGGCCCTGCTCGCGATGGGCGGCCCCGCGCATGCGCAGGGCGCGCCGGCGGCATCGTCCGCCACCTTGCAGCTCGCACTGCCGGCCCAGCCGCTGGCCCAGAGCCTGGGCGTGCTGTCGCGCCAGTACGGCATCGCCATCGGCGGCGAGAGCTCGCTGCTCGAGGGCCGCACCGCGCCCGCGGTGCGCGGCGCCGTCACGCTGCAGCAGGCGCTCGAGCGCGTGCTCGCGGGCAGCGGCCTGGGCTACGTGCGCAACGGCGACGCGGCCTTCACCGTGGTGCGCGCCTCGGCCGGCGACACCGGCGCGCTGCCGCCGATCGTGGTCACGGCCGGCGCCGAGGAAACCGCCACCGGCCATGTTCCCGGCTACAGCGCGCGGCGCGCCACCGCCGGCAGCAAGACCGACACGCCGATCATCGAGACGCCGCAATCGATCTCGGTCGTCACCTCCGACTTCATCGAGGCCACGGGCGCCACCCGGCTCAAGGAATCGCTGGCCTACACGCCGGGCATCAACGTCTCGCCCTGGGGCGCCGACTCGCGTTTCGACTGGACCATCCTGCGCGGCTTCGACGCGCAGGCGCCCGGCTACTACCTCGACGGCCTGCAGCTGCGCAACAACAACGGCTGGGCCATCTGGCAGACCGAGAGCTACGGCACCGAGCGCGTGGAGGTGCTGCGCGGCCCGAGCTCGGTGCTCTACGGGCAGAACGGCCCGGGCGGCATGATCAACGTGGTCAGCAAGCGCCCCACCGCGCAGCCGCTGCGCGAACTGCAACTGCAGTTCGGCGACAACGCGCGGCGGCAGATCGCGGGCGATTTCTCGGGTCCGCTCGATGCCGAGGGCAAGCTGCTCTACCGCCTCACGGGCCTGCTGCGCGATGCCAGCCTGCCGGCCAGCGGCCTGCCGAACGACCGCAGCTTCATCGCGCCCTCGCTGACCTGGAAGCCCTCGGGCGACACCTCGCTGACCCTGCTGTCGCACTACCTGCGCATCCGCGACGGCAGCTCCTACGGCAGCTTCCCCGAGGTCGGCACCCTGCTGCCCAATCCCAACGGCCAGTTCTCGCGCAAGACCTACGTCGGCGACCCGAACTTCGACCGCTTCAACCAGGACCAGTGGATGGTCGGCTACCTGTTCGAGCATCGCCTGAACGACACGCTGAGCTTTCGCCAGAACGCGCGCTACGGCTCGATCAAGGTCGACTACGGGCAGGTCTACAACCAGCCCAGCTTCGTCACCGTCGATGCCGACAACCCGGCCAGCCCCGCCAACTACCGCGTGCTGAGCCGCTTCCCGTTCGCGAGCAAGGAGGCCGCGCGCATCGCCTCGATCGACAACCAGCTGCAGGCGAAGCTGCGCTGGGGCGACTGGCAGCACACGCTGCTGGTCGGCCTCGACTACCAGCGCTCGCGCAACGACCAGCGCACTTCCAATAGCGGCACCGTGAGCGACATCGACGGCTACCTGCCGGTGAGCACCGGCCTCACCACCACCGCCGACCCGTGGTTCGATGCCCGCACCACGCTGTCGCAGACCGGCTTCTACCTGCAGGACCAGATCAAGTGGGGCGACTGGGTGGCCACGCTGGGCGGCCGCTTCGACAGCGCGCGCGCCGTGTCCTTCAGCCACATCGACGGCTCGACCACGCGCATCGACGACCACAAGTTCACCAGCCGCGCGGGCCTGGTCTACCTGCATCCGAGCGGCTGGGCGCCCTACTTCAGCTACTCGGAGTCGTTCTCGCCCACGGTCACGGTCGATCCGCAGACCAACCAGCCGCTGAAGCCAGAGACCGGCCGCCAGTACGAGGTGGGCGTGCGCTACCAGCCCGCGGGCCGCAAGGACAAGTACAGCGCCGCCGTGTTCGACCTGCGGCGCCAGAACTACATCACCTACGACGCCGACTACACGCCGCGCCAGACCGGCGAGATCCTGGTGCGCGGCCTCGAGCTCGAGGCCTCGTTCGAGCCCCTGCCGCGCATGAACGTGACGGCCGCCTACACCTACACGCCCAAGGCCGAGGTCACGGCCAGCAGCACGCCCAGCGAGATCGGCAAGCAGATGCAGGCGGTGTCGCGCAACCAGCTCTCGGTGTGGGCCGACTACCGCTTCGCCAACGGCGTGAAGCTCGGCCTGGGCGCGCGCTTCATGGGCTCGAACCGCGGCTACCAGCAGAGCACGCCGGTGCCCGTGCCCTCGTACACCGTGTTCGACGCGCTGCTGGGCTACGACTTCGAGCGCTGGAGCCTCGCGCTGAACCTGCGCAACCTGGGCAACCGCAACTACGTGGCGAACTGCAGCTCGGGCAGCTGCTACTACGGGGAGCCGCGCAAGGTGTTGGCGACGGCGACCTACCGCTGGTAGGCCCGTGCGGGCGCGGCGCTACTTGAGCTTGATGCCCGTCTCCTGCACCACGCGCGTCCAGTAGGCCCGGTCGGCCTGCACGCGCTGCTCGAGCTCCTGCGGCGTTCCGCCCTCGGCGATCAGGCCGAGCTGCACGTAGCGCTCGCGCACCTCGGGCACGGCGAAGGCCTTGCGGACCTCGCGCGCCACCTCGTCGCGCACCGCCTGCGGCGTGCCCAGCGGCGCGAACAGGCCGACCCACGAATCGCGGTCGAGCCCCGCGATGCCCAGCTGCGTGAAGCTGGGAACGCCGGGCAGCAGCATCGAGCCGCCGGGCGTGGTGATCGCGAGGATCCTGGTCTTGCCGGTCTGCTGCGCCTTCTTCGCGCCCGAGGCGCTGAGGAAGGCGCTCTGGATGTGCCCGCCCAGCAGCTCCGTGAGGTTGGGCCCCTCGCCCGCGAAGGGAATGTGCGTGATGTCGATGCGGCTCTCGCGCTTGAGCAGCTCGCCGTAGAAGTGGGTGCTGGTGCCCTCGCCGCTGGAGCCGAAGCTCACGGCGCCCGGGCGCCGCTGCGCCAGCGCGATGTACTGCGCCATGCTGTCGACGCCCGTGCCGGTGTGCACCAGCAGCGCGACCGGCGTCGTGAAGATGGTGACCACGGGCACCAGGTCGCGCGCCAGCAGGAAGGAACCATCGCCGCCGCGCGTCAGCTCGTCGCTGATGGTCGAGTTGGTGGCGGCCACGAAGTTGTAGCTGTGCGGGCTCTTCGCCACCAGCGCGAGGCCCAGCCGGCCCGAGGCGCCGGCCCGGTTGTCCACGATGACGGGCTGGCCCCAGGCGGCACCGAGCCGCTCGGCCAGCACCCGGATCGCGCCGTCGGTGGCGCCACCCGCCGGGTAGGGCACGACGAGGCGCACGGGGTGTTCCGGGTAAGGGGCGGCCCAGGCCGTGGTGCCGGCGCACAGCGCGGCCAGCAACCCTCCGAGCAGCGCCCGCAGGCGCGTGAGTGATTTCATGTCCTGTCTCCGTTCGTTCTCGTGAGGGGGTCAGATCACGCCGTCGGCACGCAACTGCGCGAGCGTGTCGTCGGGCAGGCCGAGCAGCTCGCGGTACACCTGCGCGTTGTCCTGCCCGAGCGCCGCGCCCGCATGGCGCGGCACGCTCGGGCTGCCGGCGAAGCGCGGCACCACCGCCGGCATCTGGAGGCTGCCGAAGTCGCGGTCGGGCACCGGCACGATCGAGCGCCGTGCGCGCACCTGCGGGTCGCTCACCACCTGGTCGATGCCGTAGATCGGCGCCAGCGTGCCGCCGGCCTGCGCGAAGGCGGCCAGCACCTCCTCGAGATCGCGCGCCGCGCACCAGTCGATGAAGATGCGGTTGAGCTCCTGCTCGTGCACCACGCGGCTCGCGTTGTCGGCGAAGCGCGGGTCGTCGATCAGCTCGGGACGGCCGATGGCGCAGCAGTTGTTCGCGAACATCGAGTTGATCGAGCCCGCCATCGACACCCAGCGGTCGTCGCGCGTGCGGTAGACGGCCGAGGGCGCCGAATAGGGGCTGCGGTTGCCGCTGCGCGTGGGCACGGTGCCGAGCTGCTCGTAGACGCCGGGCATGAAGTCCAGCAGCCGCGTGATGCACTCGGTCAGCGACAGGTCGATCTCCTCGCCCGGCAGCGAGGGATCGCGCGCGCGCGGCCACAGCGCGGTCAGGATGCCGATGGCGCCGAACAGCCCGCCGATCGAGTCGCCCAGCGGCACGCCCGCATGCATCGGCTCGCCGTCCGCGTGGCCGGTGACCGTGGTCAGCCCGCCCATCGCTTCGAAGATGCGCGCGAAGCCGGGCCGCTCCGAATAGGGCCCGGTCTGGCCGAAGCCGGTGACGCGCAGGATCACGAGGTTCGGCTTCAGCGCCCACAGCACCTCCTTGCCCAGGCCCCAGCGGTCGAGCGTGCCGGGGCGGAAGTTCTCGATCAACACGTCGAACTGCGGCAGCAGCTGCTTGAAGAGCGCGAGCCCCTGGGGCCGGCGCAGGTCGAGCGTGCCGAAGCGCTTGCCGCGCTGCGCCGCCTTCCACCAGATGCTCTTGCCGTCCTTGAAGGGCGGGAAGGCGCGCATGCCGTCGCCCTTGCCGGGCAGCTCGAGCTTGAGCACGTCGGCGCCGTAGTCCGCCAGCAGGGTGGCGGCGAAGGGGCCGGCCAGCACGGTCGCGATGTCGAGCACCCGCAGGCCCGCGAGCGGGCCGCTCCCGGTGTGGTTCTCGGCGCTCATCGGGGCACCAGCTGGCGGGCGATGATCTCCTTCATCACCTCGTTGGCGCCGCCGTAGATCTTCTGGCCGCGCGAGTCGACGAACATGCGCCCGATCGGATACTCGCGCATGAAGCCGTAGCCGCCGAACAGCTGCAGGCAGCGGTCGATGGTCTCGCACTCCTTCTGCGTGCCCCACCACTTCGCCATCGCGGCGGTGGCCGCGTCGAGCCGCCCCTCCTGCTGCCAGCCGATGCACTGGTCGACGAACAGCCGCGCCAGCGTGGCCTCGGTCTTCATCTCGGCCAGCTCGAAGCGCGTGTTCTGCAGCTTGAACAGCGGCTGCCCGAAGGCCTGGCGCTGGTGCACGTGCGCCAGCGTGAGCTCGAGCGCGCGCTCCATGTTGCAGACGGCCCGGATGCCGATCAGCATGCGCTCGTAGGGCAGCTGCGACATCATCTGCGCGAAGCCCTGCCCCTCGGCCGTGCCCAGCAGGCTCGACACCGGCACCCGCACCTGGTCGAAGAACAGCTCCACCGTGTCCTGCGCCTTCAGGCCGATCTTGTCGAGCGGCGCGCCGCGGCGGAAACCCGCGAGATCGCGCGTCTCGACCATCAGCAGCGACACGCCCTTCGCGCCCAGCGCCGTGTCGGTCTTCACCGCCAGCATCACCAGGTCGGCATGGTGGCCGTTGGTGTTGAAGGTCTTCGAGCCGTCGATCACGTAGTGCTCGCCATCGCGCCGCGCCCGCGTGCGGATGCCCTGCAGGTCGGAGCCCGCGCCGGGCTCGGACATGCCGATCGAGGCCACGATGTCGCCGCTGGCCATGCCCGGCAGCCAGCGCCGCTTCTGCGCCTCGCTGCCGTAGTGGTGCAGATAGTGGCCCACGATGTAGTGCGGGCCGAAGCCCGGGCCGAAGCCGCACGCGGCGCTGGTCTCCACCAGCGCGGCCAGGTGCGCGTAGTCGCCATCGCCGCCACCGTAGCCGGAGGGCAGGTCGGCCAGCAGGAAGCCCATCTCGCCCAGGCGCTTCCACACGCCGCGGTCGATGTGGCCCTGGGCTTCCCAGCGTTCCACGTGGGGGATCAGCTCGGCCGTCCAGAAGCGGCGCGCGGTTTCCTGGAACTGCTCGACCTCGGGCGTTCGCCAGGGCGATCGGTATTCGTCCATCAGCACGGTATGTCTCCTTCGTGTTTGTCGTCCGGCGCCGCGTCAGGCGCCGTACTTGCCCAGCACCGACACGCTGCACACGTTCTGCCAGGGGAAGCCGCCCAGGTTGTGGATCACGCCGAGGGACGGGTCGTCGCTGCGCTGGCGGGCACCGGCGCGGCCCTGCATCTGCAGGTACATCTCGTAGGCCATGCGCAGGCCCGTCGCGCCGATCGGATGGCCGAAGCACTTGAGGCCGCCGTCGATCTGGCAGGGCATGGTGCCGTCGGCGTCGTAGAAGCCGTCGAGCACGTCGTGCGAGGCGCGGCCCTCGGGCGAGATGTGCATGTCCTCCATGGTCACCAGCTCGGTGATGGAAAAGCAGTCGTGCACCTCGAGCAGGTCGATCTGCTCGCGCGGGCGGCGGATGCCGGCTTCCTCGTAGGCGCGCGCCGAGGCCACGCGCGTGGTCTGGAAGTAGCTGCCGTCCCAGTCGTCGAACGAGGCCTCGCTGCCGCTGGAGACCGCGAGCTGCAGTGCCTTCAGCGCCACCAGGTCCTTCTTGCCCAGGCCGCGCGCGATGTCGGGCGTGGTCAGGATGGCGCAGGCCGCGCCGTCGGACACGCCGCAGCAGTCGTACAGGCCCAGCGGCTCGGCGATCATCGGCGAGTGGATGACGTCGTCCATGGTGATCGGGTTGCGCAGGTGGGCCTTGGGATTGCGGCCCGCGTTGGCATGGCTCTTCACCGACACGTGGGCGATCGCGCGCTTGAGGTCCTTCGCGTCGATGCGGTGCTTGGCGCGGTAGGCGCTGGCCAGCTGCGCGAACGAGCCCGGCGCGCTGATGTTGGGCCACACCATGTCGTTGAACGGGCCGCGCGGGCGCTGCGGCAGGCCGCCATAGCCGGTGTCCTTGAGCTTCTCGATGCCGAAGGCCAGCGCGAAGTCGCAGGCGCCCGATGCCACCGCATAGGCCGCGCCGCGCAATGCCTCCGAGCCCGAGGCGCAGAAGTTCTCCACGCGCGACACCGGGATGTTCGGCAGCCGCAAGGTCACGCCCAGCGGCACGCCGCCGCTGCCCAGGTGCTGGGTCTCGATGCCCATGCCGAGCCAGGCGGCCTGCAGCTGCTCCTTGCCGATGCCCGCGTCGGCCAGGCATTCGGTGAAGGCCTCCACCGCGAGGTTCTCGGCGCTGCAGTCCCAGCGCTCGCCGAAGCGCGAGCAGCCCATGCCGAGGATGACGACCTTGTCACGAATTCCCGTTGCCATGCGTGTTCTCCTGCGGACCTGCGACGGCCGCCTTCCAGAAATAGCGGACGTAGCCGCGGGCGGTGTCGACGGCCTTGATGCGGAAGCTCATGCGCATCGGCAGGCCGACGGCGAGCTGCTGTTCGTCCACGTCGGTGAAATCCATCATCAGCCGGCCCCCGCCCTCGAACTGCACCATGCCGTAGCAGGCCGGCGGACTCGGCGAATAGGCCAGCCGGTCGGCGGTGTAGGTCATGACGCGCGCCGGCGTGTCGGCGAACGGCAGGTCCTGCTGCGTGCCGGTAGCACCGCAGGCCGGGTTGACGCAGATGTCGGTGCGCGGCCACTGCGCAGTGCCGCAGGCGCCGCAGCGGCCGCCGACGAAGCCGTGCACCGTCTTGCGGTGGCGGTACTCCACGCTCAGCGGCGTGAGCTTGTCGTTCTCGGCGCGCATGCCGCGCTCCAGCGGCAGCAGGTCGTTGAAGACCAGGAACTTCATGTAGTTGTGCTCGGCGCTGCCGCGCGCCAGCCAGCCCTGCGCCCCGGTGCGCGGCGACCGCGCGCGCAGCGCCTCGGTGGTGCGCAACACCAGCACGTCCACGCCCTGCCCGAAGGCCACCAGCACCAGCACCTGGCCCGGCGTCGCCTCGCCCAGCGCATGCGCGAGCATCAGCAGCGGATGGGCCGCGCCGGCATTGCCGACGCTTGCGGCGAGCGTGTCGTGCAGGCGCTCGGGGGCGATGCCCGCGAGCTTGGCCAGGCGCTGCGGCACGCCCTTGTGCGGCAGCGCGATGCACAGCCGGTCGACCTGCGCCGCCGTCAGCCCGGCCTGCGCGAGCGCATCCGCGATGGCCGGCGGCACCTGCCGCAGATGGCCCTCCTCGCGAATCCAGCGCTCCTCCCAGTAGGTGTCGGTGGCGGCGCCGGCACCGCGGTAGTGGTCGGCCATGTCGACCGTGCGGCTCACCATGGCCAGCGGCTGCGCGATGACCTCGCCGTCGCCGACCAGTACCGCCGCGGCCGCATCCCCGTAGAGCAGTTCCTGCGCGCTGGCCACCTTGGCCTTGCGCCGGTCGCTCGCGACCACCAGGGTGCGGCGGCCCGCGCCGCCACGCAGGGCCTGCATCAGCGCCGAGGTGGCGCCGCGCTGCGAACCGGTGACGTCGATCGCGCCGACCTCCTCGCCGAGGTTCAGCGCCTGCGCGACGATGCTCGCGTTCAGGCGGCTCGCATAGGGCAGCGAGGTCGAGGCCAGCTGCAGGTCGTCGACCTTCGCCGCATCGAGCGTGCCGAGGCAGTCGCGCGCGGCCTCCACCGCCATCGTGACCGCGTCCTCGTCGAAGTTGCACATGGCGCGTTCGCCCGCGCGGTGCGCCGCCAGCGACCCGTCGAACCAGGCATTGGCGCGCACCACGGCCTCGCGCTGCAGGCGCAGCCGCGGAACGTAGGCACCGAAAGCCACGATGCCGTTCATCGCGGGCCTCCCGCGGCCGCGTCGATCACGGCCAGGCCGTTGTTCAGCACCATGACCTGGCGCTCGAGCGCGGTCGCGCGAAAGCGCACCTCGCCCTGCGAGCCCCAGATCTCGACGCGAATCGTCTCGCCCGGATACACCGGCGAGGTGAAGCGCGTGTCGATGCGCCGCAGCCGCTGCGGCACGTAGCCGCACAGCGTGCGCAGCAGCGCATGGCAGGCGATGCCGTAGGTGCACAGGCCGTGCAGGATCGGCCGCTCGAAGCCGCCGACGCGCGCCACCTCGGGGTCGGCATGCAGCGGATTCAGGTCGCCCGAGAGCCGGTACAGCAGCGCCTGCGAGGGCGAGGTCGGCAGGTCGCACACGTGGTCGGGCGGCGTGTCGGGCACCTTGGCCGCGGCGGGCGAGGGGCCGCTCGCGCCGCCGAAGCCACCGTTGCCGCGCGCCATCACGGCCTGCTCCACCGTGGCCAGCAATTCGCCGTCGCTGTCCTCGAGCGTGCGCTCGACGAAGAACAGCGCCCCCACCTCGGGCCCCTTGTCGAGGATCGCCTTGACGCGCGTGCGCCCGATCACGGTGGCGGCCGGCGCGAGCGGCCGGTGCAGCTGCACCGACTGGCTGGCATGCAGCACCTTGCGCCAGTCGATGCCGGTGTCGGGCTCCTTCATCCAGAAGCCCGGATAGCCGAGCACGGCGGCCTGGGTCGGCACGGCCTGCTGCCGTTCCTCGTAGACGAAGGGCAGCTCGCGCGCATCGAGCGGGTCGCGGCCGAAGCCCAGGCCCAGCGCGTAGAGGATCGAGTCCTTGGCGGTGTAGCTCTGCGCCACCGGCGCGAATCGGCGCTGCAGCAGCTTGTCGGGATCGAAGGCCATCGCGCGACTCACACCGGCGTCCATGCGAAGGCCTCGCGCGCGCTTTCCATCGGCACCAGGCTGGATTGCATCGCGGGCATGGCGTGCTCGGCGATGCTCTCGACGGTCCAGCCCTCCGAGCGGTGTACGGTGCGCAGCGGCCGCGGCTGGCTGAACAGCATGATCTCGTTCTTGCGCACGCCGAAGATCTGGCCGCTCACCGCCGCGGCGAGGTCCGACAGCAGGTACACGACCATCGGCGCGATCTTGTCGGCCGTCATCTGCTTGAAGCGCTCGAGCCGGCGCTTCTGCTCCTCGGTCTCCGCGGGCAGGGTGCCGATCAGGCGGCTCCAGGCCCAGGGCGAGACGCAGTTGGAGCGCACGTGGCAGCGCGCCATCTCGAGCGCGATCGAGCGCGAGATGCCGACGATGCCGAGCTTGGCAGCCGAGTAGTTGGCCTGGCCGATGTTGCCGACCAGCCCCGCGGCCGAGGTCATGTGCACGTAGGCGCCCGACTGCTGCTCGCGGAACAGCATCGCGGCCGCGCGGCTCACGTGATAGGTGCCCTGCAGGTGCACGTCGATCACCTGCTGCCAGTCGAGCGTGCTCATCTTGTGGAACATGCGGTCGCGCAGGATGCCCGCGTTGTTGACCACCCCGTCGAGCCGGCCGAAGTTGTCGATCGCGGCCTGCACCATGCGCGCCGCGGCGTCGGCATTCGACACGCTGTCGCCGTTGGCCACCGCCTTGCCGCCCTCGGCGCGGATCAGGTTCACCACCTCCGAAGCGGGATCGATCGTGCCCTCGCCTTCGCCGTCGGACGCGCCGCCGAGGTCGTTGACCAACACGCTCGCACCCTGCCGCGCCGCCAGCAGCGCGATCTCGCGTCCCACGCCCCGGCCCGCGCCGGTCACGAGCACGACCTTTCCTTCCAGAACTCCTGCCATTTCGTCTCCTGTGAATGTTCGATCCGGTTCAACAACGAACGGGATGCGTTCAATGTAGGCAGCGAGGCCGCGCGGCGTACCCACGCGATGCGGATGGCAGCTATGCAGGTTTGGCGAAGGCCGGCCAGCGCCCGCGCGCGACCTCGCCCTCGGCGCGCAGCGCGAAGCAGCTGTCGAGCAGCGGCGGCCGCGTGCGCGCCGCGCCTTCGGGGTCGCTCAGCAAGCGCGCGCGGCGGCGCTGCTCGAACACCGGGAACAGCGTCTGGAACGCGGTGGTGGCCACGGGACCGAGCAGCTCGGTCAGGTGCGTGCAGCCGGCCGCGCCGCCGAAGCGCTCCTTCACGCGCGAGGTGAAGCCCGGCCCGATCGAGAGGCCGACCAAGGCCTCGTAGGACGCCCCGATGTCCATGCACTCGGCATTGGGCGCATGCTCGGTCCAGGCGCGCGCCGCGACGATGCGCAGGCCCTCGTCCACCGTGAGGCACAGGCCCATGCGGTGCATGAAGCGGCCCGCGGGCAGGCGAACGCGGCCGTCGTCGTGGTGCATCGGATGGGTCTTGACGTCGCTCATGCGCGCCTCGATGTCCCACAGGCCGTCGTCGCGCTCGTAGCCCTGGCAGAGCACTTCGCGCGTGTGGAGCAGGCGCCGCGCGGGCGAGGAAAGGGAAGCGTCGGAAGTCGTCATCGCACACGCGACGCGAACCGCCGCTCTAGGGTAAATACCCGGACTCTAGAACCCGCGAAGCGGCCTCGCAGCCCTGCACCGCGCATGCCTGCTATGTGAAAATTGCAGGCCGCAAGTCCTGCTGCCGGGAGGAGACAGAAAGTGAAGTTGCTGGTTCGCGCGGCCGACGATCTGAAGATCGAAAACGTCTCGGCCTTCGTCGCCACGGCCGAATCGGGCAGCTTCTCGCAAGCCGCCCTGCTGCGCGGATGCTCGCAGTCCATGCTGAGCCGGCGCGTGCTCGAACTCGAGGAGCTGGTGGGCGGCCGGCTCTTCAACCGCACCGGCCGCGGCGTGCTGCTGACCGAGCTCGGCTCCTCGTTGCTGCCCGTGGCGCACGGCCTGCTCGACGGCGCCACCGGCTTCCTCGAGCTCGCCTCCTCCACCAACGAACAGCCCTCGGGCACGGTCGAGATCGCGCTGCCGCGCTGGGCCGCCGAAGGGCCGGTGTCGACGCTGGTGAACCACATCACCGAGCAGTTCCCGAAGATCCGGCTGGTGATCCACGAGAGCTACAGCCGCGACGTGATGGACCGGCTGGCCGCCGGCAAGCTCGACGTGGGCGTGTTCAACAGCTGCCATGCCGAGCCGCCCGCGCAGGCCCAGCTGCTGTTCTCGTCCGACCTGGTGCTGCTGGGCCGCCGCGACTCGCCGCTGATGCGCCAGCCCACGCTGCCGCTGTCGGCGCTCAGCGGTATTCCGCTCGTCATACCGCCGACGCCGAACCCGGTCGAGGCCGTGGTGCGCGAGATGGCCAAGGGCATGGATCTCGACCTGCGCGCCGACCTCGAGATCAACTCGGGCGCGATGATCCGCGACGTGGTGCGCCACAGCGGGCGCTACGCCATCATCCAGGTGCACCGCGTGGTCGACTACCTGTCGAAGGACGAGCGCGACCTCGCCAGCGCGCGCATCGTGAGCCCCGCGCTGACGCTGCACACCTTCTGCGCCACCGGCGCCAAGCACCGCATCAACCGCGCGAGCCTCGCGGTCGAGCGCTGCGTGGTGTCGGTGCTGCGCGACCACCACGAGCGCGTGCTGCGGCTGCTGCAGGCGCGCGAGACGCAGCCGGCCTGAGTACGTCCGGCGCGGCCCGGTGCCCGGATCGCGCATAGCTGATTGCCCCATTCCGCATGGCTTGCGCGAGATCCTGTCGCTATCGTGGAACGCGACAAGAACCACAGGAGACAAGACCATGCCCAACGCCAGGATCGCGTGGATCGCGGCCGCCTTCGCCTGCGCCTCGCTGCTGACGGCGACGCCGCCGGCCCGCGCGCAGGCCGCCGACTATCCGTCGCGGCCGATCCGCTTCATCGTGCCCATCGGGCCCGGCAGCAGCGGCGACACCATGACCCGCACCTTCGCCGAGCACTTCCGCGAGGTCGCGGGCCAGCCCGCAGTGGTGGAGAACAAGCCCGGCGCCGACCTCACGCTCGGCACGCAGGCCGCGCTGAGCGCGCCGGCCGACGGCTACACGGTGGTGCTGGTGAGCCCGAGCGCGACCGTGATCAATCCGCTGTTCGTGAAGAACCTGCCCTACCGCCCCGAGGACCTGCTGCCGGTGCTCAACATGACGCGCCACGTGGCCGTGCTCATCACCTCGCCCGACTCGCGCTACAAGAGCCTGGCCGACGTGGTCACCGCCGCGCGGCGCGACAAGGGCGGCGTCAGCCTCGGCACCTACGGCAACACCTACCGCCTGGGCGCGCTCGACCTCGGCCAGCGCGCCGGCATCGCGTTCAACCACGTGCCCTACAAGGGCGCCTCGCAGGCGGTGACCGACGTGGTCGGCGGCGCGGTCGACCTCGCGCTGATGGACATCGCGGGCGCCGCGCCGCTGGTGAACGCGGGCAAGGTGCGCGCGCTGGCCGTGGCGGGTGCCACGCGCCATCCGCTGCTGCCCGAGGTGGCCACGGTGCAGGAGGCCGGCTATCCGGGCTACACCCTCTACACCTTCATCGGCTTCGCGATCCACGCCAAGACGCCGGCGCCGGTGGCGCGCAAGCTCGAGGAGATGATGCGCAGGGTGATGGCCGACCCAGCCGTGCGCGCGCAGCTCGCGCAGCAGAGCGGTGGCGAGGTGGTGGGCACCGGCCGCAAGGAATTCACGCAGCTGATCGCCGACGAGGCGGTGCGCTACCGCGAACTCGCGAAGCTGGTCGGCGATGAGATCCGCTGACACCCCCGAGGGCGCGGTGCCCCTGGAGCGCACGCTGCGCGAATCGTGCCTGCGCGTGCGCGACGGCATCGCCGAGCTCTCGCACCAGCGGCCCGCGGTGCGCAACGTGATGTCGCTCGAGTTGCGCGCCGACTACATCGAGGTGCTCGAGCTGGTCGAGCGCACGCCCGAAGTGCGCGTGCTGATCCTCACCGGCTCGGGCGGCAGCTTCTGCGCCGGCGGCGACGTGAAGGCCATGCTGTCGCGCGCCAGCGAACCCGGCGTGGCGGCCGCCACGCGCCAGCGCCTGCTGGCGGTGCACCGCGGCTGGCTCGACCGGCTGCGTTCGCTCGACGTGCCGGTGATCGCGGCGGTCGACGGCGCCGCCTACGGCGCGGGCCTGTCGCTGTCGCTGATGGCCGACTTCGTGCTCGCCTCCACGCGCGCCGATTTCTGCTGCGCCTTCGCACGCATCGGTGCGGTGCCCGACTTCGGCGCCTTCTACATGCTGCCGCGGCTGCTCGGCCTGGCGCGCGCGAAGGAACTCGCGATGACGGCGCGCCGCTTCGGCGCCGAGGAGGCCCGGGCCATGGGCATGGTGCACGCGGTGCATGCACCGGACGATCTGCTGCCGGCCGCGCATGCGCTGGCCGCGCGGCTGGCACGGGGTCCGCGCGAGGCGCTCGGCATGATCAAGAGCTCGCTCAACCGCAGCTTCGATGTCGACTACCAGACCATGGGCGAGATCGAGGCGCACCAGCAGGCGGTGGCGTTGACCACGGCCTTCCATGCGGAGGCCGCGGCGCGCTTCGCGAACCGCCAGCCACCGCTCTACGACTGGGGCTGAGCGAGCAAGACGCCCATCACGCCCGCGCGGCGCCAGGCCTCGATGCGCGCCGGCGCGAGCCAGCCTTCGAGGCCGTCGTCGCTCGGCGCTTGCGGCGCGGTGGGCCGGCCCGAGGGCGTGCGGCTGAAACGCGGCGCCGGTGCCGGTTGCGTCACGCCCTCGATCTCGACGAAGCTGCCGCGCGCCCGCAGGTGCGGATGCGCGGGCGCCTCGCCGAAGGACAACACCGGAGCGAAGCAGACGTCGCTGCCCTCGAGCAGCTCGCACCAGGCCTGGCGCGTGCGCGTGCGGAAGGCCGCGGCGAAGACGGCGCGCGCGCGCGGCCAGTCGCTCGGATCGAGCTGCGTGCCGACAGCCTCGGGCGCGATGCCCAGCCGCTGCAGCAGCTCGGCATGGAAGCGCGCCTCGATCGGGCCGATCGAGATCCACAGGCCGTCGGCGCATTCGTACACCTCGTAGAAGGGCGCGCCCGAATCGAGCACGTTGCTGCCGCGCTCGTCGCGCCACTGGCCGGCCGCGCGCATGCCGAAGAAGGCCGTGGCCATGTGGGCCACGCCGTCGACCACTGCGGCATCGACCACCTGGCCACGACCAGAACTCCGCGCCTCGATGATGCCGGCCAGCACGCCCATCGCCAGATAGAGCGCGCCGCCGCCGAAGTCGCCGACCACCGCCAGCGGGATCGACGGCGGCTGGTCCTTGCGGCCGATGGCATGCAGCACGCCGGTCAGCGCGATGTAGTTGAGGTCGTGGCCCGCGGCCTGCGCCAGCGGCCCGTCCTGGCCCCAGCCCGTGATGCGGCCGTAGACCAGGCGCGGGTTGCGCGCCAGGCAGGCCTCGGGCCCGAGGCCCAGCCGTTCGGTGACGCCGGGGCGGAAGCCCTCGATCAACGCATCGGCCCCTTCGATCAGTTCGAGCACCAGCGCCACCGCCTCGGGGTCCTTGAGGTCGAGCGCGATCGAGCGGCGGTTGCGCATCAGCAGGTTGTATTGCAGCGGCCGCTTGACGCCGAGGTCGGCCGGCGTCTGCCGATCGATGCGCAGCACCTCGGCGCCCATGTCGGCGAGCAGCATCGCGCCCATCGGGCCCGGGCCGATGCCCGCGAGTTCGATCACCTTCACGCCGGCGAGCGGACCCTGGCGGGTCGGGGGAGAAGTCGGTTCGGTCATTCGCGCTTTCGGATCGTTGGATGATTCAGCCGTGCACCGCCGCCACCAGCCGCAGCCGGACGGCATCGAGCAGCCCCTCGGGCCGTGCCAGCACGGCTTCGCCAAGCAGGCGCGCGCACTGCGCCTCGGTGCCCGGTGCCTGGCGCCATTCGTGCAGGCGCCGCGTGTAGAGGCCCAGCACATGCTCCTCGGTGATGCCGATGGCACCGAACACGGCATGGGCGATGGCAGCGACGCTGCGCGCGGCCTCGCAGGCGCGCAGCTTGGCGACGGCGGCCAGCAACGCATCGGGCTGCCAGCCCTCGGCGCAGCAGCCCAGGCGCGCAGCCAGCGTGGCCGAATGCGCCTGCTCGGCCAGCACCGCGAGCTCCTGCTGGATGGCCTGGAACTGCGCGATCGGGCGGCCGAACTGCCGCCGGTCCTGCGCATAGGCCGTGGCGAGTTCCAGCACGCGCGCCATCGCGCCCGCCATGCCCGCGGCATGCAGCGCATTGCACAGCGCCGTGGCATCGGTATCGTCCCTCTCGAAGCGCGCCACGGCGAGCGCGGGCGCGTCCCAGTGCAGGCTGGCCGAAACCCGCGGGCGCCAGGCACCGGGCTGCGCCGCGGCGCGTTCGCGCGGCAGCAGCAGCCAGTGGCCTTGCGAGCCGACCAGCACCCATTGCGCCAGCGCACCACCGGGCACGTCGCGGCAGACGATGGCATCGCCTTCGTGCGCCGCAGCCGGTGCGATGGCGATCGGCCCGTCGCCGCCCGCTTCGCGCTGGCCGGCCGCGGCCAGCAGGGCGCGCGCCACGGCGGTCTCGGCGAACGGCAGCGCGAGCCCCGCGCGGCCCGCGGCGAAAGCCGGCGCGAACAGCTCGCGCAGCGACAGGCCCGCGCCGCCCCGCGCCTCGGGCAGCAGCGCGTCGGTGAAGCCGAGGCCGTCGATGGCCCGCCACAGCGCCTCGGCGGAAGCCCCGGCCTCGATGGCGCGCAGCGTGTCGTCGGTGCACAGGTCGGCCAGCGGACGCTCGAAGTCGTCGAGCAGCATGTCGTCGTTCATCTCGTTCTCCTCCTACCGAACGCCCAGGCCACGCGCGATGATGCCGCGCATGATTTGGCGCGTGCCGCCGCGCAGCGAGAAGCTCGGCGCCAGTTGCGTCACATAGGCCAGCGTCTGCCGCAACCCATCGGAGGGCGCGGGATGCCCGGGCGCATCGAAGGCCTCCTCGATCCAGCCCGGCAGGGCCTGCTCGAACTCGGTGCCCAGGTCCTTCACGAGCGCGGCCTCGAAGGCCGGGTCGAGGTCCTGCCCCAGCTGCCGCGCCACGCTCAGCGACATCGCGCGCAGCACCGCCATGCGCCCCGCGATGCGCCCGGCCGCGGCCAGCGCGCCGTCCGGCACCCGCGGCGCGCGGCGCAGTTCCGCCAGCCAGGCCTCGGCCAGCACCAGGCTCGAATGGATGCGCTCGGGTCCGCTGCGTTCGAAGGCCAGCTCGGCCGTCACCTGCTGCCAGCCCGCACCTTCCTCGCCGACCAGCGCATCGGCCGGCAGCTCGACGTCCTCGAACAGCACCTCGCAGAAATGGCCATCGCCACTGAGGTCGCGGATCGGCCGCACCATGATGCCCGGCAGCGAGAGGTCGATCAGCAGCTGCGACAGGCCCCGGTGCCGGTCCTCGTGCGCGCCCGAGGTTCGCACCAGCGCGCACAGGTAGTGGGCACGGTGCGCATTGGTTGTCCAGATCTTGCGCCCGTTCAGGCGCCAGCCGTCGCCGGCCGTGGGCACCGCGCGCGAACGCACGCCCGCGAGGTCCGAACCGGTGTCGGGCTCGCTCATGCCGATGCTCGTGAAGAGCTCGCCGCGCACGATGCGCGGAATGAAGAAGGCGCGCTGCGCGGGCGTGCCGTAGCGCAGGATCAGCGGCGCGGTCTGGCGGTCGGCGATCCAGTGGGCCGAGACCGGCGCGCCGGCCGCGAGCAGTTCCTCGAGCAGCACGAAGCGCGCGAAGCTGCTGCGCCCGCCGCCGCCATAGGCCGTCGGCAGCGTGAGGCCGATCCAGCCGCGCGCGCCGAGGGCACGGCTGAACTCGGCATCGAAGCCCATCCACGAGCGCGCGCGCACGGCGTCGGGCACGCCCTGCAGCGCCGCGCGCAGGAAGTCGCGCACCGGTGCGCGCAGCGCCTCGTCCTGCGCGGGGATCGCGGCGAGCGCGAAGGATTGCAACGGGTTCATCGGGACGCCCTCCTCGAGATGGCATGGGGTTTTGCCCCGCTGCGCGGAGCGCGCGCGGTCGACATAATCGGCGGGCTGCCGCCATCACCGAGACATTCACATCCATGGAGCTTCGCCAGCTGCGGCAGGTCCTCGTCCTGTCCGAAACGCTCAACTTCCATCGCGCGGCCGAACGGCTGCACATGGCGCAACCGCCGCTGTCGACGTCGATCAAGAAGCTCGAGGAAGAGCTCGGCGTGCTGCTGTTCGAGCGCCTGTCGACCGGGCTGCAGCTCACGCCCGCGGGCGAGGCCGTGCTGCAGAACGCCAAGCGCGCGCTGTTCTATGCCGACGAGATCCGCCGCGCCGCGCGCGAAGGCATGGCCGGCGAGCAGGGGCTGCTGCGCATCGGCTTCGTCGGTTCGGCCACCTACTCGCTGATGCCGCAGATCGTGCGCGGCTTTCACCGCCAGTACCCGCGCGTCGACCTGGTGATCGAGGAGTCGACCACCACCGAGCTGCTGCGCCGCATCGAGGACCATTCGCTCGACATCGCGCTGGTGCGCCACCCGGTGCTGTCGCCCACCACCGCGCTGCTCACGGTGCTGCAGCTCGATCACCTGGTGCTCGCGGTGAGCGCCGATTCGGCGCTCGCGCAGCGCGGCAAGGTCGCCATCGCCGACCTCGCGGCCGAGCCCTTCATCGCCTACTCGCGCACCCTCGTGCCCGCCATGCACGTGCTGACGATGCAGGTGTTCCAGGATGCCGGCGTGCGGCCGCGCATCGCGCAGGAGGCGGTGCAGGTCCAGACCATCCTCGGCCTGGTGGAAAGCGGGCTCGGCGTGGCGCTGGTGCCGGCCGTGGTGCAGCGCTACGCCAGCAACGGCGTGCGCCTGCTGCCACTGACCGACATGCCCTCGAAGTACACCGTGGGCATCGCGATGGCGACGCTGGCCGACGCGCTCACGCCGGCCGCGCGCAATTTCATTGCGGTCGCGCATGCTGCCGTCCAGCCGCTGGCTCAATCTTCGTAGCCGATGTTGGCACTGCGCACGACGCGCCGGGCGCGCTCGATCTCGGCACGCTGGAACTCGGCGAAGGGCTGCGGCGCGCCGTAGAACACGGTGCCGCCCTGCGCCGCGATGAAGGCCTTGGCGTCGTCGCCCTCCATCAGTTCCTTGATCGCCTGCGACATGCGCGCGAGCACCGGCGGCGGCACGTTGGCCGGGAAGAACACCCCGGTCCAGGCATAGGACTCGTAGCCGGCGGTGCCGCTCTCGCTCACGGTCGGCACCTCGGGCAGTTCCTTGATGCGTTCGCCGGCCGCGACCGCGAGCGCGCGCACCCGGCCGCCGCGCACCAGCGGCATCACGGCGCTAACCTCGGCCATCGTGTAGTCGATGTTGCCGCCGGCCAGGTCAGTCATGGCGGCCGAGGTGCCCTTGTAGGGCACGGCCGTGGCCTTGATCTGGTTGCGTTCGTGCAGCAGTTCGAGCGCGACCCGGTAGGTGGCGGTGCCGCTGCCGAAGTTGAGCTTGCCCGGCGCCTGGCGCGCCGCGGCCACCAGGTCCTGCAGGGTCTTGAAGGGCGAGTTGGCCGGCACCACCAGCACCATCGGGAAGCGCGCGATGCGCGCGAGCGGCTGGAAGTCCTTCACCGCGTCGTAGGGCAGTTGCCGGAACACGGCCACGTTGGTCACCATCGGCGAGTTGCTGGCCACGAACAGGGTGTAGCCGTCGGGCGGCGAGGCCGCCACGGCGCGCGCAGCGATGAAGCTGTCGGCGCCGGGGCGGTTGTCGACCAGGAAGGGCTGGCCGAACTTCTCGCTCAGGTGCCGCGCGAGAAAGCGCGCGGTGGTGTCGGCGCCGCTGCCGGGCGGCAGCGAGACGATCAGCTTCACGGGCTTGTCGGGATAGTCGGCCGCGGCCAGGGTGGCGGCGCAGCCGAGCAGCAGCGCCAGCAGCCAGCGCGGGAGGAAGCGGGGGATGGTCATGTCTCGGTGTCCTTGTCGTTGTTGTCACGGGTATCACGGGCATGGTGCCCGTGTTCACTCGGGCTCGATGCGCGCGGCCTGCACGGCCCCGGCCCAGCGCTGCAGTTCCGCGCGCAGGTAGCTGCCGAACTGGGCCGGCGTGGAGGCCTGCAGCAGCACGCCCTGCGGTTCGAACTGGCCGCGCAGCGCCGGATCGGCCACCGCGCGGTTGACGGCCTCGTTGAGCGCCTGCACGACGGCCGGCGGCGTGCCCGTCGGCACCAGCAGGCCGTGCCAGGTCGGCGCATCGAAGCCCGGGATCAGCGATTCGCCGAGCGCGGGCACGCCCGGCAGCACCGCCACGCGCGACTTGCCGGCCACCGCCAGCGCGCGCACCCGGCCGTCGCGGATGAAGGGCAGCGACGAGTTCACCGCATCGAGCAGGAACTGCGTCTGCCCGCTCATCAGGTCGGCCATGGCCGGCGCCGTTCCCTTGTAGGGCACGTGCACCGCGTCGAGCTGCAGCGCTTGCAGGAACAGCGCCACGCCCAGGTGCGTGACATTGCCCTGGCCGCCCGATCCGTAGCTGAGCCGCCCCGGGTTGGCGCGCATGTAGCGCACGAACTCCTCGACGTTGCCGACCGGCAGCTTCGGGCTGGCCATCAGCACGGTCGGGATCAGCGCCGGCAACGCCACCGGCATGAGGTCGCGCAAGGTGTCGTAGGGCAGGCGCCGGTGCAGCGCGGGACTGATCGCCAGGCCCGAGGAGTGATAGAGCACGGTGTAGCCGTCGGGCGCCGAGCGCGCGACGAACTCGGTCGCGATGTTGCCGCTGGCGCCGGTGCGGTTGTCGACCACCACCGGCTGCCCGAGCAGCTGCGCCAGCCGAAAGCCGATGGCGCGCGCCACCACGTCGGTGGGACCGCCGGCCGCATAGGGCAGCACGAGCCGGATCGGCTTCTGCGGCCAGGCGTTGGGCTCGCCGGCCGCGCGCGCGGCCTGCATCAGCGGCGAGATGGCGAGCGCGCCGGCGGCGTGCAGCAGGTGGCGTCGTTGCATGGGCATGGTCATTTCCCCGGTTCGATGGATGCGGATGCGCGCGCGGCGGAACGGGCCTCGGCCGCCGCGACGAAGGCGTCGAGCGCGGACTCGTGCGCCGCCGTGTGATGGGCCAGGGCCTGGAAGCCGGCCGACATCTCGAGCACGGTGTCGAGCCGCGACTGCTGTGCCTCGCGCAGCAGCCGCTTGGTCATGCGCAAGGCATGCGGCGGGTTGGCGGCGATGCGGCGCGCGAGCCCGAGCGCCGTGGGCAGCAACGCCTCGGGCTCGACCACCTCGGACACCAACCCCCATTGCAGCGCCTGCGCGGCATCGATGGCCTCGCCGGTGAAGGCCATCTCGCAGGCGCGCGACATGCCGATGGCGCGCGGCAGCAGCCAGGCGCCGCCGTCGCCCGGGATCAGGCCGAGCTTGACGAAGCTCTCGGCGAACACGGCATGGCGCGAGGCGATGCGGATGTCGCACATGCAGGCCAGGTCGTTGCCCGCGCCATGGGCCGGGCCGTTGACGGCGGCGATGGTCGGCACCTCGAGATTGCACAGCGCCAGCGGCAGGCGCTGGATGCCGTCGCGGTAGGCGTAGCGGCTGTGCGCCGGCTCGCCGAGGCCGCTGCCCACGCTGTCGCGCAGGGTCTTCAGGTTGCCGCCCGACGAGAACGCCGGGCCCGCGCCGGTCAGCACCAGCACGCGCACCGACAGGTCGCGGTTCACGGCCTCGCACAGCGCGAGCAGGGCCTCGATGGCATCGGGGTCGGACAGCGCGTTGCGCGTCTGCGGCCGGTTCATGGTCACGATGGCGATCGCGCCCTCGCGTTCGACCTGGAGGAAGTCCTGCATCTCAGTCCTTCCCGCCGTCGCGCATGCGCATCATGCGCAGCGGCGTGTAGCTCAGCACGGCCTTGCCGTGCTGGTTGTGCACGACGTTGCGCGTGCGCACGAGGCCGCGGCCGGGCTTGGAGGTGGCCCGCTGCTCGATCACCTCGCATTCGACATGAATGGTGTCGCCCACGAAGGTCGGCGCCGCGATGTCGAGTTCGGCATGCAGGAACGCGAGCCCCGTGCCCTGCATCGACGGCGTGATCAGGCCCTCGGCGAAGGCATGGACCAGCGCGCCCGGCACCACCCGGCCCGGGATCGCCATGTGCGTGCGGTCGCTGGTGTCGGTGAACAGTTCCTCGTGGAGCCAGCTCAGGTTGATGAAGCTCACGAGGTCGGCCTCGGTCACGGTGCGCGCGCGCGAGCGAAAGCGCGTGCCGAGGGGCAGGTCGTCGAAATGAAAGCCGGTGTTCAGCTGGATCAAGGAGGCACTCCGTTCGGATCAGTACGAGGATCAGTACGATTTGGGCAGGCCGAGCACCTTCTCGGCGATGAAGCACAGGATCAGCTGCGGGCTGATCGGCGCGATGCGCGGGATCAGCGATTCGCGCAGGTAGCGTTCGACGTGGTATTCCTTCGCGTAGCCATAGCCGCCGTGCGTCATCACCGCGGTCTCGCAGGCCTTGTAGCCGGCCTCGGCCGCCAGGTACTTGGCGGCATTGGCCTCGGCGCCGCAGGGCTCGCCGCGGTCGAAACGCTCGGCGGCATGGAACACCATGAGGTTGGCCGCCTCCAGCGCCATCCAGCACTCGGCCAGCGGATGCTGGATCGCCTGGTTCTGGCCGATGGGACGGTCGAACACGATGCGCTCGCGCGCGTACTGCGTGGCGCGCGCCAGCGCCGCGCGGCCCAGCCCCACCGCTTCGGCGCCGACCAGGATGCGCTCGGCATTCATGCCGTGCAGGATGTAGTGGAAGCCGCGGCCCTCCTCGCCGATGCGGTCCTCCACCGGCACCCGCAGCCCGTCGATGAAGACCTGGTTGGTGTCCACCGCCTTGCGGCCCATCTTGTCGATCTCGCGGGTCTCCACGCAGGCGCGGTCGATGGTGGTGTAGAACAGGCTCAGTCCCTCGCTGCGGCTCCTGACCTGCTCGAGCGGCGTGGTGCGCGCCAGCAGCAGCATCTTCTCGACGCTGCTCGCGGTGGAGATGAAGGTCTTGGTGCCGTGCACGCGGTAGTGGTCGCCCTCGCGCTGCGCGCGCGTCCTCAGTTGCGTGGTGTTGAGGCCGGTGTCGGGCTCGGTCACCGCGAAGCAGGCGCGCTCCTCGCCCGCGATCAGCGGCGGCAGCATGCGCTGCTTCTGCGCCTCGGTGCCGAAGGCGACCACCGGGTTCAGCCCGAAGATGTTCATGTGCACGGCCGAGGCGCCGCTCATGCCCGCGCCCGACTCCGCGATCGCCTGCATCATCACCGCGGCCTCCGCGATGCCCAGGCCCGAGCCACCGTAGGCCTGCGGAATGCAGATGCCCAGCCAGCCCTCCTGCGCGAGCGCGCGGTGCAGCTCGACGGGGAAGCCGCCCACGCGGTCCTTCTCGAGCCAGTAGTCGGCATCGAAGCGCGCGCAGGTCCTGAGGATCGCCTCGCGGATCTCGCGATGCCCGGGGGAGAGTTCCAGCGCCATGGCTCAGCCCGCCTCGGTGCAGGTTTCGGCCGGCAGCAGGGTCGCGCCCTGCGCCGCCATCGCCGCGATCTGCGCCATGCTGTAGCCGGCCTCGGCCAGCACCTCGGCACTGTGCTCGCCGAGCCGCGGCGCGTGGCGCGACACCGAAGGCGGCGAGCCCGACCAGCGCGTCGGGATCGCCATCGAGCGCATGTGCCCCTCGCTCGGGTGTTCCACCGTCTCGAAGAAACCCACGGCCGCCAGGTGCGGGTCGTCCATCAGCGATTCCAGCGTGTGCATCGGCATCACCGGGATGTCGGCGGCCTCGAGCAGCGCCGTCCATTCGGCCGAGGTGCGCGTGCGCATCGCCTCGCCCACGAGCTGGTAGAGCTCGCCGATGTGCTCGGTGCGCGCACCGATCGAGCTGAAGCGCGGGTCGTCCTCCATCGCCTGCGCGCGGCCGATCAGGCCGAAGAAGGTCTTCCACTGCTTGTCGTTGTAGATCAGCACGCACAGGTGGCCGTCGCGCGTCGCGTAGGGCCGGCGCTGCTCGTTGAGCAGGCGCGCGTAGCCGGCCGGGCCCAGCGGCGGCTCGAAGGTCTGGCCGCCCATGTGATCGCCGAGCACGAACTGCGCCATGGTCTCGAACATCGGCACGTCGATGGCCTGCCCGCGGCCCGTGCGCTCGCGGTGGAACAGCCCGGCCGACACCGCGTTGGCGGCGCTCATGCCGACGATGCGGTCGACCATCGCGCTCGGCACATAGCGCGGCACCGGCGCGCCCGCGCGCACGCCCAGCGTGGGGATCGCCACCGCGCCCTGAATCAGGTCGTCGTAGGCCGGCTTGGCCGCATAGGGCCCGTCCTGCCCGTAGCCGTACACGCCCACGTACAGGATCCGCGGGTTGACCGCCGCGACCTCGGCATGGCCGAGCCCGAGCCGCGCCATGGCCTGCGGCCGCACGTTGTAGATCAGCACGTCGGCCTCGGCCGCGAGCCGCAGCAGCGCCTCGCGCCCGGCGGGCTGCTTGAGGTCGAGCACCACGCTGCGCTTGCTGCGGTTGGCGTGCAGGAAGATGCCGCCCATGCCGGCATGGCGCGCGGGGCCGATGCCGCGCACCGTGTCGCCGCCGGGCGGCTCGATCTTGATCACGTCGGCGCCGAGGTCGCCAAGGATCTGGGTCGCGTACGGCCCCATCAGCACCGACGTCATGTCGACGATGCGCACCCCCTCCAGCGGGCCGCTCATCGGCCGGCCTCGCGGGCCGTTCGTTCATCGGTGCGCAAGGAAGCGCGGGGGCGCGCAGGCGCCGGGCTGGTCTCCATGGAATCCCCTTTTCGTCGTTGGGACGATGCTAGGGAGATGGAGGGCGGGCGTGAAATACCGTGTCTGTGTCGGGCGATACGTTCGGTGTATCGGTTTGCGCCGGTGAAGCTGAGGTCGGACGGGGGCTAGTGCATTCCTCGCTCTCAGGCCGAAGCCCCATCCGCCTTGCGTTGTTCGATCTGCAACTGCGCCCGCCGGGCCGCCTGGTGCAGCCGCTCCATCAGCACCGCGCGCGGAGGCAGGGTGGTGAGGTACTCGGCAACATGGATACCGGACTTGTTCAGCTCCAGCAGTTCGATCTGTTCGGACTTCTTGCCGGTACAGAGAATGATCCCCAGTGGCGAAGCCTCCTCGGGCTCCCTCTCGTATCTGTCGAGCCAGCGCAGATACAACTCCATCTGCCCCTTGTATGCCGCGTTGAACTCACCGACTTTCAGCTCCACCGCCACCAGGCGCCGCAGCTTGCGGTTGTAGAACAGCAGATCGAGATGGAAATCGTCGCCGTCGATCTGGATGCGCTTTTGCCGGGCGACGAAGGTGAAGCCCGCACCCAATTCCAGCAGGAAGGACTCCATTTCCCGAATGATGGCCGCCTCGAGATCGCTCTCCTGCCAGGTGTCGCGCAACCCCAGGAAGTCGAGGATGTAGGGATCGCGCATGACCAGCGCCGGCGACATGCGCTCCGCGCCCTGCAGCGCCGCCAACTCCTGTGCGATCAACGCTTCCGGTTGCTTAGATAGCGCCGTGCGCTCGTACAGCATCGAGTCGATGCGCTCGCGCAGCGTCCGCACGCTCCAGCACTCGGCGCTGGCCATCTGCGCGTAGTAGTCGCGCTGGAACGGGTCTTTCAGCGGGATCAGGGCGATGAAGTGCGTCCAGCTCAATTGTCGTATCAGCGATACGACAATCTGCTCGTCCGGGAAGGTGACGGCAAACTGCACCATGCGGCGCAGGTTCTTGACCGAGAAACTGCCGCCGTAGTCCCGCACCAGTTGCGCCGCCAGATTGGGCAGCACCTCCTCGCCGTAGTCGGCTCGCCGCCCCTCCAGGACCTGCGTATGGATCCGCTGGCCGATGCGCCAATAAAGCGTCGTCAGTTCGCTGTTCACTGCCGAGACGGTGCGTTGCCGCGCCATCTCGATCAGAGTCCGGATGTCGCCCAGCAGCGCGGATGGTCCTGACGTGTCCGGGGTGGACCCGATGCGCTTGATTCTTCCCATGATGGTTCCTCCCAGAAAACCCGATTCCCGGGCGCACCGCAAGAATCGGCGGGCGAAGTTCGATGTTCAAGCCACGATGAGAGAGAAAAATCCGAAAAGCGTGAGGGATTGACAGCACCTCGCGGGACAGACGAGGCGAGCCCACGTGCACAGCCGCTCCATGCCCGGCATGGCGCCGATGCCCGACAACCGACACACACGCAGTCCGCTCAACCGAGCACCCAGACCACGAACGCCGCATCCGCCAGCGCGAACGCCAGGTCGACGAAGAAGATGAGCCGCATCGGCCCGCGCAGCACCACCCAGCTGCCGGGCCTGCCGCGACGATGCTGGCCCACCATGTGGGCATTGACCGCGAACTGCCCCGCATGCACCAGCGCGAGCACGGCGGCCATCGACGCGCGTTGCGCCGGCGTCTCGAACAGGCCGTGCCCCGCCAGCAGCATGAGGCACAACGCCAACCAGGCCAGGTTCATCGCACCGAGAAAACGCACGGCGCCGGCGATCGCGGGCAGCAGCGGCGATGCACGGTCCGTCTTCGCCACCAGCAATCGCGCGGCGCGCAGCGAGTCGAGGCAGAAGAAGCGCGCGCCCAGCGCGAACCAGGCGGCATTGAGCAGCAGAAGAACTGTCCAGACCGTGGATTGCACCGCAACGCCTTTGAGCTTGTTCGCGAAGCCGCGAATTTAGGTCAATAATGTTGACATGACAAATCCACCCGCATCGGCCCCTTCCTCGCCCGCCAAGGGCCTCGACGTCCTGCAAGCCATGATGGACGGACGCATCGAGCGCTCGGGCATCGCCCACACCATGCCGATGCAGCTCTCGGCGATCGAGGCCGGCAAGGTCAGCATGCGCGTCACGCCCGACGAGCGGCATCTCAATCCCGCGGGCATGGTGCACGGTGGCTTCGCGGCCACCTGCCTCGACGGCGCCGCGGCGCTCGCGCTGTATTCGGCACTCGACGCGGGCACGGCCTATTCCACCGTCGACCTCAGCGTGAAATACCTGCGGCCGCTGGCACCGCACACCGAGTACCTGGCCAGCGCCACGCTGGTCGAGCGCACGCGCTCGCTGGGCATCTGCAATGCCGAGCTGCGCGGTGCGGATGGCAAGCTGCATGCGATGGCTTCCGCCACGCTGATGGTGAAGGGCTGAAAGAAAGGCCTAGATCTGCCGCGCCAATTCGAGCATGACCGTGCGCCAGGCCTGGCGTTCGCTTTCGCCGACCGACTTCAGCGCGCGCTCCATCGCCGCCGCCTCGTGCGCGGAAGCCTGGCGCTCGATGCGCGCGCCCTCGCGCGTGAGCCGCAGCAGCTTGCTGCGATGCTCGTGCGGGCTGCGTTCGGCCAGCACCAGCCCCTGTTCCTGCAGATGCTTGAGCGGCCGATGCATCGCCTGCTTCGACACGCCCAGCAGCGCGATCAGCTGGCCGACCGCGATGCCGTCGGTGCGCGCGATCGCATAGAGCATGCGGTGATGGACGCGCGACAGGCCATGGCCGGCCAGGAACACGTCGGCCTTCGCGACCAGGCCGCGGAACGCGAAATGCATCAGCAGCAGCGCGGCGTCGTCGGCGCGCGCTTCCTTCAGGCCGGCTTGCGCCACCTGCAGCAGATCGAAGATGTTCTCGGGGCGGGGTGCTGCCATGGGCGGGGCGATCGAAACGAAGAGACGACGCCCGCCAGTCTAACGACGCCTCACTCGCGCAGCACCAGCCGCTCGAGCTTCGGATCAGCCGCGATCTCCGCCTCGGTGAACGGCGGCGTCACGAGCTGCTTGCGCGAGAACAGCGGCAGCTGGTCGTCGTGGTGCGGCGAGGCCGGGTCGGTGGACTGGCCGGCCGCCATCATCAGCCTGGCCACCAGCCGGCCCTGGTCCCAGGTCACGAGGTGCACGTAGGAGGTGCCGGCGATGATGTCGCCGAAGCCCTCGCGACCGAGCGGCGCGCCGTCGAGCGCGTTGAGCACGCCCTGCTCGCCCGAACCGCCGTGCAGCGGCACGCGGCCTTGCGGCGTGGGACGCGCGAGCATGTCGCCCCAGCGCTCGTCGCCACGCAGGCCCAGCGCCGCCAGCGCCTGCGCCGTGTCGCGCACTGCGGCGACGAGGGCCGCGCTCACGGCCGGCGCGGTGGAGACCGCCCGCACGCGGTAGGGCCGCGCGCTGTCATAGGGCTCGGCGTAGAGACCGGGCACCGAGGCGAGCCGCGGGCCCAGCTCATGGAATAGGAGTGCGCCGCGACTCTCCACGTCATGCCGCCGGTCCCAGGCCGAGAGGATGGCGCAGGCCGCCTGCACTTGCGCATCGCCCTTCGCGCCCGCGCAGGCCCCGAGCACCGCGTCGAGCGTGGTTTCCGCCAGGTAGTTGCGGTTGTCGAACACCATGCCGAGCGCCTCGGCGCTGTCGATGCGGCCGTCGCGCAGGCCCTCATGGATCTGGCGCTGCGACATCAGCGTGCGCATGCCGGGCGGTGCCTTCGGGCTGCCGAGCAGCAGCGAATAGCCGTCGAGCTGCTGCCCCACCAGCGACAGGCTGTAGCTGTCGTTCGCGTTCTGCACGATGCCGCGCGTGGCGAGCGCGGGAATGCGGCTCGCGGGCGCGAGCTTCGGCCGGCCCTGCGCATCGCGCACGGCGCAGGCGCCGCGGCGGCCATCGAGCGCGGCCGGCACCGTCATGTCGTCGGGCGGCGGCACGGTCGCGCAGTCGCGCAGTGCCGCGTCGGCGATGTCCAGCAGCGGCCCCGACTCGATGTACATCGCGCGGCCCTGGCTGTCGCCCGCGATCAGGTGGGCGGTGATGCCGCGGTGGCCGGCCACCGCCTGCTCGAAGCCCGCGATGTCGCGCGCCTTCGCGACCGCGAGGATCTGGTCGAGCGCGCGCGCGTTCGCGACGCTCGGGTCGGTGATCGCATACCAGCCCGCGGCGCGATCGCCCTCGGCCGGCAATCGGTACAGCGGGCCCAGGTGCGACACGGGCAACTCGTGCTGTTGCGTGGCCACGCTGCCGTCGGCCTGGCGCACGCGCAGCGCCACGCGCTTCGTGCTCAGTTCGCGGCGCTGGCCGTCGACCGTGTACGAGGGCTTGCCGCCGTTGCGCACGTCGAGCGCGATCAGCAACGGATAGGTCACGGTCGACGGCGCCTCGATGCTCCACGCCAGGTGCTGCGTGAAACCCGAGAGCGGCAACGGCAGGCCGAGGAAGTCGGCGCCCATCACGTCGATCTCGCCGGGGATGCTCAGGTGCATCTGGTGCATCAGCAGCCAGTGGCCCTGCCACAGCGTGTGCGGATTCGCGACCATGATCGACGCGCCCGTGCCCGTGGCTTCGGAACCGTAGGCCCAGGCATTGCTCGCCATGCGCTGCGCGGGCGGACGGTCTTCGGCGGCCTTGGCAACGGCCGGGGCGCCCAGCTGGTCCCAGGTCGAGGCGGCGGCATAGGGCGCGACGGCCAGCGCCTTCCACAGCGAGTTGACCTGCATGGTGGCGCGCACCACGTCGCTGGCGCGCATCTGCGGCGGCGCCGCGCCCTGGCAGGCAGTGGTGGCGGCCTCGGCGCCGATGTCGCGCAGCCGGCGGTTGAAACCGGCCGCATAGCCCTCGGCGAGGCCGCGCGCATCGGCCGAGAGATCGCGCCATGCGGCATCGACTTCTTCGTCGGACAGTTGCACGCGGTAGAACAGGTCGCTGTTGAGGTTCGAGGTCTGCAGGAAGGCAACCAGCGATGCCCCGTCGGGCCCGAAGCGTTCCGAACGCTCGCCACGCAGCGTGACCACGCGGTCGGCCAACAGGCACAGGTGGTCGCGCGCGACCGCATAACCGTAGCCATAGCCGAGACCGGCGTAGTCGGCGGCCTTCACGTGCGGCAGGCCGTACTGCGTCCAGCGAACCTCCGCGCTGTACTTGTCCGGCGTTGCGGGCGGATTGCCGCCGACGGGGCCGGGCAGAAAACCGCCGCCGCCCCCGTCACCACCGCAGGCCACGATCGCGCCTGCCACCACGGCACCGCATGCCAGCGCACGCAGCAGCGTCCCCTTCACCGCACGCCTCCGCCGGCGCCGTGGCTCTTGCGCGCGATCACCTGCATCTCGACCCAGGCCTTGGGCACCGCGATGCCGGCCAGCATCGCGGTACCGGTGGGCTTGGTCGGCAGCACCTCGGACAACGTACGCACCACCGCGCCCAGGTGCTCGGCGCCCGCGATGATCAAGGTGTAGTTGACGATCTGGTCGAGCCGTCCGCCACACGCCGCGAGGTAGCGCTCGATGTTGCGCATCATCAGCCGGGTCTGGTCCTCGGCGCTCTCGGCGAGCTGCTGCGTGTCGTAGTCCATGCCGATGGTGCCCGACACGAAGATCCAGTCGTCGTCGAACATCGCGCGGCTGTACGGTGCATTGACGAAGGGCAGCGGGAACTCGGCGGTCTGCATGCAGTGTCTCTCTTTCTGGCGATGGAATGAACGAAGGGAAGAAAAAAATCAGGCGCACAGCATCTCGCGCACGATGGCGCGCGCATGGATCTCGGTCGCATCGAAGATCGGTGCGCAGCAGCGCAGCCACGGCCTGGCGTAGCTCAGTTCGGAGCAGCCCAGTACCACGCCCTCGGCGCCGCGCGCCACCAGCGCGTTGCACAAGGTCGAGACCATCAGGCCCTCGTCGCGGCCGGCCTCGCCGCGTGCCAGCGGCCCGAAGATCGCGGCATCGAGGGTGCGGCGCTGGGCCGCGTCGGGCAGCACCAGTTCGAAGCCCGTGCCCTCGCCGAGCAGGCGGCCGAAGAAGGGCGCGTCGAGCGCGAAGCTGGTGGCCAGCACACCCAGGCGGCGCAGGCCCGGTCGCTCGGCGGCGACGGCATCGCCGGTCTCGCGCGCCACGTGCACCAGCGGCACGCCGGCCGCGGCCTGCACCTCGTCGGCCGCGAAATGGCCGGTGTTGGCGAGGATCGCGATCAGCTCGGCGCCCGCGGCGCGCGCCTGCCGCGCGGCCGTCTCCATCTGCGCGCGCGCATCGGCCGGCCGGCCCGCGGCCATGGCCGCGTGGATGCAGGCGAAGTCCAGGCTCACGATCACGCAGCGCGCCGAGTGCAGGCCGCCGAGTTCGCGCTGCACGCCTTCGTTGAGCAGCTTGTAGTAGCCGAGCGTGGAGGGCCACGCGACGCCTCCGATCAGGCCCGCGACTTTCATGATGGGAAGGCCCTCAGTCGAGCTTGAAGCCGAGCCGGCGGATCACCGGCGCATAGCGCGCGAGGTCGGCGTCGATGCGCGTCGCGAGCGCCTGCGGCCCGGTCTGGGCCGCGGGCTCGAAGCCGAACACCAGCAGCTTCTCGACCACGTCGGGCTGGTGCAGCGCCCAGTCCACGCCTTCGCTCACGCGCGCCACGATCTCGGGCGGCAGGCCCCTGGGCCCGACGATGCCGAACCAGACCGAGAAGTCCACGCCCTTGTAGCCCAGCTCCTCGAGCGTGGGCACCTCGGGCTGGCCCGAGAAGCGCCGCGACGACGCGAAGGCCAGGATCTTCGCGCGGCCCGCCTTCGCGAACTGCACATAGGGTGCGATACCGTCGAAGGCGGCGTCGATGTCGCCCGCGACCGTGGCCTGCGCAACCTCGGCGCTGCCCTTGTAGGGCACGCGCGTGCTCTGGATGCCGGCGCTGCGGTTGAACTCCTCGAGCGCCATCTGCGACAGGATCGCCGCCGCGCCGATGTTGACCTTGCCGGGCTCCGCCTTGGCGCGCTTCACGAGCTCGTGCACGTCGGCCACCGCGCCCGGCGCGCCGGCGCGCACGATCACCGCATTGGGCGAGGTGATCGCGAGAGCCACCGGCGCGAAGTCCTTGCGCGGATCGTAGGGCAGACGGTTGTAGAGCGAGGGGTTGAGCACGAAGGTCTGGTCGATCGACCACAGCAGCGTGTAGCCGTCGGGCTGGGCCTTCATCAGCTCCTGCGCGCCGATCAGCGTGTTGCCGCCGGGCTTGTTGTCGACCACGATCTGCTGGCCGAGCCGCTCCTGCAACTTCGCTGCGATGAGCCGCGCCGTCACGTCGGCGCCGCCACCCGCCACGAAGGGCACCACCAGCCGGATCGGCCGCGCGGGCCAGGCGGCCTGGGCCGCCGACAACGCCGGCAGCACCAGTGCCAGGGAGGCCGCCGCAAGCCCCAGAAACCGGCAGACACGTCGCACATTCATACCTAAACTCCGCGCTCGATCAATGTTGCAACGCTAACGCCGCAGGGCAGGGTTTTCTATGCCGATCCGCTCGCAGACTGTGCCGATCCCGTCGCTGCTCCCGGCCATGCCCCCGGGTGCGCTGCCCGAGGACGATTTCAACGCGGCCCTGGTCCGGCTGCCGGTCGAGCGGCCGCTGGCGCTCGCGGGCCTGCACGACGGCGCGAGCCGCGAGGTGCGCTGGCCACGCGACGGCGGACGCATCCTGCGGCTGCGCACCACGCCCTGGGAGGGTGCGAGCGCGCTGTACTTCGATTTCCGCCTCAACGACGACCTGCACGTGCAGCTGCCACCCGGCGACGAGCTGCTGGTCACCTTCTTCCTGGCCGGCCACGTCACGGGCCAGATCGGCAGCGCGCAGGGCCGCGCGCTCGATTTCCGCGTCGACCGCGCGCTGCTGCGCACGCCCAACCGCGACGGCGGCTACCTGATCCACATCCCCGGCGCCTGCCGCAACAACTTCGTGCAGTTCCGGCTGCGGCGCGCGCTGCTGCCGCGCTGGCTGCAGGCGCTGGGCGTGCAGCTGCCGGCAAGGCGGATGGCCGAACTGGTGGAGCGCGACGACGGTCGCGTGCTGTGCAACGCGGCGCTCACGCCGCGCGTGCGCGACTGCCTCGCGCGCATCCGCGACGAGCCCGCCGACCAGCCGGCCTTCGTGCCGCTGTTCCATGCGCGCGCCACCGAGTTGCTGACCTGTGTGCTGCTCGACCTGGACCAGTTGCTGCGCCCCGCGCGATCGGGCGCCGAGGAAGGCGCCGACGACGCCGAGGCCACGGTGCGCCGGCTGCGCGCGCTGGTCGGCGAGGCGCCGGCACGCGCCTGGTCGGTCGACGAACTCGCGCGGCGCGTCGGCCTGCGCACGACCCGGCTGCAGGCGCAGGTGCGCGCGGCCGCGGGGCTTTCAGTGCATGGCCTGCTCGTCGACGAACGGCTCGCGCTCGCGGCGCGGCTGCTGCGCGACACGCAACTCGGCGTGCAGGCAGTGGCGGCCGAGGCCGGCTGGGAGTGTCACGGGCGCTTCACGGCCGCGTTCCGGCGCCGGCACGGCATGACGCCGCGCGACTACCGGTTGCGTCATGCTGCGCCGCGAACGCACTGAGTGCGTCCAGCGTCCAGCGTCCAGCGACCAGCGACCAGCGACCAGCGACCAGCCTCAGATCTTGAACGACCGCAGCGCCTTCAAAGGCTGCGACTTCAAGGGCAAGGCCTTCACCGCCCGCGCCTTGAAGGGCAGCACCTTCGAAGGCAGCGCCTGGAGCGCTTGCCAACGCGAGGGCGGAGAACGGCGCGCATAGACCAGCGCCGCGATCAGGCCCAGGCCCGTGAGCGCAGCACCACCCCAGGCCACGGCCGGGCTGTGCAGCGCGCGGCCGAGGGCCGAGCGCTGGCGCTCGGGCTTTGCCGACGTGCCCGAGGCGGCGCGCTCCAGCGGGGTGATGGCGCGTGCGGTGTTCGGGTTTTCCTCGCCTTCGAGGACGGCTTGGGAGATCTCCAGCGGCGTGAGCGCATCGCCGTTCAACTCGTTCGAGGACTTGGTGGTGTGCGGATCGTTGTGCGTCATGGCATGAACCTTTGCTGGCGGGATGATGGGCTTGAAACAATCGAATCGTTTCGAGCCTCTCCCACCCTCGCCGGGCCCACCTACGGCGACCGCCCGTCATTCGCGTAGGCGAAGCGCGCATGCACTGCGGGACCAATCCCACGCAGCGCCCTGCGACACGTTCCGGAACATTCCAAGGCTACTTTCTTGCCAAATTTTGCCAAGCTTCATAGACTTTGCCCCATGAGCACCATGAACATTTCGCTGCCCGATGCCATGAAATCCTTCGTGGACGAACAAGTCCTCCAGCGCGGCTACGGCACCAGCAGCGAGTACGTGAGAGATCTCATTCGCAGGGAGCAGGAGAGGCTTCAGCTGCGCGACCTGCTGCTCCACGGTGCCGCGTCGGCGACATCGACCGAGGCTGACCCAGCCTATTTCGATGGCCTGCGCGATCGGGTTCGCAACGCCCGCAAGAAGACCCCGCCTCCACGCGCAAAAGGATGAATGCCAAGCCGGTCATCCCGCGTACATCGGCAAGTCGGGATGTGGAGGATGCGATCGATCACTACCTCGGCGAGGGTGCGGAGCATGCCGCGCTCGGCTTGATCGCCGACCTGGAGCGCGCATACGCGCACATCGGCCGCCATCCCGCCACCGGCTCGACGCGCTATGCCCACGACCTGAATCTGCCCGGCCTGCGCTCGTGGTCCCTGAATCGATTCCCCTACGTCGTCTTCTACATGGAGCATCCCGATCACATCGATGTGTGGCGCGTGCTTCACGGCCACCGCGATATTCCGACCTGCATGCAGGCGCCGGAGCCTCCGAGCTAAGGCATCAACCCCGCCAGCCACCCCTCCACCCGCCGCAGCGTCTCGATCTTCGGGTTGTCCGCGCGCGAAACGCACTGGTACTGCAATCCGTCGAGCGACTCGACGCAGATGCGAATCAACCGGCCCGCGGCCTCGTCCCGGCTCACCAGCAGGTTGCTGACCAGCGCCACGCCCGCGCCGTCGATCGCGGCCTGCAGGGCATGGCTCTCCTCGCTGAACAGCACGCAGCGGCCCTCGTCGAAGCTCGCCACGGCCGCATGCTGCATCCAGCGCGGCCAAGTCGGGCCGCGCAGCGCGGGGTTCTTCCACGCATAGCTGAGCAGGCGCTCGCCGGGCAGCTGCACCGCCGCGATCGGCAGCGCGCGGCCGGCCACCCAGGCTGGCGAGGCACAGGCGAAGTAGCGGTCGGTGTACAGCGGCACGGCCCGCAGGCCGGGCGCGAGCGCGGGGCTCGCGGCATCGGCCGGCGGCCCGTAACGCACGGCCAGGTCGACCTCGCCGCGCGCCACGTCGGCCAGGCGCTCGGTGGCATCCACGGTCAGCTGGATCTCGGGATGCGCGTCGTGCAGCCCGGCCAGCGACGGAATCAGGATCTTCGAGGCGAAGGCGGGCGTGACGCTGACCGAGATCGAATGGCTGACCTCGCTGAGTTCGCCGACCGCCTGCGCGAGCCGGTCGAAGCCGTCGCGCAGCACGGGGAACAGGCGCCGACCGGGCTCGGTGAGGCTGATGGCACGCGGCGTGCGGTCGAACAGCCGCATGCCGACCAGGCTCTCTAGATGCCGGATCTGGTGGCTGATGGCGGTCGAGGTCACGCACAGCTCCTCGGCCGCGGCCTTGAAGCTCAGGTGGCGCGCGGCCGCCTCGAAGGCGCGCAGCGCATTGAGCGGTGGGAGCTTGCCGCGGGTGGCCATGGTGCGGGTCGGGCTGGGTGAAAAGAAAACCGAGGCCGGGGCGGCGCCGATGCGGCCCCATCGTATCGGCGGCGGGCCCGCGGCGCATCCGGTGCGTCCCGCAGGCGGGCCCTTGCTCAGTGGGCAGCGTGCGGCCGCCGCACCAGGTGGCAGTCCTCAGGATGCCACGAGGCGTAGAACTGGCGTCCCACGTCGAGCTCGATCTCCTCCAGGTCCTTGGCGTTGAGCTGCACCACGATCTGCTTGCCGCCCGAGGTCTCGAGGTGGCCGTTGACCGTCGAGCCGATGAACTCCTCGCCCACCAGGGTGCACGCGACCTCGTTGGTGGCCCAGCCGGGCTGCGCGGTCAGCGAGATGCGGTCGGCGCGCACCACCAGGTCGATCGCCGCGCCGGCCGCGAGTGCCGCGCCGCCCTGCGCGCCCGCCTCCGCGGTGAAGCGGCCCTCGGGCGTGCGCAGCTCGAGCCGCGAGCCGTCGCGCGCGACCACGTCGGCCTGGAAGATGTTGTTGCCGCCGAGGAACTCGGCCACGAAGCGCGAGGCCGGCCGGTGGAACACCTCCATCGGCGCGCCGCACTGCGCCACCTCGCCGTTGGCCATGATCACCACGCGGTCGGCCATGGCGAAGGCCTCCGAATGGCTGTGCGTGACGTAGACGAAGGCGATGCCCAGCTCGCGCTGCAGCCGGGTCAGCTCCCCCTGCATCTTGAGCGACAGGTGATGGTCGAGCGCGCTCAGCGGCTCGTCGAGCAGCAGCAGCGGCGGCTCGGTCACCAGCGAGCGCGCGAGCGCGACGCGCTGGCGCTGGCCGCCCGAGAGTTCGTCGACGCGGCGCTGCGCGAAGTCGGCCAGGCCCAGGCGCGCGAGCCAGTCGGTGGCGCGCCGGCGCCGCTCGGCGCGGCCCACCTTGCGCATGCGCAGGCCGAACTCCACGTTCTCGATCACGCTGAGGAACGGGAACAGCGCCAGGCTCTGCCACACCATCGGCGTGTCGCGCTGCCAGGGCGCGAGGTCGCGCACCTCCTCGCCGTTGAGCCGGATCGAGCCGCTGCTCGGGTTCTCGAGCCCTGCGAGCATGCGCAACGTGGTGGTTTTTCCGCAGCCGCTCGGGCCCATGATCGCGACGAACTCGCCGCGCGCGATCTCGAGATCGACGCCGCTCACGGCCGTCACGCCGCCATAGGACTTGGAAACGCCGCTCAGTTGCACCAGCGGTGCGCGGCCGGATTCGGGGACGGGGGAGGAAGTCATGGCGTGGTGCCCTCTTTGCGTGGACGCGATGGAATGCGCTGCGATATGCGCTGGTTCAGCAGCACCTGGGCGATGCCCACGAGGCTGATGCTGACGATGAAGACCAGGGTGCCGATGGCATTGATGCGCGGGCTCACCTGTCCCTGGAGGAAGCCGAGCACGCGCACCGGCAGCGTCTCCTCGAGCCCGCCCACGAACCAGGCGATGGCGAACTCGTCGAAGGACACGGCCATGGTGAGCAGCCAGGCGCCGAGCATGGCCGGCGCGGCGAAGCGCAGCACCACGTGCCACAGCGCGCGGCCCGGGCCGGCGCCGAGGTTCCAGGCCGCGGCCTCGAGCGAGGCATCGATCTGCGAAAGCCGCAGGCGGATCAGCGCCACCGCGAACGGCGTGCAGATCACGACATGCGCGATCACGATCGAGAAGCGGCCGCCGGCCAGGCCGATGCGCGAGAGGTAGGCCAGCATCGCGAGCCCGAGGATGATCGCGGGCACGGTCGGCGGCAGCAGCCCGAGCGCGAGGTACAGCCGCTGGCCGGCGAAGCGGTAGCGGTAGTCGGTGTAGGCCGCGGCAAAGCCGATCAGCGTGGCCAGCGTGGCCGAGGCCAGGCTCACGACGATGCTGTTGACCAGCGCCTCGCGCACCAGCTCGTCGCCAAACACTGCCTCGTACCACTCGAACGTGAACGATCCCAGCGGCAGGGTCGGGAAGCGGTCGGAGTTGAACGAGAACACGAAGCTCGCGCCGATGGGCGCGAACAGGAACGCGAGCACCGCCACCACGTAGGCCGCGAGCAGCGGCCGCACCCAGCGCCCGGCGCTCATTTGCGCCCCCTGTAGGCGAACGAGGTCATCGCCAATGCCACTGCCATCAGCGTGGCGATCATCAGCACGGCCAGCACCGCGGCGCGCGGCCATTGCTGGCCGGCCTTGGTGGTGTCGATGATCAGCAGGCTCATGGTGGGCGCGGTGCCGCCGCCGAGGTACAGCGGCGAGACGAAATCGCCGAAGGCGAAGATGAAGCAGAACAGCGCCGCCACCACCAGGCCCACGCGCGCAGCCGGGATCACGACCTGGAACACGCTGCGCAAGGGCGCGCAGCCGAGGTTGCGCGCCGCCTCGACCTGGCTGCGGTCGACCAGCAGCAGGCTCATGGTCTGGATCAGCACCACCAGCGGCAACGTGAGCGTGAGGTAGCCGATCTGCGTGCCGAGCGCGGTGTTGAGCATGCGCGCCGGCCCCAGCCCCAGCGCGCCGAGCAGTGCGTTGATCACGCCCTCGTCGCTCAGGAAGATCTGCCAGGCATAGACGCGCACCAGGTAGCTGGTGAAGAACGGGATCACCAGCAGAAACATGCACAGCCGCCGCCGGCGTTCCGAGAGCTGGAAGGCGATCGCGAACGAGGCCGGGAACGCGATCAGCGACGCCAGCACGGTGGCGAGCAGCGCGTAGCCGAAGGTGCGCCCATAGGTCTGCCACACATGCGGCTGGCCCAGCATGCGCTCCCAGTTGATCCACGCGAAGGCGGGCTCGATGCGGAAGTCGCGCACCGTCCAGAAGCTCAGCACCAGCAGGAACAGCAGCGGGCCGAGGAAGAAGGCCAGCTGCCACGCGGGCAGCGGCAGCGCATGCAGCAGCGCGAAGCGGCGCCGGCGCGCGCGCTCGCGCCGGGCCGCCTCCGGCCGTGCGGTAGCAGCCGGGGCCGTGGCGGGCAACGACGGACCCGCCGTGGAAGTGAGGGTGTTCATGGCATGCGTCCCCGGCTCAGGCGTTCTTGTAGCGCGACCAGAAATCGCTCCAGTCCTCGAGCGACTGGCGCACCGGCAGCGCGCGGTTGGTGATGCGGCCCTCGCGGATGTCGTCCATCGCATTTCGCTTGCCGGGCTCCATGCGCGAGCGCTTCGCCTCCTGCGGCTGCTGCTGCGCGAGCAGCTCCCAGCCCTTGCGGTTGGGCACCAGCGCGGGATAGGCCTGCATGGTGGCCGAGCGCACCTGCCCGGGCGGCGAGGCCATGTACTGGACGAAGGCGCGGGCCAGCTCGGCCTTCCTCGAGCCCTTGCCGATCGAGAAAGACTCGGTCCACTGCAGCCCACCCTCGTCGGGCAGCACGGTGCGCACGGTGGCGCCGTTCTTCTCGAGCACGCCGGTGATCCAGTCGCCGATGCCGGCCATCAGCACCATCTGGCCGTTGCGCAGCGAGGCGAAGGTCCCGCCGTAGTCGAAGAAGCCGCCGACATTGCGGCGCATGCCCATCATCTGCTGCTGCACGCGGCTCCAGGCGGCGGCATCGATGTCGAAGGGCTTGCGCTGGCCGTCGAGCAGGCTGGCCTGGCCGATGCTCGGCAGGTGCCAGTCGAAATGGCCGACCCGGCCCTTGAACTTGGGATCGGCATAGACCTTGTAGCTGCGCGCCTCCTTCTCGCTCACGGCCGTGGTGTTGTAGGCCACGCCGAGGAAGCCGAAGCGGATCATCACCGCGTAGAGCCGGTCGCCGTCCCAGTGCCCGGGGAAGCGATGGAACTCGGGAAAGAAATCGTCGAACGGATAGTCGGCCGGCTGCAGCCGCTCGACATGGCCCGCGCGCACCAGCTGCTGCACGTACTCGGCGTCGGCCTGGATCAGGTCGTAGGTGCCGGGCGGCGACTGCGAGATCAGCGCGAGCATGTTGTCGCCGCCCACGTAGTACTTGGGGCGGATCTTCACGTTGTGCTGCGCCTCGAACTCGGCCACCACGTCCTTCTCGGCATGGCCGTACCACGCGAGCATGGTGAGTTCGGTCGGCCTGGCCTGCGCGAAGGCACGCTGCGCGAGGCCGGGCAACGCCAGCGCGGCACCGGCCGCGGCCGCGCCACGGATCAGGCGGCGCCGCACCGGCTGCATGGCGCTCGTGCCGTCGGGCACGGCGAAAGGAGGATTCTTCATGGACTTGTCTCCGGGGTTTGGTTCGTCGAAGGCCGCGATGGATGCGGCCGGGGTCGAAGCTTCGGGGCCGCGGGCCGCGAGGACAACTGATGAGTTCTCGGCGTCGGGCTGAGATTTGTTCGTCGTGATGCCCGCACCCGCGCCATGGCTGAGCGGGGCTCATCCCCGGCTGAGAAATTCCCGTTTGTCGCCTCCGTGCTGCGCGCCAACACTCGCCGCCACGCACCACGGAGACCAAACGCATGGACTGGATCAATCCCCACTACACGGACAACGGCCACGCCGATGGCGAGAACGACACGCTGCACACGCCGATCTCGCCCGACGGCACGCCCGAGCCCGGGCGGCTCTACACCCTGCCCGCGCGCCAGGGCCGCGCGGTCGCGCTGCGGCGCGGCCAGCGGCTGGCGCTGGTCAACACGCACGGCACCCAGGTCTGCGACCTCTGGGCCTTCTGCCGCGACGGGCTGCACGAGGCGCTGTCGATGGAGCACCTGCGCGCCGGCCTCGGCCGCACCACGCCGCGCGTGGGCGACGAGCTCGTCACCAACCGCCGTCGCGCGATCCTTCGGCTGGTAGAGGACAGCTCGCCCGGCGTGCACGACACGCTGATCGCGGCCTGCGACCTGCCGCGCTATCGCGCGCTGGGCGTGCACGGCTACCACGACAACTGCAGCGACAACCTGCGCCTGGCGCTGCGCGCCATCGGCCTTCGCACCACCGAGGTACCGGCGCCCTTCAACGTGTGGATGAACAACCCCGTGGCCGCCGATGGCGCGATCGGCTGGGAGCCACCGGTGTCCAGGCCCGGCGACCGCACGGTGTTCGAGGCCTGCCTCGACTGCATCGTCGTGATGTCGGCCTGCCCGCAGGACAAGGTGCCGGTCAACGGCGCCGATTGCGTGCCGAAGTCCCTGCAGTTCCGCGTGACGGGAGCCGGCGCATGAGCGGCACGCAGAAGGAAATCCTCTGCGCCTACAGCGTGGACTTCGACGCCGTGGCCGGCTGGCTCGGCTCCTATGGCGGCCAGGATTCGCCCAGCGACGTGTCGCGCGGCTTCTTCGCGGGCGAGGTCGGCGTGCCGCGCCTGCTGCGGCTGTTCGCGAGCCGCGGCATCGCCACCACCTGGTTCATGCCCGGGCATTCGATCGAGAGCTTTCCCGCGCAGGCGCGCGCCGTGGTCGAGGCCGGCCACGAGGTCGGCCTGCATGGCTACACCCACGAGAACCCGACCGCCATGAGCCGCCAGCAGCAGGCCGACGTGCTCGACCGCTGCATCGAGCTGATCACCGGGCTCACCGGCCGCGCGCCCGTGGGCCACAACGCGCCCTGGTGGGAGTTCAGCGCCGACACGCTCGACCTCCTGCTCGAACGCGGCATCGCCTACGACCACAGCCTGATGCACCGCGATTTCGAGGCCTACTTCCTGCGCCGCGGCGACCGCTGGACGCCGATCGACTACGGCCAGCCCGCCGCGAGCTGGATGAGGCCGGTGGAGCGCGGCACCGAGACCTCGCTGCTCGAGATCCCCGCCAACTGGGAGCTCGACGACATGGAGGCGCTGCTCTACATCAAGTCCTTCGCCAATGCGCAGGGCTACGTGGGCGCGCGCAACCTCGAGGTGCAATGGCGCGACCAGTTCGACTACGTCTGGCGCGAATACGACTTCGCGGTGTTCCCGATGACCATCCATCCCGACGTGTCGGGCCGCGCGCAGGCGGTGCTGATGCACGAGCGGCTGATCGACTACTTCCTGAGCAAGCCCGGCGTGCGCTTCTGCACCTTCGCCGAGATCAACCGGCGCGTGCGCGAACGGATGGCATGCGGCGCCTGACGGTCGCGGGCCTCGCGGCGGATTTCCGAAGCGGCGCGCGCGGGCCATCGGAGGTGCTCGAAGGCTGCCTCGCGGACGCGGCGCTGCCCTGCGCGCAGTCGGTCTTCATCGCGACGACCGCCGAACGCGCCCGCATCGAAGCGGCCGCGGCGGACGCGCGCCTGGCGCGCGGCGCGGCCCTCGGCCCGCTCGATGGCGTGCCCGTGTCGTGGAAGGACCTGTTCGACCTCGAGGGCCTGCCGACCACCGCCGGCTCGCGCGTGCTGCCGTCGGCGCCGCGCCCCGCCGACGCAGCGGCCGTGACCCGCCTGCGCGCGGCCGGCGCGGTGTGCGTGGGGAAGACCAACCTCAGCGAATTCGCCTTCTCGGGCCTGGGCCTGAACCCGCATTTCGGCACGCCCGCCAATCCCTTCGGCAGCCAGGCCGAGCCGCACGTGTGCGGCGGCTCCTCGAGCGGCGCGGCGGCCTCGGTCGCGCGCGGGCTGTGCGCCGTCGGCATGGGCACCGACACCTCGGGCTCGGTGCGCGTGCCGGCCGCCTTCACGGGCCTGTGCGGATTCCGCGCGAGCCGCGGCCGCTATCCGATGGCGGGCCTGCAAGGCCTGTCGCCGCTGCTCGACACCCTCGGCGTGCTCGCGCGCAGCGTGGAGGACATCGCGCGGGTCGACGCGGTGCTCGCCGCCCGCGCACGGACGGACGAGGACATGGTCCCGCTGCGCATCGTGCTGCTCGACGACTTCATGGACGACACGGTGGAGGCGGCGCAACGCACCCGGTGCCTCGCGTTGTTCGAGCGGCTGCGCCGCTCCGGCTTCGCGGTGTCGCACGGACGCGCCACGCCGCTGACCGCCGCGCGCGAGGCCATGGCACGCCACGGCACGGTGGTGGCCGCGCATGCCTTCCATCGCCATCGCGCGCTGCTCGACGGCCCCGCGGCCGCGCGCATCGATCCGCACATCCGCGCACGCCTGGAAAGCGCGCGCGGCTTCCTCGCGGCCGACTACCTCGCGCTGCTCGCGGCGCGCGACAGCGGGCTGCGCGCGCTGCGTGCCTGTGCGCCCGGAACGCTGTTCATGTTCCCCACCACGCCCATCGTCGCGCCCACGATCGACCACGCCTCGGATCCCGCGCGGCACGCGGCCCTCAACGCACGCGCGCTGGCGCATTGCATGGTCGGCAGCCTGCTCGACATGCCGGGCATCGCGATGCCCAGCGGCCTCGATGCCCGGGGCCTGCCCACCAGCGTGCTCTTCAGCATGCCGCGCGGCCGCGACGCGGAGCTGCTGCTCGCCTGCGCGCGCATCGAGGCGATATCTGCCGCCGAGGCCGCCTGAGCCGACGCGGCGCCGGCCGCATCGCTCAGGCGTCGCGCGCGCAAGCCAGCATCAGCTCGCGCAGCCACTCGTGCGCCGGCGAGTGGTCGGTGCGCGGATGCCAAACCATGCGCACGTCGAACAGCGGCAGGTCCAGCGGCAGGTCGAAAGCCTCCACCTCGGCCATGCGCGACATGCGGCGCGCGAGTCGCGCCGGCACGCTGGCCACCATGTCGGAGGTCTCGAGCACGAAGGGCAGCGCGAGGAAGCTCGGCTTGATCATCTGCACGCGCCGGCGCAGGCCGTGCGGCTCGAGCGCGGCATCGATCTGCACGTTGTAGATCTGCGAGGCATCGGGCTCGATCGTCACGTGCGGCAGCGCGCAGAACGAAGGCACGTCGAGCGCCGCGCCATGCACGGGGTGCGAGCGCGCGGCCAGGCCCAGGAAGCGGTCGGAGAACAGCTTGCGGCCCTTGACGTAGGTGGGCGCGTTCGGGAAGTAGGTCAGCGCCAGGTCGAGCTCGCCGGCCGCCATCATCTCGCCGAAGTGGTGCGGGTTGGTCTGCAGCATGTGCACCCGCACGCCCGGCGCCTCCTGGCGGATGCGGCGCATGACCGAGGGCATCATCAGCAGGTCGATGTAGTCGATGACGATGAGCCGGAACACCTGCGTGGAGGTCGCGGGGTCGAAGCGCACGGGCTCGGTCAGGCGCTCGAGCGCGGCGATCGCCTCCTGCACGCGCGGCCACAGCATGAGCGCGAGTTCGGTCGGCATCCAGCCGGTGCCGGCGCGCATCAGCAGCTCGTCGCCCAGCAGGTCGCGCAGCTTGGCGAGCGACACGCTCATCGAAGACTGGCTCATCTCGAGCCGCTCGCCCGCGCGCGTGACGTGCCGCTCGCGCATCAGCGCATCGAAGGCACGCAGCAGGTTCAGGTCGAGGTCTTGCAGCTTCATCGGGGGCGATAGCGGGGCGCGGGCGGGTAAACCCGCATGGATCATCACGAACGCGATGCCGGGCATCGGCGGCTTCGATGGACCGCGCGGCCGCGGCCTCGAATACTGGCGGCCATTATTCACTCCGCCAGAAAGATCGCCATGGCCATTCCCCAGATCCGTGTCACCCGCGAAGAGATGCGCCAGCGCGTCGCCTACTTCAAGGACCTCAAGGGTTTCGACGGCGGGCTGCCCGACAGCCGCCATCCGAGCGCCGAGCGCAAGCTCTACAACGCGGTGGGCTTCCAGCCGCCGCGCGGCAAGGGCGGCGACGAGGTGGTCTCGCCGGTCGGCGCGCAGGCGGCCGAGAACGCCGCCATCCGCATCAGCGAGGGCTTCAACCTCGGCTTCTGCGAAGCGAAGCCCGGCAAGGGCCCGATGATGCACAACCACGACACCAACGAGACCTTCATGCCGCTCACGGGCCGCTGGCGCTGTTCGTGGGAGCTCGACGGCCGCGAGGAGTACTTCGACGTAGGGCCGTGGGACATCTTCTCGTTCCCGGCCGGCGTCAACCGCCGCTTCGAGAACATCACGCACGAGGAGCCGGGCAAGACGCACTTCCTGATGTTCGTGATCGGCGGCAACGCGCCCGAGGCGGATTTCACCGAAGACGCAAAGAAGACGCTGCGCGAAGAAGGCCTGCTGGCCTGATGCACGCGACGGCCCACCGCATGACAACGATCGCCGAAGACCTCCCCGCGATGCCCGAGGCCCTGCGCCGCTTCGTCGCCGCGCAGCCCCTGCACCGCTTCACCGACACGCGGGGTTTGGCCTGGTCGCTGCGCGACACCGGCGCGCACGGCGACACGGCCATCGCCGAGCCACCGCCGCTGGTCCTGCTGCCGGGCGCGCTGGGCAACGGCGACAGCGCCTGGCGCATCGCGCAGGCCTTCGCCGCCGAGCGCCGCGTGCTGAGCATCACCTACCCGGGCGGCGTCGCGCCCGAGCCGCTCGCGCTCGGGCTCGAGGAGCTGCTGCGCGAACGGCGCACCGGCGCGGTCGCGCTCTGGGCCTCGTCGTACGGCGCCTGGTGGGCGCAGGCCTTCGCGTTGCGATTCCCTGATCAGGTGGCGGCGCTGTGGCTCGGCAACACCTTCGTCGACGGGTGCGACGTGGCGCAGCATCCGCTGTTCGATGCGCTCTGGCTCGCGGCCAGCGACAGCGCCACCGTGATCGCACGCTGGGGCCAGGCGCTGCGCGCGCGGCCCGACGACCTGCTGCGCGCGGTGCAGCTGCACATGCTGCATGCCGGCCTGCCCGCTTCGGACTTCCACGGGCGGCTGCGCCAGGTGGCAGGCGCGGCCGAGCTGCCGGCACCGCAGGCGACCGCCAACACCGTGGTCTTCGAATGCGAGGACGACGCGATCATCGCGCCCGCGACCCGTGCCCGCGTGCGGGCGCGCTATCCCAAGGCTCGCCATCTCGCGCAGGCGCAGGGCGGCCACTACCCGCACATCGTCAAGGCCGAGCTGCTGGTCGAGCGCATGCGCGACTGGCTGCAATGACCACCCCCATCACACCTGCATCGCCCCACGCTGAGGAGTTCCCCATGCCCGTCTCTCGTTCCCGGCGCCTCGCGCTCCAGCGCCTGGGCCTCGCGGCCCTGGCCGCCACCACGGGCCGCGCGGCCTTCGCGCAGGCCGGCTGGCCCGCCAAGCCGATCAAGCTCGTCGTGCCGTTCTCGGCCGGCGTATCGCCCGACGTGGTGGCGCGCATCCTCAGCGAGCCGCTGGGCCAGGCGCTCGGACAGCCGATCGTCATCGACAACCGCGCCGGCGCGGCCGGCATCATCGGCGCCGAGGTCGCGGCGCGCAGTCCCGGCGACGGCTACACCCTCTTCATGACCGTCAACTCGATCATGGGGATCAACCCCAACGTCTACGCCAAGCTGCCCTACGACACCTTCCGCGACTTCGCGCCCGTGACGCAGGTCGCGCTCGTGCCCTACGTGCTGATCACCGGCCCGGGCCAGCCCGATGCCAGCCTGCGCGACCTGCTGGCGCGCGCCAAGGCGAAGCCGGGCTCGATCGACTACGGCTCGCTCGGCGTGGGCTCGGGCCCGCACGTGGTGATGGAGATGATGAACAACATGGCCGGCGTGCAGATGGTGCATGTGCCCTACAAGGGCAGCCCGCTGGCCGACGTGATGGCCGGCCAGATGCCGATCGCCTTCGAGCCCGCGACCACGGCGATCCCGCTGGTGCGCAGCGGCAAGCTCCGCGCGCTCGCGGTGACGAGCCCCAGGCGCAGCGCGCTGCTGCCCGAGGTGCCGGCCGTGGCGGAATTGCTGCCCGGCTACGACGGCGACGGCTGGCAGGGCTTCTACGTGCCGGCCGCCACGCCCCAACCCATCGTCGCGCGCTACAACCAGGAACTGGTGAAGATCCTGCGCAACCCCGAGGTGCAGCGCAAGCTCACCGAGCTGGGGCTGGTGCCGGTGGGCAATTCGGTCGAGCAGTTCGGCGCGATCTCGCGCAGCGAGTTCGAGAAGTGGGGGCGCATTGCGAAAGCGAATCGGATCCGCATCGACAGTTAGCGTCGCCAATCGCGCCATGTTTGTTACTCCCCCCACCGCGCGCACGGGGGTAACCTGAGGCCTCGTTGAACCCATCGAAGACGCACCATGACTTCCTGGCCCGATGCACTGCGCACCCACTACCGCTGGATCATCGTGGCCGCGGGCGGCGCCCTCGGCTGCGTGGCGATCGGCGGGCTGTTCTCGCTGCCGGTGTTCCTGCGGCCGATCGCGCAGGACACCGGCTGGTCGAGCACCGGCATCTCCACCGCGATGACGCTCGCCTTCGTGGCGCTGGCGCTCGGCAGCATCGCCTGGGGTTCCCTCAGCGACCGCGTGGGCCCGCGCCTCGTGGTGCTGGCGGGCGCCGTGCTGCTCGCCCTCGGGCTCGCGCTGGCCAGCCTCGCGACATCGCTGTTCGCCTTCCAGCTGCTGTTCGGCGTGGTCGTCGGCATCGGCGCGGCGGCGATCTTCGCGCCGATGATGGCCTGCGTGACCGGCTGGTTCGACACGCATCGCAGCCTGGCGGTGTCGCTGGTGTCGGCCGGTATGGGCGTGGCACCGATGACGATGTCGCCGCTGGCCGCATGGCTGGTCCAGACGCACGACTGGCGCAGCGCGCTGCAGCTCATCGCGGCGCTGGCGGCGGTCAGCATGATTCCGCTGGCCCTGCTGGTGCGTCGGCCGCCCGCGTTGCTGCAGCCCGCCTCCGCCGCGGCACCGGAGGCTTTGCGCGAATCCTCGCTGTCCGTCGCGCAGGCGTTGCGCTCGCCGCCCTTCCTGATCCTGGTGCTGACCAGCTTCCTGAGCTGCGCCACCCACTCGGGGCCGATCTTCCACACCGTGAGCTATGCGGTCACCTGCGGCATTCCGTTGATGGCGGCCGTGTCGATCTACAGCATGGAAGGGCTCGCGGGCCTGGGCGGGCGCCTCGTGTTCGGGCTGCTGGGCGACCGGTTCGGGGCGGCGCGCGTTTTGGTGCTGGCGCTGCTGGCCCAGGCGATCGTGGTGCTGGGCTACGTGTTCGCGCGGCAGCTGGGCAGCTTCTACACCGTGGCCGCGCTGTTCGGATTCACCTACGCGGGCGTGATGCCGCTGTTCGCGGTGATCGCGCGCGACAACTTCCCGCTGCGCATGATGGGAACGGTGATCGGGAGCACCACGATGGCCAGCAGCCTCGGCATGGCGCTGGGCCCCGTGCTGGGCGGGCTGATCTACGACACGTACTCGAGCTACGCGTGGCTCTTCATCGGCGCGTTCGCGCTGGGCATCGGGGCCTTCCTGGCCGCGTTCGCGTTCACGCGGCTGCCGCGGCAGCGCGCGATCGCCGCGGTTGCTTGAACGGCGTCAGGCCGGCCTCTCGAACCCCGATCGCGATCAGGCCGAGCGCGCCTCGGAGGCGAAAACATTGCGATCGCTTCATCGGCCATTGGATACATAGCATTAACAAATAGACCTCCGTCCCGGCGACTCAGGCGCAATTCGATTCCATTGCTCGACAATCGCAACACGGCATTACCGACGTTACTTGTTGACAGGTCCGGGTGCATGCCGTCCCTGAACTTCGACGTGAACGAGGGACTCGCTTGTTTCTCCGCGCCCGGCTTTCGAAGCCCCTTTGCACCGATCGCCCCAGTGGCAATGGTCCCCGCAAGAGCGGCGGAGTGACGCTCATCGAATTGATGACGGTTCTTGTCGTGCTGGGGATCCTGGCGTCGATGGCGGCGCCATCGTTTCTCGACATGTTGCAGCGCAATCGCGTGGCGACACGAATCAATGCATTTGTCGGCGATCTGCAATTCGCCCGGTCCGAGGCAATTCGACAAGGCATTCCAGTGACGGTCTGTGCGTCGTCCGACGGCAGGTCGTGCATCGGCCGCGCCACCTGGAACACGGGATGGATCATCTTCGCGGATCCGGACAGCAACGGGACACGGGACGAGGACGGAACCGACGAGCAGGTACTGCGCGTGCAGGCTGCCTGGAAGGGCAGCGACAGCTTCACCGCGAGCACGGGCATTGGCGCCATCACGTATGGCAGGGATGGTCTGGCGATCGGATTGCCGGCCAGCGCGAGTGCGCTCCTCACGCTGCGCACCTCGCCGGTCAACGATTCCGCGACCCGCTGCGTGCAGATCAACTTCGCCGGGCACCAGAAGGTTCTCCGTGCGAACGAAGGCGGTTGCGCATGAGGGCCGTGGAAGCGGCCCGCGGCCGAGGCGCGCAGGCCGGCTTCACGCTGCTGGAGGTGCTGATCTCGATCCTCCTGGTGTCGATCGGAATCTTCGGATTCGCGAAGATGCAGGCACTGGCGCTGTCCGATACCCACGTCGCATCCTCGCGGTCGGTGGTGGCGCTGCAGGCGGCCAGCCTGGCCGGCACCTTGCAAGGCAACCGTGCCTACTGGGCGAGTGCCAGCGCCCCCGCGAGCGTGACGATCAAGGGAAGCTCGATCGCGAACGGCACCGGCACGGCCCCCGCCACGGCGGCGAGTTGCGATGCGGACCGGGCACCGCCGGCGCCGCAGTGCACGGCAGCCCAGCTGGCCTTGTCCGATCTGCAGCAATGGGCCATCCACATGAACGACCTGTTGCCAAGCTACGAGGCCACGGTGGGTTGCAGCCCCGGCGGCGAGCCGGTGACCTGCACCATCACGGTGAAGTGGGTCGAGAAGTACGTGGCCTCGACGAAGGCTTCCGTCTCCGACAGCACCGCCACCGGCGGAACGCGTTCGTACACCCTCCACGTCAAGCCCTGATGAACCGTGCGTCCGCGACTCGCCGCACCTCTCCCGCTTCCCTGCCGACGCGGCAGACCGGCATCGGCCTCGTCGAGCTGATGGTCGCCATCGTGATCGCGTTGTTCCTGGTACTGGCCGTGGCGAGCATCTACCTGAACGTGCGGGCGACTTCCGCCGCCCAGGACAACCTGGCGCAACTGCAGGACAGCGAGCGGCTCGCGCTGACCCTGATCACGACCACCCTGCAGTCGGCCGGCTACTTCGTCGATCCCACCAAGGACACCGCCGCGACTGCCTTGCCGGCAACCACGATCTCCCGCGAGGACGGCGGCAGCACCGCCTTCGAGGCCGGCCAGCCGGTGGTCGGTACCGGGGACGGAAAAGGACGGGGATCGAATGGCGACACCATCGCCGTGCAATACCAGACCGCCCGCAACGACGGCCTGATGAATTGCCTGGGCGGCACCAATACGACCCAGGAGACCGCCGTGTTCTCGAACTATTTCGCCGTCAATGCGAACAGCGAATTGACCTGCACCGTGGGCAACGGCAGCCCCCAGGTATTGAGCGGCAACATCGACAGGATGAGCGTGGCCTACGGAACGGACACCGACGGCGATGGTGCCCTCGATACCTATCTGCCCGCGTCGGCGGTCCAGGCCGCCGGCCTCTGGGGCGGCGTCCACACGGTCCGGGTGTCGGTCTGGTTCCTCGACACGACCAAGTCGTTGCCGGGCAAGCCCGTGCCGCTGGCCTTCCCGGTCGTGCAGACCATCGACCTGATGAACAGATCATGATCCGGCCACCCCGGTCCTCGACGACCCGCCCCCGAACCCGCGCCTCGCGCTCGCGGCGCCAGCACGCGGGCGTGGTGATGGTGACCTGCCTGTTCATCCTTCTCGTCATCACCCTGCTGGCTGTCGCGATGTACCGCAGCACGGGGCTCCACGAGAAGATCGCGGGCAACACCCTCGAGAAGGAGCGGTCGTTCCATGCGGCCGAAAGCGCCGTCCGGTACGGCGAATGGTGGCTCGCGCAGGATCTTCGGGGAGCCGGCGGTGCGTGCGAAGGCATCGTCGACGGCAACACCGCCAGCAACATGCGCGTCTGCACGGCCGCGCTCGCAACACCGGCCGCGGTCCCGTGGGCGAACCGGGTCAGCTATGCGCCGCCGAAGCTGGTCGTGAAACCCGGCGGCGGCCTGATCGCCGGCAGCGCGGGTGTCGCGGGCGACGTGAACTACGCCGGCGGTCCGGGCCTGTACATCCACTACCTCGGCCTCGGGCCCGACCCCAGGCAATCGATCTACCGCGTGACCGGCGCCGCATATGGCGGCGTCGCCTCGACCATCAGCGTGGTGCAGAGCACCTATGCGATATCGGCCCGGACACTCGACCTGGGAGGGCTATGAAGACATTCCGGTTCACGTCCATCGAGCGCGCGGTCCGTCCGGCCATGCTGCTGGCGGGCGCCGCCTTCATCCACGCGGCACAGGCGCAACTCGTCATCAGCGACACGTTGAGCGGGACCTCTTCCTCGTACGACTGGATCAGCCTCAACGGTGCCTGTCTCACGGCGGGCAACCAGGATCCCGGCGGCGCCACGAAGATTCCCGGTTGCAAGAACCTCAAGGACAAAGGCGTCTACTACAAGAGCAACACGCTGGTCGGCGGCAAGGACGGCGCCATGCCGGACAGCACGGGCAACGGCGCGCTTCGCCTGACCAACGGCGACACGACCAGCGGCTCGAACGGCGACTACCAATCCGGCGCCGTCGTCTCCAACTTCACCTTTCCGGTCAGCCAGGGCCTGGACGTCACCTTCAAGACCGTGACGTATGGCGGCGACAACCTGAACAACCACGGTGCAGACGGCATCAGCTTCTTTCTGGCCGACGGCGCGCTTCCGCCCAGCATCGGCGGCCTGGGGGGCAGCCTGGGCTACAGCTGCTCCAACGGGAATCCGCAATACGACGGCGTGCGCGGTGGCTACATCGGGATCGGCATCGACGAGTACGGAAACTTCTCCAATTCGGGCGACAACACCAACACCGGGCCCGGCTTCGGCGCGGGGCGCATCACCGTTCGGGGCGCCGGCAGCACGAACTTCGCCGATCTCTCCACGAACGCCACGACCAAGGCCTACTATCCCACCAGCCTCAGCGCCAGCCAGCGGGAATCCGCCGTCAAGACGACCTGCCAGACTGGAACGATTCGGAACACGAGCACCAAGCTGACCTACAACTATCCGTACCTGACACACAAGGATGTCGGCGAGGTGATCGCCAACCAGCAAGCCACGAGCGTGCCCAAGCGCAGCAGCGCCAGGCCGATCACCTACTCCGTGCGAATCACGCAGGACGGCTTCCTCAGTTTCCTCTACAGCATCAACGGCGGCGTTTCGCAGACGGTTTTCGACAAGTACAAGATCACCGACAACAACGGTCCGCTTCCCGCCAGCTTCCGGTTCGGCTTCAGCGCGGGCACGGGACTGGGCAGCAATGTCCACGAGATCATGTGCTTCAAGGCGGCACAGATCGGGACGTCCGCCAGTTCGGTGGGATTGAATGCCCAGCAATCCGCCAAGGTGCAGGTCGGATCGCAGGTCTACCTGGCCTACTACAACCCGCAGAACTGGTGGGGCCAGCTCGCGGCCAGGAACCTGGTGCTCGATCCATCGACCGACATCGTGTCGATCAACCCCGTGGCCAACTGGGACGCCAGCTGCGTCCTCACGGGCGGTGCATGCGGCGCCACGAACAAGACCAGCGGCGATGCGCAGGCCTCGGCGAACCGCGGCCTGCTGAGCTGGAACGGCAGCACCGGTATCGCGCTGCAATGGGGCAGCCTCTCCGCCACGCAGAAGTCCGCGCTGGATGCATCGGCGGCGAGCGCGACCAGTTCGACGCGACTGAACTATCTGCGCGGGGTGCGCAGCGACGAGATCCAGACACCGACCACGGGCAAGTTCAGGAAACGCACCGGGGTGCTGGGCGACATCGTCAACGCGAGCCCGGCCTGGGTCGGACCGCCCAGCTCGCCCTACGAAGGCCGGTGGCAGGACAGGCTCTATCCGAGCGCGCAGCCGCCGGAAGGCACGAGCTACGCCGCGTTCTCGGCAGGAAATGCCGCGCGGACCAACGTGGTCTACGCCGGCGCCAACGACGGCTTCATGCACGCTTTCCGCGCCGGCGCCTACAAGGCGGATGGCTCCTTCGACAAGGATGCCGCCAACGACGGGCGCGAACTGCTCGCCTACATGCCGGCCCGGGTCGTCGAGACCATCTATTCGGCCGGCACGCCCGCGCTGGATTTCTCGTCGACACAGTACGCGCACAACGCCTATGTCGATGCTACACCGGGCACGGGCGACCTCTACTACCAGGGCGCATGGCATACGTGGCTGGTGGGCGGCCTGGGCGCGGGCGGCAACGCCGCCGGCGTGATCGGCGACAAGACGAGCATCGCCACCGGCACGCTCTTCGCGCTGGAGATCACCGATCCGGGCAACTTCGCCGAAGCCAACGCGGCCGGCATCGTGCTGGGCGAGTGGAACTCGGCCAACCTGAACTGCACCGGCGACTCGATCGCATCGATGTGCCGGGACAGCCTGGGCAGCATCTACGGAACGCCGATCATCCGTCGGTTGCACGACGGACACTGGGCCGTGATCTTCGGCAACGGCCTCAACAGCAAGTCCGGCAAGGCGGGCATCTACGTGATGACCGTCGACCAGAACACCGGCGGCAAGAGCTTCCGCTTCCTGCCCACCAGCGCGGGAGCGGCACTCGCAGGCACGGCCGTGACCATGCGAAACGGCATCGTGCAACTGACCTCCGCCGATCTGGACGGCGATCACGTCACGGACTATGTCTATGCCGGCGACGCGCGAGGAAATCTCTGGCGCTTCGATCTGACGAGCAACGATCCGGCCCGCTGGGTGGCGGGAGATTCCGCGCTGTTCACCACCCCGGCGGGCCAACCCATCACCACGCGACCCACGGTGATCGCCAGCTCGGACGGCAACGACCTCGATCGCATCGTCGTGAGTTTCGGCACGGGACAGATCCTTCCACAGACCTTGACCGCGGCGGCGGTTCCCGAACCCGCGGGCCAGTCGATCTACGGCGTCTGGGATTGGGACATGGGCACATGGAATGCCAAGTCCTCCCGGCGCTATGTCTCGCTCGCAGCGCCTCAACGATTCACCGACGCGGACCTGACGGCACAGACGATGTCCGATGTCGCCTACGCCAATGGCGACATCTTCGGCGCGCGCACCGTGACCCGGAACGCGGTGTGCTGGAAAGGCCGCCCGGCCTGCGGTTCCGGCACTGCCAGATTCGGATGGAAGCTCGCGCTCACGGGGGCGAAGGAACAGATCGTCTACAACCCCATCTTCGTCGACGGCCTGTTCGTCGTGAACACCACGATCCCGGCCACGACGCAGGTGCTGTCGTGCGAACAGCAACCCGCATCCGGCTACACCATGGCCATCTCGCCGGACACGGGCGGTGCACCGTCGAGCTCCTACTTCAAGAGCGCGACCACCGGCGCGAATGTCGCCGCCGACGCGGTGATCGCGGGCATCGGCCTGAGCGGCGTGGGTTCACCGGGGACCGTGACCGGCGAGAAGAAGAAGTTCCTGGTCACGCAGAACCGGGACGGCGATGGCTCGACGGTTCAGGTGGACCCCCAGGGCAATGTGAAGGGCAAGCGCCTGACCTGGATCAAGCTGCGCTGACCATGAAAGCCATGACTCGACAGGACCCATGCATGCCGCTCGTCCGCGGGCAACGCAGGCCGCGGGGCTTCACGCTGATCGAACTGATGATCATCGTCGCGATCGTCGCGATCCTGGCCGCCATCGCCTTTCCTTCCTACAGCGCCTATGTCCGGAAGGCGCGGCGGGTCGATGCCAAGAATGCCGTCCTCGACCTGGCCAGCCGCGAGGAGAAATTTTTCGGCATCAACAACAGATACACGGCCCAGGCCTCCGACCTGGGCTACGCCGCGCTGCCGTCGAGCGTGAATTCGGGTGGATCGAGCTACTACGACCTGAGCGTCAGCGTCGCGAGCGGCGCGACAGGCTTCGTCGCGCAGGCAACGCCCAACGGCGGCCAGCGCGACGATACCGCCTGCTACAGCTTCAGGCTCGATCAACTCGGCGTTCAATCCAACGTGGGGAGCGATGGCACCACGGTGCTGGCCGATCCCGGTTGCTGGTAGGAGCAAAGGCCGCGCGGTCGCATCGGGCAAGGCCTGTGCAACGCCTCATCGACGGCAGCCTCCCAGGTCTCAGGGCGCACCCGCGCGCGATCTGTAGAGCCCGGCGTGCGCCATCGTGTATTCCGCCAGCGGCCCCAGCCTCGCCTGCGCCACGTCGAATTGCGCCGGCGGCTTGACGTAGGCGTGAACGATCCTTTTCGGTCCACCGGCATCGCCAACGCCTTCGACGACGATCGGGACACGCCGATAGCCATCCGCCTCGCCGACCCGCTCGAGCAGGTCCATGGCCGCCAGCGCCGCATCGTCGACCTCGAACAATTGGCCGGCGATTCGCTCCCCTTCGCCGGGCTGGAAAACCAGCCATGGCGAGAAGCGTTCGCCCATCAGGTACAGCGGATAGCGCTCCCGCGTGACGAAGTCGCCGGGGATACGGCGGCCGCGGTTGGTGGCGAAATTGGGGTAGCCCTCTTTCAGGGTGCCGAAGACGAAGACGAGGTGTGGCGTGCGAGGTGCGAACTCGCCGCGCTTCATCTCCGCGATCGACTGCAGCAGATCTTTCTCGAACTGCTCCATCTCCGTGTCCCTGGTCCTTGGCATGGATGACCTCCTTCAGCCGAATGTAGACCAAGCCGTCGCCGTCTTGTTCCCGTCGCCGGATGCGATCCGCCCCGCCAACGCCAGCAGATCCCGATCCCTCCCCCGCCCCGCGATCAACCCCAGCCCCACGGGCAGCCCGTCGACCGTCCCCAGCGGCAGGCTGACCTGCGGCAAGCCGCACAGCCCCGCGATGCAGGTATGGGCCAGCACGCGCATGCGGGTCTGCGTATCGGGCTGCGCCGAAGCGCCCAGCAGCGGCGCCACGTCGGGCGCGGTCGGCAGGCACAGCACGCCGTCGTGCGCGAGCAGGTCGTCGATCCTCGCGCGCAGCGCGTCGGCCTCGCGCCGCGCGGCCTCGATCTCCCGGGCCGTGACCTGCGACACGGCGCGCAGCCGCGCCGCGATCTCGGGTGCCATCGACGGCCGCGTGCGCTCGAACCATTCGCCATGCGTGCGCCAGACCTCGGCGCTCTGCAGCACGCGGTAGGCCTGTGCCGCAGCGGCCAGCGACAGGCCTTGCGCGGGCGCATCGAAGGCCAGGCCCAGCGATGCCAGACGGTCCAACGCAGGACGCAGCGCGGCGGCCACGCCCGGCACGGCATCGTCGAAGGCATCGGCCATCGGCACGATGCGCCGCAATGGTCGTATCTCGCCCGGCGGCAGCAGCACCGCGCCCACGCGCTCGAGCACCGCCGCGGTCACGGCGAACCAGCCCACCGTGTCGAAGGCCGGCGCCAGCGGCGTCACGCCACGCGCATCGATCGCGCCATGCGTGGGCCGCAGTCCGTACAGACCGCAGTAGCTGGCCGGGATGCGCACCGAGCCCGAGGTGTCGGTGCCCAGCGCGAAGTCGACGCAGCCAGCGGCCACGGCGGAAGCCGAGCCGCTCGACGAACCGCCGGGCACGCGGCCGGGCGCGCGCGGGTTCAGCGGCGTGCCGTAGTGCAGGTTCTCGCCCGCGAGCGAGAACGCGAGTTCGTCGCTGAGCGTTCGGCCTTGCAACCGCGCGCCGGCCTCGAGCAAGCGCGCGACCGCGGGTGCATCGGCCGCGGCCGGCGCATGCGTGCGCAGCCAGTCGGGATTGCCCGAGCGCGTGACGTGGCCCGCGAGGTCGAACACCTCCTTGGCGGCGAAGCTGAAGCCGCTCAACGGGCCACCGCCGCAAGGATCGCGCACGAACGAAGGATCGAGTCCGAAGCGCTCCGGACTCTCGAAAGGAGCGCGGACCATCACTCGGCCGGATCCGAAGTGCCGCGATCGGGCGGCAAACCGTAGATCGCTTCCGCATGCACGATCGACTCGGCCATCGACGACACCGGCAACTGCTTGCGCATGGCCTCGCGCCGGATGATGGCGTAGGCCTCGTCCTCCGAGATGCCCTGGCGCGTGGCGAGGATCTTCATCGCGCGCTCGACGATGCGGCGCGTGCGCAGGGTCTCGTCGAGCTTGGCGATGCGGTTGAGCAGCCGCTCCTCGTAGCGGAACAGCATGCGCGCGACGTACAGCGTGGCGAGCACGCCGAAGGGACGGATCGGCTTGGGCAGCACGCCGTGCACGTTGGCGGCCGCCGCGGCCTCGAGCACGGCCGGGTTCTCGTAGGCCAGCAGCGCGATCAGCACCGCGTGCGAGGAACCGGCCAGCCACGGATGCGCGGCGTCGCGCTCCGACTGGATGCTGAAGAACACGGCCTCGGTGCCCTCGGGCAGGTGGTTCGGCTCGGGCCACAGCGCGGTGACGCGGCAGCCGAAGCGGCGCAGCTGCTCGCACAGCACGCGGGCGTCCTCGTCGTCGGGATGGATGACGGCGACCCGGATGTCACGCAGGGAGCGCAGCTGGATCGGATCGGGCGTCATCAGAGGATCTTCCGTTCGTAGGCGACGAGGTAGGGATCGGGGCGGACGATGGACGCATCCTCCCACAGCAGGTCGAAACCGCCATCCTCGCGCGAGCGCCCGATACGGGCCTTGAGCGCGGTGTGGTTGGTGTCGGCGTCGATCTCGACCTCGCCCTGGGCCGAAGCATGGCGCGTGCCACCGAGGCTGCGCACGATGCGGTCGGGGTCGGGCGCGCCCTCGCGCGGCACCGCGCGCGCGAACAGGTGCACCTGCAGGTAGCCGGCCTCGGCATACATGTTGGGCCGGCGGCCGGCGCCGTAACGCTTCTCGTAGAGCGTGGTGAAGCGCGCGCTGGCCGGGCTCTCGATGCCCGCGAAATAGGGCGCGACCGTGAGATGCCCCGCCCGCGCGGCCGGGCTCAGTGCAGCGATCTCGGCCTCGCTCGCGGTGAGGCTCGCGATCGGGTGCCCGGCCGAGGTGGCGCCGATGGCATGGCAGGCGGCATAGAGCCGCGCGGTGTCGGCGCCCACCACGGTGCTGAGCACCACGTCGGGCCGCGCGGCGGCGATGCGCTCGGCCACCTCGGCGAAGGCGCTGTCGGGCGCGCCCATGGGCAGGTAGGTCTCGCCCGCGACGCTGCCCGCGCTCTCGAGCAGAAACTCCTTCGCGATGCGCGAGATCTCGCGCGCGAACACATACTCGGAACCGACCAGGAAGAAGCGCCGTCCGTGGTGCGCGAACAGGTACTTGATCAGCGGCACGATGGTCTGCGCGGGCGTGGGCCCGGTGTAGATCACGTTGGGCGAATACTCGAAGCCCTCGTACACCGAGGGATAGAACAGCACCGCGCCATGGCGCTCGACCACCGGCAGCACGGCCTTGCGGCTGGCCGACGAGCAGCAGCCGAAGATCACTGGCACCTGGTGGTGCAGCACCATGCGGCGCGCGATGTCGCGATAGCTCGCGGGATCGGGGCCCGGGTCCTCGATGATCGGCACGATGGGCCGGCCCGCCACGCCGCCGCCCGAGTTGATCTCGTCGATGGCGACCAGCGTGCCGCTCAGCAGCGCCTGCTCGGTCACGGCCATGTTGCCGGTCTGGGCGAACAGCACGCCCACGCCGATCTCATCGGACATGCGCGCCCTCCTCGCGGCCCATCGCCGTCGCATGACCGGGCCGCATGGCGTGCCAGGCGGTTTCGTCCTGGAAGGCCGCGGCCAGGCCGAGCAGCGCGAACTCGCCGCCGGGATGGCCGATCAGCGTGAGGCCCACCGGCAGGCCCGTGTCGCCGAAGCCGCAAGGCAGGCTCACCGCCGGCAGGCCGGTGAAGTTGGCGAGGCAGGGCATGGCGGTCATGGCGTCCTGGACGGTGGTCGTGCGGCCGGCGAATTCGATGCGCGATTCTGCCAAGGGCGGCGCGGTCACGGGCAGCGTCGGCAGCACGAGCGCGTCGAGCCCCGCCAGGTCGCGCGCGAACGCGGCGCAGAAGGCGCCGCGGAACTGCTGCGCCGCGAGGTAGTCGACGGCCGACACGCTCTCGCCCGCATGCAGCAGCGCGCGCACGTCGGGTGCGTAGCGCTGCGCCCGGTCGTGCATCAGCGGACGGTGGAAAGTGCTGGCCTCGGCGTACATGATGGCCTTCCAGGCCGCGAACACCGCCGCCATGCCGCGCACCGCCACGGGCACGAGATCGCTGCCGCGCTGGCCGAAGACCTCGAGCGCCGCCTCGAAGGCCCGGCCCACGTCGGGCGCGGTCTCGAAGCCATCGCCCGCCAGCATGCCGATGCGCAGCCGGGCGCGGCCGCGCGCCTCGCGGAACTGCGCGGCATGGCGCGACGAATCGCTGGCCGAGCCTGGCAGCATCGCGTCGAGCCCCAGCCACAGGTCCTCGGCGCTGCGCGCCATCGGCCCGGCGGCATCGAAGCTCCAGGCCAGCGGCAGCACGCCCTCGCCTTCGACACGACCGGTGCCCGGCTTGATGCCCGAGATGCCGCAGGCCGCGGCGGGAATGCGGATCGAGCCGCCGGTGTCGGTGCCGATGGCCAGCGGCAGCAGCCCGTCGGCCACGCAGGCGGCCGAGCCGCCGCTGGAGCCGCCGGTGATCGCGCGCGGATCCCAGGGGTTGCGCGTGGCGCCATGGTGCGAGCCCTTGTTGGTCGCGCCGTAGGCCCACTCGTGCATGTTGGTCTTGGCCAACACGATGGCGCCGGCCCGGCGCAGCCGCGCGACCAGCGGTGCCTCGCCCTGCAGCGGCGCGTCGGCCAGCACGGCCGAGGCCGCGCTGCTGCCGAGGCCGGCGGTGAGCACGTTGTCCTTCACCGCGATCGGCACGCCATGCAGCGGCCCCACGGGCAGGCCGCGCGCCAGCGCACGGTCGGCCTCGCGCGCCTGGGCCAGCGCGCCTTCGCGGTCGACGGCCACGAAGGCGTTGGTACGCGCGGCGCGGCCTTCGATGTCGGCCAGCCGGCGTTCGGCCAGCTCGACCGCGCCGAGCTCGCCGCGGCGGATCAGCGCGGCCAATTGCGCCACGCCCGCGCCGTCGATGGTCTCAGCGATGGACATGACCGGTCTCCGTCGACGGTGGAACGAGCGCGAACCAGGCACGTCCGGGCATCTCGCGCAGGCCCATGTGCAGGTCCTCGAGGATCGCCGCGACCTCGCCGCACAGCGCGGGGTCGAGCGCCACGAGACCCGCGGCGCGGCGATGCGCGGCCACGCTGTCGGCGTTCCAGGGTGCGGCGGCCTTGGTGGGAGCGGTTGCCATGGTCATGCCGCCAGCAGTTCGCGCAGCGCGTTGTCGATGAACGCGTTGTCGGGTTCGTGCAGGCCCTTGCCCGCCAGGTGGCCCCAGTCGGAAGGCAGCACGCGCAGCTCGGCGTTGGGCATGTGCGCGACCTCGAAGGCCGAATCCTCGGGCGGAAAGTAGAGATCGCTCGACGAGGGCATGACGATGGCGCGCGCCTTGATCGCCGACAGCGCCGCGACGAAGTCGCCCCGGTAGACCGGGTTGTCGGCGATGTCGCCGTGCTGCCCGGTCCACAGCGACGCGACCAGGTTGTTGGCATCCTTCGACAGCAGCCAGCCTTCCCAGAACTCGATCAGGAAGTCCTCGAGCGAGGCGAAGCCCAGTGCCTCGATGTCGAGCCGGTCGCGCAGGAACTTCTGCGAGAAGCCCCAGCCCGCGTACACCCGGCCGGCGGCGCGCAGGCCGCGCTCGGGCTGGCGGTCGTAGAAGCCCTCGCGCCATTCGGCGTCGGCCTGCAGCGCGGCCTTCACGCCCGCGAAGAAGACCTGGAAGTGGCGCGACGCGCGCGCCGCGCCCTGGAACGGCAGCAGCCGCTGCACCATGTCCGGGTACAGCGCGGCCCAGTGGAACGCATGCACCGCGCCCAGCGACCAGCCCGTGACCAGCCGCAGGGTGTCGATGCCCAGGTGCTCGGTCACCAGCCGGTGCTGCTGCACCACGTTGTCGTAGACGGTCACATTGGGGAAGCGGCCGCGGTCGTTGGGCGCGGGCTGGTTGCTCGGCGAGCTCGAGACGCCGTTGCCGAAGGAGTTCGGCACGACGATGAAGTACTCCGACGGATCGAGCGCCTTGCCGGGCCCGATCAGCCATTCGTTGTCGGCGTGCGTGCTCGCGAACCAGGTCGGGTAGACGATGGCGTTGTCGCGCTTCGCATTGAGCTTGCCGTAGGTCTTGTAGGCCAGCTTCGCGTTGCGCAGCATGCGGCCCGATTGCAGGGCGATGTCGCCCGCCTCGAAAATCTCGTGGTCCATGGTGTTCGTTCCTCTCTTTGGATGTGTGCGTGGATGTGGGGGCTCAGACGCCGAGCAGTTCTTGCAACAGCGCGCGGTCGCCCTCGAGCTCGGCCTTGCGCGTCTCGCGCACGATGCGGCCCTGGTCCATGACGTAGGCGCGCTCGGCGATCGAGAGGCAGAAGTTCAGGTCCTGCTCGGCGACCAGCACCGACAGGCCGTCGCGGCGCAGCCGCAGCAGCACCTCGGCGATCTCGTCGACGATCGAGGGCTGCACGCCCTCGGTCGGCTCGTCGAGCAGCAGCAGCTTCGGCCGCGTGGCCAGCGCGCGCGCCATCGCGAGGATCTGCTGCTGGCCGCCGCTGAGCCGGCCCGCGAGGTCGTTGGCCTTGGGCACCAGCGCCGGGAAGTCGGCGAAGGCGCGCGCGATCGCCTCGGCGCGCGGATGGCCGCAGGCCACGGCAGCCAGCGCGATGTTCTCGCTGACCGACAGCCGCGGGAACACGAAGCGCCCCTGCGGCACGTAGCCCAGGCCGCAGCGTGCGCGGTCGTCGGTTCGTTCGGGCAGCGGCCGGCCGTCGAGCCGCGCGTTGCCGCCCATGGGCGTGGCCTGGCCGACCAGCAGGCGCATCAGCGTGGACTTGCCCACGCCGTTGCGGCCCAGCAGCGCGACGATCTCGCCGCGCCCCACGCTCAGGCTGGCGCGCTCGACGATCGATGTCTTGCCGTAGCCGCCGCCGATCTCAATGGCTTCGAACATGCTGCTGTCTCCCGAGATAGATGTCCAGGATGCGTTCGTCCTGGCGCAGGGTGTCGAGGTCGCCCTGGGCGAAGACCTCGCCGCGGTGCAGGACGGTCACTTCGGCGTCGAGCGTGCGCACGAAGGCCATGTCGTGCTCGACCACGACCACGGCCGCCGTTTCGGCCAGCACGCGCACCAGCTGCGAGAGTTCGCGGCGCTCGTCGCCGGTCATGCCCGCGGCCGGCTCGTCGAGCAGCACCACCGAAGGCTGCAGGCACAGCACCATGCCGAGGTCCAGCCATTGCTGCTCGCCATGCGAGAGGTCGGCCGCGTCGCGCTCGGCCAGCGCCTCGCGGCCGTGCGCGCGCAGCGTGCGTTCGCTGAGCCGGTCGGCCACCGCGGCATCGCGGTCGCGGCTGTAGGCGGCGATCCAGAGGTTGATGCGCACGCTCAGTTCGCCGAACACCTGTGCCACCTGCATCTTGATGCCCACGCCGGCCTGCACGCGGCGGTACGGCATCCAGCGCGTGACGGGTCGCCCGTCGAGCACGATCTCGCCCGCGTCGAGCAGGTGCGTGCCCGTGAGGCAGCGCAGCAGCGAGCTCTTGCCCGCGCCGTTCGGCCCGATCAGACAGCGCACGCGGCCCGGCGCGAAGCGCTGGGTGACGCGGTTGACGGGCACCACGCCGCCGAAGCGCTTGACCCCGTCGCGGATCTCGAGCACCGGCGCCGGCACGGCCGCGCCCTCGCGCAGGCCGCGCACCAGGTCCACGTCCATCGCGGTCTTGGCCTGGCGCGCCTTGCCCTGCGCGCCGCCCGGCCCGCGCAGCGCCCGCAGCCGCCCGAGGCCGCCGAGCAGCCCGCCGCGCAGGAACAGCACGAGCAGGATCAGCGCCACGCCCATGATCAGCGTGGTCTGCCCGCCGACCACGCCGCCGCCCAGCCAGTACGACAGGCCGCCGACCGCCACCGCGCCCACGAAGGGGCCGGCCAGCGTGCCGAGCCCGCCCACCAGCACGTAGATCGGCACCAGCAGCGCCTGCTGCGCGCTGAACAGCGAGGGGTTGAGGTAGTTGGCCCAGGCACCGTAGAGCGCACCGGCCAGGCCCGCGATGCCGCCGGCCAGCGTGAACACCACGAGCTGGCAGCGCCGCACGTCGTAGCCCAGCAGCTCGGTCTTGGGGCCGTCGAGGCGCACGCAGTCGACCACGGTGCCGAAGGGCGAACGCAGCAGCGCGCGCACGCCCAGCAGCACCAGCGCCGAGACCGCCAGTACGCAGGCGAAGGTGCCCTGCGGCCCGAGCCCCTGCGCATCGGCCCCGAAGCCCAGCACGATGCCCGGGATGTTCGACAGGCCGTTGTCGCCGCCCACCACCGCATCGCCGAAGCGCGCCGAGAACGAGATGCTGCCGGTCCACAGCAGCAGGGTGACGGTGTAGGTCAGGATGGTGGCCTGCAGCGCGCCGAGGCGGCCGTGGAACAGCAGCCAGCCGACCGCGCCGGCGGCCGCCGCGCCCACGATCGCGCCGACCGGCAGCGACCACATCAGCGTGTTGCCGGTGACGCTCGCGAGGTTGATCGCCGCCACGCTGCCGGCGTAGCCGCCGAGGCCGAAGAAGGCCGTCTGCCCGAGGCTCAGCATGCCGCCGCGGCCCCACACCATGTCCAGGCTCAGGCCCAGCAGGCCGAAGATCAGCCAGGAGCTCGCGAGGTAGGCGAGGTACTCGTCGACGAAGAAGGCCCCGGCGCCCAGCACGACGGTGCCGGCGACGGTGGCCAGCCACCAGGGTGCCGCACGGCGCGCGGCGGTGCGGGTTGCGGTCGCGGGCACCGCCAGGGTTCTGCTCATGTTCATGCGTCGCCTCCGTTCAGAGCTTCAGGCGCCAGCGCTCGGAGATGCCCTGCGGCCAGGCGCGCAGGGCCACGAGCGTGATCACGAAGAACACCACGTCGCCCGCGACGGTGGACCAGACGCTGGCCACCGCGCTCGCGGCCGAGCCCAGGATGCCGCCCGCGGCGATGGTGCCCGCGAGCGTGACCGGGCCCGCGACCACCACCGCCAGGAAGGCCTTGATGCCGAAGGCGAAGCCCATGCTGGGCGTGGCCGGCACGGCCGGCACCAGGATCGCGCCGGCCAGGCCCGCGAGACCGCAGCCCAGGGCGAAGGTGAGGTTGTTGATGCGCACCGTGCGCACGCCCATCGCGGCCGCGGTGGCCGGGTCCTGGATCGCGGCGCGCGCCATCAGGCCGTAGTTCGTGCGCGTGAGCAGCGCATACACGGCCGCGATCAGCACCGCCGCCACCACGATCAGGAACAGCAGGTAGCTGGAGATCGTGTAGTCGCCGATGCGCACGTTCGACGCCGGCATGCCGATGCCGGGCGTGACCGTACCGAACAGCAGCACCGCGCTCTGGTAGAGCGCGAGGCTCAGGCCCCACATGGCCAGCAGCGTGTCGAAGGGCCGGCCGTGCAGGCGCCGCACGATCAGCCATTCGACCAGCGCGCCGAAGGCCGCGGCCGCGAGCGCGGCCAGCGCCACCGCGAGCGGAAACGGCACGCCGGCACGCACCGCGGTCAGCGCCGCATAGGCGCCGAACATGATGAATTCGCCGTGTGCGAGGTTCACCACGCCCATCAGCCCGAACACCACGGCCAGGCCGAGCGTCGCGATCAGCAGCACCGAGCCGCTGGCGACCGACGAGAGCACGCCGGTCAGCAATTGATCCCATGCCATCGGGGGCCTCGCTCAGTTCGACGCGCCGGGCGTGAAGTGCTGCGCCGTCTGCGGCCTGGCGACCAGGTCGCAGACCTGGTCCTCGAACTTCGGCGCCACCGAGGCATAGGTCTCGACGATGTCGAAGCTCTGCGTCTTCGTGCCCACGCCGATGTAGATGTTCTGGCGCACGTGGTGCGACTTCGGCTGCATCGACACCGGGCCGGCCGGCGAGTCGAAGGCCACGCCCTCGCCCTCCTCGAAGGCCTGGATCACCTTCGCGGGCTCGGCCGACTTCGCCTTGTTCGCAGCCTTGGCCCACAGGTGCACCGCGTTGTAGACGTCGACCGCGACCGCGGTCACCGGCTCCTTGTTGCCGTAAGCCTTCTCCCAGGAGGCCTTGAAGGCCTTATTGCGCGGCGTGTCGAGCCAGGCGAAGTATTCGAGCGCGGCCACGATGCCCTCGCCGGCCTGCGGCGACACCACCACCTGCTGGTTGCCGCCGCCGTAGTTGGTCGACACCACGCCCACGCGGCTCTTCAGGCCCGCGGCCGCCATCTGCTCGAGGAAGCCGGTCTGGTTCGCGCCCACCGGCAGCGCGACCACGAAGTCGGGTTTGGCCTGCTGGATCTTGTTGATGGTGGGCGAGTAGTCGGTCAGCGTGAGCGGCAGGAAGTCGGCGCCGACCACCTCGCCACCGAACTCCTTGGCGTACAGCTTGACCCACTGCGCCGAGATGGTGCCGAAGTTGTAGTCGGGCGCCATGATGTAGACCTTGGGCCCGTACTTCTTGATCGCCCACTTCACGAGCACGCTGAGCTGCTGCGAGGCCGTGGCGCCGGTCACGAAGGTCTGCCGGTCGCAGGCGCCGCCCTCGTAGAGCGAGGAATAGAAGTAGGGGATCTTCGAGCGCCGCACGATCGGGCGGATCGCCTCGCGGCTCGAGCTCGTGAGGCCCGCGAACAGCGCCTGCACCTTGTCCTTGAGGATCAGCGTGGTCGTGTACTGCGTGTACTTGGCGTCCTCCGACTGCGCGTCGGCCTCGGCCACCTCGACCCTGGCGCCGGCCACGCCGCCCGCCGCGTTGATCTCGTCGACCGCGAGCCGCAGCGCCCGGCTCTGCTGGATGCCGTAGATGTTGAGGCCGCCGGTCTTGTCGAAGATGGCGCCGATGCGCACGGGCTCGCCGGCGGCGAAGGCGTGGGTGCCGAAGGCGGCGAGGCCCGCGGCGAGGAAGAGTCCGGCAAGCCGCGCGAAGGGACGCGAAGAAGGGGTGTGCATGGTGGCTGTCTCCTGGGGTGTCTGGATGGATCGACGTGCCCGGGACGCCATGCCGATGCATGCGCCGGCACGCGCGCATGGGCAGGCCATGCGAAGCGCGCGCAGGCGCGTCGGCAATGCGGGGCGACCGCGGACACGAGGGGGACGGCAGAACTGCCGAGGGGAGAACCAGCGAAGCTGCCGGTTGCGCCGCGAGGGCGCCGAGGAAATCCGGCAAAGCTGCCGGAGAAGGGAACGGCGGCGAGGTTAACGCAGCGCGAACGCGGGTGTCAACGGGATGACACCCGATCTTGCGCTTCGGATCAGATCCGGCCCGCGGTCACGCCGCCGTCGACCGGCAGCACCGTGCCCGTGATCCAGGCCGCCTGGTCCGAAGCCAGGAACAGGATCGCCTGCGCCACGTCGGCCGGCTGGCCATTGCGGCCCAGCGGATGGAAGGCGTTGAAGCCCGGCAGCGTCTCGCGCACCTGCGCCTCGCTCATGAAGGTGTTGTAGACCGGCGTCTCGACCACCGCGGGTGCCACCGTGTTGATGCGGATCTTCAGCGGCGCCAGTTCGATCGCGAGGTTGCGCGTCAGCGCGTGCACGCCCGCATTGGCCGCCGAGTAGGCGGCCGACGGCGTGGCGCCGATGGCCTGGATCGCCCACAGCGAACCGGTCTGCACGATGGCGCCGCCGCCGCGTTCGCGCATCGCGCGTGCCGCGGCCTGCGCCATGAAGAACTTGCCCTTGAGGATGGTGTCGAGGAAGGCGTCGTACTCGGCGGCCTCGACCTCGAGGAAGGGCTTGGGGCTGAAGATGCCGGCGTTGTTGACCAGGATGTGGACGCCGCCGAAGGCGCGGGTGGCTTCGTCGACGAGGCGCTGCGCGGTGGCCGGGTCGGCGATGTCGCCGGCCACCGCGCGCACGCGCTCGCCGCCGGCATCGATCGCGGCTGCGGCACGCGCGAGCTTGTCGGCGTCGCGCCCGCCGATCACCACGCGCGCACCTTGTGCCACGAGCTGGCGGGCCACCTCCTGGCCGATGCCGGAGCCGCCGCCGGTGACGATGGCGACCTTGGAAGAAAAACTGTTCATGGGAGTCCTTGCTGGATGGATGTAGTGAACGCAGTCTTCCTCGCCGATGGTCCGCAGGCAAATGAGAAGATCTGTCGCTGCGGCAAAGAAAAACTTTTCCGGAAGGACGACGGCATGAAGACTCCCGCCTATCTCAACGCCCTCAAGGCCTTCGAGGCCGCGGCGCGCCACCAGGGCTTCTCGGCGGCGGCCGAGGAACTCAGCGTGACGCCGGCCGCGGTCGGCCAGCTGGTACGCAGCCTCGAGGCCTGGCTCGGCGTGCCGCTGTTCGTGCGCGCGAGCAGCGGCAGCGCGCGCCTCATGCCCACCGAGGCGGCGCGGCGCGCGTTGCCCGACATCCGCGAGGGCTTCGACCGCCTGGGCCTCGGTGTCGCAAGGCTCAAGGAGGCCACGCCGAATCCCGCCCTCACCGTGACGCTCAGCCCGGCTTTCGCGGCCAAGTGGCTGCTGCCGCGCATCGAGCGCTTCCAGGCCCGCCATCCGGGCACCGACCTGCTGCTCGACACCAACACGCGCACGGTGGACTTCCTCGCCGAGCACATCGACGTCGGCGTGCGCTATGGCGGTGGCGACTGGCCCGGGCTCGTCGCCACCAAGCTCATGGACGAGCAGGTCTTCCCGGTCTGCGCGCCCACGCTCAAGGGCTTGCGCCGGCCATCGGACCTCGCGCGCCGCACGCTCATCCACGACCTCTCGCTGCCCGCGCGCTCGGGTTTCCCGAGCTGGCGCAGCTGGTTCGACGGCATGTCGCTCGGCGCGCTGCCGGCCACGCGCGGGCTGCGCATCAACAACTCGGCCGCGGTGCTGCAGGCCGCGATCGATGGCCTGGGCGTGGCGCTGGGCCGCAGCGTGATGGTGCGCGACGACCTCGCCGCCGGGCGCCTCGTGCGCCCCTTCGGCGACAGGGGCAGCGTGCCCGCACTGGCGTACTACGTCGTGCACCGGCCCGAGGCCGGGGCGATGCCGCAGGTGGCGGCCTTTCGCGACTGGCTGCGCGAGGAGGCCGCGCGCGACGCGTGAGACACCGCGCCGGGCGGCCCCGGCCGGCCGAGGGTATGCACTAATGCAGGTAGATTAATCAACTTGCATTATCCGGCCATGCCCGCCGCCGCACGCCGCCATCCCAAGCCCGCCGAGCACCCGCCGCACACCGACGCGCCCGGCGACACCACGCATGCGCGGCTGCTCGCCGAGGCCATGAAGCTGATGGCGCGCGAAGGCATGAACGCGGTCTCGCTGCGCCGCATCGTGGTGGCGGCCGGTGCCAACAACGCCTCCGCGTTGCACTACCACTTCGGCAGCCGCGAGGGCCTGGTGGGCGAGATCACCGCGATGCTGCAGCACTGGCTGGAGCCGCGATCCTGCGCGGGCCTGGAGGCGCTGCGCGGGCGGCCGCACGGCGTGCGCGACATCATGGAGGCCGCCTTCGGCCCGATGATCGAGATGCTGCAGACGCCGGCCTTCGGCCGCGACGCGGTCTGCTTCATCGGCCGGCTCGGCTGGGACTTCGGCGAGGCCGGCCAGCGGCTGTCCGCGAAGCTGCACCGCAAGCTGCTGGGCCTCGCGGTCGAACTGCTCGAGGCGCAGTTGCCGCACACCTCGCGCGAGACGATCCAGTACCGGCTCATCCTCAGCATGAACGTCGTGTACTACGGCATCTCCTACCGCAGCTACCTCAAGCGTTCGCCCTTCGGCGTGATGCCGATGTCGGAGCGCGGCAACGAGGCGCGCGAGCGCCAGGAGTTCATGGACTACCTGGAGGCCGGCGTGCGCAACGTGCCGGGCCCCGGCACCCCACGCCTCGACGCCGGCTGAGCCGCGCCTCGGGTGTACCCGGACCCGCCGGATGGACGGGTCGTCTTTCGAGAAAACCAAGACGGAGACATTCCCCATGCCCAGAAATTTCAGGCCGCGCCTGCGCCCGGTCGCATCGCTGCTGGCACTCGGCCTCGTGCTCGCTTCGTGCGGAGGCGGCGGCAACGGCAATCCCGCGCTCTGGCTCGCACCGCCGCCCACGGGTGCCGGCTCCCCGGACAGCGCCCCGCCGCCACCACCGCCGGCCGCGGTGGGCCAGGCGCTCTCGATCTCCACGCACGAGATCGCGAGCAAGGCCAAGGCCCTGCGCACGCCTGGCACGGCCGGCGTCAAGGTCGACGCCTCGAGCAAGCTCGCCACGCAGTTCGGCGGCACCGAGGTGGACCTGAACCGTGTGCGCTACACGCGCTACGGCCTCGAGGGCAACGCAGGCAAGCCGGTCGACGCGGTGCTGATCGCCGTGCCCGGCACGCTGGCCGCGTCGCACAGCTACCTGGTGCTGGCGGAGAACCTGGTCTGGCGCATGTGGAAGGACCACGGCAAGGTGGTCGAGCTCTGGGGCATCGACCGGCGTTCGGTGCTGCTGGAGGACACCAAGGGCCTGCAGATCGCCGAGCGCGAGCGCAAGGCCGAGATCGGCCTCGACTTCCTCTACGGCGCCGAGCTCGGCCTGCCGCTCGATCCCAGACTCGACCGGCGCGCGGTCTTCCACGACAGCACCGACGTGCCCTTCATCGCCGACTGGACGCCACAGGTGCATTCGATCGACATCGACGCGGTGGTCGATGTGGCGCTCACGGTCGCGCGCAACCGCAACGTCTTCCTCGGCGGCCACTCGGCCGGCACCGGCTTCGTCGCGCGCTACGCGGCCACCGACTTCAACCTCTCGGGCAGCGGCCCCGCGCAGCCCGGCTACGCCAAGCTCAAGGGCCTGGTGCTGTTCGAGGGCGCGGGTGCCTCGCTGGCGGCGACGCCGCCCACCGATGCCCAGCTCGACGCGGTCATCGCCGCGGCGGAAGGCGGCCTGCACGACGCGGTCGCGACCGGCAAGGTGCAGGCCTTCGTCTCGGTGCCGGGCCTGACGCCGCGCGTGAACGCCTCGACCGAGGTCACGGGCATGCAGATCGCGTTCGAGGGCACGATCAACGGCACGCAGGCGCTGCTGCAGACCGACCAGCGCGGCATCGCGGACAACAACGTCTACAGCGTCGTCACCGACTTCACCAAGCGCGCGTTCCCGGTCACGGCCGGCGCGGCGCTCGGCACCTTCATGGACGACGACAACCTCGCGCGCACCGTCTTCTATTCGATCTCGCTCGGAGCATTGGGCGATGCGCGCGCCGACGGCGTGCGCGTCTGGCTCGACAACGACACGGCGCTGCCGGCCGCGGCCTTCCGCGACTTCGGTCCCATGCCGGCCACCATCGCGGGCTCGCTGCCGGCCTGGGGCAAGGAGCTCGAGCCGACCAATCTCAAGCGCTTCTCGCGCGCGCTGTTCCTCGGCGACACCACCTACAGCGACTGGTACTACCCGAGCTCGGGCCTGCTGATCGGCAACTCCGCCGCCGGCGGCGGCGCCAACCTCGGACTGGACACCGGCGCCCTCTCGCTGCCCGTGAGCCAGGGCGGGCGCGGGCGCGCCGACATCGTCAACCAGACCCAGGCCCGCAGGATCGACATTCCGGTGATCGCCTTCGGCGGCTCGAACGGACTCTCGCCCGTGCCTGGCGTGTGGCGCGGCTTCGCCGAGGCGATCGCGCCCTGCGCGGCTCCGAGCTGCGTGGCCGGCACGCCGCGCACGCCGGCCGGGCAGGCGGCCAACCTCGCCGACCGCAAGTTCGGCGACGTGGCGGGCGGCTTCGAGGTGCACATCAGCGAGGGCTACACCCACGTCGACATCCTGACCGCCGACGATGGCGACAGCAACAAGGTGGTGCGGCCGCTGGCCGACTTCATCGAGCGCAACATCCTTTGACTGGAGCGCCCGGCCGCGGGCGATGGAGTTCCGAAGCGTGACGCATGCCATGAGCTTTTCCATGCCGGCCTTCGGCGCCGCGGCACCGACCGCACCCGCGAAGGCCAGGCGCCCGGCCATGCCACGGCAGCTGGCATTGCAGCTGCGCGGCAGCTACGAGAGGCTGCGCGAATGCCGCTGCGCCTGCGCGCGCGGCGAGGCACTGATCTTCCATTGCCGGCAGCAGATCCTCGAATACGAAGCCGATCCGCGGCAGTTCGCGCGCACCTACTTCGCGGGCAGCGCGCCCGATGCGTTTGCGGTGCTCGCGAGCATGCGGCGCGCGCACGAAACCCTGGCGCGCTACCAGGGCGAGATCGCCGGCTTGCAGGCAGAACTCGCCGCAGCCGAGGCCGAATGCGCGCGCACCGAGCAGTCGGTCGAGGCACGGCTGGCCACACTCGGCGCGCCGCGGCCGAACTGGTGCCGCTGGCCCGAGGCGCCGCATGCGCTCGAGAAGATGCGCAGGAGCCACCTGAGCCACTTCCGGCTGCGGCCGCAGCCGGTCTTGGCAGCGGCTTTCCCGAGTTAGCCGCTCGCGCTACGCGCGGTTCAGCGCAGCGCCGGCGCGCGAAAGCCCGCGGCGGCGAACTGCACCAGCTGCTCGATCAGCTCGTTGGAGTCCTGCGGCGTGGCGTTGCCTTGGGAGAGCCGCTTGAAGCTGCGTCCATGCGGCCGCGTGGCGGTCAGGATCGCGCCCACGAGGAAGAAGAGCCGCCAGACCAGCGTCTCGCGCGGAATGCCCGGCAAGCAGGCCTCGAGCATCGAGAGAAAGCGGGAATTGATGGCGTCGTAGATCTCGACGATCAACTGCTCCGACAGCTTTCCCTGCTCGGCATTCAGGCTGAACGACAGCGTGGTGACGGGGCTTTCCTTCGCCAGCGAACGTCCCTCGAACATCGGCGCCACCCAGGCCCGCACGATCGCTTCGACCGTGAGCCTGCCCGCTTGCTCGAGCTGATCGAAGTTGGCGGCGCGCTTGTCGTTCAAAGGCGCCGCAACCTCCTTGAACACCTGCACGAACAGGCCTTCCTTGCCGCCGAAGTAGTAGGAAATCAGCGCGGAGTTGGTCTTCGCGCGGTCCGCGATCTCCCGGATCGACACGCCGCGGTAGCCGTTCTTGATGAACAGATGCGTCGCGGCCGCGAGCAGCCTGCGCTGCACATCCGCGTTCTTTTCTTCGACGCCTTCGGCGCGGGACTTGGTGTTCGTGGCCATGAAATCCGGGCATGCAGCCTTCTTAATCAATGATTAAAGCACGAAACGATGTCGGCTTCCATAGGGAAAATCCGGGCGGGCGAGCCGCTTGTCCCCGCTTCATGGCCAAACCTATACTTTAATCATTGATTAAAACCGGCCGCGATCCACCTCGGCCTCTTGGACAAGGAAGCAGCTCCCCATGCATGAGACATCGACCGGACTCGGGACACCGAGCCATGACGCGCCAGACAGCGGCTCCCGCGAGCGCAGGCAGATCGCGCAGCAATGGATCGAAACTTTCGACGACGCGCTTCGACAGCGCGACTGTCATCGCGCGGCTCGGCTGTTCGGTGACGACGGCTACTGGCGCGACATCCTGAGCTTCACCTGGAAGATCGCCACGCGACAGGGAGCGCTCGAGATCGCGCAAGCACTGCAGTCCACGCTCGAGGCCTGCGGCGCGGCCAACTTCCGCCTCGAAGCGCAGGCGCCGATGCGAGGCCAGCTCGGCGGTGTCGAGACCCTCGAGGCCTTCTTCCGTTTCGACACCCGCGTCGCGCACGGGCGTGGCTTCCTGCGCCTGACGCCCGATCCGACCCAGCCTGGCGGCTGGAAGGCACTGAACTTCCTCACGACGATCCACGAACTGAAAGCCTTCCCCCAAGACCCGTTTCTGACCCGTCGCCGCGAGAGCACGGGCCGCCGCGGCGTGGACAACTGGCTCGACCGCCGCCAGGCCGCCGCCGAGTTCGCCGAGAAGGACCCCGAGGTGCTGATCATCGGCGCCGGGCAAGCCGGCCTCGCGCTGGGCGCACGCCTCGCGCAGCTCGATGTCGCCACGCTGATCGTGGACCGCCACGAGCGCGTGGGCGACAACTGGCGCAAGCGCTATCACTCGTTGACGCTGCACAACGAGATCTGCACCAACCACCTGCCCTACCTTCCCTTTCCCAAGACCTGGCCGGTCTACATTCCGAAGGACATGCTGGCCAACTTCATGGAGTTCTACGCGATGAGCATGGAGCTCAACGTATGGAGCCGCACGAGCTTCCTCGGTGGCACCTACGACGCCACGGCCAGGCGCTGGACGGTGCGGGTGCAGCGAGCGGACGGATCCATCCGGACGCTGCGGCCGAGCCAGGTCGTGATGGCGGTCGGCGCGAGCGGCGTTCCCAAGGTGCCGCGCATCCGCGGGCTGGAAGACTTCGGCGGCCAGGTGGTGCATTCGAGCCGCAGCACCGACGACCTCGAGGTCGCCGGCAAGTCCGTGCTGGTCGTCGGTGCCGGCACCAGTGCGCACGACATCGCGCAGGACCTGCATCTGCGCGGCGCCGAAGTCACCATGCTGCAGCGCTCCTCCACCACGGTGGTCGGCCTGGAGCCCGCATCGGTGCGCGCCTATGCGATCTACCGCGCCAACGAAGGCGTGCGGCCCATCGAGGAAACGGACCTGATGAGCGCCGCGATCCCGTTCGATCTGGTCCGGCAGCTGCACGGTCCGTTGAGCCAACAGATGGCACGGGACGACAAGGAACTGCTGAACGGCCTGCGCAGCGTCGGCTTCATGCTCGACAACGGCGAGGACGACACGGGCTTCTTCATGAAGCTGCTGCGTTCCCTCAGCGGTTACTACCTCAACGTCGGCGCGTCCGACCTGATCGTCGAGCGCAAGATCAAGCTCAAGACCGGCGTGGGCATCGAGCGCGTGAAGGACAAGGAAGTGCTCTTCACCGACGGCGATGCGATGCCCACGGACATGCTGGTGATGGCCACCGGCTACCAGCCGCTGCAGGAAGCCGTGCGCACGATGTTCGGCAGCGAGGTCGCCGAGCGCGTCGGCCCGATCTGGGGCATCGGCCCCGATGGCGAGATGCGCAACATGTGGGTGCGCACGCGCCAGGAAGGTTTCTATGTCGCCGGCGGCACCTTGACCATGTGCCGCTTCTACTCGCACGTCACGGCGCTGCTGATCAAGGCGGCGCTCGAGGACCTGATCACGCCCGACGCGGGCACGCCGGAGGCACGGCAATGACCGATGCGGCACAGGGCCATGCGATCACGAAAGCGCGCGCCGGTTTTTCGTCCCGCGCGCGCAGCCCCTGGTGGGTGGTCGTCGCGGCGGTGCTCGGCACGCTGGTGGGCAACGGGCCGCTGCTCCAGTTCAGCTTCAGCGTGTTCGTCAAGCCGCTGGCGGAGGCCTTCGCCACCGACCGCGCGACCATCTCCTCGGCGATCCTGGTGGGCTTCGTGGTGACGAGCCTCTCCACGCCGTTGGCGGGACGGCTGGTCGACCGGTATGGCGTGCGCGCGGTCGTGCTGCCGGGGATCGTGCTGTTCGCGCTGTCCATCGCGGCCCTCGGCGTCGTGCCGCAGACGCCGCTGCAGTTCATCCTCATGTACGGCGTGGCCGGCGTCTTCGCGGCGGCGCAGTCGCCGCTGCCCTATGCCAAGGCGGTGACCGGCGCCTTCGAACGCCATCGCGGCCTCGCGCTCGGCCTGTCGATGGCGGGCGTGGGCCTCGGCGCGGCCCTGCTGCCGCATCTGGCCCAGGCGCTGATCGCGGCGCACGGCTGGCGCATCGCCTTCATCGGGCTGGGCGCCACGGTGCTGCTCGTCGCCTTCCCGCCGGCCTGCCTGCTGCTGAAGGAGCCCGTGCCCGCGGCCTCGCTCGCGCGGCAGGCCGCGCCGGGCCTGAGCGCGCGGGAAGCGTTCCGCACGAAGCAGTTCTGGTGCCTGGCCCTGGTCTTCTTCGCCGTCGTGATGGCCTGCGGCGGGACCATCGCGCACATCACGGCGATCCTCACCGACCGCGGCGTCTCGGCGCAGCTGGCGACCTCGGCGATCAGCGCGGCGGGCATCGCGCTCATCATCGGGCGGCTGCTCGCGGGCTTCCTGCTCGACCGCATCTTCGGTCCGTACGTGGCGCTGGTCTTCATCCTCATGCCGCTGATCGGCATCGTGCTGCTCCATGCGCCGGCGCATCCTGCGATCTACCTGATCGCCACCGTGTGCATCGGCCTGGGCCTGGGCGCCGAGGTGGACCTGATCGCGTTCTTCATCTCGCGCTACCTCGGGATGCGCGCCTTCGGCGAGATCTACGGCTATCTGTTCGCGGTCTTCATGTTCGGCTCCGGCCTCGGTCCGTTCCTGATGGGGCTGTCGTACAGCCGCCTGGGCAGCTACGGGCCCACGCTCGCCGGGCTCGCGATCGGCCTCGTGGTCGCGAGCGTGGCCGTGATGCTGCTGGGGCCGTACCGGTATGCGCTCGGACGGCAGGGGGAGAAGCATCCATGAACGAGACCCTTTCGGGCGTGGATCCGGCGCTTCGCGAGGCCCTTCGCCAATCGGCCGAGCTGGCCGCGGCGCATGGCAACCCGAGCGATGGCATCGCGGGCGTTCGGCGCGGCATGGAACTGACCCGCCGGTACTGGAACGAGGGCGGTCCGTCGATGCACGCGATCGAGCGCGTGCGCGTTCCCGTCGAGGGCGGCACCGTCTCGATCGTGGTCTACCGGCCCGAGGACGGACCGGCGCTTGCGCCGGCCTTCGTCTACTTGCACGGCGGCGGTTTCAAGACCGGCTCCGAATGGACCAACGACCGGCAGATGCGCGAGATCGCCAAGGCCTGGGGTGGCATCGTCGTGAGCGCGGACTATGCGCATGCACCCGAGCACCGCTTTCCCGTGGCGGTCGAACAGACCGCATCGCTGCTTCGCGCATTGCACGCACGCGGCGACGCGTGGGGCATCGATGGCGACAGGCTCGCATGCGGCGGATGCTCGGCGGGCGCCAACGTGTCGTTCGGGGCGGCCGTCGCGCTCGGACGCCAGCCCTGGCTGCAGGCGGCTGTCGGCATCGTCGGCGCGTTCAACGGGGACACCTCGACCGACTCGATGCGCCGCCACGGCAACGCCGGCCTGTTTCCGGACCTCGCATCCGTGCCGCCCATCTTCGGCGACTACCTTCCCGACGGGGCCAGCCGGAACGATCCACGCGCCAACCTGCTGCTCGCGGACCCCGGCCTGCTGCCGACCACCTTCCTGGCCGCGGCGCAGTTCGATGTGTTCCTCGACGCGTCCTCGGCCATGGCGCGGTCGCTCGAGTCCGCCGGGCGATTGGACCGGCTCGAGATCTATCGCGGCATGACGCACCTGTTCTTCGGCTTCAGCCGCAGCGTGGAAGGCGCCGCGCAATGCACGCGCGACATCGGCGGCTTTCTCGCGCGGGTCTTGCCGCCGGGCCGTCGATGACGCCGCCTCGGGCGGCGCTTCCATAATCGCTGCCTTCCCCCCGCACCGAACCCATCGCCCCCATGAGCGCCGCAGACTTCCTCCTGTCCCCCTCCGTCCAGAAGCTCCTGCAGGTGCTCTACGGAAATCCCGAGGAACCCTTCACCACGAACGAACTGGCGCAGAAGACCAGGCTCGACGCAGCCGAAGTGGAGGGCACGCTCGCGCACCTCGTCGGCAGCGGCATGCTGTCGCGGCATGCCGCGAAGGAGGAACTGCCCGAAACCTTCACGCTCGATCGCGGCTTCGTGTTCCACCGCGAGCTGCGCCGCATCGCGCTGAAGTCCTTCGCGGCGGCCGAGCCGGTGCGCGCGATGCTGCGCGCCAGGTTCAAGGACTCGGTGGTGCGTGCCTTCGTGCTCGGCGAGGACGCGAACGGCATCGTGGAAGTGCTTGTCGTGCATGGCGCGGCGACGCCCGACGAAGCGGCGATGACCGCCGCCTGCCGCAAGCTGTCGAAGGCCATCCATCGCCATCTGCAGGTGCATGTGATCTCGAACGCGCGCTTCGAGGGCCTCGCGCCGCGTGATGCACTGGCCGCCAAGCTCGGGGCCGAGACGGCCTTCGAGATCATCGCGCCGGGCGACACCAAGGCGCGCCTGAAGCCCGAGCGCGCGGGCCTGTTGCACAGCGCGAAGAAGACGCTGGCGGCGCTGTCCAGGTCGGCGCGACGCGGCGAATGACCGGCGCGAATTAGAGCGCGCCTAATTAGCTCAAAAGTCCTCGCAATACTTTTCTATTCACCACGGAATTCCGTGGGAATTAGGCAATTTTTATTCACGCAATGCGCTTGCCGGCATCTCCAACATATTTGCCATACCCCTGCTGCGCGTATTGAAGTTGTTGCGACGCAACAAACTTTTTCCTCCTGCTTCTCCCTCTGAAAGTAAGCCGAACCGCCTCGAAAATGAGGCTTTCTGGGTGCAGTGCGAAAAACCCCAGGAAACCTTTCTTGCTCAATTGAGAGCGTGAAATATTGCCGCACTCGAAACTGCCATCGAAGTGACTGCAACCGCTTGTACATTTGGTTTTTAAATGTCAACGGAATGTCAATTCGACCCGCTGCGGACGTGCGAGAAGGCGGCTTCTGGCAATTCGCTTCGCGCCTGCAATGCCCCGTTGGCAACCCCATGTCCAACTTGGAGCAGCGCATGCAAGGCAGTGGTCCCCTGAGCAGTTCGGCGCCTCTCACCTCGGGTCAGATGGCGATGTGGCTGGGCGCGAAGTTCGCGTCGCCCGACACCAATTTCAACCTCGCGGAAGCCATCGATATCGACGGCCCGATCGACCCCGCAATCTTCCTCGCGGCCATGCGCCGCGTCACCGAGGAGGTCGAGGCCACGCGGCTCAACTTCGTCGACGCGGGCCAGGGGCCGCGCCAGGTGGTGGCGAGCAGCTTCGAGGGCGAGATCCCCTACCTCGACCTCAGCGCCGAGGCCGATCCCGCGGCGCGGGCCGAGCGCTGGATGCGCGCGGACTTCGAACGCAACATCGACCTCGCGCACGGCCAGCTGTGGCTGTCGGCGCTGATCCGCCTCGCGCCCGGGCGCCACATCTGGTACCACCGCAGCCACCACATCGTGCTCGACGGCTTCGGCGGCGGGCTGATCGCGCGGCGCTTCGCCGACATCTACAGCGCGATGGCCGAAGGCGCCGCCGAGGTGCCCGAGGCCTCGCGCCTGGCACCGCTGTCGCAGTTGGCCGAGGAAGACCGCGCCTACCGCGAGTCGGGCCGCTTCCCGCGCGACCGCCAGTACTGGACCGAGCGCTTCGCCGACGCGCCCGATCCGCTGAGCCTCGCAGCGCAGCGCTCGGTCAACATCGGCGGCCTGCTGCGCCAGACGGTGCACCTGCCCGCGGCCAGCGTGCAGGCGCTGCAGCAGATCGCGCAGGAGCTCGGCACCACGCTGCCGCAGATCCTGATCGCCACCACCGCGGCCTATCTCTACCGCGCCACCGGCATCGAGGACATGGCGATCGGCATCCCGGTCACCGCGCGCCACAACGATCGCATGCGGCGCGTGCCCGCGATGGTGGCCAATGCCGTGCCGCTGCGGCTCGCGATGCGCGCCGACCTGCCGATCCCCGAACTGATCCGCGAAGTGGGCCGCCAGATGCGGCAGGTGCTGCGCCACCAGTCGTACCGCTACGAGCATCTGCGCAGCGACCTCAACATGCTGGTCAACAACCGGCAGCTGTTCACCACCGTGGTCAACGTCGAGCCCTTCGACTACGACTTCCGTTTCGCCGGCCATGCGGCGCGGCCGCGCAACCTCTCGAACGGTACGGCCGAGGACCTGGGCATCTTCCTCTACGAGCGCGGCAACGGACAGGACCTGCAGATCGACTTCGACGCCAATCCCGCGGTGCACACCGCGCAGGGGCTGGCCGATCACCAGCGCCGGCTGATCGCGTTCATCGATGCCGTGATCCGGCAACCGCAGCAGGCCGTCGGCCATGTCGACCTGCTCGGTGCCGAGGAGCGCCGGCAGTTGCTGTTCGGCTGGAACGATACCGAACACGCCGTGCCCGACACGCACCTGGTCGCGCTGATCGAGGCCCAGCTCACCGCCCGGCCCGAGGCGATCGCACTGCGCTTCGAGGGCGAGGCGATGTCCAACGCCGAACTCAACCGCCGCGCCAACCGCCTCGCGCAATTGCTGCGCGCACGCGGCGCGGGCCCCGAGCGCACGGTGGCGCTCGCGATCCCGCGTTCGATGGAACTGATGGTGGCGCTGCTCGCCACCTTGAAGACCGGCGCGGCCTACCTGCCGGTCGACCCCGATTTCCCGGCCGACCGCATCGCCTTCATGCTCGGCGACGCTGCGCCCGTGTGCCTGATCACCACCGAGGCGCTCGCGCAGGTGCTGCCCGCCGACGCCCCGCGCCTGTTGATCGATGGGGCGCAAACGATTGCCGATCTGGCGAATTGCGACGAGGCCAACTTCGCAGTCGCGATCGATCCCGCGCACCCGGCCTACGTGATCTACACCTCGGGCTCGACCGGCCGGCCCAAGGGCGCGGTGGTGTCGCATCGCGCCATCGTCAACCGCCTGCTGTGGATGCAGGCGCGCTACGGCCTCGCGGCCGACGACCGCGTGCTGCAGAAGACGCCCTCGAGCTTCGACGTGTCGGTGTGGGAGTTCTTCTGGCCGCTGATCGACGGCGCCACGCTGGTGCTCGCCCGGCCCGGCGGCCACAAGGACGCGGCCTATCTCGCGGGCCTGATCGCCGACGAAGGCATCACGACGCTGCATTTCGTGCCCTCGATGCTCGAGGTCTTCCTGCGCGAGCCCGCGGCCGCCGGCTGCACCAGCCTGCGCCGCGTGATCTGCAGCGGCGAGGCGCTGTCGCCCGCGCTGCAGGCGCAATGCCACGAGCGCCTGGGCGCCGAGCTGCACAACCTCTACGGCCCGACCGAGGCCGCGGTCGACGTCACCGCGTGGGAATGCGAACGCTCGCAGGCCGCGCCGAAAAGTGTGCCGATCGGCAGGCCGATCTGGAACACGCAGATGTACGTGCTCGACAGCGGCCTGCAGCCAGTGCCGGCCGGCGTGGCCGGCGAGCTCTACATCGCGGGCACGGGCCTGGCGCGCGGCTACCTGGGCCGGCCGCTGCTCAGTGCCGAGCGCTTCGTCGCCAATCCGCATGGCGCGCCCGGCAGCCGCATGTACCGCACCGGCGACCTCGCGAGCTGGCGCGCCGACGGCAGCCTGGACTACCTGGGCCGCACCGACCAGCAGGTGAAGATCCGCGGCCTGCGCATCGAACCCGGCGAGATCGAGGCGGTGCTGCTCCAGCATCCGCAGATCGCACAGGCCGCGGTGGTGGCGCGCGAGGACGCTCCCGGCGAGAAGCGCCTGGTGGCCTACCTCGTGCCGGTCGAGTCCGCCGATCCTCAAACGGCCGAGCTGCGCGCGCACCTCGCGCAGGCGCTGCCCGACTACATGGTGCCCTCGGCCTTCGTGAGCCTGCCCGCGCTGCCGCTGGGTCCGAGCGGCAAGCTCGACCGCAAGGCGCTGCCGCCGCCCGAGGTGCAGGCCGCCACGCCCTATGCCGCGCCGCGCACGCCCACCGAGAAGATCCTGGCCGGCCTCTGGGCCGAGACGCTGCACCTGCAGCGCGTGGGCATCCACGACAACTTCTTCGAGCTCGGCGGCCACTCGCTGATGATCGTGCAGCTGGTCTCGATGATCCGCCAGCAGTTCATGATCGACCTGCCGCTGGACACGCTGTTCCAGGTCTCGACCATCGCCGGCCTCGCCGAGCTGCTCGACCAGGAATCGGTGGCGCGGCCCAGCCTGGTGCCGATGCCGCGCCCGGCGCGCATCCCGCTGTCCTTCGCGCAGCGCCGCCTGTGGCTGATGAACCAGCTCGAGGGCGCCAACCCGGCCTACAACATGCCGCTGGCGCTGCGCCTGTCGGGCACGCTCGACCGCGCAGCCCTGCATGCGGCGCTCCACGACCTGGTGCAGCGCCACGAGAGCCTGCGCACCATCTACCCGAACGAGGACGGGCTGCCGTGGCAGCAGGTGCTCGACGGCGCGCAGGCGCGGCCCGCCGTGCTCGAGGCCGACAGCAGCGAGGACGAGATCGCCGCGCAGCTGCACGCGGCCGCGGGCCATGCCTTCGACCTCGGCAGCACGGCGCCGCTGCGCGTCTCGCTGTTCAAACTGGCCGACGACGAGCACGTGCTGCTGCTGCTCACGCACCACATCGCCGGCGACGGCGCCTCGCTGCTGCCGCTGGCGCGCGACCTCAGCGTGGCCTACGCGGCGCGCTGCGAAGGCCGGGCACCGGGCTGGACGCCGCTGCCGCTGCAGTACGCCGACTACGCGCTGTGGCAGCAGGAACTGCTGGGCAGCGAGGACGATGCCGAGAGCATGGCCGGGCGCCAGCGCGCGTTCTGGCAGGCCACGCTGCAGGACCTGCCCGAGCAGCTCGCGCTGCCGGCCGACCATCCGCGCCCGCTGGCGCCGAGCTACCGCGGCGACGTGGTGCCGCTGCAGATCGCGCCGCAGGTGCACGAGCGCATCCTGCAGCTGGCGCGCGACGGGCAGGCCAGCGTCTTCATGGTGCTGCAGGCCGCGCTCGCAGGCCTCTTGAGCCGGCTCGGCGCGGGCGACGACATCGTGATCGGCAGCCCGGTCGCGGGCCGCAGCGACCACGCGCTCGACGAGCTGATCGGCTGCTTCGTCAACACGCTGGTGCTGCGCACCGACGCCTCGGGCCGGCCCAGCCTGCGCGAGCTGGTTTCGCGCGTGCGCGCCACCAACCTCGCGGCCTATGCCAACCAGGAGTTCCCGTACGACCGCCTGGTGGAGCTGCAGCGCAGCGGCGCGGGCCGCGCGCGCACCAACCAGCCGCTGTTCCAGGTGATGCTGGGCTTCCAGAACAGCAGCCGGCTGTCGTTCAGCCTGCCGGGCCTGTCGATCACGCCGCAGCCGGTGGAGATCGACACCGCGAAGTTCGACCTGTCCTTCATCCTCAGCGAACAGCGCGGCGCCGACGGCCTGCCGGGCGGCATCGGCGGCGGCATCCAGTACAGCAGCGACCTGTTCGAGCGCGCCACCGTCGAGGCCATGGCCGCGCGGCTGGCCCGGCTGCTCGAGGAGGCCTGCGACGCGCCCGACGCGCCGATCGCCGAGCTCGCGATCCTGAGCGCCGAGGAACAGCACCGGCTGCTGTCGCAATGGAGCGGCCAGCCGCGCGAACTCGCGCCGCGCTCGCTGGCCGCCATGGTGGCCACGCATGCCGCCGAGCGTCCGCAGGCACCCGCCGTGGTGCTCGACGACGCGACCGTCGGCTATGCCGAACTCGACGCGCGCGCCAACCGGCTCGCGCAGTTGCTGCGCGCACGCGGCATCGCGCCCGGCGCCATCGTCGCCACGGTGCTGCCGCGCTCGCTCGACCTGGTCGTGGCCCACCTGGCGATCGTCAAGGCCGGCGCCACCTACCTGCCGATCGATCCGAGCCACATGGCGGCGCGCAGCGCCTTCGTGTTCCAGGAAGCCGCGCCCGCGGCGGTGCTCACGCACGAGGCGCTGCTGCCGCAGCTGGCCGACGTCGCGCATTGCATCGCGCTCGACGCCGTCGACACGCGCGAGGCGATCGCGGCCCAGTCCGAGGCCGCGCCAACGGCGCCCCCTGCCGATCCGCGCGAGGCCGCCTACGTCATCTACACCTCGGGCTCCACCGGCCTGCCCAAGGGCGTGATCGTGCCGCATGCGGGCCTGGCCAGCCTCGGCGCCGCCATGCAGGAGCGGCTGGCGATCACGTCCGACTCGCGCGTGCTGCAGTTCTCCTCCTGCGGCTTCGATGCCTCGGTGATGGACCAGCTCATGGCCTTCCACGCGGGCGCCGCGCTGGTGGTCCCGGGCGCGCAGCAGCTGCTGGGCAGCGACCTCGCCGAGCTGCTCGAAGCCCGGGCCGTGAGCCACGCGCTGATTCCGCCGGCCGCGCTCTCGACCCTGCCGCCCGGCGAGTTCGCGGCGCTGCAGACGCTGGTGGTCGGCGGCGATGCCTGCTCGGCCGAGCTGGCCGCGCGCTGGGCGCCGGGTCGCCGCATGGTCAACGCCTACGGCCCGACCGAGATCACCATCTGCGCGAGCATGAGCGCGCCGATGGAAGCCGGCCGCCAGCCCTCGATCGGCCAGCCGATCTGGAACACGCGCATGTACGTGCTCGACGAACTGCTGCAGCCGGTGCCGCCCGGCGTCGCGGGCGAGCTCTACATCGCGGGCGCCGGCGTGGCGCGCGGCTACCTGAACCGCGCCGCGCTCAGCGCCGAGCGCTTCGTGGCCGATCCGCACGGCGCGCCCGGCAACCGCATGTACCGCAGCGGCGACCTCGCGCGCTGGCGTGCCGACGGCAGCCTCGATTTCCTCGGCCGCGCCGACCAGCAGCTGAAGATCCGCGGCTACCGCATCGAGCCCGGCGAGATCGAGTCGGCGCTGCTGCAGCATCCGCAGGTGACGCAGGCCGCGGTGATCGCGCGCGAGGACACGCCCGGCGACAAGCGCCTGGTGGCCTACTTCGTCGCCGCCGCCGATCCGCAGCCGACCGAGCTGCGCGCCCACATGGCGCGCGCCCTGCCCGACTACATGGTGCCCTCGGCCTTCGTGCACCTGCCCGCGCTGCCGCTCACACCAAGCGGCAAGCTCGACCGCAAGGCGCTGCCCGTGCCCGAGCAGCAGGCCGCGGTGCAGTACGTCGCGCCGCGCACGCCCACCGAGGAACTGCTGGCCGGCCTGTGGCGCGAGACGCTGCGGCTGGAACGCGTGGGCATCCACGACAACTTCTTCGAGATCGGCGGCCATTCGCTGATGGCGATCCAGCTCGGCATGCGCATCCGCCAGCAGGTACGCGCGGACTTCCCGCATGCCGAGGTCTACAACCGGCCCTCGATCGCCGAGCTCGCCGCCTGGATCGACGACAACGCGGGCACGACCGAGGCGCTCGACCTGTCGCGCGAGGTGGTGCTGCCCGCGCATGTTCAGGCGCAGGCGATCGCGCCCACGCTGGCACCTCGACGCGTGTTCCTCACCGGCGCCAGCGGCTTCGTCGGCAGCCACCTGCTGGCCGCGCTGCTGCGCGACACCGAAGCCCGCGTGGTCTGCCACGTGCGCGCGGCCGACCCCGAAGCCGGCGCGCTGCGGCTGAAGCGCACGCTGGCCACGCGCCAGCTCGAATCGATCTGGGACGACGCGCGCATCGAGGTCGTCACGGGCGACCTCGGCAAGCCGCGCCTGGGCCTCGACGACGACGCGGTGCGGCTGGTGCGCGACGGCTGCGACGCGCTCTACCATTGCGCCGCGCAGGTCGACTTCCTGCATCCCTACGCCAGCCTCAAGCCGGCCAACGTCGACAGCGTGGTCACGCTGCTCGAATGGACCGCGCAGGGCTGCGCGAAGACGCTGCACTACGTCTCCACGCTGGCCGTGATCGACCAGGGCAACAACCAGGAGGGCACGGTCACCGAGCGCTCGGCGCTGAACTCGTGGCGCGGCCTGGTCGACGGCTACAGCCAGAGCAAGTGGGTCGGCGACGCGATCGCGCGCGAGGCGCAGGCGCGCGGCATGCCGGTCGCGATCTACCGGCTGGGCGCGGTCACCGGCGACCACACGCATGCGATCTGCAACGCCGACGACCTGATCTGGCGCGTGGCCCATCTCTACGCCGACCTGGAAGCCATCCCCGACATGGACCTGCCGCTGAACCTCACGCCGGTGGACGACGTGGCGCGCGCCATCCTCGGCCTCGCGGCGCAGCGCGCCTCGTGGGGCCAGGTGTTCCACCTGATGGGCCAGGCGCCGCTGCGCGTGCGCGACATCCCGCCGGTGTTCGAGCGGCTGGGCATGCGCCTCGAGCCGGTAGGACTCGACCCCTGGCTCGAGCGCGCGCATGCGCGGCTCGCAGTGGGGCAGGACCGCGACCTCGCGGCGGTGCTCGCCATCCTCGATCGCTACGACACCTCGGCCACGCCGCCGCAGGTGTGCGGCGCGGCCACGCAGGCGCAGCTCGAGGCGATCGGCACGCCGATCCGCCCGGTCGACCGCGAGCTGCTGCAGCGCTACTTCGTCGACCTCGGCATCCACACCAAGGCGCGCCGCGCCCTGGAAACCACCGCCTCCTGAGGAACATCCCATGGCACGCTATCTCATCGCGGCAACCGCCCTGCCCGGCCACGTCCTGCCGATGCTGGCCATCGCCCAGCACCTCACGGGCCTCGGCCACGAGGTGCGGGTGCACACCGCGAGCCAGTTCAGGGCGCAGGCCGAGGCGACCGGCGCGAGCTTCACGCCCTTCGCGCGCGCCATCGACGGCGACTACCGCGATCTCGACGAACGCTTTCCCGAGCGCCGCCGGCTGAACTCGCCGCATGCCCAGCTGTGCTTCGGCCTCAAGCACTTCTTCGCCGACGCGATCGAGGCGCAGCATGCGGGCCTGCGCGCCATCCTCGACGACTTCGAGGCCGACGCCATCGTGGTCGACACCATGTTCTGCGGCACCTTCCCGCTGCTGCTGGGGCCGCGCGAAGAGCGGCCCGCGGTGGTCGCGATCGGCATCTCGGCGCTGCCGCTGTCGAGCTGCGACACCGCCTTCTTCGGCACCGCGCTGCCGCCGTCCTCCACGCCCGAGGGCCGCGCGCGCAACAAGGCGATGAACGCCAACCTGCAGCAGGCGATGTTCGGCGACGTGCAGCGCCACTTCGACACCGTGCTGCGGCGCCTCGGCGCCGGCGCGCTGCCGGCCTTCTTCGTCGATGCGATGGTGCGCATGCCCGACCTCTACCTGCAGCTCACCGGCCCGTCCTTCGAATACCCGCGCAGCGACCTGCCGGCCTCGGTGCGCTTCGTCGGCCCGCTGCTCGCGCCGGCCAGCCGCGACTTCACGCCGCCCGCGTGGTGGGACGAACTCGACGACGGCCGCTCGGTCGTGCTGGTCACGCAGGGCACGCTGGCCAACCAGAATCCCGCGCAGCTGATCGGCCCCACGCTGCAGGCACTGGCCGGCGATCCGAAGTTGCTCGTGATCGCCACCACCGGCGGCCCGGTGCCGTCCGCCCTGTCGGCCAACGTGCCGGCCAATGCGCGCGTGCTTCCCTTCCTGCCCTACGACCGCCTGCTGCCCAAGCTGCATGCGATGGTCACCAACGGCGGCTACGGCTCGGTCAACCATGCGCTGAGCCTCGGCGTGCCGCTGGTGGTGGCCGGCAGCTCGGAGGAGAAGCCCGAGATCGCCGCGCGCGTGGCCTGGTCGGGCGTGGGCATCAACCTCGGCACCGCGCAGCCGGCCGCGCGCCAGGTCGGCGATGCGGTGCGCAAGCTGCTCGCCACCCCCGGCTACCGCGAACGCGCGAACGCCCTGCGCGAGGAGTTCGCGCGCCACCGCGCGCTGCACGGCATCGCGCAGGCGCTCGAGGCCCTGCCGCGCGTCGAATCCCTCGAAGCGGCCTGAGCGCCGGCCCCTTCGCATCCCATCGAAAGAACCGCCATGACCAATCCCTTCGACGACAAAAACGCCAGCTTCCAGGTGCTGGTCAACGACGAGGGCCAGCACTCGCTGTGGCCCGCCTTCATCGCCGTGCCCGCCGGCTGGCGCGTGGCCCTGCCCACCACCGACCGCGCCGCGTGCAGCGCCTACATCGAGGCGAACTGGCAGGACATGCGGCCGCTCTCGCTGGCGGGGCGTTGAGCGCGTCCATCGCATCGGGCCCCCGGCCATGATCTTCCTGTTCCTGCGCAGCCGCAGCGCCGCCGCGGTCCACGTGCGGCGGCTGCGGGCACTGGGCGGCCCTGAGGCCGCGGGCCATCCGTCCTCCGACATCAAGCGCCGGGCCGAGAGGCCGGGCACCCGGAAAGCGGACGGCACGAAGAAGCCGCGCTCCAGATGACATTTTTGTAATCGGAATGTGCGATCCAGGTCGATGGCCTGGCGCCACAGTCCGCTCCAGAGCAGTGCCGGTCGTCACTGCATGACCCCGCGGCGCCGCAACCGGCGCCGCCAGAACCTGGAGCCTTCCATGCATCGCAGAACCCTCATGGGCCGCATCGCGGCCATCGCCCTCGCCGGTGTCTTCTCCGTGGCCGCCGCCAGTGCGCAGACCGCGCCCCCGGCGCCGGTCGCCGTCCACAACGTGGTGCTGGTGCACGGCCTCTATGCCGACGGCTCGAGCTGGGGCAAGGTGATTCCGCTGCTGCAGGCCCAGGGCCTGCACGTGACCTCGGTGCAGAACCCGCTGAGCGGCTTCCAGGACGACGTCGACGCGGTCAAACGCGTGCTGGCGCAGCAGGACGGCCCCACGCTGCTGGTCGGCCATTCGTACGCCGGCATGGTGATCAGCGAGGCGGGCACCGATCCGCACGTGGCGGGCCTGGTCTACATCGCGGCGCGCGCGCCCGATGCCGGCGAGGACTACCCGGCTCTCACTCGCAAGTTCGCCGCCGCGCCCGCCGGTGCCGGCCTGCAGTGGGACACCAACGGCTGGGGTTCGCTGAGCCAGCCGGCCTTCGTGAAGGACTTCGCGGGCGACCTGCCGCCGGCCGAGGCGCTGGCCTACTACGCAGTGCAGCAACCGTTCGCGCGCGCCATCGCCACCGCCAGGACCACCGCCGCGGCATGGCACGACAAGCCGACCTGGTATGCCGTCTCGCGCCAGGACCGCACCATCGACCCCGAGCTGCAGCGCTTCATGGCCCAGCGCATGAAGGCCAGCACCGTCGAGCTCGACGCCAGCCACGTGTCGCTGCTGTCGCAGCCCCGGGCCGTGGCCGATCTGATCGTGCAGGCGGCGCAGGGCCGGCGCTAGACTGCGGCACCGCGGCGACGCCCCCGCGGAAGGACACCCCATGCGCGTGCTCGTCGTCGAAGATCATCCCAAGCTCGCGGACTACCTGCGCAAGGGACTCACCGAGAACGGCTACGTCGTCGATGTCGCGGCCGACGGCATCGATGGCCGCCATCTCGCGGTGAACGGCGAGTACGACATCGTGGTGCTCGACGTGATGCTGCCCGGCCTCGACGGCTTCGCGGTGCTCAAGGCGATCCGCGCCACCAAGGACGTGGCGGTGCTCATGCTCACGGCGCGCGACCAGGTCGAGGACCGCGTGCGCGGCCTGCAGGACGGCGCCGACGACTACCTGGTCAAGCCCTTCGCGTTCTCGGAGCTGCTGGCGCGCCTGACCGCGCTGCGCCGCCGCGGCGTGCGCTCGGGCGGCACCTCGGAACCCACCACGCTGACCCTGGGCGACCTGCAGCTGGACCTTGCGCGGCGCAAGGCCTCGCGCGGCGGCCAGGCGCTCGAGCTCACCAACAAGGAGTTCCTGATCCTGGCGCTGCTGATGCGGCGCCGCGGCGAGGTGCTGTCGCGCACCGTGATCGCCGAGCAGGTGTGGGACATGAACTTCGACAGCGACACCAACGTGGTCGAAGTGGCGGTGCGCCGCCTGCGCGCCAAGCTCGACGATCCCTTCGAGACCCCGATGCTGCGCACCGTGCGCGGCATGGGCTACGTGCTGGAGTCCGCGTGAAGGCTCCGCGGGTGCGCTTCGGCTCGATCTCGGCGCGCCTGGTGCTGATGCTGGCGGTGGTCGCGGTCGCGGTATTCGCCGCCACCGGCTACCTGCTGCACAAGGCGCTCGAGCAGGTGCTGATCGCCGACGAGCGCTCGGACCTCAGCGGCAAGACCGAGGTGGTGCAGCACTTCATCGACGAGGTGCGCACGCCGGCCGACCTGCCGATGCTGCGGCGCCATCTCGCGGCCACCAGCGTGGGCGGCCGCTATCGCTGGAACGTGTGGCTGATCGCGCGCGACGGCGAGATGCTCTACGGCGCCGAGCCGATGCCGCCCACGCTGCGCGGCGAGGGCAACAAGGTCTGGCTGCAGCGGCAGGACGGCGTGGTGCTGCGCGGCGCGCACTACCGGCTCGACGAGCACGCCATCTTCCCCGGTGCGCAGGTGCTGATCGGCATGGACCCGCGGCCGCGCGCCGAGATGCTCGACCGCTACGACAACTACGGCCTGCTGGTCGGCGCGCTCGGCGTGCTGTGCACCGTGGCGCTCGGCGCCATCGCCACGCGGCGCGGCCTGCGCGCGCTCGCGGACCTGTCGCGCGAGGCCTCGGTGATACGCCCCGGCGGGCTGTCGCAGCGCCTGACCCTGCCGGCCGACAGCACCGAGCTGCTGCCGCTGGCCCTGCGCTTCAACGAGGTGCTGGCGCGCATGGAGGATGCATGGACCCAGCTCGAGGGCTTCAATGCCGACGTGGCGCACGAGCTGCGCACCCCGCTGGCCATCATGATCAACGGCGCCGAACTCGCGCTCGCGCGCGACCGGCCCCGGGACGAGATGCGCGAGGTGCTCGAGTCGCACCTCGAGGAGCTGCGCACGCTGGGCTCGATGGTCAACGACATGCTGTTCCTCGCGCGCGCCGACCGCGGCGACGCGGCCGAGGACCTGCGCGAGCTCTCGCTGGGCGAGCAGGCGCGGCAGGTCGGCGAGTTCGTCGAGGTCTTCCTCGAGGAGAAGCGCCAGCGGCTCGAGATCGAGGGCGATGCCTCGGTGCCCGTCAACCGCGTGCTGCTGCGCCGCGCGCTCGTGAACCTGCTGACAAACGCGTCGCGGCATGCGCCGCAGGAGGCCGTCATCGGCCTGCGCATCGAGGCGCTGCCCGAGGGCGCGCGCATCACGGTGACCAACCCGGGCGATGCGATTCCGGAAGAGGTGCGGCAGCACATGTTCGAGCGCTTCTGGCGCGGCGACAGCTCGCGGCCCCGGACGGGCGAGCGCTTCGGGCTCGGGCTGGCGATCGTGCGTGCGATCGCGCGCATGCATGGGGGCGAGACCTTCGTGCACGGCACGCCAGGCGTCAACGAGATCGGGTTCACGCTGCAACGCCAGGTGGCCGCGCCGCCCGGGCAAGGCACCCGCGCGAGGCCACAGGCTCGATAAAATTTCCGGCACGCCAGCGTTGCGCACGCGAAGGCGAGGAGCTCGACCATGGTTCATTCTTCCGGCCCATCGATGGCGGCGCTCGGTTCCGAACTCGATCGCCTCGCCCCCGCTCTCATGGCCGACTGGAAGGTGCCCGGCGCCGCGCTCGCGGTCGTCCAGGACGGCCAGATCCTGCTCACCAGGGCCTACGGACAGCGCGACCTCGAGTCGGGCCTGCCCGTGACCGCCGCGACACGCTTCCTGATCTGCTCGATCACCAAGTCCTTCACCGCGACCGCCCTCGCGCTCCTGCACCACGAGGGCCGGCTCGACTGGACGCGGCCGGTGCGCGACTACCTGCCCGAGTTCCGCCTGCACGACCCGGTCGCCACCGAACGCCTCACGGTGCGCGACCTGCTCACGCACCACAGCGGCCTGCCGGCGCACGACTGGATGTACCTCCCCGGCGACCGCTCGCCGGCCCGGATGATGGCCGACATGCGGCATCTCGAGCCCAACCTCGACATCCGCACCGCCCACCAGTACAGCAACCTCGGCTACAACGTGCTCGGGCTGCTGATCGAACGCGTCGGCGACACCACCTACGAGGCGTTCGTTCGCGCGCGGCTGGGCGACAGGCTCGGCATGACGCTCGGTTTCACGCTCGACGAGCTCGAGGCCTCGCCCGAGCCCGCGCAACCCTACATGGTGCGTGAGGACGTGCCGCAGCCCGCGCCGCGTCTTCCGTTCCGGCCCGTCGCCGCGGGCGGGATCAGCACCTCTGTCGCCGATCTCGCGCACTGGATGCGCTTGCACCTGGGCAGAGGGGAGATCGACGGCCAGCGCCTGCTGCCGGCCGCGCTCGTCGACATGCTGCATGCGCCACACGTCCATTGCCCGAACTCGGCCGGCGGCGAATTCGGCGAAGCGCACTACGGCTTCGGCTTCCGCTGCCACAGCTACCGCGGCGACCGGCTGGTCTTTCATGGCGGCGGCCTGCCCGGCTGGGGCGCGCTGATGACCCTGGTGCCGGACGCCGGCATCGGCATCGCCGTGCTGACCAACCGCAGCCCCAACGAGGGCGTGGCCCGGCCGCTGACCTGGCATGTCATCGACCGGCTGCGCGGCCGCGAGCCGATCGACTGGCGCGCCCGCGGCCGCGTGCAGCGCGAGCAGGCACGGGCCTGGATGCAGGCCTACCGGGCGGAGCAGGCGCGGGCGCGTCATCCGGGCACGCGACCGGCCCACGCCCTCGGGGCCTATGGCGGCCGCTACCTGCACCCCGCCTATGGCCTGATGACGATCGAGGCGCGCGACGACACACTGCACTGGTCGTGGCGCGGCATGTCGGCCACCCTGCAGCACCGCCACCACGAAACCTTCGAGCTGCCCGCGGCGCTGCACCCGCTGCTGCCCGACGGGCTGCCGCTGAGCTTCCTGACCGATCGCGACGGGAACGTCGCCAGCCTCGGCGTGCCGTTCGAGCCGCTGGTGAAAGACATCCTGTTCGTGCGTTCGGAAAGCGCCTGAACGGCCCTCCCGGGCCTTTACTTGGTTTCGGGGATTCCCCGCATCGACCGGCCTGCCTACGCTTGCCGCGATGTCCCGGCGAGTTCCTCGGCCACTCACCGGGACCGGCGCGATGCCGCGCTCCCTCACGAGAGAAAAGCGGGCCCGCGCTTCGCACCATCGCACTGGCCGATTGCAGAGCAGGAGGAGCAATTCCATGACCGACATGCATCTATCGCCCGACATCGTCGCCAACGCGGCCTTGGTCCCGAGCGCGGCCGTCGACAGCGGCGAGATCAAGATCACTTTCGTCAATTACTCGAAGTTCGAGCTGCGGCGCGACGTCACCGGCTACACCAAGGACTTCGCGTTCGGCAGCGTGACCTCCTCGCCGGGGCCGATCCTCAAGGCGCGTTCGGGCATGGAGACGCTCGACATCTGCCAGATCGCGTTCTCGTGGATCGCCGACGGCGCCAACAACGCCTACGTCACCTGGTACAGCCCCGAGATCCCGGTGCGCTTCGGCGTGCGGATCGTCGCGCCGGTGCAGGTCTTCGGCATCGGCAAGCGTCCGTACTGGGACGTGTGCTGGGACAACAACCCGGGCAGGGATCCGCAGTGGGCGCGCTCGGGGTCGGATCCGTCGGACCCCAGGACCTTCTTCGCCGACGGGCACGTCGGCGGCCTCGCGGCCATCGGCCGCGCGCAGTCGTGGCACACGGCGCTCGACCTGACCGTGACCATCAGCGACTACACGGGAGGCAAGCCATGAACGACCTGCTGATTCTCGAGATCGGGCAAGGACGATGGGTCGCGCGGGTCGCGAACACCGACATCGAGTACGCCTTCAAGTACCTGGCGGAGGAACCCGACCTGAGCAGCCTCTGCGTCCAGTCGCTCGCCCTGGCCATGCAGTCGGGGCGCCAGCAGGTCATCGACAGCATCGCGGGCAACGGCATCTTCGATCTTCCCGCCGGCACGCAGGCCGATGCCGTGGTCGCCGAGCTGTTCGACGCGACCGCGGCCCTGCGCTTCGAGGAAGCCACGATCTTCGTGGCGCAAGTCGTCCTGGCCGACGAGCTGGAAGGGGCCGGCGTCGCGCTGCTCGCCGCCGTGCCCTGAGTCTCAGTCCGCTCCCGGCAGGCGCAGCACGATCTTCCCGATGTGCGCGCCGGCCTCCATGCGCGCCTTGGCCGCCGGCAGTTCGTCGAACGCCACCACCTGATCGATGCGCGGCCGGATGCGGCCAGCCGCGAACAGCGGCAGCACCTCGGCGACGAAACGCGGCACGCCCGAAGCGCGCTGGGCCTTGGTGCGCAGCTTGTTCGAGACGCCGAACAGCGTGAGCCTCCGCGCATGCAGGGCCTCGAGGTCGAGCTCGGCATGCAGCACGCCGTCGACATGGCCCACGGTCGCGTGCCGCCCCTCGAAGGCCATCGCGCGCAGGTTCTCGGCGAACACCGAGCCGCCGACCGTGTTGACGACGAGGTTCGCGCCCTTGTCGCCGGTGGCCAGCAGCACGGCCGGCGCGAAATCGGCGGCGCGGGTGGGCAGCGCGACATCGAGCCCCAGCGGCGCGAGGGCCGCGAGCTTGTCGGCCGACCCCGAGGTGCCGATGACGCGCGCGCCGAGCGCCTTGCCCAGTTGCAGCGACGCCACCCCGACGCCCGAGGACACGCCGTTGACCAGCAGCCATTCGCCGGGCTGCAGCCGGCCCTGCAGCACCAGCATGTCGAACGCGACCAGGAAGGCCAGCGGAATGCTCGCGGCCTCTTCCCACGACAGCGCCTGCGGCACGGCCATGGCCTCGGCCGCTTCCATCAGCGCGTACTCCGCGAAGGCCCCGGCGCAGCGGCCCATCACGCGGTCTCCCACTTGAAATCCACTAACGGCATTTCCAACATCGACCACCCTGCCCGCACCCTCCCCGCCGGCCGGGCGCCAGGCACCCGACGCGCCGTGGCCGGCCAGGAACTCGCCTCGGTTGAGCGATGCCGCATGCAGGCGCACCAGCAACTGTCCCGGGCCCGCGGTGGGCACCGGCACCTCGCGTTGCTCGAGCACGCCGCCCGCCTCGCTCATCCGCATCCAGAAGGACTGCATGGTGGTCGTTTCGGTCATCGAGAGATTTCCCTTCAAGCACTCAGGTTGCGCAGCACGGCCTGCGTGAACGCCACCGTGTTGCCGCTGCCGCGGATGTCGCCGGTGCGCGCCGCGCGATCGGCGAGCGCGGCCGTGATGGCGCGCGACATCGATGCGGCCATGCGCACCGCGCCCTCGTTGCCGCGGCTGTGACCCAGCCAGTCGAACAGCATGCGCGTCGACTCGATCATCGCGTAGGGATTGGCGATGCCCTGCCCCGCGATGTCGGGCGCCGAGCCGTGCGTGGCCTGCGCCATCGCGATGTCGCCGTCGCCGATGCACAACCCCGGCGCCATGCCCAGGCCACCGACCAGGCCGGCCGCCTCGTCCGACAGGATGTCGCCGAACATGTTGGTCGTGACCACCACGTCGAAGCTCTGCGGATCGCGCACCAGCCGCATCGCGAAGGTGTCGACGATCACGTCGTCGACGCGCACGTCGGGGTACTCCTCGGCGAGCTTCCTGCACTCCTCGACGAACATGCCGCAGCCGAGCTTGAACACGGTGTCCTTGTGCACATAGGTCAGGTGCTTGCGGCGCTGGCGCGCGAGTTCGAAGGCCGCGCGCGCCACGCGCCGGCTGCCGGTGCGGGTGATCACGCGCACCGAGAGCGTGACCTCGTCGTTGGGCCGGAACTCGCCCGAGCCCGCGACCATGTTGCGGTCGGGCTGGAAGCCTTCGTTGTTCTCGCGCACGATCACCAGGTCGACGCCGTCGTGCAGGCAGCCGATGTCCGGGTACGAGCGCGTGGGCCGCACGTTGGCAAACAGGTTGAAGGTCTTGCGCAGGATCGGATGCGGGTTGATCGCGTTCGGCCCCTTGGGATAGGCGCGGTGGCCGATGGGCCCGAGGAGCCAGCCGTCGAGCGTGCGCAGGGTCTCGAGCGTGCCGGGCGGCAGGGTGTGGCCGTGGGTCTGCAGTGCGCGCGCGCCGATCGGCAGCGGATGCCAGTCGATGGCCACGCCGTGCAGCTCGGCGGCCGCGCGCGCGATGTCGACCGAGGCCGGCACGATCTCGTGGCCGATGTCGTCGCCGTCGAGGATACCGATGCGAAGCGATGCAATGCTCTGGTTCGTCATGCGTGCCTCCCGTTCAAGCCGAAGGCGCGGTCAACGCGGTCAGCGTGCGCAGGTCGGACAGCGCGGCCAGCGTGCGGCACACCTCGGTGATCCGGCCCGAGCGCTGTGCGCCGAGCAGCGGCACCGCGAGCGCGTCGAACTTGGCCTCGAGCTGCGCATCGGACAGCGGGTTGTGCATCGAGCCGATCGCATGATCGACCCGCACCTCGACGCGCCGGCCGTCGCGCAGCAGCGCGCTCACGTGCACCGACTCCTCCGCGATGCCGTCGTCGACCACCGCCTGCACCCGGTTGCGCAGCGCGATCACGCGCGGGTCGTTGACCACCGCGTCCGAGAACTCCTCCTCGCCCGCGCGGCCGTGGATCAGGCCCACGGCGCAGCCGTGGTAGACGCTGAACTTGCCCTGCAGGCCGTCCTTCGGCTCCTTCTTGCCCGTGAGCTCGAGCACCAGCGAATGCACGCGCAGCTCGATGCGCTCCACGTCCTCGGGCGCGATGCCCTGCGCGCGCAGCCGCACGCAGGCGTCGATGCTCGGATGGATCACGATGCCGCAGGCGAAGGGCTTGTAGGTGTTGAAGGAGATCTCGAAGCGCTCGCCGAGTTCGTCGGTGACCTCGTGCCAGGCCCGCTTGTCGGAGGCCACCTGCACGAAGCCGCGCGGCGCCTCGAGCGCCCGCTCGCTGGCCGTGAAGCCCTGGCTCGCGAGCAGCGCCGACATCAGGCCCGCGCGCGCCGCGGCGCCCGGATGGAAGGGCTTGGTCATGGTGCCGAACTGCTCGCGCAGGCCCACGGGCTGCGAGGCCGCGATGCCGATCGCCATCGCCGTGCGGTGTTCATCGAGCCCCAGCAGCCGCGCGCAACCCGCGGCCGCGCCGAGCATGCCGGTCGAGCCCGTGATGTGCCAGCCGCGGTCGTAGTGGTCGGGGTACATGGTGTTGCCGATGCGGCAGGCCACGTCGATGCCGAGCACCAGCGCGTCGATCAGCTGGCGACCCGAGGCCCCGCGGTGCTCGCCGAGCGCCAGCAGCGCCGAGGCCACTGGTCCGGCCGGATGGATGATGGTCTTGAGGTGCGTGTCGTCGAAATCGAAGGTGTGCGAGGTGATGCCATTGACGAGCGCTGCGCTGGCCATGTCGACCTTGTCGGCGCGGCCCGGCACGCTGGCCTGCGGCGCCGGCTCGAGCATGCGCACGGCGGCGATCGCGGCCTCGGCCGCCTCGTGGCGCGCGGCGCCGATGGCGCAGCCGAGCCAGTTGTAGAAAGTGCGGTGCGCCTCGCGCTCGACCGCGTCGCTCCAGCCGCGCGACGGGTGCGTGGCGACGAAGCGGGCCAGGATGGCGGTGACGGGAGGGGCCGAGGTGTCGGCGGAAACGTGCGTGTTGCGGGCCACTGGAGTTCTTGCTGGTTGCGTTGAGAAAGAGAAAGGGGAAGCCGGCCGGACCTACTCGTCGAGCTGGATGTTCCGGGCCTTGGCGAGCGCGGTCCAGCGCGCGATCTCCGAGCCGATGTACTTGCTGAACTGGTCGGGCGTCATCGGCCAGGGCTCGACGGCCTCGCTGGCGAGCTTCTCGGCCAGGTCGGGCGCCTTGAGCACCGCGACCTGGGTCTCGTTGAGGCGGCGCACCACGTCGGCCGGCATGCCCGCGGGGCCGACCGAGCCGTACCACTGCATCGCGTCGAAGCCCTTGAAGCCGACCTCGTCCATGGTCGGCACGTCCTTGAGCTGCGCGCTGCGCTTGCTGCCGGTGACGGCCAGCGCGCGCATGCGGCCCGAGCGCAGATGCGGCAGCGCTGCCGCGAGCCCCGGGAACATGGCCTGGGTCTGGCCGCCGAGCACGTCGTTGATGGCCGGCGCGATGCCGCGGTACGGCACGTGCACCATGACCGCGCCGGTCTCCTGCTTGAACAGCTCCATCGTCATGTGCGTGAGTGAGCCCGCGCCGGCCGAGCCGTAGCTCACCTTGCCGGGGTTGCGCTTCACGTAGTCCACGAACTCGGCCACCGTCTTGGCGGGCACGTCGGCATTGATGGCCAGCACGTTGGGCGTGGCGCCGATCATGCCGATCGGCGTGAAGTCCTTGATCGCGTTGTAGCTCACGCGGCGCGTCGCGGGCGTGGTGCCGTGGGTCGCGACATAGCCCTGCATCAGCGTGTAGCCGTCGGCCGCGGCGCGCGCGGTGTTCTGGCAGGCCACCACGCCGCCGCCGCCGCTCTGGTTGTCGATCACGAAGGGCTGGCCCAGCGCGCGGCCCCAGCGTTCGGCGACCACGCGGGCGATCATGTCGTTGCCGCCGCCAGCGGCGACCGGCACGATGTAGCGGATCGGCTTGCTCGGAAAGTCCTGCGCGATCGCGAAGCGGGGCATCGCGAGGGTGGCCGAGGCCGCGGAAGCGGTCAGCAGCAGTTGGCGGCGTTGCATGTCGGTGTCTCCTTGTTCTGCCGCGCATCTTCTGCCTGGGCGTCATTGCAGTAAATTGCAAGTTTTTGGGGGTTTATTGCATGAACTGCATGAGTGATCCGAAATGCTGAAGCCCTCGCTGGCCGACCTGCGCGCCTTCGTCACCGTGGGCGAGCTGCAGAGCTTCGCCGCGGCGGCGCGCACCCTGCACCTGTCGCAGCCCGCGCTGTCGCGGCGCATCTCGCACCTGGAGGAGCTGCTGGGCGTGCGCCTGTTCGACCGCACCACGCGCAGCGTCGAGCTCACCCTGCTGGGCCGGCGCTTCCTCGGCCAGATCCGCGGCCTGGTCGACGACCTCGACCGCTCGGTGCTGAGCCTGCGCGACGCGGCCGAGCTCGAGGCCGGCGACGTCACCATCGGCTGCGTGCTGTCGACCGTGCACCACTTCATGCCGCCCGTGATCCAGGCCTTCCGCGCGCGCCATCCGCACGTGCTGGTGCGCATCATCGAGGAGGGTGCCGACGAGGTGCTTGCCAGCGTGAAGCAGGGCGAGGCCGATTTCGCGCTCAACTACATCGGCATGCAGGACCCCGAAGTGGAGTTCACGCCGCTGCTCAAGGAGCCCTATGTGCTCGCCTGCCCCGCGGACCATCCGCTGGCGCGGCGCAAGTCCGTGGGCTGGGAGGAGCTCGCCCAGTACCCGCATGCGCGGGTCTCGCAGGCCAGCCGCAACCGCCTGTTCATCGACCAGGCCCTGGCCGAGCTGCCGCCGCTGCCGCGCCCGGTGTGCGAGGTGCGCCACGTCTCCACGCTGATCGGCATGGTCGAGAACGGCCTCGGCGTGGCCGTGGTGCCGCAGCTCACCTTGCCGCACAAGCCGGCCGCGGTGGTCGGGGTGCGGCTGGAGCGGCCCGAGATCGGGCGCACCATCGGCGTGATACGGCGCGCGGGGCGCAGCCTGTCGCCGGCGGCGGCGGCTTTCCTGGAGATGCTGGCGCTGGCGAGCCGCTCGAGCGTGAAGCCGGCCAAGGCGGCGAAGGCCCGGTCGCCGCAACGCAGCCGCCGGCCTTGAACGAGCGGCTGGCGTTCACCGAATCAGCGCAAAATGGATACTTCCTGCTACTCCTCCTCGCCTCTTCGCCTCAGGCCGCCCTGAGCCTTCCATGAACGTCCACCATCGAAACAACATCCGGATCCAGGGCTCCGGACCGACGGCCATCGTCTTCGCCCACGGATTCGGGTGCGACCAGAACATGTGGCGACTCATGGCGCCACGGTTCGCGGACCGCTACAAGGTGGTGACCTTCGACCTGGTGGGCGCCGGCAAGTCGGACCTCGATGCCTACGACACCGCGAAGTATTCGAGCCTCCAGGGCTACGCCGACGACCTGCTCGAGGTCGTCCGCGACGTGGCGGCGAGCCCGGCGATCTTCGTGGGCCACTCCGTCAGCGGCATGATCGGCCTGCTCGCCGACCTGAAGTCGCCCGGCACCTTCGCGGCGCAGGTGATGATCGGCCCGTCGCCGTGCTACATCGACGATGGCGACTACGTGGGCGGCTTCGCGCGCGAGGACATCGACTCGCTGCTGGACACGCTCGACAGCAACTACCTCGGCTGGGCGAGCAGCATGGCGCCCGCCATCATGGGCGTGCCCGAGCGCCCCGAGCTCGGCGAAGAACTCGCGGCCAGCTTCTGCCGCACCGACCCCGACATCGCCAAGCAGTTCGCCAAGGTCACCTTCCTGTCCGACAACCGCGAGGACCTGGGGAAGCTGCGCACGCCCACGCTCATCGTCCAGTCGTCCGAGGACCTGATCGCGCCGCTCGTCGTCGGCGAGTACATCCACCGGGTCCTGCCCCACAGCACCCTGCGCGTCGTCGAGAACGTCGGCCACTGCCCTCACCTGAGCGCGCCGGGCGCGTGCTGCGACGCGATCGAGGCCTTCCTCGCCGCGCTGCCGCGTGCGTCGGCGCGAGCCGGATGACGCAGGCCATCCCCGACCTCGCCAGCCTCTTCGACGAGGCACCGTGCGGCCTGCTCGTGACGACGCTCGACGGCACGATCGTCAAGGCCAACGGCACCTTCTGCGACTGGATCGGCATCCCTCGCGACGAACTCGTCGGCGCGAAGCGACTGCAGGACCTGTTCACCATGGGCGGCCGGATCTTCCATCAAACGCACTGGGCGCCTTCGCTGCAGATGCAGGGATCGCTGGCCGAAGTGAAGTTCGACCTGCGCCATCGCGACGGGCGGACCATCCCCATGATCCTCAACGCCCACCGGCGCCAGCGGCCCGAAGGCGAATTCGACGAGATCGCGGCCTTCGCCGCCGAGGACCGCAGCCGCTACGAACGCGAGCTGATGGGTGCCAGGCGCAAGGCCGACGCGCTGCTCGAAGCCGAGCGCGAGACGCGCAGCCTGATGCGGGACCGGGCGCTGTTCGCCGAGCAGATGGTCGGCATCGTGAGCCACGACCTGCGCAATCCGCTGTCGGCCATCCTGATGGGGGTCCAGATGCTCGAGCATGTCGAGGGCGAGCGCCGTACCCGCATCCTGGGGCACGTGCGGCACTCGGCCGACCGGGCACGGCGGCTCATCGAGGAGCTGCTGGACTTCACCCAGGCACGCGTCGGCAAGGGCCTTACCGTCAACCTCCGGTCGATCGACCTGCACGAGGTGGTCGACGGCGCGCTGGCGGAGTTGCGCCTGGCCTACCCGGGCCGGACGATCGAGTACATGCCCGAAGGCGACAGTGCCTGCGTGGCGGACGCCGACCGGCTGGCGCAGCTGATCGGCAACCTCGTTAGCAACGCGGCCGCCTACGGCCAGGTCGACACGCCCGTGTTCGTCCGTTCGGGCGTGGCCGGCGCCACGGCCGAGATCGTGGTGCGCAATCTCGGCGCGCCCATTCCCGAGGCGATGCTGGCCGACATGTTCGAACCCATGGTCCGCGGCGAGACCGGCAGCAACACCGTGCGCAGCGTGGGGCTGGGCCTCTTCATCGTCCGCGAGATCGCGCGCGCCCATGGCGGCGACATGAGCGTGACGTCGACGCTGGCCGATGGCACTTCGTTCGGCCTGCGCTTTCCCGCGCAGGCCGAAGCGCCATGATCGCCAGAGTCATCGCGAACCTGTCGTGGGCCGCGCTAGGCTTCGCCATGCTGGCCGGCGTCTTCGCCGCCTTCGGGGCGCTGCTCCACCTGCTCGCGCTCGCCAACGGCCTGCTGCGCGGCTTCCGGCACGACGACGCCGCCGATGACCGCCGCCATGCGACGCACATGCTGGCGGCCGCCGGCATCTGCGCGCTGATCGCCGCTGCCGTGGGCGGTCTCGTGCTTCTCATCGCGTCGTTCCAGTGAACGAGGCTTTGGCTTCGCGTGGAACGCGGGCGCCCGACGATCACCGGGCATCGACCAGTGTGCCGGCGGCATCGACCAGGGCTCGTATCAGCCTCTCGCGCGGCGACGCACGCTGCCAGAGCACGCCGAAGCGCCGCGGCTCGGATGCCAGCGGCAACGGCAGCTTGGCCACGCGCTGGCCGTCCAGCAGCGGAGAAGCGATGTCCGGCACCACGGACACTCCCAACCCACGGTCCACCATCATCGCAATGGCAAGTAAGGAGCTGAGCTCGAAGCGCTCCTGCGGCACGATGCCGGCGTCCCGCAGGTAGCGGTCGGCCTGCTTTCCTCCGCCCAGGCTGCGGTCGTAGCGAATCAGGGGCGAGCTGCGCAGCAGCGCGTGCGGGTCCTTGCGCGCCAGCCGCGCGGGCACCAGCAGCACCAGCGGTTCCTCGCGCAGCAGATGCCAGTCGAAGGTCTTGGCCAGCGCGAACGGAGGGTGCAGGCAGACCGCCGCGTCCAGTTCGCCCTGCTGGATACCCTTGTACAAGGTGGCCGTCGTGCCCGAGCGCAGGAACACCTGCACGCCAGGATGCTGCTGGACGAAGGCCGCCAGGATGTCCGGCAGCATGCTGTGCAACGCCGTGTTGATGGTGCCGATGACGAGTTCGCCGCCCGTGTCCTCGCTGGCCAGCACGGCCTTGATGGCACCGACCTCGCGCAGCAACGCCCGCGCGCGGTGCAGCAGCTTGTGGCCGGCTTCGGTGGGCTGCACGGTGCGGCCGGCGCGGGCCATCAACGGCGCGCCCAGCGAACGCTCCAGCGCGCGGATCTGCTGCGTCACGGCCGCGGGCGTCAGGTCGAGCCGGCGGGCGGCCTCGGACACCGAGCCCGACTCCACGACCAGCAGAAAGCTCTCCAGGTATCCGGTTTCCATGAAATCACATTTTCTATCGTTTGATCATAGAGTACCTATGTACTTCTAACTTCACGTGGCGCACACACTGCGCCCCATGAGAAGCAAACTGTTTGTTCCGGCCTCGCGTCCCGAGCTGTTTTCCAAGGCCCTTGCCAGCGCAGCCGACGGCCTGTGCTTCGACCTGGAAGACGCCGTCGTGCCCACCCGCAAGGCCGAGGCGCGCGACCGGCTGGCCGCTTTCCTGCGCAGCGGCGGCCTGGCCGGCGCGCGTCAGAAGATCATCGTGCGCATCAACGCCGCGAGCACGCCGCACTTCGCGGACGACATCCGGGCCGTTGCGCAGGCCGGCGTCGACGTGGTCAACCTGCCCAAGCCGCGCAGCGTCGATGATGTGCGCGCTGCCGCAGCCGCGTTGCAACAGGCCGAGCAGACGAATGGCGTGCTGGCCCCCATCGGCCTGTTGCTGAACATCGAGGAGCCCGTTGCCCTGCGCCTGGCGGCCGAGCTGGCCGCCGCCTCGCCGCGCGTCGTGGGCTTGCAGATGGGCCTGGGCGACATGTTCGAGCCGCTGGGAATGGCCCGGCGCGACGCGATCTCGGTGCAGGCCACGATGTTCGCGCTGCGCATGGCGGCCGGCGAGGCGGGCGTGTACGCCTACGACAGCGCCTTCGCCGACATCGCCGATGCGGCCGGCTACCGCGCCGAGGCCGAACTGGCGCGGCGCATGGGCTTTCTCGGCAAGACCTGCATCCATCCCAGCCAGGTCGCCATCGCCAACGACGTGTTCCGCCCCACGGACGCCGAGATCGCGCATGCCCGCAAGGTGCTGCAGGCTGCCCGCGAGGCCGATGCCAGCGGCACCGGCGCGTACGTGGTCGACGGGAAGATGGTCGATGCGCCCTTCGTCGCCCGGGCCGAGCGGATCGTGGCCAGCGCCCGCGCGCTGGACCTGCCGGCCGGCTGAGCAAGCCATTTCAACTCCAGGAGACACACACATGATCCAGCGCTTGCTGCCGCGCGCCGGTGCGCTCGCCGCCCTGGCCCTGCTGTCCGCGACGGCGTTCGCCCAGGCCGGCTACCCGTCCAGGACGATCACCATCGTCGTGCCCTATCCGGCCGGCGGTTCCAACGACACCTTCGCGCGCCAGATCGCCAAGGAGCTCGGCGACGAGCTCAGGCAGCCGGTCATCATCGACAACCGTCCCGGCGCCAGCGGCAACACCGGCACCGGCCAGGTCGGCAAGGCCGCGCCCGATGGCTACACCCTGGTCGCGGTGTCGTCCAGCATGACGACCAACGCGGCCATCCAGCCCAGGCTGCCGTACGACCCGATCAAGAGCTTCGCACCCGTGGCCATGTTCGCCCGGGGCCCGTTCATCGTCGCGGTCAACAACGAGTTCCCGGCCCGGACACCGGCCGAGCTGATCGCCGCCATCAAGGCCAGGCCCGGCCAGTACAACTACGCCTCGTCGGGCACCGGCAGCGTGAACCAGTTCGGCACCGAGCTGCTGAAGTCCCTGGTGCCCGGCATGGCCATCACGCACATCCCGTACAAGGGCATGGGCCCGGCCGTGACCGACCTCGTGGGCAACCAGACCCAGCTGCTGATCTCCAGCGGCCCTTCGCTGCTGCCCATGGTGCGAAGCGGCAAGCTGCGCGCCATCGGTATCACGAGTGCGAAGCCCAGCCCGATCGCACCCGACCTCACGCCGATCGCCACGGCCGTGCCCGGCTACGACTTCGAACTCTGGTGGGGCTTGCTGGCGCCAGCCGGTACGCCGCCCGAGATCGTGGACAAGCTCAATGCGACGGTCAACAAGATCCTGGCCAAGCCGGCCCTGGCGGGCAATTTCCTCAAGGAAGGCGCCATCGCCACCCCGCTGTCGGTGCCGCAGTTCACCGCGCTCATCGCCACCGATGTGGAGCGCTGGAAGAAGCTGGCCCAGCAGCAGAACATCACCGCCGAGTGAGATCCGCCATGGCAACCCAATCCTTCGTGGAGCGGCACGGCCCGCGAGGCCCCTTGAGCGGCGTGCGCGTGCTCGACCTCAGTGCCTACATCGCGGGCCCCTACGGCTGCGCGCTGCTGGCCGACCAGGGCGCCGAAGTCATCAAGATCGAACCGCCCGCGGGCGACAACCTGCGCAAGTACCCTTCGACGCTGGAGGCCGAGAGCCGCGCCTTCGTCGGCGTCAACCGCAGCAAGCTCGGCGTGGTGCTGGACCTGAAGGATCCGGCCGACCAGGCGGCGCTGCTGGACCTGGTTCGCGAGGCCGACGTGCTGGTGCACAACTTCCGGCCCGGCGTGCCCGAGCGCCTGGGCATCGGCCATGCGCAGCTGCAGGCCGTCAATCCGCGCCTGATCTATTGCAATGTGACCGGGTATGGCGAGACCGGGCCGCTCAAGCAGAAGGCTGGCTACGACCAGGTGCTCCAGACCATGACCGGCATGTGCGCCTTGCAGGGCAAGCGCGGCGAGCCGCCCGAGATCCTGTATGGCTCGGTGGTGGACTACTACGCGGCCTCGCTGGTCGCGGCCGGTGTCGCTTCGGCGCTGTACGAGCGCGAGAAAAGCGGCCAGGGCCAGTTCGTGGGCGTCTCCTTGCTGCGCGCGGCCATGGCCATGCAGTCGGCGCGGCTGGTCTGGGCCGAGGGCGAACCCAGGGACGTGGGGCGCGACATGCGCTCGGGCGGCATCACCGGAATCCATCCCACGCGCGAGGGCCACATCTACATCTCGGCCAACACCCCGCACTTCTGGCAGGCGCTGTGCGAGAAGATCGGCTTGCCCGAACTGGCCCGCGACGAGCGCTACGACAGCGTGCGCAAGCGCGCCCGGCACCATGCCGACATCGTGCCCAGGCTGCATGCCGCACTGGCAGCGCGCAGCGCGCTCGAATGGGAAGAGCTGTTCGGCGAGGAAGTGCCCTGCGCGGCGGCCCGCACGGTGGAGGACATGTTCGATCACCCCCAGGTGCTGGCCGAGGACCTGGTGACCCGCTTCGAGCACCCGACCCTGGGCAGCTACCGCGGCTTCACGCGGCCCGTCGCCTACGGCCGCACGCCCGGCCCCGAACCGTTCGCCGCGCCCACGCTGGGCCAGCACAACGTCCGGGTGCGCGCGCGGACCCGTTGATGCACGCCGGATCGATCGTTCCCAACAGCGCCGGAACACGGCCGCCCCGGACACCGGCGCCGGCTCTGGCCTGCGACGCGCACATGCACGTCTACGACGGACGCTTCGCTGCCGTGGCGGCGCCACGGGCCATGGTGGACGACGCCACGGCCGACGACTACCGGCTGCTGCGGGCCCGCACGGGCACGCAGCGCACGGTCGTCGTGCAGCCGCGCGCGCACGGCACCGACAACGCCACCACGCTCGCGGCGATCCGCGCGCTGGGGCCGGACCGGACACGCGGCGTGGCCGTTCTCGCGCCGGAAGCCACGGATGCGGAACTCGAACGCCTGCACGCGGGCGGCATCCGCGGCATCCGCTTCAGCCTTCACACGGCGACCCACGCCGCCACGCGCTTCGATGCGGTCGAGACGCTGGCGCACCGCGTGGTCGGGTTGGGCTGGCATCTGCAACTGCACTGGACCGCCGAGCAAGTGGTCGCGCATGCGGATCTGCTGCGGCGGCTGCCGTGCACGCTGGTGTTCGATCATCTGGGCCGGCTGCCCTTGCCCGCCGGCACGGCGCACCCGGCCTTCGCGGTCCTGCGAGGGCTGTGCGCTGGCGGCAGGGCCTGGATCAAGTTGTCGGGGGCCTACCTCGACTCCACCGTGGGTGCAGCAGGCGGCTACCGCGACACCGATGCCGTCGCGCAGGCCTGGCTGGCCGAACGACCCGACCGCCTGGTCTGGGGCAGCGACTGGCCCCATCCCACCGAGGCGCCGGCCAAGCCCGACGACGCCGACCTGTTCGACCTGCTGGCGCGCTGGGTCCCGGACGAGGCCGCGCGCCATCGCGTGCTGGTCGCCAACCCGGCGGCCCTCTACGACTTTCCAACAACCGACTCCGACGAGACAACACCGTGAACAAGACCCTTCTGCGCGGCATCGCCGCCATCTCCACGTGCCTGCCGTTGCTGGCGGGGGCATCGGACTGGCCGGCGCGGCCGGTACGCATGGTCGTACCGTACGCCGCGGGCGGCGGTGCGGACAACACGGCCCGCATCGTCGGCCAGCGCCTGAGCGCATTGCTGGGCCAGCCCATCCTGATCGACAACAAGCCGGGCGCTGGCGGCGTGATCGGCGCGGACAACGTGGCCAAGGCACCGGCCGACGGATACACCGTGCTCTACGACGCCTCGGCTTTCGGCGTGAACGGCGCGTTGCGCAAGCTGCCCTACGACCCGGCGAAGGACTTCATTCCGGTGTCGCTGGTGGCCACGGCGCCGCAGATCCTGGTGGTGGGTGCGGGCGCGCCGTACCAGAACCTCGCCGAACTGATCGCCGCCGCGAAGAAGGCACCGCGCAAGTTGACCTACGCTTCGGCCGGCGCCGGCACGGGGTCGCACCTGGCCGCGGAGATGTTCAACGACCAGGCAAGGATCGAGACCGTGCACGTGCCCTACAAGGGCGGTGCGCCGGCACTGACCGATGTGATGGGCGGGCAGGTCGACCTGTACTTCGGCAACGCGGCATCGACCTTGCCGTCCCTCACCGGCGGCAAGCTGCGCGCGCTGGCCGTCACTTCGCGCAAGCGCGTACAAGGCCTGGACGCGGTGCCCACGCTGCGCGAGAGCGGCATGCCCGACTACGAGGTGCTGGAATGGAACGGCGTCTTCCTGCCGAAGAACACGCCCGCCGACATCGTGGCCAAGCTCGCCAAGGCCACGCGCGAGGCCGTCGCCGATCCGGTCGTGCGCGAAAGGCTGCTGAAGGCCGGCCTGGAACCGGTGGGCAACACGCCCGAGGAGTTCGCCAGCTTCGTGAAGGCCGAGAGCACCCGCTGGCAGGCGGTCGTCAAGGCACGCAACATCACGCTGGACTGAGCGCCGTATTGCACGATCGGCGCTCACCGAGACGGTTCCCGGCCGATCCCGTCTTCGCCTGCACATGTCCCAGGTCATCGAGCCGGCGAAGCTCCTGGGCCCCCTCCCGCGGAAATGAAAACGCCCGATGAAATTCATCGGGCGTCCATCGCCGGCTTCAACGGGCCGGCTCCGTGTCCTTCCCAGGCCTCAGCCCGTGAACGACGGCTCAGCGCGAGCTTGCCAGGCGCAATCGCCCCTCAAGCCCCATGCGCATCGCTCGCCGGCAACGCCGCCGGCCCTTCGCGCCGCGCCTTCTGGATCGAGCGCACGAAGGCCACGAGCTGCCACACCACGAACACGCCGATCAGGCCCAGCAGCGTGGCGCTGATCGGGCGGTTCACGAACACGCCGAAGCTGCCGCGGCTGATCAGCATCGCGCGCCGGAAGTTCTCCTCCAGCATCGGCCCGAGGATGAAGCCCAGCATCAGCGGCGCGGCGTCCAGCTCCAATCGCATGAAGGCATAGCCGAGGCAGCCGAACACGGCGGTGATGAAGATGTCGTCGAGGCTGTTGTTGACGCTGTAGGTGCCGATGCAGCAGAAGAACAGGATCGACGGGAACAGCACGGCATACGGGATCTTGAACACCGACAGCCAGTAGCGCACCAGCGGCACGTTGAGCGCGAGCAGGAAGCAGTTGCCCACCCACATGCTGGCCACCAGGCCCCAGAACAGGTCGGGGTGGCTGGCGATCATGTTCGGACCGGGCTGGATGCCCTTGATCACGAACGCGGCCAGCATCAGCGCCATCACCGGGTTCTCGGGGATGCCGATGCTCATCAGCGGGATGAAGCTGGTGCGCGCGGCGGCTTCGTCGGCCGCGGCCTGGCCGGCCACGCCCTCGATGCAGCCGGTACCGATCTCGTGCTTGTACTTGCTGACCTTCTTGTCGATGGCATAGGCCGCGAACTGGGCGATCGAGGGACCGCCGCCGGGCAGGATGCCCAGGAAGGAACCGATGGCACCGCCGCGCAGCGCGCTCGGGATGATCCGCTTGAACTCGGCCCAGGTGGGGATCAGGTTGATCTTGCCGTTGAAGGGCGAGCGCTCCTCGCGCGCGTCGAGGTTCTTGGTGATCTCGGCGATGCCGAAGCAGCCCAGCGCGATGCTCACCAGGCCCACGCCGTCGGCGAGGAAGGGCAGGTCCATGGTGTAGCGCTGCATGCCGCTGTTGACGTCGGTGCCGATCTGGCCGAGCAGCACGCCGATGAAGCACATCGCGAGGCCGTTGAGCAGGCTGCCGGTGGTCACGAAGCTCACGCAGACGAAGCCCACGAGCATCATCGAGCAGTAGTCGGCCGGGCCGAACAGGAAGGCCACCTCGCCGAGCATCGGGGCCATCCAGGCCAGCACCACGATCGCGATCGTGCCGCCTACGAAGCTCGAGAAGCCCGCCGTGAACAGCGCCAGGCCGGTCTGGCCCTTGAGCGTCATCGCGTACCCGTCGATACAGGCCACGATGCTGCTGGCATGCGGGATCTTCATCGTGATCGCGCTCACGCTGTCGCCGTACTGGGCGCCGTAGTAGATGCCGGCCAGCATGATCAGCGCGCCGCCGGTGGGGATCGAGTAGGTCAGCGGCAGCAGCAGGCTGATGGTGGCCAGCGGGCCCAGGCCCGGCAGCAGGCCCACCAGGGTGCCCACGGTACAGCCGATGGCGCAGAACAGCAGGTTCTGCATCGTGAGCGCGTGCGAGAAACCGAACGCGAGGTTGTTCAAGACTTCCATGGCGCGGTCCTCAGAGCAGGGGCAGGTTCAGGCCCAGCAGCTTCTGGAGCGCGAAAGCCATCGCGACCAGGCCGAGGGAAATCTTGACGTTGCGCACCCACGAGTACGAGAGGCCGGCAGCCGTCGAGGCGAACACCATGAACACGATGCCCGCGACCATGTTGATGTGCTCCGAGATCAGCGCGAAGCCGCAGAGGCTGCCGATCACGATGCCGATGTTGCGCAGGTTGAGCTCCATCGGCTGGCGCGCGACGAAGCGCGAGCGGATCACGGTCGCCACGCCGATCAGGCCGAGCAGGATGCTGACGATGAACGGGAACATGCCCGGGCCCGCGCGCGAGAAGTCGCCGATGGGGTAGTTGCGCGCGGCGGTGATGCCGAACAGGAGGGAAATGGCGATGAGGAAGAGCCCTCTGCCTAGGTTGCGGTCGTTCATGTCTGTCTCTGTGGGCGTGCCTGCGCAGCGCGCTTGCGGCCTGTTGTGATGGAGGCAGGGATGCTCGGCGTCGGCGGCTGACCGAAAACTGACACGCAGGCCTCGGGAACTACGTACGGCCGACTACGCCGCAGGTAATCGACGGCCCGCGCCGACGCGGCGAGGATGCGCGCCTTGCGCTTCTTCTACGCGTTTACCCGAATACCGGAGTCCGCTTGAATCCAACCCGAACCACCGCCCCGATCCGCCCCGCCTGGCTGCTGCTGGCCGGCGCGGTCCACGTTGCCGCCCTCGCGCAGACCGCGACCGTGACTGCACCGCCCTCTCCGCTGGCCGCGAGCGCGCCCGATGCCTGCCGGCTGATGCCGCGCGCCGACATCGAGGCGCTGTTCCCTGGGCGCCCGGTCACCGACAAGGGCCCGACCTTGAGCCCCCTGAGCCGCGGCCCGCAGTACGCCGAGGGCTGCACCTACGTGGTGCGCCTGCCGAGCCCGACCTCGAAGACCGATGTCGCGCGTTTCGCGAACCTGACCGTGATCCGCTGGGGCGACTCGCCCGTGGTCGGCCGCGGCACAGCCCGGGACAGCTTCGCCTCGATCCGCACCACGCGCGAACGCGTGGCCGCCGATCCCAAGCTCAGCCTGCGCATCGAGTCGCTGGCCGATGTGGGCGAGGAGGCCTTCATCGAGACCAGCACGCACCGGGTCGCGGTCTATGCGCGCAAGGGCGACCTGATCGTTTCGGCCAGCCTCGATCCCTACTCGAGCCAGACGCCCGGCAACGCGGGCGCGCTCGCGCGCCAGGCGTTGTCGCGCTGGCAACCGGGCACCGGCATGGTGGCGGCCGCGGCGCCGATCGCCACCCAGGCGGCGGTGGCAGTGCCGGCCGACACGCGCGTGTCGCAGACGGCACCCCCCGACCAGTGGCCCGATGCCTGCGCGCTGATGACGACCGAGGACGTGAAGGCCGTGTTCCCCGACATGACGATCGCGGCGCCGGTGCAGTTCAAGGGAAAGATCACGCACGAGTCGCGCGAGAACCGCATCGAGGAGATCCCCAGGCCGATCGGCTGCATCTACAACCTGCGCCGCACCGACATCGTCGACGGCAAGCGCGTGACCGTCTCGCACCAGGTACAGATGAGCGTGCGCAACCTCGCGTCGACGCCCGCGTTCTCGCAGCGCTACTTCGAGGTCTCGCGCAAGGTGGGCGAACCCAAGACGCCGGTGGCGGGCCTCGGCGACGAGGCCTTCATCGACATCCTCAACCGCCTCCAGATCCGCAAGGGCCTGCTGAGCGTGGAGGTGCGCGTGGGCGGCGGCGAACGCGACGCGGCGCTGCACGCGGTGGCGCGCGAACGCGTCCACGCGCTGGCCGCGCGCGTGGCGGCGAAGCTGCCCTGAGGCCGCGCCGGCGTCACGCCCTCAGCAACAGGCCTCCGCTTCGGCATCGGCGTCGCTCATCACCTCGCGCGTGTGCGCATCGGCCGCGAACCACAGCTCGATGCGCAGCGACGAGGAGTTGATGTCCTGCGGAATGCCGAAGGCGCTCTGGAAGGTGGAGAAGCTCAGCACGCCCAGCGGCGTGTCGAAGCTGAGGTTGAGGCTCGGCGTGGCGAGCCCCAGCGAGGGCACCTCGGGCAGCCGGCCGTAGCGCCGGTGCAGCGACTCGGCCAGCCGATCGACACGCGGGCGCAGCGACGGGCGCAGCCAGCTCTCGGTCTGCAACTGCGCGAGCAGGCTGGCACCGACCTGCGCCGCGTTGCGCGAATGGCTCAGCAGGCCGTCGTCGTGCGCCACGCAGTCGATCATGTCCAGGCCCTCGAACCTGTGGCCGATGGCCTCGCAGTAGGCCGGCATCACGACCGTGCAGAGCCATTGGCCCGCGCAGTTGGTCGCGAGCATCTTCCAGTCGGGATCGAACACCAGGCCCGGCAGCGGGTTGTGCAGCTGCACCATGCGTTGCAGCGCGGCCTCGTTGGCGTCGGTCATGCCGATCCACGACGCGCCCTCTTCGCTGGCGACGGTGGTGAAGCCGCCGAGCGACAGCGCCGCGTTGCGCAGCGAGGTCGGCGCCTCGACCTCGTTCATCCAGGCCAGCAGCAGGTCACGGCTCGGCGCGGCGCGGCCGGTCTCGAGGAAGCTGACGTGCCGCTGGGAGACGCCCAGGCGCAGCGACAGGTCGAGTTGGGAGATGTTCTTGCTCGCCCTCGTATGGCGCAGCAGCAGAGGCAGGCTCATGGGATCGGAATCCAGGGATCGAAAAGCCCGCCATTGGACCTGAACGAGGGGCGAAACGCTTCGTCGCGAACGCAACAAACATGCGTAATCCGGGTAACAGGCGGTAGCGCCCTTGCACATCGTGCACGGCCATTATCTGGAAGGTTATCGACGCCCTCCAGCCACGGCGGCAACATGCCCTTCGCACCGGTGCCAGAGGCCTCTCGCGCACGGGTCGCAGCGCCGGTCCGGCGTTCCCCGGGCCGCACGCTCGCCGCGCGACATGCGCGGCCTCCAGCCTCCTCGTCCACCGCATCGAACCCTTGCCCGCCGCCCATGTCTTCCTGCCGTACCGACGCAGCGCGCGCTCGTCCGAGCTGCCGCAGCCGAGCGCCGAAGCGCCACTGTCCGCCATGCCATCGGGAGGCCCGCCGGTGCGCTTCGTGACGGATGGTCCGATGCCGCACGCCATCGATGGCGGCGACGACGATCCGCTGCGGCGCATGCGCCCGATGCTGCAGGCGCTGGGCTTCCAGTGGTTCGCCTACGGCACCGTGGCGCTGGCACAGGGCCGGTGGCGGCCCTCGAGCTTCTTCACCGGCCATGCCAATCCCCGCTGGACCGAACGCTATTTCTCGCAGCAATACCAGGAGGTCGACCCGCGCGTCGAGGCCGCGCAGCGCAGTGCCGGCCCCTGGGTGTGGGACCGCGACGGCCTGGCGCGCCAGCGGCCGCCCGAGGACACCCGCTTCGCGCTGCACGAACGCTTTCTCGACGATCTGCGCGCCAGCGGCATCGGCAGCGGCGTGCTGTTCCGCCTGCCGGCGCCGCCGCTGTCGGTGCCGCTCGGCGAACACACGCTGGTGAGCCTGCAGTCGGAGCGCACGGACAGCGCATGGATCGGCGCCGGCATCGTCGCGCTGGCCCGCATGCTGGCCGAGGACTTCCACCGGCGCGTGCAGTCCTGCGGCCTTGCGTCGGCGCCGGCCGTGGACCGGCCCGGCGACATCGGCAGCGCTTCGAGGATGCTCAGCGCGATGCAGCTGCGCATCCTCGAGGAACTGCGACAGGGCCGCGGCGACAAGGAGATCGCGCACCGGCTGCAGATGTCGGGCCATGCGGTCGACTACCACCTGCGGCAGCTGCGCGCGCGCTTCAAGGTGCGCAACCGCGTGCAGCTCGTGAACGCGGCCGCGCGCGCGATGCCGCCGGGCGCGCCGGCCGCCTGAGCGCGATGCGCGCGAGGCCTTTCGGCCTCACTCCTGCGGAAAGCTCGCCACCAGCAATCGCACCAGCTCGGCCTGCCGCTGCACGCCCAGCTTGGCGAAGATCTGCTTGAGGTACTGCCGCGCGGTGCCCGCCGACAATGCCATCTGCACGGCCGCGCCGGCCAGGTCCTCGCCCTTGCCGAGCAGCACGGCCAGTTCGGCCTCGCGCGCGGTGAGCCCGTAGGCCTCGACCAGCCGGGCCGCGGCGATGGTGCCGTCGGTGCCGGCGTTGTGCACCATCACCGCGACGCGCGCGCTGCCGAACTCGGCCTGCGCCGAGAGGCTGGCCGCCGGCACGATCGACAGGATCAGCGGCCGCAGCGGCAGCGCGCGCCGGATGGTGCCCGGCAGGCCCTGCGCCGCCACCGCGCCATCGCTGAGCGCCGCGCGGCGCGACTCGGGCGCGAGCTCGGCCGCGAGACGCACCGCCTGCTGCAGCCGGCGGTCCTCCGCGCCGTCGCGCGCGCGCAGGCCTTCGCGGTCGGCGCGCAAACCGCAACCGGGCTGCGCCAGCAGCGCGCTCGCGCTGCGGTTGAGGAACACCACGCGGCCCGCGGCATCGAGCAGCACCACCGCCTGCGGCGCCAGGTTCAGCATGTCGTGCGCCGCATCGACGCTGGCGCGCGTGCGCTGCCGCAGTTGCGCATGCATCTGCTCGATGGTCCGCAGGTGCGGCACCAGCGCCTGGATCGAGGCCAGCTCGTCCTCGCGGAAATCGTGGCCCGACTCGAGCGAGCGGCAATAGCTGAGGCCGCGCCAGCCGTCGTGCTCGCGCCAGTACGACACCGCGGCCAGGCCACCGTTGAGCGGCCGCAGCACCTCCTGGTAGAGCTCGGTGCTGGCCATCGCCCGCCGGCTCAGGAAGGTGGAGGTGCGCACCGGCAGGCCCGAGGCCGTGAGCCGGACCAGCGACTCGTGGTCGGCCATCGTGAGCCACTGGCCGAGCTCGCGTTCCTCGACGTGGCCGAACTGCGTGCAGGCGCGCCACTCGGTGTCGCCGTCGTGCATGCTCGTCATCACCACGTGCTCGGCGCCGATGCACTCGCGCAGCACGTTGAGGTCGATGCCGCCGGCACCCGGCGCCGCCACCTCGGCATACAGCCGCCGGACCGCGTCGGCCAGCGCCGTGGATTCCAGACCCATGTTCCCTCCTGTTCGGGAGTAGCGCGCGCGGGCGCGGATGCGCAGACTCCAAACCCTGCTGTCATTGGTTGGACGGCGGTCGCGCCTCGGCGCGCCGCGGCACGTCGGAGCCCTGCCAGCGTTTTCGTGAATCCGCATGGCACCGTCTTTCCTCGACCCTTCGAATGCACCCCCGGGTGCCACTCGCCGCGACGCATTGCTGCGTGTCGCGCGCGGCGGCGCCGGCGTGCTCCTGTTGTCGGGCTCGCGTCTCGCGCCAGCCTCGGCGGCCTCGAGCGAGGCCTTCTCCCCTGTGTCTTCCGCCCGGTTGCGCTTCGCCCTGCCGCTGCTCGACGAGGCCCTGGCCTCGCGCGCCGCGTGGGAACCGCTGCTGCACCCGCTGTGCGCCGCCGTCGGCTGCGCGCTCGAGACGGCCACGCTGTCCAGCCTCGAATCGCTGGCACGGGCCGTCGCGCACGCCGAGGTCGACGCCGGCTTCCTGGCCCCCGAGGCCGCGCTGCAGGCGGTGGTCGAGGGGCGGATGCGGATTCTCGCCCAACCAAAGCGCCCGGCGGCGCAAGACCCCAATCGCGCGGTGCTGCTGGTGCGCCGCGCGGCCCCGCCCGATGCGCTCGACCGGCTGCTGGCCGAACCGCAGGACTGGCGCATCGCCTACGGCGAGCGGCGCTCCATCGCGGGCTACGTGCTGCCGCAGGCACGGCTGTTCCTGCCGCGCGGCATTGACATGGAGACCGCCTTCCGCACCGAGACCGTCGGCTCCATCTTCGCGAACAGCCTCGCGCTGGCCAACGGCGACGTCGACATCGCGACCGGCACGCTCGACGACCACCGCCTGTTCTGCCGGCGCTTTCCGCCCGAGGGCCGGCAGCTCAAGATCGTCTGGCAATCGGAGCCCCTGCCCGCCGAGCGCTTCGCCATCCGCGCCGACTGGCCGCGCGCCACGCGCCAGGAGGTCCGCCGCTTCCTGCTGCGCTATGGCGCCGCCGCCGGGCCGCGCAGCGCCCAGGAGCGCGCCGTGCTGCGCGCGCTGAACGCGCCGGCCGGCTACGAGGCGGCACCCCACGCGACGCTGCTGCCGGTGGCGCAGCTGCAGCGCGACCTGGCGCTGCAGCGCGTGCGCGCCGCCCAGTGGACCAGCGACGCCGCGCGCGCACGCCGGCTGGCGCAGATCGCGGCCGAGTACGAGCGGCAGAAGGCGGTGCTGCTGCGCGACGAGGAGCGGGCGGCGGGCTGAGCGCCAGTGCGTCATGGCCACCGGTTTCGGTGGCCCTTGCCACTGCCCGGCGCGGGCTTCGTGCGAGGATGGCGGCCGTTCATGTCCGCCACCGTTCCCTCGCCACCGATGCGCCTTCGCCGCCCCGCCCTTCTGCTCGTCACCCTCGCCGGCATCGCCGCGCTGGCCGTCGCCGGCTACTGGGGCGCCACCTACTTCAACCTCAACCCCGCGCGCGAGGTCGGCACGGTGGTCGACGAGTTCAACGGCGTGAAGGTCTACTACAACGGCGGCGTGAACAACGCCGAGGGCCGCGCGCTGTCGAGCGACGGCTACAACCTCGGCATCCAGTACCAGTGCGTGGAGTTCGTCAAGCGCTACTACTTCGAGCGCTTCGGCCACCGCATGCCCGACGCCTACGGCCACGCCAGGGACTTCTACGACGCGGCCACGCCGCAGGGCATGCCGAACACGAAGCGCGCACTGCTGCAGTACCGCAACGGCCAGGCCGAGAAGCCGCGGGTCGACGACCTGATCGTGTTCGCGCCGACGCTGCTCAACCGCTACGGCCATGTCGCGATCGTGGCGGCCGTGGGCGAGCGGGAGATCGAGATCGTGCAGCAGAACCCCGGCCCGTTCGGCGAGAGCCGCGCGCGGCTCTCGCTCGAGGCACGGGACGGCAACTGGCAGGTGGAGGGCGGCACCCTGGGCTGGTTGCGGCGCGCGCAGACGCCGTCCTGAGTCCTGAGTCGCGCGCAGGCAGCTCAACGCCAGGGCCGCATCTCCACGCGCAGGGTGCCCGTCAGGCCGGGCCGCACGTCCTGGATGATCGTCATGTCGAAGGCATAGCCGTCGGCGCCCTGCAGCGGATACAGCGTGGCCTCGATGCCGGGCTTGCCCGGATGAACGTCCTGCGCGCCATAGAAGACGCGCCACCCGTACTTGGCGGCGGCATCCGGAAAGGCCTCGACGATGATCAGGTCGCGATAGACGAAGCCGCCTTCGTAGTGGCGCTTGAGGAACAGCAGCCCGTCGATCTCGTAGTCGGGCACCAGCACCTTGATGTCGAAGGCGAAGCTCACCGAGCCCGAGGCCACCACGCTCTTGGTCGGGTCCAGGAACAGCGAGAACAGGTGCGGGCTCTTGCTGCGGTCGGGCGTGCGCGCTCCGCCCGCGGCCGGGAACAGCTCGTCGTAGCCGCGGAAGATGGCCGAGTTCTCGCGCGCCTCGCGCCGCGTGATCTGCCACTGGGCACCGCGCACGCTGGCCACCACCTCGAACTGGTAGGAGGCCTTCACGCTCTTGCCGGCGTCGAGCGCCGCCTGCACCTCCTCCGGCAGCATGATGTCGTCGATGTCGAGGATGCCGTCGGCGCGCAGCTGACCGAACAGGAAGCGCGTGAGGTTCTGGTAGCCCTCTTCCGAGTTGACGATGCCGTAGTGCCCCGAATGACTGCGATTGACGAAGGCGCGTGGCGATCCGACGTCCGTTCCGTCGGCCGCCAGCCCGTGGGTGGTGGCGTTCTCGATGCGCACCAGGCCATCGCTGGCATCGCCCGCGGCCCATGACGAGAGGCCGCCCGCCACCGCGTAGTCGCGCGCGTTGGTGCCCACCAGGTTGAACACCCGCTCGGGCGGGAAGTTCGTCACCAGCGACACGTCGTCGCCCTTGGGAACGGCCATGTAGCCGGCCATGCGCTCGCGGTTGAAGTTGTTGACGTCGCCGAAGGACAGCCAGCCCGGCACGTTGCGCACGATGCGCATGTCGATGCCGTTGTGCGGCGTGGCATAGGTGAAGAGCTTGTCGACCGCCGCGCGCGCCGCGGCCGAGCCCAGCCTGGGGTTCTGCAGGAAGGCGCGGCAGACCAGCCCGCCCATCGAATGCGCCACCAGGTAGACCTTGAAGTCGGCCGGCGTCATCGCGTTGTTCGGGTTGGCGCACACCCGGTCGCGCAGGCGCAGGATCAGCTGGTCGAGCCCCTGGGCGAAGGTCTCGATCGCCGGTGTCTTGCCGTTGCCGAAGTCCTTCGAGGCATCGTCGTAGTAGCGGTAGATGACGATGCTGCGGTAGGGCACGGCCTGGTCGGCGCGCGAGGCGGCCATCAGGTCGTCGCCATCGACGAACACGTCCTCGTAGCGGTGGTCGCCCATCAGCCGGACCAGCGGCGACTCGAAGTAGAAACGGCGCATGTCGCCGGTCCAGGCCATGCGCGTCTTGGTCGAGCCGATGTTGAAACCCATGTAGGGGTCGGCCACGGTCTCCTCGATCTCGCCCTGCGTGGCGGCGAAGCCGCGCACGTAGATGATCGGGTGATAGGGATGCTGTGCGTTGCTCATGGCCGGTGTTCCTCAGAGACCCGCGTAGTCGATGAAGCCCTTGTTCACGCTGTTGACCTTGCGGGTCAGCCTGAACACGCCGATCCCTTCGCGCGATCCGCCCACATTCGAATTGCCCTCGAGCGTCGTCATGATCCCGCCCGTCACGCTCTCGACCAGGCCGGTGTGACCCAGGCCGCCACCATGGTCCATGATGAAGATCATGCCGGGCTGCAGCACGGCCGGGTCGGCCTTGGCCGCGGATGCGTTGATGCGGCGCGCGCCCTTGGAAGGCGCGCCGTTCCAGTGCGCGAGGCAGCCCGCGGTCTTGAACAGGGGGTTGGCACGGCCGAGCTGCCGGGCCGCCTGCTCGAAGCACCAGTAGACGTAGGCCGCGCACCACGAGTGTCCGCCGCCGAGCCCGGTGCTGCGCAGGTAGGCCTCCACGTCCGGCCCCCGGTTGGAGCCGGGCGGCACTTCGCGCACCTGGCGCGCTTCCTCGCCCGACGCAACCACCAGTGCGACCTTCAGCAGATCGTCCGTGGTGCTGGTGGCCACGGGCACCTGGTCGTCGCCGAACAGGGCCGCCCAGGTGATGCTGCCGACCTCGCCGTCGATCTTCAGCGCATTGCCTTCGCTGTCCACGCTGCGCGACTGGAACAGCTTGACCGCGCTCTTCATCATCGGACCGAAGCTCGGCTGCTGGGGATCGAGCCTGACCGCTTCGCCACCCTTCAGGACCAGCACCCTGTTCAACCGGTTCTTGAGTTCCTTGACGATGCGGGCATCGGTTTCGCCCTGCTTGATGACGCGGCCGGGATATTGCATGGCATGGACCCCCAAGTTGATCGAATCGACATCGAATCCACCGTGCGACTGACCTGCTCGCCGTTGCATGCAGGTCATGTTCTTGTTGTTGTGGGTTCGAGTCTTTCACCGTCGCCATCCCACGCCAATATCCCGCTTGCTCTACTTCCTCGGGAGGATGGTCGGTGCCGGGCGCGCGCCTTACCGTCGCGCCCATCGGCAGGTTCCCTGCGGCACGGCGGACTTCGCGTCCGGTTCCCCATGAGCGATCTTCCTTCCCAGAAATCGTGGCTGGAACGGGCCACCACCGCGGTGGGCATTGCGGGGTCGCTGGTCACCGTCGCGCTCACGGCCTGGAACGCCCAGACCAAGCAGCAGATCGATCAGCGCGAGGCGGACCTCAAGATGCAGACCGCCGCGCTCGACGCCGAACTGCGCCGGCGCAGCACCAGCGTGGAGGAATCCAAGGAGCGGGTCGAGCGCTACAAGTGGGTCTATGGCCTCGTGCCCGAACTCAGTGCGACCGACGGCTCCAAGCGCAACGCGGCACTGGCCATGGTGCGGCTCGCGCTCTCCAAGGAAGAAGCCGAGGGCCTGCTCGCCGGGCTGCAGCAGTCGCCCGATGAACAGGTCCGCAAGGCCGCGGCGCAGGGCGTGGCCACCATCGCCAACATCGAGAACGCCGAACTCGTGCGGCTGGTGTCGCAGGTGAATGCCGCCGGTGCCGACGAGCGCCGCCGCGCGACCGGTCGCCTGCAGCGCGACTTCAACGATTCGGCCGAGGCCATTTCGCTGGCGTTGAAGCTGCTCGATGCGAGCCAGGTCGACAAGCTGTCGCCGAGCGGGTTGATCAACGTTCTCTATTTCCTGTCGCGCACGGATCCGCGCGCGTGGACGCCGACGGAAATCGCCGCGGCCAACCGGGTGCTGCCGGGCGTGCGTGCGCGCAATGCCGGGCCGCAGACGCAGGCCGAACTGGGGCGGGTGGAGGACACGGTGAAGGCGGCGGGGCGGCAGTAGCCCGCGTCGCGCCAGCCGCCTGCCGCGGCGATCGCGATCTTCCGGCCCTGCTTCGCCGAGAAGATCATCGCGGGGCCGCGACGATGAACGTCAAAAGGGCCGCGTTAGCAAAGCAGCCCGCGGCAATCGAATGCCGTCATGAAGACGATGTAGGGACGGCCACCATCGTCGTAGCTCCGCCAGGGCCTGGCCCCCGTCGCGCCTTCGCGGTTGAGGATGGCCATCAGCTCCGCCGCTTGTTCGATGGTGTTCGGCCTGGCCGCCGTCGTCACGTCCACCGCCTTGAACTTGAAGCTCGATGCCTGCGCCTCGTCTCGAACGTAGAGGTTCACCAGCTTCTCGGCGACGAGGGCCGATGTCACGAACACAGAACCCTTGGCGCCCTGCTCGTTCTGCTCCGCGACGAAGCCGGTGCTCCCGCCGGACTTGGCGGTCACCAGCTCGAAGACGCAGCGAGCGGTCGATGGCGTCTCCTTCACCAGGGCAAGGCCCGCGCCCCGAACCTGGGTGCCGCAATAGCCGAGCTTGCCCAGGTCGTTGAGCGGCCGGAGCAACTCCTCCGGGCTTCCGGCCATGAGGGGGACCTTGATCGCGTCCACGTACTCGTACTGGATCGCCTCACCCGTCACCTTGCTGAAGACGTTCTTCGGCGAGGTACCGCCGCTGGGCGTGAGGCGATAGCCCTCCGCGCCCTGCGCCTGGAAATCGGCCAGCGTCAGCGGCGCGCCCGTCGAGACGAAGCGATGGTCGTAGCGGGCCGTCTGGCCCTTGCGCTGGTAGATCGCTCGCCATTGGCCGCGCGCCGAGGCATCGACGAAGACGATCCGATCCAGCAGGTAGCCGGCGAAAGCGGGACTCGTGAGTTCCGTCGTGAAGGCATCGAAGCCGCTTGCATCGACGTTCCCCAACAGGAAGGTGTAGGGCGTCGTCTGCATCGGGCGGGTGGCCGGTTGTTCCGTGGCGGGATCGGGCACGGTCGCAGGCGGGTTGCGAGCCCCCTCGATGCCCGCCAGCGCGGCCGCCGTGGCCGGCGGCAGTCCGGCATAGCCGTCGCTTCCGCCTCCACCGCACGAGGCCAGGATGGCCGAGATTCCGAGCACGGTCGGCAGCAGACGAAGCGATCTGTTCATTGATTTCTTGTCGGGGCGGGAAAGCGACTCGGCGGTGCATGCGCTTGCGGTCGCAAGGGACGCCCATGCCGCTGGCACGACCAGCGCGAGCCTGCGGGCTCCGTGCGTCGACCTCTCTCCTCGTCCCCTGTGTAGTTTTGTATGTAAACCGAATCTTACGTGGGAGACGCGCGGTCCCGGATGGCGTCGATCGACCGGCAGAAGAATTTCTTCTTACCGTTGCACGAATCGCACGCCTCGTCCCCTGCGTGGTCCCGCACGGCAGGCGAGGTGCCGCGCCCTCAGCCCGCCTGCGACGGCCAGGTCCCGAGTTCGCGCTTGTAGGCACGCGCGAGGATCGCGCCGGTCGAGTAGCCCACCGCGTCGGCCGCCTGCTGCAGGGTCAGCCGGCGTTCGCGCAGCAGCCGCGACGCCAGGTGGATGCGCCAGCGCGCCAGGTACTGCATCGGCGAGAGATTCATCTGCGCGCGGAATCGCGTGGCGAAGGCCGTGCGGCTCATGTGGCACAGCGCCGCGAGCGATTCCAGCGTCCATGGGTCCGCGGGACGGGCGTGGATTGCCTCGAGCGCCGTGAGCAACCTCGCATCGGAAAGGTCGGGGCCCGAGGCACCCGCGATGGGCATGGCCACCTCCGGCCTGCGCAACCAGGCCAGCACGGCGTGCTGCATCAACGCACCCAGCAGCTCGGTCACGCCCACGCCGTTGCCGCCGGCCCTGCGGTCGGCCATCCAGCGCACCGCGTCCGCCATGGCGCGCAGCCAGGGCGCGGCGTCCGCTGCGCGCAGATGCAGCACGGGCGGCAGCGATGCCACCAGCGGATGGGCGGCCAGTTCCACCGATCGGTAGAAGCCGCCGCTCCATACGCTGTGCTCGCCGCCCGCCGGCGCGTGCCGCTCGGCACTGGTGGCGCCGGCGGAATGCGTCAGCAGTTCATCGAGGCTCGATGCGGGGAGGCCAGGGTCCGAGAAGACACGGTGCGCATCGCCGTGCGGCAGGAAGACGACGTCGCCATGCCGCAGGTGCAGCGCCGGCTCCCTGCCTACCTGCAGCCAGCAATCGCGGCCGCCGACCACGTACAGCGGCGTGCGCCGCCGGCTCTCGACGCGAACGCAGAAGCGGGGACCGAGCTCGACCTGGAAATGCAGGGCCGGCTCGAAGCGCATGCTCTGGACCAGGGACTCGGGCGCGGGCTCGATGGGTGCGTCATCGGGCACCGGGAGACGAAGCGCCTCCTTGGCCATCAAGGCCGCGAGCGCCGCCGAGTCCCCGTGCCGCCAGCGCTCCGATGCCCGCTCGGGCCGACGCGATGCGGCACGCGGCGACGGCGAGGACGGGGTCTGTCCGCGCCGGCAGGAGAAGGACATCCAGAGCATGAATTCGTGGTGAAGGGATGGTGGCATGGGCCTGAGGAACCCACCCGCGATTTGTAAGCCCTTCCCCTGCCGCCGGCCCCTCCCATCCGTGAGTACGGCCCCGGTTTTCGGATCGGCCATTCGGTCTACGCCTCAGGCGCCGGGGCCGTGGGCGGCGATCGGGATCACCGATGGGCGCCATGCGCGCCGGGTGGTGCCCACGACGCGGGCCGCGGCCGGCGCGGCGGCGATGCGCTGCAGGTAGGCCTTGAGCTCGGCGGCCTGCTCGTCGTAGCCGCGGATGCGCGGCAGCATCGCGTTGACGCCGCCGGCCGGCAGGCGATCGGGGCTGGCCAGCGCGTCTTCGATCGCACCCCGGAAAGCGTCGGTGTCGCCGATCTCGACCACGCGCCCGTTGACGCCGTCCACGATGTCCTCGACCACCCCGCCCGCCGCGGTCGCGATCACCCAGATGCCGCGGGCCAGTGCCTCGCGCACCACCAGGCCGAAGCTCTCCTTCCACAGCGAGGGCACGAGCAGCACGTCGATGTCGTCGTAGAACGCGTCCATCCCGGCCTGCTCGAAGGGCGCCACCACGCGCACCTGGCCCGACACGCGCCACTCGGTGGCGGCGACGGACGCCGCCCCGGTACGCAACGCGATGTCGGTGATGACCAGTTCGTAGCCGCCCACGCGCATGCCCTCCAGCACCTGCTGGAGCCAGAAGTAGCCCTTGTGCACCGCGCGGCCGCCGAGGTAGGCCATGCGCGGCGGCGATCCGGGCCGACGCGCCGGCCGCGGGCGCGCGGGCAGCGGCACGCCATTGCGGTTCACCGCGATCTGCTGCGGCGCGACGCCGTTCGCCACGTAGAGATCGCGCTGGAATTCGCTGGGCGCCAGCAGCAGGCTCGCACGGTCGAGCACGTCGCCGAGGAAGAACCTGCGCTTGAAGGTGAAGCCGCTGTCCGGCACGCACTTGGAACAGGCGCGCAGGTCGATCGCCTTCTGGTTGCAGTACACGCCGTTGTCCTGCACCATGAACTGGCGCTCGCACAGCCACCAGGCGTCGTGCAGCGTGATGGCGTAGGGCACGCCGGCCTCCACGCAGGCATGGGCCATCGTCGCGCCGAGCCGCTGCACCGAATGGAAATGCACGACATCGGGCCGCAGCGATTTCAGCAGCCGCGCGAAGATCTCGCCCACTTGCGGATCGTCGTAGTCGAGCGCGCGCTGCGTGTCGTCGGCCACCTGCACGGCGATCACCGGCAATCCGTCGACCTCGTAGCGCATCACACTGTACGGCTCGAGCTCCGAGCCCAGGATGGCGGTGAAGACGGTGACGTCGCAGCCGTCGGCCTGCAGCCGGCGGCACAGCTGCTCCGCGACCACGGTCGCGCCGCCGAAGCTCACCGGGGCGAACAGCACGTTCACGGCCAGCACCTTGAGGCGCGTGGCGGGCGCCGGCAGCAGCGGCCCGACCACCTGCTGCAGCTGCCGCGCGGCCACCACCTGCGGGTGATAGCGCGAGAGCACGCTGCGACGGGCTTCCTCCGCGATGCCGTGGCGCAGGCCGGCATCGAGCACCAGCCGGGTCAGGGCCGCCTCCCATTCCTCGGGCGTGTCGGCGATCAGGCCCGTGCGACCATGCTCGATGCCTTCGCGGAACGGCCCCGTGCCCGAGCAGATGCTCGGCACGCCGAGGATCGCCGCCTCGATGAACTTGATGTTGCTCTTGGCTTCGTTGAACAGGCTGTCCTCGAGCGGCGCGATGCTGATCTGCCACGAGGCGAGCGCGCGCAGGTAGTCGTCGCCCTGCAGGAACGGGATCTGGAACACCCGGTCGGCGAAACGCCGGAACGGCGCCGGCAGCTCGAGCGGGCCATGGATGGCGAGCCGCACCTGCGGGTGGCGCTGCATCACGGCCAGCAGCGCGGATGCCACGATGCCGAAGTCGCCGTCGTGCGTGCGCGAGCCGCTGCCGTAGCCGATGGTGACGAAGCGCGGATCGGTCCTGACCGGACGCCGCTCGAGTTCCGCGGCGAGCGCGAGGATGCCCTCGTCCAGGGCATTCGGCACCACGTGCGTCTTGCCCGGAACGATCTCGCCCATGCTGCGCGCGATCGCGGCTGTGCTCCCGATGCCATGCTGGCAGTGGCTCAGCATCTGCCGGTACTGCGCCGTCGTCTCCTTCGACGATGCCATGCGATCGGACGGAGCGCCCGAGGCGAGCAGTTGCCGGCGATAGGCGTCCCAATCGAAGATCAGGTCGTCCACGTCGAAGAAGCTGGGCACGCCCAGCCGCCGGGCCTCGGTCGCCAGCAGCACCATGTGCGGCGCGGCCGGCACGCGGTAGAAGATCAGCAGGCCATGGAACGGCAGGGCCGCGCGGCAGGCCTCGGCGTCGCGCCAGCTGAGCACCGTGGTCTCGAGGCCCAGGTGCTCGAACATGTCGACCTTCTGGTCGACGCGGTAGCGCTTGCAGGCCGGTATCGACAGCTCGGCGACGATGAGGATGCGCGCGCCCAGGCTCTGGCGCGACAAGGGCGTGAGCGGCGCGAGCCAGGGCCGGTGCCGCGCGGGATCGCGCGACGGCAGCGCGGCGATGGTGTCGAGCGACGGGCGGGCGCGCCCGGTCGATCGATGCGCGACCCAGTGCCGGGTCCACCGCAGCAGCTGCGCGCGGCGCCGCTCGTAGAAATCGCCGTGGCGGGTACCCGCCGGAAAGACGCGCAGCCGCATCCTTCCGTAGAACAGCACCAGCTGCAATCCGAGGCTGGCTTCGAAGCCGTCGATGCGCGCGGCCTGCGCCGCGGCGTGCGCCTTCAGCGCGAGGATGCGTGCATCGCGCTCGGCAATCTCCACGTCCTTCTCGAGCGATTCGAAGTGCCGGGTCTCGAGCATTTCCTCGGCCCGCTCGCGCTTGGCCGTGACTTCCGCGGCATGGCTGCGCAGCCGTTCCAGCTCCTGCACCAGGCCCTCGATCCTGCGCGCGAGCACGCCGTCGAGCGGCGGCACGCGCGGCCCGAGACACAGCACGCCGAGCCCCAGGCCCTGTTCGAATTCGAAGGACGGATGGCGCTGCCGAAGCAGCGCCCAGAGGCGGCGCAGCTTGCGGCCGGCGCGAGTGCCGTGCACCAGCACGAGCGCCCGCGGGCCGAGCTTGGCGCGCCACGGCGCGAGGTCCAGCGTGGCCAGCCGCGCCGGGTCGCCGGCATCGACATGCAGCAGGTCGATGCTGCCGTCCGCGAAGGCCGCGGCCGCCTCGCGGTGGCCCGCGAGCCGCGTGTCCACCGTATGGCAGGCCGTGCCGCGCGCGGTGGACTGCCTGAAGGTGGCAGCCGGCACGCCGCCCTCCGCGCCGAGGTCGACGACGATGGCGGGCCGCGTGTGCTCGAGCAGCAGCGCGACGAAGGGCGCATGCACGCTCCAGGCACGCGATGCCTGGGCCTGTGGCACGGAGGAGCCCTTGGGTGCGAGACCGCAGGCGGCGGTGAAGGTGGGGAGCGTGGACATCGGAAGGCTTTGCGCGGGCGAACTCGGAGCCCGACGATTCTTCCGACATGCGGCGCCACGGACTACAGCCGGCAGGACTGAAATCGCAGCCCGGCGTTCAGTCGTGCGGGGACGACGCACGGCCACGCGCCGCGCATGTTCATGCCGCCGGCAAGCCAGGGGAGGGCAACGAGAACTCGTCCCAGCGCACCATGCCAACGCCGCCCATCAGAATCACTCGCCCACCCGCGCTTCGATCACGCCAGCTCGATAGCCGCAGCCTCGACGATCGTTTTGCATGCGAAAATAGAATTTTGTCGACAACTCGTCGGCCACTCGCCTCCGGGCGGCGGCCTGCCCCTGCACAAGATCATGGAAAACGAGCCTGGAAAAACGCTGTCCCAGACGATCTCGGACCGGCTTGCCGAGGAAATCGTGCTTCGCCGGTTCCAGCCTGGCGAAAGGCTGGACGAGCAATCGATTGCCACGCGCTTCGGCGTTTCGCGCAGCCCGGTGCGGGACGCACTGCGCCAGCTGGCGTCGACCCGGCTGGTCGAGCATCTGCCGCGCCGCGGCTTCTCGGTGGCGGCAATGGCGCCAGCCGACCTGGATGGCCTCTTCGAGGCTTCGGGCGAAATCGAGGCACTGTGCGCCAAGCTATGTGCGCTGCGGGCCGCCCCCTCGGAACGCAAGCGGATCGAGTTCGTCCATCAGCAAGCCGCCAAGGCAGCGGCCGCCGGAGACGCCAAGGCTTATGCCGAGTTCAACGACGAGTTCCACGCCCTCATCTACGCCGGCGCTCGCAACAAGACCCTGCAAGACCTGGCCCTCGGCCTGCGGCAACGGCTGGCACCATTCCGTTCGCGCGGTTTCTTCGTTGCGGAAAACCGCTTGCAGCATTCCCATGTGGAGCACGAGGCACTGGTCACCGCACTGCTCGCCCACGACGGCGACGCTGCCGCGGCGGCCATGCACAGCCACGCCGCGAACTCCGCCATGAACGTGCTGCAGCATTTCGGCAACGACGCCCGAAGCTCGCCCTCCAGCACCGCCGCCTGATCCCTCGCGGGCACAAGCTCGGCACTTCGCATCCACTGCATGGCGTCCTTTGCACGCTCATCTGGCAGTCCATGCTCTTCTTTCCCCCTGTCCTATTTCCCCTGGGGACCTCCCCGGGAGCGTAGAGGCGCGCTCCGTGACCAGCTATCCAGCAAGATGCGCAAGATGTCGAAAAGCCGGCGAGCGTGCACCAGCACGACTGGGCGTTCGGCCTGCGACAACGCCTGACACCGTTCACTTCGCGTAGCTTCTTCGTGGCGTAAGACCGTCCGCCGCATTCCGATTCGAGCACGGGGCACCGGCCCGCACATCGCTCGCCCATGCCGCCCATGCCGCATCGGCAGCCCGCGCTCCAACCCATGGTCTCCCACCGCGCGCTTTCCGCAGCGTGCGCTCCGCCCCTTCCCTTGCCTTCCTACGGACTGTTCGGAGCGCACGGTCGCGCTCTGCGCGTGTCCGCCGCCAGCGTCAAAGAACAAGGTCTTGACGCCTTCGTGCACCAAACCATAAAATTGCACACAATTTGCAGATACTGAGTGCAAAATTAAGCCTGCGAATTTCGCTTCATCAATAAATCGGAGACTTCAATGACCTGGATTGCGCTTGCCACTTACCGCCGCACCGAACGCCTCGCCCCTGCCCTGGTGATCGACAGCCAGCTTTACGACCTTGAAGCGGCATTGGGCGCGGGCTTGCCGGCCATTCCGCCGGCCTGGCTCGCGGGAGGCGTGGAGGCAATGCTTCAAGACTGGGCCACAGCGCAGACCTGGCTACGCACCGCGACGCCCGTGGCAGCATCGCTCGCGACATCGGGTGCGATCGCTCCCGTGGAGGGCGGCGTATCGGCCGTGGCCGCGCCCTACGTTCCCAACCGCATCTTCTGCGCGGCCTCCAACTACGCATCGCACGCCAATGAAATGGGCACCGTGCTGGCCGCCAAATCGCAGAGCAAGCCGTACATGTTCCTGAAGCTGTCGAACACCGTCATTGGCGACGGCGAGACCATTCAGATGCCGCCCGAGACCACCAAACTCGACTGGGAAGTGGAGCTGGCCGCCGTCATCGGCAAGCGCTGCCGGCGCGTGGCCGTCGAAGACGCGCTCGACGCGGTGGCCTGCTACACCATCGTCAACGACATCTCGGCGCGCGACCTCAACATCCGCGGCGACTACCCGTTCAAGCACGACTGGTTCCAGGGCAAGTGCCACGACACCTTTGCGCCCATCGGCCCGTGGCTCGTGCCGGCCTGGCAGATCCCCGACCCGCAGGCGGTGAACATGCGCCTGGACGTCAATGGCGAGCCGATGCAGCAGGACAGCACGGCCAACATGATCTGGACGGTGCGCGAGCAGATCGCCTACCTGTCGACCATCGTCACGCTCGAGCCCGGCGACGTGGTCGCCACCGGTACGCCGACCGGCGTGGGCATGGGCCGCGGCGTCTACCTCAACGCGGGCGACAAGCTGGTCGCGAGCATCGAAGGCATCGGACGGCTGTCCAACCAGGTGCAAGCAGAGCGCGTCTAAGCGCCCGCACCGGGGGCCACACGGCCCCTTTCAGAGAACAACGACAACGTATGGAGACAAGAACATGCACCCACCTCGCAGAGGATTCACCACGGTCCTGGCGCGCGCGTTGACGGGCGCCGTCACCGCGGCGCTGCTCGTGGCCGCGAGCGCCGCCGTCGCGCAGGAAAAGATCACCTACAACATGGCTTGGCTGCCGCAGGGCAGCTCCATCGGCGTGATCGTCGCCAAGGAGCAGGGCTTCTTCCGCGAACTCGGACTCGAGGCCAACATCGTGCGCGGCTACGGCGGCAATCGCACGGCCAATGAGCTCGACCAGGGCCAGTTCGAGTTCGGCTACGTCGACCCGATCAGCCTGGTGCTCAACCGCGCCAACGGCGGCAAGATCCGCATGATCGGCGCGCTCAACACGCGCTGGCCGGCCGGCATCTGCTTCGATATCAAGCGGCACCAGCCGAAGACGCCGGCCGACATGAAGGGTCTGCTGCTCGGCGGCGGCTCGGCCTCACCGGTGCACAACGTGGTGCCCGCATGGCTGGAACAGAACGGCCAGCCCAAGGACACCGTACGGTTGCTGCGCATGGACCCCGCGGTGGTCGACGCATCGCTCATCGAAGGGCGCATCGACCTGGCCGAGTGCTGGCGAGCAAGCAACCGCGCCGTCACGCAGAAGCAGGCAAACGCCGCCGGCGTCACCCTGGGCTGGATCGAGTACAGCGACTTCGGGCTCGATGCCTACGGCAGCGGCTTCGCGGCCAGCGAGGACGTCATCCGCAAGCGGCCCGAGGTGGTGAAGAAGTTCCTGCGCGCCTCCTACCGGGGCTACGCCTACGCACTCGCCAATCCCGAAAAGGCGGCCGACCTCATGGTCAAAGCCTTCCCCACCACCGACCGCGCCGTGGCACTCGCGCAGATCAAGGACATGAGCGATCTGCTGGTCGATCCCCAGGTCAAGGCCAATGGGCTGGGTTACCTGCGCGAAGACCGCATGCGGGCCACCGTGCAATTCGTCGACAAGGCTTTCGCCCTGAACGGCAAGGTGAAGCCACAGGACACCTACACCAACGAAATGCTCACGCCATGAAGGAACCCTCGATGCCCACCCGCCCCCGTCCCCAACGCCTGGGACACGTCGTGCTCAATGTGCGCGACCTGCAGGCCTCGGTACGCTTCTATACGGAGATCGTCGGCCTCGAAGTGTCGGACCACATCGAGGATCAGATGGCCTTTCTGCGCTGCGGCCAGGACCATCACGACCTGGCGCTCGCGCAGATCCCGCCCGGCGACCCGCAGCACGGCGCGACCTACGTGCCAGGCCGCCCGGGGCTCGAACACTTTTCCTACCAACTCGGCTCGCTCGCCGAGATCGAGGAGGCCGCGCGCTACCTGCAGGAGAAGGGCGTGGACATCGTGCGCGGCATCGGCAAGCACGGCCCCGGGGAGAACCTGTTCCTGGTGTTCAAGGACCCCGACGGCAACTACTGCGAGTTCTACGCGGAGATGGTGCAGGTCACGCCTGCGCAGCCCTACACGCCGCGTGTGTGGAAAAACGACCTCGCAGCCTTCGACCAGTGGCACTTCGACAGGTTCGTGGTGCCGCCGCCCGAATGGGGTCCCAAGCGCTGAGCGCGGCACACCGAGCCCCGCCTAGAAAAAAGACAAGACGACGAAAAAGACAGAGATCCGGAGACAAGACCCATGAACCAACCCCTCCCGCGTTCCGAAGCCTGGCGACGCTTCACCGACCCCGCGCTGCTCTTCGTTCTGCTGGCCGTCCTGTGGGAGAAGTCGGTCGACCTGTTCGGCATCAAGCGCTACCTGCTGCCGCCGCTGTCGCAGGTGCTCGACAGCCTGTGGACCAACCGCATGGCACTGCTGGCGCAGTCGTGGGTCACGACACAGGAAGTGCTGGCCGGCTTCGCACTGGCCGTGCTCGGCGGCGTGCTGCTCGGGCTGGCCATCCACGCAGTGCCGCTCGTGCGCCGCATGCTGTACCCGCTGATCGTCGTGTTCCAGGGCCTGCCCAAGATCGCGCTGGCACCGCTCATGGTGATCTGGTTCGGCTACGGCGACACCTCGAAGATCCTGATGGCGTTCCTCTTCGCCTTCTTCCCCGTGGTGATCGCCACCATGGGCGGACTGGCCGGCACGCCGGCGCACCTGGTCGAGCACTTCCGCGCGATACGCGCGCCGGCCTGGACGACCTTCGGCCGCCTCTACGTGCCCTCGGCGCTGCCGTCGATCATGGACGGCTGCAAGTCGGCGATGCCGCTGGCCGTCATCGGCGCCATCGTGGGCGAGTTCGTCGGCTCCGAGCGCGGGCTCGGCCACCTGATCCTCGAAGCCAACGCCAATGCGCGCACCGACTACCTGTTTGCAGCGCTGGTGGTGATCTCGGTGGTCGCCGGCCTGCTCTACGTTCTGGTCGAGCTGGCCGCCAAGCGTGTCTGGTGGCGCGGGCTCTGAGCAGCCGTTCGCGCCTCTTTATTCCCTTTTCCCATTTCAACTTCAGGAGACATCCCATGGCCAAACTACGTCACATCGCCGTTGCGGTTCCAGATCCGCACAAGGCCGCGAGGTTCTACAGCGAAGTCTTCGGGCTCACCATCGTCGAGCCCACCCACTCGCCCATCGCCGATGGCGTGTACCTCTCGGACGGCACCATCTGCCTGGCACTGCTGAACTACAAGACCGACGAAGCAGCCGGCCTCGAGCGCGGCAAGGACTGGATCGGCACACACCACTTCGGCTTCTGGTGCGACGACCTTGACGCGCAGCGCAAGGTCATCGAGGACAACGGCGGCACCTTCTTCATGGACCTGCCGCACGACAAGAAGAGCCTGTACTACGAGATGAAGTTTCGCGACCTCGACGGGGTGGTCTTCGACATCTCCGAAGGGGGATGGGTCGGAGCGAAGAAGTGAAACCTGGCGCCGTTGCAACCGGTGAGGCCGCGCTGCACGCCGGCGTCGCGGCGATCCGCGTCAGCCAGGTGGCCAAGACCTTCGACACGCGAGAGGGCGTTCGTGCGCTGGAGCAGGTGGACTTCACGGTCCCGCGCGGCGAGTTCGTCTCGATCCTCGGGCCCAGCGGCTGCGGCAAGAGCACCCTGCTGCGCATCGTGGCCGGGCTGATCCAGCCCGATGCGGGCGGCGACGTGCGCGTGTTCGAGCACTCGCAAACGCGCATGTCCGACGATGTCGGCGTGGTCTTCCAGACGCACAACATGCTGCCCTGGGAAACCGTGGAGGCCAACATCCGCCTGGCCGCCGAGGTGCGCAAACTGCCCAAGCGAGACATCGACGAGCGCGTCGAGTCGCTGCTGCCGATCCTGAAGCTGGAGAAGTTTCGTCGCAACTATCCGCACGAACTTTCCGGCGGCATGCGGCAGCGCGCGGCGCTCGGCCAGATCCTGGTGATGCGACCCAAGGTGCTGCTGCTGGACGAGCCCTTCGGTGCGCTCGATGCGCTCACGCGCGACCAGCTCAATGTCGAACTGCTGCGCCTCTGGCAGGAGATGCGGCAGACGGTGATCCTCATCACACACAGCATTTCGGAGGCGGTATTTCTGTCGGACCGGGTGCTCGTGATGTCCGAACGGCCGGGCCGCGTGGTCGAGGACATCCGCATCGACCTGCCCCGCCCACGCGATCCGCGCACCACCAAGGAGGCGGCCGCCTTTGGCCACTACGTGGTGCAGTTGGGTCACCTGATGGGCGTGGACTGACGCGCCAGACGACTTCCATTTTCCGGAGCCATTTTCTTGAACCTCTCCAAATTCCACGGGGTCGTGCCGGCCATGGCCACCCCCTTCACCCCGGACCATCGGCTCGACGAAGGACGCGTCGGCGAGTTGATCGAAAGCTACATCCGGGCCGGTGTGCACGGCATCTCGGTGGCCGGCAGCCAGGGCGAGTTCTTCGCACTCGACACCGCGGAGCACATCCGCCTGCTGGAACTCTCGATGCGCGCCATCGACGGCCGCGTGCCGCTCTATGCGGGCACCGGGGGCGCCACCACGCGCCAGGCCATCGCGCTCACGCAGGCAGCGGAAGCCATGGGGGCCGACCTGGCGCTGGTGATCACGCCGTACTTCGTTCAGCCCACGCAGGACGAGCTGGCGGCGCATTACATCGCCGTGGCCAAGGCCACGAAGCTGCCGGTGATGCTCTACAACAACCCGCCTCGCACCAGCGTCAACGTGTTGCCGGCCACGCTCGCGCGCTGCATGCAAGCGGCCGACAACATCGTGGGCATGAAGGACTCGGGCGGCGATCTGACGCAATCGATCGAGTACCTGCTGACTGCCCCGCGCCCCGCACTGCTGTTCTCCGGCCGCGACACCATCGCGCTGTCGATGATGTTCCATGGCGCGCAAGGCACGATTTCCCCGGCGGCGAACGTGTTTCCCGAGCTCATGGTGCGCATGTACGACGCACTGCGCGCCGGCAACCATGACGAGGCGTTGCGTCTGTCGAACGTGTTCGCGCCCCTGCGCGCGGCCTGGGCCTGGGGCTCGTTCCCGGTGGTCATCAAGGAGGCCATGACCCTGGCGGGCCGCGGTGCCGGACCGACGCGTCCGCCCATTGCGGCGTTGTCCGACAAGGTGCGCGCCGACCTCGCGGCCGTGGTGACGCGCATCGCGGCGGCCGCCTAGCCGTTACCCGATGACCACCCACGCCACGCCGCTGCCGGAAGGCGAGCGGCTGTACAACGCGCGCCTGGCTGTTCCGCACTACCCGCGCATCTTCGAGGGCTGGGCGCGCGCATCGGCCGCGGTGCGCAACAGCGCCCCCTGCCGGCTGGACATGGGCTACGGCCCGCACCCGATGGAACGGCTCGACCTGTTCCTGCCTGCGGGGCGTCCGCGCGGCACGCTGATGTACATCCATGGCGGCTACTGGCGCTCGCTCGACAAGTCCGATGCCTCGCACGTCGCGCCGGCCTTCACTGCGGCCGGCTACGCGGTGGCGGTGGTCAACTACGCGTTGTGCCCCGGGGTGAACGTGGAAACCATCGTCGCGCAGGTGCGGCGCGCAGCGAGGTGGCTGGCAGCGCACCACGCCGAATGGGAGGCGCCGGCCGGGCGACTCTTCGCCTGCGGGCATTCGGCCGGCGGCCATCTGGCGGCGATGCTGCTCGTCACCGAGCGCTGCGTTGCCGCCGCGGTGTGCGTGAGCGCGCTGTACGACCTGCGCCCATTGCTGCAGGTGCCGTCGGTGGTGGAGGCCACGCGCTTCACGTCGCTCAGCGTGCCCGCACTGAGCCCCGCCCTGCGTCAACCGCTCACTGCAGCGCCGCTGCTCACCGCGCTTGGCAACGACGAAAACCCGGGTTTTCACGCGCAGTTCGATGTCATTCGCGACAGCTGGCGTCATGTGCATGCAGGCCACGTCGCGTGTCCGGGCCTCGACCACTTCACGATCCTGGAGGCGCTGACGCAACCCGACGGCGCCATCGCCTTGGCCGCGCTGCGCCTGATGCAGTCCTTTGACACGCCAACCTCTGCTTCCACTTCCACTCGCATTCCTCCTACCGTCTCATGATTTCCGACAGCGCTCTCGACTGCCTCTTCCGGCAGGCCCGGTCCCACAACAGCTGGCTGCCGCGGCGCGTGAGCGAAGCACAGCTGCGCCAGATCTACGAACTCGTGAAGTGGGGCCCGACCTCGGCCAACTGCTCGCCGATGCGTGTGCTGTTCGTGCAAACCGACGAAGGGCGCGAGCGACTGCGGCCGCTGTTGTCGCCCGGCAATGTCGACAAGACGATGACGGCGCCTGTCACGGCCATCATCGGCTTCGACACGGCATTCCATCGCGAGCTGCCGCGCCTGTTTCCGCACAACCCTTCGATGCAGGACAGCTTCCGGGGACCCGGCAGGGAAGCCCATGCGGCGACTACCGCGTTTCGCAACGCGAGCCTGCAGGCCGGCTACTTCATCCTGGCCGCGCGGGCGATCGGGCTCGACTGTGGGCCGATGTCGGGCTTCGATGCCGAGGCACTCGACCAAGCCTTCTGGGCCGGAACGACGGTGAAGACCAACTTTCTGTGCAACCTGGGCCACGGCGACCCTGCAAAGCTGTTCGAGCGTCACCCGCGCCTGTCGTTCGACGAAGCCTGCGGTTTCGCCTGAGGGCCGCTTCATGCTCTTCGACACGACACTGCTGATCGTCGCGGCCTTTGTCGCCGGTGCGCTGAACGCGGTGGCTGGCGGCGGCAGCTTCCTGACCTTGCCGGCGTTGGTGCTCACCGGCATCCCGGCGGTCAGCGCCAACGCGACGGGCACGCTGGCGCTGTTGCCCGGCTACATCGCGGGCGCATGGGGTTTTCGTGCCGACACCCAGCCTCCGCCCGGGCTCTCGGCGCTGCGGCTCGGACTGCTGTGCCTGTTGGGCGGCAGCACGGGTGCCATGCTGCTGTTGCTGACCCCGGACGCCACTTTCCGCCGCGTGGTGCCGTGGCTGTTGCTGCTGGCGACCTTCTTGTTCATGGCAAGCCCGCGCCTTGCAGCGGCGGACAAGCCAGAGGCCGCGCGGCCCGTTCCTGCGATGCTCGGCGTGTTCGCTGTCACGGCCTATGGGGGCTATTTCAATGGCGGATTGGGCATCTTGCTGCTGGCCCTGTTCGGCCTGCTGGGCCAGAAGAACCTGCACGCGATGAATGGTCTGAAGAACCAGGTTTCGGCGCTGCTCACGCTGATCGCGGTGTCGCTTTATGCCTGGGGCGGCCTCATCGCTTGGCGCGAGGCTCTGGTCATGATGGGTGCGGCGACGCTTGGTGGTTATGCGGGCGCGCGCGTCGCGCGGCGCCTGCCGGTGGCGTGGCTGCGGCGGGGCATCGTGGCCACTGGCCTCACGATGAGCGGGCTGTTTTTCCTTCGCTAGCGAGGCAGATGCGGTCCGAAAGTCCTCTCGCATCTCATCAATAGCAATGCGTTAGTTCAGGCTGTCGATGAACGCGCCATGGTCACGTCGCTGCGTCGCTCCAGCAAGCGACTCGACGCCCGGTGCGTTCCAATCGCGATCAACATGCAAGGTCGCCGACATCGGATCAATGGAGCCGTACCGACCCGGCTCATCTTCATGGGGGTTCCAACCACCGCAGCACCGTCGTGGGCCGCCTGCCCTAGCCGCAGGCGGCGCGAACGATCTTGCCGGTCGCCGGGTCCGTCTCGATCGTCACGCGCTCGCGCCGGTAGTCCATCGTCGCGGGCTGTCCGGGCTTTAGCTGGCGCACGAGGGAAGCACCGGTCGACTGCCGGGCCTCGGCATCGCCGATGCGGTTCTTGCCCGCGAGGGCGCTCGCCGCCTCCGGCCGGCAGATGCCGGTTGCACTGTCTTCACGCGCCTGCGGCGCGCTGCAGGCGGCGATCGACAGGACGGCCAGCGCCAGGGTCGCGGCCGGTATCAGTTTCGAGGTGGAAGCCAAGGCACATCCTTTCCTGGAACACGAAGCAATGTCCGCGTATTCCACCACGGCTGCCGCGCGGCGACAGCTAAGGCATCGGGCTGACCTGCCCGGTCACGGGTTCGGGCTCGGATTTGCGTATCAGGATGCCGGTCTTGTCGAAAACGTACTCCGCCCCGTTCTTAACGATCGAGTCGTTGACCAGAAGCGGGAGGGCGCCAGGCGAAGCAGCCGCATTGCCGCAACCCACGCAAAGCCCTGTCAGCCTCGCACCGCCCTCATACATCAGGCGCGAGTTTCCGTCGGCATCCTCGATGGACTTCTGGGGCAAGCCCAGCCGTGCGATCACCTCTTTGCGGCTGGTCTTGCCGATCTCGAACTGCGCTGCCTTGAAATCGGTTTTCAGGCCGATGTTCGCCCCGGTGCATGCCACGAGAAAAAGCGCGCCGACGTACATCCACGAGCGAAGGAATACCGCCAACCGAAAGCTGCTCGACATCTCAATCTCCCCGCTGAAAACCTATCGCTTGCCCGATGCTGACCATCGGCTTTCCGTCGAAGGTTTTCGTGCGATAGCGCTGGCGGGCCAGCTTTTCGGTTTCGGACTTCAATCCGGCCAGATCGTTTTCTTCCAGGAACGACTTGCCAGTGTTCTTGGGCAAGGTCACGGTTTGCGCCACCGGAAATGCCCCCGACCAGAGCGGCAGGTCCTTACGCAGGTCGTAGACCCAGAAGGAGTTGTTGATCGAGTGACGAGGTGCCAGTCCCAAAGTGGGGATGTGCATGAAGTAGCCAGACCAGCTCACCAGAATCAGATTGGCATAGCCGTGCGCTCGCAGGCTTTCCTTGAACTCGGGCGCGATGCCTGGCCCGCCTTCCGGCTTCGACCTCGACGCATGAAACGCCTTCATCAGCGACTTCTGGCGTGCGACGGCTTCCCTGGGCACATCGATGCCGGCTTCGCCGTTCAGCGGCGCGGCATTGAGGCCCAGCTTGGAAAACTCGTCGGCATGCACCCGGGTCAGCGCCGAGTCGCTATCCCAGATGCCCGCGTAGTCGGAGTCGGACGAGACCTGGGCAACGGCCAGCACCAGATATACGTCCTCCGAGTAATGAATGGACCCCACCGGATCGAAGAAGGCAACCGCGGTCTTCTCGCGCTTGAACTGGGTCGAGACCTCGGGCTGGATCGGCGGCTGGAGGGTCGTGCATCCCGTCAGCACGGCGACGATCAACGCAAGAAAGATGTTCCGCATGTAGCTTGGTCCTCTGCACCTTCAGGTGCGGTTTCGGTGAACGGTGGTGTTTCGCATTCGCTGTCTACGGATGCCGGAACGACGCGGCAATACGGCCCCTTGCCATCGCGGAAAGTGCTCGTTCATCGACCTCTCCTCGTCCCATCCGGGTTTGTAAGCAAATCCTACGCGGCGGACACGCTTCTTCTGGTGGGGACGGTCGCCCGCAGGCGGAATTTCTTGGGGGGTGTTGCATGCACGGCACGGCTCCCCCTACTGGGGGATATTCAGCGCCGCGATCTCGTCGCGGGCCGGCGGCCGCTCACCCGATCGCGGTGCGACGGCGCTTCCATATGACGCCGTCCACCAGGTAGTGATGGAAGTTCAGGACGAAGTGCGCAATGAGAATGGTCGGAAGCCCGAGCCACAGCAGGCTCTCGCCGATGCGGCTGGCGGCGAGGTACAGGAGGGCACCGCCGATCGCGCAGGGCAGGAAGAAGCGCATCGGCGGCATCAGGACGGCGCGCCATGGCGTTGCGCGCGCCGCCGAACTTCTCGCCATCTCGCCGCCCTCCTTGCCCGTCGTGTCGTCGCGCTGCCGTTGGCGGTAGACGAACACCAGGTACTGGATGTTGTGCCAGACGTTGACCACCAGCCAGCCGATGGTGATGTCGTCGATCCAGACATAGCCGACCTGCGAAACGATCAGGTGGGACAGCACGAGGCTGTCGAACGGTCCCGCCGCCTGCCTCATGCGCCTCGAATACGCCAGGCATGCCAGCCAGCACGCGGCGCCGACGAGGGCTGCGATTCCCGCGGCCAGGGCCCACGCCTGCGGAACCGGCGGCAGCCAGATCGGGTAGCCGAGAAAGCTGTCGGCGCCCTGTGCACTGCGATGCAGATAGCCCCACGCGGGGAACAGATAGATCAGCCCATAGGGCAGGCTGCGCCAGGGCACCTGGGGCCGCCGGTCGCAGCGCCTCGCGATGCCGTAGCACTGGCGGGAGACATGGAAGGACTGGGCCAGGAAATAGACGGCGAACAGTCCGGCCACTTCATAGGCGAGGGCGACGATGGTCAGGCCCGCCAGGATCAGGACCGGCGCGACGAAGACCAGCGCCTGGCGCATGCGGGGACGCGAGGCCATCGCGCCCAGGCGGGCGTAGGTCGCGACGATATGGGGATTGGCCAGCAACCAGACATCGATGTAGAGAATGGCCAGCATCATCGGCGCGGACCACGATGCCAGCGCGCCGGCCGCCAGCGCCGCGAGCAGGTTGCCGACGACCAGCCACTGCTCGCGTCGCATCGAGCCGGCTGCGACGGTCCCCGACCAGGGCCCCCCATGCGCCGTCATGTCACGGGCATCGGCATGGGCCGCGGCCGGGGCGATCCGAGGGCGGCCTGCGTGGGCGGGATCGAAAACACCGAGCCGGGCCGCAGATGGCGCTCGAGATCCGCCCGCATGGTTTCGTAGGCCGCGCTCCGGGCTGCCGTGAATCTCGAATCGAGGGTCGCGCGGCTCGCGATGCCCGACAAGCCGGCCGGCGGAAGCTGCTGGTAGGGGTCGTACTGTTCGGTGATCTCACAGGGGTGGCAGCGTCCGTCCACGTCGTACTGGCTGTCGATCCTCACCGTGTAGAGGGCACCGCCCTCCTTGGCCGGGTCCACGGGAAAATTGAAAGTCAGAAGCTGTGCGGACGCCCTGGTGCCGGCCTTGGTTTCAACGGGGATGAAACCGGCATTCCTGTAGGCCCCAACGATGGCCTCCTTGAGACTGGACTCATCGATGCCGGTGAAGGAGTTGCCGAAGAGATTCCGCTCGCCGGCCCACTGCCGCTTGTAGTTGAAGCCTCCCCACGCGGGATCCCTGTGCTCGCGCCCGCTGGACTCGATGGTCGCGTACGCGTTGTCGATGGCCGGCACGAGCAGCGCGCTCAGCTCGTACTGCGTCATCCACGGAAGCGCCTGGAACTCGGACGCGTTCCTGATCTCGGCGAACCGCAGGAAGCAGGGATTGCACCGCTTTCTTTCGTCGAACAGCTCGTCGGCCGAAATGAAGATCATCGGCTTCGGCTCGACCTTCGGATAGGCATCGAACCTGAACTGGAAGATCGTCGACTTGTTCTTCTGCGCGTCCACGGCGACGAGAGAGAAACCCGACTTCTGGAAAGCCTTGCTCACCATCGACCGGAACTCCGTGACGGTGATCTTCTGATAGGCCGCGGCCGGAACGGAGGGCCTTCCGATCTTGTAGCTGAGGCCCAGAACGCCCTGCAACGGCTGCTGGGCGAAGGCAGCCAATCCGGCAAGCAGGCAGCAGCAGCCCATCAGGGCCTTGCAAAAACGGTAGATATCCATCACGCATTCTTTCTGTAAAAAGCGCGCCGCGCGCGCCGCGTCGATCGGGGTGGAAACCAGCTTCGGGGACCAGGCCGAACACGCCGTGATGGGCGCAGCCACACGGCCCTCCTCGTCCCGCGTGTGCCTGCGGGACGCATCTTAGGTGCGGGAAGAAGCGCGCCGATGACGCAGCGATCCCATGCCGACGGAATTTCGTCGCGGCGTTGCGTCCAACGCACGCCTCATCCAACCGGAGGATATCCAGCGGGTGCGCGACTCCGGCGTTCAGTCGACGTGGTCGTAGCGCTCGACCTGGCAGGCCTCGGTCCCCGGCTGCGTCGCGCACACCGAATACGCATGCGGCGGCGCGCTTGCGCAGCCGGCGAGCAGCAACGCGACGAACGCCAGGAGAAGCTTCGCCCGCATGCTCATTCCGCCTGCGCGATCACCAGCAGCACCGAGGCCGGCGTCTTCCCCACCGAGGTGATCTTGTGCGGGATGCCCGCGTTGAAGTGCGCGGTGTCGCCGGCCGACAGCATTTCGGTACGGCTCGCGAGCTGCAGCGTGATGCGGCCCTTGAGCACATGGAGGATCTCCTCGCCCTCGTGGTGGCTCATCGGGTGGTTGCGCACCGGCTCGTCGGTCGGGTGCAGCACGAAGGCCACCATGCGGTGGCCCGGCAGCGAGCCCGACACCAGCCGCGCCGCGCCGCCCGCGGCCGCCGGCTGCTGGCGATGGATGACCACGGGATCCTCCTCGGACGACTCGGCGAACAGCTCCTCGACCTGCACGCCCAGCGCCTTCGACAGCTTGAGCGCCGCGCCCACCGAGGGCGTGGACACGCCGCGCTCGAGCTTGGACACGTAGCTCTTGGTCAACCCGGTGGCCTGCGCCAACCCCTCCAGCGTGAGCCCCGACTGGACCCGCAACAACTTCAACTTGATGGACATGACTTTTCTTTAGGACACTTGTGTCCTAAAATTGATTTGTTTCTCGAACCCGATCGCACACGCAACGCGGCCGATCCCGCGCCGCACAGGAGTATGGTATGTCCGCACGTTCGCCGTTTCGCCGCTGGATCGCCCCTGTCCTCGCCCTGACGCTGGCCTGCGTCGGCGCGGCGGCCCAGGCCCAGCCCTACCCCGCCAAGCCGATCCGGCTCGTGATCCCGTTCGGCGCCGGCGGCATCACCGACATGGCCGGCCGGCTCATCGGCCAGGCGCTCGGCGAGGAACTCAAGCAGCAGGTGGTGATCGACAACCGCCCCGGCGCGGGCGGCTCGATCGCAGCGCAGGCCGTGGCGCAGGCGCAGCCCGATGGCTACACGCTGCTGCTCGGCACGGTCGGCACGCAGGTGGTCAACAAGATGATCTATGCGCGGCTCGGCTACGACCCGGCGGCGCTCACGCCCGTTTCGCTGGTGAGCAACTCGCCCTATGTGCTCGCGGTCGCCGGTCTCGACGGCGTGAAGGACCTGCCCGCGCTGGCGGCCTATGCGAAGAAGAATCCGGGCACGCTGAACTTCGGCTCGGCCGGCAACGGCAGCTCGCCACACCTCGGGCTCGAGCTGTTCAAGCTCGCGACCCACAGCGACATCCTCCACGTGCCGTTCAAGAGCGGCGCCGAGGCGGTGAACGCCGCGCTCGGCGGCCAGGTCCAGATCGTGATCGACGCGATTCCCGTGATCCAGCCGCAGGCCAGGGCCGGCAAGCTGCGCATGCTCGCGATCGCCGCCGACCATCGCAACCCCGCCGTGCCCGACCTGCCCACCAGCAAGGAACAGGGCCTGGGCGAATTCCAGATCGGCTCGTGGAATGCGCTGCTGGCGCCGCCCGGCACGCCATCGGCGCAGGTCGCGCTGCTCGACGAGGCACTGGCGCGCGCGCTCAAGCGCCCTGCCCTGGTGGTGCGCCTGGCCGAGATGGGCATCGAGCCGCTGCCCACGGGCGCCGCCGCCTACGGCAAGCACCTGCGCGCCGAGACCGAGAAGTGGACCCGCGTGGTGCGCGCCGCGGGCACCAAGGTCGATTGATGCCCATGAAGCTGCACGACACCCTGCGCTCGGGCAATGCCTGGAAGGTGCGGCTGATGGCCGGCCTGCTCGGCATGCCGCTCGAGCGGCACACGCGCTCGATCGACCGCGGCGACCTGCGCCGGCCCGACTTCCTCGCGATCGCGCCGCTCGCGCAGGTGCCGGTGCTCGAACTGGCCGACGGCAGCTGCATCGCCGAGTCGATGGCCATCCTCCACTTCCTCGCGCAGGGCTCGCCGTGGTGGCCCGCCGAGCCGCTCGCGCAGGCGCGCGTGCTGACCTGGCTGTCCTTCGAGCAGGAGCGCCACATGAAGCCGCTCGCGAAGCTGCGCCTGCACCTGGCGCTGCACCGCGACGGCGATCCCGAGAGCGCCGAATTCCGCGCCCACCGGCACGAGGCCCTGGTCGCGCTCGCGCTGCTCGAAGCGCGGCTCGAACGGCAAGGCCCCGATGGCTGGGTCGCCACCGACACGCACCCGAGCATCGCCGACGTGGCGCTGTACCCTTACACACGGCTCGCGCCCATGGGCGGCATCGCGCTGCAGGACTTCGCGGCGATCCGCGCCTGGCTCGCGCGCATCGAAGGCCTCGACGGCTACCAGCCTCTTTTTCCCGGACATCCCGACAAGAACTTCTCGACCAGCGAAACCCCTTAGGAGACCGACCCATGGCATTGCAAGACACCTTCGAGCTCGCGAAAGAAGAGCTCATCGCCCAATCCCACGTGCAGATGGACCAGCACTTCAGCGAGAGCCGCTACACGCACCGGCAGAAGCTCGCGCTGACCTGCCGCATCCTGTTCGACAACGGACACGACTCGGGCCTCGCGGGCCAGATCACCGCGCGCACCGGCACGCCGGGCCAGTACCTCACGCAGCGGCTGGGCCTGGGCTTCGACGAGATCGCCGAGGACAACCTGCTGACGGTCGACGAAGACCTCAACGTGCTCGACGGCACGGGCATGCCCAATCCCGCGAACCGCTTCCACTCGTGGGTGTACCGCGCGCGGCCCGACGTGAACTGCATCATCCACACCCATGCGCTGCATGCCTCGGCGCTCGGCATGCTCGAGCAGCCGCTGCAGATCAGCCACATGGACAACTGCGTGCTCTACGACGACGTGGCCTTCGTCGGCGAATGGCCCGGCGTGCCCGTGGGCAACGAGGAGGGCGAGTTCATCTCGGCCGCGCTGGGCAGCAAGCGCGCGCTGCTGCTGTCGCACCACGGCCTGCTGGTGGCGGCCACGAGCATCGAGGAGGCCTGCGTGCTGTCGATCGCCTTCGAACGCGCCGCGAAGATGCACCTGCTGGCCGCCTCCGCCGGCACCATCCGGCCGATCGACCATCGCCTCGCGACCGAGGCCCACGACTGGATCCTGCGGCCGCGCCGCAACACGGTGGCCTTCGAGTACTACGCGCGCCGTTCGCTCAAGGATCCGCGCAACGCGGACTGCCTGCGCGCGGCCTGACAGGAGCCTCCCGCCATGCGATGCATCGCGCTGCAGCACCTGGCCTTCGAGGACCTCGGCCTGTTCGCGCCGGTCCTGCGGGAGGCCGGCTGGGAGATCGAACACCGGCAGGCCGGCGTCGCGCCGCTGCGCCCCGACGAATGGCAGGACGCCGACCTCGTCGTCGTGCTCGGCGGCCCCATCGCCGCCTACGACACCGCCCTCTATCCCTTCCTGCACGACGAGATCGCGGGCCTGCGTTCGCGCCTCGCGCTGCGCCGGCCCACGCTGGGCCTGTGCCTTGGCGCGCAACTGATGGCCGGCGCGCTCGGCGCGCGCGTGTACCCGTCGGGCCACAAGGAGATCGGCTGGGCACCGGTCGACCTGAGCGCGGCCGGCCAGGCATCCTGCCTCGCGCCGCTGGCCGGCGTGCCGGTGCTGCACTGGCATGGCGATACCTTCGAGCTGCCCGAGGGGGCCGAGCTGCTCGCGAGCACGCCGCTCACGCCGCACCAGGCCTTCAGCCATGGCCGCCACGCGCTCGCCTTGCAGTTCCATCCCGAGGCCGATCCCGCGCGCATCGAACCCTGGCTCATCGGCCATGCTTGCGAGCTCGCGCAGGCCGGCATCGATGTTCCGGCCCTGCGCGCCCAAAGCGCGGCACAGGGCAACGCGCCGCAAGCCAGCGCCTCGGCGATGCTGCGCGCCTGGCTGGACCAGCTCGCATGACGCTGGCGCCGGTGCGCATCGACGCATTGCTCGTCGGTCCCATCGCGCCGCTGCCCGATGGCCGCACACCCAGCGGCATCGTCAAGTCGCCTAGCGACGATGCGCTGTGGCTCTCGGCCACCGGCCTCGCGGGCGACGCGCAGGCCGACCTGCGCATCCACGGCGGCCCCGAGAAGGCGGTGCACCACTATCCGCGCGAGCACTACGGCGCCTGGGCCGCATGGAGCCGCCGCCACGACCTGCTGGCCGCGCCCGGCGCCTTCGGCGAGAACCTCTCGACCGTGGGCTGGGACGAAGCCAGCGTCTGCATCGGCGACGTGCTGCGGCTCGGCGAGGCGCTGGTGCAGGTGTCGCAGGGCCGCCAGCCCTGCTGGAAGCTCGACCTGCGCTTCGGCGAACGGGGCATGGCGCGCGAGATGCAGGACAGCGGCCGCACCGGCTGGTACTACCGCGTGCTGCGGCCCGGCGCGGTGCAACGCGGCGCAGCGATCATGCTGGTCGAGCGGCCGCATCCCGAGTGGCCGCTGTCGCGCCTGATCGCCTTGCTGTTCGCGCGAGACGAACGCCATGCGCCCGAATGGGAACGCGCGGCCGAACTGCCGACGCTCGCCGAACGCTGGCGCGCCACTTTCCGGCGCCGCGCGGCCTCGCGGCAGGTCGAGGACTGGACGCCGCGCCTGTGCGTGCCGGACGCCGACCCGGCCTGATGCAAGGCGGGAATACCCGCAGCCCATGGACAGCCGACTGACAGCGCCGTCCGCGAACATGCGGGATCGACCGCGGGAGCCACCCGCGCACAGGAGACACATGCCCTTCCCGACCTTCCGGCCGGCCGCCGCCGCCATCGCCGCGTGCATCGCCCTGGCCGCCTGCACCACCGCCCCCACCTCCTCCACTTCATCCCCGCCCGTCGCGCGCGCCGTGCCGCCCACCGACTGCAAGGCCTGGGTCGGCACCGACCGCAACGCCGAGCTGCCCGGCTACACCTTGCGCCAGGCCGACGGCACCTCGCGCTGCGTGCCCCTGCTGCTCACGGCGGCCCACGCGCCCGCCGGCTACGCGGGCGACTTCCATGTGCAGGAGTTCACCGACGCCAAGCTCAAGGAACGCTGGGCCGCGTGCAAGAGCGACGCGGCCTGCTTCAAGCGCATCAACGACCAGATGCAGCGCTGGCTGCCGCCGAACAAGGAGCGCGCGACGCGCGTCACCGGCATGGTCGATCCGGTCGGCAAGATCGATTCGGACGGGCAGGTGAACCTGCGCGACATCCGCAAGCCGGGCTTCTTCGCGAAGGCGCCCTACAACGAAGCCGTGGCCGAGGCGAACGGCCGCACGCACGTGGTGGAGTTCACCGTGCCGCGCGATCCGCTCGAGCGCCTCAAGCTGAACATGCAGGGCGACATCAAGCTGCGCGGCTGGTACGTGGAGGGCGCGGGCGTCGACGACGGACGCGGCGGCCGCAAGCGCGCGCTGGTGATCATGAGCCCGGGCGGCGGCGGCCAGCTCACGGCCATCGACCATCCCGACGAGGTGACGGTGCGCGTCGATCCCGCCACGCGCCGCGCGACGTCCGTGCGCTTCCCCAACGCGACCACCGAAGGCCCCGGCATGCGCTTCTGGCGCGACCACCTGCATGCGCTGAACCGCGCGGGCTTCGACGTGCTGGCCTACGACCGGCGTGGCGAGGGCCTGTCGGGCGGCTTCAGCGACACCAACACGCTCGAGCAGAGCGAGGACATCTTCCGCGTGCTCGAGCAGATGGACAGCGGCCGCGGCCTGCGCGTGCTGATGGCCTCGGGCCAGGAGTTCGAGGGCGCGCCGGCGGCCGGCAAGCTGATGGCCGGCATGAAGTCGCGCGAGATCCAGCTGCTGCTGCTGGGCTACTCGCGCGGCTCGATGACCACCGGCTGGGCCATGACCAAGAACTACGCCGGTGGCTGCAGCTACGACATGCCAACGGTGCAGTGCAGCGCACCCAAGGGCTACGCCAACATCAAGGGCGCGATCCTCTACGCCTCGTTCGTGAGCGGCGCGGGCTACCTGCCCGAGGCGCCGGACCTCGCCGACCGCAACCTCTTCCTCGGCGGCATGGCGGCCGACAACTACGTCGCCTTCTATCCCAACTCGGCGGTGCTCGCGAACATGCCGAAGTGGCCCGCCGTGTTCTTCGCCAAGGGCCTGTGGGACCGCGCCGAAAGCCTCGAGGGCACGGTCGCGGCCTACGACCGCGTGCGCGGGCTCAAGGACATCGTCGTCTCGCGCGGCCCGCACTCGATGGAGACCTGGCCGCGGCAGGAGCTCGACCGCGTGCGCGGGCGGATGGTCGCGTTCGCGACGGCGGCGGTGCAGGGGCGCACGGCGCTGCCGCAGGCGCCGCAATGGACCGACCTCAAGGGCCTCGTCGCGACCACGCCGGATATGTGGGAGATGTCGTCGAAGCCGCGCTAGGAGCACCGGCTAGCTCGTGGCGCAGCGGTAGCTGGACGCGGCGTTCAATTCGCCGGAGCCGTTGTACTTCGGCCAGCTCGGGTAGATGCAAAGCGGCCGGGTGCGACCGGCCGTCGCGGGGTTCGCATCGGTCGCCATGAGCTCTCCCGGCGCCTTGCCGCGCTCCACCCAGGCCTCCAGTGCGTCCAGCACCGGCACACCGCCGGTCGCATTGAAGTGCCCGGTGCCGTGGCCGTATCCCGGCACCTGATAGAAGCGCAGGAACGCGTCGACCTGGGGCCGGCCCAGCTTCAGCAGCAGCGCGTTGTAGTAGTCGACCGAGCCCTGGAAGGGGATCAGCGGATCGGAGGTGCCGTGCACCAGCAGCCATTTGCCGCCACGCGCGACGAAGGGCTCGATGCTCGTGCTCGTGGCGTCCATGACCTCGGACAGTTCCTGAATGCGTGGCAGGTAGCTTCCCGGTGACGCACCATCGAGGCCGATCGACAGACCCAAAGGATCCATCAACACCGCATTGCGGATGAAGGCGTCGGGCAACGCCCCCAGGCTGCCCAGCACCAGCGGATTCGGCGGAACCGGAAAGGTCGCGGTCGCCCCGAGCACCGAGGCGTAGTCCGTGGACGGCAGAAAGCCGGGATTGCTGGTCGCGCCGTTCTTGAACGCATAGGAGAACGCGGTGCGTGATTGCAGCGTGTCGACGGTCTTGATCTGGGCATCGGACAGGCAGTCGTCTCCCGTATCCGCCCCGCCCTTGCAGCGCAGGTTCTGCGGCTTGAACGTGCATGCGGCGACGTTGCCGACAATGCCGTCGACGGCGCCATCGAGCGCATCGCAGGCCGCGAGTTCGGCCGTGCGCAGCGCCTGCAGCTTCTTCGGGTTGAGGAAGCCAACACCGCCATCGCCCCACAACGCACGCGTGGCAACCTGGATGGTCATCATCTGCGGCATGTAGGCATAGGCCGGAAAGTACGTGACCACGCCGTCGTAGTCGGAAGGCCATTTCTGCATCACCTGCATGCCTTCGTGGCCGCCCTTCGATCCGCCCATGAAATAGGTCCTGGCCGGTGCCTTCCCGTAGCGCAGGCCGATCAGCTTCATCGCCACGTCGCGCGTCTTCTTCAAGGCGTCGCCGGCGTAGTTCCGGAGCATTTCGTCGTTCGATGCAAAGGCCGTATAGAAAGGGTCGGTGGGAGGTGCCTGATGTCCCGAGTCGCCGGCGAAAGTGGCGTATCCGCGCTGCAGCGGACTCGCGCCCGACGTCAGCGGCGTGGCCACGAGATCCGGGACCACGCCGTCGAATCCGCCGCCACCGAAGTGCATCGCGTTGCCGTTCCAGTTCGTGGGGAGCACGAGGGCGAACATGATGTCCTGCGCCCCTTCGGAGACGGAAGCGATGCGGCCCTTGAGCATGCAATGCTCGCCCGTCTGCCCCGCGCTCGGCACGAGGGCCGCTTCGGTGACCGTTGCGCCCTGGGTCGGCAGTCCGATCGCGGCACTGTCCACCTTGGCACCCCGCAGTGCCGCGCATGCCGTGCCTGCCGAAGGCGGCGGTGGCGGCTGCGGCGTGGCGAGCGCCGACGGATCGATCTGGATGGCGCCGCCGCCTCCTCCACCGCCGCCGCACGCTTGAAGAAGCAGGACAGCCAGCAATGGCAAGACGCGTCTTTTCTTGAATCCCCGCATGGATCTTTGTCTCCGTTGAAGTTGTTGATGCGACCTTGGTACTCGACGCAACCCACGTCTTCCACTTGCAAGGCAGTTGCGAAAAGTCCGCGGATGCTACGTGGCGGGTTCGCGCCTTGCGATTGCGAAAGGCCGCATCCGGATGGCAAAAACAATCATGTGAATGTCGCGATGAGGCCTTTCGACCGCACGCAGGTAGCATGCGCCGATGCAAGCTCCCCACGAACCCTCGCTGAGCCCAACCGCGCTGGCCTTCCTGCAACAGGCCGGCCTGCCCTACCGCCTGCATGCCCACGCCCCCGTCGTCTCCTTCGAGGACGCCCGCGCGCTGCTGCCCTTCGACGCGGGCGCGATGGTCAAGTGCCTCGCGTTCCGCCTGCCCAACGGCCGCTACCTGCTGGCCGCGCTGCGCGGCCAGGACCGGGCCGACTACAAGCGCATCGCCGATGCCTTCGGCGTGCGCCGCGCCGACCTGCGGCTCGCCGCCGACGAGGAGCTCGCCATCGACCTGCAGATGGTGCCCGGCGGCGTGGCGCCGCTGCCGGTGGGCGGCGCGCGCGTGATCGTCGACGAGGCGGCGGCGCGCCTGGTCACGCTCTACTGCGGCACCGGCCGCAATGATTCCACGCTCGAGATCGAGACGGCCGCGCTGCTGCGCGCCACGGGCGCGGGCATCGCGCCGCTGGCCAAGCCCTGAGCTACGGCCTATCGCTCACATCTTGTCAGCGAAGCCAGCTGGCGGGCACGGTGATGAGCTGCGGGAACAGCACGAACAGGAACATCAGCGCGGTGAGCGACAGCAGGAAGGGCCACACGCCCCGGATCACCTGGTCGAGGCTCACGCGCGAAGTACCCGCCACCACGTTGAGCACGGTGCCCACCGGCGGCGTGAGCAGGCCGATGGCGTTGTTCATGATGAACATCACGCCGAAGTACACGGGGTCGATGCCGGCCTTGTGGATCACGGGCATCAGGATCGGCGTCATGATCAGCACGGTGGGCATCAGGTCGAGCGCGGTGCCCACGATGATCACCAGCACCATGATCACGAACATCAAGAGGATCTTGTTGTCGACGAAGGGCTCGAGCAGTTCGCTCACCTGGGCCGGGATGTTGGCGATGGTGATGAGCCAGGCCGACACCAGCGCCGAGGCCACGAGGAACAGAACGGTGCTCGAGGTCTTGGCGGCGCTGAGCACCAGCTCGGGCAGGCGCGGCATCTCGAGCTCGCGGTAGACGAAGCGGCCCACCACGAAGGCATAGACCACCGCCACCACGGCGGCCTCGGTGGGCGTGAACACGCCGAACTTCATGCCGCCGATGATCACCAGCGGCAGCACCAGCGCCCACACGCCGTCGAGCAGCGCGCGGCCCAGGCCGCCCGCGCTGAAGCTGCGCACCGCGACGTTCTTCTCCTTCTTCGCGCACAACCACCAGGTGGCGGTGAGCGTGAGCGCCATCATGATCCCGGGGAACAGGCCGGCGAGGAACAGCTTGGTGATCGATATCTGCGCCACCACGCCGAACACCACGATGGCGATCGAGGGCGGGATCACGGGCGCGATGATGCCGCCGGCGGCGATCAGGCCGGCCGCGCGCGGCACGTCGTAGCCGGCCTTGCGCATCATCGGTATCAAGAGCGCCGCGACCGCGGCGGTGTCGGCCACGGCGGAGCCCGAGATGCTCGCGACCACGGTGGCAGCGATGATCGCCACGTAGCCCAGGCCGCCGCGCACGTGGCCGACCAGCGCATCGGCCACCTTGACGATGCGCGCCGACAGGCCGCCCGCGTTCATCAGCTCGCCCGCCAGCATGAAGAAGGGCACCGCCATCAGCGGATAGTTGTTGACGCCCTCGAGCATGTTCTGCGCGAGGATCTGGGTGTCGAAGTTGCCCAGGTGCACCATCAGCGCGACGCCGCAGACGAGCAGCGCGAAGGCGATGGGCATGCCGAAGGCCATGGCCCCGAGCAGCGAGGCGATGAAGACGAAGATGGTCATGGATGTCCCGTGTTCTTTTAGTTCGCGCTCACTCGCCCGCGCTGCCGGTGTCGTTGACCAGTTCCTCGCGCGCCATGCGGCCCGTGCAGAGGCGCCACAGCGAGCCGACCAGCATCAGCGCCATGCCCACGCTGCTGACCAGCAGGCAGGCATAGACCAGGCCGATCGGCACGCCGGTGACCGGTGCGCGGTCGTCCATGCCGATCGCCACCAGCTTCCAGCTGCCGTGCGCGAGCAGCAGGCAGCAGGCCAGCGCGCCGAGGTCGGCCACGCCTCGACAGAAGCGCTGGCCGCGCTCGCCGAGCCGCGCGACGACGGTCGACATGCCCAGGTGCGCGTTGTCCTTCATCACCAGCAGCGCGCCGACCAGCGTGAGCCACATGAAGACGAAGCGCGAGGCTTCCTCCGAGAACACGATGCCGGAGTTGAAGGCGTAGCGCAGCACGACGTTGCCGAACACGAGCGCGACCATCACGGCCATCATCGCGATCATCAACACGTTGGCGCCGCGCTCGAAGAGGCGGGAAAGCATGGGGGGTCTCCTGTTGTGGTTGGTTCTTGCACCCGGCCGCCTCAGCGCCCCGGGCCGGCCGTGTCGATGCGGTAGAAGCGCAAGGCGTTGCCGCGCCAGACCGCGTCGCGCGCCGCGTCGTCGAGGCCGTTCAGCCCCTCGGCCACCGCGCGCACCACCTCGGCCATGGACGCGCGCAGGCCCGACACCGGCAGGTTGCTCGCGAACATGCAACGCCCGGCGCCGAAGATCTCGACCGTCTCGCGCACCACGCGCACGTTGCTGTCCGCGCTCCAGGGCGCATCGGGCAGACCGAACTCCGAGAGCTTGACCATCACCTCGGGCAGCGCCGCGAGCGCGCGCATGCCGCGCCGCCAGTGCGCGAGGCCGGCCTCGCTGCGGTCCCAGGGCAGGCCCGCATGCTCGATCGCCACGCGCAGGCCCGGAAAGCGCGCGACGGCCTCGGCCGCTTCCTCCAGGTGCCAGTAGGGCACGCGCACGTCCCACAGCAGGCCGTTGTCGCGCAAGAGGCCCAGGCCCGCGCACCAGCGTTCGTCCTGCAGGGTGCCGGGCTCGCCGCGCACGCTGTGATCGGGGCCGCGCGAGATGCGCGGCTTGCAGCGCACGCCGCGCACCAGCGGCCATTCGGCCTGCGCGCGCATCTGCGCTTCGGCATCGCTCGCGAGGAATTCGACATTGGCCACCACGGCATTCGGAAAGCCGTGCGTCGCGTGGACGGCATGCAGCCAGCGCGTCTCGGCCAGCGACTCGGCGCGCGAGCGCTCGGCCTCCACATGCACCGTGGCCACCACCGGCAGGCCTTCGGTGGCGGCGCGGTAGTCGGCCACGCCGAAGTCGCGCCGCAGCACCGCGTAGTCGCCGAGGAAGAAGGCCCCGGCGTCGTAGCCGTCCTGCAGCCACGGGAAGTGGCCCTCGCCCAGGTGCCACAGGTGGTGGTGCGCGTCGACGATGGCGGCGGGAAGCACGGCGCTCACGGCTGCGCGTCCATCGCCTTGAGCACCGCGTCGCCGTTTTTCTCGACGTACATCCTGCGCGTCTCCTCGCGCACCACCTGGCGGATGCTCGCGACGTCGGGCGTCTCGTTGATCTGCATGCCCTTGGCGCGCAGCTGGGCGATCGCGTCCTTCTCGCCGTCGTTGTTGAGCTTGCGCTGGAAGTTCGCGGCCGCCGCGGCCTCCTCGAGCATCGCCTTCTGGAACTCGGGCTTGAGCGCATCGAAGCGCGCCTTGTTCATGATCACCACCAGCGGCGTGTAGGCATGGCGCGTGAGCGAGAGATACTTCTGCACCTCGTACATCTTCGACGACAGCATCAGCGTGGGCGGGTTCTCCTGCCCGTCGACCGCGCCCGACTCGAGCGCGCCGAACACTTCGGCGAAGGGCATCGGCTGCGGGTTCGCGCCCAGCAGCTGGAAGGCCTTGAGGTGCGAGGGATTGGGCGTGGTGCGGATCTTCAGGCCCTTGATGTCGGCCGCGCCGTTGATCGGCCGCTTGTTGTTGCCCAGGCTGCGAAAGCCGATCTCCCAGAAGGCCAGGCCCTTGATCTGGTGCGTGCCGAGCTCGTCGAGCAGCGAGCGGCCGACCGGGCCGTCGAGCGTGCGGTAGGCCTGCTGCGCATCGGCGAACTGGTAGGGCAGGTCGAGCGCATTGAGCTTGGGCGCGAGGCCGGTCACGAAGGGGTTGCCGGTGGCGCCGATGTCGATGGTGCCGCTGCGCACGCCGGTCACCAGCGTCACGTCGTTGCCGAGCTGGCTGTTGGCGAAGACCTGGATCTCCACCGCGCCCCCGGTGCGCTCCTTCACGCGCTTCGCGAACTCGAGCGCGGCCTTGTGCTGCGAATCGCTCTCGGGCACGGTGTGGCTGAAGCGCAGCTTGACCGGCGCCTGCGCGGCGGCGCCGCCGGCGCCGAGGCCGAGCAGCGCGGCCAGCAGCACGCCGGCCAGGGACCTGAAATTCCTGTGCATGGTTGTCGTCTCCTGTCGTTGAAATCGGGGGAAGGCGCGTGCCTTCAAGGGGCCGCCGTCAGACCGTGACCTTGGCTTCCTTGACCACCTTGGCCCACTTGTCCTTCTCGGTGCCGATGAACTCGGCGAACTTCGCGGCGCTGCCGCCGCCGTCCTCGGCGCCGTAGCTCGCGAGCTTCTCCGCCACGTCGGGCATGGCGAGCACTCGGTTGAAGTCCTCGTTCATGCGCTGCACCATCGCGGCATTCATCTGCGCCGGCCCGACCAGGCCGTACCAGGTGCTGGCATCGAAGCCCGGGAAACCGAGCTCGGCCACGGTGGGCACCTCGGGATGCGCCTTCGAGCGCCGCGGCCGCGTCTGCGCGATCGCCACCAGCTTGCCGCTGGCCACGTGCGGCGTGGCCGAGGTCATGGTCTCGAAGCTGTAGTCGATCTGGCCGCCGATCAGGTCGGTGAGCATCGGGCCCGAGCCGCGGTAGGGCACGTGCAGCGCATCGACGCCCGCGCGCAGCTTGAAGAGCTCGATCGCCAGGTGCTGCGAGGCGCCCGCGCCCGAGGAGCCGAAGGTCACGGTGCCCGGCTTGTCGCGGCACAGCGCCACCAGGTCCTTGACCGTGCGCGCGGGCTTCGAGGGGTTGCAGATCAGCAGGTTCGGCGTGACGCCCACCAGCACCAGCGGCGTGAAGTCGCGCTCCACCACATAGCCCAGCGTGGGATAGAGCGCGGGCGCGATCGCATGGTTGCTGATGTTGGTCATCAAGAGCGTGGTGCCGTTGTTCGGCTGCTTCGCGACGTACTCGGCGGCGATCACGCCGCCCGCGCCGGCCTTGTTCTCGACCGTGACCGGCACGCCCCACAGGGTGGCGAGCTTCTGCGCCATCACGCGCGCCATCACGTCGGTGCCGCCGCCGGGCGGAAAGCCGACGACGATGCGCACGGGCGCGGTGGGCAGCGGCGCGGTCTGCGCGCGCACGGTGGCGAAAGGCAGGGCCGCGCTGGCGGCCAGTGTCGATGCGATGAAGCGGCGGCGTTGCATGGCGTTGTCTCCTGGTCTTCTTTTCGGGCTTACATCGACTCGGCCAGCAGGGCCTGGTAGTCGGCCACGCTGGCTTCGCGCGGATTGGTCTTGTGGCAGTGGTCCTTGAGGGCGCCCTCGATCACGCGCGGGAACAGGTCGGGCGAGACGTCGAGCGCGGCCAGGCCCGTGGGCAGGCCGAGGCGCGCGCTCATGGCCGCGACGGCCGGCGCCACCTCGTCGCCGCCGCCCAGGCCCATGGCCTGCGCCATGCGCGCGAGGCGCTCGTCCCTGCGCATCGACTCGGCCTGCGCGTTGAAGCGGATCACGGCCGGCAGCAGGATCGCGTTGAGGGTGCCGTGGTGCAGGCGCGGCGCGATGCCGCCGAGCGAATGGCTGAGGCTGTGCACGCAGCCCAGCCCCTTCTGGAACGCGAGCGCGCCCTGCATCGAGGCGCTCATCATGTTCAGGCGCGCCTCGCGGTCGCCGGGCGTGGCGGTGGCGCGCTCGATATGGCGCCAGGCGCGGCGCAGGCCGTCGAGCGCGATGCCGTCGGCCGGCGGGTTGAAGGCCGGCGCCATGAAGGTCTCCATGCAGTGCGCGATCGCGTCCATGCCGGTGGCGGCGGTCAGCATCGGCGGCAGGCCCAGCGTGAGTTCGGGATCGCACAGCGCGACGCGCGGCACCAGGTGCGGCGAGAGCACGCCGACCTTGCGGCCGTCGTCGAGGATCAGCACCGCGCCGCGGCCCACCTCGCTGCCGGTGCCGGCCGTGGTGGGCACGGCGATCACCGGCGCGGTGGCCGCGGTGATGCGCGCCACGCCGCCCTCGATGGCCGCGAAGGACTTCAGCGGCCCCTCGTGCGTGGCGCACACGGCCACGCCCTTGGCAAGGTCGATCGGCGAGCCGCCGCCGACCGCGACGATGCCGTCGCAGCGGTGCTCGGCATAGAGCGCCACGGCCGCGCGCATCGCGCGCTCGGGGGGGTTGGAGGGCGTGCCGTCGAACACGACGAACTCGCGGCCCGCGCCGAGCTGCGCGGTCACGCGTTCGAGCACACCCGCGGCGCGCACGCCGGCGTCGGTCACGACCAGCGGGCGGCGGATGCCGAGGCGGTCGCACTCCTGCGCCAGCAGCTGCACGGCGCCGAAGTCGATCTGGATCTGGGTGATGTAGTTGATGAGCGCCATGCGCTGGCTCCTTGTCTCGGCGGTGGTCCGGAGTGCCGGCGTATCGCTCGAAGCGGAGCCGGTCGTCGTGGGCCGCGAGTCTAGGAACGGGTGCCGGGGGCGGCAACGTGGATTTACTTGAAGTCCGGGCGAGAAAAATTCACAAGCCGACACCCCCTGCCAGGGCCGAGTTTTTCTTGAAGACCGCCCCAGTTTTTTTCGTTTGGCCGCGCGCGGACCGCTCCCTAGACTTCGGCCCGTTCGCAACCCGCCCCCTACGAAAGAGACAAGCCGACATGACCTCGCTCATCCTGGTCGAGCGCGACGACCGCATCGCGACCGTGACCCTCAACAAGCCCGACAAGATGAACGCCATGGACCAGGTCATGTGGCAGGGCCTGGCCGATGCCTTCGCCGAGCTCTCGGCCGACGACGCGCTGCGCTGCGTGGTGCTGCGCGGCGCCGGCGGCAAGGCCTTCTCGGCCGGCGCCGACATCGAGGAGTTCCAGCGCAGCCGCGCCAACGCGGCGCAGGCGGCCGCCTATGCCGAGGTCACGCACCGCGCGATGCATGCGATCGCCACCAGCAAGCACCCCACGCTCGCGGTGATCGAGGGAGCCTGCGTGGGCGGCGGGCTCGAGATCGCCACCGTCTGCGACATGCGCATCTGCGGCAGCTCGAGCCGCTTCGGCGTGCCGGTCAACAAGCTCGGCCTGGTGATGTCGTACGGCGAGCTCGGCGGGCTGGTCGACCTGGTCGGCGGCGCGACCGCGCTCGAGATCGTGCTCGAGGGCCGCGTGTTCGATGCCAAGGAGGCCTTCGAGAAGCGCCTCGTGAACCGCGTGTTCGACGACGCCGCGGTGCTCGAGCAGGGCTACGCCACCGCGCGGCGCATCGCCAACGGCGCGCCGCTGGTGGCGCGCTGGCACAAGAAGTTCGTGCGCCGGCTCGCGCAGCCCGCGCCGCTGTCGGCCGAGGAGAACGCCGAGGCCTACGCCTGCTTCGACACCGAGGACTTCCGCATCGGCTTCCAGGCCTTCCTAGCCAAGAGCAAGCCGGTCTTCACGGGCCGCTGAGCCCGCCACCCTCCTTTCAGATCCGGAGTCCCCGCGTGACCCTTCCCCTTTCCCGCATCAAGGTCCTCGACGTCAGCCAGATCATGGCCGGCCCCTTCTGCTGCATGCTGCTCGGCGACATGGGCGCGGACGTCATCAAGGTCGAGACGCCCGGCATCGGCGACCAGACCCGCCGCTCGATGGGCTTTCGCCTCAAGGGCGCCGACAGCGGCGGCTTCCTCGCGCTCAACCGCAACAAGCGCAGCATCGAGATCGACCTCAAGAACCCGGCCGGCCTCGAGGCCTTCTACGCCCTCGTGAAGGAGGCCGACGTGCTGGTCGAGAACAACCGCCCCGGCGTGGCCGCGCGGCTGAAGATCGACTACGAGACCCTGCGCCAGCTCAACCCGCGGCTGGTGTACGCGAGCATCTCGGGCTTCGGCCAGACCGGCCCCTGGGCCAGGCGCCCGGGCCTGGACCTGATCGCGCAGGCCATGACCGGCGTGATGAGCGTGATGGGCCACCCGGGCGAGCCGCCGGTGAAGTCGGCGATACCGCTGGCCGACCTGGGCGCGGGCCTGTTCGCGGCCTACGGCATCCTCAGCGCGGTGATCGGCCGCGGCCTCACGGGCGAGGGCCAGTTCGTCGATGCCTCGCTGTTCGAGACCGCGCTGGGCCTGTCGGTATGGGAATCGGCCGAATACTGGGGCACGGGCCAGGTGCCCACGCCGATCGGCAGCGCCAACCGCATGAGCGCACCCTACCAGGCGGTGCGCGCCTCCGACCGCCCCTTCGTGATCGGCGCGGCCAACCCCAAGCTCTGGACCGCGCTGTGCGGCGTGATCGGGCGCGAGGACCTGGTGCGCGACGCGCGCTTCACCGACAACGTGCTGCGGATCCGCAACCGCGTGGTGCTGATCGAGGAGCTGGAGCGCGAATTCGCGCGCCGCACCGCCACCGAGTGGGTCGACGCACTGCTGGCCGCGGGCGTGCCGGCCGCGCCGATCTACGACTACGCCGAGGCCCTGGCGAGCGAACAGGCGGTGGCGCGCAACATGGTGCTGAAGATCCAGCATCCGGTGGAGGGCGAGACACGCGCCCTGGGCTTTCCGGTCAAACTCGGCGGCACGCCGCAGCAGGTGCGGCATCCGGCGCCGCTGCTGGGCCAGCACACCGAGCAGGTGCTCGGCGAGATCGGCATGACGGCCGAGGACATTGCCGCGCTGCGACGCAGCGGCGCCTTCGGCACGGCGCATGCCGCGGCCGACGCGACGGCGGACTGAGACACGCAAGAAACACAACGAGACGGAGACAAGACCATGCAAGCAACGACCATCGACCACTCGCGCCGCCGCTGGCTCGGCGCCATCCCCGCGCTCTCGGGTGCGCTGCTGCTCGCACCCGGCTTCGCACGGGCGCAGGGCAGCGCCTATCCGCACAGGCCGATCGAACTGGTCGTGCCCTGGCAGGCCGGTGGCGGCGCCGACGTGGTGGGCCGGGCCTTCGGCGCGGCGATCGCCAAGTACCTGCCGCAGCCGGTGGTCGTCATCAACAAGCCCGGCGCGAGCGGCGTGCTCGGGCTGGGCGACGTGGTCAACGCCAAACCCGACGGCTACCGCATCGTGCTGTCGTCGACCGAGCTGACCTTTCTCAACCACCTGGGCCTGGCGAAGTTCTCGTACAAGGACCTGCGCCCGATCGCACGGCTCAATGCCGACCCGGCCGCGGTGGTGGTGCGCGCCGATGCGCCCTACGCCACGCTCGAGCAGTTCCTCGAGGCCGCGCGCAAGGGCGACGCGAACATCCGCGTGGGCAACGCGGGCCATGGCTCGACCTGGCACATGGCGGCCGCCGCGCTGGCCGAGAAGACCGGCGCGAAGTTCAACCACATTCCCTATGCCGGTGGCGCGCCCGCGGTGCTGGCGCTGCTGGGCGGCCACATCGACGCGGTGACGGTGAGCACGGCCGAGGTGTCGAGCTACGTGGCCGCGGGCAAGCTCAAGGCGCTGGCCGTGATGGCCGACCGGCGCGTGGCCGACGGCTTCGAGAAGATCCCGACGCTCAAGGAACGCAACATCGACCTGTCGATCGGCATCTGGCGCGGCCTGTCGGCGCCGCGCGGCACGCCCGACGACGTGATCGCGGTGCTCAAGGGCGCGGTGGCGAAGGCCGTGAAGGAACCCGCCTGGCTCGAGGCGCTGGCCAAGCTGCACTTCAGCACCGACACCTATGCCGACGACGCGGCGCTCGAGGCGGTGATGGCCAGGGAGAGCGAGTTCTTCAAGGCGCTCGCAGGCAAGATCAACCTCTCGAGCTGAGACCGGGCGCACGGCCGAGAATCGCGCGATGGCTTTCGAATTCAGCGAACCCTTCGTCGACGCGCACCAGCATTTCTGGCACCTCGATGCGCATCCCTATCCCTGGCTGCAGGGCGAGACGGTGCCGAACTTCCGCTACGGCGACTATTCGGCGCTGAAGCGCAACTACCTGCCGGCCGATCTCGCGCGCGACACGCGCGGCTTCGCGCCGGCGCGCACGGTGCACATCGAGGCCGAATGGGAGCGTGCCGATCCGGTGGCCGAGACCCGCTGGCTCACCGGCCTCGCGGCCACCGAGGGCCGGCCCTCGGCGATCGTCGCGCATGCGGCGCTCGATCGTGGCGACGCGGCCGAGGTGCTCGCGGCGCAGGCCGCGTTCGCGCTGGTGCGCGGCATCCGCCACAAGCCGGTGACCGCCCCATCGGCCGCCGAGGCCGCGCGCGGCGTGGCGGGCTCGATGGACGATGCGCGCTGGCGCGCGGGCTATGCGCTGCTCGAAACGCATGGGCTCTCCTTCGACCTGCAGGCCCCTTGGTGGAACCTCGACCAGGCCGCGCAGCTCGCGCGCGACTTTCCGCGCACGCTGCTGATCCTCAACCACAGCGGCCTGCCCGCGGACCGCAGCACCGAGGGCCTCGCGGGCTGGCGCCGCGCGCTCGAGCGGCTGGCCGATGCGCCCAACACAGCGATCAAGATCTCGGGCCTGGGCCAACGCGGCCTGCCATGGACCGAGGCAGCCAACCTGCCGCTGATCCGCGACGCGATCGCGATCTTCGGCGCGTCGCGCTGCATGTTCGCGAGCAACTTCCCGGTCGACAGCCTGGTGGCCGACTACGAGACGATCCTGCGCGGCTTTCTCGCGGCCATCGCCGGGCACTCCGACACGGAACGCCGGCGGCTGCTGCACGACAACGCCGTGCGGCTCTACCGACTCTGAGCCGCCGCCTCGTCCTTCGCGCGCTCTTCGTGCACCCATGACACGAAGGCCGCGATGCGCGCGTCGGCGGCGCGGTCCTGCGGATAGACCATGAAGTAGGAGAACTCCACCGGCAGCGTGACATCGAAGGGCCGCACCAGCAGGCCGTCGGCCAGGTCCTTCATCACCCAGTTCTTCTTCACCAGCGCCACGCCGAGCCCGTCGACCGCGGCGGCGATCACCAGGTGGCTGGGCCAGAACGAGGGGCCGCGCGTCACGTCCACGTCGCTCACGCCCGCATGCTCGAGCCACATGCCCCAGTCGGGATTGCTCACGTCGCTGTAGGTGCTGTTGTCGTGCAGCAGCACGTGGTGCCTGAGGTCGGCCGGCGTGCGCAGCGGATGCTCGCCCTGCATCAGCGCCGGGCTGCAGACCGGGAACACCTCGACCGGCAGGCACAGCTCGGAGTGCAGGCCCGGGTAGATGCCGCGGCCGTAGCGCACCGCCATGTCGAAGTCCTCGCGCGTGAAGTCGACCATGTGCTTGGAGGTCGATATCTCGAGGTCGATGTCGGGGTAGGCCTGCATGAAGCGGCGCATGCGCGGGATCAGCCACTTGACCGCGAAGGTCGGCGGCAGGTTGATCTTGAGCGAGGGCGTGCCCTGCGACTGGCGCAGCTGCTGCGTCGCGTACATCACCTGCTTGAAGGCTTCCTGGATGCCCGGCAGGTAGGCCTTGCCGGCGGCGGTGAGCGCGAGCGACTTGGTGTCGCGCACGAACAGCGCGATGCCGAGGTTCTCCTCGAGCGTCTTGATCTGGTGGCTCACGGCCGAGGGCGTGACGAAGAGCTCGTCGGCCGCGCGCGTGAAGCTCAGGTGCCGCGCCGCGACCTCGAAGGCACGCAGCGGATTGAGCGGGGGAATGGGGCGCGACATGGTGGACGTATTCCTTCGGGAGCGGGCACGGGGCGGGGGCGCGGGGTCTTCAATATTTTCTACGCAATGCTTCGAGAAAAACTCGTTTGCCGCGCCGCGCCGTGATTCCTAGACTGCCCTTCGCGCCGACGCACAGCCAGTCGGGACAACGTCAATTGACGCTCAACGCTTTCGGACGAACCCCAATGAACCCAGAACTGCGCGCAGGCGCCCTCACCCGCCGCGAACTCGTGATCGACCGCCCGCGCACCGTCGACTTCCTCGGCGAGGACCTGCGCATCTATGCCACGCCCGAGCTCGTGCGCGACGTCGAGCAGACCTGCCTCGACTTCCTGCTCGATCACGTGGGCGCCGGCGAATCCTCGGTCGGCACCGCGATCGCGCTCAAGCACGTGGGCGCCACGCTGCTGGGCCAGCCGGTGCGCATCGAGGCGCGCGTGCACGCGGTCGACGGCCGCGGCGTGGACTTCGAGTTCACGGTGCACGAAGGCGACAAGGAAGTCGCGAGCGGCACCCACAGCCGCTTCGTCGTCGACGTCGCGCGGCTGCGCGCCAAGGTGCACGCGGCCGTCGCCCAGGGCACGAGCGCCTCGTGAGTTCCTGATCTTCCGCGGGCCTCGGCCCGCGGCTCCCCGTGCCGGACAGCGGCGCGCCAGCACTTTCGGTGCGGGCGTGCGGCCGTTCCTCACCCGTGCGGCGCAAGCCGAACCCGCAACCTGGTTGCATCTTCAAAAAGAAACGAGACAGACCGATGTTCAAGACCCTCGCATCCGCCCTCTTCGCACTGGCCACCGCCTGTGCCTCGCTCGCCTTCAGCGCCTCGGCCGGCGCGCAGGACCTGACCGGCAAGGTCACGCGCACGCCCACCGGCTACCTGATGGTGCTGCGCAACGGCGACGACGTGCTCGCGCACCTCGAGCGCCTCGCGGTGGTCGAGCAGATACCGAGCGCCAGCATCGTGGGCATCGGCTTCATGCGCGAGGCCACCTTCGGCTTCTACGACTTCTCGAGGAAGGTCTTCGACCCGAAGACCTTCAAGAACGTGGAACTCGCCAACCTCACGGGCTCGATCGCCTGGAAGGAGGGCAAGCCCTCGATCCATGCGCACGGCATCGTGACCGACGGCAGCTTCATCGGCGCGGGCGGCCACCTGCTGGGCCTGACGGTGGGCACGGGCTCGTGCGAGATCACGGTGATCCTGCATCCGCAGCGGCTCGAGCGCTTCGTCGATCCGGCCATCGGGGCGAATGTGCTGGGGTTGCATCCGGGCGCGAAGTGAGCGGAATGCAGGCGTGAAGGGGCTGGCGCGGGCCGCTGACACGGCGCTGTAACACGGCTTGCATGTTCGCTTCGTATCGTCCGGGGGCCCACGACAACAACCCACAACAGAGGGATCCCCATGCACGCCACTCCCACGACGCCGCGCGCGCGGCTCGACGCACGCCGCCTGCGCTGGCTCGCCGCCTTCGCCGCGCTCGCTTCCATCGCCGCCCTGCAAGCCTGCAACGGCGGCGGCTCCTCGAGCAGCTTCGTGCCGGTGGCCGGCGCGCCCGCCGCGCCGCCGGCTTCGGCGCCGCCGCCCGCGCCGGCGCCCGACGCGGCCACGGCCGACGCCAACCTGCAGGCCGCCTGGGTCGAGGTCGGCGACGGCAACGCGGCCTTCGCGCGCGTCATCACCAGCTACGCCGCGCCCGCCGCCGACACGGCGGCCGATGCGAACGCCACCTGCCCGCAGATCACGGTCGACGGCAAGGCCAGCCGCATGAGCCTGCGCATCGGCGCGGGCTCGATGCCGCTGCGCACCACGGCCAGCGATCCCGCCGATTCGAAGCCGTCCGAGTTCCCGGTGTCGACCTGCGAGGCCACCCTTCCCTCGGGCGCGAAGCAGGTCGCCGTCGGCAGCCGCTCGCTGCCGCTGCCCAAGGCCGAGCCGCAGCGCATCCTGGTGCTGGCCGACACCGGCTGCCGCCTGAAGAAGGCCGACAACGCCTACCAGCCCTGCAACGACAGCAGCGTGTGGCCGTTCGCGCCGCTGGCCGCCACCGCCGCCGGCTTCGATCCGGACCTGGTGCTGCACATCGGCGACTACCACTACCGCGAGAACGCCTGCCCGGCCGACGTGGCCGGCTGCAAGGACAGCCCCTGGGGCTACGGCTGGGACACCTGGCAGGCCGACTTCTTCAGGCCCGCCGCGCCGCTGCTCGCGAAAGCCCCCTGGGTGCTGGTGCGCGGCAACCACGAGGAGTGCGCGCGCGGCGGCCAGGGCTGGTACCGCTTCCTCGACACGCGCGCCTATGCCGACAAGCGCTCGTGCAACGACCCGGCCAACGACAGCACGGGCAACTATGCCGAGCCCTATGCCGTGTCGCTGGGTGGCGGCTCGCAGGTCATCGTGTTCGACTCGGCCAAGGCCGGCAAGGCGGCGCTGAAGACCGACGACCCGCAGTTCATCGCCTACCAGAAGCAGTTTCAGACCGTGGCGACGCTGGCGGCGAAGCCGGGCATGAGCACCACCATCTTCACCAACCACCACCCGATCCTGGCCTTCGCGCCGGTGGCGGGCGCGACGCCCGCGCCGGGCAACCTCGCGCTGCAGTCGGTGATGAACAACCTCTATGCGAAGGCCTACTACCCGAGCGGCGTGCATATCGCGCTGCATGGCCACGTGCATGACTTCCAGGCGCTGAACTTCGCCACCGACCATCCGGCCACCGTGGTGTCGGGCAACGGCGGCGACAACCTCGACGTGGCGCTGCCCGACCCGCTGCCCGCCGGCACCACGCCCGCGCCGGGCGTGACGATCGACCGCATCACGCACCACAACACCTTCGGCTTCATGCTGATGGAGCGCAAGAAGTCGCCCGACGTGGGCTGGACCTTCAAGGCCTACACCGTGGCCGGCAAGCTGCTCGCCACCTGCGGGCAGACCGGCCGGGCGCTGAGCTGCGACAAGACCGGCTTCCTGACGCCGTGACGCGGCGCTCGACGCGCTTCCCCCCGCTCGCGGGCGCCGCGCTCGCCCTGGGCGCGGCCTGCCTCGGATGGCTGGTGGGTGCCGCGGGCGCCGCCCCGGGATCGATGCAGGTCATCGGCCCGGGCGGCCCGGCGAGCCAGGTGATCGAGCACATCGGCGCCACGCCGAAGCTGGCCGCGCGCGTCGATCCCACGGCGGCCGTGTTCCGGCCCGATCCCGCGCTGGCGGCGCTGGGCAAGCGCCTCTTCTTCGACACCCGGCTGTCGCAGCCGCAAGGCCTGTCGTGCGCCGGTTGCCACGACCCGCTGCGCGCCTTCACCTCGACGCTGAATGCGCCCTCGCTCGCGGGGCCGCGCACGCCGCAGGGCAGCCGCGCGGGCCATTTCAGCGCGCGCACCGCGCCCTCGCTGCTCTACGTGCGCTACGTGCCGCGGCGCCACTTCTATCAGGACGACGACGCGCCCTATGCCTCGCCGTTCGGCGGCCTGTTCGCCGACGGTCGCGCCGACACGCTGGCCGAGCAGGTCCGCGGCCCGCTGTTCGATCCCGACGAGATGAACAACGGCTCGCCGCGCAGCCTGTTGCGCAAGGTGCGCGCCACCGAACTCGCGCCGGCGCTGTCGCAGGCGCTGGGACCCGAGGTGCTGCGCGATCCGCAGCGCATGGTCCAGGGCATCGGCCTGGCGCTGGAGGCCTATCTGCAGAGCGACGAGATGGCGCCCTTCAGCTCGCGCTTCGACGACTACCTGCGCCAGCGCACGCCGCTGAGCCCGCAGGAGATGCGCGGCCTGGCGCTGTTCAAGAATCCGGACAAGGGCAACTGCATGTCCTGCCACACGCTCTCGGACACCGCGAGCCGGCCCGAGCGCTCGCTGTTCACCGATTTCGGCTACGACGCGATCGCCGTGCCGCGCAACCTGGCGTTGCCCGCGAACCGCGATGCGCGCCACTTCGACAACGGCCTGTGCCGCACGGCCTCGCAGTTGCGCTGGCCCGATCCCGGCCAGTGGTGCGGCTACTTCCGCACCCCGGGCCTGCGCAACGTCGCGGTGCGCCAGAGCTTCATGCACAACGGCACCTTCGCCACGCTGCGCGAGGCGGTGGCCTTCTACGCCACGCGATCGACCGATCCGGCCAAGTGGTACCACGGCCGCTCCACCTTCGACGACGTGCCCGCCGCGCACCGCGCGAACATCAACGTGAACTCGACGCCGATGAACCGCCGCCCGGGCAGCACGCCAGGGCTCAGCGACGAGGAGATCGACGCGATCAGCGCGTTTCTCGGCACGCTGACCGATGCGCGCTACGAGGCGGCCATGCGCGCGCCCGGCGTGGCCGCGGTGGCGAACGCGCCCGCGGCCCAATAAAAGCGAGGCGCCCACCGCTGGAAACCAGGTTTCCACGCTCATGTGAGCGCCCGACCTCGCCAGCGGCGAGCCCCTCGCCCCCTCTTCGACCGGTGTTCGGCATGCCGAACACCCGCGATCAGGTTGACCGGGGGTGAAGGCGCCAGTCAGCGCCGTGCAATCGCCTTGCCCGAGCGTCCGCTCAAGCGAGCTCTCTTTTCTCGGGCAAGCTGCGATGCGCGGCGAGGCAAGCCAGCACGCTCGAGACCACGAAGACGAGCGCGAGCGTCTCGAACACGCTCGGCAGCCTGCGCTCCCATGCAAGGCCATAGACGAGCGCGAAAACGGTCTCAAAAAGAATCATCTGTCCGACCACCGTGAGGGGAAGCAGGCGACTCATCCGGTTCCACAACGCATTGCCTGCGATGGAAGCCACCAGAGCCAGGGCCAGCGACACCGAGGCGAATCGCACCCACTGATGCGCGTCGTGCTGCGTCGTCGCCAGGAGCAGGGCCAGCGGCAGCAAGAGCAGACTCTGCGCGCCCGTGACGATCCCCGTCAACAGGCTCCAGTCGTGTCCAGAGACGACGTGCATCCGCTTCAGGGCACGCGCATTGCCCACCGCAAACGCTGTCCAGGACGCCAGCGCGCCCACGGCACACACAAGCCCGAGCCCGCTCGACCCCGGCGCCGCCGCATTCGAAGCGGCCAAGGCCTCCCACCCAATGCAAAGCGCGCCGGCGCCACTCAGCAGGAGCGACGGCACGAGCGCCTTAAAGGGCGCCGCGCCGGTGTCGCGACTGCCGATGACGGTCACAGCCACCGGAAGGAACCCGATCACCAGTGAGGTCATGGCGATGCCTCCCATCTGCACCGCGCTCGACAACAAGATGTAGTAAACGATGTTCCCAGTCAGGGCGAGCCAGGACAAGGTGAACCAGTGCGATCGCGACAAGCTCGTCGCCACCTGCCGCCAGCGCGGCGCAAGCATCAGCGCGGCGAGGACGCCATAGCACAAGTATCGACCGATGCTCAATTGCAGCGGATCGAAGTCCTTGACCAAGGCCGGTGCCAGAAAAACCAGACCCCACAGTGCGCCGGCACCCGCGCCGCAGGCCACCCCCAGGAGGGGGTGGGAGGGGGCCGCGCCGACAGGCCGTGCGTTGGAGAGGGAGGTCATCCGCGCACTTTATATTCGCCGCCCTGATTAAATCACCCGAAAATCACCACCCGGACGCACTTTTCACTCGACATGGCACCCAAGCCCCCGGCCACCGAATTCGCGCTCGATCGCCAGGACCGCGAGATCCTTCGCATCCTGCAACGTGACAACAAGACACCACAGCGGGTGATCGCCGAGGAGGTCCATCTGTCCGCGGCAGCCGTTCAACGGCGCATCGCGGCCATGGAGGCGGCGGGCGTGATCATGAAAAACGTGGCGATCGTCGACCCGGAGGCGGTGTCGGCCACCATCACCTCCATCGTCGAGGTACAACTCGTCGACGAGCGAGCGTCGACGGTGGATCGCGCCAAAGCGCTTTTTCGGGACACTCCCGAAGTCCAACAATGCTTTTACGTGACGGGTGGCGTCAGTTGCGTGCTCATCATCGTCGCGCCCAACATGCGCAGTTACGAAGGTCTCACGCGGCGCTTGTTTGCGCAGAACGAGGCCGTCAAGAGTTTTCGCTCGCTCGTGGCACTCGATCGCGTGAAGACCGACACATCGATCGTGATTCCCTGAGCAAAAAGAGACCGCATACGATCGCATGGCCCCGCCGCCGCCGCCAGCCAATGACAAGGGCGGCCGCGTCGGCGAGACAGCTACCCCAGCTCCGCCAGGAGCGCGCGGGCACGCGCCAAGCACCCATCTTGCGCACGGGACGCGGGCACGTCGGCGCCACCAGATGCAACGATCTCCTGCAGCAACGTGCGCATGCGCGGCGCCGCACACATCAGACGCACGACTTGCTCGAAGGTGAGAAGCCGGCCATCAGGCCCCGCGGCCAGGGCGGGACGGTGAACTTCCCCAAGATTGCGCCCCTGCGCATCGAAAACCAGGGCCCAGCGACGATCAACGCTGAGGGCATAGCGCCACACGATCGAAGCCTGTGGTTCGCGCGGACCGCCGGCACCAGGCGCGCCGCCTGCGACGGCGGGGGGAGGGAAGAATGGCGTACGAGGATCGGAGCTGTCCATGGGGAGTCTGCCTTTCTGTGAGGTGACGGGCCGGCTCCCGCGGAGCCGCCTCGACGCCATGACGGCGAGGACCGCGCGGGCGCCAGGGCCCGCCCGCAAGCCGCAGCCCGCAGCAAAGCGCAGGGACCGGGTGAGGCCGGGGGCGCAGCCGCACCCTGGCGGCCGCAAGGCCCGCAGCCAGGCGTCGGAAAGAGGCGGTCCCGGGAACGGCTTGACACCCGGCAGCGACCTGAGCGCCGCCCCGGACACCCCGGTGAGCACCCCTCAGACCGTCCTTCCAAAAGCGCAAGAGGCAGCGCCCCGCACAACGAGAGAAGGAAAAAGAACAAAAGAAGGAAAGAAGCACAAACAAATGCCGGCAGCGCAGCTGCCGGCACAGGCCGACCGCTCAGGCCTCGATCCGGCCCGCCAAGCGTGCCGCGACTGCATAGGCACTGAGCGGTCGCGTCGCCTGGAATCCCACGTCCTGCTCGATCGGCAAGCGCAACGGCCCCCTCAGGCAAGCCAGCGTGTCAAGACTCACGCATCCCAATTCGGGATAGCCCTGCCCCAAATCGCACAGACCGAAGGCGATCGTCGGATCGTCGGGATCGATCTCACTCAGCAACCACGTCGCGCCGGCATCCGGCGTGAAGAGCTTGACCACCGGTGACGGATCGAAAAGTTCGTCGCGCGCCTCAAATTCGCGCGATGCGCGGCCATTCGCGACAAGTCGCCGAACCTGTTCGTCGCTCAAAAAGAAGTACGAGAAAGTCATGTGACGCTCCAAGAAAAGGGCGGGATTGCCCAGGACCGTCACGGTCACGCCGAAGCGCAGCGGTCAAGGCTCGAAGACGGCCGCAGGCCGCCAGCGCGCAGAGCGCGCGCAGGCCTTGACAGCGAGAACGGCGTGGCACGCTGAAGGTCACGCGAGCCAGCCCCGTCACGCCACCTCGCGCCCCTGCCAGCACGAGGTGCAGCGAGTCGTGCGCTCCACACAACAAGACCCGCGGGCCCAAGCCCGCGCTGGCCAGCAACCCGCGCACAGCGCGCTGGCCACCGCCCCCCCAAAAAAAGACCCGGCCACCGCGACACGCCCTCCCCCACGCCACCCGCCCCCTGCCAGCACGAGGCGAAGCGAGTCGTGCGCTCCACACAACAAGACCCGCGGGCCCAAGCCCGCGCTAACCAGCGACCCGCGCACAGGGCGCTGGCCACCGCCCCCCCAAAAAAAGACCCAGCCACCGCGACACGCCCTCCCCCACGCCACCCGCCCCCTGCCAGCACGAGGCGAAGCGAGTCGTGCGCTCCACACAACACGGCCCGCGGGCCCGAAGCCCGCGCTGACCAGCGACCCGCGCACAGCGCGCTGGCCACCGCCCAAAAAAAACGCGCCACCGCGATACGCCCTCCCCCACGCCATTTCGTGCCCTGCCAGCACGAGGCGCAGCGAGCCGTGCGCTCCACACAACAAGACCCGCGGGCCCAGAGCCCGCGCTGACCAGTAACCCGCGCACAGCGCGCTGGCCACCCCCTAAAAAAAACCAGCCACCGCCCCTGCGCACGATGCCAGTGGAAGCGGATTGCTGCAGCGACATGCCATCGCTCGTTGTTCGCGAGGTCATGCATCCGCGCGGTCCGTCATACATCAAAGCACGAGTTCAGGCAAAAAATAGCCCGCCGCCCGCACATTCGCGGGCGACAGGCTCAGGCCTGCTCTGCGCAGGCTGGATGCTCGGTATCAATCCAGCCGGCTAGGCCTCATGGTCCGGTTGGTCACGACCAGCGTCCGAGACCGGATCGCCATCCGGCCCAGCCCGGTTCAGGGCTTCTTCTGCCCCATCGTTCTTCTCCCGCTCGGCTTGGGCGTCCTCGCAGGCGCACGAGATACCGGCAACCAGCGGCCGCAACGGAACAGGCAGCCAACGCGTGCCTTCGAGCTTGGCTGCGCAATAGTCCGCGGCCTCGGACTTCTTCATGGCAGCGACTTCCTTGGTGCAATCGACGCCACTGGCTTCCCTTACCGCCTCTACCGCCTTGGCCTTGCTCACGCTGTGCAGGTAGTTCGCAGCACTTGGCGTCCACCAGTCGGCCATCTCCAGGCCGAGCGCCTCGGCGATTGCATCGCTCTGGTTGCGCCGGCGTTCACGGCCCTGGATCGCATCGATGCTGCGCGCCGTGCAATAGGCCAGCAGCTGCAGCAAGGTCTGACGCTCCTGCGAAAGCAGCCATCGGAAGGTCGCGGCCGGATCACGAGGCAGGCGCTCGCTCCAATCGCTCGCGGCGCGCTCCAGCAGCGCGGCGGCGGGTGTATGGACGTAGTCGCTCGCATGCTCGGCGAGCGCGAGATCTCCTGTTGGGCGCACCGTCACCCTCACGATGTCATTGCCCCGGTCATAGAGATCGAACACCGTCTCGACCATGCGGTGCACCAGCGTCGCGAGTGCCACGTCGACGTCCTGCGTGAGCGCGGCCTGCAAGGCGGCGGTGCGATGGGCCGTGAGGTCGCGCATCAGCTTCTCGCTGAAGACGGCACGCCGTTTGCCGGCCTCGGCCGCCTCATCGCTCTCGCTGCCCCGCCCTGCCCTGCTGACCAACCCTTCGCCGTCTTCGGTGCCAGCGCCGCAGGCTCCATCATGGGCGGGCTCGCGCCGCAGCAGCCCACGATGCACGACGAGCGTTCCGTCGCTGTCGATGCGCAGCATCGCACCACACCGTCCCATCTGCTCGGGCGTCCAGACCCGCAGCGAGGCGCGCGCCGCATCGATCCGGTCGTCGAGGTCACTCAACAGACCCGACAGCCGCACTTCCTCGGCCTCGTAGGCGTCGTCGCCATCGCCATCGCCATCGAACTGCAGTGACTTCGCCTCGTTCTGACCGTAGGCCGCGTCGAGCCGCTCGCGCTCGGTCTCCAGCGCGGCCAACATGCCAGCCTCCGCGTCGCTGGGTGCACGTTCGGACGGCGCCTGCTGCCCATAGGCGCGCAAAGCCAGCCGATCTGCATCGATCAAGCCTTCGACCCATGCCCAGCCCTCGGCGCGCACCTCTTCGGCGGCCGCCTGCAGCTTCTCCGTGGCGAGCTGACGCAGCAGCCCCGGTGCCTCCAGATAGATGCCCGAGCGGCCGGCATCGTCGTCGGCGAACAGGTCGCGCCGGACCTTGCCACCGCGTGCCTCATAGGTCTCGACACCCACGAAGCGCGCGAGATGGCTTTCCGCGGTGGCCGCGCCTTCGGTCAGGAGGCGTCGGATGGTCCAGGCGTCCCGGCGATACGTGGGCAGGCCGTCCCACACGGCCTCCTGGGCCTTGTGGTTGTCAGTCAGTGCCAGCGCATGCAGGATGTCCGACTCGATGCTCCCTTCCCGGTACATCGCGAGGAAGCGTGGCGCAAGCCGGGCGAGCTTGAGACGGCGCTCGACGGTCAGCGGTGCCACGCCGAAGCGTACAGCGATCTGGGCCACGCTCTGCCCCGCTTCGACCCGCGCCAGAAAGGCCTCGGCCTCGTCGGCTGGGTGCATCGCTTCGCGCCCCGAGTTCTCCGCCAGCGAAATCTCCACCGCTTGCGCGCTGTCGTACAGCCGGCACTCGACGGGCCGGGCGGCCGACCATCGCCCGTCGTTGGCGAGCTTGCGCAGTGCCAGCAGACGCCGCCCCCCGGCGATGACGCCGAACCGACCATCGGCCAGGGCGACCACGGCAAGGCGATGCAACAGGCCCTGCGCATCGATGAGCGCGGCGAGTTCCTCCACGCCACCCGCGCTGCGGACCTTGCGGACATTGGCGTCGTCGAGCACGAGTTGATGCAGCGGCACGTCGATGTCGCGCGCCGGCGCGGCGGCAATGGCACCGGACTCGTTCGCAACCGGTTTCTCGTGGGTGGGATTTTGCGGCGGGGCAGCCTTCGAAGGCTGCGCCTGGGTCGTGTCGCCGGCGTGCTTGGGCCTTTCGACCCGCGGCGTCTTCGTGGCGGCACCATCGCTGGCAGCGGCGGGCGCCACCTTGGCCCGGACGGTGGCTGTGCTCGCAGTGGTATCCGCAGGGGTCCGTGCAGTCGCTCTGGCAGTCATGTGCGTTTCCTTTCGATCGCTTCAGTGCGCGAATCAGTGAATGAATGGATGGATGGGTGCATGGACGAAGCCCTGCCGGATTCCTAGATTCAGAGCCCCTCGTGAAAGGGTTCCGCATCGCATCGGCCGAGCTGCCGAGCCTGGCCGCCGTCTTCCTGAGTTCTTCGCCCGGTGACACAGCGCGCACGCTCGGACGGGAGAGCAAGGGGGAAGCATTCGTAACGCGCAGCGTTATGAACACCCCCTTGCAGGCGCAGCCGGTCGCCCGGTCGCGCGGGTGCACGGTCGCCGAGAAGGTGAAGCACTCAGGAAGACGGCAGCCCCCAGACGCCGGGCCGAGGCGCACCGGAACCGCCGCGCGGCGAGCGCCCCCACCTGCCGCAGACAGGTCTGATCGAGGATGTCAGGGGCCGCAGGCCCCGCGCCAGGGATGCGCAAGGCGGCTGCAAGCCGTCCCCGCAGGGGATGAGCGCAAAGGCGCGAACCTGGAGCAGCCCGACAGCAGCGAAGCCGCTGGGGCGCCCTGCATGACTTCACCCATGGCGCCGGCGTTCTCGCTGCAATACCGATCGCATCCGGCGCCAGCAACCCGCGAGCGCTTTGTCCGCCGAACGCCGGCACAACATGGCACACACGACATCGCGACACACACGCCCAGCGCAGGCGCAAACTAGCCAACCCACATGTCGGCGCCTCAAAAGGGAGAAGCAAGAACCCGCCTGCTGTTGGCAGTTGCAGTTGCAGTTGCAGTTGCAGTTGCAGTTGCTGAGCTTGAGCTATTTAAAGATCGACAGCCTGCGCGGTACCTTTTATCGGCTGGGACACCGTCGAACGCAAGGTGCCTGGGCCCGGTCTACCGGCGGAGCGACTACATGAGATCTTCCAACGAGGCCGCGACCGAGGACTGTCGGAGCATGTACCGGCTGTACCCTTGAAGCCATCGTGGTTCGGGGCTCTGGACGGTCGGGCAAGGCTTCGCTGACGTTTTGACGTTTTGACGTTTTGACGTTCAGGCGTCTATCACTTGCCAAAGGCAAGCCTATCAGCGCTATTCGCTATTCGCGAATAGCGAATGCCATACAAAATGGATCTCAAACCGCAAGGCCTTATCGTATTGCTCAAGGGGGTGGCATTTCGACGCCGAGGTTTGCACTTTCTGGGGGTGAATGCGTGATCGGAGAAACAGTGACGACGACTCGATTTTCGACTTCTTCGACGGCTGTGATGATGACGCAAGGTCGATTCTTAACTCCCTCCGTCTGCCCTTTTTTTTCTTCGTGATTCCACAAGTAGGCAAACGAGACGACGAGACCTACCTCGGGTTTCGGAAAAGTCATGCACTTAGTCGCGCAGCAGTGCGTTCAAGGCATCGTGACTCGAATCCATAGCGCTCCTTGATAGCGCTTGAATCGCCTCAGCTGGCAGGTCTTGGACCTCATATGACTTTGTCGCGCGGGCCTTCAGGCGTTCGAAGTCGTCGAACTCCTTTCTCGAAATAAAGTACCCAGTCACGCGGTTATGGCTAGTGACTGCCACAGATTCAGCTTGAACCATCTCGCGGTAGTGGCCGAAATTCTTCGCGAACTCGCTTGCGGAAACAGTGATCATGAGGAAATCTCCGTAGAAGCACCATTTTCGTGAATTACGTAAAGCGTCAAGTTCCCTCCAAGGGGTAGTCGCTTGGTGATAGGAAGCTCCCGCAGACAGCGCGCTTTTTTGAACGAAGTCAAAGCGCGTCGCCCACGGCAGGGCAGGTAGCCAGTCGGACATGCAAAACCCTGCCACCCCACATGAGCACTGGGTGCTGCAGTTTGGTGTGAGATCCCCTGACAACTAACGCACCACGATGTGATTCCTGGCCGATTTCTTCCGGCAGCCGCCGGCCGAGATGATTGATGCACGCCACCGCTGGTGATGCTGGCCAGCCAGTTGCCCTGGGCGCAGATGGAGACCGCGCTGGTACCGGAGTTTGCCCGCCAGGTATGCGAAGGCCGGACCGTTGCGCAGGGCGAACTGTCTGGCCCCAGCGTGCGGGTCGCCAGCGCAGGTGCTGCCGCCGCCGGGCGCCCGCGACTCCCCCTGCGTCTGAGGGGCCAACCTGATATACCTCAAGCATGCCTACAACCTCAGCGATGAGGGGATGTCATGGCCACCGGCGGCGACCCGCCACCGCACGCGCGCAACATGAAGTTCGGGCGAGGCCAGTCCAGCGTACCAAAGACGAACCTGGGCGCCCTGGCGCGCACCGTCGGCGAGCATCTGAGGGATCGTCCTCGCGCCCAGGGTTGTCTCGAAGGCAAAGTTGCGTCCCTGCGCCAGGGCTCGCTCCAGACCCTTGCGTCCGAACTCCCAGGCCCGGGCGTTGGCCTCCTCGGCCGTCAGGCCCGGATTGGCATCCAGCACCACGCGGGCTGCCAGGTCGGGGTTGAAGTAGTCGACCTTTTTCTGGAGCAACGCGGCGCCGCCCACACTGCTCGTGCCGGCGCCGTTGACGCCGGCCAGCACAAAAATCCTTGCCGGCATCAGCCGCGCGTAGCAGGCGCGGCCGGGGTAGCCGCAGCCGCAACGACCGCCGCCTCACCCAGCGCCGAAGAATCCATGGCAAATGCATCGTCCATCGCGCGTGCAGCCGCCTCGCCCTGCATGCGCGCAAACATATCGTCAAAACGGTGCGTGAGGGCCTCGAGGTCCGGCTCCATCTGCAGGTAGCGCTCCACCGACATCAGCACCATGGCGGGCTTCTCGTGGCGCGTGATCACCACCGCGCCGCGCGCCATCACCGTGCTGGCGACCGCCTGCATGCCCGAAGCCAGCTTCGTCGCAGAAAACGACGGCAGATCGCGCGCCAAGCGCTCGATGTCGGAGGAGCCGACGGTCGCGGAAATGGCAGCCATGGAAGATCCTTCGAAACCGGAGTTTTACCCATTTGATGGACTTCGGAAAACACCGCCGACCATACCTCACCGGTGGATCAGGAGCGATCGAGCACCACCCCCATCGCGCCATCCGAACTTCCGCAGTCGCGCCAGCCCAACTTCGCACCAGGGAGCCACAATCCCCCGATGACCATGCGCACCAAGCCGTCCTCGCCCATCACCTCGCAGCTCGCCAACCACCCGTGGATGCCTGCGCTGGCAGCGGACGGCTACACGGACATATGCGAGCGCGAAGGCCAGTTATGCGGCATTCGCCGATTCAACTTCACCTCCGCCGTGGTCGTCGGCGTAGACCCGGTCGGCTATCGCCGTCGCTACTGCTACGAACATGCACACGAGGCGCGCCAAGCACTGGCCGCCTGGGATGGCAAGGGGCATCCTGGTGGCCCCTGGATCAAGTGCACGGGTGCTGGCATCGAACTGTTGAATCCTGCTCTGACCTGTTGAGGACCACGCCAATCCCAAGGGGCTCGCTTCAGGCGAGCAATGCTTCGCGCAAACAATGCACCGCGCGAAGCGCGATCTCCGCCCAGGGCTGCACACCGACGCATGCGCACACCTTCCATCGGCTCAGCGACAGCAACGCTGGCGCTCAACCCAAGACGTTGCGCTCAACCTGCACCACCCAGATGGTCGGGCTTCAGACCGTCGTTTCCGGGCGGCAACGGCTGGTCGGCACTCTCGAGATATCTGCGCTCCCATAAAACAACATCCAAACAGATCGCGCCGCTAGGCGCGCGTGGCCGCAGCGAGCTTGCCGCGGGGCAGAACTGCAAATTCACTGAAGATCCATGCAATGGCCGTGGGGACCTTGCGCGCGTCGATGCTCTGGCTTTCCTGGCCCAAGTAGATTCTCAGCTCTTGAGCGGGTCCACCTCCCGTGCGATCACTCAAATGAATGCGAAATGCTTTACGCGCAGCGACTTGCAAGGTATGGCGAAATCCTTGATTGAGCTTCATGCGTTCCAGGGGTCCAACACTTTCAGCCCTCGGATGCTGACGAAATCGCTGGTGTTGCGGGTGACCACAGTGAAACCGTGCGAAAGCGCAGTGGCGGCGATCATCGAATCGCGTCGAGCTCTTGGATCGGGGACATGCATGGGCGCGCACAACAGCGCCTCACGCTCGCCAAAAGCTAGGATCCGCCCAGCGAATGCCTTATGGACGGCCGTGGCCCACCGACGCAGCGCTTGTCCCTGGGGCGGTGAACGGCGCTCCAGGCGCACGATGCCTTCCTCCTGTTCGAGAATGGTGATGGCCGAAAGGAAAAACTGATTCTGTGGAACTGTTCCAGCCCAGCGCCGGACCTCTTCTGATTGGCCGAGCTTTCCTGGACGCAGTTCGGCCAGCACATTGGAGTCGAGCAGGTACACCCTTAGACCTCCGGGCGCAGCTGGATGGCCGTCGGAGTGATCTCGAAGTCTTCGACTTCCGACGTATCGGGCATGCTGTCCATCAGCTCGAGCAGCGACACCGTACTATCGCCGTCGCCTCGGGAGAGCGCTCGATAGTCGCCGATGTTGAGGAGCACGAAGGCAGGTTCGCCGTGGTCGGTGATAAAGAGCGGACCTTCCTTGGCCAGGTGCTTCGCGCTGCTGACGTTGTGGCCGAACTCGCGGCTCGTGATCACGTGGGGGGCATTCATGTCCATCTCTCCTGAAACCTATGGGGCCACTGTTTCCAGGTCTTCAACACCTGATAGTCGCATTCCTGCAGCAGGGTCCGAACGTCTTCGGCCGCCTACAGCGCGTGCTCACCCGATTCAGCATGAACGCGGTCGCCATCGAGCATGCAGAAATACCAGCCAAAAGGCACGCCCACGCGCCGATCGAGTCTGCAGCTTGACGTAAAAGTTGTAGACATCGCCGGCCCGGGCTCGCACCTCAGCGAGCTTCTCCCGAAGGGTCCAGGCTGAAAAGTTAGACGCCTTCCCTGCTCGCCAGTTCTCGCCGGTTTTTAGATTAGTCCAGCCGTCGAGCTCCATGATCCAGTGATCGCGCGGTGGCGCGACGCTGCGCCCAGCGCTCCTGGTAGCCCGTCGTTGAAGATGTGCCCCAACTCCCGCCGGCAAGCCGCAGCGACCTGCGCCAGACCGGCATCTCGATGTCGTATTCCTCGCGCAGACTCATGACTGCCCTTGACCAAATCGAGCGATGCTACGGGACCGCGGTCGCCAAACAGTAAATGTAGCTACCGAAGCCACAAATGTCAAGACACAGCCGTTTGCTTGCTAACGGCGATAGCCATCAAGCGGTTTTTCCGCGTAACTGGAGAAAACGGCGTCTATTCGTGGAAATGCGTTCGCCTAAAGTGCAGGAAGGTGTTTCTGAATTCGCGGGCCCCTCAGCCACGTCACGAACCTGGGCTCTGGTGTGCATCTTGGCCGTGGTATCAATCTTGGCGAGCAGCCATTGATGACGGGGGCGCTCGCGCCGGCCGCGGCGTCGACCGCCAGGCCGTGATGAGCCTGACGCTGGGCGACTGGATCGACTCCAGACACAGCGTGCTGATCACCGGGCCGACCGGCGGGGTCAAGTCGTGACTTGCCTGCGCGCTGGCGCAGTCCCTGAAACGCACAAAGGGGTTCGCCATCCTCCATCGCGCTCACGCTGCGTAGCACGACATCCCTTTCTCGTTCGATGACGCCTTGCCTTCACGAGAGAAGACTTCCGACTCGCAGCACGCGTGCTGCGCAATCCAGTGACATGTCTCGAGGCGCCGGCCAAGCGCTGGAGCTGGATGCTGTTGTGTATGGCGACGCGCTGCGCTCACCGAGCGCCGAACGGCAAGGCCGTGCGCGACGCTACGGCGTCCGCCCACCGAAAGCATCGAGGCTTGCCTTTCATCCGTCCGCCGGGCTCGAAGCGCGTAACCGCTGCAGCGGCGCAGTCTCAAAGAATGGGGCGCGCAGCGCCCCGGCCTCGTTCAGACGAGGCCACGCTCGGCCATGGACACCGTGCGACTTCCAGCGACGACGACGTGATCCAGCACCCGCACATCGATGAACGCCAGCGCGTCCTTCAGCGCCGCCGTCAACGCCAGGTCCGCTCGTGACGGCTCTACCATGCCCGATGGATGGTTGTGCGCCAGGATGACGGCCGCGGCGTTGTACCGCAGCGCACGACGCAGCACCTCGCGCGGATAGACGCTGGTCTGCGTGAGCGTGCCGCGAAACAGGTCCTCGAACGCGATCAGCCCATGCTGCGCATTCAGAAACAGCACCGCGAAGCTTTCGTGCCCCTGCCCTGCGAAGTGCAGCTTCAGATAGTCCGCTACCGCCTTCGGCGAACCGAAGGTCTCGCCCGGCAGCATCTCCTCGACAAGCAGCGCACGCGCCAGGCGAAGACCGCACAGCAACGGTTCGCACCCCGGCAGTGATGCATCCCGCGCGGCACCCACCAGCCGATGCAGCGAGCGCCCATGCGCCTCGTAGAGAAGCCCTGCATCAGCGCCAAGCAGCGCATGCAAGGCCTCGAGCACCTCGCACTCGGGGTATGCGGCCATCGAAGACGACGACAAGGATTCGGATGATTTCGCACCAGCGGATGCAAAGGAAGCGGGTGTGTTCATGAGGATGAACTCCTGTGGATGACACAGGCGGGATTGCCTGCGAGACCCCGCCACCCCGTCGCAGCGCAGTGCTCAAGGCCGCCGCAGGCGCGCGGCACGCGCCGAGCACGCGAAGCGCGCGCAGGGCCTTGAACGCGAGAACGATGGGGTAGCCTCAGGGCTCACAGGCAAGCCCTCCACACCCTCCACGACGATCACCAAGGTGTCCTCTTCTGCAGGGAGAGGCCGTTGCGGGACGCCATCGACCACATCGCCCATGGGCCATCCTGAGTCCAGTGGGCACGCCGTCAAACCAAGGCTTGCGCAGGTCACGCAAGACGCTCATCGTTGGAATGTCCACGTTATGGCAAAGTTTGCCATGTTGTTATAGAGTACCTTGCATGACGACGATGAACATTTCACTTCCGGAAGAGATGAAGGCATTCGTCGATGCACAGGTCGCGGAGCGCCGTTATGGCAATGCGAGCGAATACATGCGAGACCTGATCCGCCGCGACTTGGCACGCGAGCAATTTCGGGCTGTCATTCTTTCCAGCCTTGAATCCGGGCCCTCCGTGGAATGGACACCAGCCCACTTCGACGCACTGCGCGACGAGATCGCACAGGCCGAATCGACACAGACGAGTCAGCCAGCGGCGTCCGCAAGGCGCAGGACCGGGGAGGCTGCCTCCAAAACTGGCAGGAAGAAGAAGGCGGATTGAGCTTGAAAGGCGCCAAGAGGTTTCTTGTCCGTCCTCGCGCCAGCGCGCAGATTGCCGCCGTGATTCGGTACTACGCCGTCACCATGCGGGCTCCGAACGCGGCCAGGGGTTTCGTGGATGAGTTGCAGAAGGCCTACGAACTCATCAGACGCAACCCTGATGCCGGCTCGCCACGGCTCGAGACCGAACTCGGGATGCCTGGCCTACGTTCATGGGGACTGCCCAAGTACCCCTACCTGATCATCTATTTCCGGCACCCGAACTTGGTGGATGTGGTGGACGTGCCGCACACACGCACCAACTATGTCGCCGCGCTGATTGACCACCTGTGATTCGATGAGGTCGCCCAGGGAACCTTGTCAGCTTCTTGGATCGGTGGGGCGTTTGACGTCCGAATCTCCTTCGAAAAGCGGAACAGTCTGGGCCGAGATGGACTTGCCGTGTTGATCAAGGCGACAAGACAGTTTTCTTCGACCAACCGCCGCATGCCTCAGGATGCGCGCGCAGGGCCTTGAACGCGAGAACGATGGGGTAGCCTCAGGGCTCACAGGCAAGCCCTCCCCAGCCTCCCCAACGCCAACGAAGGGGTTCAAAGCATTGCGCTCACGGTCGCGGTCGCCTGCGCCCCACCGTCGTCATGCGCTGCAAAGCACCGGGACATGCGTCAATCAAGCTGCCACACCATGGCGTGGCGCAGCGTGCAAGCGCTCGTTCCGGCCACGCCCCCAGGTGCACGGCACGTGAGCAACGCTCACGCCCCGCGCACGAGGGTCGCGTTGCGACCCTGAGGAAGCGCCTGACGCATCCATGCGCGTCGATGCGCTTCCGAGCGCCGACGGCGCTTCAGTCGGCCTGGGGCCCGACCATGGCCTGCAGCTGCTCGATCAACCCAGGCTCCACGAACACGCAAGGCTTGTCAGCCGCCAGCCGGACGTCGAACAGCCGATCGAACACTTCGCGCTTCAGGTGCGCGATCTGACCGGTGCGATACGCCTGCTCCGGACGGAGATTGCCTTGGACCGACGCAGCCCCGCTGCGTTGCGGATCGCATTCGACCAAGGCCACGAACCCCTCGTCGAACATCTTGCGATGCTCGGCGCACAGACCCCAGCCAGTCAGCGTGTGACGCCCCATGCTCGCGCGCAAACGTCGATCGAGCAGCAGGTTGCCGGTTTCGAAACTGACGCCGCACACCAGGCAGACATGCTGCTCCATCGACACGTGCGATTTCTCATTCATGATGATCTCCGGTTGTCGGGCGGGATTGCCCGAAACCGTGGCCTGCACGGCGCAGCGCAGCGGTCAGGGGTCCAGGACGGCCGCAGGCCGCCAGCGCCGCACAGCGGCGCGCAGCCCTTGACGGCGAGAACGCCGTGCTACGGTGAAGGTGCCAGCAAGACCGCACACACTCGCCCTGCACCCCTCAACCCTCCAACGGTTCCTGACGCAGCGCTTGATGCGAACTCGGGCTGCTGAGCACGCGCCGACTCGCCAAGGCCGATGCCACTTGGCCGCAACAGCGGCTTCTACCGTGCTGCGAACCGGGCCAGTCACACAACAAGTGGCACGCGCATCCCGGATGCCCACAAGAGGAAAGCAAAAAAGCCCGATTCGTCCGAGTCAGGCTGACTTGCTCATCCGGAATGAGAAATTTGGTGGCCGGGGCTGGTTCAAAAAGCCTCTGCAACTCGCACCAACACCAGCTTTCACTTGACTGTTCTGGTTCCCGAGCACACGGTTGGGCACACCAGACCCATAGCAGCGATCGATTCCGCTTTGGGGCCTGATCGCTACTTGCGATCCAGCCCACCCCGCCCGGGTGATGGGGTGGTCGCCCTCGTTGGATTTTTTCTTGTTTTATTGACAAGTAACTAGCAAATGCAACAAACTCCAGCATGCTCTCTGCCTCGACAAGTGAACAAGCCGTCCTGGCCTTGGCCAAACAGCGGCCGCTGCTGCGCGCGCGGGATCTGGCAGCGCATGGCCTTCCAACGATGGCGCTCAGCCGGCTGGTCGCCGCTGGCGAGCTCGAGCGGGTCGCCCGTGGTATTTACAGCCTGCCGGGGCGCCCGCTGAGCGAGCACCGCTCGCTGGCAGAGGTCGCGCTCCGCGTGCCGCAGGGCATCGTCTGCCTGCTGTCAGCGCTGCGCGTCCACGGGATCGGCACGCAAGCGCCATTCGAAGTGTGGATCGCGATTCCACGCAACTCGCCAACACCCAGGCTCGACCAGCCCGCCTTGCGCGCCATCCGCATGTCCGGCCCCGCACTGTCCGAAGGCGTCGAACCCATGCAGATCGACGGTGTCAGCGTGCCAATCTTCAACGCGGCCAAGACCATTACCGACTGCTTCAAGTTTCGCCACAAGATCGGCCTTGACGTGGGGCTCGAAGCGCTGCGCGACGGCTGGACGCAACGCAAGGTGACGATCGATGCACTCTGGCACTACGCCACGATCGACCGCGTATCCAATGTGATGCGACCCTACCTCGAAAGCGTCACGACGTGAGCCGCAACATCGCAGCCTCGATACGCGCCCGCTTGAAGCAACATGCGGATGCAAGGAAGCGGGACTTCAACCTGACGCTCACCCACTATGGCCTGGAGCGTCTGCTGTATCGTTTGTCCATCTCACCGCACGCCTCCAACTACGTGCTCAAGGGCGCACTGCTGTTTTCGCTCTGGTACGACCAGCCCCATCGCCCAACCCGAGATGCCGACCTGCTGGGATTCGGTCAGGACGATGTGGAATCGGCAGTGAACGCCTTTCGAGAGATCTGCCAGATCGCCGTGGAGGATGGGATCGCTTTCGATGCTGCGTCGGTACACGGCGTCGTCATTCGCAAGGAAGCCGGCTACGGCGGCGTGCGAGTCGACCTGCGAGCGACACTGGACGGCGCGCGCATCGCACTACAGGTAGATATCGGCTTCGGCGATGTGGTGACGCCAGCCGCGGAAGCGATCAGCTATCCAATCCTGCTCGATGACTTGCCCGCTCCACAGTTGCGCAGCTACCCGAAGTACACCGTCGTGGCCGAGAAGTTCCATGCAGTCTGTCTCCTGGGCATGGCCAATACCCGGATGAAGGACTACTTCGATCTCTGGATACTGATGAGCGAAGGCACGCTGGATCCAACCGACTTGCACCACGCCATTTCCGCCACCTTCGAACGCCGGAAGTTCGCAATGATCAGCAGTCTTCCTGATGGATTGAGCGACAGCTTTTCTGGCGATACGACGAAGCAAAAGCAGTGGGCAGCCTTCTTGAAGAAGAACCGGCTTGAAGCCATGGACCTGGCGGATGTCGTGAAACGGCTGCGCGAAGAATTCCAGAAGCTCGGCATCTTCTGATGCTGCCGCCAGGAGGCAAAGTGTCTCTCTCGTCCGAGTGATCTGCCCCGGTCAGGCGTATCAATGTTGAGTTTGCGAGTCCAAGGTTGTGAAACTACTTGCTCTCCGGTGATTGCCCTGCATCCCCAACGCGCTGGCGATGCACAACGTCCCCGTGATGGCAAAGTTTGCCATATCGTCATAAAGTACCTTGCATGGCCGCTTGCTGTCCACCGCAAGACTTGCCGGCGCGGCGATCGCGCAGGCTTTGGAACCATGAATACCTGAGCGAGGGCGCCGCATCCACGAGGCGGCACTGTGCGAGCACCTTCGACTCCGGCAAGCAGCATCCGAGGCCCGTGAGCCTCTTTCTCGGATGCAGTTGTTCAGAAGCTGAACTAGCGCAAATTCGCTTTTTGCCGTCGCGCTTTTTTGAGCGCTGTCAAACCTGATAGGCGACGACGGGCGGTTCGTACCGAGTCTGGCGCACCAGCACGCCGTCAGCGTCCGCATAGATCCATGCACCCGGCTTGATCGTGACGTCGCCGAAAGACACTGCGACGTCGCGCTCATGGGGAGATTGCACCGCCGAACTTCGTGGCGTCGTGCACAGCGCCTTGACGCCGAGATCGTAGGTAGCGATCTCCTCGGCGTCGCGGATCGCCCCGAAGACGATGGCGCCCGCCCAACCGTTTCGCACGGCGATGGATGCCATGGTTCCGCCGAACAGCGCGACAGCACGCGAGCCGCTGCCATCGATGACCAGAATCCTTCCATGGCCAGGCTCTAGGCAGGCTTGGACGCCGGCGCGGTGGTCATCACGGACCTTGAGCGTCACCGCCTGACCCCAGAATGTGCGCCGCCGTCCGAAATCGCGGAAGGGGGCATCGCAGAGCTCGCAGGCAAGCGGGTCGTCATCGGAAATATCCGCGGTCGCGAATGTCATGGTCGAATCCTTGCGTTCTCTCGCTTGATGGCCGGGCTCAATGCCTGCACGGCTCAGGCGCCGGACTTGAAGACCGGCGCGGTGATCTGGTTGTGCAGTCCCCCATCCACGAAGATGTCCGTGCCATTGATGTAGCGTGCAGCGTCGCTGGCAAGGAAGGCAGCGGCTTCCGCCGCATCCCACGGTGATCCCATCGCGCCCGGCGGACAAGTCGCGTTGCGCGTCTTCAGCAGATGGTCCAGTCCTTGCGCATGGGCTTCCGCCAACTGCTCTCGCACGAGCGCGGTATCCATCAGTCCGAGCAGGATGTTGTTGCACCGGATGCCACGGGCCGCATAGTGCATCGCCACGGTCATCCCGAGCGCATTCAGCGCCGCCTTGCTCGCGTGGTAGGCACAGGCGCCCGATACGCCAGCACGCGTGCTCGCGATGGACGACACCTGCACGATGGCCCCTCGCCCCGAACGGCTCATGATCGGAAGCACGTGCTTGAGGGCCAGGAAGGCCGACCGCGCGTTCAACGCGAACGAGCGGTCCCAATCTTCGACACTGAGCTCCTCGGGCCCGCCCTGGATCACGACGCCGACGTTGTTCACGAGAATATCGATGCTCCCGTTGACTTCCTGCGCCCGGCTCACCGCTTCGCGAATCGCGGACTCGCTGCACACGTCGGCCTCGATCACTTCACAGAGTCCTCCCTGCTCGCGCGCGAACCGCTGGGTGCGGCGCGCGGCCTCCAGGTCTCTGTCGGCGGCGAACACCACCGCGCCCTGGCTTGCCATCCTGATGGCGATTGCCGCGCCGTTTCCGGGGCCGCTTTCGGCGGCACCCGCGCCGAAGATCAACGCGGTTCTGGACTGGAGAGGTTGGCTCATCTCGGACTCATCCTTACTGCGCCATCGAGGCGCACGCATTCACCATTCATGTAGTCATTGGTCAAGAGAAACTCGACCAGATGAGCGAACTCCCCGGGCTCACCGACGCGCTTCGGAAACGGCACGGAGGCCTCCAGTGCGCGCCTCACATGTTCGGGTCCTGTCCGCAGCATCGGCGTGTCGAAGAAGCCGGGCTTGATCGCGTTGACCCGTATGCCCTCGCCCGCGAAGTCCCTCGCAATGGGCAGGGTCATGCCCGCGACGCCAGCCTTCGATGCGGCGTACGCAGCCTGCCCCATCTGGCCTTCGTCCGCCGAGATCGAAGCGGTATTGACGATCGCGCCGCGCTCGCCGCTGGGCAAGCGGTCCAGCGCCAGCATGCCGGCCGCCGACTTCGCGATGCAACGAAAGGTCCCGAGCAAATTGACCTGGACCACCCGCTCGTACTCGGCCATCGGGTAGTGCCGCACCGCGCCGGTGAGCTTGTCGCGTCCCGCGGACTTGTGGGCATGCACGACGCCCGCGCAGTTGACCAGGATGCGTTCCTGGCCATTGGCCTGGCGGGCTCGGGCAAGCGCCCGTTCGACGCTTTCGTCCGAAGTCACGTCGGCAGCGCAGAAGACGCCCCCTATCTGTCGGGCCAGCGACTCGCCAGCCTCCGCGTCCAGGTCGAGCAGCGTCACCTTGACACCCAGGGACGCCAGTCGAATCGCGGTTGCCGCACCCAGGCCCTTGCTCGCACCGGTCACGACGGCCGACACGTTGGCGTCCAGCTTCACGACGTCGCCCTCGCACTGTCCGTCAGGGCCTTGCGCTCGGCGTGAACGTTGTCGGGGTGATCGGTCAGGGCCTGAGCAAGCAGGCGTTCCAGGGGCTTTTCGGATGCCGTCTTCGGGATCTCCGGCACCACCTGGATGAAGCTCGGCACGAAGTTCGCCTCGAGCGCCGTGCGACAGCAGCGGAAGAGCGCCTGGACATCGAGTTGTGCATCCGGTGCGAACACGACGGCAGCCACGACATCCTTTTCACCGGCCGCACCCGAGGCGGCCGGAATGCCATACACGAACACATCGCAGACCAGGCCCGAATCCACGATGGCCTTCTCGACATAGGCGGTGCTGATGAAGTCTCCATTGCGGCGCACGCCCCCGCCCTTGCGGTACTCGAAGAAAAGCCATCCGTCGGCGTCTTCACGAACCACGTCACCCATGTGCAGCCACCCGCCTTCGCCCTTGCGGGCGGAAGCCTCGGGATCGCCGACGTACTCGATCTGAAAGGGCGAGCCATCCGCAGGGCGCAGCCAGAGTTCGCCGGGATGGCCTTGCCGCACATCCATGCCCGCGTCGTCGACGATGCGATGGACGAAGTGCGACGCGATGCGGCCGATGCTGCCGACTGGGCCTTCACCCAATGGCTTGATCGCGAGGCCTCCTTCGGCCGATCCGTAGAACTCGAGGATCCGTACGTCGAAGCGACGCTCGAACCGCTCCCACAGAGCGGCCGGCATCCCCGCCGAGACGACGAGCCGTACCGGGTTGTCCGCATCGTTGGCCTTCGCCGGCTCGGCGTAGATCGAAGTCGGCATGCCACCGAGCACCGTGAAGGTCGTGCATCCGTATCTGCGCGTGAGGTCCCACAGCCTGGAGCGCGTGAAGCGACGCGAGAACACCACCGGCAGGCCGCCCAGGAGCGCCGGCGCCAGGGTCACCTGCAGCGCGTTGGCATGGGTCAGCGACAGGCCGGAATAGAGCCGGTCGCTCGCCTGGTAGCCGAATCCCCGCAGCGCGGCAGCGGCGGTCTCGCAGAAGCGCCTCTGCGTCATGACGATCCCTTTGGGGTCGCCCGTGGTGCCGGAGGTGTGAAGGATCAACATCCTGTCGGCGCCGTTGGACTCCGGAAGCGGCAGGTCCTCGCCCGCGTCCAGGCAAAGATCGGCGTAGCACTCGACGCGCGGCGCCCACAGTGCGCGGCCCGGGCCCTCGTCGGTGGGGAGCGCGGCGACCCATGCCACGGCAGCCGCGCCATCCAGCGCATCTTCGACGTGACGCAGCGCGTAATCGGCCGCGACCAGTCCGGTCGCCTTTGCGTTGGCGACCATGAAGGCGAGTTTCTCCCCCTTGGTGCGCGGATCGATCGGAACCAGGACCGCGCGCAGCAACGATGCAGCGACCAGCAGGTCGACGAATTCGGCGTGGTTGGCCATCAGGAGCGCCAGCACGCTGCCCGGCCCCACACCGCGGCGACGCAGGCCGCGCGCCAGGGCCTGGCCGTTTCGCCATAGCTGACCATAGGTGCGCGTGACATCGGGCAGCGCCGTACCGCCTTCGAAGACGAGCGCTTCGCGCTCTGGCTGTGACCGGGCAAACTCCCAAATGATCGAAGCCAGGTTGTCGTGGGACTTGCTGCTCATTGCATCACGCCTTCTGAAGCACGCTGATGACGATCGCCGCCGCATCGTCGCCGATCCAGCCTCCGCCGTTCTCCGCCAGCGCGGTACGGGCACCGATCACCTGACGCGCGCCGCAACGCCCGCGCAACTGGTCGGTGAGCTCAACCAGTTGTGCGCACCCCGAAGCGCCGATCGGATGGCCTTTGCGCAGCAGCCCGCCCGACGGGTTCACGGGGACACGACCTCCCAGCCGCGTCGCGCCGCTGTCAAGCAACGCAGCAGCATCGCCCGAAGCCGCGAGTCCCAGGTGCTCGTAGTAAATCAGTTCGGCCGGAGCGCCGGCATCATGCAGCTCGACGAGATCGAGATCGGCCGGCCCCACACCGGCCAATTCATAGGCCTGGGCCGCAACAGACGGAGCCAGGCGTGCGGGGTCATCGTCGGTGTAGTCCCAGCCAGAGGCCAGTACCGATGAGAGAACGCGAACTCTTTGCTGGATGCCGAGCCTCTTCACCGCGCTTTCGGACATCAGGACGAGCGCCGCGGCGCCGTCTCCGATCGGCGCACACATCGGCCGCGTCATGGGATCCACGATGAGAGGTGCGGCGAGTACCTGCTCGATGGTGAGGACTTCCTGAAACTGCGCCTTCGGGTTGAGACTCCCATGAAACGAGTTCTTGGCGGCGACCGCGGCAAAGTCGCGCTGCGTCACTCCGCTTCGCGCCATGTAGTCACGCGCCATGCTCGCGTACAGGTCCATGAAGAGCGATCGCGACTTGCCCGCTTCCGCGAGATTGGCATCGGACTTGCTCTCGCGGAGGCTTCGGGACAACCTTTCATAGACCTCGTCGATGGCCTCGAGGTCGACGGCGCCCTGGAAGACGGAGAACGTGCGGGCCTTGTCCTCGCTGTAGAGCTTCTCGAAGCCAGCGACGAGCACGATGTCGTAGGCGCCCAGTCCGATCATCTGGAAAGCCTGTTGGAAAGCCGTCGCCGACGTGGCGCAAGCGTTCTCGACGTTGACCACGGGAATGCGGCCGATCCCCAGGCCGCGAAGCACCACTTGCCCCGGAACCAGCACCTGGCCCGTCATCACGCCTGCCGCCGCGTTCCCCATGTAGGCGGCCTGGAGTTGCGATGCCTCGATTCCGGCGTCGGACAGCGCCGCGGTGATTGCCTCCGCCGCGAGCGACTTCAGTCCGCGATCGAGAAATTTGCCGAAACGGGTCATGCCCGTGCCGGCGATGAATACAGGTTGCATGGAATAGGGGTTCGATCCAGGGAGCGTTCGAGGCGCACACCTGCGCCGAGCTCGGTTATTGATGCGGCGCTCGGGCTCTCGAGCCGCGCCGCGCCGCGCATCCACAGTGCCCGCCCCCCGCTGTCGCGGGTGGCAGCGCAGCGATTACTCGGGCTTGAAGTTGATGGCTCGCAGCATCTCGCCGTTCTTCTCGAAGTCGGCTTGCAAGGAGTTCACCAGCTCCTCCGGGGTGCGCGGCTGACCGACGCCGAAACCGTATTCGATGAGTCGGTCGCGCACGGCCTTTTGTTCCATCACCTTGAGCGTTGCCTGGCGCAGACGCGCCTGCGCGTCGGCCGGCATGCTCGGCGTGACCCACAGGCCGATCCAGACCACCGTCTCGATGCCCGGATAGCCGAGCTCGCGAAACGTCGGCACGTTGGGCAATGCCGGCGAACGCTCCGGAAGAGTCACCGCGAACGCCTTCAATTTGTTCGCCTTGATCATCGGCAGTGCCGTCGACATGCCGTCGAACATCAGCGGCACATGCCCGCCCATGACATCGGTGAGGCCGGGCGCCGATCCCTTGTAGCCAACGTGCGTCATGTCCAGGCCGGCGGCCTGATTCAGCTTCAGGCCCGCCACGTGCGCGACCGTTCCGGCGCTGTACGAGGCGTAGCTGACCTTGCCCGGATTCGCCTTCACGTAGCTGACGAGCTCGGGCACGGTTCGGGCAGGCACGGATGGGTGGCCGACCAGCACCAGGCCGAAGCGCGCGAATTCCGCGAGTGGCTTGATCTCCTTCGCCATATCGATCTTCAGCTTCAGGATATGCGGCACCTCGGAGACCATGCCACTGATGCCGACCAGCACCGTCGATCCATCCTGCGGTGAGTGCATCAGGTCGTTGACCGCGATCGCGCCACCGGCACCCGGCTTGGGATCGACCACGACCGCCTGGCGCAATTCCTTCTGAAGCCCGTCGCCCAGGATGCGAGCGACGATGTCCGAGCCTCCGCCCGCGGGGGCGGAGACGATGATGCGCAGCGGCTTGTCGGATGCGGGTTGCGCGCGCACTTCGGGTGCGCCGAGAACGATCGCTCCCGCGAGCGCCATCAGCGCCGCCGAGAGGTGTCGTCGGGAGAAATCGAAACTCGATGCTTTCATGTATGTCTCCTGTTTTTCTTTGGGGTTGATTGCGCGATGCGACTGGGTGCCGGTCTTCACTTCACCGTCTTCTTTCGCGCAGGTGCTTTCGCCGGGAGCGGTGATGCCGAGTCCGGTCTCTTGACCGGCGCCATGATTCCGCCCCAGAGGATCGACATCAGCGGCGCCGCTTGCGCCGAAAGGGAATAGCTTCGACGGCGGTATTCCCACATCAGGAAGGCCCGGTTGAAGATGGCGTTGAAGGCATCGAGCATCACTCGGCTGTCGATGTCGCTTCGAAGTTCGCCTTGCCGTTGCGCCTCATTGATCGTGTGCAGCAGGCGCTTCATCATCCCGGGCTGCGCGTAGCTCGGGTCGCGCATCCAGCGCTCGAGCGGAACGGTCATGAAGATGATGCGGCCGACACCGGGGTTCCTCTCGTAGAACTCCAGATGCATCTGCAGCACGCCGAGCAGCCTCGTCCTGACGTCACCCTCTCCTTCGAGCGGCTCGAATGACGCCGGATACAGACCTTCGAGCCAATGCTGGATAAACCAGAACAGCAGCGACTCCTTGTCCCCGAAGTAGCTGTAGATCGTTCTGAAACTCATCCCGGCTTCGCGTGCGATCGTTCGCATATCGGCACGGTGGAAATCGCCGGCGGCGTACGTCTCCATCACGACGGGCGACAGCCGATCGCGCAGATGATCGGGAATGATGCGTTCGCTCGCAAAGGGTGTCGGCCCTTGCGTCTTCGCCTTCGCGTCGATGTTTTTGGTCATGTCTCGAGTCGTGAGTAACGTTGTTACCCGGCATGGTAACGAAGTTACCTTCTGCCTATCTAGGGTCAAACCCTTACCCGTTTCGACCTCCCTAAGTTCGACACCTCGCTTAGGATAACGATGTTACCTAGGTCGTTTTTGCCGGTGTTTGGCGAGGGAAAGATGCCCGCCAAAACACCTCTTCAACTCAGCTGCACGTGCAATAGGAGAACCAATTGAATCTCGAAGGAAAGACAGCCCTGGTCACGGGTTCGACCAGCGGCATTGGCCTGGCCATCGCGAAGGCGCTCGCGCGTCAAGGCGCGAACATCGTTCTCAACGGGCTCGGCGACATCGACGCCGCCCAACGCGAACTTTTGGCAAGCGGTGCCAGAGCGATGCGCCATGAGGCCGACATGCGAGACCCCGCACAGATCGAAGACCTGATGAAGTTTTGCGCTTCCAGCTTCGGTCGCGTCGACGTACTGGTCAACAACGCGGGGATCCAGCATGTGGCGAACGTCGAGGCGTTCCCAGTCCAACGATGGGACGAAATCATCGCGGTGAATCTTTCGAGCGCCTTTCACACCACGCGACTGGCACTTCCAGCCATGCGCGCCGCCAACTGGGGAAGAGTCATCAACGTGGCATCGACCCACGGCCTGGTGGCCTCGGCGCAGAAGTCGGCCTATGTGGCGGCGAAGCATGGCATCGTCGGATTGACCAAGGCCGTTGCGCTTGAGACCGCAACGACCGGCATCACCTGCAACGCGATCTGCCCTGGGGCAACGCTCACGCCTCTGGCACAAAAGCAGATCGACGATCGAGCCCGGCTCGACAGCGCCTCGGTCGATGAGACGCGGGTCAGGATGGTCGGCGAGAAGCAACCTTCGCTGGACTTCGTCACCGTCGAGCAGTTGGCCGAACTTGCCGTGTTCATGTGTTCGCCCAGCGCGGATCAAGTCCGCGGCGCTGCCTGGGCCATGGATGGGGGCTGGACGGCCCAGTAGTCGTCCTGTGCTTACCAGACTCGATGAGCTAGAAAAACCAAAGTGTGTTCACTATTTTAGACAAATTATAAGGCTTTGACTAAAATAATGGACACCATGCCCGCTGCGATCCAACTTGATTCCCCGACTTCCAGTGAACTGCTGCGCCAGTTCGGCGAGCGGTTGGCGTCTGTGCGCCGTGCCCGCGGGCTGACAGCGCTGAGCTTTTCTCGCGAACTTGGCATTTCTCGCACGACGCTCGGTGCGGCCGAGCGTGGCGAGCCCGCCGTGACAATGGGAACCTACATGCGCATCCTTGCGCAACTGGGTATGGCGGCGGACATTGCCCTTCTTGCAGCACAGACGGAAAACTCTGCCAGCATCATGCGCCGTCACCAGCGTTTCGCACGCGAGGTCGAGCGTGGCCAGCGTCACCCGCAGACTCTGTTTGCGTTTCCGGCCGAACTTGTCGCGCGAGCCGAGTTGGAGTTTCCTGAGAATGCGTTCGGTGAGCCGCAGCCGTGGTGATCGATATCAAGGGCAAGAAGGAGGCCATCACTCCGCCTGACATCGTCAACCGGTTGCTTGCAGCGGCCGGCGAAGACATGGTGCTCGTGGGCGGCCAAGCGTTGGCATTTTGGGTCTTGCGATACGAGTTGGTCATACCGAGCGGGCACGCTGCGATCTCCAGCGACACGGATTTCCTTGCGGTCGCGACCCATGGGCGTGCACTGGTTGAGCGGATGGCCGAAGTCATCCACGGACAAGCACTGTTTCCGAGCCGTCGAGCCTTGACGGCCCTTGTCGGGCAAGCCGTTCGCCCCATCAGCGACGACGAGTTCGTCAATGTCGACGTCATCGACAGTGTGATCGGGATTGCCGAGGAAGACGTTCGATCGCGCGCCGTACATGCGGCGGTGGACGGCCAATCTTTTCTAGTGATGCACCCTTTGCACGTTCTTAGATCGCGCTTGGCCAACATCTACGCGTTGACGGAGAAGCAGGGCATCAAAGGTGAAATGCAGTTGGCCTTGGCGATAGACGTGGCGCGCGAATTCGTACGGACAGAGGCCCGGGACAAGCAAGGTCACGGCGAGTCGACGCGAAGTCCCATACAGCCGTACATCACCGAGATTGAGCGCATGGCGTTGGATGACGCAGGCAGAAAAGTGGCGCAAAGATTCGGCATCCGTGTCGCCGATGCAATCGATCCGTCAAGCATTCCCGCCGGTCCATTCTGGGATCGAAAATGGCCGACACTCGTGACGCTGATGTCAGCGGACTATGCCAACCGATATCAGCCACCGAAGCCTTGAGTGATCGTGCCCTTGGCGTTCTCTCTTCTTGGCGGGTCGCTCAGGTGATGAGTCGTGGAGGTCTGCGCAAAGCACTGGACTGGCCTGCATCGGCCAAAGGGAAGCGCAGTTGCTCCTTCAGGTAGGCAATGAATGCCTGCACCTTTGGCGACGGCAAATGCTCGCGTGACGACAGGGCATTGAGTTCCTGCGGCGGTCCCCACCACCCGGGAAGCACGCGCACAAGCCGGCGCGCCTTCACGTCGGCCGCCATGCTCATCTCCATCGCCAAGGAAATTCCTTCGCCCTGCAGCAGCGCGGGATGCAGGAAAAATGGATCGCTCGCGACGATGACGGGATGGACGAGAAACCCGCGCGGCTTGCCCGTGCCCTTGCGCATGGGCCACACATACCCCACGTCACGACGCGCCTGATGCAACGTGAGTGTGCGGTGGTCGCACAGTTGCTCCGGCGATGGGGGAAGACCGGCGCGCTTGACGTAGGCAGGGCTCGCGAAAGCACCCGACGGAAAGCTCGCGAGCCGGCGCGCGACGAGACTGGAGTCGGGCAGTTCGCCCAGGCGCAGCGCGATGTCGATCTCGGACTCGACCAGGTCGAGCGTCGCATGCGATGCCACGATCTCGATCTTCACGTCTGGGTAGCGCGCACGAAAGCCTGGCAGCAGCGGAGCAATCCAGTCGACGCCGAATGAATAGGGCATCGTCAAGCGGAGCCAGCCGCGCGGGCCGTCGCGCAGCTTGTGGACCTCTCCCTCTGCATGCTCCAGCGTCGCTGCAATGCCTCGACAGTGTTCGTAGTAGATCGCACCGGCCTCGGTGAGGCTGAGCTTGCGCGTGGTGCGCCTCAGCAACTGCGCGCCCACATGCTTTTCGAGCTCGAGGACCCGTCGGCTGACCGTCGTCTTCGGTATCTGCAGCGCATGCGCCGCCGCGGTGAAACTGCCTTCCTGCACAACCCGCACGAACACGAGGGTGTCGTTCACATCTCTTCTCATGGCGGCGATCTCTTCAATGGCATCGGTGCACATTGTCCCATCCATGGGCCAATTCTTGCCACTTCGATGGGCTAATCAAACTGGCCGCCCCTGCTTATCTTCGGTGCTTCACTGCCACGGAAGAACACCATGAACTTGAGCGAATACGCGAATTTCGACGCTGTCGACCTGGCCCGCCTGGTGGCCAAGGGCGACGTCCGGCCGGCCGAACTCGCCGCCCTGGCCCTCGCGGCGGCCGATGCGGTCAACCCCGCCGTCAATGCCGTCGTCGAGCAGTGGACGCCCGAAGAGGTGGATCTCGCCACGGCTAAGGCCACGAACGGTCCGCTCGCAGGCGTGCCGTTTCTCATCAAGGACCTTGCGATCCAGATGGCCGGACGGCGCTGCGAACTTGGCAGCCGTCTCGCGCAAGGGCTGGTCGCCGCGGACGATTCGCTGCTGATGCGCCACTATCGGCGTGCCGGTCTGGTCACCGTCGGGCGCACGACCACACCCGAGATGGCCTTCAGCACCGAAACCGAGTCGGTGCAGCAAGGCGCCACCCGCAATCCGTGGAACCCCACCTTGAGCGCGGGCGGCTCCAGTGGCGGCTCGGGCGCCGCGGTGGCGGCAGGTATCGTGCCGATCGCGCACGCAACCGATGCGGCCGGCTCGATCCGGGTTCCAGCCGCCTACAACGGGCTTTTCGGTCTCAAGCCGACGCGCGGGCGCACCTCAAACGGGCCGGCGCTTGATGAAGTCTTTGGCGGTCTGGGCGTGCAACTGGGTCTGAGCCGCTCCGTGCGCGACAGCGCCGCGCTGATGGATGCCGTACAGGGCTATTCCCAAGGCGATCCGTACTACACGCCGGCGCCTGCCGAAGGCTTCCTGTCTCAGGTCGGGCGCGATCCCGGCAGGCTTCGCATCGGGCTCATGCTGCATCCTTGGAATGGCGTACAGACGGCCGACCCCATCGCGCAGGCCGCGCGCGACGTCGCAGCCCATCTGCAGTCGCTCGGTCATCGCGTCGAGGAGGTGGCGCCCGTGCTGGGGGTCTCGTGGGAAGCCTTCGTGCATGCCAACGCGCAGATCTGGTGCGCAACGCTCGTACGCTGGATCGACGGGCTCGCCGCCGCCACGGGGCGCCCGATCGCTGCGAGCACCCTGGAGCCTTCGACGCTTGCCAACTACCGCTACGGCCAGGAGGCACGTGCTGTCGATTTCGCGGCGGCTTTCGAGGTCCGCAACACCGTATCGCGCGCGGTGGGCGCCTGGTTCGACGACATGGACGTGCTCATGACCCCCACGCTGCCCGAGATGCCGGGCGCGCTCGGCAACTACAGCGAAGGCGCCGAGCGCATGAGCGGCCTCGACTGGACCGCGCGGGTCTTCCGCCATACGCCCTTCACGCCGCCAGCCAATGTCGCAGGTACGCCGGCCATGTCGGTGCCGCTGTGCGTCGACCCCGATACCGGACTGCCGATCGGAATCCAGTTCATGGGAGGGTTTGCGCGCGAAGACCTGCTGCTGCGGCTGGCCGGGCAACTGGAACAGACGATGCCTTGGGCCGCGCGCCGACCCGCGGTGTGGGCTGGTGCGGCTTAAGGGAATCACAAGAAGGCGATGGTACAACCCGCCGGCTTTGCACGGATCGCGGGGCTGTATTGACCGCCGCCGCCCCGATGGCGACAGCACGCGCTGCGTATCGGTCACCGCGAAGAACTGCGAGGTCGCGCGCATCCAGCGCGAGATGGTTTGATCGCTCGCGTCAGATGGGGAGGCCTGGTTCGGCGCAGCGAGATCTCACACGATTGATGAGTTCTGAGCGAGCTCGTGAGGTGCTGATGCCACTGCCGCCAAGGCAGGGCACCTCATTCCAATGCCGCTATCCACTCCCGTCATGCCCCCGTAACCAGCGGGAGCAAACAGTCGTGGACAAGAGGCAGGCCTTGCCGACGGCCCAAACAACATCCAAGATTCACTGAGTCAGCAAGTCGCCCTAAACCAGAATTCGCTGGGTCAGTAGCCGGCCTCGCGCTGATGACGCAGAGCCAGTACCGTGACCACATCAATGTCTTCGTCGTACCGGTAAAGCGATACGTAACCGCCGCTACCGAAGTCGATCACCCACTCGCGATACTCAGACGGCAAATCCTCCAGCGGCCGTCCGATCAACGGCTGCAAACCCAGCACCTTCACGCCCTGCAGAATGCTTAGAGCAGCGCGCCGCGCTGCTTGCGGGTTTTTCGGACGCAAGAACTCACGCAAACGCTGCAGGTCGCGCAGCGCCGCAGGCGCGAACCTCACTTGTGGCATTCAGGCTCAGGCTGCTCGTTGTCCGTGCCCCAACTGTCCAACCAAGCACTCACTTCTTCGGCCGTGACGTGCAGACCCGTCTGCTGAAACTCATCCCAGGCGGCCACCGCTTGTTCATGAAGCTCCTGACGCTTTTCCTCCCGCTCCACATACTGCGCGATCGCCTCGCGCATGAGCCAGTGCGGCGCGCGGTGGCGCGCCTCGGCCAGACGCTTGAGCCGGCCCTTGAGCTGGGGGTCGAGTTTGACCGGCGTGGGCGCGATGGACGAAGAAGAACTCGCGGTAGTCATGGGTAATACTTTATCAACTTTCAGCGCATCCGGGCAGTTGCACCAGCGTTCCCGCGGAGTTCCCATGGCCCCCCGCGCGTCCGGTGATTGGGGGCGGCCGAAATCTCGCCGAACGCCGGCACCTCTTGGTGGGCATGGCAGCCTAAACGATGCAATCGCGATAAATGCAGTACTCGAATACGACACGCGTAGTCGATTGCGCTTTAAGTACGCTTGCGGCCTGACGTCACCGGGTGAGACTGCAATCTGAACGGCGCGTGTCGGCGACAGCCGATCCTGCCCCCCCCTTTGGCGGCAAGAGGTACTGGCGCAACGGTGATCGAGCCCGATGCGCTAACGCGCCACGCCGTTAGTTGATTTTCAACCTTCGACGACGGCATCGGCATGCCGGTGGATGTAATTCTTTAGAATAAGAACCATTCCTATTTGTCACGCCTTCGTGCTCCCATGTCCGCCCCCCTGCCAGCCCCCGCGCTGATCGACAGCATCTACCGCGAGCACCATGGGTGGCTGCTCGGCTGGTTCCTGCGCAGGCTGAGCGGCAGTTCCCAGGCCGCGGACCTGGCGCACGACACCTTCGTACGGCTCATCACCTCGCGCGAGCTGGCGCAGGTGCGCGAGCCACGCGCATTCCTGCGCACGCTCGCCCACGGCGTGATCGTCAACCACTGGCGCCGCGCCGACGTGGAGCGCGCCTGGGCGGAAGCGGTCGCCGCACAGCCCGAGCTCTTCGCCCCCTCCCCCGAGGAGCGAATGATCGCGGTGGAAATGCTGTGCCGCATCGACGCCATGCTGAACACGCTGAGCGACAAGGCGCGCAAGGCCTTTCTGCTGTCGCAGATCGACGGTCGGACCTACGCGGAGATCGCGCTCGAACTCGGCGTGTCGGATCGGATGGTCAAGAAATACATGGCCCAGGCGATGTTGCAGTGCCTTCTTCTCGCGCAGGAGCCATGACCGCGGTCTCGGCGCACCCGGAACAGCCCCGGGCGACGTTCGAACATCTGCAGCAGGCGGCAACCTGGTTCGCCCTGCTGCAGTCCGAATCGGCCACCGCGAGCGACCGGCTGCGCTGGGAAGCATGGCTGCGCAAGGATGGCGGTGCGCGTGCCGCTTGGCAGCAGGTCGAGGCCGTGTCCCGGGACTTCTCGTCCGTGCGCCATCTCCCCGCGCGCCAGATCCTCGAAGACACGCGGGCCACGGCCACGCGCCGCCGTCGCAGCGCGCTGCGCGTGCTGGCCTTGCTGCCCGTTGCCGGCGTGGCCGGCTGGCTGCTCGAACGCGAACTGCCCTGGCGCGCATGGGTGGCGACGTACCGCACGCAGACCGGCGAACGCCGCGAAATCGCGCTGGAAGACGGCAGCCGGCTCTGGCTCAACACCGCGTCGGCGGTCGATGTCGACTTCACGGCCACCCATCGGCGCATCCTCCTGCATGCCGGCGAAGTGCTGGTGTCCACGGGACACGACCCAGCCTGGGAGGACCGACCGCTCGTGGTCGAGGTCGCCCAAGGACGGCTCACGGCGCTGGGCACGCGCTTCACCGTGCAGGGCGAGGGCGACGCTGCCGGCTCGGCACTCGTCACGGTCTTCGAAGGCGCGGTGCGCGCCCAGCCCGCCCAGGGCGGGCCGTCGCTCACGCTGCGCGCCAATGAACAGACCCGGCTGTTCGCCGACCGCGTCGAAGCACCTGCGGCGGCGGACGCGGGCAGCGACAGCTGGACGCGCGGCCAGCTTGTCGCCAACGACATGCGTCTGGGCGACTTCATCGATGCGCTGGCCCGCCACCGGCGCGGCCACCTCGCCTGCGCCCCGGCCGTTCGCGACCTGCGGATCGTGGGCAGCTATCCGCTGGCGGACACCGACCGGATCCTCGCGGCGCTTCAAGCCACCCTCCCGGTACGGGTGAACCGCGTGCTGCCATGGTGGGTGACCATCGAGCCCGCGCAGGGCCCCGACAACCGCCACTGAAAAAAAGAATCGCGGCGGAGGTTCCCCTTTTGCGACCGTCGTGTGGCAAGGAAGGTACCAACCCTTCCATTTGCTCAAAGCCTCCATGCGCGACCTTTCGACTCCTTCCCTCCATGGCGTGCGCTCCGCACGACCGCCCCGCTCGCGCCTGCGTCGCACCACCCTCGCGGCGCGCGCACTGGGCACGGCGCTCGCCATCCTGCCCGCCGCCATCGTCCTGCATGCCAACCCGGCGCTCGCCCAGTCGCCCGCGGAACAGGCCGCGCGCGACTACGCCCTCGCGCCCGGCCCGCTGGCCGGCGTCCTCACGCAGCTCGCCAGCCAGTCGGGCATCCTGCTGTCGGTCGATGCATCCCTCACCGCCGGGCTCGACAGCCCCGGCCTGCGCGGACGCTTCACCCTGCAGGAGTCGCTCGCCACGGCCCTCCAGGGCAGCGGCCTGCGGGCGACTCGCACGGGCGACAACATCTACTCCCTGCAGCGCGATGCGTCGCGCCCCGCCAGCCCGTCGGCCGCGGGTCAGCCATCGGCCGGGTCGCTGCCGGCGGTCGTCGTGGAGCCCCAGGCGAGCCGGGAGACCGGCACCGGCCCGGTGTCCGGCTTCATCGCGCGGCGCAGCGTCTCGGGCACCAAGACCGACACGCCCCTGATGGAGACGCCGCAGTCGGTGTCCGTCGTGACGCGCGACCAGATGGACGCGCAGGGCGCGACCACGCTGGTCGAGAGCCTTCGCTATACGCCGGGCATCGTCGCTCAATACGGCAACACCGACCTGCGCCTGGACTGGCTCACCTTGCGAGGCTTCACGCCGCCCGCGCGCTACCTCGACAACCTGCGCCTGCCTTTCGGCGCGCGCGGCTACTCGCAGCCGCGCATCGAGCCCTGGGGGCTGGAACGCGTCGAGGTCGTCAAGGGGCCGTCGTCGGTGCTCTACGGGCAGGCTACGCCTGGCGGGCTGGTGAACATGGTCAGCAAGCGCCCCACGCTCGAGCCGGTGCGCGAGGTGGAGCTGCAGTTCGGCAGCCACAACCGGCGCCAGGCCGCGCTCGATCTCGGCGGTGCCATCGATGCCGATGGCGTCTGGAGCTACCGGCTGGTCGCGCTGCACCGAGAGGCCAACACGTCCTACGACCACGTTTCCGAGCGCAAGACCTACTTCGCCCCGTCGCTGACCTTCCGCCCTTCCAGCGCAACGCGTCTCACGGTGCTCGGCCAATGGCAGTCGCTCGACTCTCCCGGCGGCGGCGGCGCGCCGGCACTGCCCGCCGCGAGCACCCTCGACACCAGCCGCTACGCTGCGCTGCCCACGCGCACCTTCGTCGGCGAGCCAGGCTACGACCGCTTCAGCAACCGGCAGCGCTTCGTGGGCTACGAATTCGAACACCGCTTCAACGACACCTTCACCGTGCGCCAGAACCTGCGCTACGGCAAGGTCGACGCGTACACCCAACGCATTCAGGCCGTCTGCCTGGCGGCCTGCAACCCGTCCTCGCTGCTGCGCTACGCATGGGCATTCCCCGAGGAAGCCAGCCTGCTGACCGCTGACACGCAGCTGCAGGCGGACTTCGCCACCGGCACGTTGCGGCACACGCTGCTCGCCGGCGTGGACTTCTCCAATGAGAAGTCCGCGTTCGACGAAACCAACCTGCGCATCATCACGCGGCCCTTCAACGCCTACCTCCCGGTCTTCGGCACCGATTCCGGCGCGGTGCCCAGCGTCGCGACCCACATCGACCAGAAGCGTCGCCAGACCTGCTTCTACCTGCAGGACCAGATCCACTTGGACCGCTGGAGCCTCGTGCTGGCCGGCCGCTACGACAAGGCCGACACCGACACCCGCACGCTGACGACCGCGACGGCGCGCATTGCACGCGTCGACCAGCACGACGACAAGTTCACCGGGCGCGCCGCGCTCATGTACAACTTCGACAGTGGCTTCGCGCCCTACCTGAGCTACAGCACCTCGTTCCAGCCGGCCGCCGGCACCGACCGGCAGGGCAATCCCTTCGAGCCCACCACGGGCCGGCAGATCGAGGCCGGCCTGAAGTACCAACCGGCCGGATCCAAGGCCATGGTGACGGCAGCCGTCTACGAGCTGACGCAGCGCAATGTGCTGACCCCGGATCCACTGAGCCGATCGTTCAGCGAGCAGACCGGCGAGGTGCGTGTGCGCGGCCTCGAGCTGGAAGCCAAGGCACCGCTGGCGCGCGGCCTGGATGTGATCGCCTCCTATGCCTACACCGACAGCCGGGTCACGCGCGCCAACGCCAACGCGTCGGGCGCCAGCACCCTGGGCAAGCGCTTCCCCTATGTGCCCGAGCACCAGGCGGCCCTGTGGCTGGACTACGCCTTTCCGATGGAGATCGCGCCCGGGCTGTCGCTGGGCGCGGGCGTGCGCCGCATCAGCACCACCTACGGCGATGCCGCGAACCAGTTCCGCGTGCCCGGTGTGACCCTCATGGATGCGGCCCTGCGCTGGGACCTCGGGCGCTGGCGCCCGTCGCTCAAGGGCCTGCGCCTGGCGCTGAACGTGTCCAACCTTGCGGACAAGACCTATGTGGCGACCTGCCTGTCGTCGACCGGCTGCTACTACGGCGAGCGTCGCAGCGTCTATGTGACCGCTGGGTACAGTTGGTAGCGTGCCGCGCGGCCACATGCAAATGACCTGCTCGGCTTGCTCGAGACAGCCACTCGTGGAAGAGAGCGTGACGCAGGTTCAGGGAATGGACAGAAAGTCGTGCGGGAATCTCCGGCAATCAGGCGACTGCCGCAGCGACATCGGTAGCGGAGTCGGCGTCACGCGACCGCGCGAGGTCGAGCGCGACGTCCACAATCATGTCTTCTTGACCGCCAACCATACGGCGCCGTCCAAGTTCGAGCAGAATCTCGACGGCCGGCAGGCCGTAACGTGACGCGGCGGCTTCCGCATGCCGCAGGAAGCTGGAGTAGACACCGGCATAGCCAAGCGACAGAGTCTCCCGGTCTACCCGAACGGGCCGATCTTGCAATGGCCGCACGATATCGTCGGCCGCATCCATCAGCGCCTTGACGTCGCAGCCATGATCCCAATTCAGCCGCTCGGCCGCGGCCACGAAGACCTCGAGCGGCGCGTTACCGGCGCCGGCGCCCATTCCAGCCAGGCTCGCGTCTACGCGATCGCAGCCTTCCTCCACGGCTACGATGCTGTTGGCTACGCCGAGGCTGAGGTTGTGGTGGGCATGCATACCGGTCGCCGTCTCCGTGCGCAATACGTCTTTGAGGGCGCGGAAGCGGTCACGCACGTCCTGCATGCCCAAGGCTCCGCCCGAGTCGACGACGTAAACGCAGGTGGCACCGTAGCTTTCCATCTTCAGCGCCTGCTGCGCGAGCTCTGCCGCGCTGGTCATGTGACTCATCATGAGGAAGCCGACGGTGTCCATGCCAAGCTCGCGCGCGGTCTCGATGTGCTGCTTTGCGACGTCGGCTTCCGTGCAATGCGTCGCCACGCGCACCACGCTGGCACCGGCCGCGTGGGCGGCCTTCAGGTCGTGCACGGTGCCGATGCCTGGCACGAGCAGGGTGGCGATGCGCGCCCGACGAACGGCATTGCGCGCCGCGGCGATCCACTCGACGTCGGTGTGTGCGCCAAAGCCGTAATTGAAGCTGGAGCCGGCGAGCCCGTCGCCGTGGGCGACCTCGATGGAGTCAACGCCCGCTGCATCGAGCGCGGCCGCGATCTGCGCCACCTGCTCCACGGTGTACCGGTGCCGGATGGCGTGACTGCCATCGCGCAGGGTCACATCAGAAATGTAGATCTTTTTGTCATTCATGGAATTCTCCTCACGCGTTCGCCATGGCACGGGTGGCCAGCAGGCGCGCCGCGATGCGGTCGCCGCTCGCGAGCGCGGCACTGGTCATGATGTCGAGGTTGCCCGCATACGCCGGCAGGTAGTGCGCCGCGCCTTCAACCTGTAGGAACACGGAAGTCTTCAGTCCGGCGAGCCCTCCCACGCCGGGAATCTGCAGCGCCTGCCCGGGCGGAATGTGTTCGAACTGCACGGCTTGCTTGAGGCGGTAGCCCGGCACGTACCCCTCCACGGCCGCCACCATGGCCTGCACCGAGTCTTCGATTGCGGCCTCGTCACCGCCCACGCTCAGCGTGTAGACGGTGTCGCGCATCAGCAGTGGCGGCTCTGCAGGGTTAAGAATAATGATGGCCTTGCCCCGCCTCGCCCCTCCCACAACTTCGATAGCGCGGGCCGTGGTCTCCGTGAACTCGTCGATGTTGGCCCGCGTGCCCGGGCCCGCAGAGCGGCTCGACACCGACGCGACGATCTCGGCATAGTGCACGGTCGCCACTTGCGAGACAGCATGCACGATGGGAATGGTCGCCTGACCGCCACATGTGACCATGTTGAGGTTTAGCGCGTCCAGGTGTTCTTCAAGGTTCACCACAGGGACACAGTAGGGACCGATGGCGGCCGGCGTGAGGTCCACCATGCGGAGGGCCGGCTTGCGCTCGCGCAGGAAGGCGTCGTTGCGGACGTGCGCGGCAGCCGAGGTTGCGTCGAACACAATGTCGATGTCGCCGAAGGCGGGATGTCGCGCGAGGCCCTCGACCCCCTGGTCGGTAGTTGCCACGCCGAGGCGGCGCCCACGCGCGAGGCCGTCGGAGTTTGCATCGATGCCGGCTAGCACGACCACCTCGAGGTTCCGTGCGCCGCGCAGGGCCTTGATCATCAGATCGGTGCCGATGTTTCCACTGCCGATGATGGCAGCTTTGATCTTGTTCATGAAGGTTCCTTGCATGTTCACGCGAACCGCGCCGCGACGCGGCCGAGACCTTCAATATGCGCCTCGAAGAACGAGGGCGCAGTGATCGTCACCATCGGTCCGAGCGCCCCGGTCAGTACGACATCGCCGGCGCGCAGCGGGGTGCCGAGCCGGGCCAGTTGCCGCGTCAGCCAGACAGCAGCATTCAAGGGATGGCCCATGCACTCGCCGCCGCTGCCCTGGCTCACGCTGCGGCCGTCTTCGGTCAGTGTCATGCCGGCATCGCGCAGACTCAGCCGATCCAGTCGTTTCGGGTCCGCGCCCAGTACGTAGCCGGCGGCCGATGCGTTATCGGCGATGGTGTCGAACAGGTGTATGTCCCAGGCCGCGATGCGACTGTCCACGATTTCGAGCGCAGGCACCGCATAGGCCGTGGCCGCGAAGAGGTCGGCCAAGGTTGCGTCGGCGGCCGTCACATCCTTGTCGAGCACGATCGCGACTTCGGCTTCCAGCTTGGGCCGAATAAAGCCGGTCAGCGGAATCTCCGCGCCGTCGCCAAAGGCCGTGGAGCTCCAGAGCGCGCCGTAGTCCGGCTGGTCTACGCCAAGCTGTCGCTGCACGCTGGCGGCAGTAAGCCCGATCTTGCGGCCCGTGACGCGATCGCCGCTCGATATGCGGCGCGCCTCGTTGATGCGCTGCACGGTATAGGCGTTCTCCTGAGTCACCGACCAGCCGAGGGACTCGGCTTGGTGCCGCAACGGCGTGCAGGGGGAGCGCTGATGCTCGGCGTCGCGCAGCGCCGCCGCTAAGGCTTCGGCGGGGTCGGATAGATGTTGCATGGATGATCTCTGTTGGTGGGGGGTTGGGTGGGGCAGCGCATCGCGCCGGGTTGCGTCAAGTCGTCGAGAGGAGGCCCCGAACAAGAGCGAAGGACGGCAATTTCATCTGGCCTCTTCTCAAGATGTCGAGACGAAGAAAGCAGCTCGGCGATGAACTGGCCGCGCAGGCAATGTCGCTCATCGCGACGATGTTTCGCCTGTTCATGCGACCGTCTTCGCCATTGATGATGTGACTGAAGCAAAGGTTAGCGACGAGGGAATAGCGGCGGAAATGCTTTCTCGGCATGGAGGCCATGCCGATCCGGGTGTCACGATCCCGGAACTGAGGTGGGCGGCAGCGCGGGTGAACGACTCGAACTTCGCACGGTCAACCGCAACCGGCGCGGTGTGCTAAAGACAGGCCGCAGTCCAGGGGCGACGCCAGAACCGCGGCCCCAGGCGCTCGACGGTCAACGAGCTTCGCGACCATCTTCGAGCTCGGCGCCGGTTCATTCGAGCAGCCGTCGCAGCTCAAACTTCTGGATCTTGCCGGTGGAGGTCTTGGGCAGTTCGCCGAAGACCACAGCTCGCGGTACTTTGAACCCGGCCAAGTGCTTCTTGCAGTGCGCGATGATGTCTTCGGGCACGAGCTTCGCGCTCGCCTTGAGCTCGACGAAAGCGCACGGTGACTCGCCCCATTTGAGATCAGGCTTGGCCACCACCGCGGCAGCCAGCACGTCTGGATGCCGGTACAGGACATCCTCCACTTCGATCGAGGAGATGTTCTCCCCGCCGGAGATAATGATGTCCTTGCTGCGGTCCTTGATTTTGATATAGCCGTCCGGGTACTGCACAGCGAGGTCGCCCGTGTGGAACCAACCGCCGGCGAACACCTCTTGCGTTGCCTTCGGGTTCCGAAGGTAGCCCTTCATCGTAATGTTGCCGCGGAACATGATTTCGCCCATGGTGACGCCGTCCCATGGTACGGGCACCATCGTCTGCGGATCCATCACGATGGCGCCCTGCTGCAGGTGGTAGCGCATGCCCTGGCGGGCGTTCAGCCGCGCGCGCTCGCCGATGTCCATTCCGTCCCATTCAGGGTGCTTCGGGCAGACCATTGCCGGGCCGTAAACCTCGGTCAGGCCGTACACGTGGGTGAGGTCGAAGCCGAGCCGCTCCATGCCCTCGATCATCGAGGCAGGCGGCGCCGCGCCGGCCACCATCGCCTTGACCCCGCGCGGCAGTTTTCTCGTCAGTTCGTCGGGCGCGTTGACGAGCATCGAATGCACGATCGGCGCGCCGCAGTAGTGCGTGACCCCGTGCTCGCGGATCGCGTCCACCATCGCGTCGACATCGACCTTTCGCAGGCACACGTTAACCCCGGCGCGCGCCGCGATAGTCCAGGGAAAGCACCAGCCATTGCAGTGGAACATCGGCAGCGTCCAGAGGTAGACTGCGTGCTTGGGCATGTCCCACTCGAGAATATTCGACACGGCGTTCAATGCCGCGCCACGGTGGTGGTAGACGACGCCCTTGGGGTTACCGGTGGTGCCGCTGGTGTAGTTCAGGGCGATGGCATCCCACTCGTCTTGCGGCAGATCCCAGGCGAAGTGTGGATCGCCCTCGGCAACGAACACGTCATAGGTCAACTCGCCGATGCGCTCCACTGGTCCGGCGTAGAGTGGGTCATCGACGTCCACCAGCAGCAGCGGCGAGTGACTCTTACGCAATGCCAATGCCTTCTTTAGCACCGGCGCGAACTCCATATCAACAATGACCGCTTGGGCCTCGCCGTGGTCCAGCATGAAGGCGATGCTTTGGGGATCCAGCCGCGTGTTGAGGGTGTTGAGTACCGCGCCGGCCATGGGCACGCCGAAGTGCGCCTCGACCATCGCAGGCGTGTTGGGCAGCATGACCGCCACCGTCTGCCCTTTGCCGATGCCGCGCCGCTGAAGCGCAGAGGCCAACCGTCGGCATCGGACGTACACCTCGGACCAGGTGCGGCGCAGGTTCCCGTGCACGATGGCCAAGCGCTGTGGATATGCCTCGGCGCTTCGTTGGAGGAATGGCAAGGGAGAAAGCGACGCGTAGTTCGCGGAGGTCCGGGGAAGGTCCCGGTCGAAGAGCGGAGTGTCCATGGATGTCACCTATTCAGTCGCAAGGAAGTTGAGCCCGGTCGTGATCTCCGAAGGACTTCGACCAACGCGTGGCGCGCCCGGACGCGGAGAATTCCCATCTCAAGTTGACGGAGGCCGTGCACTCTTGCGGCCAGCGGATCCGAGCTCGGCATTTCCGACGGCTCGGTCAACAGTTTTTCCAGGGCTCGATCAGGAATTTCATTCCTGTCGCGGGATGTGCGCAGACCTTGAGGACCTCCGGTGAGATGACCTCCTTCAGCGAAATGCCTCGGGCGTAGTGGCTCGCAAACGTGGTCTTGACTTCTGCGGCAACCCGAGCTTTGAGCCTGTCGAGGATTTGCGGCTGCGTCACCTTGAGGTACCGCAGAAGAAGCCATCCGCCAGCGGCCCATGCAGCACCGATGTCGCGCGGTATCTCGATGGGGCGAGGATCGAGAGCGCCGTACACATACAACTGTTTAAGAACTTCGGAGCCGTAGCGGGAGGCTGCCTGACCGGGACGGCGGCTGATGGCCACCTCCATGCAGCTCAAAATCTGCCCGCCGCTACCCCCTCCAATGGGGTCCAAGACAATCGTTGCCCCCGTGGCCGCAATGGCGTCAACAAGTCGATCTCTGAAATCGCCGGAACTCGAGTTGCACACGTAGCGGGCGCCCTGCGCGCGCAAGAGTTCCTCTTGCTGCTGCGACCGCACCACGTTGACGAGCGGGACACCATCAGCAAGGCAGATTCGAAGAAGGATCTGTCCGAGATTCGAGGCAGCAGCCGTTTGGACAATCGCCGTGTGGCCCTCCCTGCGAGCCGTCTCCACCATCCCTAACGCGGCGAGGGGATTGACGAAGCAGGAGGCAGCCTCTACCGCACTGGTGCCCTCGGGGAGCACGAGACATTCTGCCGCCGCTACACAACGATAGCGCGCGTACATGCCCCCGGCCATCGCTGCAACCGTTTTCCCCATCAAGGACTGCGCAGCCTGTGAACTTCCTGCCGCCACGACCGTACCTGCCCCTTCGAGACCGACCGGCATGGAAGCAGCCCTGCTCGATCGCATCGCCGGCAGGGATGCTGCAGGTACAGGCGCCACAAGTTCCGGCCCAGCAGCACCGTCTGCAGTCCACGCCAGACTGAGGTCCGCGGCGCCAAGCATCGCGCCAATGTCGGACGGGTTGATTGGAGCGGCCTCGACGCGAATGAGCACATCTTCAGGCTTCAGGGCTGCCAGCGGCTCTCTGACAAGGGAAAGCACAACCTGTCCTCCATGAGTGACGACAGAGCGCAGTTGGAGCGACTCATCCGAGATTTTTTCTTCCACGTTGAACGCCGAGTTGAATGGTTGCAAGGTTCGCCGCTCGAAAGACCGGGCACGAGCGGCGGGGTGTGATCAGAACGGGCGCCGCTGTGCCGCCCATTCGACGCCACGCTTCACCAGCTCTTGGAACATCGGCAGGTCCCAGGGGCCCCGATGGTCGAGCTGATCGGGCAGGTGCGGGAAAGGCTTGTCATAGGGCCGGTTGGCGTGGCCGAGCGCGAGATAGAGTACGCCGCCATCGCCGACTGCCCGGCGGTAGAGGATCGGGCGATCGGCCTCCTCGAAATGAATGCCGCCGAACGCTTCACCGCCCCAGTTCGCGTGGAGCAACACGTCGAGGTCTCTGGTGACATCCTCGATGCAATACAGCTCGTCGGACACGTCGAAATCGCGGATGCCTTGTAGCAGCGGCTCTTCCTGCCGCGTCACTTTGACCGGGAAGGTCATGTACTTCGGGTGTGAGATGAAGCGTGTGCCGAGGATGCTCGGCATCGCCTGATTGCCCGCGACCGAATTGGTCGCATGCAACGCGAACCAGCGCCCGCCTCGATCGAGGAAGCGCCGGATCGCTGCACTCGCTTTTTCACTCACCGGTACCTGCGACGTGTAGCTGACGAGCAGGTCAACTCCGAGGAGGTCGGCCGACTCCTCATAGTCGTTGTAGCAATCGGTGCGAATGCCGTGAGCGTCGTAGAGAGCCTGGGCGAGCCGCAGCCGCGCGAAATCAAAATCGTGGTTACGGTGGGGACTGCCGCACACCAGTGCGGCGACAAGCGGGCGCGGCATCGCTTAACCGACGTCCCGCGAATGCCGCATCTCGTCCTTCATCGGCGCAGCCTCGCCGAAAGCTGCCGGCATCAGCAGCCTGCTCTCCTGACGGACGAAGAGAGGAGCGACCTGTGCGACGTACGCTTGCCACGCAGGAAGCGCGGCGAGCGCGCCACGCCGGCGCACACGGTCCTCGAACGAACTGAACCCCCAAATGAAGATCACCTGGTTCAGGTCACCGACCTCGGTCATGTAGCACCCGGCCAAGTGCCCAAGGACTTCACACTGAAGCGACTTGCCCTTCTCTGCGTAGATGCTGAGGTAGTCCTTCAGGCGGGACGGCAGCACCTGGTAGGTCCGCATCTCGAAGAGCATCTTATCTTCCGCCCGTGATATCGATGACAGCACCATGGACGTACGATGAGCGTTCCGACGCCAGCCAAAGCACAGCCTCAGCGACTTCGTCCACCGTGCCCGGGCGTTGCATCGGAATCGTAGGCGCAATGCTTTCGATGAGTTTTGCGCCTCCGAACTCATCGTGCATTTCGGTGACGATCACACCCGGTCGAAGGCTGTTGACCCGAACGCCCTGCGGCCCGAGCTCCTTGGCCAGCGCGATGGTCATGCCGTCCAACGCGGCTTTGGTGGACGCATAGTGAGCAAGTTCGGGCATACCGCCGTGCCGTGCCGCAGCCGATGAGATGTTCACGATCGATCCGCCTTCGCCTCCGCTGGTGCGGCTCATGCGCCTGACCGCTTCGCGGGAGCAGAAGAAGGCGGAAAACACGTTCGTCTCGAAGATCCGCTGCAGCCTGTCCTCGTCGATTGCATCGATAGCGCACCGGCTGCCGGAGATGCCGGCGTTGTTCACCAGCACGGAGACGCTGCCCAATGTCTGATCGACTTCGGCGAAAAGCTTCGCGGCTCCGGCACTGGTCGACACATCCGCACAGACCGCAGCGGCCCTGCCTCCTTGGCGCGCAATATTTCGGACGAGCGCTTCCGCGCCATCACGATCACTGCGGTAGTTCACCGCAACCCCGTACCCCTCTTTCGCCCCGAGGAGCGCAATCGCGGCACCGATACCCCGGCTGGAACCGGTCACAACAAGCACTTTCGACACATTCGTTCCTTCAGAAGTTGACACCTGCAGCGCCCTTGAGGTGCAGGCGCTCGCGGGCCTCCTCGGCAGACGCGATCTCCAGCCCCAATCCTTCGATCAGCTTTCTCACGGCCCGGACCTGATCCACATTCGACTCAGCCAGCTTGCCGGGGCCAAGCCAGATCGAGTCCTCCAGGCCGACGCGCACATTTGCGCCCATCGTTGCCGCCTGCGCCGCCACTCGCATCTGCGCGGCGCCTGCTCCGATCACTGACCAGTGGTACTGATCGCCGAACAGCCGGTCGGCTGTCCGCTTCATGTGCATCACATCCTCCGGGTGCGTCCCCGCCCCTCCCAGAATGCCGAGGACAGATTGAATGAAGAGAGGGGCCTTCAACATTCCACGGTCCAGAAAATGTCGAAGGTTGTACAGGTGCGCGGTGTCGTAGCACTCAAACTCGAAACGCGTGCCCGCCTCGGACCCCACCCCCAGGATGTGCTCGATATCTTTGAAGGTGTTCCTGAACACGAGGTCGCGGGTGCTCTCCAGGAACGGAGCCTCCCAATCGAACCTGAAGTTGCTGAAGCGCTCCAGCATGGGATACATGCCGAAGTTCATCGACCCCATGTTCAGCGAGGCGACTTCCGGCTTGAACTCGATCACAGGCCGAATGCGCTCGCTTACAGCCATGCCGGGCGCACCGCCCGTGGTGATGTTGATCACCGCGTCGCATCGCTCCTTGATCTGCGGCAAGAACTTGCCGAATGCTTCCGGCGACTGGTCCGGCCGCCCCGTAACGGGGTCTCGCGCGTGCAAGTGGATGATGGCGGCGCCAGCCTCGGCAGCGCCCACGGCTGCATCCGCGATTTGTTGGGGGGTGATCGGCAGGTGCGGCGTCATTGTGGGCGTATGCACGCCGCCTGTCACCGCGCAGCTGATGATTACTCGCTGTTGCTTCACAAAAGTAGTCTCCAGGACAGATGAATCACGCCCGCGTCGGGATCACGGGCAGAAGGACAGATGACGGGTGCGACGGGCCGGTGTGGATCGTTACCTTCCCCCCGAAAACTGACCGCGGACGGTCCCGCTCGTTGTCATGAACGAACGCTCCACAGCCTCGCATTTCGTGTGCGGGGTGCAACGCCATCACGGGTGGGCCCGCGTACTCGAAGTCCTTGCCACGGATGCTCAGCGCCAATCGGTAGCCCGGGGGGACGACGATGCTGGTCGGCCAGATCTCCACGTCGACTGGATAAACTTCGCCGGGCACGAGTGGAAGGATCTCGTCGTGCGCATGCCAGGGGCGCCAGGGTTTGGAACGATCCGCGTCCAGCTTCCGGTGCGACGCACGCAGCCACCCTTGCGCGATCGGCGTGTTAGGGTCGTTGGCGCCCTGGAAGGTGACCTCCTTCATGTCGGGCGTGAACAGGCGAACGGTGAGAAAGAGATCCGCGTCGGTGGTCTCGGAAGAAATGTAGAGGCGAGCTGCCAAGGGGCCCGTTACCTCGAGTTCACTGGTCGAGGGCGGCAGCATGAATACCAAGCCCGGCCCAAGGGCCTCGTAGGTGACGGAAGCGTTGTCCACCGGGACGGAGCTGCCAAGGGCCGCCTGCCCCGGCTCCAGGTAATACGGGGTCCATCGCGTGTCCGGAATGGGCCATGCCTGCTCCTTCCGAGCGACGAACCGGTCCACGTGCCGGATGTTCAGATTCACCGGAGGTTCGGCGTCCCAGCCGTTGTCAGCTCCTTTTAGGAAGTGATCAAAGAACCTCTTTTGCAGAGCGACCGAACTGGCGATGTAGAACGAAGACCAGTGATCGCCGCCATGCAGCTCGAGCCACTTCTGCTTCGAGCTCGCTTGCGTGAACCCTTCGATATTGCCTCGCAGATGCAGGCCGAGCCCTCCCCAATTGCCCGCCGAGAGGAGCGGTACGTCAACGCAGTCCCATCGTCCCGACCGCGCCTCGAAATACGAGTCCGGGAGGGGTCGGCTCGTCAGCTCGTGCTCAAGGTCCACTCGGTTAGAGCGAAGAGTCTCGTCATCCAGTGTCTCCGGACCCGCAACCAGCTCACTTGTCACGCGACTGCGCGGCCCGCGGTCACCGGCGCCGTGCTGGACGTTCACGACCTGCGGTCCGTACCAGGACTTCCACAACGCCGTGCAAGGGATGCCACCGTGGCGCACTGCGTCCCGATAGATGTCGGCTGCACCTTCCCAGACACAGATCGCCGACAGCGACGGAGGACGGCGCGATGCAGTGAACCACTGGTTCACGCCGTAGTAGGAGATCCCGTTCATGCCGACCTTGCCGCTGCTCCATGGCTGTGCTGCAGCCCAAGCAATCGACTCGCAAATGTCGCTGATCTCTCGCTCTGACCAGGGATCCAACAATCCGGGGGAGCGACCGGCGCCGCGGCTGTCGATGCGGATGCACACATAACCATCGCACACCCATTTCTCGGGGTCGACCGTCTCCCAGTTCTGGTACCGGCCACTGGATCCCTCTGCCACATCGGGGTGGCTGCGGACCATGCCCTCCCAAGCAGCCGGATAGCCCTCCTGGAAGGCCAGTCCTTTGCCGTAGGGTCCATAGCTCAGCAGTACGGGATAGCGCCCTTCCTCCACCGGACGAAAAACATCGGCACGCAGAACCGTTCCATCATCCATCGTGATGGGGACGTCCCAGTCCACAACGATGGCGTCGATGATCGCGGCAGCTTCAGTCTCTTTCATTGGGTTCATTGCGTCGTCCTTTTTTGTCTTTCCATGCCGGCAAGAATAGGAATTGCATGCCCGCTCGGGAAATACTGTCGTGGCATGGCTGGCATGCCCTGGACAGTGGCGTGTATGCGATGGGCGGAAAGGCAAAAAAAAGCGGGCGACCAAAAGGTCGCCCGCTGTATTCGGACTCGAAACTCTCAAGTCTGGATGTTCAACGACCTGATGAGCGGCCGCCACTGCGCCTCGTCTGCCGCAACCTGACGCGCAAATTCCTGGGGCGTGCTCGGAGTCGGCTCTATCCCCCTCGCAAGCAACTTTGAACGCACGTCCGCGTCGCGCAGATAGTCGCTCGCGCATAGCGCCCATTGATCCAGCACCGAGCGAGGCGTCCCTTTCGGCGCAAACAACCCGAGCCACACCCCGAGTACCAATTTGAGTCCGGTCTCAGTGAGTGTCGGGACATCAGGCAACTGTGACAGGCGCTTGCTGGTTGCCACCGCCAGCGGACGAACCCTTCCAGCGTCGATGAGGCCGCCGGCTGACGCCACACTGTCCGCGAGAAAGTCGATTTCTCCGGCAACCAGCGCCTGCAAGGCCTGCGGTGCTCCCTTGTACGCGACAGGCGTCGCCTTCGCGCCAACGGTCCGCAGGTAGAGCTCGCCGATCAGGTGCGACATCGAGCCGGGCCCGATCGTGCCGTAGTTCAACTTGCCTGGATTTGCCTTGAGCGCTTCGGCAAGCTCCTGCGCCGTGTGGTACTTGGAATTGGCCGGCACAACCAGGAGCCCGTCGATCCGCCCGATTCCCGTGAGCGGCTCAAAGTCGGTTGTCCCGCTATAGGGGGACTTCATGGTGACGGCGGGTCCCGTCACGATCGATGTCGTCGAGCCGTACAGCAGCGTGTAGCCGTCCGGTGCCGCTCGCAGGGCGCGCAGCGTGCCGATAATGCCGCTTGCGCCGGGGCGATAGTCCATGACGAGCGGCTGACCAGTCGCCTTCTGCATCGAGATGCCGATCTCTCGCGCTTCCGCATCCCCCGGCGATCCAGGGGGAAAGGGGAAAATGAGCGTTACCGGACGGTGCGGATAGCCGTTGCCGCCCTGCGCGCGCAGTTGGGTTCCCAGCATCGACGCCAGCGACCCGGCGATCATGTTTCGCCTGTTCATACGACTGTCTCCTCTAGTAGTAATTAGACTGGAGAAGAGGTTAGCAACGAGGCAATGGCGGCGGAAATGCTTTCTCGGCATGGCGACCATGCCGATCCCGGTGTCACGTCAAGGCAGGCGAGCAACGTCCGTCCCTGACGGGATGAACCCCTTCAGTCTGGCAAGTGGCCAGCGACCGCCTGATATCTGCTCATGGGCGACTTGCCGCAGCATGAGTTGCATGCGCTGGCCCGCAACGGACAAACCTTGTTCGCGGCCTTTTATCAGAAGCCAGGAGATCATCACGTCCTTGATGGGTGCCATGGAGATGGCACCACGCTCAAGCAGGTCGCTCCCGGAGCACACCGGCAGGGTCGTGAACCCCAAGCCCGATTCCACCGCCCTCAACACCAGTTGCCGAGTGTTGACCTCCATCGCAATGTTGAGGCGCAAATTCCGTTCGGCCATCGCGCTTTCCACGATCATGCGTCCCACATTCGGGCGGCTCATCGCAACCATTGGCCGATCGACAAGATCTTCCAGGGCCAACGGCTTGTCCATGGAAAGACCTGATTCGGCTGGGCCGATCAGACACATTGGCTCTTCGATGAAAGGGAAGGCCTCAAGACTGGCGAGGGGTTCCCCGGAGGCGACCACTGCCAGGTCGGCCCTGCCCTGTGCGACCATTGACCAGGCGTCGAGGACTCCGCTTGATCCTTCGAATACCCTCAGCAAGACGTTAGGAAAACTGGTCCTGAATCGCTGTACGACCGGAAACGCGAGCAACTCCGACATGGACGGAGGCAGCGCGATCGTGAGCTCACCGCTGGCGTCACCGGACCGATCTCGGACCTCGGAGCGGACCCGATCGAAATGGCGCAGCAGTTCGACGGCACTTCCGCGAAGACATTCCCCAGCCTCCGTAAGCGTGATACCACGTTCGGAACGGTGTAGCAGCGTCGCATCGAGGTCTTCTTCGAGCGAGCGCATCTGACGCGACAGCGCCGGCTGGGCGATGTGCAAGACCTCCGCAGCGCGCGTCACGCTGCCGAGTTCGGCGATTTGGAGAAAGTAGCGCAGTTGCCTAACGTTCATGGCTTCACAAGAGCCGTGCGTCGGTGGTACCGAGGGGCGGCATTGCGCGCTGGCGGCGCAACCTAAGACGGGGGCCGACTGCAGTTTACTCTGCAACAGCTGCAGCGTGCCCAGACCGTCCCCCCGTCAATCAAAGGTTCTGACTGGCGAAGCCATCGGCCGGGGCGCTGGCCAGGAATGCGCGAGCGATGCTGAGCTTTTGGGACCATCACAATTGTCCGCCGCGTGCGCGAGCTTCGAAGAGCGCTCCGATCCTTTCTGAGTCGGCGCACCCGGGGAACAGGCTGCCCCCTCCTCCCCCCTCCTCGCCCGTACCTGAGTCTCAGGAACAAGTCTCGCCGTACGCGCGGTTCAGCCCGCGGATGCGACCGTCGCGAAGCTCCTCGCAAGCTCCGGCATGTTCGTCGCCGTCTTTGACCTCGCTCCGATCGCATGTCGCAACCTGCTCGCGCGCCGATGCCCACGGCGCTGACGGCGGCTACTTCGCGGTGCGCCACGATGACGGCTCTTCGGGAGACGACACCCATAGCCCACCACTGACAGGAGTCCTCACCCTCAATTGTTAAGCTTTGCATATCGTCGACAAGTCTCGGAAGAAGTGCGACCCACGATCTCTTGCCCCGCCCAGCCAGCGCCATGCCCGCCCGCATTCCCCCCCTCCAGATCAGCGCCTACACGGCCACCTCGGCCGTCGGCGTCGGCAAGGAGCCGCTTGCCGAAGCGCTCGAACATTCGCGCAGCGGCCTGCGCGCCAACGACTTCGGCCCCGCGCCGCTGCCGACCTGGATCGGCCGCGTCGACGGCCTCGAAGAGCTCCGCCTGCCCGACGCCCTCGCGCACTGGGACTGCCGCAACAACCGGCTGGCCTGGCTCGGCCTGCAAGCCGACGGCTTCCTCGAGGCCGTGGCCGAGGCGCGCGGGCGCCATGGCGCGGCGCGCATCGCGCTGATCCTCGGCACCTCGACCTCGAGCATCGGTGAGGCCGAGCTTGCTTATACCCAACTCGACGCCAGCGGCGCCTTTCCGACCGCACAGCGACGCCCCAAGGTGCACACGCCGCATTCGCTCGCGATGTTCGTGCAGGAGGTGCTGGGCCTCGAGGGGCCGAGCGAGACCATCTCCACCGCCTGCTCCTCGAGCGCCAAGGTGTTCGCCTCGGCCGAGCGGCTGATCCGCCTGGGCCTGGTCGACGCGGCCGTGGTCGGCGGCGTCGACACGCTGTGCGGCAGCGTGCTGTTCGGCTTCAACTCGCTCGAGCTGGTGTCCGGCGGACCGTGCCGGCCCTTCGATCCGGAGCGCGACGGCATCAGCCTGGGCGAGGCCGCGGGCTTCGCGCTGCTCGAGCGCGCCGACGCGGCTTCCGCCACAGGATTGCAGCTGCTGGGCTACGGCGAGGCCAGCGACGCGCACCACATGTCGACGCCGCACCCCGAGGGCCTGGGCGCCGAGCGCGCGCTCGACGAGGCGCTGGCGCGCGCCGGCCTCGCGCCCGAGGCGATCGACTACATCAACATGCATGGCACCGCGAGCCAGAAGAACGACGAGGTCGAGGGCGCGCTGGTGGCGCGCCGCTTCCCGGCGCGCACGCATGCGAGCTCGACCAAGGGCTTCACGGGCCACACGCTGGGTGCCGCGGGCATCGTCGAGGCGGTGATCAGCCTGCTGGCGATCGAGCGCGGCCTGATGCCGGGCACGGTCAACTCGGCCGCGCTGGACCCGGGCTTCGGCCCGCAGATCCGGCTCGCGCCGGCGCACGGCGAGGTGCGCTACGCGCTCTCCAACTCCTTCGGCTTCGGCGGCAACAACTGCGCACTGGTGTTCGGTAAGGCGGCGCAGGCATGAGCACCGCCCCAGGCCGCCCCAAGCAAGCTCGGACCGCGGTGCGAAGCACGAAGGTACTTCCATGAGCACCACGCCGACGATCTACATCGAGGGCTTGGCCTTCTGGAGCCTCACCCGCTCGGCTGGGAGGCCGCGAGCGGCCTACCGCGGCGAGGGCGTGCTCGCCAGTCCGCCGACGCTGGTGCTCGAGGGGGAGACCACGGCGATCCACGGCTCTGGCTACTAAGCAGACGCTTGCACCTCGGCAATTCATGACATACGCCAGCTAAACTGTATTTAGCCAATTTGGGAATGTTCATGCTCAATGTCACCTCGGCCGAAGCACAAAATCGCTTCGGGCAACTGCTGGGCTCTGCTCAACGCGAGCCCGTCGCCATCACCCAACGCGGCCGTCCCGCGGCTTACATCATTTCTCCTCAAGAGATAAATGAATTGCAGGAAGCTCCCCGTGCACGCGGCGAGGAACGGATCCAGCAACAACGCCATTGGGCCGATGCATGCGCTGACGGCTGGAACGCCGTACAGGCCCAGTGGGGCTCTTTCGCAGACGAACACTCGCCCCTCTGAGGCATGGCGCAGTTCGATCTGCATCGAAACAGCGGCGAACAACAGCGCGCCATCCCCTATGTCTTGGGAAACTACAGATAGGTGTCCACAAGGCCCACCTAGAGCGTTCGCGTGACTCTCAGGGCACCTCGATCAATCGACCGGAGGCCGCGCCCTGCGTCTAGCGCACACCGAACAGACGTGGCGCTCGCAATCAGCGCGAAGCATGGGTACGCCGATCCTGGCGTTCGACACCGTCGGCAAGGACTTGTTCCCGTGACCTAGCGCTGCGCAGCTTGTAGGAAGTCTTCGTCGGAAAGAGTCTCAAACAGCGATCGAGCCGCCATCCACGAAGAGTTCAATGCCGGCAATGTAGCTGCTCTCATTTGATGCAAGGAACAGCACGGCGCGCGCGATCTCGTCTGGCTGACCCAGGCGACCGAGAGGCACGACCTGCTTCAGCATGTCTTCGACGCCCGGTCGCGAATCAAGGTAGCTACGCATCAGGCTGGTCTCAGTGCCGCCCGGCGATACCACGTTGACGCGGATTCCGCGCTCCTTCAGGTCGGCCGTCCAGGTTCGCGCGAACGAACGCACTGCCGCCTTGCTCGCGTTGTAGAGCGTTTGGTCGGGAAAGCCTTTACTGCCGGCGACCGAGCCGTTCAGGATGACTGCGGCGCCAGCGGTCATCAGTGGCAATGCCTTCTGCACGGTAAAAAGCACGCCGCGTACATTCAAGTCGAATAGGCGGTCAAAGCCGGCTTCGTCAATCGTGCCCAGCGGGCGCGGCTCGCCCTCGGCGATGCCAGCGTTGGCAAACACAACATCCAGCTTGCCGCTCTCGCGCTGAATGCGCTCGTAGAGGCGATCGAGGTCGGTGAGGTTCGCGGCATCTCCCTGTACGCCGATAGCACCGTTGCCAATTTCCCGGACGGCGTCGTTGAGTCGCTCCTGTCTGCGTCCGGTGACGTAGACCCGCGCGCCCTCTGCGGCGAAGAGCTTGGCAGTTGCCAGTCCAATGCCTTCGCTGCCACCGGTAATCGCTACAACTTTGTCTACAAATCGCTTGCCCATGCGTACCTCATCTCTAAAGTGGAGTGTTCCTCCACTTATTATATGGAGGAACCATCCACTTTTGAAGCGGAGCTATCATCCACTTGTAACCAAGACCGGATATGAAAGAAAGTCCTGCCACCGATGAGGCGCCACTACGCGCCGATGCAGCGCGCAATCGGGAGCGTATCCTTGCAGCTGCCGAAGAGGTGTTTCTCGAGCGTGGTGCTGATGCCTCGCTCGACGATGTTGCCAAGCGTGCGAAGGTGGGGATCGGGACGCTTTATCGCCGCTTCCCGACGCGCGAGGCCCTGCTTGCCGCACTAAGCGATGAGCGCCTGTTGTCGCTCGCAGCGGCGAGTCGAGCCGCAGACCCTGCGCCCGAACCCACAGCCTCCATACGCGCTTTCGTTCGAGCGCTCGTGATGCATGCCAGCCACTATCACGGACTAGCTGCATCGCTGGGCGCGGTACTTAAAAGCGGCACTCCCGGCTGCAAAGCGGGGAGCGATGAGGGTCTGCGGCTGCTCCAGCGTGCGCAAGAAGCGGGAGCGATTCGCGAGGATCTGTCCCTGGACGATCTGTTGTGCATGGTCACGGCGATCTCTCTTGCTGTCGAGCAGTCCCACAGCGGAAAAGCGCGTATCGCGCACTTGGTAGATCTGTTCTTTGACGGAATTGGGTTGCACCGAGCTGACGATCAACTGCTCCCCGAAAAAGTCGCGAACTAACCGATCCAGTCCTGGACGTGCTCAAAATGGTGAGCACAACCAAATCTTCACGCTGGCGGTAATTCCGGGCGGGCGTTGATTTCGATCGAGTTGGTCGAGTGGCGCTCTAGAAACAATCCCATTGAATCTCGACGGCGCATCATTGCGCCAGCAACTTCTTTTGCCGCGGCTCTTGTATCAGCCAGTCAGCTTCCTTGAATCAACATCCATCGCATGTTCACTTCCTCGTCGTGCAAGGTATGTAGCGGATAAATCTCGAGCCTGCATCCGAGCGCGCGTCTGAGGTGCCCCGTCGGCGCCGAACTCCGCACAGCAACCAGACCATCGCACCAATCGCATCAGCGGAAACGAAGTTGCCCGAGGTCGACCCCAGCCGAGGACATTCCGCGTGAAGGCTTGGCTCAAAGGTTCGAGAGCGATGCCGAGGCATTTTGAGGTGCCGCAGACGGTGAGTACTGCAAGCATGTCTGACGCCCGTAACTCCCGCAGGACCGAACCCTCGACAAAAGACGTGGTGACGTCTGGCCACTCCTTTTCATCGCAAAAGGTACATCATTACATCGACGAAAGTCGCCCTGCGCGGCGCATACAAGAAAAACTACGTGCGGATGCTCGTCCTCAAGCGCAGCTGTTCTGCCGCCCGGTGGAAGCTCCCTTGCTCCTGCACTGCGACAAATGCCCTCAGTACGAAATACTCGGCTTCTCGCATGGCGGGTCCCGCTGATGTGCGGCTGAGCATATCTGAGCGGAGATGAACCACGATCCTTGTGCCCCTTGAAGCCGCTGCCAAGGATATCGTGTCGTAGTTCCCTGGCCCAAGCTGCCCGAAGTACTTGCAGGCCTTACAGCAAGGCTTACAGAGAAGGCATCCAGGGCAACGGCGCCAAAGCCGCGGGATCGATGCCGCACGTCGATCACCGCCGCAAGCCCGCTGCACGACGCCTCGTCCAGCGCGTCCGGCGGATCGCGGTGGCGGTCGACTGGCAGACCCAGGCATCCGAAGTTGCGGGCGATCTCCGCAAAGTCCCGCTGGATGAATTTGGTAGCAGTCCTGCATCCGCTCGCCATCGATCTGCGCCTTGCGCAAGCTCGTGAGTCCTTGCGCGAGGCAACCGTTGTTGTTGCCGACCATGATCGTGTTCAAGGCGCGCGATTTGCTCCTCGAATCGGGGGACGATGCCGAAGGCCTTGGGGTCGAGCGCCCCCTCGAGAGAGCTCTCGGCAAGCCGGCCGACGTCGACCGCGCAGATGGCTGGTGGGCTTCGGCCGGTTCCTGGAGAGCAGGCCGGCAGCTTTCTTCAAAGAGCGCTAGATGACGTCACGCGATGTGGCAAATGGGATTGCCACAGGCTCGCTGGAAGGACGTTCGCCACGCTCAATCGAGCAGTTCTTCCAACAGCCTGGCGCCATCGGTCCCACGCTTGCAACGGCTCCATAGCCGATCGAACAGCTGCACGTGCAGGTCGACAGCCTCCTTCGCGGAAGTGATCATCGCCACGCCCACGTCCAGGTTCGGCAATTCGCCGATCCGAAAGGGACTCGTGCCGAGAACCGCCGCATCGGATTGGTAGAACAGCTGGAATGCCACGTTCGGCACCACGTTTTCAACCAGGCCGATCTGGATGCCCAGCGGTTCCGTGCGCATCAGCCTGGCCAGGTGTTCCACCTGGCGCTGAGCTGCCTGCCTGCGCTTCGCGACCGTGGCAGCCGGCAGTCCAAGGCGCCCGACCAAACCTAGGGTCAGCAGTCGCCGCAGCTCCTCGAGCGAATAGAGACAGGTGATCGACGGCGAGTGCTCGCGGGCCTGGATCCGACGCTGCCCGAGGGTCTCCAGCAGCGCGGTCCCGCGGTCGCTTCGGGCACCAGCGCGCACGCGGCTGACGGGCGCTTCCGCCTCCTCGATCATGAGTGCAAGGTACTCGTCGTACTCCTCGGTGGTCAACAGGTATGACAGCGGACTGAAGAGCGCGACGATGTGACTCGCATTCTTCTCGAGCTGCTGCATGCGTGCCTGGTAGCTCGCGGCGTTCGCGTGGTACTCGGCCCCCGCCCCGAGCAGCGAGGCCAGACTGGTACCGAGGATGGAGGCGATGTTCTGGATCACGTCGATCTTGACGATCTCCCCTTGCTCGATGCGATAGAGCGCGGCACGCGACACCCCCAGTCGCGCAGCGAGCTCGTCTGCGTTGTAACCAGCACCAAGTCGGTAGGCACGCACCCGCGCGCCGATGTCGGCCAAGTCAAAGGCCATACGGCTGCCTCGTTGTTTCAAAAATTAGACATCTGCTCATTATCGACCGTGTCGCTCCCCAGTGCGCGGCGCCTCTGCATCCAGGGGCGGGAGCCACGGCTGACACGCGACTGCCTAGGGATAGCCCTATGTGAGTCCAAAAGGTTTAGAACCAATAATTGGATATTGTCTCAAAATTTAGTCACTCTTGCAGCGGCATCCCCTCTCATGATCGAACACACGACGCCAGCCTCGCCGCGCTGGCGACAACGCCCACCCGGCTCCAACTGGGGCGACTTCGGCCCCGACGACCAGGCGGGCCGGATGAATCTGCTGACGCCGAGCAAGGTCCTCGAGGGCCTGGCGGAGGTGCGCGATGGGCGCACCTTCTGCCTGAGCCTGCCGCTCGATTTCCCCGGCGGCAACGTGCTCAACGAGAAGCGCCGGCCCCCGATCCTGCGTCCCACGCTGCGCAATGGCCGGCCGAACATGAACTACAAGATGTTCACGGAGCTGCTCAACCTGACCGACGTGCTCTGCGACGACCTGGCCGTGCTTTACCTGCAGTACTCCACGCAGTGGGATTCGCTGGCGCATGTCGGCCAGATGTTCGACGCGAACGGAGACGGGGTGCCGGTGCCTGTCTTTTACAACGGCTACCGTGCGCACATCGACATGATCGGCCCGGAAGACCCCGCGGATGCGGGGCCGCCGATCGCGGGCGTGACGCACTCCACTTCGCATGCCAAGGCGCTGGGTATCGAGAACATGGCCGAGCGCTGCGTGCAGGGCCGCGCGGTGATGATCGACCTGCGCGCGCACCTGGGCGACGACCGCGTGAACGTCGGATACGACACCCTCATGCGCATCCTGGATGCCGACCGCGTCGAGGTGGAGAGCGGCGACATGGTGTGCCTGCACACCGGTTACGCGCAGCGCCTGCTCGACATGAACCGGCAGCCGGATGCCACGGTTCTGGACCGCAGTTGCGCGGTGCTGGATGGGCGCGACGAGCGCCTGCTGCAATGGATCACGGACTCGGGCCTGTCCGCCCTGATCGCGGACAACTACGCGGTCGAAGCCCAACCCGCGCGCGCCTTCGACGGATGCTGCGCGGCACTGCCGCTGCACGAGCATTGCCTGTTCAAGCTGGGCGTGCACCTGGGCGAGCTGTGGCACCTCACGCCGTTGGCCGAATGGCTGCGCGCGCGCGGGCGCAACCGCTTTCTGCTGACGGCGCCTCCCTTGCGGCTTCCCGGCGCGGTCGGCTCCCCGGCCACACCGGTCGCCACGGTCTGACGGCCCATGAACTACAAGTTCGACTTCAGCAGCGTCGCGGCATTCTGGCCGGACTTCCTGCACGGCGCCTGGCTCACGATCCAGCTCTCGTTCGCGGCCACGCTGCTAGGCTTCGTGCTCGGCTCGCTGTGCGCGATCGGCCGCCGCAGCCAGCTCGCGTGGCTGCGGCGCACCTGCGGCATCTATGTGGAAGTGATCCGCAACACGCCGCTGCTGGTGCAGGTCTTCCTCTTCTACTTCGGCTTCGCGAGCCTCGGGCTGACGATGCATGCCGCGGTAGCATCGCTGCTGGTCCTCGTGATCAACGTCGGCTCCTACACCACTGAGATCATGCGCGCCGGTTTCGAGTCGGTGCATCCAGGCCAGATCGAGGCCGCCGAATGCCTCGGCCTTTCGCGCATCCAGACCTACTGGTACGTGGTGCTCCAGCCGGCCATGGAGCGCGTCTACCCGGCCCTGACCAGCCAGTTCATCCTGCTCATGCTGGCCACCTCGATCATGTCGCAGATCTCGGCCGAGGAACTCACCGCCGTCGCGAACCGCGTGCAGTCGATGACCTTTCGCGCCTTCGAGACCTACCTCGTGGTCGCCTGCTGCTACCTCCTGCTGTCGCTCGCGATGCGTGCCGGGTTCTGGCTCCTGGGCCTCCTCATCTTCCCTCGTCGACGCAGGCTCGGCACCGCGATTTGAGTCGACCCGATGAACAACGAATTCAACACCAACCACCTGCTCTTCCTGCTCCACGGCGCAGCCTGGACGCTCGGCCTGTCGGCCACCGGCTTCGTGGGCGGCGGTCTGCTCGGGTTCCTCGTGGCCCTGGGCCGCATCGCGCCCAGCCGACTGTGCCGCGGACTCGTGGGCATCTACGTGCAACTGATCCAGGGAACGCCGCTGCTGATCCTGATGTTCCTGGCGTACTTCGGCCTCGGCATCATGGGCTTCGACGTTCCACCTCTCGCGGCCGCCGGCCTGGCGATGACGATCTACACCAGCGCCTACCTCGGGGAGATCTGGCGCGGTGCGCTGCAGTCCGTGCCCCGGACGCAGTGGGAAGCCGCCGAGTGCCTGTCCTTCAGTGCCTCGCAGCGCCTGTTCCTGATCATCGTGCCCCAGGCCCTGCGCATCGCCACGCCGCCAACGGTCGGCTTTCTCGTGCAGATCGTGAAGAACACCTCGCTGGCTTCGGTGGTGGGTTTCATCGAGCTCGCGCGGGCCGGCCAGGTCATCAACAACGCCCTGTTCGAACCCTTCCTGGTGTTCTCGATCATGGCGCTCCTGTACTTCGCGCTGTGCTACCCGCTCTCGCTGTGGGCACACGCGCTCGAAACGCGTCTGCGCGTCGGTCGACGCGCCTCTCCTGGAACCTGAGACATGAACGACAACACAGCACTGGTTCGACTGGACCAGGTTCGGAAAAGCTTCGGCACGGCGAGAGTGCTCGATGGCGTGTCCTTCGACGTGCACCGCGGCCAGGTCGTGGCCATCATCGGCCGCAGCGGCTCCGGCAAGAGCACGGCGCTGCGCTGCATCGACCGCCTCGAGACCATCGATGGCGGCGAGATCACCGTGTGCGGCCAGTCGCTGAGCAGCGCCTCGCTGGACCTGCGCCGCCTACGCCGCGAGGTTGGCATCGTCTTCCAGAGCTACAACCTCTTTCCGCACCTCACGGTGGCCCAGAACGTCTCGCTCGCACTCAGGAAGGTGCGCGGCAAGTCCGCCGCCGAAGCCACCGGCATCACCGATCGCGTGCTGCGCCAGGTCGGCATGCACGACAAGCTGCAGGCCTATCCCGAACAGCTTTCGGGCGGGCAGCAGCAGCGCGTGGCCATCGCCCGGTCCCTGGCGATGGAACCGCAGCTGATGCTCTTCGACGAGGTGACCTCCGCACTGGATCCGCAATTGACGGGCGAGGTGCTGCAGGTCATGGAATCGCTCGCCAGGGGCGGAATGACCATGATCCTCGTGACCCATGAGATGGCATTTGCCGCCAAGGTGGCGGACAAGATCGTCTTCATGCATGCCGGACGGGTGCATGAGATGGGCGGCGCGGACATCCTGGCCGCACCCCGCACACCGGAGCTCGCGCAATTCGTCGGCAACGGACTCTGACCTTCACCGTCCCTCTTTCTTCCCCATCCACATCCACATCAGGAGACATGACCATGATCAAGCCAACCCTCGGGCGCATCGCGCTGGCTTTCTCGCTACTGGCCGCCGCGGGCGCAGCACAGGCCGATCTGCTCGACAACATCAAGCAGGCCAGGAAGCTGCGCGTCGCCATCGAGCTGGCGCTGCCGCCCTACGGCATGACCAACGACAAGATGCAACCCTACGGCTCCGATGTGGAGACCGCGCAGCTCCTGGCGAAGGACCTCGGCGTAGAACTGGAGATCGTTCCGGCCACCGGTCCCACACGCATCCCGTTCCTGCAGACCAACAAGGCGGACCTCGCGATCGCCACGCTGTCGATCAGTCCCGATCGCCAGAAGGTAATCGACTTCTCCGTGCCGTACTCGGTCGTGCAGATCGTGGTTGCCGCGCCCAAGTCGATGAACATCAAGGGTTATGGCGACCTCGTCGGCAAGAAGATCGCCATCACCCGCGGCAACGTGCAGGAGATGGAGCTCGTGCAGAAGGCCGTGGGCGCGCAGATCGTGCGCTACGACGATGACGCGACGCTGGTGACCGCCGGCGTGAGCGGGCAGGCGCCGATCGTTTCCACCGCGACCACCCTGCTGCAGGCGATCCAGACCAAGGCGCCCGGCAGGGAACTCGAAACCAAGTTCGTCGTGAAGGAGTTCAACCTGGGCATCGGCATGCGCAAGGAAGAACCCAAGCTCCTGGCGTGGATCAACGACTGGGTCAAGGCCAACCGCGCCAATGGCAAGCTCAACGAGATCTTCAAGAAGTATCACCACAGCGAACTGCCGCCGCTGCCCGCGCAATGAGCGCCGTTCACGAACTGCGCATCTACCACTGCGCCCAGGGTCGCCTCGCGGCACTGCACCGACGCTTCGAGGAAGCCACGCTGCCGCTGTGGCGCCGCCACGGCATCGAGGCGGTGGGTTTCTGGACCACCGAGGTCGGCCCGAGCAACCAGGCGCTGACGTTCATGATCCGCTGGGACAGCCTGGCCGCGCGCGAACGCATCTGGAGCGCGTTCTCCAACGATGCGGAATGGCTGGCCGCGCGGGAGCGCTTCGAGTCCGAAGGGCCCATCGTCGCGCGGATCGAGAACCAATTGCTCGTTCCCACGCGCTACTCGCCGCTGCAGTGAGGACCAGCGAATGAATGATCGCCATGGCCTCGCGCCGACTGCCTCGTTCTCGGCCGCGCCGCGCGTGATACGACTGCATCCCGAAGACAACGTGGTGGTCGCACTCGACCAGCTGCTGTCGGGCACGCTCGTGCGCGGCGAGAACGTGGTCGTCTCCGGACTGGTTCCACCCGGCCACAAGATGGCAACCCGCGAAATCGCCGTGGGCGAGGTCGTGCGCCGCTATGGCCAGATCATCGGCTTCGCCAGCGTGGCGATCCGCGCGGGCCAGCATGTGCATACGCACAACGTGACGATGGGCGAGTTCAGCCGCGACTACGCGCACGCGGCCGAGACCCGGGCCACCCCGGCCGCCTCGCAGCCAGCCACGTTCCAGGGGATCGTGCGCAAGGACGGGCGCGTCGGCACCCGCAACTACATCGGCATCCTGACGACGGTCAATTGCTCCGCCACGGTTGCGCGGGCCATCGCCGACCGATTTCGCCGCGACATTCATCCGGATGCCCTGGGCGCCTACCCCGACATCGACGGCGTCGTGGCGCTGACCCATGACGCGGGGTGCGCCATCGATGCGAAGGGTGAAGGCCTGCGGATCCTGCAACGCACGTTGGGAGGCTATGCCTGCCACCCTAACTTCGCCGCGGTGGTCGTCGTCGGACTGGGCTGCGAGACCAATCAGATCTCCGGGCTGCTGGCCAGCCAGGGATTGACGCACGACGATCGGGTGCACAGCTACACCATCCAGGACGTGGGCGGGACCACGAACGCCGTCGAGCGCGGCGTGGGTCTGGTGCGCAGCCTCCTGCCGGCGGCCAACGCCGTGCAGCGGCAGAGCGTTCCCGCGAGCCATCTGGTGGTGGGCTTGCAGTGCGGCGGCTCCGACGGTTATTCCGGCATCTCGGCCAATCCGGTGCTGGGTGCCGCCGTGGACCTGCTGGTACGGCACGGCGGCACCGCGATCCTGTCGGAGACGCCGGAGATCTACGGAGCCGAGCACCTGCTCACGCGACGCGCGCGCGCGCCGGACATCGGCCGCAAGCTGGTGGCGCGCATCCAGTGGTGGGAAGAATTCTGCGCGCGCAACGGCGCGGAGATGAACAACAACCCGTCCGCGGGCAACAAGGCCGGCGGGCTCACCACGGTCCTCGAGAAATCGATGGGTGGCATCGCCAAGGGCGGAACGACCTCGCTCAACGAAGTCTACGAATATGCGCAGCCGGTCGCCGCCAAAGGGCTGGTCTTCATGGACACCCCGGGCTACGACCCCGTGTCCGCCACCGGGCAGGTCGCCGGCGGAGCGAACCTGATCTGCTTCACCACCGGCCGCGGCTCGGCCTACGGTTGCGCGCCATCGCCGTCGATCAAGCTCGCGACCAACACCGCCCTGTGGGAACGGCAGGCCGACGACATGGACCTGAACTGCGGAACCGTGCTGTCCGGCGAGCGCTCGATCGCCGAGCTCGGCGAGGAGCTGTTTCGCATGATGCTGTCGGTTGCCTCCGGGGAGCGCTCGCGCAGCGAGCAGCACGGCTATGGGCAGAACGAATTCGTGCCCTGGCAGATCAGCGTGGTCACCTAGGCGCCGGCTGCATTCCCTTCTTCAGCCATCTTTCCCGAATTTTCCGAATACCGATCGAATGGAACGGCATGACGCTTGATCCTGTTTCCTCCCCGCCCCTGACACTTGCCGCCTCCGCGGTGCTGCCGGACGACGGCTACGCGGGCACCCTGGTCGGACGCGCCTGGCTGACCGGCGAGGTGCCCGGTCCCGCGGTGGTCGCGATCCGCGCTGACGGGGTCTATGACCTGTCGAGCGCCTTCCCGACGATGTCCACCTTGCTCGATGCCGACGACCCGGCACGGCGGGTGCGCGAGACCGCCGGATCGCGCATGGGAAGCCTCGAGGAACTGCTGTCGAACAGCGTCCACCCTGGATGCGACATGCGCCGCCCCTACCTTCTGGCGCCATGCGACCTGCAGGTCATCAAGGCCGCGGGCGTGACGTTCGCGGCCAGCCTGATCGAGCGCGTGATCGAGGAGCAGGCCGGGGGCGATCCATCGCGCGCGGAAGAGGCCCGCGCGCAGGTGCGCGAGACCGTGGGCGACGACCTGTCGCTCATCAAGCCCGGCTCCGAGGAGGCCATGGCGCTCAAGCGCCTGCTGCAGGAACGTGGCGTGTGGTCGCAATACCTCGAGGTCGGCATCGGCCCGGACGCCGAGGTGTTCACCAAGGCGCCGGTACTGTCCGCCGTCGGCACGGGCCAGGAGATCGGCATCCGCAGCGACTCGGCCTGGAACAACCCGGAGCCTGAAGTCGTGCTGGCGGTCAGCAGCGAGGGGGCGATCGTTGGCGCCACGCTCGGAAACGACGTCAACCTGCGCGACATCGAAGGCCGCAGCGCCCTCCTGCTGGGCAAGGCCAAGGACAACAACGCCTCGTGCGCGATCGGCCCGTTCATCCGGCTCTTCGACGCCTCCTTCGGGCTGGATGCCGTTCGCGGCGAAACGGTGCATCTGACCGTGCGAGGGCCCGAGGGTTTCGAGCTGGCGGGCATCAGCTCGATGTCGCAGATCAGCCGGGATCCGCTGGACCTGGTGGCGCAGACCATGGCGGCTCACCAGTATCCCGATGGCTTCATGCTTTTTCTCGGCACCTTGTTCGCACCCATCCAGGATCGCTCGCAGCCGGGCAGCGGCTTCACCCACCGTGTCGGCGACGTGGTGAGCATTCGCAGCGCGCGACTGGGCGAATTGCGCAATCGCGTCGCTCACAGCGAGGACGCGGCGCCATGGCGGTTCGGCCTGCGCGCCTTCATCGCCAACCTCGCGCGCCGCGGACTCCTCGCCAACGACCTCTGAAGAAACGAAGAAGCATGCAGAACCACGACAACCTGATCGGCGGCGAATGGCGCGCCGGCGCGAGCTACAGCCCCAACGTCAACCCCAGCAACCTCGGCGACGTGCTGGGCCACTACACGCAAGGCGACGCGAGCCATGTCGAAGCGGCCGTGGCCGCCGCCACCGCGGCCTTCCCGGCCTGGGCCACGGGCAGCGTGCAGGCACGCTCCGACGCGCTCGACAAGATCGGCAGCGAGATCCTCGCGCGCAAGGAGGAACTCGGCACGCTGCTCGCGCGCGAGGAAGGCAAGACCAGGGCCGAAGGCATCGGCGAAGCCACGCGCGCGGGCCAGATCTTCAAGTTCTTCGCGGGCGAGTGCCTGCGCCTGTCGGGCGAGCTGCTGCCCTCGGTGCGGCCCAACATCGGCGTGGAGATCACGCGCGAACCCTTGGGCGTGGTCGGCCTGATCACGCCGTGGAACTTCCCGATCGCCATTCCCGCCTGGAAGATCGCGCCCGCGCTGGCCTTCGGTAATTGCGTGGTGCTCAAGCCCGCCGACCTGGTGCCGGGCTGCGCCTGGGCGCTGGCCGAGATCATCAGCCGCTCCGGCATTCCGGCCGGCGTGTTCAACCTCGTGATGGGCCGCGGCAGCGTGATCGGCGATGCGCTGGTCAGCCACCCGGGCATCCATGCGATCAGCTTCACCGGCTCGGTGGGCGTGGGCCGCAACATCGCGGTGCAGTGCGTGAAGAACGGCAAGAAGGTGCAGCTCGAGATGGGCGGCAAGAACCCGCAGGTGGTGCTCGACGACGCCGACCTCGCGCAGGCGGTGGAGCTGAGCACGCAGAGCGCCTTCTATTCGACCGGCCAGCGCTGCACGGCCTCGAGCCGGCTGATCGTCACCGAAGGCATCTACCCGAAGTTCATCGCGGCGATGAAGGAACGCATGGCCAAGATCAAGGTCGGCGACGCGCTCGCGCAGGGCACCGACGTGGGCCCGGTGTCCTCGAAGTCGCAGCTCGAGCAGGACCTGGAGTACGTCGACATCGGCAAGGCCGAGGGCGCGGTGCTGGCCGCCGGCGGCGAACGGCTGAAGCTCGAGACCGACGGCTACTACATGTCGCCCGCGCTGTTCAGCGAATCGGCCGCGGCCATGCGCATCAACAAGGAAGAGATCTTCGGCCCGGTCGCGAGCGTGATCCGCGTGAAGAACTACGAGGAGGCGCTGGCCACGGCCAACGACACCGAGTTCGGCCTGTCGGCCGGCATCGCGACCACGTCGCTCAAGTACGCCACGCACTTCAAGCGCCACAGCCAGGCCGGCATGGTGATGGTGAACCTGCCGACCGCGGGCGTGGACTACCACGTGCCCTTCGGCGGGCGCAAGGGTTCGAGCTACGGTCCGCGCGAGCAGGGGCGCTATGCGCAGGAGTTCTTCACCACGGTGAAGACGGCCTACACGCTGGCCTGAAGAGCCAGGAAGCCGCGAGTCGAAGTCGCTGTGGCGCGAGTGCGCGAGACCGCCGACCGCGCACCCGAGCGTCGATCTGCTCGCGGGAATGGCCCAGGCATGTCCCTCAGCGCGTCGACCTGAAAAGCACGCCGCTGCGCGGCATATTGTCGACGGCCCGCCCCAGGCCCTCCAATCGGGTCGTGAGCCCCTCGGGTCCTCGCGTCAACGTGAACAGGCGCTCGCCGACCTGATGGCGCCCCAGCGCGTTGCCGGGAGCGAACTTGTAGAACTTGATCGCGAGCGACTGTCCCTCGGGAGTCGCCGTGCAAATGATGCGTCGATGGGTCTGGTAGCCATCGCCGTTGAGCGCGCAACTCGTCGCGCCCGCGGAAGGCCCGAGCACCAGGGTGTGTTCGATGAACGCGGCCACGCCCTCGGAGGGCGCCGAGCCGCCGATGCGGCCGACCGACTCTTCCCAGACGTAGCGGCCGTGCCATGCGGAAGAAGACGCGGTGGACGGAACAGGACGCGCAGCGGCTGCGCCCGCCCCCGAGGGAGCCGACGCGAGAGCCAGCGGAGTCACCGCGAAATCGCTGCCTCCGCGCTGCGCGGGCCACATGCCGATCTGGAACAGCTGGCGCTCGCCGCAGGCGTTCACGCTCCAGCGTTCGAAGTGGCCCCCACGCGAGTTGGCAGACACGGCGGGCTGCACCGGCACATAGCCGCGCGGCATCACCTCCATGCGCACCTCGGACAGCGTTTGGCAACCCTTGACCGTACGAACATGGCCTGCGATGCGGTTGAGGATGTCCGTCGCCAGTCTGGAGCTGGCGAGCGTGCGCCCCGATGAGGCAACCTGGGTCGTCCCTGGAGAGGGTTGGCTGGACGCCGGGGGCTGCTGGGCATGAGCCGCCGCGTTCCAGACAATGAGCGCGCCGGCCCCGACGGTACCGGCAACAAGGCGAGCAAGGTTCATCGTCGACTCCCTCCAATTCGAATGATCTCGTGGCCCGGGATCGGGCTGCCAAAGATTGCAGGCCCTCGGCACGGGCGCGATGTCTGCATCGAGCGCAACGCTCTGTCGGCGATTTGCCTGGAGGGGCCGTGTGCGGATTCCCGGCCACCCCATGCCCGCCGCGGCTGGACTTCCAGCCGAAAAACCGCGGGAAAACCTGGGGGCGAGCCAGAAAACCCCATTCATTTCAACGACTTGCACCGCAAGGCCGGCGTGGCACACGCGTTGCTATTCCAGAGCGCATCCCCAAGACAGAGGACGGAGACAACCATGCGCCACATCCCCTTACACAGCCCTTCCACGCGGCCTCCCGCTTCGTTGCCTGAGCGCCCGCGTCCACACCCGCCTCTGCCCCTGCCCTGACATGCGCCGCAAGGCCAACGACCCCGCTTCGCCGGGTCGCGCCGCCGCATGTCCATCCCATGGCGGGCGCGCCCGGCCACCCGCTTCCCGCTTTCCTTCCCTGCAACCAGAACCACAACGGAGACCGAGAGAATGACCGCAAGACCCGAGATCGAGACCCGCTTCGCCAAGGCGAAGGCACCACTGCGCATCAGCACCCTGCTGGCCGCCCTGATCCTTGCCGCCTGCGGCGGCGGAAGCGACGGGGGCGGTGGATTCATACCGCCCATCGCCGGCGGCGGTGGTGGCGGCAATCCCACGGACCCCGACAACCCCGATCCGGCCACGCCACCGGCAGGGGCAACGCTGAAGGTCGGTGTGCTGTCGTCGCCGCCTCAGCTGGTGACCGGAGACGACGCACTCGTCGAGCTCGAGTTGTTGAGCGAGCAGTCGCCCGGCAGCCTGTCGGTGACGGTCGACGGGCGTGATGTCACGGCCGCCTTCGCGCCCAATCCCGCGAACGGAAGGCTGGTGGGCAAGGTCACGGGACTGAAGACCGGTGCCAACGAGCTGGTCGCGAGCTACGGCGGCTACAAGGCAACGCTCGCATTGACGGCCTATCCGATCACCGGCCCCGTGATCTCGGGGCCGCACGAGGAGCCCTTCGTGTGTGGCTACGAGACCTTCACGCGCATGGGCGGCCAGAAGCTCAAGTCGCTCGACGACGGCAAGTGCTCGGTCGAGACGCGCGTGGACTACTACTACCGGACCACCGCGGGCACCAACACGCGCTTCGAGCCCGGCAGCCTGAGTGCCTATCCGGCCAACATCGCCTACCTCGCCATCGACGGCAAGCAGGTGCCGTACGTGATCCGGCTGGAGAGCGGCACCATCAACCGCGGCCTTTACCAGTCGGCGATCCTGCACGACGTGCTCAATGAGCCGCCCCCGTCTCCGACCTACCGTACCGCGGGCTGGAAGGGCGGACTGATCTATCCGCTCGGCGGCGGCTGCCAGGGCGGCTGGTTCCAGCAAGGCAACGACTTCGCCACGCTGATCAATCCGACCTACCAAAGCCGCGGGCTCGCGGTGACCACCTCCACGCTGAACGTCTTCGGCACGAACTGCAACGACCAGCTGTCGTCCGAGACCATCGCCATGGTCAAGGAGCGGTTCATCGAAAACTTCGGCACGCCCACCTACACCATCGGCACCGGTGGCTCGGGCGGCTCCTACCAGAGCCACCAGACCAGCGACAACTACCCCGGCCTCTTCGACGGCGTGGTGGTGAGCCAGGTGTTCGCCGACGTGACCTCTTCCACGATCTTCAAGTTGCACGACTCGCGCGTGCTCAACAACTACTTCAACGACCCGGCCACCGCGGCGCTGAACTATACCGCGGCCGAAAAGCAGGCGATCTCGGGCTACCTGCAGATCGGCAACATCTCCAACATGAGCGGACAGGCCGGGCGGCTCGATCCCACCGTGTCCTTCCCCGCTGGCGTGCCGGTGGAGAAGCGCTACAACGCCGCGACGAACCCGACGGGTGCGCGCGCCACGGTGTTCGACCACACGGTGAACGTCTACGGCAAGACCGCCGAAGGCTTCGCGCTGCGCCCGATCGACAACGTGGGCATCCAGTACGGCCTGAACGCGCTCAACGAGGGCAAGCTCGGCATCGACAAATTCATCGATCTCAACGAGCGCGCTGGCGGCGTGGACCGCGACATGAATCGCACCACGAAGCGCACCGTGGGCGACCTCGATGCGCTGACCCGTGCCTACCAGTCGGGGCGCATCGTCAATGGCGCGGGGGGACTGGCCTCCACCGCGATCATCGACCTGCGCGACTACAACGACGGCACGGTGGGCGGAGACATCCACACCAAGATCCACTCGTTCTCGATGCGGGAGCGGCTGCGCCGTGCCAACGGCAACATCGACAACCACGTGATGTGGACCAAGGGCGCGAGCAGCGCCGAGGCCTTCGATGCGATGGACGTCTGGCTGCGCGCCAGCAAGGCAGACCGCTCCGACCGTCCGCTTGCACAGAAGATCGCCGCCGCACGGCCGGCCGACCTGAAGGACGCGTGCTGGAACAACGGCCTGAAGTACACGGAAGAGCAGACCGCCTTCGGCGCGAGCGCGTGCAACACCTTCTATCCGGCCGGCACGACGCCGCGCATGGCCGCCGGCGGCCCGTTGACCGACGACATCGCCAAGTGCCAGCTCAAGCCGCTGAACCCCTCGGACTACCGCGTGTTCTTCACGCCCACGCAATGGGCCCGTCTGACTGCCGCCTTCCCCGATGGCGTGTGCGACTGGACCAAGCCCGGCGTGGGCCAGCAACCCTTGAGTGGCACCTGGCTGTCCTTCGGCCCCTCGCCGTTGAACCTGCTGTTCGACGTCACCAAGCAGATCACGCCGTCGATGCTCTGACATCGCCGACCTGACCCGCGAAGACCGCCGTCGATCTCGCGGCGGCGGTCCGACCGACCTCTTTTCTTTCCACCGGAGCCATTTCCTTGAACCGATCGATTTTCAAACGAAGCCTGGCCGTTCTTGCCGCGGTCACCGTGTCCCTGGGCGTGCACGCGCAGGACTTTCCCGGCGGCAAACCCATCACCATCGTCGTGCCCTTCGCCGCGGGCGGCCCCACCGACCGCGTGGCGCGCGACCTCGCCGAAGCGCTGCGCAAGCCGCTCGACGGCGCAACGATCGTGATCGACAACGCCGCCGGCGCGGGCAGCACCATCGGCAATGCGAAGGTCGCCCGCGCCAAGGCCGACGGCTACACGCTGCTGCTCACGCACGTCGGCATGGCCACGACCCCCGTGCTCTATCGCAAGCTGCCCTACAACTACGAGACCGACTTCGAGTACCTGGGCATGATCAACGACGTGCCGATGACCGTGATCGGTAAGCCGCAGCTCGAGGCCAACAGCTTCAAGGAACTGCGGGAGTGGATCGGCAAGAACGCCGGCAAGACCAATCTTGGCAACGCCGGCATCGGTTCGGCCTCGCACCTGTGCGGCCTGTTGTTGCAGAGCGAGCTCAAGGCGGAGATGACCACCGTGCCTTACAAGGGAACGGCACCGGCCATCGCAGACCTGCTCGGCGGCCAGATCGACCTGCTGTGCGATCAGACCACCAACACCACAGGCCAGATCGAAGCCAAGAAGGTCAAGGCCTATGCGGTCACGACGCTCAAGCGCCTGAGCACGCCGGCATTGAAGGATCTGCCCACGCTCGACGAGTCGGGCCTGAAGAGCTTCCAGGTCACGATCTGGCATGGGCTGTATGCGCCCAAGGGCACGCCGGCGCCGGTGCTCAAGAAGCTCAACGACGCATTGAAGGTCGCGCTCAAGGATGCGGAGTTCATCAAGAAGGAGGAAGGCCTGGGCGCGGTGGTCGTGACCGACAAGCGCGTGGAGCCGGCGGAACACAAGAAGTTCGTACAGGCCGAGGTCGCGCGTTTCGGCCCGGTCATCAAGGCTGCGGGCGTGTACGCGGATTGATGGACCCCGGTGATGCACGAGAGAACGCCGATGCAGGGTAATTCCGCCTCGGCGAATCGCGAGGCTCTGCGTACGATCGTCCGCTGTTTACGTATTCGCGCAGCCCTCCGCCCCCCACTCTCGTGTCAATGCTGCTTTCGGCAGGTCGCGCCGTGCTGAAGCTGTCCGCACCGTACCGCCATGGCTTCGCGGGCTCCCCCGACGATCTGCGAGACCAGGCCGTGCTTGCGCGCTTCAAGGGTACGACAACCACCTCGACCACCACCCGCTGGCGCCGCTGGACCGCGGTGGGTGCATGGCTGTGCCTGATCGCCGCGGGCGGTGCGCTGGCGTATCTGATCGGGGAGCGCACGGGCATCCGTGCACTGCAGCAAGGGACGTTGCACCGGCTCGACATCTATTCCACCAGCCTGCGCAGCGAACTCAGCCGCTACGAGTATCTGCCGCAGGTCGTTGCACTCAGCCCCGACGTGCTCGACCTGCTGCGCGCGCCGACCGACCGGACCCTGCAGCTCGAAGCGAACGTGTACCTCGAGACGGTCAATGCGCATGCGCAGGCCTCCGCGGTCTACGTGATGGACACCACGGGCCTTACGCTCGCCGCCAGCAACTGGAACCAGCCAGGCAGCAGCTTCGTGGACATGAACTTCTCCTACCGCCCGTACTTCAAGGACGCGGTGCGCGGCATGCCCGGACGCTTCTATGGGATCGGGACGGTCAGCCGTGAGCCCGGCTACTACTTCTCGCACGGCATCGTCGACGGCAACCGCCAGCTCGGCGTGGCCACCGTCAAGGTCAACCTCGACAAGCTCGATGCCGCATGGTCACGCTCCACCGACAAGGTGCTGGCCATCGATGGGAATGGGGTGGTGTTCCTCGCATCCGAAGCGGCCTGGAAATTCCGCGCCTTGCGTCCGTTGTCGAGCGAAACCCTTCAGCAGCTCGCCCAGACCAGGCAGTACACGGAAGCAGGCGCGCTGCGCCCCATCGACATGCGCGAGCATCGACCGCTGTCGGGTGGTAACGCCATGGTGGTGCAGTTGAACGCCGATGGGCCGCGCCGCTCCGCGACGCAAGAGCCTTTCGGACCCGATTACCTGCTGGACAGTCGCCCCGTCGAAGGCACGGACTGGAAGCTGATCATCCTGTCCGACATGAAGCCCGTGCATGCGATCGCGCGCACATCGGCCGTGGGCACGGCGTTCGCACTGGTGTTCCTCACGCTGCTGGTGCTCTACATCCAGCAGCGCCGGCGCATCGTGCACCAGCGGCTCGCGGCACGAGAGGCGCTGCAAGGCGCCTACGACGAGCTCGAGCAGATGGTGCAGGTCCGCACCGAAGCACTGAGCCATGCCAACGAACACCTGCAGACGGAGATCACGGAGCGCCAGCGCGCCGAGGACATCCTCAAGAGCACGCTGGACGACCTGGTGCAGACCGGCAAGATGGCCGTGCTGGGCCAGATGTCCGCAGGCATCACGCACGAACTCAACCAGCCGCTCGCCGCGCTGCGTACGCTGTCGGCCAATGCCGTCGTTTTTCTCGAGCGCGGACACACCGACCAGGTCGATCTCAACCTTCGCACCATCTGCGACCTGACAGACCGCATGGGCCAGATCACCTCGCAGCTGAAGAAGTTTGCGCGACGGTCGACCGTCCAGCTGCAATCGGTGGCGCTGGCCGACACCGTCGCCGACGCGCTGTTTCTGCTCAGCCAGCGCATCCGCCAGGAGCGCGTCGCGTTGTCGCAGGAGATCGAACCCGGCCTGCATGCCCTGTGCGAAGGCAATCGGCTCGAACAGGTGCTGGTCAACCTGCTGGTGAACGCTTTCGACGCCACGGCCTCCGCGGGCGTCGATCCGCGCTGCGTGCGAGTGGTGGCGCGCAGTGCACCCGACGGTGTCGTGCTCGAAGTTCATGACAACGGTACCGGCATTGCGCCGGACGTCATGCCACGGCTGTTCGAGCCATTTTTCACCACCAAGGAGCAAGGCCTCGGATTGGGCCTCGGCCTGGCCATCTCCGCCGGCATCGTTCGCGACTTCGGTGGACTGCTGCGCGCCGCTCGCAGCGATCTCGGCGGGGCGGTCTTCTCCGTCACGTTGCGAAAAGCAGAGGAACGGACACTTCATGATTGAAACGCGCAACCTCGAAGTTCTCTACGTCGAAGACGATCCGCCCGTGCGCTTGGGCAGCACGCAGGCGCTACAGCTCGCCGGCATTCGCGTCACCGGCTTCGGTTCGGCCGAACAGGTACTTCAGAAGCTGACACCGGGCTTTGCGGGCGTGCTGGTCACGGACGTCAAGCTGCCGGGCATCGACGGCCTGGAGCTGCTTTCACACGCCCTGAAGCTTGATCCGAGCCTGCCTGTGATCCTCGTGACTGGCCATGGCGACATCACGATGGCGGTGCAGGCCATGCGCCTGGGGGCGTACGATTTCCTCGAGAAACCTTTCTCTCCCGACCAGCTGACCGAAGTTGTCCAGCGCGCGCTGGACAAGCGCGCGTTGAGCCTGGAAGTCGAACATCTGCGGCGCAGGATCGCGGGTTTTGAATCGATCGAGGCGAAGCTCATCGGTCGCTCCTCGGCCATGCACAGGTTGCGACGCCTGGTGCTGGACGTGGCCAACTCCGATGCCGACGTCCTGATCCTCGGAGAGACCGGAACGGGCAAGGAACTCGTGGCGCGTTGCCTGCACGATTGCAGTCGGCGCAAGGAAGGCAACTTTGCGGCCATCAACTGCGGCGGCATGCCCGAGGCGTTGTTCGAAAGCGAGATGTTCGGCCACGAGGCAGGCGCCTTCACCGGCGCTGCGAAGCGGCGCATCGGGAAGATCGAACACGCGCGCGGCGGGACGCTGTTTCTCGACGAGATCGAGACGATGCCGATGAACCTGCAGGTCAAGATGCTGCGGTCCCTCCAGGAGCGCCAGTTCGAGCGCCTGGGGTCGAACGAACTGCGACCGATGGACAGCCGGGTCATCGCCGCGACCAAGGCCGACCTGCTGGCCGCAGCGCGCGAAGGCAAGTTCCGCGACGACCTCTACTACCGCCTGGGCGTCGTGGTCTTGAATCTTCCGCCGCTGCGCGAAAGACGCGAGGACATTCCGCTACTGTTCACCCACTTCGCCATGCAGGCCGCGCTGCGCCATGAGCGAGAGCTGCCGGTCGTGGCACCCCACCATCTCGATGCGCTCATGGCGCATGCCTGGCCCGGCAACGTGCGGGAGTTGCGCAACATCGCAGATCGCTTCGTGCTCGGACTGTGGGACGGCAACGAGGCCGCGCGCGGCATGACGCAAGGCGAACGTTCGCTCGATGAGCAGATGGCCCGGTTCGAACGCTACCTGATCCACGAGGCGCTCGAGGCGTGCAACGGCTCGGCCGCGGCCGCGGCAGAGCGGCTGGGCGTGCCACGCAAAACCTTGTACGACAAAATGCGTCGATTGGGCCCTCATGAGCCGATCGAGGCGCGCAGAGCCTGAGTGCGCCACGGCCTGACGGCCGGGGCGCGGGCGCGGCAGCTTCATCTTCTTGAATCGTCAGCATTGCTGCGACCACGAGCGGAAAGCGGCCGGAAAGCCGGACGTTTCGCCCGCACCACCAGGCCACAGCCCCGCTTCGCCGTTGGGCTTGATGTGAGCGAATGCCATCACGCCTTGCTTCACTGACAATCGCGGCATGAGCAACGCCAGCGAAGCCTTCGTCCTCGATCCAAAAAAGACGCGAGACCTCGCGCACCTTCTGTTGGATGCCAAGGGTCAGCTTCTGGTTCGCGATGCCCGCGAGCTTGCGCAGACCACGGCCGAAGAACGGCTGTTGTTTGGGGTACGTCATGGCATCTACGGCTTGCCTACAACGGAACTTCTGAAGTTTCTGCGCGCGCGTCTTGCCGGCCGCAGCGCGATAGAGATCGGTGCGGGTCATGGGATGCTGGCTCAGGCGCTCTCCATCCCCGCCACCGACAACCGCCAGCAGGAAGACCCGACGATCGGCGCGTACTATCAATCGATCGGTCAGCCGACGATTCGCTATGGGAATCACGTCGAAAAACTTGATGCTGAGCATGCGGTCGCCAAGTACCGGCCGCAGGTGGTCATCGCCTGCTGGGTCACGCACCGCTTCGATGAAGCCGCTCCCCAACGAGGGGGGAGCGTCACAGGCGTGGATGAGGCTGCCATCCTCCGAAATTGTGAAGAGTACATCTTCATCGGCAACGAACAGGTACATCGGTGCAAGCCCATCTTGTCGCTTCCGCACGAGAAGATCACGCCGCCCTGGCTGTACTCCCGCGCGCTCAACGGAAGCCCGGATTTCATCGCCATCTGGCGCAACACGTCGCCGTCCATCCCGGCAATGGGCTGAAGCAAGGCGCAATACGGCCCCGGCGAGGCGGCGGCCAGCCATCCGCGCGGGGTGTGTTTGCCCTGAGCAGCGACGGTTCAGTTCAAGGTGCCCAGGTAGGCCGCGATGTCGCGCGCATCCTGCTCTGTCACGCCCATCTCGGGCATGGCCGTGAGCGGATCGACCTCGCGCGTGTGGCGCAGCCAGCGCACCATGTTTTCGGGTGTGTTGGCGAGCCGGCCCGCGATCAGGCCGCGCCCGCCGATGCCGGCCAGCGGCGTGCCGACGTTCGGGTATGAGCCCGTCACGCCGGGAATCGCATGGCAGGCATTGCAGGCGTACTGCGTCAGCGCGGTGCGCCCGCGCAATGCATCGCCTGGCCGCGTGGCGGGACGCCTGGCCAACGCATTGCAGCCGATCGATGCACCTGTCGCCCCGCTGCGCGGCGTGCCGGGCACGAGCTCGAAGGCCGTGGCCTGCGCATAGGCCCGCGGCGTCATGTCGGGCAGCCGCTCGACGAAGGCCACCACGGCCCACAGCTCCTCATCCGAGAGCCGGTATTCCCACGCCGGCATGCCGCTCATCTTGATGCCGTTGCGCGTGAGCCAGTAGAGCTCGCGCGCGCTCCAGCGCTGGCGCGCGTCGACCAGCGGACCGGGCAGCGGCTGCATGCTCTTGCCGATGTCGTCCTGCGCCACGCCCGGCGCGCCATGGCATTGCACGCAGCGCGCGCGATAGCAGGCGGCGCCCTGCGCGAGCTGCCGCGCATCGCCCAGCGGTGGCGCCTCGATGCCGCGCGCGCGCCAGCGCACCGACTGGCGCATCGCGGTCTCGAGCAGCGAATACACGGGTTGCGTGTGCTGCACGTTCGAGGCCACGTCGTAGACGCCGCCCCATACCATGACCGCCGCGCCGATCGCGGCGCCGCCAGCCAGCGCGGCCAGGGTCAGCGCGACGGTCTTGGGCGCATTCATGTGGCGGCATTGTCCGACGCAGGTGCGGGCCGCTCTGTCGGCGCAAACCGCGTCCGCCCCAGCAAGAATCGACCATGCCCCATGCGTCGCCCGCCTGCCCGCCGCCTCGCGCACGCCGCGGCCGCGCCGCGCTGGCCGCGCTCTCGGTGGCGGCCGTCGGGCTCGCGGGCGGCTGCGAACTCTCGGGCCGCGGCCTGCCCGCGTTCGGGCCCACGCCGCTGCCTCACGGCGATGCGCCCGCGGCCCAACGCGAACGCGGGCGCGAACTGCTCGCGCAATACCAGTGCGGCAGCTGCCATGCGATCCCGAAGGTGCCGGCCGCGCGCGCCAGCCTCGCGCCGCCACTCGATGCTTTCGGGCGCCGAAGCTACATCGCGGGCCACCTGCCGAACCGGCCCGAGACGCTCGCGCGCTGGATCGAGGCACCGGCCGCGCTGGTGCCCGGCACCGCGATGCCGTCGATGGGCGTATCGCCGCGCGACGCGCGCGACATGGCGGCCTACCTGCTGGCGCTCGAATGAGCCGTTCCGCCACCGCGCCGCCCTCGCCTTCGGCCTTCGATGCCGCGGGACCGGTGGCCGACATGCTGCTCGAGGTCAGCTGGGTGCTGATCGGCGGCACCGCCGCGATCTTCGTGCTCGTGATGGCGCTGCTCGCGCTCGCGGTGCGCCGCGCGCGCCGGAACGCACCGCGTGCGATGCCGCGCGCGCAGGCCCGGTGGTGGCTCTATGGCGGCGGCCTCGCGTTTCCGGCCGTGGTGCTGGTCGCATTGTTCTTCTACGACGAGCGCCATCGCCCCGCGTGGCGCCCGGTGCCACCGGCCGATGCGCTGGTGATCGGCATCACGGGCCACATGTGGTGGTGGGAGGTGCGCTACCGCGACCCGGCCAGCGGTGCCGAGATCCGCACCGCGAACGAGGTGCGCATACCCGCGGGCCGGCCGGTGTACTTCGGCCTCACGAGCGCCGACGTGATCCATAGCTTCTGGGTGCCCGCGCTCGGCGGCAAGATGGACATGCTGCCGGGCCGCGTACAGCACCTGCTGCTGCAGGCCGACGGGCCCGGCGCCTGGCGCGGCCAATGCGCCGAGTACTGTGGCGAGCAGCACGCGCGCATGGCGCTGCACGTGGTGGCCGAGGAACCCGCGGCCTTCGATGCCTGGCTCGCGGCGCAGGCGCGGCCGGCTGGCACCGACCTGACGGCCAACCTCGCGCGCGGGCGCGACGCCTTCCTCGCGAACCGCTGCAACGCCTGCCACACGGTGCGCGGCGTGAGCGAGGAGAGCCGGCTCGGCCCCGACCTCACGCACGTCGGCAGCCGGCTCTACCTCGGCGCCGGCACCGTGCCCAACACGCCCGACCAGCTCGCGGCCTGGGTCGCGCACACGCAGCAGGCCAAGCCGGGCGCGCGCATGCCTTCCTCCCACGAACGGATCGACGATCCGACGCTGCAATCGATCGCGCGCTGGCTCGCGCAGCTGCAATGAGCACCGCCATGAACGCCCCCCTGGACCCGGTGGCCAACGCGCCGCAACCCGAAGCCGGGCGCGACGCGCTCGAGCGCGCCTGGCGCCCGCCCTCGGGCTGGCGCCGGCTCTCGGCCGTCAACAACACGCAGATCGGCGTGTTCTACATCGCGACCGCGATGCTGTTCTTCGTGCTCGCCGGCGTGCTCGCGCTGGTGATGCGCGCGCAGCTCGCCGTGCCCGACAACGACCTGATCGACCCCAGGACCTACAACCAGCTCTTCACCATGCACGGCACGGTGATGATGTTCCTGTTCGCGGTGCCGATCGTCGAGGCGATCGCGGTCTACTTGCTGCCGGGCATGCTGGGCGCGCGCGACCTGCCCTTTCCGCGCCTGTCGGCCTATGCGTTCTGGGCCTATGCGATCGGCGGCCTGGTGTTCTTCGGCACGCTGTTCTTCGGCGAGGCGCCCGATGGCGGCTGGTTCATGTACCCACCGCTCACCGGCAAGGAGTTCTCGCCGGGGCGCGGCGCCGACTGGTGGCTGCTGGGCATCGGCTTCATCGAGATCTCGGCGATCGCGGGCGCGATCGAGCTGATCATCGGCATCCTGTTCACGCGCGCGCCGGGCATGACGCTCGCGCGCATGCCGATCTTCGCGTGGGCGATGCTGGTCAGCGCGCTGATGATCGTGTTTGCGTTCCCGGCCGTGATCGCGGCCACGCTGCTGCTCGAGATGGAGCGCGCCTTTGACTGGCCCTTCTTCATCGCCGCGCGCGGCGGCGATCCCGTGCTGTGGCAGCACCTGTTCTGGTTCTTCGGCCACCCCGAGGTCTACATCATCTTCCTGCCGGCCGCTGGCCTGGTCTCGATGATGGCCGCCACGCTCGCGGGCACGCCGCTGGTGGGCCACCGCGCGGTGGTGATCGCGCTGATGGCCGTGGGCGCCCTGAGCTTCCTGCTGTGGGTGCACCACATGTTCACGGCCGGCCTGGGGACCTGGTCGCTGCGGCTGGTGTCGGCCGCGAGCTTCGCGGTGGCGCTGCCCAGCGGCCTGCAGGTGTTCTCGTGGATCGCCACCTTCTGGAGCGGCCGCATCCGGCTCGACACGCCCACCCTGTTCCTGCTGGGCTTCCACTTCATCTTCGTGCTGGGCGGACTCACCGGCGTGATGGTGGCGGTGCTGCCCTTCGACTGGCAGGCGCACGACAGCTACTTCATCGTCGCGCACCTGCACTACGTGCTGATCGGCGGCATGGTGTTCCCGGTGTTCGCGGGCCTCTACCACTGGGCGCCGCTGTTCAACGGCCACCGGCTCTCGGAACGGTGCGGGCGCTGGGCCTTCGGCCTGATATTCGGCGGCTTCAACCTCGCCTTCTTCCCGATGCACATCGCGGGCCTGATGGGCATGCCGCGGCGCGTCTACACCTACCCGGGCGACCTCGGATGGAACGCGCTCAACCTGCTGTCGACCATCGGCGCCTTCGTGTTCGCCGCGGGCGTGCTGCTGTTCGTCGTCGACGTGGCGCGCACGCTGCGCAAGCCCGGGCGCGAACACGGCAACCCCTGGAACGCGGGCACGCTCGAATGGCTGCCCGCGCGCGAGTACGCGGTGCGCAGCATTCCCGAGATCGCCTCGCGCTATCCGCTGTGGCGCCGTCCCGCGCTGGCGCGCGAGGTCGAGGAAGGCCGCCACTGGCTGCCGGGCACGGTCTTCGGCGGCCGCGAGACGCTGGTCACGAGCCCGCGCGATGCGCGGCCGCTGCACCTGCTGCGCCTGCCCACCGACGGCTGGTCGCCGCTGGTGGCGGCCGCGGGCACGGCCGGCTTCTTCCTGCTACTGACGGTCGAGCAGGTGCTGCTCGCGGGGCTGTGCGGCGTGCTCGCGGTGGGGGTCATCGTGTTCTGGCTCTGGGGGGCGGACAGCCCGCCGCCCGTGTCCACGGCCGATGTGGGGCATGGCCGACGGCTGCCGGTCGGCGCGGTCGGCCGCGCCTCGCACTCATGGTGGGGCATGGTGGTGCTGGTCGCGGTCGACATGAGCATCTTTGCCTCGCTGCTGTGGGCACACGTGCATGTGTCGATGGCAGCCGAAATCTGCCCGCCGGCCGGTGCCGCGTTGCCGGCGTTGCGCTGGCCCGCCGCGGCCGTGCTGCTGATGCTCGCGGGCTCGCTCGCGCTGGTGTTCGCGACGCGCGGCCTGCGCCATGACGACGCAGCGCGACAACGTGGCCTGCGTTGGCTGGTCATGCTCGCGATGGCCTGTGCGGCCGCGGGCTTCGGCGTCGACCTCTGGAGCCATGCGCAAACCGGCCTCGATCCGCGCGCGCAGGCATGGAGCGCGAGCGTGGCGATGCTGCTGGGCTACCAGGGCTTCCACCTCGCGGTGCTGCTGTTGATGGGAGGCTATGTGCTCGCGCGCTCGTGGAGCGGCCGGCTTCGCACCGATGCGCGCGCGACGATCGACAACACGCAGCCGCTGTGGCATGGCGCGAGCGCGCAGACGGCGATCGGCGCGCTCGCGGTGCAATGGATGCCGCTGCTCGCGACGTGAAGCAGCGCAGCAACGGTCCGCATCGATGTGGATCGGCTCGCGCGAGGAATGCGGAATCTCTGCCGCGCCGCGCTTCCTGTGTAACCACTCTGCGTTGAGCCAGGGACGTCTGAGCGTCGAAACCCTACCCATACTTGATCGAGTCGTCTTGATTCGATATGATTTACTTATGACTCAATCTGCATCGACCAAGGTGATCACGGCCCACGTGTCGACTGAACTCGCAGACCAGATCGACGGCTACGCTGCGGAACTCGATCGATCGCGCGCGTGGGTGGTCAAACAGGCGCTTTCGGCATGGGTCGAGCAGGAGAACGAGCGCCGGCGCCTCACCTTGGAAGGTCTTGCCGACATCAGAGCAGGACGCACCGTGGAGCATGGTGAGGTTCATCGGTGGGCGCAATCCTTGGGGACTGCCCAGCCGTTGCCTGTTCCGAAATCCAGGTAATGGAAGTCCGTTGGACCTCGAAGGCGTTGTCCGACCTCCAGCGCCTGCATGAATTTCTCGAGCCGGCCAACCCGGACGCCGCAGCGCGCACGGTGCAGATGCTCGCAGCGGCGCCGGCTACCCTGCTGGCGAATCCTCGCATCGGCCGTCTGCTCGAAGGCTTTCAGCCGCACGAAGTCCGACGCCTGCTGGTGGGAACTTACGAACTCCGCTGCCACATTGATGCGGACACGATCTACATCGTTCGCATGTTTCATACTCGCGAAGATCGCTAGCCTCCAAATTGCCGGCATATCCCAAGCAGCGGACTTGCCCGCCGAAATCGAACTGACGGCAGGTGCGCGCTGGAAGACTCGTATCTCACGGAGGAGATTGCCTCCACGGTATGACTCGTTGGCCTGCAAAAAACTTGACGGGTTGTACGAAAAAAACCGGCCCATCTTTGTCCACCGGCTGGACATCCAGAGGTGACCGATGAGGAACTCGAAGCCGCCTTCACGAATGCTGCCGAGCGACTGCATGCCCTCCGCATCATGTGCACGCTACCTTTCGACGACGACAAGCTACGGGCATGAGGTGCAGAGCGATCCCCTCCGAGGTACAACCTGAAATCCCGGCAACATCCCCTATGTGTCCGATGGATGGGCATGCGCTGAGCGCGCAGTCTCAGAGGCGAAGGAGTCCGACAGAGTCCATCTAGGTGCCATAGACCAGACGTTGCCTGGCGCTCGACAAAAATACCCGCGCGGGGGAGCCCGGCGGGCGAAGTGCAGCCGAGGCTGCTTGAGGAGACGACCTGAAGTTACAAGGCCGACTCTCTCGCTGTCAAGCAGCGAGCGATGCAAATCCCCACAAAATCCCCACAGGAAATGCATGCAGACAATGCTGTATTTGGGCTTGAAGTCCGGCCAGCTCGGTGCATTGCGCGGTCTTCCGCCAGAGGCAGGGTGATGCGAACTCGCTACCCGTTCCGGGACCATTGCTGTGCGCCTCAATGGTTCCTCCGTGAAGCTGAGCCACGCTTCGAGCCACGGCCAAACCTATGCCAAGCCCTCCTTCCGAGCGGTGCCGAGTGGCATCGATCTGGGAGAACAGGTCGAAGATGTCTGCGAGACGGTTGGCGGGAATGCCTGCCCCGTTGTCTTTGACCTTTATGACCGCGGCTCTTCCTTCAACGCTGATGCTCGCTACGAGCTTGCCAGTTGTGGGCGTGTATTTCGATGCGTTGAGAAGCAGGTTGGAAACCGCTTGCACCAACCGGCGCACGTCACCCCGGACCATGACACTCTCATGGGGCAAATGCTTCTTGTAGGTCTGCGATCGTGACTCGATCGAATTTCTAACCATGTCTGATGCCAGCTCGACGACCTGTCTTAGGTCGCACAGCGTCATGCCAAGCTTGAGATCACCGCGCGCGATCTCTCCGAGATCGCTGAGGTCGGTGATAAGCGCCTCCTGATGCGTGATCTGCCGGTCAATCATGTCGAGAGCGCTGGTCACGTCGTCCTTGCCTGGCGCCATGCGAGCCAGTCGGACGGCGAGACGCATGGGCGAAAGAGCATTGCGTAGTTCGTGCGCGAGGATGGCCATGAACTCGTCCTTCCGCCGAGCCGCATTTCCCGCAGCAGTCCGAGCCCGAACTTCATGGGAGATGTCTCGAAACAAGAGTGCAACCTGCCGTTCGATGGGGCGGCCTACCCGGAACGCGAACACGTCATACCAGCGGTCCAGTGCCTCTGCCTGATGCTCGAATCTGGTCGGCACCCCGGTTTGCGCGACGCGTCCGTAGGTTCGGCCCAGAACGGTTCGTGTGCCGGCGCGAGCTCGTACATCCGCCTTCCGATTGCCTGGCGCAGCCCGGTCTCCGTCTCGAATCTCCGATTCACTTCCAAGAACGTGTAGTCGACCCCCACTCCCTGGTCGTTGAAGATCGGTCGAATGACACAGAACCCTTCGTCGATGAATTCGGCCAGAGTTCGGTACTTGGACGGCGCATCCTAATTGAGGGGCAGCGAATCGGCTGGGTGTCCGCTTCCGGCCCGCGGTGGCTCGACCTGTGGACTTGGATTCATTGCTTCTCCTGGACAGTAACGTTCAGCAGCCTCGACGCCGACGTCCAGGGCTGCAAGCAAAGCCCATGCAAAACCCGCATGTTACGCTGGACCGCCATAGCGTAGGCGCCGCGCAGCACGCGCAGAGTGTCGGCGCGGTCGACCGGCGGGCCGACACCGTCGGAGTGTCGTCCAGACCCTGGCAGCGATGGTCTCTCTCCCGCCGAATCTGAAAATTGTTTCTCTGCGTATCAGCGTGGCGTCCCTGCGAGAGGTATTCCGCTTCTCCAGAACTTTGAAGACGCGGGAGACCCATGAAAGCTTCGATCCGCCTCGCGCGCCAACCCTGGATGTTCGGCGCCCTGCTCGGCAGCGCCGCGGCCTGGTCCCAACCCGTGCACCTGCCACCGATCGAGGTCAGCGGCCCGCGCGACGCGGCCATCGGCACGGCCGACAGCGCGAGCGAAGGCGCGGTGGAGAAAGCCTCTTTCCAGGCCCGCCCCAAACTGCGCCCGGGCGACATCGTCGAGGCCGTGCCGGGCGTGGTCGCCACCCAGCACTCGGGCGACGGCAAGGCCAACCAGTACTTCCTGCGCGGCTTCAACCTCGACCACGGCACCGACTTCGCGGTCACGGTCGACGGCATGCCGGTCAACATGCCTTCGCACGGCCACGGCCAGGGCTTCGCGGACCTCAACTTCCTGATCCCCGACCTGGTCTCGGGCGTGCGCTACCGCAAGGGCCCCTACTTCGCCGATGGCGGCGACTTCGCGCTCGCGGGCAGTGCCTCGCTCGACTACGTGAGCGCGCTCGACGCGCCCTTCACCGAAGTCACGCTGGGCGCCAACAACTTCCGCCGCCTGCTCGCGGCAGGCTCGCGCACCGTGCAGGACCAGACCTGGCTCGGTGCCATCGAGCTCGAAGGCAACAACGGACCCTGGGACACGCCCGAGCGACTGCGCAAGCTGAACGCGGTACTGCGCTATTCGCAAGGCTCGCCGGTGCGCGGCTTCAGCCTCACGGCCATGGCCTACCAGAGCCGCTGGAATTCGACCGACCAGATCCCCGAGCGCCTGGTCGACAGCGGCGAGCTCTCGCGCTTCGGCTCGCTCAACACCACCGATGGCGGCAGGACACGGCGCATCAGCCTGTCGGGCAAGTGGTTCGACAACAGCCCCGAGGGGCAGACGCAACTCAGTGGCTATGTCATCGACTACCGCTTCGGCCTGTTCTCGGACTTCACCTATTTCCTCAACAACCCCGAGCAGGGCGACCAGTTCGAGCAGACCGACCGCCGTCGGGTCTTCGGGCTGCAGGGCACGCACAGCCGGCCAAATCAGATCGGCGGGCTGGACGGCGTGTTGAGCTTCGGCGGCAGCTGGCGCGGTGACCGCATCGGCGAGGTCGGGCTCTACAACACCGTGGCCCGCGAACGGATCTCGACCGTACGCAACGACAAGGTGCAACAGGACCTGTTCTCCGTGCACGCCCAGCAGCTCGTGAACCTCAGCGAGCGCTGGCGCGGCTACGTGGGCCTGCGCGGCGACCTGCTGCGCTACGGCGTGCAGGGGCGCGAACCGCTCTACGGCCCGATCAACAGCGGACGCGGCCACGATTCGCTCGTGAGCCCCAAGGCCGGCCTGGCCTTCACCGTGACACCGGCCCACGAGCTGTATCTCAACCTGGGCACCGGCTTCCACAGCAACGACGTGCGCGGCGCGACGATCAACGTCGACCCGATGAGCGGCCTGCCCGCCGAGCGCGTGCCCGCGCTCGTGAAGGGGCGCGGCGCCGAGATCGGCTGGCGCTTCCAGCCCGATGAAGACTTCAGCCTCACCACGGCGCTGTGGCAGCTGCGGCTCGACTCGGAGCTGGTCTATGTCGGCGATGCGGGCACCACCGAACCCGGCCGCGCCAGCAGCCGCCGCGGCATCGAAGCCACGCTGCGCTGGAAGCTCGGTTCGCGCTGGCGCTTCGAGGCCGATGCGGCGATCTCGCGCGCGCGCTTCCGGGGCCTGGCGCCCGAGGGCGAAGGCAACCACATCGACAACGCGGTGGAGCGCGTGTTCGCCGCGGGCGTCATCTACACGGAAGGCCCGCTGACGGCCTCGCTTCGCCTGCGCTACATGGGCCCGCGCGCGCTCGACACGCTCAACACGGTGCGCTCGCGCGCCACCACGCTGCTGAACTTCGGCGCGCGCTACGCAGTGAACAAGCAGCTCACCTTGGGCCTCGACGTGTTCAACCTCGCGGGCCGCAAGGGCAACGACATCGAATACTTCTACGCCTCGTGCAGCGCGGGCGAAGTAGCGCGCGGTGCCTGCGGCGACGGCATCGATGGGCGCCACATCCATCCGATGGAGCCGCGCAGCGCGCGGGTCAGCGCGCGCTGGACCTTCTAGATCGGACGCCCCCGCTCAAGCGAACGGCAGGATCTTCACGTCGAACACGCGCTCGCAGAACCAGATGGCCGCCACCGCCACGGCCACGACCGAGCCGCCGCGCAGCACCACCGGCGCATAGCCGCGCCAGCCGCGCAGCGACAGCAGCACGACCAGCGCCACGGCCACCACCATGAGCTGGCCCGCTTCGACGCCGAGGTTGAACTGCAGCAGCGCGAGCACGAAGCCGCGCAGCGGCAGCTCGAGTTCGCCGAGCGCGCCCGCGAAGCCGAAGCCATGGATCAGGCCGAACAGGAAGCTGAAGAGCTTGCGCCGGCCACGCAGCAGCGGCCGCAGGTTGTCCACGGCCGCGAGGATGATCGTGATCGCGATGCCCGGCTCGACGATGCGCGGCGACAGGCTCACGATCTTGAGCCCGGCCAGCGCCAGCGTGATCGAGTGCGCGATGGTGAACATGGTGACGATGCCCAGCATCGGCCAGATCGCGTCGCGCCAATGCCTCACCGGTGTCCAGCCGCCATCGCCGCGCCGCAGCAGTACCGCGGGCAGCAACAGGCACAGCAGGAACAGGATGTGGTCGTAGCCGATCAGGATGTGATGGATGCCGTCGCGGAAGAAGCCGGGGCTGTCGCTCTCGGCGTTCGGGGCAGGCGTGGAAGATCCCGCCGCCGCGCCCGGCCATGGCAACGTCACGCTGCCGGCCGCGGGATCGAGCGAGTGCACGGCGGGCGAAGCGCCGCCGTCCGAAGCCAAGCGCAGCAGTCCCCGGTGCGTCGGATCGATCTCGCGAAACAGCCGGTAGTCGATCTCTAGCGCGGGCCCCGTATCGCAGCGCGCGTGCAGTTGCAGCACGAGGTAGGCACCGTCGACGCGGTCCTCGACTGCCGGCGGCCGCGTCTCGGCCAGTGCGCAGCGTCCCTGCTGCAGCTGGAGCCGCGCGAGCGCGTAGGCGCGGATGTCGTCGAGCCGCGCGCGCAACTCGCCCCAGCGCAGTTGGCGGTCGCCGTCGCGGTCGAGCTCGAGCGTCGCGTCGAGATCGCGCAGCGCGATGTCCCAGCGCAGGTCGACGCCCTCGGCATCGCGCTGGATCTGCAGGTAGGCATCGCTGGCCTTGTGGGCGCGCGCGGCGCTCGGCGCGAGCGCCAGCAGCAGCGCCAGCACGAACAGCAAGGCGGAGGCCAGCCCGATGCGGCGTGGCTCAGGGAATGGCATCGACACGGGCGTCCTTCAGTCCGATCTCGCGCATCAGCGCCCTCGCCTCCTCGCGCGCGGCCGCATCGCCGGCGGCCGAGGCCGCGCGCGCGAACACCAGCAGGTCGACCGGCTCGCGCTGCAGGCGCAGGTTGAGGCGCGCCAGCTCGACGGCGCGCTTCGCATCGCCCTGCACATCGAGCGCGAACATCGCCTCCTCGCGCGCATGCTGCGCGGTGGTGCCGGGGCGCAGTGCCGCGGCCTTGAAGCGTTCGCGCAGTTCCTCGGCCTCGGGGGCCACTGCACGCGGCGCTGGCCGCGGGTCCGGATGCGTGCGCGCGATGGCCAGCCGCAGCAGCACCGCATCGCTGCGCGCTTCCTTCGCGAGCAGTGACGGGATCTCGCCGGACCGCCCGGCACGCTGCAGGAAATCGCTGTACGCCAGCAGCAGATAGCCGGAGCGCTCGGCCGCGAGCGCCTTGCGGTAGGCGGCATCCGCCTCGGCGGGCCGCCCCGCGAGTTCCTCGATCTCGGCGATCGAGGTCCACAGCCACTGCCGCGTTGCGGCCTGCGGCGCGCCGGCCAGCGCGGGGTCGGCCAGCAGGCCTCGCAATGCATCGCGCGCGGCGGCATGGTTGCCGCGCAGGCCCGCGTTCTCCGCGAGGCAGGCCACGCCATAGAGCGCCGGGCCGACGCGGCCCAGCGCGCGGCAGGCGGCATCGGATTCGTCGTAGCGCCCGCGCACGCGCAGCACGGTCGCGAGCGTGATCCAGCCCTGGGGATCGGCGGGCCGGCGCGCGAGCGCGGCCTTCAAGAGGGACTCGGCGCCGTCGAAATCGTGCAGGAACTGGGCCACGGTGGCGCGCATCACGAGCACCGCGGGCGGCGTCCGGGCGATGGGCGTGGCGTCCCAGGCCTGCAACGCGGCCGCGGCCTGGCCGGCGTAGCGCGCGTCGCCCTGCGAGCGCGCGAGGTCGAGGTAGGCGGTCGCGGCCTCGATCGCGGTGGCCTCGTCGCCGGGCCGCTGCGCCAGTTCGCGGCGCAGCTTGCGCTGCGCATCGAGCCAGCCGGCGATCGCGGGCAGCTTCTCGACCACCTCGTCGTCGCTGGCCGGCACCCGTGGCGCCGCGAGCGCGGCGCCGGCCGCGGCCAGCGACAGGAGCAGTGCCGCCGCGGACCGCTGCGCCAGCCTCATTGCGTGGCGACGGGGTCCTTGGTCTCCGACGTCGGCGCCGGGTCGAAGGCGGCCACGTTGGCCGGCTCCGCCGTGTCGAGCACCGAGGCGACCAGCGACTGCACGTAGGCGATGAAGCTGTCGTACGCGTCGGCCTGCGGCGGCGGGTTCTCGGGCGGGTTGTTGCCGCTCACCGGCGGGAACGGATAGAACGCGGCGCCACCGCCGCCGCCCCCGCCGCAGCCGGCGAGGAAAGCGGCCACCAGCAGCAGGCCGGCGATGCGAGGAATGTTGCGGTTCATGCCGGCATCCTCCTCAGCGCGCGGCCGAGGCCGAGGTCGAACCCGGCAGCGGCGTGTTCAGGTACGGGAAGGCATCGGGGAACTCCGTGGGGCTCTGCGCCGCGCCGTCGGTCAGAGGGGCACTACCCGCGGGCGCGTCGGCCGGCTTGCAGCCGACCTTGAGCGTGTCGCTGGCACCGGTGGCCACGCACAGCACGCCCATCGCCACGCGCAGTTCGGCATCGACCACGTCGTCGCCCGGCCGGCGTCCGTTCGGGAAGCCCGCGAGGTCGTTGCCGAGCACGCCGAGGTTGCTCTGGTTCGCCTTGATCGTGGGCGCGATCGAGGTGTTCAGCCGCAGCATCTCCGAGGCCTTGACGTTGGCCGGCTTGTTCACCCCCTCGACGCCCGTGAGGAAGGCCGCGACCAGGTCGGTGCGCGGGAAGTTCGTGGGCGCGGGCGCCTGGAACAGCGTCTGCACCAGCGCCGGCAGGGTCGGGTTGGTCACGTAGTCGGCGAACTGCGCGTCGTCCTGCGGCTTGGAGCTGTTGAAGCGATCCTTGTCCTTCAGGCCGATCACCACCTCGTTGACCAGCGGCATGCCCAGGCGCGAGACCTGGGCCCAGGCACCGCCGTTGATCGCGGTCGTGCCATGGCCGCTCTTGGGCGGGCTGGCGATCAGTCGGCCCTGGCGCACGCTGGCCGTGGTCCAGCCGCCCACGATCGGCTGGCCGGCCGTGGTGATGCACGAGATCGGCACCTCGAGCGCCAGCGTCGTCACGTTCTTGCCGGCCAGCGCGTCGGGGTTGGCCGAGCTCGAGCCCACCGGATTGAGGTTGATCAGGTCGAACACCTGGCCCAGGGCCACGCTGAACGGGTCCTTGCGCTGGCCGACGAACACGCGGCCCTGCGTGGCGCAGCCCGGGATGTTGACCGTGTAGAGATGCTGGTTGGCATAGCTGGCGTAGCCGGTCGGGCCGCCGAAGGTCTTGTCGCCGATGTTGTCGGTGGGCTTGTCGAACTCGGTGCCGCCGCCGGCCTTGGTCACGGCCTCCACCTTGCCCTTGCGGCGGTCGCCGCGCACGATGTTCAGCGTGTAGGTCTCGCGCAGGTTGCTCGTGGCCTGGTTCGGCGCGCTGATGCCGCCGGCCTGCACCAGCGGGATCGACACCTGCTTGCCCGCGATCGGCAGCTGGATGTCGCGCAGCGTGTTCTTGAACCTGAACTGGAAGGTGATGTCCTCGACTGCGTTGCCGTCGGTGTCGAGGTGGATCTCGTACAGGCCGTTCGGGTCCATGGTGAAGTAGTTCGGGCCGCCGTACGGGCTCTGGTCGGGCTGATAGTTGGCGATCAGCGTCACGAAGTCCTGGCGGCCGGCTTCGTAGCTGCGGAACATGTAGAAGTCGGTGGCATCGAGCTTGGGCATGCCCGCGATCGACGGTGCCTCGCGGTGGCTGGATGCGATGGCACCCACGGCGGTCACGGCACTGAGCACGAGGACACAGGCCCTTGCGGGCGGTAGGGAGAATCTCATCGGCATCACCTCGGTGTAAATGGTGGATTCGGCAGGCACGACTCGTCCGACGCGAACGTCGGCTCTGGATGAGTACGGGCCGCAAGTTCAACCGGATGCGATTTTTTTACCGAGGGTTTTCACCATGCCCGGGCGCCGTCTATGCACCGGCAAAGCGCCTCGAGAGGCAGGCTACGTCGCGTCAAGTTCAATCCATTCACATCGGCTTCGCCAAGCAAATCCCGGAGGCCAGCAACCGCCGGTCGTTCCTCTTTTCTTCGTGGACACACGCAGGCCGCACAAAGAAAAGCGCCCGGCAGAAGCCGAGCGCAAGCCCGTTAGCTGTCACACTTTTGGGTACGAGAAGCATGGCGCGATGTCATGGGCCACGGCGTCGGAAAAAGAAGAAGCGTACTGTCGGAAAAGTTCGAACCGGCTAGCAGCCAGCTGGGACTAACCGCGGGACTTGACAGTGCCAAGGGCACAGGCTCGCGCTACGCAGTCGCCACGATGCCGGATTCATGCCCATGCGGCGCGCTCACCATCCTCATCCACCTTTTCAGGGCATCCGTAGAAGAGTGACCTGCTGCAGTCTGCTCAGGCCAACACCTTCAAGGAGCTATTCATGCGTTCTTTTACCCTGCCCCGCCTGCTTTCCTCATGCCTTGTCGCGATGGCGATGCTGGGAACCGCCGCGGTCGCGACTGCACAAGTCATGGTCGGCGGTGCTCCCATGTACGCGGCCAAGGACATCGTGGACAACGCCGTCAACTCGAAGGATCACACCACGCTTGTCGCGGCCGTCAAGGCTGCCGGATTGGTGGACACGCTCAAGAGTACGGGACCGTTCACTGTCTTTGCACCGACCAACAATGCCTTTGCGGCCCTTCCGGCCGGGACCGTCGATACGCTTCTGAAACCGGAGAACAAAGGTACCCTCACCACGGTTTTGACGTACCACGTAGTTCCCGGCAAGCTCGACGCGGCAGCGCTGATGAACATGATTAAGGACGGCAATGGCTCGGCAACACTCAAGACCGCCGCCGGCGGAAACTTGATCGCCAAGTCAGCAGGTGGCAAGGTCATGATCACCGATGAGAAGGGTGGCACGGCCACGGTGACGATCGCTGATGTCTACCAATCGAATGGTGTGATCCACGTCGTCGACAAAGTGCTACTCCCCAAGTAACGGGACGATCAAAGGCCCGCAACGCATGCCTCTCGTCTTCGTGGGAAGAACCAGCGTAGCGCAGGATCGGCATTGCGCCGCGCCACTACGGGCGAATAAACGCGCGACCCATGAGCGGAGCACCGGCTCACACGGGGCTATTGCGTACCGGTCTGGCTCTGCCCCCCGTCACCGCCATTGCCCGTGACCCCTCCAACGCCTGCAGCACCGCCACCGTTCGGGCTTGCTGGCGCCGACTGTGGCGCGGGCTGGGTAATGCCCTGGCCACCCGCGGGTGCCGCGTCATTGCGGCGGTGGGACATGACGTTGTAGATGACAACCAGCAGGACCACCACGATCACTGCACCGATACCCCAGCGAAAGACCCGTCGTCCGTCGCGCTCGTCGCTTCTGGCTTGTTCAAGTCTCATGGTCGCTTCCTTTCGAGAATAGCTGGAAGGCACCCAACTTCCGATCTCGCGCAGGAGCTGCCTGTCGGACGTCGACGCGTACCAATGCAGTCACTCGGACGGGGGAGCGGGCTACTTCGGCAGACCGAATCCAAAGCCGAACATGCCCGAAGCCGCTTTTGCTGCAGGCGCATCCGCCTCTTCCTCGCGTGGTCCGACACTCAAGTCTTCGACCATACCCTGCAACCGAACCAGACCGGCCGCCATCGCGGCACTGTAGCTCTTCACCGTAGAAGCCTGCTCTTCGATGACGCTCCACTGTCCATCTGGCAAGAGCTCCACCAGTCGCCACCGAAAGGCGTTAGCGTTGGCCTGGAAGACGGTGACGGCAAGGTGGCGAAGCGGAGCCATGGGGCGATAGTGCCGCGAGCAACGGCCGGCGACGGTCAGACAGGAGCGCTATAGGCTGCCCGTCGAAGAACTGCTTCCCAGCAAATCCATCAATCAGGCAGGCGGCTGCTAGACGGGCAGCTCAGTCTCGCCTGCGTCCTTGCAGGTGGCGCGCATGCGGGATCAGCCGCAACCGCGTACTGGGCGTGGTCGGCAACTTCTGAAACTCCTCGATCTGCCGCAGCACCAGCGCATTGCGGGCCGTCGATTGGGATGCCACGCAGTCGCGCGGCACCACCACCGCGAGATCGCGCATGCCGGCCTCGGTCGCAGTAACGAGAACGCACTGGTCGCTGGCGACACCGGTCAGGATCAGGCGGCTCGCCTTCAAATGCTGCAGCAGCAGTTCCAGCGGCGTGCCGAAGAATGCCGACTGCTTGGGCTTCAGCACGAAGTAGTCGTCGGCGTCGGGCTTCAGGGCACTTGCGATTTCCGCGCCTGGACCACCCTGGCGCAGCGCCTCCTGCGCCAACGCTGGAAAGTCCGATCGCCATCGGCCGCGGTTGTCGTTCGCATAGATCACGGGAACACCCGACCGGCGGCATCGCGCCTTCAATGCTGCGATGCGCGGTGCGATCGACGCGGCGCAAGGCAGCAACTTCTCAGCATCGGGAAAATCCCAGCAGTTGATCATGTCGATGATCAGAAGTGCTGTCTGGCCCGCCGCGCGCTCGGGTGCGAGCAGGCCTGAGGATCGTGAAGGCATGACAAAAGCTCACTGCTTGGTAAGAAAGAGCATCGCCATTCTTCATTGCGAGGCGACTGCCGCGAGCGCACCACACCCCAATTAGCGGCTTCGTCCGACACTGTTATCGCATCCGGCTCGGTCCCCTCATTATTCGGGCGCACTCGCGTCATACCGGCCTACACGCAACGTCTGAAACCTCCCCGGAGAGTAAACATCCTCAGCTTCTTCCGCGATGAACTCATGGATTCGCTGCTGGATCTTCTGCGTCTCGAGACACCGCCATGGCAAATGGTGCTGCGAGGTACCGCCGTTTACTGGTTTCTGCTGATCGTGTTCCGCTTCTTACTGCGACGCGACGTTGGGTCGTTGGGCGTGGCGGACCTGCTCTTCGTCGTGTTGATCGCCGATGCTTCGAGCAATGCCATGCAAGGCGACTACAAGACCATCGGCGATGGGCTCGTGCTCATTTCGACGTTGATCGCGTGGAACTACGCGCTCGACTGGGTCATCTATCGATCGCCGACCGTCTCACGCCTTCTTGAGCCGCCGGCCGAGCCGCTGGTCAAGCACGGCCGGATCATGCACCGGACGCTGCGCCGCGAACTCATCACCACGGAGGAACTGATGTCCAAGCTTCGCGAGAAAGGCGTTTCTGATCTCTCCGAGGTGCGCATTGCGCGGTTGGAGCCCGGCGGAGAGCTGAGCGTGTTCAAGTATCGGCGTTGAACGTGCGCAGGCTGGCGTCCGACAACGCAATCGCCGCGCGCCGACATCGAGAGCCGGTTCACCTGCGCAAGCTGCGGCGCTTCCATGTTCAGGAGCAGCAGCATGCAACGTTTCACAGATCGCGTCGTCATCGTCACGGGCGCCGGTTCCGGGATTGGCGAGGCTACGGCTCGTCGCTTCTCGCAGGAAGGCGCCCACGTCGTGCTCGCCGGCGACACCAAGGCCAAGCTCGAGCGCGTCGCCGCCGACCTGCCGCCGGAGCGCACGCTGGTGAAGGTCGCCGACGTGTCGAGCTACAAGCAGGTGCAGGCATTGGTCGCGGCCACCGTCAAGCGCTTTGGCGCGCTCCACGTGCTGTTCAACAATGCCGGCATCGCGGTCGAGGGCACCGTGACCGAGGCGCCGTTTGATGGCTGGGGCAAGACCATGGCGACCAACATCGGCGGCGTGTTCCACGGCTGCCGCGCGGCGATGCCGCACCTGATCGCCAGCCGCGGCTGCATCGTCAACACGGGCTCGGTCTCCGGACTCGGCGGCGATTGGGGCATGGGCTTCTACAACGCATCGAAGGGCGCGATCGTCAACTTCACCAAGGCGCTTGCGCTCGACCATGGCAAGGACGGGGTGCGCGTCAACGCCGTCTGCCCGAGCCTGACCTTCACGCCGATGACCGAGGACATGAAAAGCAATCGAAAGCTGATGGCGAAATTCCGCGAGCGCATTCCCTTGGGGCGCGGCGCCGACCCCTCGGAGATTGCAGCGGTGGTGGCCTTCCTCGCCAGCGACGACGCGAGCTTCGTCTCGGGCGTGGCGCTGCCGGTGGACGGTGGCCTCATGGCTTCAAACGGGCAGCCCGACATGGCGTGACGGGCCTCAGATCGCGACCGATCCCGGAAAACGCATCCCCATGTCTACACGGCTCTCCATCGCGAACGCCCGGAAGGCGCTCGCCGATTTGAAGCACGCGACGGACCGTTGCCGGGAATGCCCGCTTGGCGCCCGAGCCACGCAAGCGGTGTGCGGTGAGGAAAGGCCGCGTCCTGCTGTGATGGTCGTCGGCGAGCAGCCAGGCGACAAGGAAGACCGGGACGGGCACCCCTTTGTGGGTCCGGCAGGCAAGCTTTTCGATCGCGCACTGGAGGAACTGGGCTGGCGAAGAGAACAACTTTACGTCACCAACGCGGTCAAGCACTTCAAGTTCGAGTTACGAGGCAACCGCCGTCTGCACAAAACACCGGCACAGCGCGAAGCGGCAACCTGCCACCACTGGCTCGAGGACGAGATCGACCTGGTACGTCCGCACTCATTTCTCGCGCTCGGCGCGACTGCCGCGCGCGCGCATCTGGGCCGCCCGGTGGCAGTGACCCGCGAGCGAGGCCGATGGCAGGAGGATCCCGCTGGAAGGCCTGTGCTGGTGACGCTCCATCCCTCGGCCCTGCTGCGCGGCGATCCCGCGCAGTGCGAGGACGCATGGAAGGCTTGGCTGGAGGACCTCCGAATCGCGTTGCCACGCAAGGCCTAGGTGTGAAGTGTCAAGAGGTTCTTTCGAGACATCGAGAGACGTGAGACGGGCACGGCGAGGTTGATGCCGTAGTGCGGCCGATGCCAGTTGTAGAAGTGGTTCCACGCAGGCAGGGCCTCGCAGCGCTGGTATGAGTTCGCGTAGACGTGCCCGTAGGCCCACTCACGCAGGGCCGACTGGATGAAGCGCTCGGCCTTGCCGTTGGTCTGCGGGCGGTACGCCCTGGTGAACTTCTGCCCGATGCCCAACTAGAGGCAAGCTTCGGCGAACAGCCCAGAGCGAAACGGCATGCCGTTGTCGGTCAACACCCGCTGGATCTGCACACCCATGCTTGCGAAGTAGTCTACCGCGGCCCGCAAGAACGCCTCGGCGCTGAACTTGGTCTCGTCGGGATGCACCTGCGTAAAGGCCAGGCGGCTATGGTCGTCCACGGCAACGAAGACGAAGTCCCAGCCAACGCTGCGCGCACGCTGAGTGCGGTCGCCGGTGATGCGGTGGCCGACCTTGTCGAAGCGCCCCAGCTTCTTGATGTCGATGTGCAGCAGCTCGCCAGGGCTGTCTCGCTCGTAGCATTGCACGGGCTCGTCCGGGCGCAGGTCACTCAATCTCGACAGTCCGGCACGACGCAGCACGCGACTGACGGTGGCTCGGGATACGCCCATGTAGGAAGCGATGCGTGCCTGCAAGAAGAACTTGCGCCGCAACTCGACAAAGGCCAGAGCGACATGAGGTTCGATGGAGCGAGGCGACTTCTCGGGGCGAGAAGACTTGTCCAGCAGGCCTGCCGCACCATCGACGAGGTAGCGCGCCAGCCATATGCGGGCCGTGACGGCGCTGACGCCGTGCGAGGCGGCAGCAGCTGATGCACTGACGCCACGTTCAGTGATGTCTTGAACCATCTTTAGGCGCCGCAGGTACGTCAATCGGGCATTCTTATGGGTGTTCATCCGGGTCGGGGTCTTGAGTGGATTGGGGGTTTGGCAATTTCCAGTCTCTCAAAACTTCTCCGGGTGAACACCTTAAACAACCTATTGGGCCTTCACATCTAGCCCACGGACAGGTAGTTGGCCGCGCGCCACCAAGCGTCGATCCCTTCGATGACCTTCGGATCAGACGCCACAGTCGCTTCCTTCGCGCTCGCAGCTCAAAGACCGTAGTACTTGTTGATCGAGCTGCTGTAGACGTCGTCGTAATCCGGCACGCGATCCGAGGCATAGCGCGGAGCACCTTCGATCGCGGCCTTGTCGATCGGCACGACATAGCCTCCTTGCGAGGTGTCGTACTTCAGGACGGACCACGGAATCGGATAGCGGTCCGTCCCGATGCCCAGGAAACCGCCAAACTCCATGACGGCGTACTGGACCTGCCCACTGAGCTTGTCGATCATCAAGTCATCAATGGTGCCGAGCTTGTCGCCCGCAGTGTTGTAGACGGCCGTTCCCTCGACGCGCTCCGACGAGATGACGTTGCTGGTGGAGACGGGGGTGCCGGTTGAAGTGAGTGCCATGAGAAATTCCTGGGAGGAAGGGATGGAAAAAGGCCGCCACAGCGCGCATGAGCTTGATGTCGGCGCACGGATCGACTCTTGTGTCTCTCGGCCAGTCATGGCCGCGGATCGGCGATCGCAACCTGACCCTGTAGGAAATGGTGCCGCCCATTTGGCGAGGTCGATCAGGGCCTGCGCTCCTCGAAGCCGAGGCCCCGCACCCGCAACACGCGCTAGCTGCGCTAGCCGTCGGATCGTCGGAGCAGTTCCTTCGACGCGATGCGCAACGCGCCTACGAGACATTCACGAGCCTTGGCTGAACTTACGGCTCCCACGAATCAATCAGGAGCTACTCCATGACTACCAAACGCGCCGAACCCGATGCGTGCAGCCTGCTCGACACCGACCACAAGAACGTGAAGAAGATGTTTACGGCCTACGAGGACCTCGCGGGCTCAAAGGCCGCCAGCGCCGCCAGCAAAAAGCGAGACCTTGCCCAGCAGATCTGCGCCGAACTCACCGTGCACACACAGATCGAGGAAGAGATCTTCTACCCCGCGTTGCGCGAGGCCCTGAAAGAGACCGACCTGCTCGACGAGGCCGAGGTCGAGCACGCGAGCGCCAAGGACCTGATCGCCCAGATCCAGGACGCCGCGGAGATCGACGAGATGTTCGACGCCAAGGTCAAGGTCCTGGGCGAGTACATTGATCACCACGTCAAGGAAGAGCGCAACGAGATGTTCCCCAAGGCGCGCGCGGCCAAGGGCCTCGATCTCGTGACCATGCGTGAGTTGCTCGCAACGCGCAAGGAAGAACTGATGGCGGAGCTGACAGCGTCTGCCTGACCCGGTTGACCCGGTTGGCCCGGTGCCCGTGACAGCACCGCCCTGGCGCACTTTTCTACTATCCCGAGCGTTTTGCCTTGGCCAGGGCGGCTCTACCCTCAGCTGTCACACGGTAGATGACCGATGCGCCTTCGGTCAAAGGCACGCCAACCGGTGGAAGCTGTGCCTCGATCAGCCCGGCGGCTTCAAGGACGATCGCGTTGCGGATGTCAGCTTCGTCATGTAGCGCCAGCGGGAACTGGCAATCCTCGATCCGTCTCAAAAAATCCATTGGCATACTCGACCCTCGGCGGGCGCCGATCTTAACGAAAGCCCGCGTCAGGCAACAAGATTTCCCTTGCTGCACGTGCCGGATCGAAGGTCGCTCCTGGCCTAAATCGTCTCTGCAGAGGGTCAGCGCATGACTTTTTCGGGTGTCATGGGTGTGCTGCGAATGCGCTTTCCGGTCGCGTGAAAGATCGCATTGCTGACGGCGGCGGCCACGCCGACGATCCCGATCTCGCCGACGCCCTTGGCGCCCAGTTCGCTGACCACGCGGTCATCCTCCTGCACGAAGATCACGTCGATGTCGTGGATGTCCGCGTTCACCGCCACATGGTATTCCGCAAAGCTGTGGTTCATGAAGCGGCCCAGCCGGTGATCCGGATGCGTCTCTTCGTGCAGGGCCTGGCTGATGCCCCAGACGACGGCGCCGGTCACCTGGCTGCGCGCGGTCTTCGCGCTCATGATCCGGCCCGCGGCGATCGCGCTGACCACGCGTGTCACCCGCACCGTGCCGAGTTCCTCGTCGACCTTCACCTCGCAGAACACCGCCGAGTGCGTGGCGCGAACGTACTTGCGCTGCTTGAGCATGCTCGGCAGCAACAGGTACTTGTCCTCCACAGGGCGCGCGCCGTTCGCGGCGAGCACGGCCTCGAACGCCACCGCCGTCGACGGCGCTTTCACCAGCCGGATCGTGCCATCGGCGAATTCCACCTCGGAGAACTTCGCCCGGGCCAGGGGCGATCCCGCGATACCGCGCGCGAGCCGGAACAGCCGGCGTTTGAGCTTGTCGCAAACGCCCTGCACCGCCGACCCCACCGTGGTCACATGCGAGGAGCCCCCCTCGATGGGCGCCACCGGCAGCGTGGAGTCGCCGAGCTCGAAGCGCACGCGCTCGAGCGGTAGCCCCATCGCGGCCGCCGCGATCATGGCCATGACCGTGTAGGTGCCGGTGCCGATGTCGGTCGCGGCGCTGCTCACCACCAGGTAGCCATCGGGCTTCAGCACCGCCCGGGCGCGAGCGAACATCTGCAGCGCATCCCAGGTGCCGGTCGCCATGCCCCAGCCCACCCACTCGTGGCCCTCGCGCGTGGCGCGCGGCAGCGGTGCACGGCGTTCCCAGCCGAAGCGGCGTGCGCCCTGCTCGTAGCAGGCGCGCAGTTCCTTGGTCGAGTAGGGCATGTCGTCCATCGGATTGCGCTCGGCGTAGTTGTGCAGCCGCAGCGCCAGCGGATCCATGCGCAACTTGTGCGCCAGTTCGTCCATCGCCACCTCGAGCGCGTGCACGCCATGCGCCGCACCGGGTGCGCGCATGTCGATCGGACTGTACTGGTCGAGCGGCACCACCTTGTAGTCGAGCTGGATGTTGTCGCAGCGGTAGAGCTGTCCCGACCAGTTGACCACAACTTCCACGTAGTCCTCGAAGCGCGAAGTCTCGGCGATCGCGGTATGCCGTATGGCGCGCAGCGTGCCATCACGCTCGGCAGCGAGCTGGACTCGCTGCAGCGTCTCGGGGCGATGGCCGAAGGTGAACATCTGCTGACGCGTGAGCACGACCCGCACCGAGCGTTTCAGGTGCAGCGCAGCCATCATCGCGAGGAAGAGTTGGTACTGCGGCCGCAGTGCAGAGCCGAAGGCGCCACCGACGTACGGATTGCGCACCGTCAGTTTCTTCTTGGAAAGCCCGAAGACGCGCGACAGATACCAACGGCTGTTCTGCGAACTCTGGGTCTTGTCGTAGACCGTGAAGTGGCCGTCCTCGCCGCGGATCACGGTGGTGGCGAACATCTCCATCGGGTTGTGGTGCTCGACGCCGCTGTAGAAGTCCGATGCGATCTTGACCGGCGCGGCCTCGAATGCGGCCTGCGCATTGCCTTTCTCTTCGGGCGGTGGCGAATATCCGGCTTTCAGGCGGCTCGGCTTGCGGGCGCGATCGGTGTGGTCGAGCAAGCCGGTCTGGTGCGGCTCGGCGCTGCATTCGACCTCGATGAGCCGCGCCGCGTGACGCGCGGCCTCGAAGCTCTCGGCCAACACCAGGGCCACGGGCTGGCCGCTATAGCGGATTTGCGCGTCGTGCAGCGGCTTGAAGGGCGTGCCCCCCGGCGAGGTCATGTCCTTGTAGAAGATGCCGAGCGAGCGAGCGTGAGGGCGCCGCTCGTGCGTGAGCACGTCCAGCACACCGTCCACCGCGAGTGCCCGGCTCGCATCGATGCGCACGATGCGGCCCTTGGCAATGGTGCTGTTCACGACCATCCCGTGCACCAAGCCTTCGGCCGGGTGTTCCGCCGCGTAGCGCGCCTCGCCTGTGACCTTGGGCCGGCCGTCGATGCGCGAGACCGGCTCGCCGATGCGCACGTCGCCCGTGCCAGGTTCGGCCACCGGCACGCGGCACGCCTGAGGTATGCGCGTCATTGCGGCTCCTTCAGGTCGGGGCGGCCCGGGCCGTCGTTGCGTCCGGCGCGCGGCGTTCCCGCCGTCGCGGTGGAAAGGGCTCTTGTGATCGCGCGTCGTGCCATGGTGATCTTGAATCCGTTCTGTCCTTGCGAGGTCGCGCCTTCGAGCAGCAAGTCGGCGGCCGCCTCGAAGAGAGCGTCGGACGGGCGCTGCCCGACCAGCACCGCCTCGGCGTCGGTTCTCCGCCAGGGCTTGTGGGCCACGCCGCCCAGCGCGACCCGCACCGCGCCGATCGCGCCGGCGGCGTCAAACTCAAGCGCCGCCGCCACGGATACCAGCGCGAAGGCATAAGAAGCGCGGTCGCGCACCTTGATGTAAGCGCTGTGATTCGCGAACCGTTTCGCCGGGGGCAGTTCGATGTGCACGACAAGCTCGCCGTCCTCAAGCGTGGAATCGCGCTGCGGGTCATCGCCCGGCAGCCGATGAAACTCCCCGAAGGGAATCGCCCGTGCGCCCGCGGCCGAACGCACATGCACCACGGCATCGAGCGCGGCGAGCGCCACGCACATATCGGACGGGTGCGTGGCGATGCAACGCTCGCTCGCACCCAGCACCGCATGCTGGCGGCTGAGACCGCCGATGGCTGGACAGCCGGTGCCGGGTTCGCGCTTGTTGCAGGGTGCACCCAGGTCGTAGAAGTAGACGCAGCGGGTGCGTTGCAGCAGGTTGCCACCGTTGGTCGCCATGTTGCGGATCTGCGGCGAGGCGCCGGCGAGAATCGCCGCGCTCAGCAACGGGTAGCCCTCCCGCACCAGCGGGTGCCAGGCGGTGTCGGCGTTGGGCGCCAGCGCGCCGAGGCGCAGACCGCCACCCTCCGTGGTCTCGATGCGGTCCAGCCCCAGCCCGGTAATGTCGATCAGCCTGCCGGGCCGCGCCACGCCTTCCTTCATCAGATCGAGAACATTGGTGCCGCCAGCGATCCATTGGCTGCCGGGCGCGAACTCGTGCAATGCCCGCTCGAGGCTCGGGGGAGAGATGAGGGTGAAGGGATTCATCGTTCCTGCACCTGAAGCACCACCTCGGAAACAGCGGCCACGATCTGCGGGTAGGCGCCGCAGCGGCACAAATTGCCGCTCATCAGTTCCCGCACCTCATCGGCGCTCGAGGCCTGGCCCTCGTTGCGCAGCCCCATCGCGGAACAGATCTGGCCGGGCGTGCAGTAGCCGCACTGGAGCGCGTCGTGGTCGATGAACGCCTGCTGCAGGGGGTGCAGCGTCGAACCTTGCCCCACACCCTCGATCGTCGTGATCTCCGCGCCCTCGCACATGGCGGCGAGCCGCAGGCAGGCATTGATGCGACGCCCATCGACAAGCACGGTACAGGCACCGCACTGTCCATGATCGCAGCCCTTCTTGGTGCCCGTCAGGCCAAGCCGATCGCGCAGCAGGTCCAACAGGCTGACCCAGGCCTCAAGGTCAAGCGTCTCCGTCTGACCATTCACTTTCAGCCAAACGATGTGGCGCGATGGGCCCGTGTTCGCAGGAGTGGGCGGATCCGGGGCATGGCTATGGCTCATCGGGGACCTTTTTGCGTTGTTCGCGATGGCTCGCGGGACCGGTTGTTCGGGTGGTGAGGCACAGTTCGAGGGGTTTAAGCAGGGGCCTGTCCTGGGCACGTCGGACGGCAGCCCGCCACTCTGTGCGCAAGCCAAACGTCCAGCCGAGTGCATCTCATGGCTTCGCCATGACGGGCGCGCGCGGCCCTTGCCTACATGCCTCCAACGACCAACGCGGGATGTTCACGACTCCTTTTTCCAACCACCAACCAATCAGGAGCAACAGCATCATGACCACCGCCACTCGCACCAACGACGAAGTCGTTTCGATCCTGTCCGACCTGCTCGAAAACTCCCGCGATGGCGAGTACGGTTTCCGTGCCTGCGCGGACGAGGTCGACGACGCACAGATCAAGCAGGTCTTCGCGAGCCGGTCAGCCCAGTGCGCGGAGGCAGCCGCCGAACTGGCGACGCTGATCCGCTCGCTCGGCGGAGAGACCGACACGGGCGGCACCGCCAGCGGGGCGCTGCATCGCGGCTGGGTTCACGTCAAGGGAACGCTGGGCGCGGACAGCGCGCTGTCCATGCTCGAGGAATGCGAGCGTGGCGAGGATGCAGCCGTCGCCCGCTATCGCAAGGCGCTGAAGTCCGAACTGCCGCCTGCGGTGCGCACGCTGGTCGAGCGCCAGGCCGAGGGCGCCCAGCGCAACCACGATCAGATCCGTGATCTGCGCGATCAGTACAAGGCCAAGGGTTGAACATGTCCACACGCAAGTCGATGTCGCCTGTGAACGTCGATCAGAATGGCGAGGCGGGCATCGACACGCCCGCGGACGGCAGTCGCATCGGCCGCGAGGCTAAGAAGCCTTCGGGAGACCCGGGCGAGCGCGGTCATGACCCCGCGCCCGCCGCGCGCGCCGCCAAGCAGTCTGCCCCGCCCGCCTCGGGCAAGGACAACGCTTAGGTGCGCCGGTACCTGGCCAAGAAGTTGAAATGACCCGGCTTCGACGCATCGCCGTATTCGTCGAGGAGGTGGGCGCGGGAAACTTTCATTGGGTCTTGCACGAGCAAGGCGCGGATGCCTCGGAATGGATCGAGCTGTCCGCCAGCCCGATGGCCTACGACCTGTGGCTCGACGCCTTCGAGGACGGATGCGCCGAACTCGTGCGCATGGTGCCCGACGAACGCTCCGGCCCGCGCAGCGGCGGCGAGGACGAGGGCGCGCCGCCTGTCGGCCCCATCGATGACACGGCCTGAGGAGAGCGCAGTCGGCAGCGCAACAGTGCCGCGCACAGTGACGGCACCGGTTCCTACAAGCACGCCGCAGCGCGCTGTTTAGGTTGAAGTGCTTAAAAAGGAGCATCCCATGACCCAACCCATCATCGCGGGCAGCGGCGACGGCACGCGGCCCACCACCAGCGGCGGTGTAGACAACATCGGTGGCGGCGAGCGCTTCTCGAGCCAACGCACGGCCGCGGGCGAGGACGTGGCCTCGCCCGCCCCCAACGAGCGCATGCGGGACAAGCGCAAAAACGTCGAGAACACCCGGCACGACGATTCGGCCGCCTTCGGTCTGCACGAAGACCTCGCGCAGCAGCCCAATCCCGGTCCCGGCCAGCGTTAGACGACGTGAACGACGCGGCAGCACCGGAGCCCTACGAACACCCGGCCGGCGGCTGGGGTTCGCTGAAGGCGGTGGGCGGCATCCTGCTGCGCGAGCACATTCCGATCGCGGGAACGCAGGCCCTGCTCAAGCAGAACAAGCCCGGCGGCTTCGCCTGCGTGAGTTGTGCCTGGGCTAAGCCCGGTCATCCGCGCCCGGCCGAGTTCTGCGAGAACGGCGCCAAGGCCACGGCCTGGGAGCTCACGGCCAAGCGCATGCCGCCGGCCTTCTTCGAGCAGCACACGGTCACGCAATTGCTCGGCTGGAGCGACCATGAACTCGAATCCGGCGGCCGCCTGACGCGGCCGATGCGGTGGGACGCGACGAGCGACCGGTACCTCGAGGTCTCGTGGGATGACGCTTTGGCGGAGATCGGCGCCGAACTGCGCGCGCTGCGCCGCGAGGACCCGGCCTCGGTGGTGTTCTATGCCTCGGGCCGCGCCTCGCTCGAGACCAGCTACCTCTACCAGCTGCTGGCGCGCCTGTACGGCAACAACAACCTACCCGACAGCTCGAACATGTGCCACGAGACCACCTCGGTGGCGCTGCCGGAGACCATCGGCGTGCCCGTGGGCACGGTGCGGCTCGATGACTTCGAGCATTGCGACGCAATCTTCATCTTCGGCCACAACACCGGCGTGAGCAGCCCGCGCATGCTGCACCAGCTGCAGGAAGCGCGCCAGCGCGGTGCGCGGATCGTGACCTTCAACCCGCTGCGCGAGCCGGGGCTGGTGCACTTCGCCAATCCGCAGTCGCCGGTGCAGATGCTCACGCCCGCCGAGACGCAGGTCAGCACCCAGTACCTGCAAGTGCGCAACGGCGGCGACCTGGCGGCGCTGGCGGGCCTGTGCAGGGCGCTGGTGGCGGCCGACGGCGACGCCATTGCGCAAGGGGCGCCGCGCGTGCTCGATGCCGGCTTCCTCGCCGAGCACACCGAGGGCTACGAAGAATTCGCCGCCTGGCTGCGCGGGACCTCGTGGGCCTCGATTGCCGAAGAATCGGGTTTGTCGCGCGAGGCGCTGGAACAGGCGGCCGCCACCTTCGCCGAATCGCGCGCCGTGATCGGCATCTACGGCATGGGCCTGACCCAGCATGTCGAGGGTGTGGCGGCCGTGCAGATGGTGTCGAACCTGTTGCTGCTGGGCGGCCACATCGGCCGCCGCGGCGCAGGCATCTGTCCGGTGCGTGGCCATTCGAACGTACAGGGCCAGCGCACCGTGGGCATCACCGAGAAGCCCGAACTCGCGCCGCTCGACGCGATGGCGAGGCTCTACCGCTTCGAGCCGCCGCGCGAGAAGGGTCTGAACACGGTCGAGGCCTGCCGGGGCGTGCTCGACGGCTCGGTGCGCGCCTTCGTCGCGCTCGGCGGCAACTTCACGCGCGCCGTGCCCGACACCGACCGCATCGAACCCGCGTGGAAGAAGCTGCGGCTCACGGTCAACATCGCGACCAAGCTCAACCGCAGCCACCTCGTGCACGGCGAGGTGTCGTACCTGCTGCCCTGCCTGGGCCGCATCGAGATCGACCGTCAGGCGCGCGGCGAGCAGATGGTGTCGATCGAGGACTCGACCGGCGTGATGCATGCCTCACGCGGCGTCGCCGAGCCGGCCGCGAACACGCTGCGTTCCGAGGTCGCGATCGTCGCGGGCATCGCGCTCGCCACCTTGCCGCCGAACCCGGCTGTGCCATGGGAGGCCTGGGTCGAGAACTATGCGCGCATCCGCGAGCACATCGCGCAGGTGCTGCCCGAGGTGTTCCATGACTTCAATGCGCGGCTCGAAGATCCGGCGGGCTTTGCGCGGCCGCTGCCCGCGCGCGAACGCGTGTGGAAGACGAAGAACGGCAAAGCCAACTTCAAGGGCCATGGTTTGTTGCGCGAGGGCGCGGCACCATCCTCGCACGCGCTACGACTCATGACCTTGCGCAGCGACGACCAGTTCAACACCTCCATCTACAGCCTCGACGACCGCTTCCGCGGCATCCACGGCACGCGTCGCGTACTGCTGATGAACACCAGTGACATGGCACGGCTGTCGCTGACCGACGGCGACATGGTCGACGTGTGCGCCGAAGGCTTCGAGGACGGCGAGCGACAAGTGAGGTGTCTTCGCGTCATGTGCTTCGATCTGCCCAAAGGCAGCGTAGGCGGCTACTACCCCGAGTGCAATCCGTTGATTCCCCTCGAGTACTTCGCGCGCGAAAGCATGGTGCCCGCGGCGAAAGCGATTCCCGTGCGCGTGAGGCGCAGCGCGATCGCCTGAACGACGTTGCCTGGATTTAGCGCAGCGGCTCGAAGGGATTCTCGCGGTCCTGCCGCTGCAGCGCTATCACGCCCTCGGCAAAGGCCACCAGTTCCTCGGTCAACGGCGATCCGGGTACGAGCACACCGACACGCTCGGCGAGCGCCTGCCATTGCGCGCGCCGCGACTCGGCATTGTTCGGGACGGGGATATTGGTGTCCTGGGGCATGGTCATTCCTTGCCGGTGGCGTCGGTACGCTCGGCATTCGTGGTGCTGCGCGTACCCTTGAGGTGAAGTTCGATGTCCGAGGCATTCGGACCAACGGCCCGGATGGCCTCCTCGACTTGCTCGGGTGTGGCATCGAGCTTGCGGGCGAGTTCCGCGACTTTCGAAGAATTCCTCGCATTGACCTCTGCCTCTGCAGCCAGCCAGTCCTGTACGGCATCGCCTTCGGTCTTGCCGCGCCGCTCGTAGGCGGAATAGGCCGCCTCACGTATCACTCGTTCCTGATCGGCTTGACCCGTCTCCTTCGGCGGCGCCGCCGCGGCGGCGTCCCGTCCTTCAGTGAGCGGTTCGATGGGTGGATTAGCACCGCCCGCAGGCGCGACCAAAGGTTGGTCGCCGCCGTTGTTTGAACTTGCCATCAGAAGCTCCTATGCAGTTGAGTTGGAGGAACGGTAGGTGCGCCGAGCGACGGCGGCGTCTCGTGCTGGCGAAGAATCTCGTAGGAGCATGCCCTACTCACCCAGAACGTTGATGGCCAGCGCGCTAGGAGGCGGGAGAAGGAGGACTCCTGCAAGAGGATGCGCGCAGAGATGTCGCAGGCAAGCTGCCTTCATGTGCATGCTGCAACAGGTCATAGGAGCACTTTCGCTTTCCACATGTCAGACATCCAGCGCAGCCAACACACATATCCTCAAGAAGACGAGGATGGCCCTGTGGGCGGAATGCCAAACACCGCCACCGTCGCCTACGCTGGCAGGTCGCGCTGGCTGGCGCGCTTCGATCGCTTCGCCAGCCGCGTCACGCGCTGGGCTGGCACGCCGACAGCCTTCTGCGTCGCGCTGATGGCAGTGGCGCTGTGGGCGATCTGCGGACCGCTGTTCGGTTTCTCGGAGGACTGGCAGCTCGTGATCAACACCGGCACGACGATCGTGACCTTCCTGATGGTTTTCCTGATCCAGCAGAGCCAGAACAAGGACAGCGTAGCCATGCACCTCAAGCTGGACGAACTGCTGGCGGCCCACAAGCGCGCCAGCAACCGCATGATCGGCATCGAGGATCTCGACGAACAGGAATTGCAGCGCGTGGCCGCCTTCTATGCGCGGCTGGCGGAACGGGCGAAGACCGGCAGCCTGGCGAGCGAGGCCGCGCAGAAAGTGGCGCTGGGCCGGGACATGGCCAAGTGCGCTGATCGGGCGGAGCCATAGCTCGGTAGGGAAAGCCAGTTGTCTCACACACCCCACCCGTTGGCGCAATCCGCCGGCCGCGCCAAGGATGCAAGCGGCGTCGACTGCAAAAATACTCGGAAGTCTCCGCACCGACTCAACGGTTGAGAAGCAGAACGCCGAGTGCGAACTGTAGGACGAAGCGCCCGAAAAGTTCATTGGGCTTGCGCGGCAGGCTGAGCGGAACATGATGCCTCATGCTCGCTTCCGATTCGGACCTCAAAGCCCGGCTGATCGCCCAGATGGCCTGGGAGGCCGCGTGCGAGCGCCTTCGCAAGGCGCTGCGCCCGCCCGCCGGTTATCCGTCCATGTCCGCGGAGGAGTTGAACGCGGTTTTCTCGGACGCGGCCGAGCGCTTGCACACGCTGCGCGTCCTTTCGACGACGCCTGACGATCGGCCCGATCAGCCCTGAAGCCGGTCGAGGGACTGCACGTAAATCGCAGCCTCCGCGGGACTCATGGCATCCTCGAGCTGAGCCAGTTCGAGTTTTTCGCAATCGTGCGAGACCCACTCGAAGAGATGCGACGCGGGCATCCGGTCCATGCTCGAAGCATCGCTCCACGAACCCAGCCGCACGTGAGCGCTTTCCAGGAGACGCTGCAGATCGAGCGCTCTCAAAACACGCAATGCCGCCATGTCTGCCGCAGCCAAGCCCTCGCGGCATCGAGCCCAACGCCGCTCACACTCCGTCATTCGCCGAAAGCTCTGCGCGATTTCGGCGCTCGAAGGTGACACGCGACCACAGCGCTCGCACAATCGCTGGAACTCGCAAAGGGTGTGCGCATAGCTCAACTGCTGCAACAGCAGCAAAGCATGGGTCAGGCGACGCGCCATGGACACAAGGATCGAGCAGGGGCCGGCGCGACGCAGCAGCACCTGATGCACCTACGTGGCCCGCCCGCCCCTCACCGATTGCGTTCGCGTTCCTTCGATTCCGAGGACGGCACCGGCCGCGCCGACGATCCCTGGGCGCTGCGCCCATTGTCCGAAGGCGTGGTGTCCTGAGGATTGGTGCGCGTCAGCCCGCCGTTCGGACCGCCGCCGGGTGGGCGGTTCTGGCCTGTGCGCGCCTCGGCGGGGCCGTGCTCGCTGCTCAACGGCTCGGTGCCGCGTCCCGTGTCAACGCGCGGACCCGTGGCCCCCTGGGCCTTGGGCGTGGAGTTTCCCGCAGCAGGAGCGACCGATCCCTTTGGATTTCCGGTGGACGATTGCTGTGCACCTGCAAAGGGTGTTGCAAGAACCAGCGAGAGTGAAAGAAGCGCAAGCGGCTTTCGAATGTGCATGGTGGGCCTCCAGAAAGAGATCGATTCTTGAAGCCCGCGACGGCATGGACGTAGGACAAGCGCGTCCCTGTTCGCGAATAAGGAAGCCGAGGGCGCTTCGACGCAGCGCAGTACATTCAGTCCCCCAGCGCCAGCTCCACAAGATCAGCCCTTGCCAGCCTCGTCCGTTCGCTCGGCATTGGTGGTACTGCGCGATCCCTTGAGATGAAGTTCGATGTCCGAGGCGTTCGTACCCACGGCGCGGATGGATTCTTCGACCTGCTCGTGCGTGGCGTCGAGCTTGCGGGCCAGTTGCTCGATGTCCGAAGCGCTCTTCGCATCGATGGACTGGGATGGCGGATTCGTGGATGGCATGGCGTCTCCTGTGGAAAAAAATGGATGGAAAAGTCCTGCAGAGCAGCCTTCTAGGTCTGCCCCTGTCCGTCGCCCGTGCGGTCATGGACCCACCGCATGGCTTGCTGCTGGCCGTGCCGCAGGGCCTCTTCGGCGGTCGCGTAAGGATCGGCGTCCTGCGGCAGCCGCGTGGCCTGGTCGGGCTGCGTCATCCAGTCCACCGCGACCTGGTATTGCCCGCGCGGGTCGGGCTCGAGCACCAGCCGGAACGCGTGGCCCCTGTAGACAAAAGCATGTTCGTTGATCATTCGGATCTCCAGGTAGTTGACCGGCGACGGATCGAGCACCACGGTGGACACCAGGTTCGGGCCATCGCCAACGGCAGCTGCGCCACTGCGCTCGCAACATAAAAAGAGCCCGATGAGAGCACCGTGCGGAAGGAAGAAGCTGCGTGCATGAGGAGGCCTCGGAAAGCCCCGGAAGTGATCGCCTCGACAAGCTAGGAGGCGGGCGGGCCCGGCGACGCGCGGGGTTCGCCCGAGCGGGCGTAGGACGCTCAGCCGGTGGTCATCGATCCAACCGGCAAGAAACCATGCTCAGTCGGAAGACCCGGGCAGCTTGATTCCGCGCATCAGCTGCTTCATCGACTCCCCAATCTCTTCGCTGCGCGGCCGCGGCGGACGCCCGTTCGCGACAAGGCGCTCGATCAACAGAAGCAGGGGATCGATTTCGAAGGGCTTGACGAGAAACGCGTCGTAGCCACGAAAGACTTTGCGCACCACCTCTTCGTCCGTGGCGCTCATGATCACGAAGGGTATGCGGCAGAGCGCGGGGTTGCGGCGCACGGCTTCGCCGAGTTCACCGCCGTTCATGATCGGCATCATGAAGTCCGAGAGAATCAAGGCGGGGACCTCGCCCGAGAGAAGCTCCAGCGCTGCCTTGCCATTGGAGGCGGAAGCAACGCGGTAGCCTTCCGATTCCAGCAGGAGCCGGAGAATCTGAGCGTTACCGTATTCGTCCTCGACAACCAGGATGAGTTTCATCGGGACGGACTTTCGATCAGACGCTCGGCTGCCCGCCGGCATCGAGCAGGTTCAGGTTGACATCCAGTGTCGCTGTCGAGGCCTGGCTGCCGCGAACCTTGGAAATCGACAGGATTCGCGCGCCATGCCTGTCGCGCGGGAGAAACTCGAACGCGTTGTCGAACCAGCCGACCACGCCTTCCGCCAGCGGCGAGGCGGCCGCGGCCGAAAGGGCGGCGGGATCCACGGTGAACAGCGATGTCACGCCTCGAGACTTGAGCTCCCCGAGCAGGCGCCCCAGGAAGCGATAGCCCCGTTCGGAGAAAGCCAGGGTGTCGGCCATGCCAGCCAGACCGTCCACGACCAATCGGCGGACCTTCAACTCGTCGACCAGTCGCAGCAGCTTGTGCCCCATCTCATCCATGGATTCGTCTTCGTGACCGAGCGGTTGAACGGTGAGCGCACCGGAATCAGCGGCTTGCGCGACGGCCAGGCCCAACTCCTGCCCCATGCGCTTCAAGTCCCCCACCAATTCCGTGCACGGCAGAAGAAGACCGGGCGCGTCGTCAGTTGCTGCTGCAGCAAACGCGAGCGCCAGAGTGGTCTTGCCGGCACCACTCTGACCGATGACCACCGAAGCGCTGCCGGAAAGAACCCCGCCGGCCCGTAGGACTGCATCGAGCGCCGGTATTCCGGACGAGAGGGTTTCCGGCCCCAGGGTTCCAGGCGATGCCGTGACAGGGAGACTTTCCAGGCGCGGAAAAAATTGAAGGCCGCTCGAAGAAATGCAGAAGGTATGCCGGCCGCGGATGACCTGGCTGCCGCGAAACTTCCGCACCTGCATGCGGCGCTCGGCGCGCCAGTGGAAACCGTAGTCCTCAAAGGAAAAAATGCCATCGACCATCGTCTGCTCGGCACTCAGGGCATTCCCGTTGCCGCTCGTCAGCACGAGGCATGTGCACGACATCGCGCTCACGAGGCTTTGGAGTTCATGCACGAACTGCCTCACCGAGTCGTCCGACATGGAGACCGGCCCGCCCACTACGAGACCGTCGATGACCAGCAAGCCGGCGCGGTGGCGAACCAGCTCGCCTTGCAGCAAGGCAACCACCGATTTCAGGCCGCCTTGCTCGAGCTCTCGATAGCCGCTGACATAGAAGACCTTGGCGTTGACCTCGCGCTGTTCGAAGAAAACTTGCCCTTCCATGTGCTGGAGCATTCTCGAATGCGATTCCGCGAGCATGGTGACGTAGAGCGTGCGGGTCTCGCGGCGAGCCAGCGTGTAGGCGATCTGATTCGCCAGCGTCGTCTTGCCCACGCCCGGTGGCCCCTCGAAGATGTAGACGCCTCCTTCGAACAAGCCGCCGTTGAGGATGCTGTCGAAGCCGTCGACATGGGTGGGCAGTCTTTTCATTCTGGGGACATACGGAGAGTGAGGAGATGGCGCTCGAGTTCACCTCTGCGCCGCCGCATATTGTGCAACGCTTCGCCAGCGAGGCGGCGTCCCGGCCGGAACCGCACGCGCCGAAACTCCCTTGCCGCTGAAAGCGCGGCCCGCCTACGTGCCGCGGCGACGAAAGAACGGAGGGTTCCCGCTTTCTTGTCGAAACCGCCCCAGGAGATACACATGGCCGAGGATGCCCAAGGCACGGGAGACGAACGTTCAGGGATGCGCAATGGGCTCGCCGCGAATCGCTTGCGGCACATTTCCGTGCACGTGATCGAGCCCGCCCCGGGCCGTTACTTCTGGGTGCTGCTCGAGCAGGGCACCGAGGGGGCGGCCTGGGTCGACATGCTCGAGAGCCAGAAGCCATGCAAGCACTGGAACCATGCATTGACCGATGGCATGGCCGCGCTGATCGACCTGGCGGGCGACGTGCGCGAAGGGCCGCGAGCAGTAAATACGCATGAAAATCCTTCCGCCAGCGGGATGGACGTGTCGTTGCGCAACTGGTAGCGCGCAGCAGCACCACGCGCTGTCAGCGTCAGCTCAAGCGGGCCCGGCCTTCTCTTCACCCGCGGCGTCGCCGATCTTCGACAATCGCCTCGCGCGCGGCCGCCGCGGCGACCTGTCATCGAAATGCTCCGGCTGCTGGCGTCGGGCGCGCGCGAGGGCCGAAAAGCCTTCCGCCGTCACCTCCGACACGCATGCGCGCGCGATGTAGACCTCCCCCGAAAGTTCGCGGATCGGAGGGTCGAAGCTTGCCTTGAGCAGCTTGGCCGCGTGCAGCCCGAGCAGCCGCTCGACGTCATCCCTAGAGGTGCACTCAGCGGGGAGCTGCTGCTGTTCGAAGAACGCCAGCAGCTTCATGCTGGCCAGCACGCGCAGCTCGCGTTCGCTCAATGCCTTCCTACGCACTCGACGGACCTTCGCTTTCGGGCTTCGAGGCGGCCAGTTGCTCGCGCGCCAGCAACGAGGCCGCGTGCAGACGCTCCGCCGTCAAGGCCGCGGCATCCGCCGTCATCGTCACGGCCACGCCATTGGGTCCATCGAGAATCACCACGCCATCCTCCGCGGTGGCGTGGCCGGCATCTTCGCGCAGCCCGGGCACGGTGCGGCGATCGGTCATGCGGAACTCCCGGTTCGTGCAACCGCGCGTGCCGCGGTCTGCTGGTTCAGGTAGAGGTATTGGGGGTCGAACCGCGCTCTCTCGACCAGGCTCTTCAAGTCCAGGATCTGCACGCTTGCGCCGCGGACATTGCACAGCCCGGCTTCTCGCAGTTCGCGCAGCACGCGATTGACGTGGACATTCGTGAGGCTGCAGACCTCGCCGATATCGGCCTGCGTCATCGGCAGCGAGAAGGCATGCCCGTCGGATGCGCCGATCGCCAGCAGGCGGGCGTGCGTCTCGCAAAGGAAGTGCGACACGCGCTGCAGCGCGTTGAGGCTCGACAAGCGGTAGATCCACTGCCGGTGCATCGCCGCGTCCAGCAGCGTGAGGAACCACAGCCGCCTCGCGAGGCCGGGCTCCGCTGCCTGCATCTCTTCCAGCGCGGCATGCCGAAAGACTGCGACGGTAACGTCGGTCAATGCGGCGACATCGTGGTCGAGCTCCTTCAGCGCATAGGCGTGCAGGTCGACGAAGTCTCCCGGCACATGCAGCGCGACGGGATGGCGCCTGCCATCGGGTGCGTCGACATGGCGTGTCATGAATCCCTCGACGAGCAGCGTGCTGATGTCGACTGGCACGCCCTGGCGAACGACCACACTGCCGGCCGCGTAGGTCTGTGTATGGGAGATGGCACCTTCGAGCAGGTTGCGCTCGGCATCTGAGATTTCTGCAGCGCGGTTGCGAAGTACGTCATCGGTCAGCATGGAGGATTCCTTGAGTCGGATGGTGCACCGCATCGCGGCGTGCTGCATTAACCTGGATCAAGTTTGCAGCTGCGCGAGCGCTATGCGACGAATATGGGTCAAAGAGGGCTTTGTCCTACGCACGGGATCCCCGCCCGTCCTCAGAGTCGCGCTCCTCCCACGACCCATCTCCATGCGAGGCCTCATGTCCAAGAAAAAAACCACTTCTTCCGTAGCCACCCTGGATGCGGCGCGTGCGGCGGCACGCAACACTGACAGCGGTCCCGCAGCACCGGCACCCGCGGCCGCTGGTAGCAACGACCTTCCGGCGCAGAAGATGATCGATGCGCAGGCCCTGGCCGCCGCCATGCCCGGCAATCCGAACAAGGCGCTCGAGCATGGCATCGCGAACGCGCAGTCCGCGCCCGTGGGCGCGACCGCCACACCGGCATCGCGCCTGGCCACCGGCAGCACGCTCTCGGAGGCCAATGCCTCGGCGAAGACGGGAACCGCAGCCCCTGAGGGCGTGAACGCGACCATCGATTCGCTGGACCGCGTGCGAGTGGACTCTTCGGGCCAGATGCTCACCACCAACCAGGGCGTACCGATCGCCGACAACCAGAACTCCCTGAAGGCCGGCGCGCGCGGGCCGGCGCTGCTCGAGGACTTCATCCTGCGCGAGAAGCTCACGCACTTCGACCACGAGCGCATCCCCGAGCGCATCGTGCATGCGCGTGGCTCGGGCGCGCACGGTTTCTTCGAAGCCTACGAGCCGCTGACGAAGTACACCAAGGCCGCGCCCTTCAAGGAGGCCGGAAAGATCACGCCGGTGTTTGTCCGCTTCTCGACCGTCGCGGGCGAACGCGGCTCCAAGGACACGGCGCGCGACGTGCGCGGCTTCGCCGTCAAGTTCTACACCGACGAAGGCAACTGGGACCTGGTCGGCAACAACATGCCGGTGTTCTTCATCCAGGACGCGATCAAGTTCCCCGACCTCGTCCACGCGGTGAAGCCCGAGCCCCATCACCAGATGCCGCAGGCCGCGAGCGCGCACGACACCTTCTGGGACTTCGTCTCGCTGATGCCCGAGTCGACCCACATGCTGATGTGGCAGATGTCGGACCGCGCGATCCCGCGCAGCTACCGGATGATGCAGGGCTTCGGCGTCCACACCTTCCGCCTCGTCAACGACGCGGGCGAGTCCTTCCTCGTCAAGTTCCATTGGCAGCCCAAGCTCGGCACCCACTCGCTGGTGTGGGAGGAGGCGGTGAAGATTTCGGGCGCCGACCCGGACTTCCATCGCCGCGACCTGTGGGAGGCAATCGAGGCCGGCGAGTACCCGGAGTGGGAACTGGGCTTGCAGATCTTCACGGAGGAACAGGCCGAGCAGTTCAGCTTCGACATCCTCGACGCGACCAAGCTGATCCCCGAAGAGCTGGTGCCGGTGCAGATCGTCGGGCGCATGGTGCTCAACCGCAACCCCGACAACTTCTTCGCAGAGACCGAGCAAGTGGCTTTCTGCACCGCGCACATCGTGCCCGGCCTGGACTTCACCAACGACCCGCTGCTGGCGGGCCGGATCCACTCCTACGTGGACACGCAGATCAGCCGCCTGGGCGGGCCGAACTTCCACGAATTGCCGATCAATGCCCCGGTCGCGCAGGTGCACAACAACCAGCGCGACGGCATGCACCGCCAGGCCATCCACCGCGGCCGCGTCGCCTACGAGCCCAACTCGCTCGCTGGCGGCTGCCCGTTCCAGGCCGGCGCCGCGCAGGGTTTTACGAGCGTCGCCAGGCGCCTCGATGCGAAGGAGAACGCGGACAAGGTGCGCATCAAGCCCGAGAAGTTCGCCGACCATTACACCCAGGCGCGGCTCTTCTTCGAGAGCCAGTCGGAGGTCGAGAAAGCGCACATCGGCAATGCCTTCCGCTTCGAGTTGTCCAAGGTGACGGTGCCCGCGATCCGCGAACGCGTGGTCGCGAGCCTCGCGAATGCATCGCCCGAACTGGCGGCGCGGCTTGCGCAGGACCTGGGCATGGCACTGCCCGCGCCTCTGCCCAAGGCACTCGAGAACCCGCTCCGGCCCGAAGTCGAGGTCTCGCCGCCGCTGTCCCTGCTGGCCCGGCCGGGCGATGGCGGCATCCGCACGCGCAAGGTAGCGATCCTGATCGCGCATGGCGTGGAAGGAACGTCGCTCGCGAAGCTCATCAGTGCGCTGGTCGAGGCTGGCGCGGTGCCGCGCCTCGTCGCCGCCAGACTCGGGACCTACAGCGGTGCCGCGGGCGAAAGCTTCGAAGCGGACGCCACGATGGAGAACTCGCCGGGCTTCCTGTTCGACGCGCTTGTCCTGCCCGATGGCGCCGCGGCGGTGGAGGCGCTCGACGCCGATGCCCACACGCTGGAGTTCCTGCGCGCGCAGTACTGGCACTGCAAGACGATCCTGGCCTTCGGCGCCTCGGAAGCCCTGCTGGCCGAAGCGCAGATCCCGCTGGCGCTGCCCGATGGCTCGCCGGATGCGGGGCTGGTGCTCGCGGATGCTTCCGATGCCGATGCGGCGATCGCGGCATTCATCGCGGCCATGCCGTTGCGCCATTTCGATCGAGAGAACGATCCGCCGAAGAACTGATGCGCTCCTCTCGCGTCGCGCTGGCGCGCCAGCTCCTTGTGGCCTCCTTCCAGGCCTTCTGAGGCAGAACCATGATCGGAATCGTCATCCCCGCGCACGACGAAGAGTCGGTGATCGAGCCTTGCATGGCGCACGCACTGGCCTGTGCCAGCGATCCGCTGCTCGGAGGAGAGCGCGTGGAGATCATGGTGGTCGCGGATCGCTGCAGCGATGCGACGGCCGCGATCGCCGCGCGTTCGGGCGCGAACGTTCTGGCTATCGACGCGCGCAACGTGGGGTGGGCACGCGCGGCCGGTGCCAACGCGCTGCTCGCGCTCGGCGCACGCTGGCTCGCCTTCACCGATGCCGACACCCTGGTCGCCGAGGACTGGTTGTCGCAGCAGCTCGCGCTCGACGCCGATGCGGTGTGCGGCACGGTCGCGGTGGACGACTGGACGCCTCATGGCGAGAACGCTCTTTTTCTGTCACGGCACTTCGCCACGAGCTACCGCGATGCCGATGGGCACCGCCATGTGCACGGAGCGAACCTCGGCGTGGCGGCGCATGCCTATCTGCGTGCCGGAGGCTTTCAGGAGCTAGCCTGCAGCGAGGACGTGGCCCTGGTCACCGAACTGGAGCGCACCGGCTCGAAGATCTGCTGGAGCGCGCGGCCGCGCGTTCGCACGAGCGCGAGAAAGGTGGGGCGTGCTCCGGGAGGTTTCGCCGATGCGCTGCTGAACGCGGTGGCCTCGCAATTCCTCGGCAAGCCGGCGGCCGCCTGATGGCCACCGACGCCCAGGAGGTGGGAACATGCCGTTTAAGAGGGCGCGTCCTTCGTCCTTGTGCCTGGCACAGTACTGCGCAACGGCTCAAAGGGCTCTCGCGGGCAGTCTTGCCACTCCGGCGCTATCAGCGCAATCACGCCCTCGGCAAAAGCCACCACGTCTTCGGTCAACAGTGAGCCGGAAACAGGCACGCCCACACGCTTGGCTGGCGCCTTCAATTGAGCGCGCCGCAACTCGGCATTGTTCGGGACAGGATGGCTCGATGCGCTCGCATTGGTGCCGCCCGTAGGCGGCTTCGCGGATTCTCCGCTCCCGATGGGATTGGGCCGTCTTCTTTGCGAGCAATCTCGTAGAAACAGGCGCACCCGCCTGGGCTTCGAACCATCGCTTGCGACCAAGAGCAAGGGCTTGCGCCCGCGCATGCGGAACCTTTGAAGCCAGTGGCGACGCACGCGTGCATGCGCGTTACGCCTACCGTGGCGGGAGCATCGGCGATCACTACTTCGGCAGGCACACCGACTCCGCATGCGGCGGGCGCAACACCGAATCCCTTCCCTTGGCACAGAGGAACAGCAATGACCGATCCACGCGACGCGGGCCCCCGGCCTCCCTTCTCCACCTCCCAGCAACAACCGCCCGGCCTCGAGTCCGAGATGTCGCCGCGCCCCGATTTCGGCGAACACTCGTACGTGGGCGCCGGCAAGCTCCTCGGCAAGGCGGCCCTTATCACGGGCGGCGACAGCGGCATCGGCCGCGCAGTCGCGCTGGCCTTCGCCCGCGAAGGCGCGGACGTGGTGATCTCCTACCTGGCCGAGGAAGAGTCCGATGCCCAGGTCACCCGCGGCCTCGTCGAGGGTGCCGGTCGCCGCTGTGTGCTCGCACCCGGCGATATCCGCGAGGAGGCGCAGTGCCAGGCCCTCGTGGCCAGCACGCTCGAGCACTTCGGCCGCATCGACGTGTTGGTGAACAACGCCGCCTTCCAGATGTCGCACAAGTCGCTCGAGGACATCAGCGCCGGAGAGTTCGATCGCACCTTCCGCACCAACGTTTACGCGAACTTCTATCTCTGCAAGGCCGCGGTTCCCTATATGAAGCCCGGCAGCTCGATCATCAGCACCGCCTCGGTCAACGCCGACAAGCCCAACGCCACCCTCGTGGCCTATGCCGCGACCAAGGGCGCGATTCAGAACCTGTCGGGCGGCATGGCGCAGCTGCTCGCCGACAAGGGCATTCGCGTGAACTGCGTGGCGCCCGGCCCCTTCTGGACACCCCTGATCCCCTCAACCTTGCCGGAAGACAACGTCAAGGAGTTTGGCACGCAGACGCCCATGAAGCGCCCGGGCCAGCCGCGCGAGTTGCAGGCCGTCTATGTGTTGCTGGCCTCCGACGAGGGCAGCTACATCTCGGGCGCGACGATTCCCGTGACCGGTGGCGTGCCGTTCCTTTGAATCGGTCCCAGACGTTTACCTTTTCTCCGGCGCCGCTCGTTCCTGTGCCTTGCGGAAGGCACTCCGGGCAGGATCGAGAGGTCGCCCTCCACTTAGGGACCACGCGTGTTTGCGGTCACATGAGGCTCTTCAGCCACGCGTTGGTTGACGGCTGATGGCGCGCTTCATGAGCCTCAAGCGCGAGGGGCAAACCCAAGCGTCCGGTTTTGACAGTTGCCACCTCCTGCAGGCGGCAGTCCCGAGTGCTACTTGGCGAGAAAGTCTTCTGCCGACTTGCCGGCGTCCAAAGCGGCCTTGAACCAAGCCGGGCGCGGACCGCGGCCACTCCACACATTGCCGTTCGGATCACGATACTTCGGTGCCGATGCACCCCCCTTGCCAGAGGACTTGCGACCCGCTTTACCCGATAAGGCCTTCGGTGTGCGACCGCGCTTGGCGCCCCCCGCGACGCCGAGTTCCGCAGCGGTGAAGCCGTACACGGCGATGGCTTCTTTGATCCGCGCGAGCACCTCATTGGACTCCTGTTTGCGCAACTGATCGGCTTCTTGCTGAAGCTGTTCGATTTGCTTTTGAATCTCGAGGAAAGTCTTTTTTGCCATTGCTTGGTGGTTCATTTAATTTTGAGGTATCGATTTTTATCATAGATATCGACGCTCTCAAAAAAGTGAGGCTTGCCATTTTCTTGAAATACATCGAAAGAATCCAAATCTGCACACATCGGGTTGTTTCCGAGAAACGGACTGTCAAGCGATCAAGGAAGAGCCATCCACCTAACCTGATCTCAGCCTGATTGAACTTATCCCTTGCGCGGTCATCGCCAGATCTGATGATCTTCGAACTTTTCCGACGCAACCAACGTAATCCTCAATTCAAGAGCTTGAAAGAGGTGCTGGCACCAGGGATGAGCCACCGTGATCCAAAAAGACTGACCACGGCTGGCGTTCCGGGTCGTGCACGTTCGCGTGAGAGCAACGCGATGCCACATCAACCGTTGCCTGCCGCGCACAGCGTCACTCGCAAGTCTCACCGGTTTCGTTGCTCATTCATTCCATCGGACTGTTCTCCAACTCGATGGCATTTTTCTGATCGAGGCGGCCTCGGCGCACATGCGCAGGGGGTTCTGGCTGCAGTCCGCCTACCGAAAATCCCGGCTTTCGGTTGCTTTCGCTAGCCTTCCCAACAAAGGCGTCAGGTCCTCCAGCCGAGAGGCGATGAGATTCTTGACCTCTCCTTCGCGCTGCCAGATTCCGTGCACCGCCATCAGTTTGGAGGCCAGGAGTTCGCTTCGCTGCAACTCCCTCAAGCCTTTCCACACGATCACCTGCACGACGCCCGTTTCATCCTCCAAGGAAACAAAGATTGTTCCCTTGGCTGTGTCGGGCTGCTGCCGCAACGTCACGATGCCGCAATGGCTGACCTGCGCTCCGTTGCCCACGGTATCCAGTTCTTCCGCGGTCATCATTCCTCGATGCGCCAAGCGCTCCCGTAGCAAGGACAAAGGATGCCTGCGCAGCGTCAAGCCTATCGACGCATAGTCAAACATGATTTCCTCGCCTTCTGGCGCAGGAGCGAGCTCGAGCAAGTCCTCGTCGATAGGCGCCTCGCGCAGAATTCCGGGCCCCGCTAGCAGCCCGGCCGCGTCCCACACCTGCTGCCGCCGATGTCCCGAAAGACTCATCAACGCATCCGCGGCAGCCAACCGCTTCATTTCATGACGCTCCAGCCCTGCGCGCAGCGCGAGGTCCTCGGCGCTGTCGAAAGGACATTGCGCGCGAGCATCGACAACACGCTGCGCCGAAGCAGTCTGAAAGCCGGTAATCATCCGCAGTCCCAGGCGCACCGCCGGTTCATGCACCAGGTCCTCGAGCGTGCAGTCGATATCGCTGTGCATGACATCGACCGCTCGTACTTCCACGCCATGGCGGCGCGCATCCTGCACGAGTTGCGAAGGGGAGTAGAAGCCCAGTGGCTGCGAGTTGAGCATCGCCGCCAGGAACTCAGCCGGGTGGTGGCACTTGATCCAGCAACTCGTGTAGACCAAGAGGGCGAACGAAGCGGCATGGCTCTCGGGAAAGCCGTATTCGCTGAAACCCTTGATCTGCTCGAAGATGGCGCGCGCGAAGCCCTCGTCGTAGCCACGCGCCTTCATGCCTTCGACGATTCTCGTGTGATAGTGCTCCAGGCCACCCTTGCGGCGCCACGCTGCCATCGCGCGACGCAAACCGTCGGCTTCCCCAGGGGTGAAGCCTGCTGCCAGGATCGAGATCTGCATCACCTGCTCCTGGAACACAGGAACGCCCAGCGTGCGACCCAGTGCTTCGCGCAGCGCCTCGCTCGGGTAGACCACGGGCTCTTTGCCCTGGCGCCGGTTGAGGTACGGATGCACCATGCCTCCTTGAATCGGCCCCGGCCGAACGATGGCCACCTCGATCACCAGATCGTAGAAGCATCGAGGTCTGAGTCTGGGCAGCATGCTCATCTGTGCGCGACTCTCAATCTGGAAAACGCCCACCGTGTCTGCCTTGCAGATCATGTCGTACGTGGCAGGGTCTTCGGCAGGGACGTCCTGCACGCTGAACACGCAGCCCTTGCGCTGCCCGATGAAGTCCAGCGCCTTGCGTATCGCAGTCATCATGCCCAGCGCCAGACAGTCGACCTTGAGCAGGCCGAGCGAATCCAGGTCATCCTTGTCCCATTCGATCACGGTGCGATCTGGCATCGCGGCGTTCTCGATCGGCACCATGCGGCACAGCGGTCCCTTGGTGAGCACGAAGCCGCCGGTGTGCTGGCTCAGGTGCCGAGGAAAACCAATGAGCTCGCCCGTCAGATGCATTAGTTGCTGAACCTGCAACGAATCCAGCGCGAGGCCGCTTTCCGGCAACCGCTCGGGGTGAACCTGGGCGCCATCCCACCATTGATGCCCCTTGGCCAGCGCGTCCACTGTCTCCAGTGACATCCCCAGCGCCTTGCCGACATCGCGAATGGCGCTCTTGGGACGGTAGCTGATCACCACCCCCGTGAGCGCTGCGCGATCACGTCCATATTTCCGATACAGGTACTGCAGCACCTCCTCCCTGCGCTCATGCTCGAAATCGACATCGATGTCGGGCGGCTCATTGCGCTCTTTGGAGATGAATCGCTCGAACAGCACGCTCATGCGGCCCGGATCGACTTCCGTGACACCCGTGCAGTAGCAGACCACGCTGTTGGCGGCGCTGCCGCGGCCCTGGCACAAGATGTGCCGAGACCGTGCGAAGGCCACGATGTCGGCCACCGTGAGGAAGTAGTGTTCGTAGCCCAGGTCTGCAATCAGCGCAAGCTCGTGCTCGATCTGCGTGTGCATCGCGGCCGGAATGCCGTCCGGCCAGCGGCGGCCCGCCCCTTCATAGGTAATTCGGCGCAGGTAGCTGGCGGGTGTTTCCCCTGCGGGCACCACCTCGTCAGGGTACTGGTAACGCAACTCGTCCAGGCTGAAGCTGCATCGCTGGGCGACCTCGAGCGTGCGCGCGAGCAGCTCTACGCTGTAGGTCTGGGCGAGGCGCAAACGGGTTCGCAAGTGCCGCTCGGCATTGGGCTGCAGGTCGAGCCCGCATTCGGTCAATGGCTTGCCCAGCCGCGTGGCGGTCATCACGTCCTGGAGCGGTTTGCGAGAGCGAACATGAAAATGCACATCGCCGGCAGCCACCAGCGGAATCGCCGTGTCCCGGCCGACGCGCTCCAATCGGTGCAGCCACATCTCGTCGTCCAGCAATCGCAGCTTCTCCACCGCGAACCAGCAACGTCCTGTGAACTCGGCCAGCAGCCAGCGCCCGATCCATTCGAGCTGGACGGCAGTCGCCATGCGCTGTGGCGAAGCCAAGACGACACAGCCGTCCAGCTCGCTCCCCCTGATGTCCTGCAGATCAAGGCGATAGCTTCCCTTCGCGCAAGCACGGCGCAGTTTGGTGATGAACTGCGACAGGTTGCCATAACCTTCCAGATGGCACGCGAGCACGGTGAGCGTGAAGGAAACCGCGTCGGGATGCGCCCCCTCCGTGTCCACTCGGAACTGGCTTCCGATCAGCAGCTTCATATCGTGCTCCTTGGCGGCAACATGGGCGCGAACCACGCCCGCCAGGCTGCACTCGTCCGTGATCGCCAAGGCCGAGTAGCCAAGCTTCTTCGCGCGCTCGACCAGTTCCTCTGGGCGGCTTGCCCCACGAAGAAAGCTGAAGTTGCTCAAGCACTTCAGCTCGGCATACAGGGGCAGTTGCATTTAGAGCCCTCAAGCGAAGGTGCCATGGAGAAACCAGGCGATCTCTTCCCGGGCCAGGCGCATCTGAAAAATCCATAGCACACCGGCATGCTCGCTCACGGCCACCCAGTAGTCGCGTGCGACATGGCGAGTGGTCTCCGGCGGCGGAACGGCGGAAAACGCTCCCTCGTTGTTGCCGGCCTCGACACCTGTTGTGCGATCCCACCAGCCGCCCTCCACGCGATGGGGGCCCGCCAGCAGTTGAAGCACACCCTGGTAGATCGGCCGGTTGTCCTGAACGGCAAGACGCAGCGGCTTGGCGAGCATGAAGCTCGGCTGCGGCACGTCAAGCGGCCTGCACCCGATGCGAGGCGCGCGTTCGGGCGCCGGTCGCCAACGACACATCCATTCCATCCGGTGGTCCTCGACGAGGACCGGGCGCAACACGCGGTCCGGGCCCAGGCGTGCTGCGATGCGCTCGAGGACGAGCGCCAGGCTCTCACCCGACTGCTTCGTCTCGGGCAGCATGGAGAAGCTTTTTTCCTCCAACGGGTGCACCTCGTTGGCCACTAGCTCCAGATCGCCCACTGGCGCCAGCAGTTCGACCTTGACCAAGTGCTCAGCCAGAAGCCGCATCAGGTGTTCGGTGTCGCGCGTGGCATGGGCCGTTCGCACAGTCATTTCGCCGCCATCACCTGCCGCCTTCGAGCGCATGGCGTCATGGCACCAGCGCAAGGTGAAGGCAGTCACGCCTGAGCGCCGTGCCAGAAGCCACCCCGCCATCTGCAGCATCAGTCGACGAGCACCGAAAATCATCGCCGGCGCATGCTCCACACGCGCCATCAGCTCGAGCTTCGCATGGAAAGTTTCCGACAGCTGGGTCCACGCATGACCGTCAGGGCGCAAGCCGTACGCCTGATCCAGGGCTCCAAGCAACTGCGCGTCAAAGCGCCGGCTCAGGCCACCGCGCGGTAGGGCGCGGACCTGTCCCAAGGTCTGGCAACCCAGGCGTGCCAGTGTGGCTTGGTGCACGGCGACCTGCGTGAGTGTCTCCAGCGGCAATGCATCCAACAGTTGCGCCAAGGGCTTCGCAAAGCCATTGGACAGGCCCGCTCGCGCGAGTGCGAGCGCGGCCAAGCTTGTGGGAGCCCATGCGAGGTGTCGCACGCCAAGATCGACGCACTCTTCGCGCACCCGCTCCACCAACCGGCGCTTGCCGCCAAACAGTCGCAAACTTTGCTCGAGTTCCATCACGATGCCGGGACACGACAAAAGCGCTTCGAGGACGGCAACACGCGGGGTGAACTGCAGGCACCAGGTCGCCAGACCGTCGAGCGCTTCAGTGCGCGGCTTCGGATCGTCCGGCAGGTTGTCCGGGAGCAATGCTGCCCACAGCATGAGGGAACTCTCTGGAATGACGCGCCGCGATCAGACGGCTCGGGTGTTGCAGGCGCGGCGTGAGGATGTCCGCCAGACCACCGGGGATCGATGGCAGACGCAGCTCCGTATCGTGCGCGGGCCCCTTGCGCTTGAGCAGTTGCACTCGCAGTTCCCAATCGATGCCGAATCGCGCTTGCAGGCGCAGCGGCGCGGCCGACGCCTCGTGCGCGGCCGCAGCCGGTCGAAAGAGGATGATCGGCGCATCGCAGCTCTGCGCGCCAACCTGCAGGCGACGAATCTGCTCCTGACGAGCCTGCGGCACCCATCCCAGCACCATGCCCGCTGCGTTGGCCCTGAGCAGCTGTTCGATCGCCCACAGCCGCTCCACGGGCTTGTCCGCGTGAATCCAGACCAGATGACGCTCGTCGAGTCCCAGATGAACAAGCCCTGGGATATGCGGAGCCTTGGGAGGCCCCACCACCACGATCTGCTTGCCTTGCAAGACCAGCGCACGCACGGCGGGCGCGAAGAGTCGCCATTCGAGAACCGTCGCCTGCACCTGCAGAACTTCGGTCAGCGAACCGCAAGGCCACCCACCACCGGGCAGTTCTGCGTCCAGGGCCTCGAAGCCACTGCTGACGATGCGGGTCACGGGGCTACCCAGGGCATCCCCCCGCCAGATCGCGGATTCCACCGCGGGCGGAAGGAGCAGCGGACGGCCTTTCGGGTCGCGCGGTGCATGGGAAGCGAAAGGGGTGGGGGACGCGTCGTCGCCACCCACCCACGACAGGGAGGCGACCATGTGGACTCCGATGCTGTATGGAAATACAGTATCCTTGAGCCTCCAGCCGTTTAGCAAGAAGGTTTACAAATTTGGCGGGTTTTTGAGGTGCGAACGCAGCACCCCTGGAGTTTCTGTGCGTTGCATCAGGCCCCAGAGGCGTACTGCCACAACGCAACGCCTAGCGAACATCAGGAGCAAGTCTTCGAGTGACGCGACGGCACGTGGGAGGTACAAGGGGAGCGCGACTGGCGGCCGAACTGGGGCGGAATGTCGCGCCCGCAGCCTTCGTTCAACTTCCAGGCGCCGGACCAAGAAAAGCCTGCTGACACATGACTGGCAACGCGACAACGATCGCAGCCACGACTTCAAGGTGGGAATGCCGGAATGCTCCGGCGGGCATGTCACAACAAGTCGATGTCGGCCGTCTTACAAGCGAAGGCTGGTGATGTTGCCAGTCTTCACACAAAAGGAAAGAAAGATCATGCAACGCGCAAATTGGTTTCAAGTCTCGCCCGAAGGTGCGAAGGCCATTGGGGGCCTTCATCACTTCGTCACCAAGGACACTGACCTTCCGGCTCAGCTCATCGACTTGGTTTTTCTCCGGGTCTCCCAGATCAATGGCTGCGCCCATTGCATCGACATCCACACACGCGATTTGATCAAGTCGGGTATGTCGGTCGACAAGGCTGTGCTGGTCCCGGTGTGGCACGAAGCGGCCTACCTGTTTTCGGATCAAGAGCGCGCAGCCCTCGCGTGGGCCGAAGAAGTGACCCTGGTCAGTGAAACGCATGCGTCCGATGAAGCTTATGCAGCCGCAGCGGCCGTCTTCAGCGAGAAGGAACTGGTCGACCTTACCCTCACGATCGCAACCATGAACGCCATCAACCGCCTCGGCGTCAGTTTCCGTCTAAAACCCCGTGCGAAAGTCGAATAACGGCCAGCCCTTGCCATCACACGACTGCAGGCAAGCGAACCAGAGTGGCGGCAAGACGCGCCAGCTTTTCTGGGTTGCGCTGCACATGGATCTTTTGGATCTGCTGGTCGCCGATCTCAAAGGACTGCGCCGATTCCAATTGCCCGTCGATGTAGCGCAATAGGCCCCATCGACCATTGAGCTTCACCAGTTGGACCTGCATCGCCCCGCCATAACGGCGGTGTGATGCAAAGTACATCAAAGCGATGCGACGTGCGCCCAGAAGAGGCGTACCAAAGCTCGGGACCAAGCCACCGCCGTCACTGAACAGCTTAGCGTGTTCGCCAAGAAGAGCTTGCAGCCCCGCGAAGTCGCCACGTGAAATCGCATGAGCGAAGTCCCGCAGCACCTGGTGTTGGTGCTCGTTGCGTACGGGCAATGCCGGCGGGCGCGGATCTTTTGCGCGAGCTTTCTCCAGTTCGCGCCGTGCACGGTGCACGATCTGTCGCGCTGCCGCTTCTGTTTTCCCTAAGATTTGAGCTACTTGGTCATAGTCAACATCGAAGACCTCGCGCAGAAGAAATGCGGCGCGGGCCTCTGGTGAGAGATGGTCAAGAAGAATCAGAAATGCTACAGAAACGTCGTCGGCCAGCGAGTAGATTTCCTCCGGATTGGTGTGGTCATCCTCAAGCAGCGGTTCGGGCAACCAATAGCCTGGATAGGTCTCGCGCCTTAGCTTCGCCGCGCGCAGCCGGTCGATTGCCATCCGAGTCGTCATCTTCACGAGCCAAGCCTCGGCATTGAGCACCTTGTTTTGGCTCTCCCTGCGGAATTCATGCCATCGCAGCCAGGCGTCTTGAACCAGATCTTCTGCCTCGTGCGCGGAAGCCAACATTCGATACCCGATGGAATAGAGACGATGCCGCACCTGTTCAAAAACGTCGGACAAATCCTGCCTACCAGTCAGAAGGTTCAAGAACTCATCAATCGTATCCCAGACATCTGCGAATGCGCTGCAGCGCTGGCCTACGGATCTGCATCTCGCACCCAGAACTGCTGCCCAATGGCTTGCGACCGCGTTTGGACTGCCTCAGAAAGCGGCCATTGCTGAGCGCTTGGACGCTCACTCACCGAGCATAAGTGAGCCAATCTGAACAGGATGGCAACGGCTGTAGCGCATGGGACGGGATCTCAACCGAGCCCCCAGAACCGCACGCCGTTTGTCGAGTTGATCCAAGAATTACACCCCAACCCCACTGCATGAGCTCGCTGCCAAGGCAGCGCGGCGGTTTTAGGGCACGTGTCTGGCCACACCGGCAATAATTGGACCACTGACCGTCATCCGTCCTGTCTGCAGGTCACGCAAAGGGTAAAAAACTTCTCCAGTGTTTGATTTGCCAAGCACGCCCGCCGTGCTCTCAGTCACGTACACGCCTGGCAGTTCTGTGTTCAGGCTGACACGGACTCGGCAAGACATGTGTGGAATCCAGAGCTGCAGTTGCTAACCGTCTGGGACATACAGAGCATCCGCTTCAACGGAGGGAAAGTTTTCGCCATCCTCGATGTTGACAATGATTTTTGACCCGCTTATGTACTGGAGCTGGCTCGCCGTGATGTACCAGTAGGCTTGACCATTGAAGCGAATTCAACGGTGCCTCTGAGCGGCTTGATGCTGGCAATTCCACATGGAAAACCATCAGAGGCCGCCGCTCCTGACGCAAAGAGGGCGGTGAGCATGCACAGAGTCTGATCCTCATGCCGGCACCTCTCATGCCTCCAGATCGAACTTCAACTGGAGTTCGCGGATGGCACGAGCGATGTCATTGCGATGCGTACCTCGATCGCTCATGACGCGGACGGTCCAGTTCGGGTACCCCTCGCCGGCCTCCATCCAGATCACGCCGCCTCTGTAGACGTCCGTGTCTTCGCCTCGAAGACCTGGGATTCGACTGATTCTCTCCAGTAGCAGCTCTTGCAGCTGCTCAGCAGTTCGGGTGGCTTTCGGCATTCTGGGCATCACGGAGAGCTCGTTCAGGCCGCGAGCTTGGGGTGGGAGCACATTTTGAACCACTACCATTTCCGATAAGTGCCAGAGCGATACGCTATCAACACTTAGCTCGAACCGCGCGGTACCTCGCCCAGCAGCGTCGTTGGCGCGAGCGCTTCCGCGCACGCCTTCGAGGGTTCGACCGCAAAGTCCTTGTCCGTCGACAGTGAATCGATAGAGTTCAACTGAACTATCGAACGTTGTCGTCGCGCAATGACTTCCAACTGTCGCCCCAGCATGATCCGAACCCGCGTGTCATCGGAAACTCGGGCACGCTTTTCCGCGCTGGCAGCACTTCATGGCCTCTGCGAGTCACACCTGCTCGCACGGATGGTGAACGAGGTTCTCAAAAGTTCGAACTCAGACGAACAGGCCCACCCCGAAAAGGATGCAACGCCTGCACTCGAGGCGGACGATTCAACCCTGCCTCGCGTCGCACTTCGCCTTCGGCCGGGTGACCGCGCCTTGGCGACGCTGCGTGCCGAAGCATGCGGCATGAAGCTCAGCAGCTACTTGGTCCTGCTGGTGCGCAACCATGTACGCCGCTCGGCGGTGCCACCCCCTTGCGAACTGACACAGCTCAAGGTCCTCTGCGCGCACCTGGCCGCGCTAAGACGGCAACTCGAGTCGTTCGGCACGCCGAACACGCCGGTCGGAGTGCCCACGGCAGTGGGCGAGTTGCTTGAGGAGGCCCGAAGCCAGGTGGAAACAGCGCGCGAAGAAGTGGCGGCCGTTGTTCGCAGAAACCTGATTTGCTGGGAAACCGGCGCGCCGGACTGAAATGCCTGCGAGAAACGCGCAAGCCAGTCGGCAGGGCGCCGCACCGTTCGGGACCACACCCGACATGTCGCTGGACATCGTGAGCTATGGTCGCAAGGGGCCAGGCGGCGTCTTGCGCTTCAGTTCCGACGAGATCGCGCAGATCCGGCGCACGGTCGATCGTGCACCAGAGGTGATGGTGAAAGTGACCGGCGGCGGACGCGACGCCTCCAGCGTTCAGGTCCATTTGGACTACATCGGCCGGCAGGGAAAACTCCCCCTCGAAGACGATGAAGGACGCACCCATCAAGGAAGAGACGCCGCTCGCGAACTCGCAAGCGACTGGCAGTTGGAGCTCTGCAAAGGTCAGTACAAGTCCAAGCCGCGCAAAGGTCAAACGGACAGCCGTCCCAAGGTCGCTCACAACATCGTGCTATCGATGCCGCAAGGTACGCCGTCGGACAAGCTGCTGACGACCGTGCGCGCATTCGCACGCACGAACTTCGGGCAGCGCCACCGATACGCGATGACCTTGCATGTCGACCAGGCGCATCCGCACGTCCATCTGGTCGTCAAAAGCGAGCAGGAGTACGAGCCAACAAAGCGGCTGTGCATCTACAAAGCCACGCTCAGGCAGTGGCGTGAGCAGTTCGCGGCACTCTTGCGCGAGGAAGGCGTGACGGCGAACGCGACCGCCAGGCAGGTGCGTGGACAGATTCGCACCCCCTACAGTACGGCAGTCCATCACCGCCTGCAGGCGCTCCAGGCGGCCGCTCGGTTACCACCGGGAGAGAAAAGCCAGCATCAGGCGCCAAAGACTTCCACCTTCATGCAAGCCAAGATCGAAAAAGTGCTTCGTCTCCTCGGCACCCAGGAGCACGTCATCGATCAAGGTCTCGAGGCGATGCAACGCACGCGACAAGGAGTACTCCATGATTGGCGCGCCACGGCTCAGCAGCTGCGCCGGCAGGGCGAGGCCGAACTGGCAGTGCAGGTCGATCGCTTTGTCGCGAGCATGCCTGCAGTGCAGACCGACGCCAGATGGCTCGCAGAACGTTGGAAGACGCAGGCCGAGCGCCGCCCGGACCCGACGGCTCTGGCCCATGACAAAGGACCCCGGACGCGATGAAACCCAACTTCGGCACTTTGACGCCTCCTTCGGGCTCAACACCATGCACGGGGAGACAGCGATTCTCGAGGCTTGCCGAACCAGCAAGATGCGAAGTCCGGGCTAGTGAACTGCGCCGTGAACTCGACCGGGCGAGCGAAGCAGGAATTCCTTGAGGTTGGCGGAGTTCGTCTTCTCGAAGAGACGGGACTTGTAAGTCAGCACGGTGGTGGGCGAGAGGTTCAGCGCGCGGGCGACCTCCTTGGCCGTGTGGCCGCGCCAAAGAAGTTCGGCGACCTGCCGTTCACGCACGGAGAGTGACGCCATGTCGATGGTCACCGCGGAAATCGACGGCGGCGGTTGCGTGGCGAACTCGTCATGGCGCTGTGCCAGGGCGATCAACGAAGGGCTACAGTAGCGCAGCAGCGCCGTGGTTCTGCTCGACACCGCGCGCGAGAAGTACAGGTTGATGTAGCAAGTCCGCTCGCCCCAGGTACCGAACAACGAGATCTTGCTTGCGAAGCCAGGCTTCTCGAACAACTGCTGACGGTACTCGCGATCTCGAATGCTCTCGGGCGAGACAGATACCAGTTGCACGTCCGAGACAGGATCGCGTATGGACTCGCACACGCGCTGGTAGTTGGGATCGCGCTGATAGAGCCGATTCACATAGACGTCCGTGGTCCATTCGATCATCGACTGATCGAGCAGGCTCGCGCAACGCGCATAGCCGATGCGGCCCGTGCGGTCGTAGCGCAGGTGGGACATGTGATCCACACCCACCACCTCGTGGAGCCCGCGCAGCAAGGTCGCGTGAAACATCGGCCGCCCCAGGTCGAGGATCGCCTGGGGTGCCCAGACATCCCGCATCGGGGCCAAGGTGGCCAGTTCGTTCGTCTCCATCTTTCTGATTCTCCTGCCGCGGCGACGGGCCTCGTCCCTTGTCGATGTCCTCACTCGACAGGACAGACCGAAAAGGGGCCGGCTCCTAAATTCGTGCCGGTCACCTTGAGCGGCACGAACCGCAGTCCTTGAATGTTAGAACTTCCCGTCTATTCCTACAAACGCCCCGGCGAGCTCGACCGCCCCCAAGACACGCCGCACCCTGTCATCGTGGTGGGTGGCGGACTCAGCGGCCTCAGTGCGGCGCTCGACCTGGCGCGACGCGGCATCCGCGTCGTGGTCCTGGACGATGACAACACCGTGGGCGTGCGTGGGTTGGCCTCGCGCGGCATGGTCTGGGCCCAGCGCACGCTGGACATCTTCGAGCGCCTGGGCATCGCGCACGAAGTCGTCGCCAAGGGCGTGCGCTGGAACCTCGGTCGGGTCCTGTGCCGCGATGCCGCCGTCACCTCGTTCAGCCTGCAGGCGCAACCCGACATGCGTCACAACGGATTCGCGAATCTGCAGCAGTACTACGTCGAGAAGTTTCTCGTCGAAGCCCTGCAACGCGAGCCGCTGGCCGAGTTGCGCTGGTTGAACGAGGTCGTCGCCGTCCGTCCGACCGAGGACCACGTCGCGCTCGACGTGACGACGCCCGAGGGGGCCTACACCACCCGTGCGCAATGGATTCTGGCCTGCGATGGCGCCAACAGCCGGGTGCGCACAGCCCTGGGAATCGCGCCCCGGCTTCACGACCGCACCGAAGACCGCTGGATCATCATCGATGTCATCCTGCGCACGGGTGAATGGCCCGAGGAGCGCTGGACCTGGCTGGATGCGAGCGCCAACGATGGACGCGCGGTCTGGCGACACAAGATGGCGGACGATACCTGGCGCCTCGACTTCCAGTTGGCACCGGATGAAGACACCGCGATCGCGACAACGGAGTCAGCGATGCGCGAGCGGGTCGCCAGGCTCGTGGGACCGGACGTTGCGTTCGACATCGCCTGGTCAGGCGCCTGGGGCTATCGCCACGAGTGCCTGGACGATCTGCGCACGGGACGGGTCCTCTTCGTGGGCGACGCCGCCCACCTGGTGGCGCCTTTTGGCGCACGTGGCGGCAATGGCGGCATTCAGGATGCCGACAACCTCGGCTGGAAACTGGCGCTGCATCTGCAAGGGCTCGCTGGCGAGGCCGTGCTGGACAGCTACGGCCACGAGCGCAAGCACGCGGCGCAGGAGAACATTCGCCAGGCACGCCGGTCTTCGCGCTTCGTCTACCCGGGGGCGCACAGCTCGGCCGCGCTGTGGCGCGACGCCATCATCGCGCTGGCGCCGGACCACGATTGGGCGGCCCGCATGATCAACACCGGACGCCTTTGCACGCCCGCCATCTACCCCGCGTCAGCGCTCGCAGCCGGCAGGCATGCGCAGACCGGCGCGGCGCTTCCGAATGTGGTGCTCTCCAGCGAAGACGTTGGCGCGTCGCGGCCGCGCACAACGCTGCACCAGGTTCTCGGCCCTTGGTTCACCGCACTGGTGCTCTCGGACGAGCTGCCCTCGCATCGCGCAGCGCATCCGCTGTTGCACTGGGTCGCCGTCGGACGGTACTGCGACGGGGCAGGCCGCGCGGCGCTGGCCCGTCAGTTGGGCCCGCACGCCGCAACCGGTGCGGTGTGGCTCATTCGACCCGATCAGCACGTCATGGCCGTGCTGGCGATCGACGAGACCGATGCCATGGAGAGACTTCCCGCTCTGCTGCAGACAGCGCTGGATGCAACCCCTATCGCCTGTGAGGAGGCTTGAGACGTGCCCGCAACGCAACAACAACTGGACGATGTACTGGAACACCTGGTCGCATTGACCGACCTGCCCGACGTCACTGCGCAACGCGATCGCCTTGCATGCCTGGTGCTGCTGCTGGCGGAGTCCCTCGATGACCCGCAGGCCGTGCATGCAGCCATCGCGGAGGTCCTGCGTCATGACACACAAGGCTTCGCGCTCGCCATCCCCTGATCCATTTCGAGGACCCGCCATGACACCCGCCATCCAGGCCCGCGGCCTGCATCACTTCGCCTGGCGTTGCCGAGACGCCGAAGAAACCCGGCATTTCTATGAAGACATCCTCGGCCTGCCGCTGGTGCATGTCGTCAAGGAGGAAGTCGTGCCGTCCACAGGGGAGCATTGCCCCTTCGTGCACTTGTTCTTCGAATTCGCCGACCACTCCCACATCGCCTTCTTCGACCTGGGCGACAACGCCGTCACCCGGCAGGACCCGCACACACCGGGCTGGGTCAATCACTTCGCGATGGAGCTGGACAGCGAAGCGGAGGTGACGCAGATGCGCGAAAGGCTGCTCGCGCACGGCGTGGCGGTGGTGGGCGTCACCGACCACCACTTCATCCGCTCCATCTACTTCTTCGACCCCAATGGTCTGCGTCTGGAGCTGACCGTGCGCCTGGATGCGGCACCCATCGCCGATTACGTCGAGCAAAAGCGCCGCATCGCGCACGAAGAACTCGCCGCGTGGACGCGCGACAAGGCCCGAGGCCTGCGCCCGGGACAAAGCGGCACCAGCAGCCGGGCGCGACACGACAACCCCACTTCCCATTGACGACGAATTCCACCCCAGCACCATGAACAACAAAGCCTTCGCCTCGCACGCCGATCTCGCCAAGAAAACGATCTCCTTCGAGCGCCTTTCCGACAACGCCTATGCCTACACCGCCGACGGAGATCCGAACTCGGGCGTGATCATTGGCGACGACAGCGTCATGGTGATCGACGCCACCGCCACGCCCGCCATGGCGCAAGGCCTGATCCAGGCCATCCGCGGCGTCACCGACAAGCCCATCCGCCATGTGGTGCTCACCCACTACCACGCGGTGCGCGTGCTGGGCGCTTCGGCCTACGCGGCGCACGGTGCGGTCAACATCTTCGCCAGCCGCGGCACCCTCGAACTGATCGCCGAACGTGGCCAGGCCGACATGGACTCGGAGATCGGGCGCTTCCCCCGTCTTTTCCAGTCGGCCGAGGACATTCCGGGGCTGACCTGGCCGACGATCGTCTTCGAGCGCGAGCTGACGCTGCACCTGGGCAGTCTCGAAGTGAAGCTGATGCACCTGGGCGCCGGGCATACGAAGGGCGATGCGGTGGCCTGGATCCCTTCGCAAGGCATCTGCTTTTCAGGCGATCTGGTCGAGTACAACGCCGGCGTCTACACGGGCGACGCCCATCTGGCGCAATGGCCCGCCACCCTGGACGCGCTCGAAGCGCTGCAACCCCGCCAGTTGGTGCCGGGCCGCGGCCCCGCATTGAAGACGCCCGAGGACAGCCGCGCCGGCATCGCGTACACGCGCCGCTGGGTGCAAACGCTCTACGGCTGCGCCCAGCAGGGCGTGCGCGAGGGGAAATCGCTGCGCGAGGTGTATGCAGCGACACGCCAGGCGATGGACCCGGAATTCGGCCACGTCTTCATCTACGAGCATTGCATTCCTTTCGACGTGTCGCGCGCCTACGACGAAGCGAGCGGCATCGAGGTGCCGCGCGTATGGACCGCGCAACGCGATCGGGACATGTGGAGCGCCCTCAACGACTGAACGCAGACGCCCATCATGAAACTTGCCACCCTCAAGAACGGCACGCGCGACGGACAGTTGGTCATCGTGAGCCGCGATCTGCAACGCATGACCGCGGCGCCCGCATCGGTGAACAGCATGCAGCAAGCGCTGGACCGCTGGCCTGAGTTTCGGGCCGACCTCCAGGCGCGTTACGAAGCGCTCAACGCGCACATTGACGCGGGAGAAGCCTTCGACGCATCCCGCTGCGCCGCCGCGCTGCCACGCGCCTATCAGTGGCTGGACGCCTCCGCCTACCTCAACCATGTCGAGATGACGCGCCGCGCGCGCGGCGGCGAAATGCCGCCGTCCTTCCTCACCGATCCCGTGATGTACCAGGGCGCCTCGGACGACTTCATCGGCCCGCGCGATGACATCGTGGCGGCCAGCGAGGAACTGGGGGTCGACCTCGAGGCGGAGGTGATCGTGGTGACCGGTGACGTTCCGCTGGGCGTCAACGCACAGGAGGCCTTGGGGCATATCCGGCTGCTGGGCCTGGTCAACGACGTTACCCTGCGCTCGCTGGTGGTGCCCGAACTGGCCAAGGGCTTCGGCTTCATCCAGTCCAAGCCGGCCTCCGCGCTGTCTCCGGTGCTCGTCACGCCCGACGAACTGGGCAGCCATTGGCGCGGCGGCAAGCTGCACCGCACGATGGAAGTCTGGCTCAACGACAGGCAGCTCGGACGTCCACAGGCCGGCGAGGAGATGCAGTTCCATTTCGGCGAACTGATTGCCCATGCGGCGCGCACGCGACGATTGATCGCCGGAACCGTCCTGGGCAGCGGCACCGTGTCTAACCGCGGCGACGAGGCGGGTGTGTGCTGCCTCGTCGAGGCACGCGTGCGCGAGCAGCTGCGCGAAGGCCGGATGCACACACCGTTCCTCAAGCACGGGGACCGTGTCCGCATCGAGATGCGCGATGACGGGGACGCCAGCATCTTCGGCGCGATCGATCAGGTCGTGCGTATCGAAGGGGCATCGCCGTGAGTTCCGCCTCCTCCGTGCGCCTGCACAGCTACTGGCGCAGCTCCGCCGCCTATCGCGTGCGAATCGCGCTGGGCCTCAAAGGCATCGCCTTCGAATCCGTCTGCTGGCACATGGCGAATGGCGAGCACCTGCAGCAGCGCTACCGCGATCTTGCGTCCTTCGGCCTGGTGCCCATGCTGGAGATCGATGGCCTGCGGCTGCAACAGTCGCTCGCCATCATCGAGTACCTCGAGGAGCGCAATCCCGCGCCCCCGCTTCTTCCAGGCGACCGGGCTCAACGCGCGCGAGCACGTGCACTGGCCCAGCTCGTGGCGTGCGAAATCCATCCCCTCAACAACCTGCGCGTCCTCAAGCGCCTGCGCGGTTCGCTGCGCGCGGACGATGCCCAGGTTGCCGACTGGTACCGGCATTGGTGCCACGAAGGCTTTCAGGCCCTCGAGTCCGCGCTGGAGTCTTTCGAGGCCGGCCCATTCGCGCTGGGCGCGCGACCCTCGATCGTCGAATGCTGCCTGATACCGCAGATCTACAACGCGAGGCGCTACGAGGTGCCGATGGCCGCCTACCCGCGCATCCTGGCCATCGCCGCAGCCTGCGAGAGCCTCGCGGCCTTCGATGCGGCGCGCCCCGAGCGCCAGCCCGACGCGCCGACGTCGTCGCCTTCCTGACTCGAACCCTCATAACGACAACCGGACGTCGCCCTGAAGGACGTTCACATTTCCTCGGAGACAACCGTGCCCCCTACCGCCTCTCTCCCGATCTCACAGGACCCGCCCGCGACGCGCGAGGACAAGAAAGTCCTGACCGCCACCCTCGTCGGCACCGCCATCGAGTGGTACGACTATTTCATCTACGCCCAGGCGGCGGGCCTGGTGCTCGGGCCGTTGTTCTTCGCACCCTTCGCACAGAACAATCCGGGTCTGTCGCTGTTGCTGGCGTTCGCCACCATCGGTGTGGCTTTCCTGTTTCGGCCGCTGGGCGCCATCATCTGCGGCCACCTGGGCGACCGCTTCGGACGCAAGGCCGTGCTGGCCGCCACGCTGATTCTCATGGGCGCGGCAACCACCCTGATCGGGGTGCTCCCCGGCTACGCCCAGATCGGGGTTTGGGCTCCGGTTCTGCTGATCCTGCTGCGCATCCTGCAGGGCTTTTCGGCCGGCGGCGAATGGGGCGGTGCCGCGTTGATGTCGGTGGAACACGCGCCGGCCGACAAGCGTTCGTTCTTCGGCGCCTTCCCCCAGATCGGCGTGCCGATCGGCATGATCGTCGCCACGGGTGTGCTCTGGGCTGTCACCTCGGTGCTTGGCAAGGAGCGGTTTCTCGAATGGGGATGGCGCCTTCCGTTTCTGTTCTCGATCGCGCTCGTGGTGGTCGGCGGACTGATCCGCCGTTCGGTGGAGGAGTCGCCCGTCTTCTTGCGCATGCACGAGCGGCGCCGCGAATCCGCTGCGCCGCTGGGTCAGCTCTTTCGCCATCACCGCAGGCAGGTGCTGCAGACGGCGTTGATCTTCGTGGGCAACAATGCCGCGGGCTACCTGCTCGTCGCCTTCTTTCTGAGCTACGGTCAGCGCGTGCTTCAGTTGCCGTCGCAGCAACTGTTGGCCGCCTGTACGGTGGCAGCTGTGGGATGGTTGGTCTCGACGTTGATCGGCGGGGTGCTCGGTGACCGGATCGGGCGCGTGCGAACCTTCCAGATCGGCTATGTGATGCTCGCCGTGTGGGCGATCCCCATGTGGTTCCTGATCGACACGGCGCAGATTGGCCTGTTCCTGGTGGCCTTGTTGGTCCTGTCCATCCCGCTCGGACTGACCTATGGACCACAGGCTGCGCTCTATGCGGAGATGTTCCCGGCCAAGGTCCGCTATTCGGGTGTGTCCGTGGGCTACGCGCTGGGCTCCATCCTGGGTGGTGCATTCGCGGCCACGATCGCTCAGTGGATCATCTCCACGTGGGGCCAGTCGTGGCTGGTCGGCGTCTACATCGCCTTGATGGCTGCCGTGTCCTTCGTCGCGGTGTCGAGCGTGCACGATCGTCCTGGCCTCGACCTCGATGACCAAGGCTGACCACGTCCGGCGCGAGATCGCGTCGCCGCTTTGAACGCTTCCTCACCATGACCACCACGATCCAGCAGGCCGACCTGATCGAATCGATCAGCGCCGCGCTGCAGTACATCAGCTACTACCACCCCGCCGACTACATCGCCCACCTGGCCAAGGCCTACGAGCGCGAGCAGAGTCCCGCCGCCAAGGACGCGATGGCGCAGATCCTCACCAACAGCAAGATGAGCGCGACCGGCCAGCGCCCGATCTGCCAGGACACCGGCATCGTCAACGTGTTCCTCAAGGTGGGCATGGACGTGCGCTGGGGCGGCTTCACCGGCAGCCTCGACGACGCGATCAACGAAGGCGTGCGCCGTGGCTACAACCACCCCGACAACACGCTGCGCGCCTCGGTCGTGGCCGATCCGCAGTTCGATCGCAAGAACACCAAGGACAACACGCCCGCGGTGATCTTCACCGAGATCGTGCCCGGCGACAAAGTCGAGGTGACGGTGGCCGCCAAGGGCGGCGGCAGCGAGAACAAGAGCAAGCTGGTGATGCTGAACCCCGGCGACAGCGTGGTCGACTGGGTGCTGAAGACCGTGCCCACCATGGGCGCCGGCTGGTGCCCGCCGGGCATGCTGGGCATCGGCATCGGCGGCACGGCCGAGAAGGCCGCGCTGCTGGCCAAGGAAAGCCTGATGGACGACCTCGACATGCACGAGCTGCAGGCCAAGGCCCAACTCGCCAAGGAGGGCAAGGAAGAGCTCACCAAGGTCGAGGCCCTGCGCCTCGAGCTGTTCGAGAAGGTCAACGCCCTGGGCATCGGCGCGCAGGGCCTGGGCGGCCTCGCGACCGTGCTCGACGTCAAGATCAAGATGTACCCGACCCACGCGGCCAGCAAGCCGGTGGCGATGATCCCGAACTGCGCGGCCACGCGCCATGCGCACTTCGTGATGGACGGCAGCGGTCCGGTCTACCTCGAGGCGCCCTCGCTCGACCTGTGGCCCAAGATCGACTGGGCACCCGACGAGAAGAAGAGCAAGCGTGTCGACCTCGACAAGCTCACGCCGGCCGAAGTGGCGAGCTGGAAGCCCGGCGACACGCTGCTGCTCAACGGCAAGATGCTCACCGGCCGCGACGCCGCGCACAAGCGCATCCAGGACATGCTGGCCAAGGGCGAGAAACTGCCGGTGGACTTCACCAACCGCGTCATCTACTACGTGGGCCCGGTCGATCCGGTGAAGGGCGAGGCCGTGGGCCCGGCCGGCCCGACCACCGCCACGCGCATGGACGGCTTCACCGAGATGATGCTGGCCCAGACCGGCCTGATCGCGATGATCGGCAAGGCCGAGCGCGGCCCGGTCGCGATCGAGGCGATCAAGAAGCACAAGAGCGCCTACCTGATGGCCGTGGGCGGCGCCGCCTACCTCGTGAGCAAGGCGATCAAGACCGCCAAGGTGGTGGGCTTCGAGGACCTGGGCATGGAAGCCATCTACGAATTCGACGTGGTCGACATGCCGGTGACGGTGGCGGTCGACGCCGGCGGCACCAGCGCGCACATCACCGGCCCGGCCGAGTGGCAGAAGCGCATCGCCAGCGGCGAATTCAAGACCATCACGCTGGAACCCGCTTGAGCCTCGCCGCGCGTCCGCAGCCGCCCGCTTCCGCTTCGCCCGTCGGCGTGTTCGACAGCGGCGTGGGCGGGCTGAGCGTGCTGGGTGCTCGCTGTCAAGGAGTGTCACAAAGTCATTGGCGGGAAACGTCGGGGCGCCCCAACATGTCCAGCCGCTCAACACCGTACGGCGCAAAGCGTTTCCAGGTGCAAGCAGATTGGGCCTCAACCCGGCGCAGCCATCATCGGGTCTGTTTCACCACAGGTTGAGGTCTGCCTAGCGCTCCAGATTCTCCCAGGTGGCCGATGTGAGTTTTCCTAGCAGCTGATGTGACATATCGTCGATGGTGTCGACGAAGGCGGCGCTCTAGCATCGCACCATGACGATGCCTACCGCAGTTTCGCAGCCGACTGAGGCGAAAAAGGCATCCAGCAGTCGCACCCGCGTGTTATGGGCGACCTGTGCTGCACATGCACTGCACGACGGCTACGGCGACATGATTTACGCGCTGCTGCCGATCTGGCAGGCGGAGTTCCAACTCGGCTATGCCTCGCTGGCGTTGGTGCGGGGCGTCTACACCGGAACGATGGCTATGCTCCAGCTCTCCGCAGGTCGTCTGGCGAGTTGGATCGGAGGCCGTGCCACGCTGGCGCTCGGGACGCTGCTCGCCGCGCTGGGTTATGCAGCGGCGGGCCTGTCGGGTGGCCTGCTTGGCTTGTGCGTCGCACTGGCCTTGTCGGGCAGCGGTTCAAGTACCCAGCATCCATTGGCTTCTGGTGCAGTGTCGCGCGCCTATGGCCGCAACGCCCGCGGCCCCCTCGGTATCTACAACTTTGCCGGAGATCTGGGCAAGGCCGCCCTGCCTGCGGCGATCTCGCTGCTGGCCACCATGATGCCGTGGCGTCATGCACTGTGGGCCATGTCCATGCTCGGTGGATTGATCGCTGCAGGTCTGGCACTTTGGCTTCCGTCAACACCTCGCGACCCGGCGATCGAAGACGTTGACGGCGCCGATGAAAAGAATCCGTCAGCCACCGGCTTCCGGCTCCTTCTGGCGATCGGTGTGCTGGACAGCGGCGTGCGCATGGGGCTGCTGACCTTCTTGCCGTTCCTGCTCAAAGGCAAGGGCATATCGACGTCGATGCTGGGCACAGCTCTGGCGATGGTCTTCATCGGCGGGGCCGCCGGGAAGTTCATTTGCGGCTGGCTCGGCCAGCGCATGGGCGTCATCGGCACCGTGCTCACAACCGAATGCGGGACTGCGGTGTGCATCCTATCCGTGATGCTGTGTCCCCTGATTCCCGCGCTGGCCTTGCTGCCGTTGCTGGGCGCGCTCATGAACGGAACTTCGTCCGTACTGTACGGCACAGTACCCGAACTGGCCCCCGGGGGAAATGATGAACGTGCCTTTGCGCTCTTCTACACAGGCACCATCGGCTCGAGCGCGATTTCACCGGTGTTGTACGGTCTCCTGGGGGATCGGGTCGGCATCCAGTGGGCTACATGCGCGACGGCACTGACTGCCATCACCGTGGTCCCATTGGCACTGGCGTTGCGCGCGCGTTTGACGCTCACCCAGCAAACGATCTGACGGCAGCCACTCGACGACGAGCAGGACCATCCTGCCTTCTTCTCACTCTCTGGAACTTCACCCCATGGAAAATGCTTCTCAGGCACCCGTCATCTTGATCACAGGCGGCAGCCGCGGCGTCGGTGCGGCCACAGCGCGTCTCGCAGCCGCGCAAGGCTATGACGTGGTGATCAGCTATCTCTCAGACGAATCGGCTGCCGATACCGTCATCGCGGACGTACGAGCCGCGGGCCGGCAGGGGTTGGCGGTGCGAGCTGATAGCGCAGATCCCGCGCAAGTCGCTCGTTTGTTCGCGGAGCTCGACCGGACATTCGGACGCCTCGATGTGCTCGTGAACAACGCCGCCATCTTGCAAAAGCAATGTCGACTGGAAGATCTCGACTTCGAGCGGATGCACCGCATCTTTGCGGTCAACGCCATCGGCCCGATCCTTTGCGCACAGCAAGCGATCAAGCGCATGTCAAGCCGCCACGACGCGCGAGGGGGATCGGTGATCAATGTCTCGTCGGCAGCCGCGCGACTTGGCAGCCCCAACGAATATGTCGACTACGCCGCATCGAAGGGCGCGCTCGAAACCTTCACGACCGGGTTCGCCAAGGAGGTCGCTCGCGAGGGCATCCGCGTCAACTGCGTTCGCCCGGGTCATATCTACACGCAGATGCATGCCAGTGGCGGCGAGCCCGGCAGAGTGGATCGTGTCAAGGACTCGATCCCGATGGGTCGAGGCGGCCAGCCCGAAGAAGTGGCGCGAGCGATCCTGTGGCTGGCCAGCGCCGAAGCCTCCTTCGTCACCGGCACCTTCCTCGACGTGACGGGCGGCAAGTAGCGGCTGTTCAACGCAGCGTGCCGCTTTCGAAGGCACGCAACGCGAAGCGCAACGCTCCCGCCACCACGCTGGCGACAACACGCGGCGGCCCGGGAACCGCGTCATCCACCAGCAGAAAGTCTGCCCGCTGCCCAGTCTCCAAGCGCCCCCGGTCCGTCAACCCCACCGCCGTGGCGGCATGGCGCGAGACCATGCTCCACGCCTCGGAGAACGAAAGCACCTCTCGACGTGCAAGGTCGAATGCAGCGAGCAAAGGCGACGGATAGTAGTAGTCGGACGCCAGCACATCGCACAGGCCCTTGCGGACCATGTCCTCAGCTCCTGGCGCCCCCACGTGACTGCCACCGCGCAACACGTTGGGCGCACCGAACACGATGAGGTCACCCGACGCCCTCGCCTCTTTCGCCGCACCCTCGCTCAGAGGAAACTCGGCCACATTGCAGCCCCAGAGGCTTAGCTGCCGCCGCTGCGTCGCATCCGTATCGTCATGCGACGCGACACTCAGTCCGGCTCGCCTGGCCTGTGCCACGAGCTGTGCCAACCCCGGCGCTTCGGGCACTGCCTGACTGGCCGCCTCTACGCGCTGAACAAAGGTCTGCACATCGCATTCCGCGCGCTCCGCGTACCGGGCGAGATGCAAGGGATCGTCCAGCTTGGCCGCCAGCTGCGGCCAATGGTCATTGATGGACAGGAAGTGAACATGGCCAGCTTCGATCCATCGACTTGCGGCAGCCCACCCCTCCACGAATCTGGCTTCCAGTCGCAAGTGAAATCGGTGGTCGGCGCCCCATCGAACGCCGCGCTCCTGCAAGGCGTGAATCATTTGCTCGGCAACGGCCAAGCTGCGCAGCCCGCCTTCCCACGAAATGGTCACGCCGTGATAGGCCGTGGTGATGCCGTTGGCCAACAGCTGGGCGTCGACATCCGTGAGCGCCGTCACATGCGGCACTTGAACTCCTCCCCGGGGCCTGAGTGCCCGCTCGAAGGCATCGCCATGGATGTCAACGATGCCAGGCAGGACGAGCAGGTCGCCGGCATCCAGGAACGCATCGGACGACGCGGCCCTGCGCAGCAGCGTTTCGTCCACGGCGAAGGAGGCCGGCGCCAAGCCTTCAGGCGTGAGCACGCGCGCCCCTCGAATGCCAGCCAGCGGAGGATCGGTAGGAGTCGCGCGCAACATGCGGCGATGCTACCCGAGCTCCGCAAGCGAGGCGGGACAGCACCAAGCGCATCACGTCGTCGTGCGGGGAGTCAGTGACCAGGGATCATCCAGTGAAGATGGTTTTGTTGCAGCCATACCAACACACCCAGCAGAAGGGTCAGGAAGATGCTGTGCTTGAACGTGCGCGCGACGATGGCCCCCTCTTTGCCATGCATCCCCGTGGTTGCAACGCCGCACGCGATGCTCTGCGGGGAGATCATCTTGCCGAAGACGCCCCCGGTCGAGTTCGTGGCTGCCATCAGCGTGGGGCTGAGCCCCAGCTGGTTCGCTGCCACCACCTGCATATTGCCGAACAGGGCATTGCCAGAGGTATCGCTGCCGGTAAGGAAGACCGCGATCCACCCAAGAAAGGCAGACACGAAGGGGAACCATGGACCCACCGCCACGATGCCCAGGCCGAGGCTGTACGTCATCCCGGAATAGTTCATGAGGTAGGCCAGGCCGATGATCATGGCGACAGTGGCCACGGGCACCGCTGTTTGCCGCAAGGTGTCCTTCGCGGCGCCGAAGAAGTCCTTGACTGACAAGCGCATGACAAGAGCCGAGACCAGCGCAGCAACCAGCACCGCCGTACCGGTCGTCAGCGGCTGGAAGCTCCAAATCGCCGGGTAAGCCTTCTGGTACACCGTGATGTACACCGCCTTGTCGAGCCCGGGCCAGGGGATAGAGACTTCCCCGATCTTTCCGAGATTCGCGACGGTCCATCCCACGGCAATCACTGCGACGATCAGCCATGGATACCAACTTTGCCGACCTGTCACGCTCGTTCGGGCAATGCTCGCCCGGTCGATGTTGACATGGTAGTGAGCATCGGGTGCCGGCTTCCAGTACCGCAGAAAGGTCATCGTCACCACGATCGCCACAATCGCCGCCAGCACATCACAGATCGCATAGCTCAAGAAGTTGGCGGCAAGGAATTGGGTGATCGCGAAGCTTCCCCCCGCCACGAGCGCCAGCGGCCAAACGGCGCGCAAGCCTTTCACGCCGCTGTAGATCGTCAGCACATAGAAGGGCAGCAGGAAAGCGAAAAAGGGGAGCTGGCGCCCTGCCATCTGACCCAGCTCCGCGGCAGGCAGCCCGGTGACGGCAGCCAGAACCGTGATCGGCAGGCCCATGGCGCCGAACGCGACCGGAACCGTATCGAAGATCAGCATGAATACCAGCGCATCGAGCACCGGAAAGCCGAGCGTGACGAGCAAAGCGGACGTGATGGCAATGGGCGTACCAGTCCCCGCCACGGCCTCCAAGAGCGAGCCGAAGAGAAAACCCACCACCAGGAGCACAACCTGACAAAGGAAAGTCAAGTCCAGCAACCAAATGACAGTGCTGTGACTAGATTGTCCCTGCTCACTGTCACACACGTGGCTGAAGGGGAAGATCACATCATCATCTGGCACACACACATCATGCTTCTGGACCGCCGGCACACTGCAATCTGAGAGGGCCAGAGACACATGGTGCCAGAAGTACAAACATGAGAACAAGCTGTCAGATCTGCACGTGCAGGTCAGATCCACCAGGCCAGCGAGACTGCTCATTGAAGAATGCCGGGCACTGAGGACAGGAAGCACAACGCACCAGAAAAGCGGCCACGGAGAAGGGGAAGAGGAAGAAGACTGGGGGGAGGCATCAGGTCAATGACAGCAAGACGGACTCACGGAGGCTCAGCAGCTTGCTTTGCCTACCTGAGCAGCCGTGCGGCTTCAGAAGGCAGAGCCCTTTGAGGAGACACCAAACAAAAATGAATTGGGTGCCTCTCGACGGGGCACCCTGACAAAGCCACATCCGAGGAGAAGCCATGGAGCCTGAGGGCTGGCGCGGGCACAGCCAGCAACTGCCTCTCCTCCGGGGGAGATGCCCTGCAGCCTGGGCAAGAATGGACAGGGGGAAATCGGGGTTTCGCGGCGTTGAAGGATCGACTGCATGAAAATAGCAGCTTGCCCCATCTTTTAATCGATGGACTGATCCATCGTGCTTGGAATGGCAAGAATCAGAAAGTCAGCGTACCATTTTTCTTGGTAAGGTCGTTTCACCGAACAAAGGTGATCCGCCGGTCCGAAACTGGTGCCCCTCTTCATGCTTTTTTTGCCACGAAATGACGATCGATGTTCCGCCTCTTCCGGTCGCAGTGGAAGGCCGCATGACGGTTCGTCGGTGCCTTCGACGGGCGTCCAGATAAGGTCTGTAGGTAGTTCGTCAGGACGTTTTCGTTGGCGTCCTCGAGCCGGCCGCCGAATAACATCAAACGTACCGACGATCTTCACGGTATTCAAAGTCAGTGCTCGCCCTTTTCCCGGAAAGGAAACGAAAGATGTTAGTTTTCGGTCGTTCCGAATGACCCGACGGTTGAGACAGTTCGTATTTTTCGAACGCGCCTGGACCCGTCCCAAGTCGAGAACGGTGGTTGGGAACGGTCAACCGTAAGACGATGATCCACGAGTGGGGACATATTCATCCGTGGTAAGCCAAATCTTTGGTTCTCCCGTTCCTTGAAAAAGGTCAGCCAGCAGCTTCACGGTGAAAGTGGGGAATAAGATGATAACGAAGGCCTCGTTGATTGTCATCACGAAGAGAAGAAGTCGATCATTAACGGCCGACATGTTGATCATCGCAGGTCTTCCGATGGACAGGGGGCAGTTTCAGGCGTCAGCTTCCGCCGGTTCGACCATACCACCTGTTGAGCACGGTAGAGCTTGCAGCTGCTGGTGTGAAGCAGCACATGCTGCTTCAGGTCACTGGGCTGCTGGATCGGTGAACGCAGCAACAACTCCGGCGCCGCGACGGCGATCCGTTGCTCGTCAAGGAATCGCCCAGAACGAAAGCCATGATGACTTTCCGGGCCGCCGGTCAGGAACACTTCGAAGTCGTTGACGCGAGGCGGCATGGCATCGGCCGCGATCGACAGCCGGATCTCGACATCGGGATACCTTCTCTGAAAATCCGGCAACCTGGGTATCAGCCAACGCATCGTGAACGTCGGCAAGGACTGCACGCGGATGATGCGGGTCGTCTGCGGCCGCCGGATCTGGTCAGCCACGGAGGCCAGGCTGTTCAGCATGGCATTGACCTCGGTGTGAAAGCGCATGCCATCGGCCGTGAGCTGCAGCCCGCGCGGTAGCCGCAGGAACAAAGCGGTGCCCAGCCATTGTTCGAGCACCTGAATCTGCCGGCTGATCGCGCCATGCGTCACGCACAGCTCATCGCCAGCCTTCGTGAAGCTGAGGTGGCGCGCGGCGGCGTCGAAGGCCTTGATCGAATTCAGCGGAGGTAGGGCTCGCATGGCATGCATCAGAACTGAGGAGGACGATCAAAAAGCATACATCCGTTAGTCTGCATAAAAACTCACCCGGCATGTGAGCAATGGTCGATTGATCGTGAAGCCCCCGAAACCCAGAATCGCGGCCTCCTTCACTGCGCCTCTCACAGGCCCGACGCCCTCCGTCGTGTCACCTCGATGATCCACTTGCTGAACCTTCTCGCTGCGATCGCTCTGCTCGTGTGGGGCACGGGAATCGTGCGCACCGGCGTCATTCAACTCTTTGGTGCCAACCTGCGCGATGTTCTCTCGCGCAGCCTGAGAAATCGCTTTCTGGCGATGTTCGCGGGCGTGACGGTGACAGGCATCGTCCAGTCGAGCACGGCCACGGCGGTACTCGTCTCATCGTTCGTCGGCAGCGGCCTGGTCGGCCTGCCCGCTGGATTGGCCGTGATGCTCGGCGCGGAGGTCGGCACCAGCCTGATGGCGGTGGTGTTCTCCTTCGACCTGTCCTGGCTTTCACCGCTGCTCGTGCTCGCGGGGGTCGTGCTCGTCACCGGCTCAGACAAGCGACCGCGCGCCCGCGTGGGCCATGTGCTGATTGGCTTCGGGCTGATCACGCTCGGGCTGCAACTGATCGTCAGTGCGACCCAGCCCCTGCTCGCCTCTGCAACGTTCCGCAGCTTGGTGCTCGCGCTGCCCGACGATGTGCTTCTGGAGATCGCCGTCGGCGCCCTGCTGACGATGGCGACCTATTCAAGTCTCGCCTTTGTGCTCCTGACCGCGACATTGACGGCTTCGGGCGTCCTGCCGATGCCAATGGCAATGTGCCTCGTGTTAGGCGCGAACATCGGTAGCGGAATTCTGGCGCTGCTCACCAGCTCGGGACCACGTGCGATCCGCATGCGGCTCCCGCTCGGCAGCCTGCTGTTCAAGCTGCTCGGATGCGCCCTGGCAGTGGTCATGCTCCCCCAGATTGAACATCTGCTGCAACAGAACTTCTCGAGCTTGCATACCCAGGTGATTGCCTTTCACCTGGGGTTCAACCTCACGCGGGCCGTGCTTCTGATCGGACTGACGGGACCGATGGCGAAGGTTGTCGAAACGCTGCTGCCCACCCCTGCCGCGCCGCTCGGCGAGATTCGCCCGCAACATCTCGATCCTGCCGCCTTGGCGACCCCTTCCCTTGCGATCAGCTGTGCGGCTCGCGAGGCCCTGCGCCAAGCGGATCTGGTTGAAGCCATGCTCACCGGCATTCTTCCGGTGCTTCGCAACGCCGACCTCACGCTGGCCGAGCAGTTGCGCAAGATGGACGACCGCGTCGACGAAATCTGCTCGTCGATCAAGTTCTACCTCACACAGATCCCTCGCGATGCGTTGCCGGAGAAAGAAGGACGCCGCTGGTCGAACATTGTCTCGTTCACCATCCACATGGAACAGGTTGGCGACCTCGTCGAGCATGTGATCCAAGACCTCGAGGACAAGCAGATCCGCAAGGCCAGCCGCTTCTCGGATGCCGGGATGGGAGAAATCGCGGATCTGCACTCGCGATTGATCGCCAACCTGAGACTGGCGATGAGCGTTTTCCTGGACGGCCAGGTGCACGATGCGAAAGCACTGCTTGAGGAGAAGGCTCGGTTCCGCGAGCTGGAACACGCGTATGCGGCCAACCATCTTGCACGTCTCCAGATGCAGACGAGCCAAAGCATCGAAACGAGCTCACTGCACCTCGATCTCATCAGCGATCTCAAGCGCATCAACTCCCTCATCTGCTCCATCGCGTATCCGATCCTCGAGACAGCCGGCGCGTTGACAAAGACACGGCTGCGTCATTCGAGCGCAGTGCCGGCGACCTCCGCACAGGAACCCGCCGCCTGACCGGCACTCCCGGCCATCTTCAACGTCGCACTCTATGACCACCCCCAATTCATCGCCTACCTGCGTCGTCGGGCAAAGCAGCAGCACCTTTCTCGACGACCTGCTCGCGACCGCGCGTCAGAGCGGCCGGCGGAAGATCGCCATGGTGTTTCCCTGCGACACAGCCGCGCTTGAGACAGGCTCTCGGCTGGCCGAAGAAAACATCGCCGACGTGAGCTTGTTCGGCCCGCGCGATCGTCTGCTTGAGCTCGGGGCGCGCGAAGGCATCGATCTGCAGCGATTTGAATTGATCGACACCGGCGCCGGCGCTGCGTCGGCTGCTCAGAAAGCTTGCAAGCTTGCAGCCGCAGGAAGCCTCGACATGTTGATGAAGGGCTCACTCCATACCGACGAACTGATGCGCGCGGTGGTCGCGCGCAACGACGGGCTGCGCACGCAGCGGCGCATTTCTCATGCCTTTGTGCTTCAAGTGCCGGGCCGCCCATCGCCGCTGATCATCTCCGACTGCGTCGTGAACGTGGCACCGACGTTGGGCGAGAAGGTGGAAATTCTTGAACATGCCATTTATTTGGCAAGAGCGCTCGGCATCGTCCGGCCAAGAGCTGCCGTCATCTCCTTCACCGAATCGGTCTTACAGGGTGCCCCGAGCACGCTCGATGCCGCAGCCATTGCGAAGATGGCGCAACGCGGTCAGATCTTCGATGCGGCTGTGGATGGTCCGCTTGCCTTCGACAACGCGGTGTCCACGGCATCTGCGACCGCCAAGGGCATCGACTCATCCGTCGCCGGCAGAGCAGACATTCTGCTGATGCCGAACCTCGAAGCTGGCAATGCCCTCTACAAGTCCCTCGTTTACATGGCTGGCGCGTCGTGTGCCGGTGTCGTGCTGGGAACGAAAAGGCCTGTAGTCCTCACCAGCCGCACGGACAGTCTCGAATCCAAGGTGTACTCGGCGGCGCTGGCAAGCGTGCTGCTGCGAGACGAATGCACACCCTGATGAGCTGGGCGCCCATGCTCGTGAGGCAACACCCGCTTTGACAAAGACGGTCAGACCATGAAGCAAATCCTTGTGTACGGGGACAGCATAAGTTGGGGCATGGTCCCCGGCACCCGCGAACGTTACGCCTTCGACCAACGGTGGCCGGGTGTTCTGGAAGCCGCACTTCACAGCGCCGGTTTGCGGGAGATTCGCATCGTGGAGAACTGCCTTCCCGGCCGAAAAACAATCTGGGACGATCCATTTCGTCCGGGCCGAAATGGCGCGTCAGGTCTCGGCGAGGTGATCGAGATGTGCTCGCCACTGGAGTTGGTGATCATTCAATTGGGAACCAACGACTTCCAGGCCCCGTTCGGCATCAAGGCCTGGGCAGCCGCCTCCGGCGTCGGAAAGCTGGTTGAGACCGTACGCCAAGCCCCGGTGGAGCCCGGCATGCCCCGGCCTCGCATCCTGGTCGTCGCGCCGCCGGAGATCATTCAGCCAAAGGGCGGCAACGAGAAGAAGTTTGAAGGTGCGGTCGAGCGAAGCAAAGGGTTCGCCGCGGCGTTGGCGGAGATGGCGGCGACGAAATCTGTTCACTTCTTCGACCTGAACCCCATCACGGGCCGCAGCGAAATCGACGGAATCCATCTTGGTGCCGACCAACATGACGTCGTCGGAAAGGCGGCCGCGTCGGTCGTGCGTGAGCTGATCGTTCAAGCAAAGGACATATCTGGCTCCGCGTGCGCGAGATGAGGAGTTGCCCTTGCCAGCCAGTCCGTGCGGCGCTACAACTTTCCTGAAAGCATGAGTCGCAGTCGGATGCGAATCGAACCACCGCAACGGCAAGGCTCAGCTCGACCTTGCAAGCCGATCCTTCAAAAGGACTCGCCCATCACCGCGTGATGCGGTCAAAAGAGGGGGTGTGGAAGTCCAGAGCGCCGAAACACGAGCATTCAAGAGCCGGCGAAACGAGGACAGCCTAGAGAGAGTTCGATCGCGCAGCTCTTGACATTTCCCTGCAGCTTCGGCGTTCGCATACGAAGGTCGCGGGTCACGGGCGACACGGGATGTCGCACAGCCCTCACGGCTGCCCTCGCCGCATCACAAATCACGAGCAACAAGGGCAGGCGCAGCATGAAATTCATGTCGACGGGCGCCGTGCAAGATCGGCAGCTCATCTCGCATGTGGCGGTCTCGCCTTCGGCACCACTGCGCGAGGGGTACCACAGACCCGAGTATCTTCGTCAGCTCAGACGAAAGAAGATGGGCCGGGCCCTGGCGTGTTCGGAACGTGGGCCCCCTCTTGCAGTAAAGTCGGAGTTCCTCAACACGGAACCCGCAAGGCAGGCACACAATGGCCACACCGGATGAGGCAACAGAAAACGCGTCAGCGGCCAGCGTTCTTGGAACGGAGATCGCGCTGACCGCCGCTCTACGCGCTCTGATCAAGGCGCATCCGCATCCAACCCTTCTCGCTGACGAGTTCGTGCAGCAGCGACAGTTTTCGCAAGCACAACTCGAAGCGAGCTCGCTCCATGAGAAAGCACTACAACGGTTCGAGTTGACTTGGGCGCTGATACTTCATAAGGACCCGGCGCAGGAAGTACGTCTCGTCTCGGAGCTGTAGAGCAAGCGGGCATCTGGTGACCCGTCCTCAGGCTTTCCGCTCAGCGGAGGGACGGCTGACGCCTCTCATGGAAGAATCGCATGCGACCGCAGCGGGAGCGAAATCGCTCGGCCGCACCAAGAGCCCTGGACGGAGCAAAGTCTCGTCCAGCGGTTGCAGCCATTCCTCAGGTGTGCGTTGGCTCAGACGCTTTTTCATCGGACAACCGCTGCACCCTGTCGATTTTTGCGTTTGGCGTCGGCATGGAGCTTACTGGCCTGCAGCGAACATGACTGCCGGCACCTTCCTTCGCGATCCCCAACGGGATGGGCTTACGCCTCTACCTTCGCCATAAGAGCCCGCCGTGGCGGATCGATCATGCAGCGATCGCTTGTAACCCAAAATTCCGCAACTTGCCGTAGAGAATAGCCTGATCGTGACTTCTCCTTGCCGCCACCATGGGCGTCCTGCGATGAGCCGCATCGATGCGCTGTCACACTGTGCATAAAGTCGGTGTAGCTACGCTCCGGCGCACAGCGACTGCGTGCGCACGTAGTCCGCGCACTGGGAGGCGGAAACGCCCACCACGGCCACTTGTTCGCCAATACGCCTGCGCATCAACATTCCTATGCACGACGGCTTCAGCGTGTAGTGCGCGGCGAAGGTCTCTCGACCATCGATTTCCGGGAGAGATATTCAGCCGGGTAACTTTGCCGCGAGCACGTCAACTCTCTGAATGGACGGCGGTTCGGAAAACAGCTCACCTGCCTGTGCCATCAAAGCCGCCGCAACCTTGCCAGAAAGATGGGCTTGGCGGCCTGCTTCGTCCGGAAAGGCGTCGAAGATTCCGAAGGTTGTTGGCCCCAGGCGAATGCCAAACCAAGCGGTAGTGGCAGGCTCTTGCATGACGAGGGGAAGACCGCTCAGAAGAAAATCTTCGACGTCTTTCTCCTTCCCGGGCTTCGCTTCCAGGCGAACGAATAACGCGACTGTGACCATAAGAGGCTTTCTTTCGTTAAACGCGACTGGTGTGGGCGCGTTGGGCAGAGCAGTCTGCGCCATTTGATTGACCATGTCGCGAACAACCTTTCTTCCATGTCAGCTTCACGGCATCGAGAGCCGGAGCTGACACCCACTGGGGTCGCATAAAGTGATGATTCACGCGGACAGCCGATGCGTCGTTACTAGCGGGGCTGATGGGGACGTGCGCAGGTCAAGCGCCTTATCGTCGAGCTAATCGATAGCCATGCGTAAGCCCTCCAGCGCGAGCCGCCTTACCCCCTAGACAGGTTCTGGCAATGGCCTCATCTTCTGGAAGGCTACCCCTCCCGACGACCTCGGCAGGGCAGGACACGGGATTCGCCCCAGGTTGATGGAGCGTACCAGGCCAATGCGCTGAGCGGGCTTGCAAAGCCGCGGGGCGCCGTCCGACGTATCCAGCGCGCACCGACCCGTACTTTGCACCAAACTTCCGGACCCGCCCCTATGCAGCACCTCTCTCCGCGGCTGGTCAAGCCGACCGTACTGCTTGTTGCAGCCTTATGCGCGACGCTATTCGTCGCCAGCTGTGCTGTCTCACCGAATGTCAAGATCCGGCCGGTGCCGCAGGTCGACCTGCACCGCTTCGTTGGCGACTGGTATGTCATCGGCAACATCCCTACGCGTCCCGAGCGCAACGCATTCAACGCGGTCGAGTCGTATACGCTGCAGCCCGACGGCAGAATCGCCACTCGGTTCCGCTATCGTGAAGGCGCCTTTGACGGCGAGCTCAAGACGATGAACCCGATTGCCACTGTAGTGCCCGGGACCAACAATGCGGTTTGGGGCATGCAGTTCGTCTGGCCGATCAAGGCCGAATACGTGATCGTCGACATCGACAGCGATTACCAGCTGACCATCATAGGTCGCAGCGACCGCGACTACGCTTGGATCATGGCGCGCACGCCGCAAATCTCCGAGACGTCCTACCAGAATGCGGTGGCGCGTCTGAAGGAACTCGGCTATTCGGTGGACAGCCTCCGCCGTGTGCCGCAGCGCTGGCCGGAGACGCCTTCAGCGGTTGCGCGGCCGTAGCGCCTCAGGAGTTCCCTGCCAGCAACAATCTCAGCTCGCGCCACGAAGCCAAAACTGCACTCACCGACTGGACTTGCCAGCTCGACGAATGGGCAGCTTCAGCCAACGGCCGATGTTTAGCCCGTGGATTTCAGAGTCATCTAATCGTCCAGTCGATGCGACCACCTTCATCCAGTCAAAGCGCCCGAAGGAGGATCGACAAATCGCGTCGTCCAATCCTACCGACAACGTGGCACCGATGGACGCTGCTCACTGGTCTTGGCTTCGCGCTTCAATCTTGTAGCTGACCCATCCCCAATAGTCGTCTACGGTTTCTCTGCGCCGTACGGCTTCTTGCCAATGCGGCCGAGTGAATACAGGATGCTGATTGACCGGCAGAGCATACTTGTCACGCAAGGCTTCCGGACTGAGAGGCTCATCGTCGGCCCGGATATCCGTGACAACTTGGAGATCGTCGACTCCGTCACGGACATAGGGCCAGCTCAACTCAAACATGACACAGTCGCGACCGGCCGACTTTGCTTTCCATAGCGAGTCATCTGCTTTTTTCAAAGAAACTGACTGATTCCGGTATTCGGTCAATGGAGCAACCCCAACCGAGACGGTGACACGCAAACGCTGCGCTCCGATCCTAAAATGGCCTTGAGAGAACGCGCGACGCAATTCCTCGCAAACCGCTAGCACCTTGGCAACCTCCATGCCGCGAAACACCATTCCGAACTCCTCTCCACCAAGTCTGGCAACACAGATGTCGTCACCTTGATGAACCTGGAGCATTTTTGCGGCTTCGACCAATACGACATCTCCTGCATCATGCCCATAGCGATCGTTGACGGCCTTGAAGAAGTCAAGGTCGAATATTGCGACAGCCGCTTGCGCACCTTCAACGACTGCTTGCTGAGCACGTTCAAGCTGTACTCCAAATCGTCTTCTATTGGCCAAACCTGTCAGCGAATCCGTTTCCGACAGCTCGACCAACTGGCGATTTAGCGCCGAAAGCTCTGAGTGCGCCTGCTGCAGCGCTCTCTTCCGAGAAATCACGTCGGTCACATCAGTCCAGATGCTGACCAGTTCATCTTCCCACCATTGTTCTTGGATACGATAGAAGCGACCTGACCGCGCCTGAAGTGTCACCGGGTGATGCAGCGGCCCTTCAACTTCGCTCAGGCACAACTTTTCGAACTCAGCGTCGCGCTCGAATATCTCGTGAAACTTCTTCCAGTAGCTCGCTTGGGTAACTCTTCGTTCAATTGCTGGAACACCCCGAATTAGACTGAGAAAGTGTTCCGAGAAAAATCTCGTATTCACGTAGCGCAGACTTCCATCGGCATCATGGACCGTGATGCCCACGTTCACCGCCGCAATAAGTCGATGCAAAAGTTCGCTGTCCGTGCCGGGTGCGATTTGGGTACTGATGTCTCTCCATAACTTGAAGCGCCCACCTTCCGGCAGCAAGAACATGCGAAGCTCGAGCCATCGGCCGTCGGCCCGCTGATACTGGATCGGTCCCTGTTCGTTCAGGTGCCTCGACATACCATTTTCCGTCGCCTCAACCATCTGCTCCGGCGTCGACGCCGGATGCTGTAGCCGCAGAAACGCCTTCAACGTTTCCTCGAACGTCGTTCCCACCCGGATCCAGGAAGCGACTTCCGGAAAGAACTCCGTATAGAGAGCGTTCCAACCGGTGATGCGATTCTGAGCGTCGTAACAGCACACGGCGCATCCGCCATGAACCAACAACGCCTGCAGCAGTGCATCAGGAGGGGCTTGAAGAGACGACATTGAGGGATTCCAAGCAGAGGGCCGCCAGGGCCGCGACGCCAAATCTTCCCAGATTCCCAGCGACACTCAACCTCGGCGCAACGGCGTTTCAAGCAGCTTCGGCCTGGCGACACCCGGCCGGTTTTCATGTCAGGGCGCGGCACGCGTCCAGCGCACCGCCACAAAGGCGCGGCTGCCGCGCCGTTGATGGTGCGCGCACAAGCGCAAACGACGGCCACCGGAAGTTCGAGCGCGGTCAGCCTCTCCGGAAAATGGCTTGCGCAGCTCGGTTGTTACAATTTCCGCCTGCCGTCATGGCTCACTTGTGATCCAAGTAGGCTTAAGGGGCGTATATGAGGCATGAGCGCCGTTCAAGAAGTCGTAGTGCCCGAACCCGACACGGGCGTGTCCAAGCTGCCTTGGCTGTCTGTCGTAACCAAGGTGCAACGACGAGGTACCGTGCCAACCAGCGAACAACTCAATGAGTGGGTGGAGGCGGTAGCGGCGACCAATAGCCGACAGGCGTTTGCCGCTCTCTTTAAGCATTTTGCCCCTAGGGTCAAGGCTTACATGATGCTCTGTGGCTCTTCGGAGACGTCCGCCGAGGAGTTGGCGCAGGAAACGATGGTGAGCCTTTGGCGAAAGGCCAAGCTCTTCGACCCGAAGCGAGCGGCATTGTCCACATGGATCTTCGCGATCGCAAGGAATCTTCGGGTGGATTCATTACGGCGCGACAGCGTCCCCTTGGTGCCAGACGAAGAGGATCTGGCGACGCAGTTGGTTGACCCTGGTCCGGCCCTGGAAGAAGGTGTGTGGACTGGAGAGAATGCAGTACGCATTCGACTGGCTATGTCGCAGCTTTCTCCAGAGCAGAAGCATCTGCTGAGCCTGTCATTTTTCAAAGATCACCCCCATCCAGAGATCGCGCAAGAGCTTGGGCTTCCGTTAGGCACTGTGAAGTCGCGCATTCGAAGGGCGCTTGCGCGCCTGCGCGAGTTGCTTGAAGGAATGCAACAATGATCCGCCATCATCCCGCTGACGACCTCTTGCTTTCACTCGCCGCGGGAACGCTCTCCATCGGCGCAACGCTCGTAGTGCGCACTCACATCGAGACCTGCGCTCAATGCCAGGAGCGCCTTGGACTCTTCGAAGCAGTCGGCGGGGTCATAGTTGAGGACCTGCCGCCTGCATCTCTTTCGGCGCAAGCACTGGCACGAACACTCGCGGCGATTGATCAGCCAGCGTCGGTTCACAAGACGCCATCTTCGCGCACCTTCGAACGAGGTGAGCGGCCCTCGCTGCCTGCCGGCATGGCGTGGCCTCGCGCCCTAGAGGCCTGCACCTCAACCCCCTGGAGATTTCTCGCTCCTGGCATGCGATGGAGCAGACTTCGCCTTCCTTCACATCCGGATGCAAAGCTATTCCTGTTGCGCATCGGCTCGGGCCGCAGCTTACCTTTTCATACCCACAATGGCACCGAGCTAACCCAGGTGCTTCACGGCGCTTTTGCAGACGGACGTGAGGTATTTGGCACCGGTGACTTTGATGCCGCAGATCACAGCATCCATCATTGTCCAACCGTCGCACCCGGGACCGACTGCATCTGCTTCGCCGCAGTCGAAGGCAAGATGCGATTTGATAGTCCGATTGCACGCGCAATGGCCAGCCTGATCGGGATGTAAGTTTCGGCAATAGTGGGAGGGCAAATGGATTTCAAATTTTTGCTTTCTCCTTTGCATTGATTTCCCAAAGTACAAACGACCTCTTGTTCTGGCGACAGCCTCGACAGCTTGAAGCAAGCCAGCGCAGTAGATCACGGGGGAGATTTTCCGACGCCCCCATCAGTGACCGGTGCGGTGCGTGTCTATCTCGCATACTCGCCTCCTCATCGTCTCGTGCGAGAGGGATCTCCAGGCTTCAGCGGCCGACATCACATCGGCCTCTAGCGATCCATCGCGCGACGGCTTCACCTGGCAGGGCACGAGTTTTGCTCTGGCAATGCGTAGGTTAATAACCGCGCGCATGGCGGATGAACTAGATGCCCAAGCTTTTGCGAATCAAAACGCTGGTGAAAACTCGATCTTCGCTGACAGAAGCAGCACCCTGCAAAGGCTACAACCAGGGCTGATTCCCGCGCGCCCAACTTTCAAATCCACTCTCCACTGAGAAAGAACTATGCGACTTCACGCCACATGCAAGATGAGAGTGCAAGCAAGTAGTGACTGCCCTGTCGTCGCGATGCTTCGCCCCCGCAGTGGCGATGCGCAGTGGATGGTCAGTGAGCGCTACGAACTTCAGCCGTGGGTGACAACCACGGAATACGTCGACGTGTTTGGCAACCTGTGTCAGCGCCTCACCGTGCCAAAAGGCGAGATGCGCATCGAGGTTGAGATGATCATGGAAGCCGAGGCTGCGATCGCCGTCGCGCCCGATGCAGAAGCAGTAGCGGTCCGCGACCTGCCCTCGGACACGCTGCAATACTTGCTTCAAAGCCGCTACTGCCCTTCTGACAAGATGGAGGACCGTGCGCTCCAGATCGTCGGGGACACCAAATCGGGCTATGCCCAAGTCGAAGTCATTCGACGCTGGATCCACGAACACCTTGAGTACAGGTATGGCGTGAGCGATGGATCCACGGATGCGCTCGACACCCTTTCTGATGGCGCAGGCGTGTGTCGTGACTTCTCACACGTGGCTATCGGCATGTGCCGTGCCCTGCGCATCCCCGCCCGCATGGTGGTCGGTTACTTGTACCAACTCGAGCCCATGGACATGCACGCCTGGTTCGAGGCTTTCGTCGGCGGGCGGTGGTATACCTTCGACGCGACGCAGGCAGAACCGCAAGGCGGTCGAATCGTCTTGGCCTATGGGCGCGATGCGGCTGATGTTGCGTTCCTCTCGAACTATGGGCCGCTTGAAGTCACCGAGATGGCAATCTCAGTCGACGAACTGAAAGCAAATACTTCTACCGCGGCGTTGTCGAGCTAGCAACAGCGCGCTTTTCTTACCAAGGTGTGCAACACATGCTGAAGCAGCCGACACTTCGCAGACCAGTTGTTATGCAGGCCGGAGGTTGACAGGACACCGGCTCGCCGCACCTCAGCCAACCTGCGTGGGTCGCCATCGGGCGACCACGCGAAGCACCCGCGCCACAAGCTCCGCCCTGACGGCGGCGCAGCATTGCTTCCACTTGTCCTATGGCTCGGAGTTTTCCTGGGAAGCACCCACCTGCGAGGACCGGTGGTACAGCGACAGGTAGCGCCACCCGACGATAGCCGCGGCCAGCCCCGACAGCGCCGCCACTCCCATCGCCCAACGCGCCCCGAACGCGTCGGCCACCCAGCCGACCAGGGGCGCACCCATCGGCGTGCAACCGAGCAGGATCGCCAGCAGGATCGCCAGCACGCGCCCGCGCATGGCGGGCTCGGTCGACAGCTGCACCCAACTGTTGACCGTGGTGGTGAAGGTTTGCGCGGCCACACCCACCACGATCAGCGTCATGCCGAAGAGCCAGTAGCCGGGCATCAGCGCGGCCAGCGCGCAGCCCGCGCCGAAAACGGAAGCACCCACCACGAGCACGCCCATGCGCGGCTTGTCGCGCCGCGCGGCCAGCAGTGCGCCCACGACGGAGCCGATCGCCATGATCGAAGACAGCAGGCCGTACTGGTGAGCGCCCGCATGAAAGACGGTGACCGACATCGTGGAAATGAAGATCGGGAAGTTCAAGCCGAAGGTGCCGATCGAAAAAAAGCATGAACAGCACGGTCTTCAGGTCGGGGCGCCGCCAAACGTAGCGAAAGCCCTCGAGAAAACTGCCACGGGTGCGCACCGCGCGCTGGCGCAGATGGAGCTCGTGCACGCGCAGCATCCTCATCGCGCCGATGACGGCCACGTACGACGCCGCGTTGATCACGAAGACCCAGCCCGTGCCGACCGCGGCAATGAGCACGCCTGCGACCGCCGGGCCGATCATGCGCGCGGCATTGAACGACGTGGAGTTCAGCGCCACCGCATTTTGCAGATCGATCTCGGTGACCAGTTCCGACACGAAAGTCTGGCGCGCCGGCGCATCGAAGGCGGCCACGCACCCCAGCAGCAGCGCGAACACGTACACATGCCACAGCTGCACGAGGCCGGTGAGTGTCAGCAGACCCAATCCGAGCGCCAACGCACCCATGGTGGCCTGCGTGACCATCAGCAGCTTGCGCCGGTCGAGATGGTCGGCCGCCCAGCCGGTGAGCGGCAGCAACAGCAATTGCGGGCCGAACTGCAGCGCCATCACGATGCCGACCGCGGCGGCGTTGTGGCGCGTGAGCTGCGTGAGCACGATCCAGTCCTGCGCGGTGCGCTGCATCCAGGTGCCCACGTTGGACACCGCCGCGCCACCGGCCCACACGCGTTAGTTGTAGCCCCGGAGCGAACGGAAAGTGCTGCTGCTCACCGAGCAAGCAGGTCGATGATTTCCTGCGTGGTGCAGGTTTCGCCCAGGCGCGGAAAGATGCGGGCGATGCTGTTGGCGTGAGCATCGGCGTTCATGTCGGTCATGGCATCGATGCCGAGCGTGACGTTCAAACCCAGTTCGTAGGCCTGGCGTGCAGTCGACTCCACGCCGATGCTGGTGGCAATGCCGACGATCACGACCTGCGTGACGCCCAGCGCCTTCAGGTGCGATTCGAGCCCGGTATTCGTGAAGGCACCCCACGTGTGCTTGGTGACCAGGTGATCCCCGGGCTGGCGATCGAGTTCAGCGGCCAACTCGGCCCAGTCGGCGGGCAGTTCGCCGCCGGGGCGCTGCTGCTGGGTGCGGCCCTTGGCACCGCCTGCCACGTTGACGAGCACCACGGGCAGGGCACGTTGGCGGAAGGCAGACGCCAGGGCGCTGGCGCGCTGCACGATCTCGCCGGTGGCATGCGCGACGGGCAGCGCGAGGATGCCCTTTTGCAGGTCGATGACGATGAGGGCGGTTTGGGGATCGAGGGTGGTGACGGGCATGGTGGGTCGCTTTCAATCTTCGGCGAGGCGTTTGAAGAGTTCGATGGATGCCGCGAGCGCTTCCTGCTCGCGCGGGGCGAGCCTGGTCTGGATCACCTGGAACAGCCAGTCCTCGCGCGCGGCGCGGGCGTCCTTGATCCATTGGCGAAAGACCGGCGTGACCGACCAGATGGTCTGGCGTCCATCGGCCGGGTCGGGCGCACCGCTGACAAGTCCGGCCCCTTGCAGCGCGGCCACGGTCGCGCCCATAGATTGAGGACGCACCCCCACCGTGCGCGCCAGCGTCGTCACCGTGGCCGGACCTTCGCGCTCGAGATGCAGGAGCACGGTCTTCTGGGAGCCCGTGAGATCGCCGGCATGCGACTGCTCGCGCAGTCGCCGGTTGAGCTTGGCCACCAGCATGCGCAGTTCCGCAGCGAGAGTGTGCGCGCGTAGATCGTGAGGGGCGCTTACCGGCTCATTCATCAAGCCATGCTAGCCGATACAAAGTCAAACTACAAAGTTTTCCTTCATAGATTTCTTAGCCTTTGATGAGGAACATTAAGGTGAAGGACCGCTGTTCAACTCGACAAGCCTGCCAAGCTCAAGCCCGACATCGGGGGCTTCAGTGACGCGGTCAGCACCCGAAAAGCGTTCTCTGACTGGTGCATCGGCGCGGCGCGGGTGCGCCGCAGTTCCTCAAATCAGGGCCTGTCCCCTTCCCCTCGTCTTTTGTCGTAAAAAAGGGGGCCATCACCCGAGGCGGGATTGCCAAATCTATTCCCAGGCCGGAATCGGAGATGCAGACAGCAGCATACGGGCCTGGCGCCAGTCCCTCGAGCGCCGTCGGACTGCCAAGCGCAACCTCAACGGGTGCGTACGCAGCTTGATCGACCCTCCGCCGGGCATTGCATCGCGTGAGTTGACCAAAACATTCAAGCTGGCCACCTCAAGTTGCGTCACGTCGATCTCCAAATTCCCCGCGTTGGGCGCCAGGTCGAATTCGACATAGATCAAATCACCGAGAGTGCGCGCGGCCAACTCGGACATTCCTTGTGCCACCGCGTTGATCCCTACCACTCGGCCGCGCAGTCTTTGGCACCTCGAGAAAGCAAGCAGCTGCTGGGTCAGCGTTGATGCTTTAAAGATTGTCGAACGCAGGCTCTCAACCCCTCGACGAACGGTGCCCTCTTCGAGCATGCCCCTTTCCAACTTCACCTCCGTATGTCCAGATGACCTGACATCACCTGAAGCAGGTTACTGAAGTCGTGCGAGATACCGCCTGTGAGTTGCCCGAGAGCCTCCATCTTGTGCGCTTGTGCGAGTGCTTCCTCGGCGTCGCGGCGACGGCTGACATCGAGCTGGGACGCAAAAAAGAAGACCGCCGCGGCGCGCTCGACAATCGACCGCGCCGTTTCAGGCCGCAGCATTCAAATCGAAGGGCGGGCTTCTTCCTTGTGCCTGATGCAGTATTCCAAAGCGGCCTCAAGCATGGGCCAACTGGCGAAAACGTACACACGTTCCACCTTGTCCCAACGCCCCCCAAATTCCTTGAGCGTCAGCGCGAGCCCTGAGAAGCTGCCCAGAAGAGCGGGCTTGAATTGCCCATAGAGTTCACAGTGATCGGCCACGGTGCACCCGAGGCGCGCCGCGAGGCCCTGCACACGGTCCGTACCGTTTGGAGGAGGAAGAAGCATGTATCCATTCTCGCAAATGCTTTGTCTGCTGGCTTGTCTCGCTGCGTCTCCCCACGGAGGACCTACCGAGCAACGCGAACGGGTGCTGCGAACGCCAATGAGAGCCTGCAGAAAAAAGACGACAGCAAACTTCCTTTGGTGTCACCTCGAAAAGCGTCTGCACGTGCGAGCGTCCACGCTGCTGCCGGCACAAGGCTGAGCAGCGCTAACCGCGCTCGCCAAGCACTCAGACTCGTGCATCGAACTACGCCCCTGCGCGTCGAGAAAGGCCTGTCCCTTTCGCATCCGACCGGCGGAAGAGCGCCCTTTCGAGCTGGCTGGACACTCAGAGTAACGACGCATGGAGCGACCGACCATGATGATCTCGAGTCGAGAGCAGATGGGGGCCCAAGCATTCTCCGACCAAGCTATATCGGCTTGCCCATGGACAGGGCGGCTCTTCCTTGAGGCGTGATGCGAAAAATGATGACGCTGGCGTCCGCAGGCGGGGCGCCGACGCCCGGCAACTGGGCTTTGATCAATTCGGCCGCTTCGAGAACAATCGAATTTCGAATATCTGCTTCGTCATGAAGCTCGAGCGGAAACCTGGCGTCCTTGATGCGACGCAAAAAATCCATTGGCATGCCAGCCTTCTCCAACGGGCACGAAAATCTACTAAATCCCTGTGCCCTCAGCAATGTCATTTTACGTATGCCGTCTCTCTATCTCTCAATGACCGAAAAGCTGTCGGCCCATTGGAAGGCCCACGCCAATGCTTACCCGCAAAAATTTCTGATGACGCGCGCACAGCACGCGGAATACGTGCGCGTGCTGAAGCTCTGCGGCTCGAACAAGAGCGACTTTTTCACCCACATGGGAGTGCCGATCGAGATCGCTGAGGACACTCCCGGGTTGATGGTGGCGGCCGACGGCGTCGAGGTCTCGTTGCTGTGATGGCGCTTTCCTTTCGCTGGAAGCATTCGCGCGTGCTCACAAGGTCCTCACCCGAACAGCGTGAATGACCGTTGGTAGACATCGCGGCCGATAGTTAAGAGTGAATCTGCAGGCACATCGCTGCGATTGATGTTTCCGAGCAGGGCGAACCCTAGGGTCAGCATGGCCGGCAGGCTCGCAGTGACCTACGGTCCATTGAAGGCTCCGAGGCCATCGTTGCGACACGGGCAGAATAGCCACACGACGTCCGAATCGAAATCCAAGAACCCGACAAACACGGCGAAGCTACAAGCTCGGCCGTCGAGACGGCACGCGCTGCCGTGAATGATCAAAGCAGCGCGCGCTCGAGCGGACCCATCTTTTCTTGTGCTACTGCATTCGTGCAGAGGTGGGTGAGTCGGAAGACGGTGATCTGCGACGCCGCGTGACGATGCGTGACATTCGTTGGCGCCACAGCGGCGGCCGCGACGGCGACTGCGGGTAGTCGAATTTGGCGAGCTCTTCACGCCCCTTTTGCGTGACTGCGAGCACCTGAGCAGCCAAGCCGTCGCCCGCCAGCGTGAGCGGATTGGTTGGCGCCGGAACCAGCGCCACAACCAGCCCCGCTGCTCTGAGGATGCGGACTTGGTCGATATCTTCGGGTCGATAGAACGAGACCGGCAGGCGGGACGTCGCGATCTGCCGCAACAAGTTCATGGTCATGGAAACCTCCTTTTCAGTTGACCAAAACTTCGACGGTGATCAATCTAGGTCCCACTCGGCAAGATTTCAAGAGACGTTCGACTTGTCACAGCGATCCCCAAAAAAGAGCCCGGCACTGGGCCGGGCTGAGGTTTACAGCAAGGTGCCACGACGCAGCCGTGGCGTCAGAAATGTAGGGTTCCCGCGCTTTACGCCATGTCAGACAGCTTTGATTCTTTGCACGTCGAAGGCGCGGCGGCGCGAGGACGCGGGAACGCGAAGAGCAAGAGGAACGCGGGTGACGCCGAGAACGTGAACAGAAGCTGGCGGCGACCGAGCGCCTACTGCAAGCTTGCTGCAACCTGGCGCTCCCAGCCGGAGGCGAGAGGAACGCCTCGATGAGATCTTGTTTCCCAACCGGTGGTCCGGCCAAAGATCACGCTGTCGGAGGCAAGCTTGCCGCTGATCTCAACACGGGCACCTAGACAGCCCGCGAGGCATGCGCAAACTCAAACTGATCGCGGGACTCGCTGATGGCCTCAAAGAGATCTGGTTCTTCCCAGAGTTCGCGCAGCAGCTCATCGGCCCGCACACGCAAAGGCGTGACCTCCGCATGGCCGAGCGGACCGAGCCGAATCATCGCCTCATAGACCGCCGCCTCAGCTGCAGCCCACGCCTCATAGCGTTTATCGAATGCAATGGTGGTCATTCCGAACTCCTGGGTCATCGTTTCTACCCTGGGGCCTGCAAGATCGATGTAGGACTTTTGACTATCCGCAAGACAAGCCGTTCGCCAAAGGGTGCGCGGTGTCGGTCGGCGCCACAAGCCATGGTCGATGAAGCTGATCATGGAAGCCGTGGCGTCTGGCCGGGCGCACTGCATTCAACGGCACGCCTGCCGATCCTGCTCAAGCTCGAGCGTCACGGATGCCGGATACCGGCTTCGAGATAGTCCATGAACAGCGCCCGCTCCTGTACTTCGTTGCCACGTCGCCCGATCGACAGCGGCCCGAAGGGTGAGCGCATGGCGTAGCTGCGGTACGAGATGCCGTAGTACAACGAGTTCATCGTCAGGAGGAGGCGGAACTTCAGAACTTCGAGGGGTACCGCCGGGATCAGCGCGGCAAGCCTGTCCAGTGCGAGCGTCAGTATGTCGCGGTGCATGTCGGCCGAAATTTTCTGGCCTTCCTCGCCGAAATCCCAGCCGAGCCGGCCGATGAAGCATACGGCGTCGCGGCCCAGCCCGGCCTCGGACAGCATGTCGATCATCGGACCGAAGGCCGCGTCCAGCACGTCGCGCACGGTGTGCGGTCCCCTGTCCAGCGCCTCGAGCCGCGCGCGGCAGCGCGGCTCGAGGATACGCTGGAGCATCCGCGCCACCTCGGTCACCACACTCTCGCGATTTCCGAAGTGGTAGTGCAGCGCCGACAGGTTGCCCGCGCCCGCGGCCGCGACGATCCTGCGCAGCGACACGGCATTCATGCCCTCGCGCGCGAACAACCGCATGGCTTCCAGCAGCAGGCGCTCGCGCGTGGCGGCGGCCGACGCCGCCAGCGCGGGTGGGCGTTTTTCCTTCGGGCTCGTTGCAGGACTGGGCATGGGACGCAGATTGTGACCGCTGGCCCGGCTAGGGTTAGTTCTAATTCGATTGAATTAATTCAATGGAATTATTCACCCATTCCATCTGGGCCGGCTCGGCCCCGCGCGGGGACCCCCGTACGTCAAATAACCGAAGGAGATATGGATGATCAAAGGCATGGCATCGCCCGAGGGGCGCCGTTGCGGCACGCGGTGGATGGCCGCTTGCGCCGCTACCGCCTTCTTGCTGGGCTGTGGCGGCGGAGGAGGGAGCAGCGCCAGTTTCATATCGTGGCCCACGGTGCCGGCGCCCGACGGCAGCCATGAGCCTGCACCGGACAACCAGCCCCGGCTCATCGGCGTGTTCGCAGGCGGACCGGTTGTTGGCCTCGACTACCGTGGCTCCGTCACAGGGGCGCGTAAGACAGACGCGCAGGGGCGCTACGACTATGCGCCAGGCGAAACGCTGAGCTTTTCGATTGGTGAATTGCCGCTAGGCACCGCGCCCGCCGCGGACGCGCTGTCGCCGCTGAGCATCGGCGGCGCCAGTTCGCCGGCCGACCCCCGCGCCACCAATCGCCTCGTACTGCTGCAGACGCTCGATGCCGACGGCGACCTCAACAACGGCATTCAGGTCACCGGCGCAATTCGCGATATCGTGTCCAGGCATGCCGCGGCCATCGATTTCTCCCAAACGGCCACGGCCTTCCGCGCAAGCCTCGCACCATTGCTCGCAGCGCTCGATGCGGCCGGCGCCTTCACGGATCTCGATCCGCGTCCGCGCAGCGCGCGCGGCGCCGTCGCCGCGCAGGAGCACTACACCCGCGCCACCGCCGCGCGCAACGTCGTGACCACCACAGGCGGTCCGCTGCGCGGCTTCGAGTCCAGCGCCACGACCTGGCAATACCTTGGCATTCCCTACGCGCAGCCGCCGGTCGGCGCGCTGCGCTGGCGCGCGCCGCAAGCGCCCCAGCCCTGGAGCGGGGTGCGCGAGGCGGTGGCCTGGGCAGATCAGGCCGCACAGGTCCAAGCGCTCGAGCGCTTCGGCGAGGGCGGCATGAGCGAAGACTCGCTGTATCTCAACGTGACGGCACCCAAGTCGGCCTCCAAGCTGCCGGTCATGGTGTGGTTCCACGGCGGCGGGTTCACTTCGCTCACGAGCAACACCAAGCCTTTCAACAACCCGAATGCCCTCGTCAGCAAGGGCGTGGTGCAAGTCTCGGTGAACCATCGCCTCGGCGCCCTCGGCTACATCGCGCACCCCGCGCTCAGCGCCGAGAGCGGTCACGGCGGCTCGGGCAACTACGGGCAGATGGACCTGGTGATGGCACTGCAGTGGGTCAAGGCGAACATCGCGGCCTTCGGCGGCGACCCCGACAACGTGACCGTCTTCGGCGAGTCCGGTGGCGGGCGCAAGGTGCTTTCACTCATGGCATCGCCGAGCGCGGCCGGCCTTTTCCACAAGGCGATCAGCCAGAGCGGCACGCTGATTCCCGACACCCGCACGCTGGCCTCGGCCGAGGCGGTCGGACTCGCGCTCCAGAAGCGGCTGGGCGCGGCCTCGCTCGAGGAGATGCGCAGCCGCCCCTGGACCGAGGTGGTCGCAGCGGCTTCCGTGCTCGTGCCCTACACCAACATCGACAACGGCTATCTGCCGTACAGCGAGCGCGTGAGTTTCGAGTCGCGCCGACACAACGACGTGCCCTTCATGATCGTGGTCAACACCAACGACACCCCCGACCCGATCGAGACGGTGAAGAACGTGTTTCCCTGGATGACGACGCACAGCGCCAGCCGGCACTATGCGGCCCTCTTCAGCCAGGTGCCGGGCGGCTGGCGCGCCAGGGGCGTGAAAACGTATCACGCGGGCGAGCTGGCTTACGTCTTCAATGCGCCTGAGAGCGTCGTCACCCACTACCTGCTCGACCTGGTGATCGACCCAGCCACCGGCGGCAAGCTCGCCATTGGAGACCTCAACGGCAACGGCGTCAGCGGCTCCGCGGGCGACACGCAGGACATCCTTGCCTCGGCCGGTTTCGACAGCGCTGATGCGAAGGCCATCGAGAACAGCATGGCGATCTGGACCCAGTTCGCCAAAACCGGCAACCCAAGCGTCGCGGGATTGATTGACTGGCCTGCCTACACGCCCGCGAACGACCGCTTCGTCGAACTCGGCGCCGCGCCCGTGGTCCGCACCGGCCTGTCGAGCGTCTTTCCCTGAGCGCGCTGCCTGAGCGCCGTATCGCCAGAGCGCGGAAGGCGCGGCGGCGCGGCGGCGCGGCCGGGCCTTTCGTTCCCGCACATCACACCACAAGGAGACCTTCATGCACTCACACACGGCCCGCGCCGAGCGGCGCCGCTCGCGCGTCCTTTGCCTCGCAGCCTGGGCGAGCACCGTCGCCCTGCTCGGCTGCGGAGGTGGCGGCAATGGCGCCAGCCTCGCGTTCGTCGCGCCGCCTGCGGGCGACACCGCGCCAGATACTCAGCCCAAGCTCACGGGCACGTTCACGGGTGACCCTGTGTCGGGACTCGATTACCGCGGCTCACTGAGCGGCGCGCGCACCACCGATGCCGAAGGCCGGTACCGCTATGCGGCCGGCGAGACCTTGAGCTTCTCGATCGGTACATTGCCGCTGGGCTCGACACCGGCATCGGCCGCCGTCTCGCCGCTCGCCTGGGTCGGGGCCGACAGCACGACCAGTGACGTGCGTGTGAGCAACCGCCTGGTGCTGCTGCAATCCCTCGATGCCGACGGTGACCTCAACAACGGCATACAGATCACCGAAGCGATCCGCCAAGCGGTCTCGCGTCATGCCGCCGCGATCGATTTCGCACAGCCCGCGGCCGCGTTCCGTGCCAGCATTGCGCCCCTGCTCGCAGCGATCGAAACGGCAGGCGCCTTCTCCGACCTCGACCCGCGACCGCGCACGGCCAGGACCACCGCAGCGGCACAGGAACACTACACGCGCAGCGCGCGCACGCGCCACCTCGTGGCCACCACGGGCGGTTCGCTACGGGGCTTCGAGGCAAATGCCGGCACGTGGCAGTACCTCGGTATTCCGTACGCGCAACCGCCGGTCGGTCCATTGCGTTGGCGCGCACCGCAATCGCCCACACCCTGGAGCGGTGTGCGCCAGGCCATCGCCTGGCCCGACCAGTCGGCGCAGAACCCGACGATGGAAGCTTTGGGCGAAGGCGGCATGAGCGAGGATTCGCTGTACCTGCATGTGACGGCGCCCAAAAGCGCGTCGAAGCTGCCGGTGATGGTGTGGTTCCACGGTGGCTCGTTCGCAATCCTCACAGCCAACTCCAAGCAGTACAACAATCCAGATGGATTGACCACCAAGGGCGTGGTGCTGGTCACCGTCAACCACCGGCTGGGGCCGTTCGGCTATCTCGCGCATCCGCTGCTGAGTGCGGAAAGCGGCCACGGCGGCTCGGGGAACTACGGCCAGATGGACCTGGTGATGGCGCTCCAGTGGGTGAAATCGAACATCGCTGCGTTCGGCGGCGATCCCGGCAACGTGACCATCTTCGGCCAATCGGGTGGCGGCGGGAAGGTCTATGGCCTCATGAACGCGCCCGAGGCTGTCGGCTTGTTCCACAAGGCCATTGTGCAGAGCGGCGCCAATGCCATCGCGACAGGCGGAACACCAGCGAGCTCGCTGGCCGGCGGCGAGGCGATCGGCAAGGCCGTGTTCGAGCGCGTCGGTGCGACCACGTTGGCACAGGCACGCGCCTTGCCGTGGACCGCCTACACCCAAGCCGACCTCGACGCGGGCATCCCGCGCGAGACCTACCGACCCAATGTGGATCATCGTCACATGGTGAAGACCTACGGTCAGAACATGGCGGAGGGTATGCCCAGCGACGTGCCGCTGATGGTGGGAGCGACCTCTGGCGACTATCCCTCGCTGCGCGCGTCGCTGCCGGTATTCATGGCGCAGCGCGCGGCAACCTATCGCTCGCCCCAGTACGTGTACCGGTTCAGCCGCGTCCCGGACGGCTGGTCGGCGATGGGCCTGCGCAGCGGCCACAGCGGCGAGTTGCCCTACCTGTTCGGCTACCCGCAAGGCATGGTGACGAACTACGTGATGGGTCTGGTGCTCACGCCGGCCGGCGCGAAGGCGCCCATCGGTGACCTCAATGGCAATGGCATCACCGGCACCGCTGGGGATGCGGCCGATGTCCAGGCGTCGATGGGCTGGGGACCGAACGACGAAGCCATCACTGAAACCACCATGACGCTATGGACCCGTTTCGCGAAGGATGGCAATCCCAGCATGGACGCGCCGGAGTGGAAAGCCTACACGCCTGCCAGCGACGCCTACTTGGAAATCGGGCCGGGCGGCGGTGCCACGCCGCGCACCGGCTTGGCCAGCGCCTTTCCCTGAACGCCACGCCACGCGGGCTTGCCCAAGGTTTCGCCTCGCGCGCAGCCGCCGGCGGGGGCGCTGCCGAAGGCGATCACCGAGCCGCTGAAGGTGATGGCGCCGATGGCCGCGCCCAGGAACAGCTCCAGGCGGTTCCCCGCGGGGATCGGGTCCCCTTGAGCGCGATGTTGGAGGCAGGCGGCTCGGCCACGGCGGCCACCGCGATGAACACGGCCGCCAGGCCGATCATGCTGTGCATGAAGGCCACGAGCTCGGGCATCTTGGTCATCTCGACCTTGTTGGCCATGTAGGCGCCGAGGCCCCCGCCCACGACCCGCGCGACCAGCACGTAGGCCAGGCCCTCGAGGTTGCCGCTGGCGAGCTTGTAGATCAGCGCGCCGGTGGTCAGCACGGCGATCGCCATGCCGGTCATGCCGAAGACGTTGCCGCGGATAGAGGTGGTCGGGTGGCGCAGGCCTTGGCTAGCCGACCGTTCGCCAGAGCGTGGCGCACGGCAGCGCAATGCTCTGCGCGTTCATTGCCAGTCGACCGAAAGCTCAGGCTGGATGATCGGATCGATCCAGCGCGGCATCCCAGATGCCCATGGCTTCGACCACGGATTCCTCGACGACCGCGAGCCGCACACGATCGCGGGCCAGGACGGACAGACCCAAGAAGAAACTGTCGAACGCGGCGGCCATCGAAGCCGGGTTCGTGGACTTGCGCAGTTCCCCGCTTTTGATGGCCCGCTCGACGCAGGCATGGAATCCAGCGCGGGTGCGACTGCGCACCTCTCGGAGCATTGCGGTGATGGTTTCGCTGCCCGACGAACAGGCTCCCATCACGCCCAACGCAACCATGCAACCCTTGGGGTGCCCTCCCTCCCACTGCATCTTTGCCGAGCGCTTCAATGCAAGGAACACCGCTTCTCGCGGCTCTAGGGAAGGATCATGCAGGCTTCTGGTCAAGTGGCCGTAGATCTCCATGTATCGATCCAGCGCCTCTTTGTATAACGCTTCCTTGGACTCGAAGGCCGCATAGAAGCTGGGCGCGGAGATGCCACTGCCCATCGCCGCCTTCAGTTGCGACAGCGAGGTCGATTCAAAGCCATGCTCCCAGAACAGGTGCATGGCCGAGGTAAGGGCCGCATCCCGGTCGAATGCGCGCGGTCGGCCTCGCTGAGCCATGAAGATCTCCGCCAGTTCAAAATTACATACTAGTCGATACACAATAAATCGGCAAGCAAAGACCTCCTCTCCCGGCTGGCAAATCGACCGGGGGGAACCGAGCCGTTGACAGCATTCGAACGCCGCCATATATTTGTACCAATCGATATTTAAATCGACGCGTTTGAAGCATGCGCTTGAACACCAGGCGCCCGCGCAGGAAGCGGGCTCCACGCCCCGGTCGCTCCAGTCGCGCTTTTTTTTACTCATTTTTGTACCACTCGGTACATTTTCCCGGTGCGCTCACAGATCGCTCGCACCGCTCACTCACGGAGAACCCGCATGTCCCAAGAACTTGAAGCTCGCCTCGACGCCATCGAAAGCCGCTTCGCCATCGATGCCTTGATCGCCAACTATGCGGAAGCGTTCGACACGATGAATGTGGAACTCCTCGCCACCCTATGGCATCCCGACTCTCGGCTCTTGCTCGGCGCCAATGGAAACTCGGAAGGACTCGATGAGATCCTGGCGCAAGCACGCGTCAACATGAAACGCATGCCGCACATGCATCACTGGATGGCGAACGCGATCATCACGCTCGACGGCGACAACGGCCATGGCCTGGTTGCGGCGGACTGCCTCTTCTACGACGTCGAGAAGGGACCACTGCAAGTGAGCGGCCAGTACAAGGACCTCTACCAGCGAAGAGACGGGCGATGGGCGTTCCAGCAGCGCATCTTCGACATGCATTTCGCCACGCCGCTGCAGAACTGGACCCCCATCATGGGCACGGAACGCTTCGGTCGCCCCATCTGATGCGCGCCGCCGCAACCGAAATCATGCAAGAAACAACTTCAGACTCGCGTCGGTGGCTCGCATTCGCGGTGTTGCTGGTGGGGGCGTTCCTGCCTCCACTCGACTTCTTCATCGTCAATGTCGCGTTGCCGTCCATTCAGGGCGAACTCGGCACGAGTGCTGCTGAATTGCAACTGGTGATCTCCGGATATGCGGCGGCTTACGCGGTCTTCCTCATCACCGGTGGGCGGCTTGGCGACCTCTTCGGCCGACGGCGCATGTTCCTGCTGGGCATCAGCGGCTTCGGACTCACGTCCTTGCTGTGCGGCCTCGCAAGCTCGCCTTCCATGCTCATCGTGGGACGCATACTCCAAGGTCTCAGCGCAGCCGCCATGGCCCCACAAGGGCTGGCCTCCGTTCATGCGCTGTTCCCGGTGCGGGAGCGCTCGCGTGCGCTGGGCCTCTATGGCGCCACCGTCGGGCTGGCGGCAGTGATCGCGCAAACCCTGGGCGGCGCATTGATCTCCGCAGACGTCTTTCACCTCCAGTGGCGAATCATCTTCCTGATCAATTTGCCCGTGGTGGCCGCGGTGCTGATCGGTGGATTGCCCTTGCTGCCGAACGTTCGTGGCGATAGCCCCGCGCCCATCGACTGGGGCGGTGTTCTGCTCTGCGCGCTCACGCTGAGCCTGCTGATCGTGCCCCTGGTGGAAGGGCGCGAAAGGGGCTGGCCATGGTGGGCATGCGCCATGCTCATCGCGACACCTGTCGCCGCGCTCGGTTTCTGGCGCTATGAAAAGGCGTTTTCTCGACGAGGCGGCGTCCCGCTCGTCAGCATCGACCTGGTCCGCATGCCGGGATTGATGAGCGGTCTCGCCGGCGTTCTTTTCTTTTACGTCGTCTCTGCCTTCTTCCTGGTGTTCTCCGTCTACCTACAGTCGGCCCTGGGACTAGATCCTTTGGCAACGGGACTGGTGTTCCTGCCCTTCGGCGTCGGCTTCTTCATCGGTCCGTTGACGACACCGCTGGCCATCCGTCTCTTCGGCAATTGGGTGCCCGCCATCGGCATGCTGCTCGAGGTGGCCGGGTGCCTGTACCTTGCGGCGCTGGTTGCTGGCGCCCCCGCACAAATGCCGGCCGAGTTTCCGCTCATCGTTGCGGTGGGACTTCTGGGTTTCGGGCAGGGATGGGCACTGCCTACCCTCGTGCGCTCGGTCATCGACCGTGCACCGGTGAGCGGCTCCGGAATGATTGCCGGCATCACCAACTCAGCCTTGCAGATCAGCGCCGCCCTCGGAGTCGCGGTCATCGGCGGCGTCTTCTTCAGCGTCGCGGGTACTTCGCCGGGCACGAGCTCCATGGCCAAGGGACTGATCGCCGCCATGCTTTGCATCGGGGCCAGTCTGACCGTTGCGGCCATCCTGTCCGTTGTGGCTTCGAGGTCGGGAAGCAGCGTCGCTCCCCGGCCGGCACCCAACTAAGGGCTGTTGGCACCACCCAATTCCGGACGGGATGGTTGAAGCTGCTTGGCCTGGAGAGCACGGCGGAGTTCCATCGGGTTGCCGCGGATGCCCGAACGGCGGCGGCGTTCAGTCGGTCGCCTGGACAGACCCACCACGGACCCGAACGGAGGCGGCTGCTTCAACGCGTGGGGCTCACGAGCCAGTCGTTGCAGCTGATCATGGACCGGGCCTGCGAGGAAAACAAGACCGATCAGTCGCCCCATGGCCTGCGGTTCATTCCAGCGGAGCCACCGCCGAGAACGCGAATCGCCCCCGCAGTACGACCGTAAGATGTGCAGACACCGCGACGAAGTCCAGGTTCGGGTCGCTCTTCGCGGTCTTCAATTCGAGATGGCGATAGTGGCCTTATAGACTTAGCCGACCCGCTCCTGCGGGATCGAGTCGAAGGTCCATGAACAAATGAATGCCTGCCTCCTCCATCTGTTGGCGAGGGCCGCCGTCGCCGTCGCCGTCGCCGTCACTGTCACTGTCGTCAGCGCAGCTGACGCCGAACCGCGCGAGAAGCCGCTGGAGGTGCTCGGCCCGCGGGGTCCGCTGCGGGGCACCCTGCTGTCGCCGGCTGCTCCGGATACGCTGGGCGCTCCGGTGGTACTGATCGTGCCCGGCTCTGGCCCCACGGACCGCGACGGCAACAACCCGCTGGGAGTGAAGGCCTCGACGTACCGACTCCTGGCCGAAGGCCTCGCAGCGAAGGGGATCGCGACGGTGCGGATCGACAAGCGCGGACTGCACGGCAGCGCCGGCGCGGTTGCCGACCCCGACGCGGTCACCATCGAGGACTACGCGGACGACGTGCGCCGCTGGTTCGACACGATCCGTGAAGAGTCCGGCGCCGGATGCGTCTGGGTGCTGGGCCACAGCGAGGGCGGACTGGTCGCACTGGCGGCGGCGACCGCGCGGCAGGATCCGGCCCTCTGCGGCGTGGTCCTGGTGGCGAGCACGGGCCGGCCAATGGGTCAAGTACTGCGTGAGCAGTTGCGGGCCAATCCCGCCAACGCGCTGCTGCTCGACCAGGCCATGGCCGCCATCGATGCGCTAGAAGCCGGCCGCCGAGTGGAGATGGCCGATATGCAACCGCCGCTGCGGCCTGTGTTTCACCCGAAAGTGCAAGGGTTCCTGATCAGCGCATTCGCCATTGACCCCGCGAAGTTGGCCGGCCGGTACACGAAGCCCCTGCTGATCGTGCAAGGCGGGCGCGACCTCCAAGTCGGTGTCGCGGACGCACAGCGGCTGCGTCAGGCAGCGGCGCAGTCGAAGCTGGTGCTGCTTCCGGAGGCGAACCATGTGCTGAAAGCCGTCGAGACCGACGATCGGGCCGCCAATCTCGCCACCTACGGCCGTTCGGACCTTCCACTGGCACCAGGGGTCGTCGACGCCATCGCCGATTTCGTCCTAGCGCCGCGATTGCAGCAAGCGCCTCGGACTGATGAGACACGCTGAACGGTCACCACGGGGCCGCTTCGGTCCTGAAACTCGGGCGCCTTCACGATCTGCCCAATGAATCAGCGACCACCTCGTCGACCAAACGTCATGGTCTCGAACACGCCATCCCTTCGCACCCAGGCATGAAGAAGCGCGGCGGCGAAGTGCAGCAAGAAGACGGCGAACAAGCAGAACGCCAGGAAGCGATGGGCGCTCCACAAGATGCTGTGCAACTCGGCACTGGATGGAACGATGGAGGGAGCCGCATCCCGCCCCAGCGGGGTGTCGATCGCGACCCGTTATGAGTCGACTCGCTGGCTGAACCACGGAACGCACCGCGATCAGACAGCAGGTAGTGGGTGTGTTTAGAACTTTTCATCTCATGCCCTTTCAACAGCTTGGCAAGCAGCCAGAAAACGCCGGCCTGGCGCTTGCTCAGGGCTTCGTTCGACAAGAGATGACTGCTGGTTACACGCCCTTCGTAGATTTCCACCGAAACATGGCTCGCCGCGTAGACGCCGACAAGAGGCAAGCTTGGGTGATGCTGCAACGCAAGTGAATGGCGCCGGATTCTCTATTCGACCGCCTTGCCCATCTCCTCGACCACCTTATTAGCGTCGTCTGTGTAGGCTGCTTTGCCACGGCGACCTTCACATGAGTCAACCCATCGACGCCAAGCTGAAACTGGGTCGGTGTCGCGCTGTATCGACCCAGGCCATGAGGTCGAAATTTCTGGGCCCGCCTGCATCAAGCGCGGCAACGAGGCTCCCTGAGATCGGGATGGTCGGTCCGCAGCGAGTGCTGACGACTACGAGGCATTGAGCGACGCCGAACACACTTGTCTGCGTCCTCGTCGCGACTTGGCAGAGTTGCTCTGGCGATCAAACGGAGCGCTGGCGGCCGCACTCGAGGCCATGGTTTCCAGCGCCGCTGCTCTCTATTTCCCCTGGAACTTCGCCGCTCTCTTCTGCGCCCAGGCCGATTGCCCCTCGCGCAGATCTTCCGAGAGGTAGGCCCTGCGAATGCTCGCGTCGAGCGCCTGCGGGTCGAGCGTGCCGCGCGCGATGCGGTTGAGGTGATGCTTCATGCCGGTCAGCGCGATCGGCGCCATCGACGCGCAGTCGCGCACCAGGGCACTGATCTCCTCCTCCAGCTGATCGGGCTCGACGAGCTGCGTCAGGTAGCCGATGCGCTTCATCTCCACGGCATCGATCTTGCGCGCCGTCAGGAACAGCAGCTTGGCGTTGTCCAGGCCGAGGCGGCTCACGTAGCGCTCCAGGCCCGAGCGGTAGTAGTGCAAGCCGAGGCGTGCGGCGGGCATGAACATGTCGATGCCCGTGGTCCCGACACGGAAATCGCAGGCGAGGGCGAGATCGGTCGCGCCGCCGTACACGCCGCCATGCAGCACCGCCACCGTGACTGCACGCGCCATCTCCAGCGCATCGACCACCCCCTCGAAGTCGACCTTGCGCTCTGCGCCGATGCTGCCGATGTCGTAGCCGCTGCAAAAATACTTGCCGCTGCCGCGCAACAGCAGCACCAGCACTTCGGGCCGCGCGTCGACCTCGGCAATCAGCGCGGCCAGCCGCTCGAGGTCGTCGGCGCTCAGGCGGTTGGCTTGTGCGGGGCGCCGCAGGCGAATGGTCGCGACCGCGCCCTCGATGCGAAGCTCGGGCAGGTCGGAGGACTCGGTGGGTTCGGTGATCGCGTTCATCGGCCTTGGAAAATGGGAGGACGTTTGGCGAGGAAGGCGCGGCGGCCCTCCCTGTAGTCTTCGCTGTCGAAGCATTGCAGCACGAGCGGCGCGATCTCGTCGGCCGCGGCGCTGTCCGAGTAGCGTTCGAACGCCTGGATGGCTTTCTTGGCGGCGTGCACCGTGAGCGGCGCATTCGCGGCGATCCTCTGCGCATAGGCGCTCACGGCTTCATCGAGCGCGACATCCTCGACCACCGTGTTGACCAGACCGAGCCGCAAGGCCTCGGGGGCTTCGAGGAAGCGCGCGCTGAAGAGGATGTCCTTCGCGGCCGACGGCCCGACCAGCCGCGCCAGCGCGGCCACGCCACGGTAGTCGTAGCCCAGGCCGAGCCTGGCGGCCGGAATGGCGAAGCGCGAGGACGACGCCGCGATCCGGATGTCGGCAGCCAGCGCGATGGCCAGGCCGCCGCCCACGCAGTAGCCCTGGATCATCGCGACCAGCGGCTTGCTCAACGCGGCCAGGCCGGCATGGCCGCGAGCGGCCACCTCGTCGTAGCTCTTCTTCTGCGCCGCGTCGGCGCGGTGCTGCTCGAACTCGGAGATGTCGGCGCCCGAGACGAAGGCCTTGCCACCCGCGCCCTTCATCACGACCACCCGCACGCCCGGATCGCGCTCGAAGGCCTCCGCCACCGCGCCCAGTCCCTGCCACATGTCCAGCGACATCGCGTTGCGGCGCTCGGGATGGTTGAAAGTGATCCAGCCGATGCCCTCGCGCACTTCGCCAAGGATGCGGCCCGTGCCCAGCGACTGCAGGACTCGGTCTTGCGCCTTCATGCCACCACCCCTTCCTTGCGCAGCGACGCGACGGACTCGTCGCCGTAGCCGAGCTCGCGCAGCACTTCATCGGTGTGCTCGCCCGCATCGGGCGCCGCGCGATGGAAGGCCTCGGCGTGCGGGCAGTCCGACAGGTTGATCGGCGAGCGCAGCAGTTCCAGCGTACCCAGCGCCGCATGGGGCGCCGGACGCGTCATGCGCAGGTGCCGGGCCTGCGCATCCTCGAAGGCCTGGCCGATGTCGTAGACGGGGCCGCAGGGCACGCCTGCATCGTTCAGCCGCTCCACCAGTTCGCGCACGCCCAGGCCGCGCGTGATGGCGCTAATGGCCTCCTCGAGCTCGCGCCGGTGCGCGAGACGCGAGGGCTGGTCCTTGTAGCGCTCGTCCTGCGCCAGATGCGGGGCGCCGAGCACCTCGCACAGCCGGGCCCACATCGCGGCGCCAGGCCCGCAGATGTTGACCTTTCCGTCGCGGGCATCGAACGTGCCCATCGGCACCAGCGTGGGATGCGAATTGCCCTCCTGCCGCGGCACCTCGCCCTCGACCGTGTAGCGCGCGCCCTGGAAGTCGAGCTTGTTGAGCATGGCCTCCAGCAGCGAGGTATGCACCCACTGGCCGCGGCCCGTGCGTTGGCGGTGCAGCAAGGCCAGCAGGATGCCCTGGCCCAGGAACATGCCCGAGGTGGTGTCGGAGATCGCGATGCCGGTGCGGTAGGGACCACGCCCGGGTTCGCCCGTGACCGAACTCAGCCCGCTCATGCCCTGCACGATCTGGTCGAGGCCCGGGCGGCCCGCGTACGGGCCGGTCTGGCCGAAGCCCGAGATGCTGGCCAGGATGATCCGCGGATTGATCGCGCGCAACGCCTCGTAGCTCAGGCCCAAGCGCTCCTTGACCGAGGCGCGGAAATTCTCGACCACGACGTCGCTGCGCTCGACGAGCTGGCGCAGCACGCGCATGCCTTCAGGGGTCTTGAGGTTGACGCTCAGGCTGCGCTTGTTGCGGTGCAGGTTCTGTTCGTCGGAGCCGCGGCGCGGCCCGAGCGTGGGCTTGCGGTCGGGCGGGTCGATGCGCACCACGTCGGCGCCCCAGTCGGCCAGCAGGCGCACCGCGACCGGGCCCGCGCGCGCGATGGTGAGGTCGAGCACGCGGCAGCCCGTGAGCGGCAGATCGGATTCGATGGAATGGGGCATGGTGGACTCGTGCGGTGGATGCATCACTGGATGGCGGCCACGGCGCCGGGGTCGACATAGATCGTCGAGCGCTGGCCGATCTCGAGCACCGTGGACGGCGCCGCGTGCACCTTGAGCGACGCCCCGCCTCCGCTGGGTCGCACCAGGTAGTTCCAGTATTCGCCGAGGTAGGTGCGTCCGACGACCGAGACGTCGCCCAGCGCCACCGCGCCCGCGGGCGCGGCATCGAGGTACAGCGACTGGGGCCGGATCGAGGCCAGCAGGCGGGCGCCGCCGGCCGCGCCCCCGGGCAGCGCGAAGCCCGCCGCCAGCCCGTCGAGCCGCAGGCGGTCGCCGTCGAGCTCGCCCTCGACCAGGTTGGTCTTGCCGATGAAGCCCGCGACGAAGGGCGTTCGCGGGCGGTTGTAGAGGTTCCACGGGGTGTCGATCTGCTCGAGCCGGCCCTGGTGCAACACCGCGATGCGGTCGGAGATCGCCATCGCCTCGGCCTGGTCGTGCGTCACGTAGACCGTGGTGAAGTGGAACTGGTCGTGCAGCCGGCGGATCTCGGTGGCCATCTCCTCGCGCAGATTCGCGTCGAGATTGGACAGCGGCTCGTCGAGCAGCAGCACTTCGGGCCGCACGATCATCGCGCGCGCCAGCGCCACGCGCTGCTGCTGTCCGCCCGAGAGCTCGGCCGGATAACGCTGCGCGAGGGCGCCGAGCTTGACCACGTCGAGCATCTCCGCCACGCGCCGCGCGATCTCCGCATCGGGTGTCTTGCGCACCCGCAGGCCGAAGCCCACGTTCTGCGCCACCGTCATGTTCGGCCAGATCGCGTAGCTCTGAAAGATCATCGACATGCCGCGGTGCTCGGGCGACACCGAGCGCGCGGGCGACGAGATCTCGGCGCCGTCGACCACGATCGTGCCGTCCGACGGCTCGATGAAGCCCGCGATCATGCGCAGCGTGGTGGTCTTGCCGCAGCCCGAGGGGCCCAGCAGCGTGACCAGTTCGCCGCGCTGCAGCTGCAGCGAGACCGCATCGACCACCGGCGTCGCGCCGTAGCGCTTGCTGAGGTTCCTGAGTTCGAGTTTGGACATGCGTCGGTTCTCTTTTGTGTGCATGCGGGTTCAGGAGCGGCGCAGCATGAAGTCGCGGCCCGCGAGCCTCATGCCGATTCCCACGACGATGGTCACGATCACCACCAGCACCACGCCCATCGCGGCGAGCGTCTCGTAGTTGCCCTGTTCGCTGAGGTCGAGCGTCAGCACCGACACCACACGCGATTCGGGACCGGTGAGGAAGACCGCGGTCGACAGCTCCTTCGTGCAGATGACGAACACCAGGATGAAGGCCCCCACCAGCGTCTTCTTGAGCAGCGGCGCCACCACCTGCGTGAGCACCGTGAGGCGTCCGCCGCCGAGGATGCGCACCGCCTCCTCGAGCTCCGGGTTGAGTGCGCGCACGCCGGCCGAACTCGCCGCCACCGAGATCGGCAGGAAGCGCGTTGTGAAGGCGATCACGATCAGCACGCCCATGCCGTAGAGGCTGAAAGGCGGCCCGGCATAGGCCGCATACAGGCCGATGGCCAGGATCAACCCCGGGACGGCCACCGGTGCCAGCGCCATGAACTGCACGAAGGTGGGAAAAGGGGTGATGCGCCGCTGCGTGGCGTAGGCGATGCAGATGCCCATGCCCACGCACACCAGCGCGGTGGCGCCGGAGTACAGCACGGTGTTGAGGATGGCCGCGCGCACGGTCAGCTGCTCGAAGAAGATGCTGTGGAAGTTCGCCAGCGTCAGGTTGTCCAGCGACAGCCCGCGGCCCCAGGCCTTGGACAGCGACGCCAGGATCAGGATGGCCAGCGGCAGGATCACCGTGAGCAGCGCGACCAGCACCGAATAGCCCAGCAGCAGCCACTTCCACGAGCCGATGTCGAAGGGCCGGCGCTCGCCGCCCTTGCCCGACACCGACACGTAACCGCGGCGCGCGAGCAGCTTGCGCTGCAGCATCAGCAGCACGATGGTCAACAGCAGGATCGGCATCGAAAAGGCCGCGGCGCGCTCGACCTGCAGCGGATACTGGAAGAACGACACGATCTGCGTCGTCGCGAGGTTGATGCGCGCCGGAATCGCGATCAGCGCCGGCGTTCCGTAGAGCGCGATCGCCTCGAGAAAGATCAGGATCGCCGCGCCCACGATCGAGGGCAGCACCAGCGGCAGCGTCACCCGTGCCATGGTCTGGAACTTGCCGGCGCCATGGATCGATGCCGCATCCTCGAGCTCGGTCGATACCAGGTCGAGCGCCGACTTCGTGAACACGTAGATCAGCGGGTAGGTGTACAGCGCGATGACGAAGGCCAGGCCCCAGAAGCTGAAGATGTTGAACGGCCCCTTGGCGGTGCCCAGGAGCTCGACCACCAGTCGGTTGAGCCAACCCGCGTTCGGGCCCGCGAGCAGGATCCAGGCGATGGCGCCGAGGAAGTTGGGCATCACGAAGGCCGCGAGCACGCTCAGGTGCGTGAAGCCTCGGCCCGGCATGTTGGTGCGCGAGACCGCGAGCGCCAGCGGCACGCCCAGCAGCAACGCCAGCGCGGTGACCGCCGCGCCGAGATAGAGCGAATTGAGCAGCGCCTGCAGGTTGCGGCTGCGGCCGAGTGCCTGGGCATAGCTCTGCAGCGACCATTGGCCCTCGGCGGTATGGAAGCTGTCCCACACCAGCCGCAGGATCGGGTTGGCCACCAGCAGCAACAGCACCGCGATCAGCACGGCGAAGAACCAGATCGCCGGGTCGCCCAGGCGATGCGGCGTGCGGCGCGCCACCGGCAGCGCGAGAACGGCGGCCTTAGACACCGAAGGCATCCCGCCAGAGCTCGATCACCTTGGGAATCTGCGCCACCATCTGCGGCGGCGTGGGCGCCAGCAGCGGGCTCGCGTCGCTCAGGCCGAGCACGCCGGGCGCGGGCTTGGCATTGGCGCGCAGCGGCACGCTGAATTCCTCGACCGAGATGCGCTCAGTGTCCTCGCTACCGAGCAGCCATTCCATGAACAGCCGCGAGGCGTTCGGCCGCCGGGTGTTGGCCATGATCGCCGATGGCGAAAGGATCAGCACCGGGCCCTCTTTCGGCGCCAGCGTGGCCACGGGGTTGCCGCGCGAGGCCGAGCGCGCAGCCAGGCTCATCGGGCCGGCCGAGATCGACGCCTCGCCGGAGATCACGGTGGTCACCGCATCGATGGTGGAGCGGCTCACGTGCGCCTTGGCGGCCGCGAGCTTGGCGAACCAGCCCTCTCCGAAGAGCTTGCGCATCTCGATGCACCAGGCGCCTGCCGCGCCGCTGTAGGCCGGGTGCGCCACAAGCGCGGCACCGCTCCACTTCGCATCGAGCAGGTCGTTCCAGCTCTTGGGCGCGGCTGCGGCCTGCACCTTCTGCGTGTTGTAGATCAGGCCCATCATGAAACAGCTGGAAGCGTGAAAGTACGCATCCGGGTCCATGTTCTGCACCCGCTTGTCCTGCCGCGCGACCGCGGCCGGCAGGTACTTCAGCAGCAGGTTGCGGCCCTTGAGGTCGACGTAGTGCGCCAGATCGGTGGAAGTGAACACGTCGCAGTTGGGCGTGCCGGCTTTCAGGTCCTGGTTCAGGCGCTGGAACGCCACCTGGGCGGTGGTGCGCACGACGTTGACCTTCACGCCCGGATAGCGGGTGCTGAAAGTTCGACCCATCTTCTCGGCCACCTCGGAGGTCTGCGGCACCGTGTACCAGGTGAGCTCGCCCTCCTTGCGCGCCGCCTCGTGCAGCGTGGCCAGGTTGATGGGCTGGGCTCGCACGACATAGGGGGCGACCAGGGCACCGGCGGCCAGGAGGCCGAACTCTCGTCTGCGCAACTGCATGGATGTCTCCTTGAATCGGGACCGATCGGCGTCGGCCAACAAAGTATGCACAACATCAAACAATAAATACACTAGGTGTTTGTATGAATCCATTGATGGCGAGTGCAGCCGTCTAATCGCGGTCCATGACACAAAGCGTCGCCATCCACATCCATCGCCACGGCGATGCCGAGGTTCTGTCAGACACGACGGTCGAGGTGCCGCCGCCCGCCGCGGGCGAACTGCAGATCCGCCAGAGCGCCATCGGGCTGAACTTCGCCGACATCTACCAGCGCCGCGGTTCGCACGGCCCGCACGCAGCGACCCCGTTCCCGATCACGCTGGGCGCGCAGGGCGCGGGCGTGGTCGAGGCGATCGGCGCGGGCGTGACGGGTTTCGCGCGCGGGCAGGCGGTGGCGTACGTCCATGCCGGCGCCTACCAGGTGACGCGCAACCTCCCGGCGCACCGCGTGGTGCCGCTGCCAGACACCGTGTCGCAGGAACTGGCCGGCGCCACCCTGCTGCGCGGTCTCACCGCCGAGTACCTGCTGCGACGGCTGCACGTGGTGCGACCCGGCCAGACCGTGCTCGTGCATGCGGCCGCCGGCGGCATGGGCGTGATCCTGTCGCAATGGGCGCGCGCGCTCGGCGCGACCGTGATCGGCACCGTGGGCTCGCCCGAGAAGGCGCGCGTCGCGCTCTCGCACGGCTGCCACCATGCGGTCGACTACCGCCGCGAAGACTTCGCGGCACGCACCCTGGCGCTCACCGGTGGCGCGGGCGTCGACGTGGTCTACGACGCGGTCGGCAAGGACGTCTTCCTGCCCTCGCTGCAATGCACGCGTCCGCGCGGCATCGTGATCAGCTACGGCACCGCCTCGGGCGACGTCGAGGCCTTCGACCTGCAGTTGCTCCACGCGAAGTCGCTGAGCGTGTGCCGTCCGACCCTGCGCAGCTTCATCGCCGATCCCCAGGAACTGCGCGCTGCGGCGCGGGCCTTTTTCGGCGCCCTGACCGAGGGGCAGGTGCGGCTGGAGATCGGTCACCGCTATGCGCTGGCCGACGTGCGGCGCGCCCACCGCGAACTCGAAGGCCGCGCCACCACCGGCGCGACCGTGCTCATTCCCTGAACGAGAGGACGACCACCATGCGACTTTTTCATGCCTGGCTGTCCAGCGCCTCGCGCCGCGTGCGCCTGTGCCTGGCCGAGAAGCAGATCGACTACGAAAGCGTTGCCGTCGACCTCGGCAAGCAGGAGCAGCACGCGCCCGCATTTCTCGCGATGAACCCGAACGGCGTGGTGCCCGCGCTGGAGATCGCGCCGGGTCGCTTTCTTCACGAGAGCTCGACCATCTGCGAGTTCCTCGACGACATCCAGCCCACGCCGCCCCTGCGTCCCGTCGACCCCTACGCGCTCGCCCAATTGCGCAACTTCGTGCGCTGGACCGACGAGAAGGCGTTGCCCAACCTGCTGATCCTCAACTGGAGCCTGATGCTGCAGCCGATGGCCCGGCAGTGGAGCGATGAGGAACTGCAGCAGAAGATCGCCCGCATCCCCACGGCCGAGCGGCGCGAAGCCTGGGTCCGAATCGCGCGCCAGCCCTATTCCGACGAGGAGAAGGCCGAGGCCCGGCGCAAGCTGTTGCTGCTCGTCGACAAGATGGAGGCCATGCTCGCCGGCTCGGCGTCGCCCGCACCTTCGGCTTGGCTGATCGGCGAGCACTACTCGCTGGCCGACATCGCCGCCGTGCCCTTCATCGCCCGCATCGCCGAGATCGCGCCCGAGGCGCTCGATGCGTCAGCCAGCCCGCGCGTGCATGCCTGGTGGGAGGCCGTGCGGCAACGGCCGGCCTTCGCGGCCGCGCGGCTGCAGGCCTTCGGCGAGGTGCTCCAGCAACGCGAACACGCCAGCACGGCCGGCCACTGAAGCGAGACCGACGCACCAGGCCCGCGTACTATCATCCGGGCGACACAACATGGCCACCACTTCCCGCGTCAACCTCAGCGACAAGATTCGCGAAGCCCTCGAGGACGAGATCGTTTCCGGCAAGCTCTACGCCGGCTGCCGCCTCGACGAACAGGAACTGATGGAGCGCTTCAACGTCTCGCGCACGCCCGCGCGCGAAGCGCTGCAGCAACTGGCGACCGCTGGCCTGGTCGACATCGTGCCGCGCCACGGCGCCGTGGTCGCGACGCTCTCGCTCACGGAGTACGTCGCGATGCTCGAGATGCTCACCGAGCTGGAAGGCCTGGCCGCCCGCCTGTCGGCGCGCCGCATGCCCGCGGCGCTGCGCAAGGACCTCGAGGCCTCGATGCGGGCCTGCGAGGAGGCCGCGGCCCAGGACGATCCTGTTGCCTACGAGCGCGCCAACCGCTGGTTCCACGAGACCGTGTACGACGGCAGCCTCAACGAGGTGCTCGCGCGCCAGTTGCGACTCATGCGCCTGCGCATGCGGCATCCACAGCGCTCGCTGTTCGACCGGCCCAACCGGGTGCGCAACTCGATGGTCGAACACCGAGCGATCGTGCAGGCGATCCTGAATGGGGACGAAGACGGCGCCGACCGCGCCATGTCGATGCACATCTCCAGCGGTGGAAATGTATATGTCGATGCCGTCGCCAAGGGCGCGTCGAAAAAGCACACCGTTCCCTCCGCTTAGAGCCTCCACGACGGCCCGATCGCAGGCAAGGGGGCTTCTCTTTTCAGGCTTGCCACGCCGCATCGAGGGCGACCACATCGGCGCGGTCGCGGGCTAGGTCGATTTCGTGCGCGCCGCATTGCAATCTGACGGTGGGGTCTCGATCATCGTGCTGCCTCCACCGGGAAGGACGGCCGCTCGAAGATCGCCAGCCGGCTCCATGGACCGGTGACGACGGCCCGCGGCGATGTCGACGTGATCGCCACCGAGCACAGCATGGCCCGGCTGCGAGGGCTGACGATCCGCGAGCGCGTGGAGGCCATGGTGTCGATCGCGGCGCCCGAGCACCGCGAGCCGTTGCGGTGCGAAGCCAGGCCGCTGCTTCGCACTGCTTAGAAATGCATCCTCAAGACCATGGCGAGTCAACGACGGAACCAAGGGGGCAACGAGCACACTGCCTATCGTGCAGGGCCGCCCAACGGGCATCGCGCAACGATCTGTCGAATCCGACACCTGTTCATCAGCGATCGCATCCGCACCCCACGAGATGTTGGAAATCCAACGTTCAATGGACAGCGGGTCGGTACCCGACCGCAAACCTTTGCGTCATATCGTTCAGGCGCTTGTCTAGAGACCACAGTTCGGCGCCAGGCGTCATCAGCGTCGATGCCACAAGGGTCAGGTCCACGAGGCCACACCCCAATCCAAAGAGACGCTCTTTTTCGATGAAGAGGAGCACTTCGCGCAGGCTGGCTTGCTGCACATGTTGCAGGTGATGCAGATATCCGAGCGTCTGGGTACGCGCTGGCGGTGTACCGCATGCAAGCTCCCCTATCACCATCGGATGAATCAATACTTGGTCAAGTCCAAGCAGCTGCTCCAAGGTGGAGTTCCGCGCGCGAAAATGATCAACTCAAACCGAGGTATCAATTTGCACCAGCGTCATGAACAGGTGCCGCGTCCCGACGAGGAACATCGGAGATCTCGGGCATCCGTCCCCCAAGCGCCGCAAGCCGTTTTGCGGACTGCACTCTCACAAAAGTTTTGATCGCTTCCCTGAATAGATCCGCCTTGTTCATACTCGGATCCGCTACTTTGAGCGCCTCCTCATACAACGTGTCGTCGATCGTGACGGTCGTTCTCATAAGCTCCTTGTTCTCGGACTCGATGCCATCGATCGTCCACCCCGGCGCGACAACCGTCAACGGACATGCTTGCTCACGGCAGCAGGGGCTGTATTCCCGCGGCGGCCTCAGGGCCGGCCGACGAAATGCCGGGTCGGAGATTTGACATCCGACCCGCTTCTCGGATTGCGCCTACAAGCAACACCACCGCCCAAGCCTCAATGTTGGGATCATTCGCGGCGACGGCTCCCGGGCCTACGGGATCTTGCACTCGGCTTCCTGAACATCGGCCTTGGCTATCGCAGCGACCGCTTGGGGCGCGACTGAACTGTGCGCTTGTTGTTCCTCCACAAATATCGAAGTGCTTATGTCACTCCTCTGGACCATTTTGATCGGCTTCGTCGCAGGCTTGGTCGCGCGTGCCGTGTTGCCTGGGCGCCAAGCTCTTGGCTTCATATGGACCACCGTCCTGGGCATCGTCGGCGCCCTGCTCGCGACTTATCTCGGACGCGCCCTGGGGTGGTATGAAGCGGGCGCTGGAGCAGGCTTCGTGGCTTCCGTCGTCGGTGCAGTGGTCGTGCTGGCCATCTACGGCGCCGTCCGCAAGCGCTCCTGAACAGGAGCGAAGAGCGCAGCAGGCGCACATGAAGGGGAGACAGGGCAGCCAGGGCGGGCCGGCTTGAAACACCAACACCCAGAGCCCTGCCTTGCCGATCGAAACTAACCATGTCGAGCCTAGCCACCCTCACGCATCGCATCATTCACGTGAACGGCATCGCCTTGCACGTGGCTCTCGCAGGCAGTGAGGATGCGCCTTTGGTCATCCTGCTGCATGGCTTTCCAGAATACTGGGGTGCTTGGCGCAAGCAGATCGGTCCCCTGGTCGATGCAGGCTTTCGCGTCGCGATCCCTGATCAGCGCGGCTACGGAAACTCGGACAAACCCGGTTCGATCTCTGCCTACGCCCTCGACACCCTGGCCGACGACATTCGCGAGCTGGCCGAGCATCTTCAGGCGCCTCGATTCAGCCTGGTGGGCCACGATTGGGGCGGCATGGTGGCTTGGCATCTGGCCGCTCGCGACAAGACGGCCGTCGATCGTCTCGTCATCCTCAACGCGCCTCACCCGGCCAGCATGTTCTTGTACACGCTCAGCCATCCCCTTCAAATGCTGCGCAGCAGCTACATCGCATTTTTCCAAGTGCCCTTTGTGCCAGACGCTGTGCTCGCAGCACGGAACTTCGCGCTGCTGGAGAAGGCGCTGACTCGCAGTGCACGCCCCCACACCTTCAAGGATGCCGAACTGCGCGCTTATCGTGAGGCTTGGGCGCAGCCGGGAGCGGTCGCCGCGATGCTGCGGTGGTATCGCGCGCTGCCGCTCGCGCGACCACATCGAGGCTTGATCGACGCGAAGGTGCGCATCATCTGGGGTGAAGCGGATGCTGCGCTTGAACCGGGGCTTGCCGCCACAGCGCTGCCGTTTTGCCGAGACGCAGACATCGTTCGGCTCGAGAAGGCCACACACTGGCTCCATCACGAGGAGCCCCCGCGAGTGAATGCGGCGCTCATCGAGTTTCTTTCTCCGGCAAGCTGACAGCGCGCGACGCCAGCCGCCCACCAGGGGATACACGTCCTTGCCCGCTTCGGCAGCGGTGCTGTACGGCCCCACCCATCGCCGGGGATGAAATCCCTGCGCTCCCCCTCAGCAGATCGACCTGCTTTCCGTCGCGCTCGACGGTTACAGGAGGCGTCAAACGGCGATGCTTGATCGCCTGGCCTACGCCGCCTCCTCACGCGCTGACAGGCGCTGCCAACCATGCCTCGAGGCGCGTTCAGTTCGAACGAGTCGCTGCGGGAATCAAATTTCCTCGCCAACGGGCCGAAAGAAACTCGGACCTGTTCACCTTGAGTGCCGCAGGCAGACCCAGGCTTGCCCCCGCTACACGGTTCGCACCCCAAGCCCTAGGCAATTCCTCTTGCGGCCGAGAAGGGCAGCAGGTCGGGCGCCTCGCTACTGCAGCGTGCGGATGAAGAGTTGCTTGAGGACGGCGGCGTGGTGCGGTGCCGCGTGAAGATGCGCGGCATGCGCTGTCGCCAAAGCGGCGCCCGAGCGCCGGAATACTCAAATCGATCCAATTCCTCACGACCCTTCTGCGTCACGGTCAGCACCTGCGCTGCGAGACCTTCACCGAACGGACCGGCGAATCCGCCGGATCGGGAAGAGCCGCGACGACAAGCCCGGCAGCCCGCAAGATGCGGAGTTGATCGAGCTCTTCGTTTCGATAGATCGGCATCGGTAGACGAGAAGTCTCGATCTGTTGAAGCAAGCTTGTGGTCATACAAACCTCCTCTTCGTCGACCCAAACTTCGACGGGTTCAAGTTAGCGGCAGCGGCAAAAAATTTCAAGAGCGTCCGCAATCAACCCGCTCAGCCTCATTCGCCGTTGCAGCGGTGCCCACGCACGCCTGGCGCAGCGCATCTTGGCCGAACGCAAGTGCTGTCGGGATCCGATGTGCTCGTCGCACCAACGAATCGGACCTTTCTGACTGCCATAGCGTTTGGCGGGCTTTCGAGAATTCTGGCGAAGCGATGCGCCTATCGCCTACGGCCCTATCGAGACGAGGATCCGATCTTGAGCTCCCCATGACCCATATCACAGGAGCTATGCCATGACCACGAATCGTTCCCAGCCCGATGCCTGCAGCCTGCTGGACACCGACCACAAGAACGTCAAGAAGATGTTCACCGCCTACGACGAAGTCGCCAGCTCGAAGTCGGCCCGCGCAACCGCACAAAAGCGCGAGCTTGCGCAGCAGATCTGCGCAGAACTCACAGTACACACCCAGCTCGAGGAAGAAATCTTCTACCCCGCGGTGCGGGAGGCCATCAAGGAGACCGACTTGCTGGACGAGGCTGAGGTCGAACACGCGAGCGCCAAGGATCTCATCGCTCAGATCCAGGAAGCCGAGGACATCGACGAGATGTTCGATGCCAAGGTGAAGGTGCTCGGCGAGTACATCGACCACCATGTGAAGGAAGAGCGCAACGAGATGTTCCCGAAGGCCCGTGCCGCCAAGGGTCTGGACCTCGTGGCCATGCGCGAGCAGTTGATGGCGCGCAAGGAAGAATTGATGGCCGAGGTGATGGCCGGCGCATGAGCTTCGTCGCGCCCGCAAGAGCCCGCCTTTCGGCGGGCTTTCTTTTGAGCCGTGCATGGGCCATCAAACATTCCAGCAAGCCTGCGGGGCTGCGTCGCTGAGCATGTTGACGCACCGCGAGACGCACTCGCCTGAATGCGCGCCCCTCCACCGAGGCCACAAGTTGTCCAGCGTCCAGGCGTCCAGGCGTCCAGGCGTCCAGGCGTCGAAGCATCCTCACTCGATCGCCTGAAAGCTCCCCGCCGCAGGAGCGCCGTCTCACGCAACAACGCACTCGGCGCATGCCGATACTCTACATACAAAATATAACCGATCAGTCACAAATACGACCCTTCGCCCAAGAAATCGGCGGATGGTATGCATTTCCTCGTTCAAATGCGACAATCGATGGCTCCACCCATACCCTCGGATTGAGCATGACAGTTCTCAACAGCTGCTCCTGCAGCATCGTCCATTTGAAGAGCGTAGAGCGCCGTCCCTGGATGCGAGTGTTCCCGTGGTTAGAGGCCTACCAGTGTGGGAACTGCGCAAAGGTGCAGTTGCTCCGCAAGGATGCGGTCGACCAAGCGCTGGTCGACTATGCATCTAGGCTTCGCGTCCATCCGAGATCGCATCGACCTGCGCCGTGGTCCAAGGCAAAAGACAGCACCGCAAGCTTCAACAAGCGGCACTGATGCCCGCTGGACCGTCGGTGGCGTCCGGCCACCCGTTCCAGCAAATCGGCGAGTGCCGCCGCACGCCCCCCTGTGCCGGGCCACCCGCCGCACGACAGTGCGGACAAGCCACCGAGCCCCGCAGAAGCAAGCGTCTGCCCGTCGTCAAAATGAGCCATGCGGCTAGCGGCCGAACCGCACCGCTTGGCTCTTGAAGCCCGATGTCAGAGTCGCCAACTGCTGGCCCGCCGCGCCGAGAATTTCCAGCATCGACGTCCTTGCCGCAAGTGCAGCGGAAGCGCCCTACGGAATCGGCCTCGGCTCAAGAGAAACTTTGCGCCTTTCTCCACCTATGAGTGTGCTCAGAACCTTCATCGGAATCGCGGTGTTCCCATTTCTAGCCGTCATCGTCATGGTCATCGGCTTCGCCTGCGCCGCCGCTCATGCCATCGCCCTTCCAGCCCTGTATTGGTGGGACCGCTACAGGGAGCGAAATCCGACGCCCATCGGACGAAAGAAATCCAGGGCTGAGCCCCAAGGCTGAGCCGCCTGCACCGCCGCGCCGGCAGCTTAAAGATGGCGGGCGATAGCCGCGAAGGGCCTCCGCTCGCAAGAGAGTACGGCGGCTCGGCGCCTGCAAGTGCCGGACCATCTGATGGCAACGCGTGGATTGCCTGCGCACTCAAGCAGTTGGTGCCCCTTCGCTGAGCGCTCCCGGTCCCAGGAAAATTGCTTACTTCGGCCGGCGCCGGATGGAATGCCAATCAGCTGCTGCGATGCGACCACTACTCCTGCGCGGCCCAGCACACCAAACGCAGCTCACTCAGTGGCAGCGCCACATGACTCCCGTCGGCAAAGCGCACCTCGCCCTTGTCGGCGTCGTGGGCCTTGATGCGCAATGTCCCCCGGCGCCCGCCGTGTTCGACCACCAGCACCGTACGGCCCGCGCTGCGCGTCGCTGTCGCCCGGGCAACAGAGCGCTCGGCCTTCTCCGTCGGAGCAGGCTCTGGCGCTTCCTGCGTGGCCAGCATCGCTTCAACCTCCGCGCGGGTGGTCGGTGCGTCCCGCTCAAAGGCGGCCGCCACCGTTTCTGGCGCGCGGCGCCAGGCCGTGACAAGTCGGTAGAGGCCACGAAGGTCAAGGCCGATGCGCCCTTCGTCGATCGCTTGCCTGAGCGGCGGCGGCATATCGTTCAGCGCGGCCGCCTCCGTGACGAAAGATCGGGACTTGGCCAGCCTGCGAGCGATGTCCGCGCGCGACATTCCCTCGGCCTCGCGCAGTTGGACGAACAGCGCGAGGTCCAGTGGGGACATGTCCTCGCGATGCAGGTTCTCCACCGCCTGAGCAAACGGGTCCGCTCGATCGTCCAGAAATGCGGGCACCGTGATCAGGCCTGCCTGTCGAGCGGCACGCACGCGCCGCTCGCCGCGGTTGATCAGATAGCGTCCAGCTGCAGCCCGGTTCGCTCGCACGGACACCGGCTCGAGCACCCCGTGCACACGAATCGATTCGCTCAGCTCGACCAGAGCCTGCTCGCCGACGCGACGACGCGGCTGGTCGGGATCGGGATCGATCAACGCGAGCGCGATCTCCAGGGGCGCTTGCAGCGCACTTGCAGTGCCAGCTGAATCGAGAAGCTCGGAAGCCCGAAACTTGTGGAGCCCGCTGAGGTCGAGTGGCTTGATGTCCTTCATGATGGCATGCCCGAAGATGCCACGTCTTGCGCGTCCATGCGACGCTGTAGCAGCTCGAAAACCTCCCTTACCTCCAAGCACGCGTCACGTGCTGAGCCCTTGGCCAGCGTCCAGACCGACACACCCTGCGACAACGCTTCCGGAATGGCCGAGCGCGTCGAGATGTGTGCGGGAACGATGTATTCGGCAAAGCTTTGGACGAGTTGCCGCATCGCTGCCTTTTGCCGCACGGAGTGAGGGTTGAAGCGATTGAGCACGATGCCGGCGAGGCGCAGCTGAGGGTTGTAGCGCTGACGCACACCGAAGACCGTCTTGAGCATGTCGGTCACGCCATCGATGCTGTACTCCTCCAACTCGATCGGACAGACCACATCGGTGGCGGCGATCAGTGAGGCGCTCATTCGCAAGCCGAGCGCGGGTGGCGTGTCGATGACCACCACGTCAAACAGCGAGCTCAGAGCCTCGACGTTCCGGCGAAACACCGGGATGGCAACCTCCGCCTTGGCGAGTTCGACGTCTGCAAGGTTCTTCGAGGCCGGCGCCAATGCAAGCCGGCCTTCTCCTGCGAGCTGATCGTTCACCTCGGTTTCGTGCGCGAAAAGCCCGGCTGCGCGCATACCCTGGGCATATGCACGCAGCGTTTTGGAGGCATTGCCTTGCGTGTCAAGGTCGATGAGGCACACGGATCTGTCGTGCTTCTCGCGTTGCCAGAACGCGTAAAGCACCGCGAGCGTGGTCTTCCCTACCCCGCCCTTCTGATTGCTGAAGACCACCACCTTGCCCATGCCATCCCCTTGGTCGAAGGTTTGTTCGACGCAAGCGTGCAGCCACCGCAGTGTGCGGAGCAGTTCGCTGGCCTGAGAGGACCCGTGCGTCGACGCCGGTCGACGGCGTCGAGAACGCCTGCCGGCAAAGGTGCGCATTGGAGACCAGAGGTGCCCGGCCGATGACTACCCGAACTGATAGTGGCGTGGTAGCCCTCGCGCACAGACATTGCACCCGATGCAAATCTCCACCAACTTCTCGAACCCTCCTCTTGGGGTGCAACGGCCCATCCAGCGTTGCATGCGATGCAATACGCGCCTAGCGAAGGCATCTGCGGCACCGCGCTTGACGGCATGGCCAGAAAGGCCCCAGGGAACGTGCCAAGGAACGCGCCTTCAGATGTTCTCAGGAGCGCTCCTAAAGACGCTCCTGGGAACAATCCTCGCTGCACTGGCTTGCCTATCCGCCGGCGCCGAGCCCAGCATGCCGCCCATCGTGCAAGCAACGCGCGACAGCGAGCGCGTCGCCATCCTCAGACAGGAGCTCCAGAACACCAAAGCGTCCATCGACGCCTTGGCTCGCCGTCATGCGGCGCGTCTGAAGGCCGCAGATGCCGAGGGCGCGGCCGAAGTCGACACGGAGCGTGCACGCGCGCTCGGGGATCTGGTCGCGCTCGAGCGAGAGCTCGCAACGGCCTTACAAGAAAGCCCGTCTGCGCCGCGGCAGCGCAGCGCCAACAGACCACGGTCGACGGACACGAAGCCCACCGCGCGCCGCTCGGATGCGGCAGCACCCGCGCGCTGGTGGGACGTGTATCGGCAACGCATCGGCAGCGCGGACCCATCGGCGCCACCGCCCGCGGGATCTCTTTCCCCTGTTCCGCCCAGCGTGAGAAACAAAGAAAGTGGCACATGAACTTCAACACTCGTGATATCCACCGTCCGGCGACGCGCCATTCAAGAGCGCCGACGCTTGCCCTGCGCGTCCTGCTCGCCGCCGCTCTGTGTGTGCTGTGGCCCCTCATGGCGCATGCGGGCAGCCCGTTTGCAACCGGCGCCAACGCCGCGCAGCAGCAACTCGTTGCGATCCTGACACCCATTGCAGCCGTCGCGGTGATGGTCTCGGGTGCGATGGCCTGGTTCGGGCGGCTGAGCTGGTGGTGGCTGGTGGCGGTGGTGATCGGCACGGTGCTGGTGTTCGGCGGCCCGCAGATCGTCTCGTGGATCCGTGGCCTCTTCGGCGTCTGAGGGGCGGCCATGCATCGCAACCACGGCATCACGGCGGACCCTCTTTTTGTCGGCATGACCCGGCCCTCCATGGTCTGGGGCGTGACCTACTCCGCCATGATGTTCAACATCGTCGTGACCATCGAATCCTTCATCGTCACGAAGAACCTCGCCTGGCTGCTCGCCTTCGTCCCGATCCATGGCGTGCTCTACCTCGTATGCCTCTACGAGCCACGTTTCTTCGACCTGCTGCAGTTGTGGGGCCGCACGCGCTTGCCAGGGGCGCTCAACGGAAACCTGCGCTTCTGGCGCGCCAACTCCTACAGCCCGCTCGCTCTGACCCTGCCTGGTGCCCGCGGCCGCCGCCGGGACCGACACGTGCAGGTGCTGATCGCCGTGGAGGGTGCGCTGTGCGATTGACCACCCGTTCTGAATCGACATTGCGCCGCGAAGCGAGCGCGGCCTCGATGATCCCCTTCTCCTCGCACGTCGATGCCCATGTGGTTCGCCTGCGCTCAGGAGACTATGTCCAGACCCTGCGCCTGGGGGGCGCAAGCTTCGAGAGCGCTGACGACGAGGACCTCAACAACTGGCATGAACGCCTGAACGTGCTGCTGCGCAACATCGCATCACCACATCTGGCGCTGTGGACCCACGTCGTACGCAGGCGAGAGACAGGCTACCCCGCCGGGCGCACCGTCCCCGGCTTTGCCGATGAGCTCGAGCAGCGCTACCGCCGCAAGATGGCCGAGGAGCGGCTCATGGTCAACGAGCTCTATCTGTCCGTCGTCTACCGTCCCCAGTCCACCCGTGTCGGCAACGCGGCGCTGGCCTTCCTCAAGCGAACCGACGCACAGGGCGCCCTGGCAGAGCTCAAGGACTCCCTGGACACATGCACCAAGCTTCGCCAGGAGTTACTGGCCTCACTGGAGCGCTACGACCCCGAGCCACTGGGCATCTACCGACCGATAGGCACACAAAAACCGTTCTCCTCGCTGCTCGAGTTTTTCGCAATGCTGATCAATGGGGAGTGGCAGCGCATGCCGCTGCCACGATCTCCGCTCAACGAGGTACTTGCCACATCCCGCCCCTTCTTCGGCAACGAAGCCATGGAGTACCGCTCGGGGACGCAAAGTCGCATCGGTGCCTTCCTCGGCATCAAGGAGTACCCGACGCCCACGGCGCCCGGCATGTTCAGCGGCCTTCTCACGGCCGACTTTCCGTTCATCCTCGCGCAGAGCTTCACATTCCTGGCCAAAGGCACCGCGGTGGACGTGATGCGCCGGCAGCACAACCGCATGGCGGCCGCAGGCGATCTGGCCGTCTCGCAGGTCGACGAGCTCGCAGACGCGCTGGATGACCTGGTCAGCAACCGTTTCGTCGTCGGCGATCATCACTTCAGCCTGCATGTGCTCGCCGATGCCGAGGAAGGCGCGGGCGCCGTCGAGGGCGTACCGCGGCTCAAGCAACTCAACGACCACATCGCGCGGGCTCGCTACCTGCTCGGCGACACCGGGATGGTTGTCGCACGCGAGGACCTGGCACTCGAGGCCGCGTTCTGGGCGCAGTTACCGGGCAACTTCGGCTACCGGACGCGCAAGGCGCCGATCACGAGCCGCAACTTCGCGGCCATGTCGCCCTTTCACAACTTCCCGACGGGTCGCGCGCGCGGAAACTTTTGGGGTGATGCGCTGGCGATGCTCACGACACGCGCAGGCTCGCCCTACTACTTCTCATTGCATGCGAGCGACCCGCGCAGCCCCGATGGTGGCAGCCGTCGCGATGTGGGCCATGTCACGGGCGTCGGGCCCGTTGGTACGGGCAAGACGACCTTTCTCGGGTTTTGCATCGTCGCGATCTGCAACCGTCTGGACGCCACCCAGATCATCTTCGACAAGGACGAGGGCCTCCACATCCTCGTGCGGGCATTGGGAGGCCAGTACCTTCCGTTGAAGAACGGCATTCCCACCGGCTGCAACCCGCTGCAGCTCGACGCAGGGGTCCCCACGAATCTCGAGTTCCTGCGGCAATGGCTGCGCCGCCTCGTGATGCGCTCGCCTCACGAGCTCCTGAGCGTGCGACAGGAAGACGACCTGGATCAGGCCCTGCACGGGACGCTCGCACTCGCGCCGCCTTACCGCCGCTTGTCGCGCTTGCTGGCTTTCCTGGACGTCACCGATCCGGAAGGTGTCCATGCGCGGCTGCGCAAATGGTGCGCCTCGGAGCGCGGTGACTACGCGTGGGTGTTCGACAACGACCACGACGTCGTCGCGCCACTGCTCGAGGCCCATGCGTTGGTCGGCTTCGACGTCACCGACTTCCTCGACAACGACGTGGTGCGCGCCCCGTTGACCATGTACCTCTTCCATCTCGTCAACTGCATGGTCGATGGCCGGCCGCTGGTGTGCTGGATGGACGAGTTCGCCAAGCTGCTCGATGACCCCGCATTCGCGAGCTTCGCGAAGAACGGCCTGGAGACGTGGCGCAAGAAGAACGCGAACATCGTGACCTTCACGCAGAGCACGCACCATGTGCTGGGCTCGAGCATCGCGCGAGCCATCGTGGAGCAAACGCCCACCAAGATCCTCTTTCCGAACCCCGAGGCCAACCACGCGGATTGCACCGAGGGTTTCAACCTCACCGAGCGTGAGTTCGCGCTGGTCAAGCAGGAACTCGTGCCCGGATCGCGTCAGTTCCTCATCAAGCAGAACCGCGACAGCGTCGTGGCCCAGTTGGACCTCAGGCATCTGGACGATGCGCTGGGCGTCATCTCGGGCCGTACCAGCAACGTCCGGCTCATGCAGGCGCTGATGAAGCGCCATGGAGACGCCCCCACCCAGTGGCTCGCCCCTTTTCGCGAGGCGCTGCTACAGCACGGCTCGCAACGACCTTCGCCCCAGGAGTTTCCACATGCCTAGAAAGCTGCTTCTCTTGCTTGTCACCTGCGCTGCGCTACTGGCTCCACTGCAAGCGCGTGCGGGGATTCCGGTCATCGACTTCGCGGCCATCGCCAACCTGATCCAGCAGATCATGTACTGGCAACAGCAGATCTCTGCCATGCAAAAGCAGTTCGACGAGCTCAAGGCCTCCAAGGAGCAACTCAAGCAGACCTACGAGTCGATGAGCGGCTCGCGCGGCATGGAGCAGCTTCTTGCGACTTCCGACGCAGCACGCAACTACTTGCCGAGCAACTACGCCGACCTGAGGAGGTCGCTCGACACGCCCGTGCCAGGCTATGCAGGCCTGTCGGAACAGGTGCGATCGATCGTGAGCGCCAACAGCGTGCTGTCGACGACGCAGATGGACGCGCTGAGCCCTGAGCTCAGGCAACTCGTCGAACAAGGCCGTCAATCTGCCGCCTTGCTGGATGGCATGACCCAGACGGCTTTTCAGAATACCAGCCAGAGGTTCTCTGCACTGCAGACGCTGATCACCGCCATCGCGCGAGCCCGAGACCCCAAGGCCATTCAGGAGCTGCAAGCGCGAATCCAGGGGGAGCAGAACATGTTGACGAACGAGCAGACCAAGCTCCAGGCGCTCTACCAGTTGTCCCAGGCTGATGAGGCAAGACTGCGCCAGCGAACCCGAGAACGCGTGGTGTCCGGCCACGGTGACTTCTCCAGGCGATTCACACCGACACCCTAGCCGCCCCTGCCGCATCGACACACCGCTTTGGCGCGCCACCGTCGTGGTCATCGCCACGGCGGCTTCGGGAAAGCCACTGGCTTCTCAAACGGCGAGCGGGCTGCCAATCACCCGCTGCGCTTGCAGCATGCGCACCAACCACAAGCCATGCGACCCCACGCAGAAGGCCGGCGGCGCATCCAGTGGCTGAGGTCAAAGTGGCGTCTCACGATTTTTGAAACTTCAGGAGCCAAGCCATGTTCTTTCGACAGCTTTGGACGCAGCTCGTCTCGCAGCTCACTGAGTTCATAGGCGCGAAGTCTGCCGCACTGGCGACTGCGGTCGAGCCCGCGGTGATCACGTTGGCAACGCTCTACGTGATGATCTGGGGATACCTTTCGCTCACCGGCAAGATTCAGGAACCCATTCTGGAGGGGATCAAGCGGATCTTCTTCATCGCGGTCATCCTGGGTGTGGCTTTGAGACTCTGGGCTTTCAACGAGCTCATCGTCGACACCTTCTTCAACGCCCCGACCCAACTCGCGGCAGCGATCGTCGGCGCCACGGATCCCGTCTCGACCATCGACACGATCTGGGAGAAGGGGGGAGAGGTCGCATTCAGCCTGTGGAGCAGGGGCGGTGTGCTCAATGGGGATGTGGGCTTCTACATCGCCGGCGCCGTCATCTACCTCATCATCGGCGCCGTCGCGGTCTACGCGCTTTTCCTTTTCGCCCTGTCGAAGATCGCGCTGTCCGTCGTGCTGGCGCTGGGCCCGATTTTCATCTCCCTGCTCTTCTTCGAAGCGACACGGCGCTTCTTCGAGGCATGGGTCGCCCAGCTCTCGAACTACGCGCTCGTCGCGGTGCTCGCAAGCATGGTCGCCTCGCTCATGCTGCAAGTCGTTGCGAACTACGCCGCTCAAACCGCGGAACGTGGCGCGGCGCTCACGACGGTGGATGCCATCAACATGGCCTTGATCGCAGCGGTGGTGCTGCTCGTGATGTGCCAGGTGATGCCGATCGCCGCCGGACTTGCCAGTGGCGTTGCGCTCAGTTCCTTCAGCGCTGTCGGTGGGCTCACCAAGTGGGCGCTCGGTGGCACCAGGCGCAGCGCGTACGAATTCGGCCGCGGCGTGCTCGACGGCCTGCACGGCGAACGCGGCAGCCGATGGGACTCCTTCCGTCGCCTGGGAGGCAACCGGGTCGGGTCGTCGATCGCTTCGCTGGCCGGCAGGGGTGCAGGCGCGCAGCGCCCCACCCTGCCCAGAGACCGAGTGATGAACCCCTCTTCCTCTCGGACTTGACCTTCCAAAACGACTTTATAGGAGCTCTCACGTGAGATTCATGGTCGCACTATTGCTCACTCTGGCGCTTGGCGGCTGCGGCACGCGAGCACCCCGTCCTCCGACCTGCGAAGGCGCCCTCACACCCATCAATGGCTCCCCGGCACCCCTTCCTGCAGGAGGCTCCGATGCATCGTGACGAGGCGCTCGAGCGCTACACGCTCGAAGCTCAGAGCTGGGAGCTCGATCGCGCACGTCGCGCCCAAGGCTCCGCCAAGACCGCCTGGGCCGTGGCCGCTGCCGCCACGGCCGTCGCGGTATTCGCCGTGGCCGCTGTCGCTGGACTCACGCCCCTCAAGCAGCCGGTGCCGGTGGTCATTCGCGTGGACAGCAGCAGCGGCATCGTCGACATCGTGCCGACCTACGAAGGTACCACCGACATTCAAGAGGTCGTGACGCGCAACCTGCTGCAGAACTACGTCATTGCACGCGAGCGCTACTTCTACGCGACCGCCGAAGCCGACTACGAGCTGGTCGCCTCCCAGAACTCGCCTCTCCTGAACCAGGCCTGGGCGGCGTCGTGGGCCGCCAACAATCCACTCTCGCCGCTCAACACCTTCAAGGACGGCACGGCCATTCGCGCGCAGGTGCGTGCTGTGACCTTCCTCAAGCTGGAAAGCGGCAAGGAGAAGCTTGCACAAGTTCGCTTCAGCCGCTACGCCCGAGCCGGCGGCACGGGCGATGAGCAGACGACCCATTGGGTGGCGACGATCGAGTTCGCTTACGTGCCGCCATCGAAGGATGACAAATGGCGCTCGCTCAATCCCCTGGGTTTCAGGGTGGTCGAGTATCGGCGCGAGCCCGAAGTCGCACCGACCGTCGCCGTCCCCCTCTCCCCCGCAAAGCAGGCGCGCTGATGAACCATCGTCTTGCATCTCTTCGCCGGCCCGCGCTCGTGCTGGTGCTCGTCATCGGCTGGCTGTGCACCACCCACACGGCGGTGCGCGCCGCAACGATCCCGCCCGAGGGGCACGTGGATGCGCGCGTGCGCACAATCGACTACGACCCGGAAGACGTCATCAGCCTGCATGGCTACGTGGGCTACCAGATTCACCTGCAGTTCGCCGAAGGCGAGACCTTCGTGAACCTGGGCTCCGGCGACAACGGCTCCTTCGACGTAGGTGCGCAGCGCAACCACCTCTTCCTCAAGCCGAAGGAAGCGCAGGCCAATACGAATCTCACGATCCTCACCGACCGTCGCACCTATCACTTCGACTACATCGTCTCAGCCCGGGCGCCCGCCGGGGCCGCGGCTCGACGAATGATCTACTCGATCCGGTTCAACTATCCGGCCGACACGCTGCGCGCTGCCGAAGAGGCGAGCAAGCGCGCTGAGGTGGACGCGAAGCTCACCCGCACGGCAGCCACGCGCAACTGGGACTACTGGTTCTGCGGAAGTGAGTCGCTCAGGCCGATCCGCGCCTCCGACGACGGCCACCACATCCGCCTTCGTTTCGCCGAACAGGCTGAACTGCCGGCCATCTTCGTTCAGAACGACGACGGCACGGAGTCATTGCTGAACTTCAACATCGACGCCGACGAGATCGTGATCCATCGCCTCGCGCGTCGCCTCGTGCTGCGCCGGGGTCAGCTCGTGGGGTGCGTGGTCAACAAGGCATTCGCAAGCGGCGCGCGCACGCCCGGCGCGACGGTGGCGCCCGATGTGCAACGCGCAACCGTGGGAGAGCAACCATGAGCGATGCACCGAATCCGGGACTCAACCCACCGGCGAATTCATCCGCCGACAACGAAGCGCCCGATGGGCGCCGCAGTGCGGGCGCGGTCGATCCAGACACTGGCGAGCTTTATTCCGTTCCCCGTCGTCCGGAGCGCCCTGATGCCTCCCACACCGGGCGCGGCCATGCGATCGACGGGGAGCGGACCATTCCCTCGGTGAATCGGGAACGCACGATCCAGTCGAGGATCAGCAGCTTCGTGGCCATCGGCACCATGCTGCTGCTGGGTGCCGGTTTCCTGTTCTGGTACTACAGCACCCAGTACGCCAGGGGTCGCGAGGCGCAGTTGGCCGCACAGAAGGCCTCGGCGGCCCGCGCCGGCGGCGAAACCAAGGTGCCGCCGCTGGGCCGGATCGACCCGCCGCCGATGCCGCCCCAGACCCCCGCACCGCCGCCCGGCGCTCCACCGGCCGCAGCGGCGGCGACACCGCCCGGCGGGCCACCGCCAAAGACGCCGGCCCAGCTTGCGCTCGAGCGCAAGCTCGGGTCGCCCGTGATGCGGCACGCGCTGTCGCCTGACGCAGCAGCAGCAACGGCCGCTTTCGTCGGCGGCCCCACCGTGCCGGCGGCAAGCGGCGTACCCAACATGGCGCAAATCCTGGGGGCCTTGCAGCCGCCACCCTCCAGCCCCTCCGCCCCTCCCAGCCCTCCCGGCCTCGAGGGCGGTCTCCGGCCGACCCGCACCCCCGCCGTTACAGCACAGGTCCTGCCGACGCGCCGTTTTCTTCTGCCCAAGGGCGCGTTCATCGATTGCACCTTGGAGACCGCGATCGATTCGACCTACGAAGGTCTCACCACCTGCATCGGTGCCAGCGACATCTACAGTGCCGACGGCAAGGTGGTGCTGCTCGAGCGCGGCACAAAGTACGTAGGTGAGCAGCGCGGCTCGCCCCGTCAGGGGCAGGGCCGTGTTTTCGTGCTTTGGAGCGAGGCGAGAACACCCACCGGGGTGGTGGTCCAGCTGGCATCGCCGGGCACCGACGAGCTGGGGCGCAACGGCCTACCGGGATTTGTGGACACCCACTTCTGGGAGCGCTTTGGCGCAGCGATCCTCGTGTCGGTCATCGACGGCACGATGCAGGCGATGACGGCCCAGCAGCAAGGTGGCGCGGGCCTGACCAACCGCGGCGCGCTGGTGGTCGGTCCCCAAGGCAGCCGGGACATCCTGACCGAGGTACTGCGCAGCACCATTGCGATACCTCCAACCGTGATCAAGAACCAGGGCGAACGCATCCAAATCCTGGTGGCCCGAGACGTGGACTTCCGCGATGTCTATGCCCTACGCGTCGCGCCTGCCCAACCCTGAAGAAGCGGAAGCTTCAGGCTTGGCGACGACAGCCACGCCACCGCCGCCCTCCTCGCTCGCGCTGTTTCTCGACCCGCTGATGCCGCTGCTCGAGGACACCGAGGTCACGGAGATCTGCATCAACGAACCAGGAATCGCTTTTGTGGAACGGCAGACAGGATGGACACGCGAAATCGTCGCGTTCGCGAGCTTCGAATGGTGCATGTCAATCGCCAAGCTCGTTGCCAACTTCACGAAGCAGCGCGTCTCGGCTCAAGAACCGTTGTTGTCGGCCACCTTGCCTGGGGGCGAACGCATACAGATCGTGCTGCCGCCGGCGACCTCCGAGCAGACCGTCTCCATCACGATTCGTCGTCCCTCCAGTGCACTGTGGTCGCTCGATCAACTTGAATCGATGGGCGTGTTCGAGGCGACACGCTACAACGAAGCGGTATTGAAGGCAGCGTCGGAGGCGAGCTCGGCCGGCCTCGAAGACCGCGAGCTTGCGGGCCTGCTTCGCGAACGCAGGTTCGGAGACTTCCTGCGCCGCGCAGTTCAACTGCGCCGCAACATCTTGCTGTCGGGCGCCACCGGATCGGGCAAGACGACGCTGAGCAAGGCATTGATTCTCGAAGTTCCCCCCGAGGACCGGCTGATTACGATCGAAGACGTCAGGGAGCTGTCCCTTCGCAACCAGCCCAATCACGTGCGTCTGTTCTACTCCCAGGGCGCTCAGGGACAGGCGATCGTGACGCCAGGGCAGCTCCTGGCTGGTGCCAAGCGCCAGCGTCCCGACCGCATCTTCCTGTCCGAACTGCGAACCGGCGATGAAGTCTATGACTACCTCGTCTCGGTGAACACCGGCCATCCGGGCTCGATCACCAGCGTTCATGCCGACAGCGCCCAAATGGCCTTCGTGGCACTCGCGCAGCTGATGAAGCGCAGTGCCGCAGGCCACGGCATGACCACGCGTGAAGGCGTGGAGCTTTCTCAGCTGAGCGTGGACGTCGTCATCCAATGCGCACGTGTGCGGCAGCGACGCATCGTGCAGGAGATCTGGCATGACCCCAGCACCAAGCGTCGAGCCTTGGCCTAGTGCTTTCAGGATCGGGGGCGCCTTGCTTGTCGCGGCCATGGTAGGCCTGTGGGCGGCGGGCTACGCCTTCTTGATGCTCATGAAGCTGCCGCCCGAGAGCGCCACGCTGTCGACGATCGTTGACTACTGGCTTGCTTACGGTGACCGACCCGAAGTTCGTCGATCGCTGCTGGCCGCTTTGGTGGGGGCACAAGGGATCACGCTCGGTGGCGTCGCCATCGCGATGGTCCCGCGCCGACGCGCGCTGCATGGCGAGGCCCGCTTCGCCACGCACCGCGAGATTCGGAAGGCCGGGCTGCTCGCAGACAACGGCATCGTTCTCGGGCGCCTGGGCGCGCGCTACCTCGTGCTCGCCGGTCAACAAGGCGCCGAAGTTGAAGCACCTCCTCGCAGCGGCAAGGGCGTGGGCGTCGTGGTGCCCAACCTGCTGAACTGGCCCGGCTCCACCATCGTGAGCGACGTGAAGGGAGAGAACTTCATGCGCACAGCGGGATTCCGGCTTTCAAAGGGCCAGGAAGTGCACCTGTTCGATCCCCTGTCCGAGCAGGAGCGCTCCTCGCGCTGGAATCCGCTGGGCTATGTGTCGCAAACGCCGTACCGCTGCATCGACGACCTGCAGCGCATCGGAACGATGCTGTTCCCGGATCCCCTGGCGGGCGATCCCTTCTGGACCTCGTCCGCGCGATCACTGTTCCTCGGGATCGCGCTGTACCTGTTCGAGACACCCGGGGCGACACGCACCTTGGGTGAAGTCCTGCGCCAGGGCATGGCGAGCGATGCGGAGGGCTTCCAGAAACACTGGAAGCGCGTCATCGAATCGTGCGAGCGCGCCGGCTACCCGCTGTCGCAGGAAGCTGTGCGCAGTCTGTACGACGTCATCGACCTCGCGCCAACGACCGCCTCGAGCATCCGCAAGACCTTCACGAGTCGACTTGATCTGTGGCTCAACCCCCTGATCGACGCGGCCACTTCGGCCAACGACTTCGATCTTCGCGACCTGCGCAAGCGTCCGATCTCGATCTATGTGCAGATCAACCCAGACAACATCGCGCGTCTGCAGCCCTTGCTCAACCTGTTCTTCCAGCAGGCCATCGGTTTGCAGACGCGGGAACTGCCCGAGAGCAACCCGGCCCTGAAGCACCAGTTGCTGCTCATGCTCGACGAGTTCCCCGCGCTCGGGCGCATTCCGGTGATCGCGGAATCCACGGCGTTCCTGCCCGGCTACAACGTGCGCACCGTGGTGATCGTCCAGTCCAACTCGCAGCTGATCGAGAAGTACGGCGTGGAGGGTGCCAAGTCGATTCGAAAGATGCTCGCCGCGCGCATCGTTTTTCCGCCCAAAGAGTACGAGGATGCCGAGGCCATCTCGCGCGAGCTTGGCACCTACACGGTTCGCCAGAAAAGCGTCAGCCGCCCGATGTGGGGCGGCTCAGGCACATCGGGCAGCGTCAGCATCAGCGAACAGCCGCGCCGGCTGCTGCTGCCCCAGGAAGTCAAGGAGCTCGACCCGGCGCGCATGATCCTTTTCTATGAAGGACTTCGGCCCGTCCTCGCTCACCGCATCATCTACTTCAAGGACAAATCCTTTGCCCGGCGGGAAATCGCCCCACCCGAAGTCCCGAAGCTTGAGATGGCCGCTCGTGCAACCACGGCACCTGCCGGGAATGCGATGCCTTCGCCTGCGCCACCGGCAGGATCGAGCGCTGCGACTTCGACGACGCCCGCCACGGGCACGGGCCATGCGCGGGCGAAGGACGACCTGCAGATGGCCCAGGCCGTGCTCGACGGCAGCTTGGATCTGAAGGACTTTTCTTTCGATTTCGACGACGTCGACATCCCCACCGAGCCACTGAGTGAGGCGGAGATGAAGCGGCGCACCGACGAGTTCATGGCCCGCCTGCTGGTCTGAGCGGTCCATTCCAACCAAGGCCATCGCATGCACTCCTCATCCAACGCCGCCCCACTCGGCGCGCAGCCGCCAGGGGCCGCACCTCCGCCGCCATCGGGATCCGATGATCCGCAGGAGACCGGCGACACAAGGCGCCCGCGCGGTGGCCGCGCGCCCGTGCGCGGCGTGTTGCTGGAGGCCGCCGCAGCGCCTTATCGGTTCGATCCGGCAGCACGACGCTCGTTCTACGTGCTCCTGCGCACAGAGGTTGGAGAGCGCAGCCTTTGGGGCGCCGACCTGGAAGCCGCACTCCAGCGAGCGGTCTCCCAGCCACGCATCGGAGACGAGGTCGTCGTCCTGCCCCTGGGCACGAAACCCGTCCGGCTTCGCGTGCCCGCCCAGGACGGCCACTCGGAAGCTGTCGGTGAAGAGCGGGTGCTTGCGCAGCGGCGTCACTGGCGCATCGAGACGCTAGACCATATGCACATGCTCGCACAAGAAGCTCAGCAGCTGCGCGTCAAACGAACGCTGTCGCCAGGGAGCATGGAGCGCGACCCCCGTCTGACGTACGCCATGGCCGGGCTGCAACTGGCTGCACAGTATGCGCGGCGCCTCACCGTAGATCCGCACTCTCAGCATCAGTTACTCGCATCCATTCGCCATCGCATCGCTGATGCGCTCGTGGATGGGCTGGACCTCCATCTTCCAGACAGGCGGGTGGCGATGGCGCGAGCGCCCGTCCTCTCAGGGCCGGGACGCGCCACCGAGTGGGACAGGCATGCCCATGAGCGGACGTGAACTCGCAACGCAGAGGCGCGCGCCCTTCGCCGGCCGCTGCGGACTTGAGCCGCACGCTGCCAGATGACCATGCGTCGTGATGCGCACGAGAAGACCTTGATGCCCACAACGCACAGCAGCAGCCGTTGCGAAGCGACGGCCAGCGGCCGCTGGCACGTGGCGGATGGATCGCTCGAGTCGCTCAAGTGGCTCGCGCTGGCGTTGATGGTGGGGGACCATGTCAACAAGTACCTTCTGAGCGGGCAGGTCACGACGCTCTACCTGCTCGGTCGCATGGCGATGCCGCTCTTTGGCTTTGTGCTCATGTACAACCTCGCGCGCCCTCGCATGAAGGCCGCGAGTGTTCATCGACGTGTGGTGAAGCGGCTTGCGGCCTTCGGTGTGCTCGCAACGCCCGCGTTCGTCCTGCTGGTCGGATGGTGGCCACTGAACATCATGGCGACGTTGCTCGTCGCGACCTTGATCGCCTGGCTGCTGGAACTCCGGACCGTCGGCCATCGATGTTTGGCCCTGGTCACCTTTGTAGTGGGCGGCACCGTGGTTGAATTCTGGTGGCCGGGATTGCTGTGCTGCCTGGGCGCGCGCTCTTTCATTCGTCGTCCAAGCATCAAGACCGCGATCGCCTGGCTGCTTGCGACCGCGTCCCTATGGCTCGTCAACGGCAACTTCGCTGCCATGGCCGCGCTGCCGCTGATCTGGGGGTTCAGCCGCATTCATGTTCCCCTTGAACGGCGGCGATGGGTCTTCTATGCCTTCTACCCCGCCCACCTGTTCGTTCTTGCCCTTGCGCTGCACTTCGCCAGCACACCGCGCTGTGCGCGGGCATGCTCACAAGTTGCGACGAACCTCGTAACGGCCCCTGAAGTGCAGCCACTCGCTGGCGCAGCCGAATCGGCCCGACTCAAACCTATCGAAGGTGTCAGCGCGGCCGGAGGTGGCGATTCAAGTACAAACGTGACAAAGTGGCCACCATGAATTCACCCATCGTGACTACCTTTGACGTCGAGCCTGAACTGCGTGCCGAACTCGAATCGGTTGCGGATGCTGACGGACCCGTCAGCACTTCTGCCGCCGATGGGGCGTGCCGAGCCGTCGAACGCTGCCGTGTTCAAGGCGAGTTCTACGCGCGTGGGGATATCGCTTGGCAAGAATATCTACGAACTGGTGTTTCGCAACCTGTGGCCGAGGTGTTCGATCGCATCCAGGCCCGCATTGATGCACGACGTCGCGAGCTTCAAGACCCAAACACATGACCAGGGCTCGCGGGGTTGAGATGACCTCCGCGAAATCCTTCCCGCCCGGCAGATGAAGGTGTTGGTCGTTCATCATCAGCGCGAAGCGGACTACCGCTGAGACGACGCGGCCTTAGGTCTGCGACCCGGGCTTGCGGACCGAGTCACCGCGCTAATGAGGTGAGACGAGCGTCGATGACCCGCCGAGTGGGCGGGAAGCCTCGTCAAGCCGGGCTGTTCGCGCCGACCGCGTGCTCAGTCACCGCATCGGTATCGAGGCGCGGCACCTGCCCGGACGCGCCGCCCTCGGCCTGAAGCGCCAGGTCGAAGGCGTGGACCCGATGGTTCGGTGCCCGATTGATCATCAGCCGCATGACATCGGCGCGCGCATAGTGGCCCGCGGGATCGGCGGCCGCCTTGGCCACCGCGATCTCGCCCAGGTCGATCTCGGCGCAGATGACGCCCTCCCAGGTGTCAGGCATGCGTTCGGACAGCGGGTTGCCATGCGGCCCGTAGATGACGGAGTGCCCGCCGCCGACCGTGAACAGCGCATGCTTGGCCGGCGTATCGCAGATCTGCGACACCATCGACGCCGAGGTCACGGCCGATGGGGCCAGCACGAAGCAGCCACCTTCCAGCGCATAGGTCTGCGTCGCCGCGAGGCTGACCTCCGCGCCAAGCGCGTAAGCGTTCTCCTTGTAGAGGCTGAAACCGGGCCAGGCGGCGATGTGCAGCTGCTCGTTCTGGCTGTACATCGCAAACTTCGTGAGCGGCTGCAGATGCTCCCAGCAGGAGAGCGCGCCGATGCGGCCCAGCGGCGTGTCGCTCACCACGAGGTCGCTGCCATCGCCTTCGCCGAAGACGGTGCGCTCCATGTGCGTCGGCTTGAGCTTGCGCCGGCGCGAAACGGTCTCGCCCCGGTCGTCGATGATCCAGTTGCCGACGTACAGGCTCGCGCCCAGCCGCTCGACCACGCCAAGCGACACGAAGATGCCGAACTGCTTCGCGGCTGCGGCGATGCGTCGCGCGCCCTCGCCGTCGTAGCTGAAGGCGTTCTCGAAGAAGCGCCGCACCCATCCCTTGCCAAAGCCCCAGGCCGGCGCGTCGAGCCAGACCCACCAGGGGTAGCCCGGAATCCAGTCCTCCGGAAAGGCCACGATGGCGGCGCCCTTGCCGGCCGCCTCCTCGATGTAGCGCACCGTGAGGTCGATGGCGGCGTCGTGGTCGCAGAAGCCCGGCGCGGCCTGCACGACGGCCGCTAGGAACTTGGGAGGGAAAAGGGGCGACGGCGCGCCGGTGGATGCATTCATGGACGAAGCGCTCCTCGAGGGATGGGTGAATGAGGGAATGGGTGGGGGAAGACTCAGGCGCGCGCGGAGGCACCGACGCTCGCTGGCGGCGGCACCGGCTCGGCCACGGCCTCGCGGGTCAGCCCGAACAGGCCGTCGATGCGCTGGCGCTCGGCCGCGCCGTGGGGCCGCAGCCATGCGAAGCCGGCGTAGATGGCCAGGTTCACAGCCAGCGCGATCACGCCCGAGGTCAGGCCCCAGGCGGCTTCGAGCTGCCGGGCGAAGAAGCTCTCGAGCACGATGACGAGCGCGAAGCCCACGACCATGCCCGCGATCGCCCCTTCCTTGGTGCCGCGCTTCCAGAAGATGCCCAGGAACTGCGGCACCGCGAGCTGGATGACGCCCTGGTAGGCCAGCACCGCGAGCGTGAACAGCGCCGGCAGCTTGAGGCAGGCGACCCAGGCGGCCAGGGCCGTTAGAACCACCATGCCGATCTTCGACACCGTGACCAGCTGCCGCTGGCTCAACGTGGCGTAGTTCCCGACCAGGTCGTTGGCGATCTGCGCGCCCGTCGCCTGGATGCTGCCGTCGGTGTGGCCGATCGATGCCGCCAGCAGCACCACGCCGGCCAGCCCGAGCAGCAGCAGGCCACCCGCTTCCTGGCTCACGATGAACCACACGTCCTCGGGGTGGCTGGCCACGGAGGGAAGCTGCGAGGCGAGCATGCCGAAGATCAGCAGGGGGATGCAGAAGACCAGCGACGCGGGCATCGCGATGGCCGCCGATTTCTTCAGCGCCGCCACGCCGTCGGCGGTGAACAGGCGCACGAAGATGAACGGCAGGCACCAGCCGCCGATGGTGCTCGTGAACAGCAGGCTGAACAGGTAGAGCGGCCCTTCCTTCGAGCCGAAGGACGGCAGCGAGAACATCGCGGGATCGAGCGACTGCAGCCGCACGCCCTTGCTCGTCCACAGCCACACGACCAGGCCGCACAGCATGAGGCTGCCGAAGATGTAGGCCACGATACCCTGGTACATGTCCGAGATGATCACGCCGCGCATGCCCATGCGCACGGTCCAGATCTGGCGGATCGCGACCACCACCACGCCTAGGATCACCGCCTCCGAGAAGGGCAGCGCACCGAGCGACATGAAGTGGAAGAGGCCACCCATCGCCTGCATCGCGAGCACCAGCCACGGGAAGCCCGACACGATACCGATCAGCGCCGCGATGGTGCGGATGTGCCTGGAGCCGTAGCGCAGGGCGAACAGATCGGGTTGTGTCCGCAGGTCGAAGCGCTGGCCCCAGGTCCATACGCGCTGCGACATGGCGTACATCAGCACCACCGTCATCAGGCTGTAGGCCAGCACGTAGAACGAGATCACGCCGGCGCTGACGGCCAGACCCGCGAAGGCGGTGAACATCGCGCCCGGATACCAGGTGTTGAGGAAGGACATCGCCTGGTAGTTGGCCCCGAACGAGCGGCCGCCCACGGCGTAGTCGGTGAAGGACCGGTCCTTGCGGTAGCTGCGGTGCAGCACGTAGATGATGACGAGGAAGAAGGCCAGCTGGAGGCCGAATGTCAGCGCCATGGCTTCACCCCCTTCCCGCTTCGCCGTATTCGGCGACATAGGCGGCCACCACGCTGGCCGCGATCGACACGCTGAGCGCGAGGAAATAGAACAGGGTCGGCGGCAGGCCGAGGACCGGCGCCCGGTGGTCGTTGACGAGCCAGTGCACGGGCGGCAGCAGGAGCAGCAGCGCATTGAGCAGGAACCACCACCGGATCGAGGCGGGTAGCCGTGGAAGTGTCGCGAGGGGCATGGGAGGCTTCCAGGAAGGCCGCGGGCTGCGGGAGGGAAAAGGGCCGGTACGAGGTCTGCGAGGCGGATCCATCGCATCGCGACGGACTCTAGGAGCGCCGTCCTTCGGCGTGCACCGTTCAAATGAACGGGGTCGGTTCGCGAGGGCGGGCAAGCCGCATTGGCAAGGCGGAGACGCAAGGCTAGGATGGCCCGCCACACCATGCGATGGCATATGGCTTGCTTGTTGGAACGCCCCCAGTTGGAACTCCCATGCTGAACAACCTTCAGGAGTGCGGCAATCTGATTCTTCGGATCAACGAGGCGGCCTACGAGACGCGCGAGGAGGACTTCCAGGCGCGCGTGCTGAGCGACATCGATCGCGTGATCGGTTTCGATCGCGCGTGGTGGGGGATCATGTCGCCCGTCGCCGCAGGCGGCTTTCGTCTGCTGAGCTCCTACCGGGCCAACCTGCCCGCGTCCTACGTCGAGACCTGGGACACCTGCACGCCCGACGATCGCCTGGCCAGCAGCGTCAGCGACGCGCCCACCCACACCGTGCGCTTCGACACCCACCAGCTCCACAGCACGCCGGGCCTGTATGAGATCAACGCGGGGGTCGGCAACCAGCATGCGCTGTGCACCGCGATCAAACTCGCGGAGCGTCCCGGGGACTTCCTGTTCGTCTCGCTGTTCCGTGGCGGCCGCAGCCCCGCGTTCGACGCCTCCGAGGCCTGGGCCAAGCAGTTCCTCATGCCGCATGTCTTCATGGGCTGGCGGCACAACCTCGGGCGCAATCAGGAGCGCGCCGATGCGCAGCCGGCCGGTGGCCTGCTGGCGTCGGCCTTCGTCGACCTCCAGTGGGGCGTGATCGAGAAGTCGGCGGGCTTCCAGGACTGCGTGACCCGGATCTGGCCCGCGTGGGCGCCGCCAGCGCTGCCACCGGCGCTCGTTTCGGCCTTGCGCCGCGACGGCGCGCGAAGCGTTTTCTCGGACCTGGTCTTCTCGATCGAGGCCGCGGGAGCACTGCAGCGGCTCTCGATCCGCAGGCTGCGCGCCATCGATCGCCTCACGCCGCGCGAATCGGACGTGGCGCGCGCGTTCTCCTCGGGCCAGTCGTACAAGGAAGTCGCCCGCGCGCTGCAGCTGTCGCCGGCCACCGTCAGGCACTACCTGCGCGAGATCTACATCAAGCTCGGGCTGACGGACAAGGCGGAACTGGCGAGCCTGTTGAACGCGCCTTGAACCGCCGCCGTCGACGCGCTCAGGCGACGACCGCCTTGCCCATCTCCTCGACCACCTTTTTGCCGTCGCCGACCAGCCTCATGGTCATTCCCATGCAGGACAGCTGTCTGCCCAAACCCGAGATCTCCGGGGCAGCTTGGCGCATGTTTGCCGGCAGGGCTGGACAATGCGCGTCGACGCTGGGCAGTTCAGCGGTCGCAGGCCCCTCCTACGCCAGCTCGCCTCAGGCTGTGATAGCTTTCGTTTTCACCGAATCCCGATCGAAAGCACCGTGGCGCCTGCTTCCATCTCAGCGGCATTTTTGCCACCCGACTCGGCACTCGCCGCGCTGATTGCCCAGCTTGATTGGGCGTCTACGCCCTTGGGCCCGATCGATCAATGGCCTCAGCATCTGTGCTGCGCCGTGGGCATCGTGCTGCATTCGCCGAAGCCCATCGCGCTTCTTTGGGGCGAAGCCGGCATCATGATCTACAACGATGCCTATGCCGTCGTCGCAGGCGGGCGGCATCCAGCTTGCCTGGGTCAACCCTTGCGCGAAGCGTGGCCGGAAGTGTCCGAGTTCAACGATCGCCTCATGAAGACGGTGCTGGCCGGCAAACCTCAATCCTTCGAAGACCACGAGTTCACCTTCTTGCGCAACGGTTCGCCGGAAAGTGTGTGGCTCACGCTCGACTATTCGCCGGTGCCGGATGCCGCCGGAGGGTTCGCTGGAGTGATGGCAACGGTGACCGAAACCACGGGCAAGGTGATGGCAGAGCGCGAGCTGCGCAAGGCCAATCAAACGCTCGAAGCGAGGATCGAGGAGCGCACGCGCGCGCTCGTGGAAGCCGAGGATGCGCTGCGCCAAGCCCAGAAGATGGAGGCGATTGGGCAGCTCACCGGGGGCATCGCACATGATTTCAACAACCTGCTCGGCACCCTGAAGGTCAGCTTCGAGCTCCTCGAACTGCGCATGCGTTCCGGCGACACGCAGCAAGCCCAGCGGTACGTCACTGTCGGCAAGGAAACAGTGGAGCGGGCGGCGTCACTGACCCAGCGTCTTTTGGCCTTCTCTCGCCGCCAGACCTTGGATCCGCGGCGAATTGATCTTCGCCCTCGCCTGAACCAGTTCGAGGAACTTGTTCGTCGCAGCGTCGGGCCATCGATCGCCGTCCAGTTCAATGTTCCGGCGGACCTTTGGCCCGTGCGCGCAGACAGCGCGCAACTCGAGAACGCGCTGCTCAACCTGTGCATCAATGCGCGCGACGCGATGCAGCCCGGTGGGGGAAGCTTGACGGTGACGGGCAACAACTGTTCATTTCCCCACGACGCAAGCACGCCCATCGGGAACGCGCCTGGTGACTACGTGTGCCTCGAGGTGCGCGACACGGGTTGCGGCATGGATGCGCAAACCAAGGCTCATGCCACGGAGCCGTTCTTCACAACCAAACCCTTGGGCCAGGGCACCGGCCTGGGTTTGTCGATGGTGTACGGATTCGCCCGCCAATCGGGTGGCCAAATGCGCATCGAGTCGGAATTGGGTCAAGGCACCACCGTCAGTATCTATATGCCCCGTATCGACGGCGATTCGAACGACACGGAGGCTGCGGTTGGTCAGCGCAACCCAACAAGCGATACGGCGGCATTCTCAGCACCGAGGTCGGCGCGCGTGCTTCTGATCGAGGACGAGGCACCGCTTCGAGCCCTGCTCCAGGAAGAACTTGTCGCCGCGGGCTACGAAGTCACTGCCGCGGCAGACGGCCGGGAAGGCCTTGCGTGCCTGGATGACGGGCCAAACAACGACCTCCAGATCCTGATCACCGATGTCGGACTTCCCGGTGGCATGAATGGACGCCAGGTCGCCGATGTCATGCGCCTGCGCAAACCCGACCTCAAAGTGCTGTTCATCACGGGCTACGCGGCCGGCGCCGCCGTGGGCAATGGTCTTCTGGAGCCTGGGATGGAAGTGATGACCAAGCCTTTCGAGCTGGGCGAATTCAAGCGGCGCATTGCCCGGATGCTCGACACCTGAGCCAACGGTCGGCAGACAGCAATGCCAGCGGCCGTTCATGAACGCGCCTCGATCAAGGCGCTTCCTCATTCAGACGGCGAAACCATTCGCCATACGGTGTGTTCTTGACCAGCTTGCGATTCATATCGGGGGAGCCGTCGGTCCACCACGGCGGGCCGCGCTCGCCCAGCCGACGCTTCGCATGGTCGACAAGGGCGCGCGCGTCCGCGCGCCTCTCGACGGAGGCAGATGCGCGCAGCGCGCGCCGTGCCGCCATCAGTTGGCAAACCCAGAAGTCTTTTTCGTCTTCCGGCAGTCCGGGGTTCGTTGCGCGCCACAGACGTCCACGTATCACCAGATAGCGGCCATCGGGTGTCATAAGGGGGCCGTCGACGGCCTGCGATCGGCTGTTGCTCCCGCTCACTTGCGCTCCTTCTCAAAGAGCAACGAGAGACGAATGGGCCCACCTTGCCCCATCGCTTCGACACGCGCCCCTTTGCGGGTGACGAGCAGTCGCCGGCGAAGGGCGAGTTCCTGGGCCACCTCGCGCACCTGCGGCATCAGGGCCCGCCAGTCCGACGGCGCGCTCGCCAGGGCTCGCGCAACCTCCGAAGGGCAGATGCTGGCTCCAGGCGCACGACGGGCCAGCAGCTCGAAGATTTCCGCTTCGACGGCCTCGTTCGTCACGACCGTCCGTGAGGCAACGCTCATGGCTGCTGGCCTCCCGCGTCAACCAAACCTGCGACTGACAAAGCGCGATCCTTTCAGCCCAAAACGCCAAGGCACATCCATCGCCTTCGAAATGCCGATGCGGACACCGACCACCACATCCTGTGCCACGCTCGGACCCTTCAACTCGAAAGGCGCGCGGTCGAGCTGCAGGCCGTCATGCGAACCGGTGATCCCCAGCGCCTGGGCGACCCGCCCCGGCCCCGCGCACAAGAGCCGCGGCTCGAGAAGCCCTCGGCGTGCCTGCATCGCATCGAGACCGTCCGTCGGCTCCAGCGCGCGAATCAGGACACCGGCGCCGTGGCCCTCCTCCCGGCAGACGAAGTTCAAGCACCAATGCAAGCCGTAGGAGCGGTACACATAAGCGCGGCCTGGCGGACCGAACATCGTGGCGTTGCGCACCGATCGGCCGCCATAGCTGTGCGAGGCCGGGTCCAAGACGTCATAGGCTTCCGTTTCGACGATGCGCCCCCCGACCCCTTCCACCCAAAGCGACGCACCGATCAATGCTCGCGCGAGCTCGGGTGACGAAACGCCAAAGTCGATGGAAGGCGGAGAGCACATGCCGACAGCCTGCTGCCGGTGGCTGCCAAGCGATGTCGCCATCCCCCTGGCGCAGCTGTAGTCGCACGGCGCATCCAAGGCCTAGGTGTGAAGCTTCAATAGGTTGTATCCGGTGTTCATCCGGACTGGGTTTGAGAGACTGGAAGTCGCCAAACACCCAATCCACTCAGGACGCCCAACCGGATGAACACCCATAAGCATGCCCGACTTACCTTTGCCCGCCGAATCGAGATGGTCAAGCAGATGACTTTGGAAGGCTTGAATGCCGTGAGTGCTGCAGCGGCGCACGGTGTCACTGCACCCACGGCCAGGAAGTGGCTCGGGCTGTACTTGGCAGGCGGAGAAGCTGCCTTGGCCGATGCCTCTTCCAAGCCAGCACGCTCGCCCAGGGCCATCGATGCAGGTAAAGCGCTACTCATCGTCGAGCTGCGCAAGCGCCGGATGTTGCAGGCACGCATTGCACGCAGCGTGGGCGTCTCGGCCTCGACTGTTAGCCGTGTGCTGGCGCGAGCAGGCATGTCCAAGCTGAGTGACCTGGAGCCTGCCGAGCCGATCGTGCGCTATGAGCACGAAGCTCCGGGCAGCCTGCTGCATATCGACACCAAGAAGCTTGGGCGCATCGTGCGACCCAGTCATCGCGTGACGGGCAATCGGCGCGACTCGGTCGATGGAGCAGGCTGGGAAACGCTGTTCGTGGCCATCGATGATCACGCCAGGGTGGCCTTCACCGCCATGCATCCAGACGAGAAGCAGGCACAGGCCGTCCTGTTCCTGCGCAACGCCGTGGCCTATTACGCCGGCTTGGGCATTCGCGTACAACGGCTGCTGACGGACAACGGTTCAGCGTTCCGCTCGCGAGAGTTCAGGGCGACTTGCATCGAACTCGGAATCAAGCACAGCTTCACGCGGCCCTACCGGCCGCAGACCAACGGCAAAGCCGAGCGGTTCATCCAGTCCGCGTTGCGTGAGTGGGCCTATGGCTGGGTCTACCAGAACTCAGCCCACCGAACCGATGCCTTGGCGGATTGGCAGCACCACTACAACTGGCATCGCCCGCACAGCGGCATTGGCGGCATCGCGCCTATGTCCAGACTCAACTCGTCAAGAAACAACCTCTTGACGCTTCACACCTAGGCAGATGCCGGAGCAGGCTCACGGCAGCGCATCCAGCGCCTCGACATTGCACTCTTCGAGAACAAGGTGCACATTGGACTTTTTCTTCGCAAAAGGTGTTGACCGATGGCACTCGCTTTGCTTTCTGAAATTGCTGCAATCAAGCTGCCGCTCACTGTCATCGCGAGAGCGGACGTGCAGAAGGTGTCTCGCCTGGTTTACGCTGGCCTTGTGGAAGCGAGGTTTCGCACGCTCAGCGGGCGGTCGACGGGCTACTGCGATCCGCTCGAGGCAACGGTCACCGCGATCACGCCCGAGGGCTGGCTATCTCTCGGCCGCCGACAGTGAACCACGCAGTGGCTGCGGCGCGGCCTGTGTCCGCTGCCGTGGGCAGTTCCTGAGAAGCTGCGAGACGCCCTGCGGCCCCGCATCCGGAATGGTGCCTCTTCCTCCGCGCTTCAATCGTTGACGCAGCTGTTCTCGTCCGCGACAAGGCATTCGGGAAGATCTTCCCCGACGGCACCGCCGCGCGTGCGCACCGCCGTGGAGGCCGCCTGTGCCACTGCCAAGTCGCGTGGCAGGAGGACCCAGAGTTGTCCTCGCTCCTTCATGCGCCGAGCCTGCGTCGCAGCTTGCTGGCCATTGCCGAAGAAGTAGTCCGCGCGCACCGCGCCGCGAATGGCACCGCCCGTGTCCTGCGCGATCGTCAAGCGGCGCATCGGCGCCCCGCTGCCTGGCGCGCGCGTGGACACGAACACGGGATACCCGAGCGGCGTGCTTCGCGGATCCACTGCGATCGAGCGTCCAGGCGATAGCGGCACCCCCAGCGCGCCAACCGGTCCTCCGCCAGGCGCATTGGCCTCCTTGAAAAACACGTAGCTTGGATCCTCGATGCCCGAGCCAGTCACCCGCTGTGCGGCGCGGCGTCCGGGCACCGCAACAGCGCCATTGACCTTGGGCAGGGCGAGTGTGAAGCCACGCGTGCGAACCACGGAGACGTCGGCGCTGCTGGCGGCCGCGGGTTGCACTGCTTCGTCCTCCTCATCGTCATTGTCGAGCTCGAGTTCCAGCGAGGAGCCGCGCACTTTCACGGGGCTGCGAGGTTTGCCGGACGCCGCCTGGGCCAGCGTGGGCCTGAACGGCTGACCGTTCTGCTCCGCGTAAGCGATGCGAATCACCTCGCCCGAGTCCAGACGAATGCGGCCAGAGCCCTGGATCTGCATCTCGTAGAGCGCAGAAGCGTTGTTCACGAAGGCGATGACCTTGGCATTCGGCGCACCCTTGGTTTCGATTTCCTTGCGTGTGTAGTAGGGCAGGAGCCGCTTTCCCTCGACACGAAGACGCACCTTGCGATCCAACGTGTCTCTGGTGATGCGCGAGAGATCGAGCGCGTACAACCCTGCGCGGCCCATGTCACGCGTGCTCAGTCCCGCTTGCACCACAACACTGCGCCCCGTCACACGCGCAGCGACGATCCCATCGCCTTTGGGAAGTTTTCGCGCATCCGCAAACAGCATGTCTTGGGGCTGTGCATACACGGGGTAGATGTTGGGGGCGCCGTAGTGCCGACTGCCGCTGATCTCAGGCTCGAAGTAGCCGGTGACGACGCCGTCAGGGCGCCGATCATCGTCTCGGATCTGATAGGCCGAGAAATCGCGCTCGAAAAAATGGCGGATGGCCAAGTCATCGGCACGATCTACTTTTCGTGCACGATCGCAGACTTGCCGCCACGCCTGTGCTCGCCCCGACAAGACCTTGCAGCTGCCGAGAAACGCCGGCCATGTCTCCGAGAAATCATCCTGCCGCCAGCCCGGCAAGAGCTCGAAGCCCACCGAGGTGTAGGTGGCCAACCGAGTGGAAAAAGTACGCGCTCGACCCGCGATCGCACCCGCGCTGCTCAACCCAGGCCCGCCGGCGACGGATGCCTGCGACCCGCTCGATCTCGCTTGCCCTGTTGAGCGCGATGGAGAGGCCGGACGAGGACCCGGCAGCGGCGCTGATGCACGCGGTGTTGACGTTGCCGAGCGCTGCGCCGATGGGTTTGCCGACCACTCAGGCATCGCGCCGGGACCTCCTGCACCGCCCACCGAATGGGAGTCCCCCATCGTGCACGCTACCAGCGTCACTGCGCCCAGGGCACTCAGGGCGACCCAGCGAGCAAGGGTCTTGTCTCCCAGTTGCATGCCGATTCCTCGCGAAGGAGCTTGCTGATGCGCCACGTGACCGACGAAGTGGCGCTGCGAACGGCCAAGCTTAATGCCGGCCAGGTGTTTGCGAATCGGGGCGACTGCCTAGCGCAAACGACGTAGGAACGCCGCACACGCGAGGACAAGGCTCGCCGCCGGGCCTTGCTTGGGCGCTGCAATGCGCAGGCAGCCGGCGCGTTGCTGTGGATGTACCTTCGCTGCCGATCCACTGCGGCGATGAAGGATCTGCAGGCGGCTTGTTGAATCGAGCAGACGTCGTCAGCACTTCGATCGTGAGGTAGCCGCATTCGCCATGAAGCTCATCTTCATCCACAGGTCTCGACTCGAAGCCTTCGCCGATGATGGATGGGAAGGTTAACGCCCCGCGCTGCAACGCTTCCTGGCTTCTCAAAGGACCATCCGGTCCCACGCCCGATTTGCCCACTCATACTTTCCGCAAGCATAGGAGACGAGCGTGTCCACCGCGGCTTCGCTGCTCACCGGCTGCGCAGTCCGATAGTGACAGCCCGTCGTGACCAGCTGGTGCTCGAGATGAAAACCCCGATCGTCGGCGTAGACCTGCATGTAGGTTCCATCGCGTCGCTCCACGATCGCGAAGGCATCGGGCGCTTCGGCCAGTCGAGGAATCCAGTGGCGCAGATTGTCCTCCGTCGCCTCCTCGCCGACACCAAAGTCGGGGCACTCCAGGAAGGGGCGCTGGTACTCTGCGCCGATATCGAAGACCAGGTGGGCATGCGCGCTCGATGCGTCCTGGTGGTACATCGCGATGAAGAAGCAATCCTTGGCAGCGAGCGGGACATGAACGAGGGAGATTCGTTGCACCTTGCAGCGCCTCGCGAGCACCAACTCAAGACTGGGTTCCGGTCCGAGCGGCAAGCGAAGCTCTTCGCGAAGACGCTGCGCAAGCGAAAGGGCATCGCGCTTGATGCGTTCCCCTGCCGCGAACTCCTCAGTGCCCTCCTGGAGAAGCGCCAGGTATTCGTGGAGTTGCATCAAACGCGAAGGCGTCGGCGCCGCGGAGCGGGAGGCGAACAAGGAGGCGATCTTGCGTGCGAGCATGCTGGCGACAGGATGAGTCAAGACGATCTGCGGCGATAGGATGCCGGCGAGCAAACGGCCTGTCCAGTTCACCGCTGTCTTTCCGCTCGCCTTGAGCGACTTCGCGCCGACCAAGCCGCAAGCGGCAGTGCGCTCACACTTGCGCTTGCAAGCAAGTGCGGTCCTTACCTAATGACCCGACGGACATCGTCCTACTTTGGGTCCGCACGTGGGTTCCTAGATTGACAGTCATTGGAGACGCACGGGGCGACTCCATCAATCATCAAGCCCAGGGGACTCACCCATGAAAAAGCATCTTCTCGTTCTCGCCATCGCATCCACCTGCTTCGCCATGAGCGCGGCCAACGCCGCCGAAGGCATGACCAAGGACCAGTACAACGTGGCCAAGGAAAAGATCGAGGCCGACTACAAGGTCGCCAAGGCCAAGTGCGACACGATGAAGGACAACGCCAAGGACGTCTGCGAGAAGGAAGCCAAGGGCACGGAGAACGTGGCGAAGGCGCAGCTGGAGCAGGACTACAAGCCCAGCGCCGCACACGCGAAGAAGGTCGCCGAGGAAAAGGCCAACATGACCTACGACGTTGCCAAGGAAAAGTGCGACGACCAATCGGGCGATGCCAAGAACTCTTGCGTGAGCCAAGCCAAGGCCGACCATGACAAGGCCAAGGCCGACATCAAAGCGATGAAGGGCTAAACCCATCCCGAGACGGCAAGACAAGGGGTACGCAATCAGGCGTACCCCCCTGCCTTCCTCTGTGCCCCGCCTTGCGCGGGGCATTCTTTTTCTGGCTTCAACCGGTCCCCAGGCGCCGGTCGCGCCCAATGGAGAACCAGAAAAATATGCTAACGGCGTTTGTGAGATGGCACCGCTCAGTTAACACCCGCTGGCGCCGTCGACTGAGCTCTATGTCCGAGGCACCTCGAGATACATGTCTGCCTGGGCCCGCAGCCTTGCACGGGAAAGCCCGTAGCGCCTCATCTGACGGCTGATCGCTCTGATGTCTTGGGTCCTGCACAGGAAGCGCAAGTAGCTTCAACTGAAAACGTAAGTCTGGTGCCACCAGACCCAAGTCGACCGCCAGCAAGTCACGGTGGCCCGTCTGGCGACGCGACGTGTCTAACGAACGGAATCGATGAGAAGGAGCTTGTGATGCGATTGACCACCAAAGGTCGCTTTGCCGTGACCGCGATGATCGACATCGGGCTGCGTCGACAGCTAGGGCCTGTGAATCTGGCCGCCATCAGCCAGCGACAGCAGATTTCGCTGTCATACCTCGAGCAGCTCTTCGGCAAACTCCGCAAGCACAACCTGGTTGAATCGGTCCGTGGGCCCGGCGGGGGCTACCGTCTTGCTCGCCAAAGCGCGGACATCTCGGTGGCCGACATCATTGCGGCCGTCGATGAGAGAGCCGCCCTCGGCAACGATGCGGATGATGCTGACGACCTGAGCGCGCCGGGTGCCTCGTCGTCGTCACTGGCGCGAAGCACCGAAGAACTCTGGGCTTCGCTGAATCAGCGCATGCTTGATTTTCTGCGCACAGTCACTTTGCAAAAGCTGGTCGAAGATCAAGTCGCCAAGGGCGCGCAGCTCGAAGCACCCACCCCGGCCAAGCGTGCGATCACCTCGCCAGCCCCCGTGAAACCCTTGCGCACCCGCGCCCCCAATTCGGTCTTCGCACTGGCCAATGCGATGTCGAAGCACTGATGCTGTCGCTCCAGTACTGCAAGCGCTGATCCAGCTGCAATCCACCATCACAAGCTTCACCTCATGCGCCGCGCGGTCGGCCATGAGAAGCCATGAACCGGCTGGCCGCGAGCCGAAAGTGCATCCCGTTCACGAGTAAGCACGAGACGAGCTGAACAGGTTGCGCGAAACGCAATTTGATGTGCGCGTGGGCGCCAGCCTTTCAGGGCATCTGTCCCAACACACTCAACGCTCGAACAGGCGCACCGCACACGTCATTCAGGCCACTGGCAGTTGCGACGTTGGCCGGCGCAGCCATGGCGAGTTCCTGCGTCCGCGCCAAGCAACCCAGCCCTGTGGCAGGTCCGCGAGTTGAGCGAGCGTCTGGTCCGACTGCACCAGCTGACCCAGCCCGACGATCATCGCCTCCGACGCGGCGGCACCGCTGGCGGGCAGCATCTGCCAAGCACCGTCGTCCTCGTCGTGGAACACCTGCAGGATTGGCTCAGTGCCATTCATGATGGACTTCACGGTGAAGCAGGCAACGTTCGGGGCATCTTCGAAAGCCCAGGTATCAGACATATCTCTGCAGGCAGTTGTTGAATCACTGGCACCAGTGAAGTTAGAAGTTCGCTGTCGGACGTCGGCCGAGGTCACGGTACTGAAAGTGGCTGCGCCTGGCCGATGGCGGCTGCTCGGCATCGTAGCGAAGCCGCTGCTTTCAACGCCGCATGCCCGGCATTTTCCGCCCCCAGCATGACCTCATCCTCGAGTGCTGGGGCTGATCAGAATGATCTGACGGGCAGTTGTCTGCTCGGCTTTGCACCACCGGCGGCGAGATGCACACTGCGAGCAGCTCAGGGGCGTCTACGCCGTGTTCCAGTCGGCGCCGTACGTGGCGGCGGCATAGGTCTGGACCACCATCGAGCCGAGCAGGCCGTGCATCACGTCACCTTGCGCCGCGCGCCGGCTCACGATCGCGGTCAACAGTCCCTTGGCGGCCAACGCCTGCAGCGCGCGATCCACCCATACCTGACGTTGTGCCTGCGGCAACGCCTCGATCTCTCTACGCATCGTGCGGATCCGCTCGCCGGCGGAATCGACGGGAGGGGTCGGGGTCGCGGATGGTGTGGCAACCGTGACGGCCGTCGTGGCGGCAGCAGCGCCCGACGATGCGACAGCTTCCGCGGCGGCCTGTGCCGGCGGCGACTCGAGATCCGGCTCTTCGTCTACGTCCGCCGGCGCAGGCGCAGGCGCCTCGCGCTCGTTGCGCAGCAACGAGCGAAGATAGGAATAGGCGTTGTCCACGGCGCGCAGCGAGTTGTTGGCCGCACGCCTCTCCAATGCATCGAGCTGCTCGCGCACCCGATCGTCGCCGAACTCCTTGATCAGGCCGTCGAGCTTGATCTCTCGAATGCCCAGGGTTTCTGCGCGGAGCACAAGGTTGGCGTCCACCGGCTTGTCCGCGCTCGTCGCAAAGGGCGAACGGGCACGACGGCGAACCGCAAACTGCACTTCATCGACCACCCTGCCCTGGCGATGCTCGATGAGCTCGATCTCCAGATCCGTCTCCTGGTTGATCTCGGCCACCGCCTCCTTCACGCGCTCGTTCTTGAACTTGCGCCATTCGCGGCGGTCGCCACCAGGCAGATTGCTCAGCGCGTCGGTCCACCACCCCACCGGCTTGCGGCTCGTCACGCCGCCGGGATTGTCCCGGTAGCGCACGCAGATCTCGTACAGGGCGATCGCGGCATAGGTGCTCAAGCGGGCAAGCACGTCGAGCTCAATGCGGGCCCAGCGCGAAGGCTCGCGCAGCGCCGTCATGATGGACGGCGGAAAAGACCAGCTGACCCAGGTCTCGCCGCGACGAACCTCCAGCGCGACTTCCGACAGCATGGAGAAACCGCGCCATTTGACCCCGTCGCCTGGCGCCGTGGACTCCCAATCGACCTCCAGGCTTCTCATTTCGCCGAGGTAGCGTTTGGCGGCCGTACGATCGGCCCCATCGGACCCGGTGGTGCGCAGCACGGCCGCCAGGGGTGCCTCGAACATGAAGTCCGCCAACGGCATCGAGGCCATGGCGGTCAGGCGAGCCTGCGACACCTGCAGCAGCACCGTGTAAATGCGCCGGGCGGTCAACGTCACCCGTGCGGAGCGCGGGACCATCACGATCATCTCGTGTGGCTTGCGCAGTTCGAGCCCGTCGGTGCCCACGACGCGGGTGGGCGCCGAGGACGAAAGCGGGCTGGAAGCTGTCATCTCGCGATCATATGTCCAAGTCGACCTGGACACCAAGCGGGCCTGCCTACCAATTTTGGCGGTGGCAAGTGTCCGAAGCTTGGTTAAACCGCGGACACTTCGCCTAACGAGGCACTTTTAGCCCGAGTAAAACACGGACACGGGGCGAATTCGAAGACAGCCCAGCGCCTCATGCCCGCGAGTAAATCGCGGACACGAGACCGAGTCCTCCTCCATTTTGGGTCGATTTGCCCCTGGTTAGATCACGGACGCGCGCCAAGAACGCGGCTTGACGGCGGCCAAGTCGTCCTGTGGACAACCCGGCGGGGTGCTGTTAGACCACGGACGACTTCCGAGCAGGGCACGGACAGATCCGAGTAAAACGCGGACGGATCCGCGTAAAGCACAGACAATTTGCCTCTAAAAATCATCGTAAGTCGTTGATTTTAAAGGGAAAATTACGAGTATAAGTCTCTGCTAACTTCTTTAAAGGTATTAATACCTTCTTAAACTCGGGAGAAGTTATCCACAATTGAAGAGAACTTCGGCGAAACCTCTGCTGGTGGATTGCAGATTCTTCGAATTTCGACGAGTGCTGGGCATAATCGCATGACATCAGCACTTTGAGAGTTTCGCTCGTGGATATCAAACAAACCATCAAACGTCAGTCCCTCGAAGATATCGAGGCACAGGCGCAACGCATCGCCGGCATGATGGATCACATCCGCACGGCGATGCTGGCGCCGACCGCCACCAAGCTTGCACCGGCATTGGGTTCTGCGCAACTGGCAGACCTGTGTGGCGTCGACAAATCGAAGATCGCCTATCGCCTCACCCGCGGTGATCTGCCGGCGGGTTCGATCCAGGGAAATCGCCGCGAATGGTCGATGGGCGAAGCCCAACTGTGGTCGCGCGATTTCCGCAGTGAGCACATGCGCCCCAAGGGTGCCGCCGGCATCACCATCACGGTGGCCAACTTCAAGGGTGGCGTCGCTAAAACCACCTCCGCCGTGACCCTGGCCCAAGGTTTGTCGATGCGGGGTCACAAAGTCCTGCTACTCGATCTGGACCCACAGGGATCGGCGACCACCCTCTTCGGCGTGCTGCCCGATGCCGAGGTTGACACCGAACACACTGCGATGCCGCTCTTTGCCGGCGACCAAGACGACCTGGCGTACGCGATCCGCACGACCTACTGGCCAAGCATCGACTTGGTCTGTGCGGCGCCGCTGCTCTACGGCGCCGAGTTCGTGCTACCGGCGCGGCAAGCCAAGGACCCGGGGTTCGAGTTTTGGCGCGTGCTCGACCGTGGCCTTGACACCCTGCGCGAGGCCTACGACGTGATCGTCATCGACACCCCACCCTCGCTGAGCTACGTGACCATCAACGCGCTCATGGCGGCGGATGGTGTGATCATGCCCTTGCCCCCGTCTGCACTGGACTTCGCGAGCTCGGCCCAGTTCTGGGACCTGTTTTCCGACCTGTGCAACCAACTGATCCGCAGCCGCGGCAAGAACAAGAGCTTCGAGTTCATCGACGTGCTGCTCTCGCGGGTGGAGGCCTCCGATGCCGCGAGCTCGGTGGTTCGGCAATGGGTGCTCGAGGGCTACGGCGACAAGGTGCTGCCGATCGAGATTCCGAAGACGGCCGTCGCGGCCACGGCGAGCGCCGAGTTCGGGACGGTGTACGACCTCCCGCGTGGTTCGGTGAGTTCGAAAACCTTCGCACGGGCGCGCGATGCGTACGACAGGATGTGCGAGTTGGTGGAGCAACAGATACGGGCAGTCTGGGCACGTCAGCTGTCCGAAAACGCCATGCTGGTGGCAGGAGATTGATATGGGCTTGAGAGACAAAGCTTCCAAGATCGACTTTGCTTCGCTGACTGCCCCCGTTTCGGTGACGCCCGAAACCAAGCAGCCCAAAACGGCGCCTGGCGCCATGATGGCTTTCGCGAACGACGCGCGTTCGGACCTGCTGCGCGAGAACGAGATGCTCAAGGAAGCCGCGGACAAGGCCGCGGGCCTCGAGGCACAGCTGCAGGAAGTCCGCACGGAGCTCGACGGCTGGGAGGGCGCTCGCGCGACGCGTCACCTGGACCCGAAGCGCATCGGACGCAGTCGGTATGCGAACCGCCATGAGAGCAGTTTTGTGGGTGAGGATTTCGAACGGCTTAAGCGCGAGATCCAGGAATCGGGCGGCAATGTGCAGCCGATCAAGGTGCGTCCGGCCAGCAAGCCGGGCGGCGAGTTCGACTACGAGGTGGTCTTCGGCCACCGGCGTCTCGAGGCGTGTACGCAGCTCGGCCTTCCCGTGCTGGCCGTCATCGACAACCTCGATGATCGGTCGCTCTTCGTCGAGATGGAGCGCGAGAACCGCGAGCGCCAGGATTTGTCGCCGTGGGAGCAGGGGATGATGTACCGGCGCGCGCTGGACCTGGGCCTCTTCACCTCGAACCGCGCCTTGGCCACGGCGCTGGGCATTGATCACAGCAACGTGGGCAAGTCTCTCGCGCTGGCGCGGCTTCCGGACGAAGTTGTCGCTGCCTTCCGCTCACCACTGGAGATCCAGTTGCGCTGGGCGCCCTTGCTCAACCGCGCGCTCGAGTCGGACGCGGACGGCGTGCGGGCCCGGGCCGAGAAGTTGTTGACCCAACCCTCGCGTCCGGCCGCTAAGGAAGTGCTGGCCAAGCTGTTGGTCGCCGATACCGAACTTCAGGTCGATGCAAAACCCCACACGTTGACGGTCAAGAATAAGAAGGCAGCAACGCTGAGCTTCGACGCGGACGGGAGGGCGAATGTGCGTATCCATGTGCCGCTTTCAGTTGAGCGGCGAGCGTCCCTGGAGAAGCTGTTGGCCGAGTTCCTGCAGAACGAGTAGGCAGGGCGCCACAGGCAGCGGCGCCAGGCAGCAGAGGGGTGTGGTTCCGAACCACACCCCTTTTTTTTTGTCGCTTGCACTTTGCGCCTCCGCGGTTCGCACCCGGCAACCAGCGATGTCTCAGTGCAACGCTGTCCGATCGTGAAGGGTAAAGCGGAATGGGGCGCGGGGCGGAAGCTGTGCACGAGGGCCGCGACGTTTGGGGCAGGGCGTACGCACAGATGAGTCTGGGGAATCTTGCCGCTCGAAGTGTCCTGATCGACGCAACGGAAGGCTGGTCTGCGGGAGGGAAGCTACCAAGTCCGCGTAGCGATCTACTCGTCAGCGTGAGGACCCCGCCTCGAATGCTCCAATTCATCGGACAAACTCAGGGTGTGGTTCGGAACCACACCCGCCCCACCTTGTGGCCGAGAGGAGTTCATGGGACGACAGTTCGCGCGTACGCCGGAGCCCTGCCGGCCGTCCCGGGGGCCCCAACGGAGACCCGAAAGTGCTTTGGGCTGCACATCAGTAGGAGTCCGTCCCGGGAGTTGCGAAGCCGCATCGGTTCTGTTTATTTGGGACTCCAGCCCGTTCAGAGGCCGAACTGCCATAGGCCAACGGGCGTCCGCCAGAATGCTTTCCGGCCGAAATCCAGTCACCCTGGGGTGCCGTCAAATAACCCGACCAATCCCTCGGCTGTGGTTCCAAACCACATCCCTTGCTTGAACCCGGTTGGATGGCGATTTCGAGATCACTGCGCAACGGGTGTGCGGCTCTCACGCTCGGCACCAGCTCGTGCGCCTTGGCGTTAAGTCTGACCGCATCGCTCGCACGGCTGTCGAGCGATGCGAGAAGACCACAGAGATGGCGAAACTTGGCTCCGATCGCCTAGTTGCAGGCGTTCAACCTTCCCTGGTGGATAACAAGAATCACGTTGACTTGCCTGCCCGTTTGCACCCGCGGCGGAGCACGCTGCGCAAGGATCCGACCGCACAACTACTACGACGAGCCGCCTCCAACATGCGAAATTTTGTAGATCGAGCGCGACTGCAAGCGACCATGGTGGGGTGTGGTTCCGAACCACACCCCTAAACCCAAGATGGATTAGCTCGGGGTGTGATGCGTCCAACTTTCTTTAAGCGGTGAACGATCTCGCACATCGGTGCTTGCCGAACACTTTGCCCCCACTTGGTGGCTTGGTAGCAGTACCTCCAGGCCACATCGCAGCCCGGGACGCGTTTCGATCCATGAGGGGCGAGAGCGAGCAAACCGTCCGTGCTTTACTCGGCCCTGAACTGCCGTGTGTCGTAGTTGCTACTGCTTCTTTCGGGACGGGCCCCCGAACATGGTCGGCGACGAAAATTCAAAGTTCGCCGCGTACTTTTCCCCTTAACTCGGAGCTGTCGAAGTCGCAACAGAGTCACTGCATCGCGTCTTGATTCAATCATCCGACGCCACTGACATCCAGCTGCGCGGCGCGAAACCTTCGTCCTGACTGCCGCCATGAGCTCGGAATAGCGACGGTTAGAGACGCTGATTGCTGTCAAGCGCCTCGCGTAGCTAGCACTGGCATTTTCCCTGCTCCAACTCCAATGGTGTTGTGTCCCAGCAGCTACTATTTTCCAGACGGAAAGCGCTCCCTCGCGCACATCCGTCATGTCCAAACGCCATTGTTCGCAATGAAGTGTGCGCTTACTCTAATCACACATCAGCCGCGGAATCCTGGTGGCGCGCGAGCGCCGTGACGTTTCCGGTCGTCAGTGCAATTGTTCGTTCAACCTAGCAAGCGCAGCGGACTTGGTGCAGTGATCCGTGGAGCTCGAGAATGGGACGTCGGCCCCACTGGGCCACATTCCCATTGGTAAAGCCAAAACGACTCACCATGCAGCGCCGCATTGATTCGTCCTAAAGTATTCATCGGAGCACGAAGCGCCGCCTTGAGAGTGAATCGGAACAAAGTAAGCCGCCACTCGCCGGCATCAAAAGTGTGCGCTAAGTCATTGATTTATCAGGAGATCCGGTGAACCTGCTTTTGCATGAGGGGTTTGTGCATCGAAAAATAGCATGGATGATTATTGCGTGCGGCGCGCAGCTCCCAATGACAGGAGACAGGGCATAGGCGCTCCAAGCAGTGGCCGAAGCTGAACGACTGCACGCTTGTACGCATACGAGAGAGGCGCCCACATTGCCGAATCCGCTGTGTAGGCCACGACGGCGCCGGCGATTAGAGAGAGCCGGCCGAGATCTCGCCTTCGCGTTTCCAGCCAGTAACCAGTGGCGAGTTCGAGCCTCGACGGCCAGTGATCACGACAGGCAGTAGTCCCCCAACGCAAGTCGATCCATGCACCCAGCATCGGGCGACCGTTCAGTCCGCTGTGAGCGCGACAGGACCGTCCCACAGCGCGCCACAGGTCAAGACCGCTTGCGGGTCGCGACCGGTGTTTTGTCCCAAGCCGGCCCGCGCGCGCAAAAGGCTCCCCCATGCTCACCAGCTCATCTTGGTCGGGCCAGCCGTGGTGCAAGAGCTCCAGCCAATTCAGAGCGCTGCCTGTGGTGTCGATCCTGTAGCTGGTCGCTCCACGCGCAAGTGCCCTCGTGACGCGAGGCTTCCCCCAACAAATCCCGCGGACTGGCAATGCACCCGCCCGCCCGTCAGCAGCACGCCCCCGCCCTTTAAGCCAAGGCTCGCTAGCTGTCATTGACCAGCTGTGGTTCCGAACCACAGGCACACGGGCGCTGCGGCAGGGCAGAGAAGGTTCTCTGTGTTTTTCCTCACAGCCATCCTCCGATTAGCGCCAAAGTTCTATGTATGTGTTTTATGATGTATCTTTCTGAAACATTTACAACCGAAGAGACATGACTAATTCGAAGTTCCGCCGCACCGCTGCCGCATCCGCCGTTCTCACCGTTCTGCTGGCTTCCAGCACTGCCTTTGGCGCCAATCTGAATTTGGGGGCATCTGGTAGTGCTGGCGGCTCAAATAGCGGCGGCACCGCTGGCGCGGGCGGTTCCGCGGCTGTTGTGGCTGGGGATGCTGCGACTTCCATAGGCGCCGGGGGCAATGGAGGATCTGCAACTTCAGGTGGGGTTGCTGGCTCGGGTGGCAGCGGCTCAAGCGCTGGATCGAACGCTTCAGCGATCGGTGCTGGCGGCACAGGCGGCTCTGCAAGCAATGGGGCAACCGCCGGACTTGGGGGCGCAGGCGCGACCGCAAGCGGGTTGGGCACGACGGCGATCGGCACCGGAGGCAACGGTGGCGGTGCGACGACCGGCGGAACCGGCGGCAACGGAGGAGCTGGTGCCGTGGCAAGCGGCGCTGGAGCGACGGCCATCGGCGCGGGGGGATCGGGCGACGCAGGTTCGAATGGTCGAACAGCGGCCGCTGGCGGTGCAGGTGCTGCTGCTGCTGGAACAGGATCTATTGCTGTGGGCAGCGGCAGCTCTGCATCCGGCGCGCAGGCTGGCGGCGCGTCGGCAATCGCGATTGGAAGTGCGTCTGGCGGAAAACAAGGTGCAGTCGCCTCGGGCGAATCGAGCATGGCGATTGGTGGCGCGTCTGGAACGCAAAGTGGCGCAAGCGCCGCGGCCGCCAGCGGCGTTGCGTTGGGCGCTGGCAGCCAAGTCACTGGTGCTGCGACCAACAGCGTTGCCTTGGGGGCCGGCTCCGTGGCCAGCGCAGCCAACACCGTGTCGGTTGGTGGCAATGGTGTGACCCGTACGCTCACCAATGTCGCTTCAGGAAACGTTGCCAGTGGCAGCACGGACGCCGTCACTGGCGGTCAGTTGTTCAGCGTGCAGCAGACCGCGAACGAGGCGAAGGCCACCGCTGAATTTGCGTCGGCGATTGCGGGTCAGGCGGGCAAAGATGCCAACGCAGCCCAGCAGTCTGCGAACGCAGCAAACTCCATTGCGGGCACTGCACTGGACGTCGGCAACAAGGCTCAGACCACGGCCACCAATGCGCTGAGCACGGCGCAGACAGCAACGACGGCAGCAGGCACGGCGCAAGCTGCCGCGGACAACGCCCAGGCCACCGCCAGCAAAGCGCTGGGCGCGGCCGGCAATGCACAAACTACCGCTGACGGCGCTGTTTCAGCGGCGCAAGCAGCTGACAAGGCCGCGTTCATCGCGCAGCAAACAGCCAACTCCGCCAGCAACGTGGCCAGTGTGGCCCTCGGCGTCGGCAATACGGCGAACAATACGGCAAATAATGCGCTGAGCACCGCGCAAGGCGCGTCTGCGGCGGCAGGGGTGGCGCAGTCCAGCGCGAATACCGCACAGGCGACGGCAAGCAAAGCTCAGGGCGCCGCCACCAACGCGCAGTCCACTGCCGACAGCGCGTTTGCTGCCGCCATGACGGCAGACAAGGCAGCCTTCGGTGCCCAGCAGACAGCCAACACGGCCAACAACCTGGCTGGCGTGGCTCTCGGCGTGGGAAACACGGCCAACAACACTGCGAACAACGCCCTCGCTGCAGCGGGCAACGCGCAGACGACCGCGAATTCAGGCGTTGCCGCTGCCGCCGCTGCACAGACGACGGCGAACAGCGGGGTTGCCGCGGCCGCCAACGCCCAGACGACGGCCAACGCAGGCGTGTCTGCTGCTGCCAACGCACAAACGACCGCGAACACCGCACTGGGCGCGGCCGCCAATGCACAGACCACGGCCAACACGGCGGTGAGCGCGGCCGCGGCTGCACAATCGATTGCCAACACAGGCGTGGCCGCTGCTGCCAATGCCCAAACAACCGCGAACACGGCTCTAGGCGCGGCTGCCAACGCACAGACCACGGCTGATGCCGGTGTTGCCGCTGCTGCGGCCGCGCAGACGACGGCGAATACGGGCGTGGCCGCGGCTGCCGCTGCGCAGACGACTGCCAACGCCGGCGTCGCTGCTGCTGCGGCTGCGCAGACGACGGCAAACACAGGCGTGGCTGCGGCTGCCGACGCACAGACGACTGCGAACACCGCAGTGAGCGCGGCCGCCGCGGCACAAACGACGGCCAACACAGGCGTTGCAGCTGCAGGCGCGGCTCAGACGACGGCGAACACCGCCCTGGGCGTGGCGAACAACTCGGCACAATACAGCGCGGGCGGGACCAACCTGCAACTGAACGCCAACGGCGGCGCAGGCTCGACCATCAGCAACGTGCGTGCCGGCGCGGCGCTCACCGATGCGGCCAACGTGGGCCAAGTGCAGCAGGCCCAGCAAGGCGCTATCACCAGCGCGAACAACTTCACCAGCCAGCAGGTCATGGCACTGCAGACGCTCATGAATCAGGCGTTCTCGAACGGGCTGTGCAGCTTCTCGGGCGGCAACGTCACCTGCGGCACGGGCGCGAGCGCCACTGGCCAGGGCGCCACCGCCTTCGGCCCGAATGCGCAGGCCAACGGCAACGACACCGTGGCGGTCGGCAACGGCGCGCAGGCCAGCCATGCGGGCTCGGTCGCCATCGGCGCGGGCGCGCGCGCGCTGGCCGATCCGACCACCGCGGTCGGCAACAACGCCCAGGCCCTCGGCAACGATTCGGTCGCGCTCGGCGCCAACACGCTCGCCACCGGCCGCAATGCCGTGGCACTAGGCCAGGGGTCGGTCGCCACGCGCGACAACAGCGTGTCGGTGGGCAACCAGGCTACCGGGCTCGCACGCACCATCACCAACGTCGCGCCGGGCGTGCTGCCCAGCGATGCCGTCAACGTCGGCCAGATGCAGCAAGCCGTCGCCACCGCGACCAACGAGCTCCGCAGCTTCGCCGCTCAGGGCATCGCGTCGGCGCTGGCCATGCCCAGCATCCCCATGCTCGCGCCCGGACAGCGCTGGGTGGGCGCCGCGGTCGGCAACTACGCGGGCGCCTCCGCGCTGGGCATGGCCTTCGGTTACCAGGTCAGCGAGCGCCTGAACCTCGGGCTGGGCGTGTCGACCGGAACCAGCGGCAGCGCCAACCACGTGGCCACGCGGGTGCAGGTCGGCTACGCCTGGTAAGCAATGCTTGACGGTGTCGCAGTGCGTCTTGCATGCGACACCGTCTCGCCGTGACTCACTGCTCCATCGTGGTTCGTAGAGCGCCTGCAAAGATGGTCACATACCAATCGCATGCCCCCAAGCGGGAGAAGAGGGGCGCGAAGGTGCAGTCCCAGCGACAACGAGACGTTGATGCTGCTTTGCGAAGACTGAAGCAATGACGGCTTGAGGTCGGTTCTGGATTCAGGTTGCATCGTGCCGCGCCCAGCCGGCACGATGGAGTGCCCTCGGCGGACCCTCGCGCAGGCTGAGAAAAGTTAGATGGCAAGTTGGCGGAGGGCGGTGTCGCTCCGCATAAGCGGCCTGCGTTTCGAGACGACGCGCACCCGTGACCGTTCTGGCTTTGCGCAAAGCCGCAGTCATGGCATCGGTTGCGAATGCACTCGACCTCCTTATGCCCGCCAGGGCTATGAGCGAGCGGGCGAAGTCTGGGCTTTGATGCGCGCGGGGTTCCCGACCACCGTCGCGCCTTGAGGCACGTCGCGGGTGACCACGCTCCCGGCTCCGATGACCGCATCATCACCTACCGTGATGCCGGGCAACAAAATGGCGCCGCCCCCGATCCATACGTTGCGCCCGATCCGAATAGGGCGGCCGAACTCGAGGCCGGTCTCGCGTTCCGCAGCGGTGCGCGGGTGGTCCGCGGTCAGGATCTGCACGTTGGGCCCGATTTGCGTCTTGTCCCCGATGTGGACTTCCACCACATCCAGGATGACACAGCCGAAGTTGAGGAACGCGCCCGACCCCAGATGGATGTTGAAGCCATAGTCGCAGTGAAAGGGCGGCCGGATCGTCGAGCCATCTCCCACCGAGCCCAGCCGCTCCGCCAGCAGCACGCGTCGATCGGCGGTGGCCATGCCCAGCGCGGCGTTGTAGCGCACCAGCCACTCCCGGGTCGCCGCCAGGTTACCCTGAAGCTCGGCGTCGCCCGCGTCATAAAGCTCGCCGGCCAGCATCTTCTGTTTCTCGGATCTCATCGAAGGCACTCCATGTCGTCGGTCGCGCCAGCCATGCAGGCCATGGCCGGCTGAAGACAAGCCTAAGCGCGCAGAGCAGCTATTGATGTAGGAGCCCGGGCGCAGTCAACCGGCCGATCGAAGGAGAGGGCAGCCTTCATCTCGGCGTTGGGGGGTGAACATCCCCCTGGTGCAACTGGCCTGTTCCCAAGGTACTCAAAGACCTGCTTCAAGGTGTGCAGAACGTCGGCGCCCCCCCAACTGTTATCATGACCAATCAAAGACAGTTCGAGAGCGAGTGCGTATACGAACTAGCTGCCTGTAAACAGGTCCTGCACACCAGCAGGGGTAACAGAGCCTCGCAGCGATAGCCCTCGGGCTGTCAAGGAAAGGGCCTTCGGGCCCTTTTTCTTCGGCCGCGCCGATCCCAGCACCCTCCCCAAAAGAAACTCGACCAGGCATGGCCTGGTCGGGCTTAAGACCCTGGCTCTGACACCAGGGCGAGGTCTCACAGTGGCGACACCGTGAGGGGTAAGGCCGCTGTTAGGGCCTCATGCATCACGGTACTGCGCGCGCAGTTTGTCGAGTTCTGAATTGACAGCGTATCTGCTTGGCAACCGGCGGGCTCCGTGGCGGCGCATCCTTGATGAACACCTCGGACATGCTGTCCAGCCGGAAGTCAGTATTCGACGGAAAATCAACAACCCGTCCATGAGGCGAGAGGCCGTCGGCGCCTGCGTCCTCAGCCGACGGCGGCCGAAACGCGAGCCACTGCCCATGGTGAACTGACTGGACTCGCCCGACCATGGGCGCTGAAAGAGCCGGCGATCCAGCATGTCGTGTCTCGACGCTCTCCCGGCCGCAGCTGGTTCGCGGCACAAACGGGTGGAATTCGTCGTTGGCTCAGACATAGAGGGCGTCCGTGCCCGGCGAGGCGGCATTGGCTCGCGCGGAAAATCCCTCGTAGAAGAAAACGATGCTGTCCGCCGGGTCACCCGACAGTCTTGCCCTGACTTTGTCGAAGGTCATCATCGCCACGCTGAACTTCGGTGGCCCGACGACCAGGACGGGCTGCGACCGGGCTTCATGCCACTGGTAGGTGCCACCGTGTTGTCGACGCCCAACTTCGAGGATGTAAGACCCCATCAGCTCGACCAAGGCCTTCACATCCGCAGGCGGCATCTCCTTGGCATATGGTGACGCCTCCGCCAACATCTCCTCGACGGTGGCCAGACTTTGTTCGGAGTAATCGAGCCGTCCGCCGGCGCGCGCCTGAAACTGGGACACGGCCAGTGCGGCCTTGTCGCGGACCTGGGCCGCGAGGTCGAAGCCTTGAGCCGACGCCGGCGAAGGCTCCACCACAGTCAGGGCGAGCAACGCTGCGAGTGCTGGGACAAAGCGAAAAATGGTCATGCTGCGCGTCGGATGGGCGGGCAGGTCGAAGGCCCGCGATCGCGCGGAACACCAACCCTACCCGGAGTGCCTGCTTTTTGGCCGCCGGACGCAGCCGCGCAGCATCGTAGCGGCCCCGCGCCGATCCAGCGTGACTTGGCCCAAGGCCCATCTCAGGGCCAGCACCAGCGCGCACATGAAAGGGTCACGGCCGGTGAGCACCCACTCCCAGCGGTACTCTGGCAATAACTGCTGGCCTTGACGATCAAGCCGCCGCGGAACGCGGACGTCGATTCGGCATGGCTTCGCGCGAGGCGTATTCCGCCTTGGCCCGGTTGACTGCCTCTTCGGGCAGCAGCTGCAGCTTTCGGCAGCTCGAGCACTGATACAGGCGACGCTGAGAGAACAAGCGCATCCACCCCCGTCGCTCCACGCGTCCCAGGTGATTGGCAGTGCAGTCGCAGGCGGAGAAGAAAGACATGTTCGCAAAGAGAAGAGTTGCGTCCATCGTTGCCGACAAGCGTGACGGGTCCCTCGCTTGTCGTGGCCATGGTGAGGCGCATCACACATGGCGCGCTTTTCTTCCCTTGATGCCGGTCGCGAGGCGCAGCACCTGTGATTTGATTGCATTTTGTTTCATTGGGCTTAGCATTGCAACCAAATGATTACATTGTCTCGGTGCGCGGGTTGAGACCGGCGGAAGAAGTGCGCCTCGCGTGCGTGACCACCGTTTGGATCAGCCGGAAACGCCCTCCGGAGAGGTTGCCCATGACAGACACCATCTCGCAGGTTTTCGATTTGCCAAGGCAGTTGGACGACCGCGTACGCGTGTCGCGTCCGGTCCGTGCCGTGTTCCATGTGGCTTCCCGGGAGGAGGTGAACCGATGGCTCCTCGGGAAAAGCGGAGAGGCCATGACCGACCAAGACCTGGTACTGAAGTACCTCGTTGAAGTTCGCGATCTCTCGCAGGACGATGAACCCCGCCTGTCCGTTGAGGACCTCGCGAGCGACGAGCGAGCCGCGGCAATGCTCGCCGCCGTCTTCCTCCGCAACGTCGAAGGGTGAAGACTAACTTCACGAGCCCAAGGGCATAGGCAGGTCAGCGCTAGACGGGGCGATGCCAACATGAGATTCGAACGCCACTTCGACCCTCAGCGCTTGAGCGCTGTCCGATGTTGTTCCGTTGGGCAGAAGGCAGCAACTCTGGACCAACGGCGATCGCCAAGGCTCACCCAGTCCGACCACAGGTTTCGCTGTGCACGTCCAACCGTTGCCTCCTTGGTAGAAATCGCGGAGCAGACTCGGCGCAGCCCACTATCTATGGCGACTTGAGCGAGCGAAAAAAAAAGAAGACTTCGGCCACCTGCGCACGAGAGGTTCTTCCGGTGCTTGGATGGTCTGGACTGCTCCTACACCGATTTCGCACGGCCGAGGCCGCGCACGCTGACTAGCGGCATCGAGTTGGGGGGGCCGAAGACGGGACGACCCCATGTCGACGAGCTCAATGGATCGAAGCATGCCAACATGAAGGAGCTGCGCTTCAAGGCTCACAACGGCTCGGAGATCTGACGGGCGGCCTTCGCCTTCGATACGCAGTGAAAAGCCCAAGTGCTGGTAGCCGGAGACAAGCAGGGGCAGGACGAGGCGGCGTTCTACAAGGCCCTGATCAACACGGCCGACAAGAGGTTCGACGCCCACCTGAAGAAATTCGCCAAGGACAAGAAGGATCAACACGAGCGCCACGCTGCGAAGCATCATCGAAGAGTTTTCCGTCGAGGATCAAAAGCTCATCCAGAGCAAAGCGACCGTCTTGGCAGAGGAGATGGTTCGTCATGCGGATTCATTGGCGGAGGTCCGCGCTGCGTTGGTCAAGACCCAGGAGGAAGTGGCGCGCGTTCTCAATGTCAGACAAAACGCTGTGGCTCAGCTGGAGAAGCGTCCAGACCTGCTGCTCTCTACATTGCGCAAGTACATAGAAGCAATGGGCGGAGAACTGACCGTAGCTGTCAGAACTGAAACGGGCACTGTGATCATGCTTGATAGTCTGAGCTCCCTTGCCAAACCGTCGGCGCCGCGTCGCACGCGCGCGTCTGGCGTTGCGCGCAAGCGGCAGACTCGTCCTGCCGGCGAGGCCAAGGTCGAGCGCGGAGGGGCCGCTGTCGCCTGACGACCCGTTCGGGCAAGAATGCATCGATATGCCAGATGCAACCTGGCCAGTGCAGCGTGGGTGGCAGCCGCGGCTCGCGGCCGCTTCCTGAGCGAAGCCTGCGGCTAAGGACGAAGGCCGTTAGCTTGCCTCCTGTGCAACAAGTCTCTCAATCAAGAGAGACTCATCGGCTCAATGGGATCACGCGCCGTTGGCGCGCCGGATCACCACGGGACCGATGCCCTCGTAGATCGTCGCGCCGTCCTTGACCGACGTGACAGACCAACGCGCACCAGGCGTCACCTTGTAGTCGCCCGGCGCCATCGGCAGCTCGCGCATGTCTTGCACCTCGTCGCTGTACCAGACGGGTGTGACCAGCACGGAGGTCTCGGACAGGAAAAAATCAGCTTGGCTCATCCGGCGATTGTCGAGGTGGGGGGAGAAGACCGGGCACGTCGTACATGACCGCCCGGATGTGATCGCCAGCGTTGCGGTCCCAGTCACCATAGTGTTGGCCGATTTCGGCACACATGCCGACCACAAGTTCGGCAAATTCAAGGAGGGTAGGGCGCAGCGGCTCGTCCGGCGCCAGCTCGCCGGCCCGTCTGGCCATGGCCGCGTACTCGGCCTGGATGTCCACTTCAAACCGGCCGAACTTCGAAGAACGCCTCGTCGGTGTCCCCGAGATCTCGGAAGCCCGCGGTTCGTGCGGCGTCATAGGCCTTGGCCCAGCGTTGCGCCAGCGCCAGCTCGTCCTTCGTGAGGTCCGCGCCGCTGGACTCGTAGGCGTTCTGATAGGCACGCAGCGCCGGCATCACATCCTCGCCGAGCTGGCGCTCGAGCTCACGCGTGAAGCGCTGCTCGGACACACGCACCACATCGGCCGTGGCGTGCGGGTAGTCCAAGAGCTTGGCGATGAAGGCAACGCGGTGAGGTTGCAGCAGGATGTCGAAGTTCAGCGGCGCGTCGATCGCCGCCTCGACCTCAAAAAGTTCAGTGTTGTTCATGGCGCATCCAGTCAAGGCTTCGTGCTTTCTGTGTGGTCCGGTTGTCGATGAAAAAGGTTGAGGTCAACACGGCAAGCCGCGGGGGAATGAGGCCTTCACTGCGATCGCGAAGCAACGACGCCCGCCCGCTCGCGCTGCGCGCCAGCGGCAAACGACGGATCGCTTGCGTCGAAAGAAAACACCCGCTAAGCGGTGGCGAGTGCGGACTCCCTGGAACGACGCAGGCTCTCGGGCCTGCAGCCTGCTTCGGACACACAGAGAAGGCGCCAACTTGTCCATCAAAAGGGCAGCGCACAGAAGGTCGCCCGGATGTGATCGCCAGCGCTACCGTCTCGCGGATGGCGGTACTGCTCCGCGGACGCTGCGCAGAGCTCCGCGACGCCGTGCGCAAATTCCTTGAGATCTTCCGGAAGCGGCTGCCCGTGATTGATCAGGCCGATGTTGCCGGCCAGCGTGCGGAATTTCTGTTCGGCTTGAACTTCGAAGCGGTCCGCGCCCGTGTCGAAACCGAAGCGCTGACGCGCACACTCCTCGGGAGGCCGATGGCTCAGGAAGGGGTACACCGCATGAGCTTCGAACGTCAGGTATTCGATGTCGACGCGGCCCTGATGCAGGCGCTGGTACTCGTCGCTGAAGCGTCGAGTCCAGTCGCGCTTGGCGTCACGTCGCGTCGCAAGGCGGATGAACTCCCCATTGGAAACGGGGTCGTCGGGCGCCGACTCGGCGCCTGGCAGGGGCGGGGTGATGTCCATGGATAATCTCCAATAACTGTATGAAAATACAGTATCGACCCGTCCCAACCCGACCGTCAATGGGTTCCCGAGTGCAGAATTCAGCCAAGCCATGTGCACCCGCTACATCACCCCCGAAGACCGCGAGATCGAATTTGCCTGGTACATCGGCGCGCGCAGCGCGGAGCGCTGGATGCGCAGCATGCGGCCGCTTTCCACCGGCGTCTTCATCCGCCGCGATCGCGAGCGAACCGAGTACGAGCGTGAGTTGGTGGCAGGGCAGTGGGGGCTGATCCCAGCGCACTCGCCGAGCCATATCCCCCAAAACAAGCCGCGAAGAGGCGAGACGAAGTCCAAGCGGCTGTCGACCTACAACGCCCGGTTCGATGGGATCGAGAAGAAGCCGACCTTCAAGGATGCATGGACCCACAGCCGGCGGTGCGTGATCCTCGCCGACAGCTTCGATGAACCCTGCTGGGAAACTGGCGCCAACGTGTGGTGGCGCTTCAAACGCACGGACGGCCGCCCTTGGGCGCTCGCGGGCCTATGGAGCCCCTGGCTGGACCGGGAGACCGGTGAGATGTGGGAGAGCTTCACCATGATCACGATCAGCGCCAACCTGCACCCGATCATGGCCAGGATGCACAAGCCGGAGGTCGACAAGGCGACGAAGAGGCCAATCGAGGTGCAAGACAAGCGCTCGGTCGTCGCCATCGAGGAGCACGACATTGATCGCTGGCTCACCTGCTCACCGCAGGAGGCCCGAGAGATGGTCGAGCTCATCCCCGTTCACCTGATCGACGCCGCACCGGCGCCGACCGTGCCCGAGGCGGCCGAGGCAGGTCAACAGCGAGAAGTCGAATCCTCGGAAGAAGGCTGAGCTTCCACCGCGGCCCATGGCGGAAACCGACGAGCCGAGGGCCGGGCTACTGCCCAGTTGATGGCATTCGAGATACGGAGTCCAGCGCGCATTCGGTGCGATCACAAAGTGCGAGGCAAAGCAACACATCGGTGCTGGCTCCTGCGCTACTTGGCCTCAGCAGTAGTGAGAGCGCCGACGGCTGTGATCGCGTTGCCTGACTCGTTCGCCATACCTGGCTCGACATCACGCCATTGTTTCGGGCTTGTAGAGCGAACTTCCTCCCTTGAGGATGCAGGGCAGGGAACAGCGGCGTATGTACGTGCGCGGAACGTGCGAGTTGTTCAAAACATTTCCGAGCCTCTGGATGTCATGCACGAATGGCCGTGCTCAGCATGGTGAAAGGTGCTGCACGAGCTGGTGAGTCTTCGCTGGCTTCAGGCATGACGCGGCGTACAACGTTACGAGTCTGTGAGTACGAACGGCGTTAGTGCATTTACGTGCCGTGTGTTCCCCGGGTGAACTGGATCAGGCATCGTTTACTCGACCCGGCTGATCCTGCGCGTTTATTGGTCGGCTCGTGAAGTCCCCGCGTGGTCGAGTCCTGAGAAAAAGCATGGCGTGATACGCCTGCTTTGCGCGGTCCGCTGCGACGAGGCCTTTCTGTCACGTCGGTATCAGCCTTCCTGCCTACTTCCTCATCGTCAGTCGGACAAAGGTATTCATCGTGCGCAGCGCAACTTCTCGACGCGTGGCCCGCTTTTAAGCATTGGCGGAAAGGGTGGAAGTTTTGTCGCTGTGCGGCGAGATGGTCCTTTCTAGACTGCACTCGAATGAACCAAGAAGCCACCGGGTCGACTGCCGCACGTCGCGAGAAGCCCAGCATCCCCAGCATCACATTCGAGTAAGGGAACCGATCCATGCGAAAGAAAAGGAAGGCGCCGCTTCTTGAGCGACGCCCTGGCGGCGGCATTCGGCTCTACAAGCCTCGAGTGAATGAGGACTCCGCCTCACCTTTCGAATTCTTTCTCGACATGGAGAGGGCACTGGTCCGCGCCAACAACCTACAGGCTAAGTTCGACGTGATCACGCGGTGCGCGCGACGGCTTGGTTTCGAGCGTTGCGCCTACGGCGTCAGAATTTTTGACTCGTTCACGCGTCCTAAGACGCGGATGATCAACAACTATAGCGCGGCTTGGCAGCAGCGCTACCAAGAGGCTGGCTACCTCGCCATCGATCCAAGCGTGGCGCACGGCTTGCGATCCCATGCACCACTCATATGGAGTGCCCAACTTTTCAGGAGCACCCCTCAGTTTTGGGACGAGGCACGCGAAAGCGGCTTGCGCTACGGATGGGCTAAATCGTTCTTCGACCCAGATGGATCCGTTGGCATGCTGACAGTTGCTCGCTCCCACGAAAAGCTCACGTCCATCGAACTTGCAATCCCTGGCTACCATCTTCACTTGCTCGCCGATGCCGCCCACCGGCACTTGTCAGCTCAAGTGCGCGTGGACGAACCCGACGACTTTCCGCTTCTGTCGGATCGAGAGCTCGAGGTGTTGCGCTGGACGGCAGACGGCAAAACATCCGAAGAAGCTGGCATCCTGCTCGAGGTCTCTCCAAACACGATCAAGTTTCACATGAAGAAAGTGATCGAGAAGCTGTCCGTGGCCAATAAGGTAGCTGCCATCGCACGCGTTGTGAGCCGCGGCCTGCTGGTGTAACTACACAGGACCCACAATAGATACTGCCTCGGAATTCCTGGGCATGTCGAACCGCAACGAGCGCAACGTTGACGCTCGGATCTCAGATGCGAGCACACAATATGCATACGTTTCTCAAGCAAACAATTAGGATGCGTCCATTCTGAACATGCGACCCCGCGCCTGTCACGCCGGGGGTCGCGGGTTCGAGTGCCGTCCACCCCGCCAAGCTTAGAAGCCCTTGTGAGTCAATGACTTGCAAGGGCTTTTCCTTTGGTGGTGGTAGCAGTTTTGGTAGCAATCTATGCTGAAACTGCCTGTGTACCTGCGGGGTAGCACCTACTACATTCACACCCGCATTCGGGGCGTCCAGTTCAAGCGCAGCCTTGGAACGGACGACCCCCTCACCGCTAAACTGCGAGCTATCGAGTTCTTGCGTGTGATCGATCTGCACAAACCCAAGCTTGAAAATTTCAGGTTCGAAGGCCTCGACCCCTCGAAGTATGAGATTGATTTGTCTCGGGGTATCGCGAGCGCTACGGACCCGGCAGACCACAAGCGCCTCATGCAAGCTCTCAAGCTCATGGCTAAGGCTGCGCAGGGCCCACAGCCTGCGGCTGTCGTTGAGCCACCGAAGGTGACTGCTCCCACTGAACGCGCGTTGACGCTGCCCGGATTGGTGGGCAAGTTCTTCACTCTGAAGAGCACCTTGAGCGACGCAACGAAAACCGACTACACCGCCACGGCCAAGGAGCTGGATGAGTTTTGAAGGGCCCTGCACTGGTAGACATTGGCGAAGACAGTGTCACGAAGTACATGGAGTTCCTGGCTGCGCGTGGCAACACACCGCGCACGATTGATAAGAAGGTCGGCGCCGTTCGCGCGCTGTTCAACTTTGCGAAAAAGCAGAAGCTCTTCAAGGGTGAGAATCCGGCCGCTGATCGCAACTTGCTCACTCGCAAGCAAAAGAACGCGGCAGGCTCCAAGCCCTTTGATCTGGCCGACATTCAAACTCTCTTCGGCAACGCCCAGTTCGCACAGAGCAAGACCACGGAACCGGGCTTCTACTGGATCACCACGTTGGGCCTGATCACGGGAGTTCGCGTGTCGGCTTTGGCGGCGCTCACCAAGGCGGCTTTCAAAATCTCACCGGCCGGCACTCACTACATTTATATCGACAAGGACAAGACCGAAGCGGGCAAGCGGCCTGTGCCGCTGCCCAAGGAATTCTTCGTTCCGTTGTTCGAGTTCGTGAAGTCCAGCGGCGGGTTTAATTTCCAAGAAAGGCCGGACGGGAAGGGGGCAAGTGACCCAGTTCGCAAGCTCCTGGACGCGCATAAAAAGGCGATTGGCTACGAAGGCGGCAAGCAAACTTTCCACAGTTTTCGCAAGACCTTCAACAATTTTTTGATGCACAGCAAGGTCCCAATTGAAGCTCGCTGCCAGATCATTGGCCACGAATTGGACCATGTAAACGTTCAAGTTTACGGCCAGGAATACTCGCTGGAAGAGCTTGCGGAAATGGTCGTCCCGCGCTGTCCGCTTTGAGACCCAGGCGAGCTTGCGCTCTCCGGGTTGCATGACTGAGAGCGGTCCTTGAGTTGGGCGGCCTCCCTTCCGGTCGGTCATCCTTTCTCATGGAGCGGGAAGAAGGTAGGGTTGGCCAAGTCCTGAGGTAGTAGGCATTTGGCCAGTACCACTACTGGATTTTTTGTTGCAAAATTGAGGCACACAACCAATTGGTAGGAGGCCTGTGTCAGTCAGCAAGATCAAGATCAAACTCGGTCCCATCGAGGTCGAGTACGAGGGTTCGGAGGACTTCTTGAGGGTTGAACTCCCGGCTCTTCTATCTGCAGTAGCGGAGCTATATCAGAAGTCGAACATAGCGCCCCCAACCACCAATGACGCAGCCGCCCCCCTCCAACAGCCGGCACCGGCATCTGTGGACGCCGGTCAATTGCAGATGACGACTGGAACGATTGCTGCGAGGCTTCAGGTCAAGTCGGGGAGCGAACTAGTGTTGGCTGCGGCTGCCCACCTCGCTTTGGTCAAGAGGCTGCCCACTTTTAGTCGTCAAACGCTGATCGATGAGATGCGCACCGCAACGTCGCATTTCAAGCAAACCTATGTAAATAATCTCTCTAGAGCCCTTTATACGCTCACCAAGGAATCGAAGCTGAATGAGCCGTCGAAGAACACCTATGCGCTCACTGCAGCGGCCGAAAAGGACCTGAGGGCCAGCCTTGCTCAGTAGTGAGCAGCTCAAGGAGGTTCTATCAAACAAGGGCCTTTCTCAGCGCGACAAGCTGCTGATCTGCTTGGCGCTTGACCCGGTCGCCGCGCGCAAGGTCGAGGACGTTCGGAGGCTGGCAATCAAGGCTGGACAACGCTCGGCTAAAGACTGGAGCATTTCCTCAGCCTTCTTGAAAGCGTCGAACCTAGTCATCCGAACTGACATGGGTTGGGAGTTAACGTCGGCCGGGAAGAAGCACGTCGCTACGATCTGCGGCCCGATCCTTCCGGGCGCAACTACTGTGGCAGTATCGGGACTTCGCAAGCACCTCCCTTCGATCAGCAACGTCGGCACCAAATCATTCCTTGAGGAAGCCTTGGGCGCCCTTGAGGCAAAGCTGTATCGAGCAGCGATCGTGTTTTCATGGGTGGGCGCCGTGTCGGTGCTTTACGATCAAGTGGTCAAGTCACACCTCGCGGCGTTTAACGCGGAAGCTACCAAACGCGACGTTAGGTGGAAGGTCGCAAAAACCGCCGATGATCTTGCTCGGATGAAAGAGCACGAATTCCTTCAAGTCCTTGCGGCAATCTCGGTGCTCGGCAAGAACGTCAAAGACGAGCTTGAGGGATGTCTGAAGTTGAGGAACGGCTGCGGCCACCCCAACACATTGACTGTCGGCGAGAGCAAAGCGGCAGCGCATGTCGAGACCCTCATTCAGAACGTCTTCGCCAAGTTCTAGCCTAGGCCGACCTGCCAATGACCTGAAGTACTAAGACGCGGCCATGAGTGAGCGACTGGTCATTGCCAAATACGCCCGTTGGCGGAGCATAGTTGTAGTAGCATAACTGCGCTCGGTTTTTCGAGTGTTTTTGCTACCACACCTAGCAAAATCAACGACTTACAACGGTTTGGGCAGTCCCGTCCACTCCGCCAAGTAAAGCGAAGAGCCGTTGCAAGTCACTGATTTGCAACGGTTTTTTCCTTTTTTGCGCCTGATTCTGCTACTCCGTTTACGAGCGCCGGTGCTACCCCGATGGCCCTTCGGGATAGCAGCTTTCAACCGCTCGGGTGGCACCTTTTGCTCTGAGCTCTGCTGTTCCCCGAGGGGTCGATGCCCAACCGACTATGGAACATCGACATGTCCGCTCGTCTGGCGCTCGTCCCCACCAGCGCTTCTTCTGGAAAACCGTCCGCTTCGTTGCCCCGGTACCTGTACCGGCGCGGCGGCACCTACTACTTCAAACGAAAAATTCCAACCGACTGCGGTGAGGCGTTCCCGCAATGCCAAGGCACGTTGTGGAGGTCCTTAAGCACGGACTTGCTGGAAAAAGCCCGCGTGCTGCTGGCCGTCGAGAACACCGAGTTCGAATTGACCGTGGCCACCCATCGAAAGGCGCATGCGCGGCAACGACTGACTCGAGCGGGCCTGGCCACCGACCTAGGCCTGAAGCCTTTGAAGCACGGTATATCAACAGCTGCGCCGCCGCCTCACGCGGAGCTCCTCAAGGGCATCGAAGCGAGTTTGGCCCAGCTTCGCGCGCTTGTATTCCCGGACTCCCAAGCGCAGGCTCGCGCTGATGAAATACGACGGGCGCCAGCTGCACCGCGACGAGCCAGCCAGAGCTCCAGAGGTACGACCACGCGAGACATTCGGCCGACGATGCTGCATCTGTTCGAGGATTGGAAGCTGAAACAGACGCGTGAGCGCAGCATCGCCGCGGTGGAGTCGGTGGTCATGGATTTCCGCAAGCTTCACGGGCCGCTCGCCGTCGAGGCCATCACCCGTCAGCAAGCGCGAGCGCTTCGCGACCAACTCATCGAGCGTCAGCTAGGGGTGCGCACCATCGAGAACCGCATTGGCCACCTGTCCACCTTGTTTCGGCACGACCAGCGCGAAATCGTTGAGCACCTAGCTCTCAATCCCTTCGAGAACATGGCGATTCAGTCGGTCACGGTGGCGCGGCCGCCGAAGGAGCGGCGCGCGTATGAAATCGCCGAGCTCAACCAACTGTATGGCAGCCGGCTGTACACCGAAGGTCATCTGCCGAAGGGGCAGGCGAGGGACGCCGCCTATTGGGTGCCGTTGCTCGGGCCATTTCTGGGCGCCCGCATCGAGGAAGTCGCGCAACTGCGGACGACCGACATCCACCGCGTCAACGGCGTATGGTGTATCCGAATCTGCAATCCGGGTGAAGACCAGGTTTTGAAGAACATCGGGAGTTTCCGCCGCGTTCCGTTGCACGACGAGATGATTCGGTGTGGATTCCTGGTGCATGTGGCCGACCAAGTCAGTGCAGGCCATGACCGGGTGTTTCCCTCTCTGAGCAACGACAACATCCACGGCGCCTGGTCGAATGCGCTGGCGAAGTGGTTCGGTCGGTATCTCGACACCATTGGCCTCGATGACCCTCGCGTGGACTACCACTCGTTCCGATACAGGTTTCGCCAGCAGTGCTCGCCTTGTGGCATCGACAACGAGGTGCGCGACGCGCTGACGGGGCATTGGGTCAGCAACTCGGACGCCGGACGGACCTACATGAAGGCGGAAAACCGGCAATACCCGTTTCCGAAGCTGGTCGAGGCGTTGAAGCTACTGCGGTATGACGAGTTGCACATCTCGCATCTCCATGTCGCCGAACCCATGAAGGGTGTCGAAGTCCTGTTGGCCTAAGGCACGCTTCGGCGCCGGCCTCGGGCAGCGGTGCGCGCATCTCGACTATTTGAACGGGTTTGTGAGCGCGCTCACAAACCCGTTTCTCTTTTGCTTGGCTTCGCCGAGGGGGTTCCGGAGAATTCCTGGCATCTCAAACGCCGCGTGCACGCTTCGACTCACTTCATGTTCTGGCGGCGCGAACCTCAATGCTCGACCTTGCAACTGAAGTCACTTGCCATTCGCAGACGTCCCCAAGCTTCCGCTCCAACAAGCCAGCGTTACCTTCATCGACGTGGCGAGGTTTACTACTTCAAGCGGAAGATTCCTTCCGATGTTCCACATGCTTTCGGTGGCAAGAGCGAGACGTTCTGGCAGTCACTGAAAACCGATTCGCTCCAAGAGGCACTGCAAAGGCTGCCTGAGGAGATTGAGCAGTTCGTTTCCGCCCATCCTTGAGCGTTTCGAGTACTCGCACTTGCAGACTGATATGGAAGAGCGGCAAGTCGTTGAGGACGACGGCGAGCTTGACGCTCGTCTGGCCGACTTTGAGTACGGCCTGAAGCTGAAGAGGAGGGCCGCGGCGCGAGAGGACTTCTCGCACGTGGAAGAGGTGGCCCAAGTTCTTCTTGAGGACGAGCGGCTCATCGCTCCGCCGGGTTCGGGGGCCTACAGATTGCTTCTGCGCGAACTGATGCGCGCCGATATCGAAACGCTCCAGAAACAATACGATGCCATCCAAGGCAACCTGTTTGTCCTACCGTCGGCGGTCCCAGTCGCTGCGCGAGAACTCCCGACGATGCAAACTGCCTTCGAATCGTGGCGGCTGTCGCAGGTCAAAGTTCGGACCATCAACGACTTTCGGCGTTACGTTCAGCAGTTCGAAGCTAAGCATCGCGAGCTTCCGATGACCAGCATCACCCTTGAGAAGGCCCAAGGGTACCGCGACCAATTATACGAAGAAGGGCTCACCCGGCGCACCATCATGAATAACGTGGGTGGACTGGCAACCATCTGGGACTTTTTCGAAAGGAAATCCAATCGCATCTCCAGCAATCCGTTCAGGGAGGTCCGATATGACAGCCTTCCGCGACGGCCCGCATCGGATGACCGCCGCCGTTTCGAAGTGTCGGAGTTGGTGACGTTGTTCAGTTCTCCCGTCTACACGGGCAAGCGGCCGCTCGGCGGGCAACATAAAGAATCAGGCTACTGGGCCCCATTGCTTGGCCCATTCGTTGGCGGGCGCATCGAGGAGATTGCGCAGCTTCGTGTCGCCGACATTCTGCGAATCAACGGGGTCTGGTGTATTCGGATTGAAGACCTGGAGCATGACCAGAGAAAAAAGACTAAGGGTAGCTATCGATATGTTCCGATGCATGACGAAGTCATCAAGTGTGGCTTCCTCAGCTACGTGGCAAGGCAAAAGCTAGACGGCCAGACGCACGTGTTCCCGTCTCAGAGGAACGACAACGAGCACCGCTTGTGGTCGAACGCCCTCGGAAAGTGGTTCGGACGGTACTTGGACGAAATCGGGCTGAATGACCCGCGGCTGGTCTTCCATAGCCTTCGATACACCTTCAAACAACGATGCACTGATTGCGGCATCTCCGATGAGGTTCGGGATGCCCTCACCGGGCACTGGCTTTCGAAAGTTTCATCGCGGGAATACATGAAGGACAAGGACCGGCAATACCCTTTCCCGCCGTTGGCACTGGCCATCAAACAGCTGCGCTACGACGAACTTGACCTGCTGCATCTGCATGTTGCTGACCCGTTTGACCACGTGAACCGCGCCTGGAAGTACTGAGGCGGCCTGGTAGCCCGGCGCCTTTCCCCTGGGAAGGCCAACTCGCAGCTACGCCCGCAGGCGAAACCATGCGGTCTTGCGGCCGTTCTCGTCAGGCCGATATTCAAGGTCGAACAAGCGAGATTCGCTCAAAACCTGAAGCCACGTCCGGCACCCATACTTTTCCGGCGTCTGCTCTGGCGACGTCTCGGCAATCAGTGCCTGGGCTCTGTTGAGTGACGCCCATCCGCCTACGCCCAAGGCGTTGACCGAGTGCCGAAGCGCTCTGACGATTCCCGCGTCCTGCCACTCGAAGCTGCCGTCCGGAGCGATGCCATTGAAGAGGAAATTGTGAAAGTCCGGCGTCTGTGCGAACGAAGCCACCATGGCGTTGGCGTCGTCCATCGACTTGGCCCAGCCGACCAACTCCTCATAGTGCCGGTCAATTTCCTCGTAGCAGTCTTGCAAGTGAAGGGCCGCGTTGACGCAACCTTCCTCGGTCCACAAGTCGAAGCGTTCAATGAGGTGGTGCACGAGGTCGTTTCGCATGTTGACCAGGTCCTCAATCGCCGCCTTGGTCATGCTCCAGCGCTCCTCAGGCATGGACATCCGGAAACTGAAGCCGAACGAGATTCGGTCAGTCGCCACCTTGTCGTCCGGCAGCACCTCCCGCTCATAACCGTCACGCACCACGTAGCTGTCGAACAGCGTTTTGACCAAGGTTCCCAGGGTCTTGTCTGACCACCTGGCAACGCGTTCGGTGCGCTGCGCTTCGAGGACGTCGACTGGCCCAGCCAGCTCGTGATGCGCAATGATGGCTTTCATCACGCGTTCGTACTGCTGAATTCGCAACATGCAACGCCCAAGAAGACGTTGCACGCCCCGCTGCAGGTCAGGCATTGAGCCGTCGTTCATTGCTTGCCGCCCGCAACCAGTTAAGCACCGAGCAGTCTGCCGAAGACGGAGGAAAGAAAGCTCTTCCTTTGCGATTGAATGTGGCTATTGTTTTTCGTCCCGTCCCTGCACGCGTGAAGGTACTTCTCATAATTCCCTCGAATGAAGCTCCTGAGGGAGTCGGGGCATCGAAGTCTAGGTGCAATCACCACTATTGCATTTTTGGGCCCAACGGCAATTTTCGGCTTTGGGGTTTGCGTGTATCGTGCAGCGATGCCGGAAATATTGCGGTGGATATTCGATGCGCATGCGAGAAAAAACCAGATGCAGTACTTTCCGCGGACGAATTTTTGCAAACCGTCTTTCGCCAGAAACTCCTGCTCCGCCGTTGCAATATCCTCTGCAGAGGCCACTGAGACTCCGGCGCATTTTGCCGAATGCTGAAGCCTAGAATCCTTGGATGCGAATTCAGATTTGAGTCTCAGCTCGGTGTCTTCAAACGTGAAGTAGTCTTCGACAGTAATATTGTTTAGATTTGGACGTTCATTATTGCGTCTCCAGGCAATAATTTGGGCCATGACGACGCTTAAGGATTCGGAAAAAACCTGAAAATTACCCTCGAATATTGCCTTGACTTTAGATTGTTCTTGCTCGCTCAACTCGGAGATATTAAAAACCTCGGAGAGAATTCTCTTAAGAACGCCAACTGAAATCGCTTCGTTTTCAATGGAGTACTTGTCTGTGATGTAGAGATTGTCGGCATCCGGGGTTATCTCGGCTATGAACTCGCTCAAATCGCGGTCCACAAAGAAACATATCCGTCCGCGAGGATAGCGGTTCCAATCGAAGTTCTCCATTGCCTTAAGCGTACTGCTTCTGCCACCTGTCGGGATTAGTTCAACGTTCCATCCTTCAGGTAGCGCTTGTTCAATGATGCTCTGGTAGTACATCGGGTCATGCTTGCCCTCTACCAGGCCATAGACCACTCCATCGTTCGGGCGATACTTTAGTAGAAATTCGTGATAGGCCGTGGGCGTTTCGGTCAGCGCCTCTTGGTGTATTTTTAGCATATCCATCTGGCAAATCTCCTCCTAGACCTTAATTTGCCATGAACTCGCCAAGCGAGTGGGCATATTCTCGCAACTCGTTGTCGTATATGAATGGGGAGTGGGTCACGGCAATTAAGCCGGCGCAGAAGCCGCCGTTGCGAATGTCCCTTAGGAGTCTTCGCTGCCACGGTACCGAAAGTGATAACTCCGGCTCGTCTATTAGAACGAAGAATCTATCTTGTCCAGAAAGATAGAGGTGGCTGAAGAGAGAGACAATTTGCTTTTCCCCTGACGACAATTCGCCAGGTTCGATAGTTTTTTCGCTTTCGTTCGAAGGCACAATGCAGAAGGAAAAGGCTGCACTATCATAAACAAATCTTTTGTCTACGATATATTGCGAGCAGAGTTCGCAGAAGCTTGTGATACTTCTTTCTTTTTCTTGAAGAGATTCTTGAAAATGAAGAAGCTTCAAGAAATAGTGGTAGATTATTTTCTCATGCTCGGTTGGTGTTTGTGAGGAGCGTGCCGAGTTGATGACGGAGAAGATGTGCTCTTTATGCTCTCGCGTGAGGATATTCTCGTGAATACGGTCAAGCACGGAGCTCACCGTGTCGTCCGAGACCGCCGAGAATTCCATCCCTACATTCTGGTAGTCGCGGTTAACCACGTCGCCCAAATATCGTAGTGTGAGATTGTTCAGATTTTCTCGCGCAAATTCCTTTAGCTGCTCGAGATTTCTGTCGATTGCAGCTTGAACGTCTTTCATTCCGAATTCGACGAGCTCTATGAACGACGAGCCACTATCTGTTTGCCTGCCCCTGCCCTTGTTGCGCCGAAATTCCTCCGAGTCAACGCCTTCAAAAATGCTCCCGAGCTCTCGCTCGATGCGTCGATATGTGGGCAAATAGAGAATTTGGGCGTTCACTGCCTTGCGAATCTTTTGAATCGTCTCTTGCAATTCCTTTTTCGCGCCGCGTGGTTTGTCTTCAAAGAATTCAAGTTGGCGAAGAATTAGCTCGGGGGGCACGGAGTATCGCGGTCCGAATCGCGCCATTTCTGCGGAGGCTTGCTCAAATTCTCCTCGTTCTAGGTAATTCATGACGCGTCGACGCATTTGAGGCGGGATTTCTGCAAGTAGTCGGCGGTCGGTTTCTTTGAAGGCTTTTGCTAGCTCTTCCTGAGAAACACGGTACTCCACCCCGCCGATGGTCGCGATTATTGAGTCAAACTTGAATTGGGCGAGTGAAAGCCAATGTCCGGATAAAAAATAAAATACTATTCTTAGAAAGGTCGTCTTACCGGAGCCGTTCTCGCCGACGAGGATTAGAGAGTTGTCGCGAATGATGGCATCAATATTCTTTCGGCCGTGTAGGCCTTTGATGCAAATGCGCTGCAGCGTATTAATCATTTTTTCCTTTGAATTTTCGGCTTGGACTCGAGTGAATACTTGGGTGAGCCAGAGTTGGCGATTGAAAATGGGCTAGTCAAAGACCCAGTCGGTCGACAGTGATTCTGCTTGCCTCAGCACAGTCTCGGTTGCCTCCTCCTGCCGGTCTGGCGGATATTTGTAGCGACGGAGCAGTGTCTTCACCATCACACGCAGTCTGGCTCGCACTGAGTCACGTACCGCCCAATCCACCGTGACGGATTTGCGCAGGCTCAGCGTCAGCTCTACCGCAATCTTTTTCAGAGTCGCGTCCCCAAGGTCGCGTACTGCGGCCTCATTAGCCGCCAGCGCGTCGTAGAACGCCATCTCGTCCCGATTGAGGCCCAGTTCCTCGCCGCGGCGCGCAGCCTCCTGGAACTTCTTTGCCATCTCGATGAGCTCTTCGATGACCTGCGCAGTTTCGACTGCGCGGTTGCGATATCGGGTCAGGCTCTGCTGCAGCAGCTCCGAGAACTTCGCCTGCTGCACCACATTGGTCTTGAAACGCGACTTGATGTCGTCCTTCAGCAGCCGCTCCAGCAGTTCCACGGCGAGGTTGCGCTCTTTCATGTGGCGCACGTCCTCGAGAAATTCATCGGACAGGACGCCAATGTTTGGCTTGTTCAGCCCTGCCGCCTGGAAGATGTCGATTACCTCGGCGCTGATGACCGCCTTGGAAATGATTTGCCGCAGCGCGTGTTCTTTTTGGTCGTCGCTGAGTTTCTTGTCCTTGGTTTCGTGCTTGGTGATGGCCGATTTCACCGCCTGCAGAAAAGCTAGCTCATCGCGGTGGACCAATGCTCCGGGCAGCGTGCCGCATAGCGCGAAAGCCTTAGTCGCGGCCAACACGTTGTCGGCGAAGCGGCGCTTGCCGTCGTCCAGGCCGAGCACATGGTTTGCGACCGTTGGCAGCAGCTGCCAAGCCTGGGCGCGGAAGTCTGCGTAGTCGCAGCCGTCTAACAGGTCGTGCAGCACATCCATCTTCTCTTCCAGCACAGCCAGTGCTTCCGCACTGTCGATGGTGGGCCGGCCCTTGCCCTTGGCCTGTGTGTAGTCTTTCAGTGCGGCCTTCAGTTCGTTTGCGATGCCGATGTAGTCGACCACCAGGCCGCCGGGTTTACTGCCAAAGACCCGGTTCACGCGCGCAATAGCCTGCATCAGGTTGTGGCCCTTCATCGGCTTGTCGATGTACATGGTGTGCATGCACGGCGCGTCGAAGCCCGTCAGCCACATGTCGCGCACGATGACGAGTTTGAACGGGTCGGCCGGGTCCTTGTAGCGGCGCTCCATCCGCCTCTTCACGTCCTTGCTGTAAATGTGCGGTCGCAGCAGCGGTTTGTCGGAGGCCGAGCCTGTCATCACAATCTTGACGGCGCCTTTTTCCGGGTCGGCGTCGTGCCACTCGGGTCGCAGCGCGACGATGGCGTCATAGAGGTGGACGCAGATGTCGCGGCTCATCGCCACAACCATCGCCTTGCCGTCCATCACCGTCTGCCGGTTCTCGAAGTGCTCGACGATGTCGGCGGCAACCTTCTGGATGCGCGGCGGCGCGCCAACGAGCTTTTCCAGGGCGGCCCAGCGGCGCATTTGTGCAGCGCGGGCGGCATCGTCCTCTTCGTCCTCGGTGAGTTCTTCGACCTCGTCGTCGAGCGCTGGTGTCTCGTCTTCGCGTAGCTCCAGTCGGGCCAGGCGCGACTCGTAGTAGATGGGCACCGTGGCGCCATCCTTGACGGCCTGCTCGACGTCGTAGATATGCACATAGTCGCCGAATACGGTGCGGGTGTCGCGGTCTTCCAGCGAGACCGGTGTGCCGGTAAACGCCACGAAGGTGGCGCCGGGCAAGGCGTCGCGTAGATGTTGGGCATACCCGTACTTCACTCCGGATTGCCCAGGCGCTCCCGTCGTGAGCGCCGTGGCCATCGCGATGTTGTATGCGTCCTCCGCGACGACGCGCGTGGCGCCCGCCCTGCTCTTCTTCTCTCCACCCGTCAGCCGGGCAGAAAAGCCATACTGGCTGCGGTGGGCCTCGTCGCAAACAACGACGATGTTGCTGCGCTCCGAGAGCACCGGAAAGCTGTCCTCATCCTCGCCAGGGCTGAACTTCTGGATGGTGGTGAAGATGATGCCGCCCGAGGGCCGGTTGGCCAGCAACGCGCGCAGCTTGGGGCGTGTGTCGGCCTGCACCGGCGTCTCCCGCAGCAGTTCGGCCGCGCCGGCGAACACACCGAAGAGCTGGTTGTCCAGGTCGTTGCGGTCGGTCACCACCACCAGGGTGGGGTTGGCCATCGCCGAGTGGCCCATCAGCTTGCCGGCCAGGCAGGTCATCTCAATGCTTTTGCCGGCGCCTTGGGTGTGCCAAACCACGCCGCCCTTGCGGGAGCCGCCGGGTCGGGAGGCGACGAGCACGCTTTCGACCACGGCGCGCACTGCATGGAACTGGTGATAGCCCGCCACCTTCTTGACCAACTGGCCCTCGTCCTCGAACAAGATGAAGTGCTGAAGGTAGTCCAGCAGGAGGCGGCGCTCGAAAATGCCGTGGACCAGCGTCTCCAGCTCGCGCATCTCGCCCAGCGGGTCGGCGGTCACTCCGTCGATGGTGCGCCAAGCCATGAAGCGCTCGCGGTCGGCGGTCAGCGAGCCCAGGCGCGCCGAGATGCCATCAGTGATGACCAGCAGCGCGTTGTAGGCGAACAGGTCAGGGATGTCCTGCTTGTAGTTCTCAAGCTGGTTGTGGGCCGACCAGATGTCGGCGTTCTCGTCGCCGGGGTTCTTCAGCTCGAGCAGCACCAGCGGCAGACCGTTGACGAACAGCAGCACATCGGGTCGGCAGGTGCGCTTGGGGCCCTGAATGGAGAACTGGTTGGTGGCCAGCCAGTCGTTACGTGCCGGGTCATTGAAGTCGATGAGCTTGACGCGGTCGCCGCGGGTTTCGCCGTCCTTCTGGAACTCGACAGGTACACCCTCCACCAGCCACCGGTAGACCCGCCGGTTGGCCGCGACGAAGCCGGGAATATTGGGCGCCAGTACACGACGCACGGCGTCGTCCTGGGCTCTGGTCGGGATATGCGGGTTCAGCCGCTGGATGGCGGCACGCAGACGGTGCGCGAGTACGACCTGGCGGTAGCTGTCGCGCTCCGTGCCCGGGGTCTTGCTGTCAGGAGGAGAGATGGCGGGACCGTAAGCAGTGTCCCAGCCGAGGCTGGCTAGCCACTGCAACGTGGCCTGTTCGAGGTGGTCTTCCAGAAGAATGGACACGAGGCTCCTCCTTGTTCTTGTGAGTTGCTCTCTTCAGGTTAGCGCCTTAACCAGAGGGCGGAAGACGGTGGACATGCGCAGGGCCGCGTCTTCCAGCCAAGCGAAGTAGGCGGGCCATTGCGACTCGTCTTCCAGCGGTGAATCTAGGCGGACGTGCAGGATGCGGCAGGCATGACCGTCCGGCAGTTCGTTCCACTGCAGTTTGACCTTCAGGGCCTCCTCGATGCTGGCCTGCTGGCCTTGGAGCTGCTTGAACATCGACTTCGAGTTGGCATGGCCGATATAGACCTCCATGCCCAATCGGCTCTCTCTGGAGTTCACGGTCGCCGCTAAATGCAGGCCCGCCCGTCCGAGTGCCATGTTTGTCCAATGCTGGGGTAGTGGCTTCTGTGTCCGCAGCGTCGAGCTTTTGGCCTGCAACCAGGCTGCCCATTCCGTCCAGAACTTCAGTTGGCGTTGCTTAGTCGGCGTGGTGGTCGTGGCAGCCTTGGCGCTCTCCCTGCTGGTCTTGGTCCAGTCGTTGGGTTTGGCCACCACGTTGAAGCTGGGGGCCATGGGCGAATCGCCGATGCGCCAGAGCTCCACCTCGACGGCGAAGAAGTTCAACTCTTCGGTAGTGTGCTGGTTGAGGAAGTCCAGCGCCGCCACATGCTCGGCGCGGAAGGACTCGGCCAGCCATATGACCTTGCGGGCGCCGACGCCGGCGGCATAGGTGAGGATTTGGCCGAGGTGGGAGTGGTTGGTCTTTTCAAGCTGGTTCTCGATGATGACCTGACCCTCATCGTCCGAACACAGGACATCAAGCTTGAAATCACCTACCCAGTGCTCGGTGCCCACCAGTTCCAGCTCAACCAGGCCGAGCGTCTTGGCCAGAAGGTCAAGGTTGTCTTCAAGGGCCAGCCAAGGCGTGAACTCGGTGGTTTCGTGCTTCCAGACTTCGCGCAGGTTGAGGCGCTGGAGTTTGCCGAGCGGAGGGGTCATGCCGGGCAGTCCTCGAGTTGTACTTGGGCTTCGGGCAGGCGGAGCTTGCCGGAGATGAGGCGGGGGAGAAGGGCGTCGCGCAGTGCCGTGAGCACCTCCGACCGCTTGATATTGGCCTCCATTTGCTGGCGAAGCGGATATGCGAATTCCTCGAACGCCCTCGCTACGTCAGCAGATGGGCAAACAAACTGCGGAATCTCCAAGCCTGCCTTCTTCAGCATGTTCACGGTGCTGCCATTCGCGCATCCGATGACTTGCTCTCGAACTGTCGGTGCCATCAGCGTGTAGTACAGCACATGAGTCGTCAAGGCGCTCTCCGGCTTCAGTCGCACTCGGTAGATGTGATGCGAGTAGATGGCTCGCGCGTATCGCGCAGGGACGATAGCCGGGAAGCCAATGAGTCGGTGTTCGTGACCTTGCTCGGTATTCGCCACAATGACGTCACCAGCCAGAGCGATGTGCCGGTCCTTGTAGTCGCCCACGTAGTGCTTGATTCCAGAATATTTGTAGTCGCCGCCCTCGAGCACCGAGTTGAGGTTGTGCATTGGCAAACCTTCGTCGGCGCTGCATAGGCCCGCACCCTTGTAGCTCAAGCCACGTTCGGTCACTACGTGCTCGGCGAGTGTGCTGATGTGCCACCCCTTCGGAATCAACCCCAGTGCCGAATCATCGAGCTCATCGGGAAACAGGGCCGCTGTGGCGGCGTCCAGGGCTTCGGGTACACGGCCCTCGGCCTTGGCGCGTACCGGGTCGAAGTCGATGAACCAGCTCTTGAATAGGGCTTGGGCGATGGATTCGAGGGTGATGTTGGTTTGACGCAGGAGGTCGATGCGGTCGTCGAGTGAGCGCAGCACGCTCGCTATTTCCCTTTGTCGCTCAAGCGAAAGCGCTGGCACTCTCAGGTCTCCAATCTCTTGGAGATTGAAATTGGGTTGTGCAGATTGCGCTGCTGAGCGCAGCACCCAGTCACGACAAACTGGGGATTGAAGAGAATAGTGGATGAAGTATGAGTCGGCTTTCGACTCGTCTAGTGTAATTATTCCTACCGCTTGGTTCGTATTTGCTGGCAAGTGCTCTGGCAAAACGACCGCCGTCTTGCCGAGGTATACCCCAGCCATTGAGAACAGAACATTGCCGGCGCGCAATTTCGAACGAGCAAGTTTTTCGTGTGTCTCTGAGTCAATGAAAGCGAACTTGGATGTATCAATCAAGCCACTAGAGGTGATGGACTCTGACTTGATGTAGTTGACCCCTTGGGCGACGAAACCCTCACCTTTGGTCGGTGTCGTTCCCTTCGTGATACGCACGCTCAATTCCCGTAGCCGGAACCACTCTTCGTCAGAGGTCATAGCCCAGCCTCGCTAGATTTGTTCGAATGACGATATCCAACTGTTCACCGCGTGCAACCTGTTCGGAAAATTGCGAGGTCAGCGCTTCCATCCTCTCGCTAAACGTCTCTTCGTCGTCCTCGGCGACCTCGGCGCCCACGTAGCGCCCTGGTGTCAGCACGTGGCCGTGTTCAGCAATCTCGGTTAGCTTTACGGCGCGGCAGAAGCCTGGCGTGTCGGCATAGGGCTGGTCGGCGCCGTCCTCGCCATCAGTGCGCCAGCGGTGCACTGTGGCGGCGATAAGCGCGACGTCCTCGTCGTTGAACACGCGGTTCACGCGCGTGGCCATGCGGCCGAGCTTGCGGGCGTCGACGAACAGCACTTCGCCGCGGCGGTCGCGACCTTTCTTGCCGCCCGGGACCGCAGCGCCGGTCTTGTCCTTGGCCAAGAACCACAGGCAGGCTGGAATCTGGGTGTTGAAGAAGAGCTGCGGCGGCAGGGCCACCATTACGTCCACCACGTCGGCCTCGACCATCGCTTTGCGGATGGCGCCTTCGTTGTTCTGGTTGCTGCTCATGCTGCCGTTGGCCAGCACCACGCCGGCTTGGCCGCGCGGGCTCAGGTGGTGCAGGATGTGCTGCAGCCAAGCGTAGTTGGCGTTGCCTGCCGGTGGCCTGCCATAGGCCCAGCGCCGGTCTTCGGCCAGACGCTCGCCACCCCAATCGCTGATATTGAACGGCGGGTTGGCTAGCACGTGGTCGGCGCGCAGGTCAGGGTGCTGGTCGCGGTGGAAGGTGTCGGCCGGCTCCTTGCCGAGGTCGGCGGCGAAGCCGCGGATGGCGAGGTTCATCGCCACCAGACGCCAGGTAGTGGGGTTGGCCTCCTGGCCGTAGATGCTGATGTCGTCGGCCTTGCCGCCATGCGCCTCGATGAATTTCTCGCTCTGCACGAACATGCCGCCAGAACCGCAGGCGGGGTCGTAGACGCGGCCCTGGTGCGGGGCGAGCACTTCGACCAGCACTTTCACGACGGAGGCCGGCGTGTAGAACTGGCCTCCCTTCTTGCCCTCGGCACTGGCGAACTGGCCGAGGAAGTATTCGTAGACCTCGCCGAGCAGGTCCTTGGCGTGGTGACCCTCACCGAAGCCGATGGTAGACACCAGGTCGACCAGTTCGCCCAGGCGGCCTGGTTCGAGCTGTGTACGGCCGAAGCGCTTGTCGAGGATGCCTTTCAGGCGCGGGTTGTCGGCCTCGATGGCTTCCAGTGCCGCGTCGATGCGCACACCGATATCGGCCTGCTTGGCCAGGGCACGAATGCTTTCCCAGCGTGCCTGGGCCGGCACCCAGAACACGTTGGCCATGGTGTAGTAGTCGCGCTCTTCCAGGGCCTCGGCGTGGTCGGCAGCATCGGGCAGGTGGAACTCAGAGCCTTCGTCGACAAAGGTGGCCTCGAGCGCTGCACGACGCTCATCGAAGGCATCCGAGATGTACTTCAGGAAGATGAGGCCGAGGACAATGTGCTTGTACTCGGCTGCGTCCATCGACGAGCGGAGCTTGTCAGCGGCGGCCCAAAGGGTTTTCTTGAGGTCCTGGTTCATTCGCTACTTCGTGTTCTTCCCAGATACGGGGGCGGGCGGTAGTTCGATGCCTTCGCGTTCGCAGTGCTGCAGGACCAGCCGCTCCAGCATGTTCGAGAGGGTGCGGTGCTCACGTTCCGCAGCCAAGCGCAGCAGGTCCTTGACCTCTAGGGACATGCGTAGATTGACCGGGGCGGTTTGGCGGTCGGAGGTGCGAGGCATCTTTACGTATTCTTTACGGATTTCGGAATGTATCCGATTCGAGAAGCAAAAAAGAGCCGGCGACATTGCACACGGTTGAGCAAGCAAACGACGGAGTCCAGTTCACGATCCCAGTGTCAGGGCCGGAGTTGTTGGAGTACATCATCTTCCTGGGCAAGGGACAGTACTTTCGGAAGTTCGGCGTGATCTACCGGGAGGATCGTCAGGTGATGGTAGTGTCATTCGCGAACAAGACAGTGCACGCCACATTGGAGGCCAGCTATGAGCATGAACATGGCACAAATCCCTTCCGCGATCTCGAGAAAAATCGCTACTCGGAGGTTCTGTCGGATGGCGACTGCATCATCTACTCCAAGAACGCGTCCTTCCTATTCATCTTTCACGACTACACGTCGATTGTTAGTGCCAGCGCAATCTTGGCCAGCTAAACCGCAAAGTGCCAATCCAATATTGACCAGGGTGTTCCACTGACCTGCTGAGAATTTCAGCAGGGATTCAAGGTGATCACCATAGACATGATTGGCAAGGTCAGGCGCGTGAGGCTGCGCGACCAACTCTCTCTCAGTGAGATCGCAAAGCGCACGGGCCTGTCGCGCAACACGGTCAAGAAGTGGCTCAAGGCGCCCAGCGATGTTGTGCCGAAGTACGAGCGGGTGAAGCTCGACGGCAAGCTCACAGCGTTCGAGCCGGCCCTGCATCAAGCGCTCACAACCGACAGCCATCGCCCCAAGCAAGGACGGCGCAGTGGCCGTGCACTGTTTGCCCAGATACAGGCTCAGGGCTACCGCGGCGGCTACAGCGCCGTCACCGACTACATCCGGCGCTGGCGGGTGGAGTCGGCAGCCAGTCCGGCCAAGGCGTTCGTTCCGATGAGCTTCGAACTGGGAGAGGCCTTCCAGTTCGACTGGAGCGTCGAGGCCATGGTCGTCGGTGGTGTGTTCTACAACGTGCAAGTGGCGCACCTGAAGCTGTGCGCCAGTCGAGCCTTCTGGCTGGTGGCCTACCCCAGCCAGGGCCACGAGATGCTGTTCGACGCCCACACCCGCTCGTTCCAGGCACTCGGTGGCGTCACCCGGCGCGGCATCTACGACAACATGCGCACCGCCGTGGACAAGGTGCAGCGCGGCAAGCAGCGCACCGTCAACGCGCGCTTCGCTGCCATGTGCAGCCACTACCTGTTCGACCCCGACTTCTGCAACGTCGCCTCCGGCTGGGAGAAGGGTGTGGTCGAGAAGAACGTGCAGGACAGTCGCCGGCGCATCTGGATCGAAGCCGCAACCCTGCGCTTCGGCTCGTTCATCGAACTCAATGCCTGGCTGAGTGAGCGGTGTTGTTCGGTGTGGAGTGACACCACGCACCCGATCCACCGGCAGTTCACCGTGGCCGAGATGTGGGAGTTAGAGAAGCCTCACCTCATGTCCATGCCAGCCCCCTTCGACGGCTACGTCGAGCGGCTGGCCCGGGTCAGCAGCACCTGCCTAGTGGCCGCCGCGCGCAACCGTTACTCCGTACCGTGCGAGTGGGCCGGCCACATCGTCAGCACCCGCGTCTATCCCGAGCGAATCGATGTAGCGGCCGCAGACGCCGTCGTGGCCAGCCATGCCCGGCTGCCGGGCAGCGGCCAGACCAGCTACGACTGGCAGCACTACATCGAGCTGGTGCAGCGCAAGCCGGGCGCCTTGCGCAACGGCACGCCGTTCCTGGACCTGCCGGCGCCATTGCTGCGCTTGCGCCAGTCGCTGCTCAGGCACCCTGGAGGAGACCGGGTCATGGCACAGGTGCTGGCCGTGGTGCCGCAGGCCGGGCTGGAAGCGGTGCTGGTGGCCATCGAGTTGGTGCTCGAAGGCAGAGCGCCCAGCGGCAGCATCAGCGTTGTGCACGTGCGCAACGTACTGGCCCGCTTGAACAACCCGGCCACGCCAGACCAAGCGCAGACGTCCCTGCGACTCACCCAGGCGCCTAAGGTCGACACCGCGCGCTACGACCGGCTGCGCCCCACCCACCAGGATCATCTGGACGGACAGGAGGTTGGCCATGCGTGAGACCTCCATCGATGTACAGGCCCAACTGAAGGCGCTGAGGCTCAACGGCATGGCCACGGCCTGGGCCGATCTGACGGAGCAAGGCGGCGATACGACCCTGGCCGCATCACGCTGGCTGGTGGAGCACCTGCTGCAGGCCGAAGATGCTGACCGGGCAATGCGCTCCATTGCTCACCAGATGAAGTCGGCGCGCTTCCCCATGCACCGCGACCTGGCCGGGTTCGACTTCTCCGTCTCACAGGTCGACCGCGCGTTGATCCAGAAACTGGCGGACCTGTCGTTCACGCAGGATGCGCAGAACGTGGTGTTGGTCGGTGGCCCAGGCACTGGCAAGACCCACCTGGCCACGGCACTGGGGATTGCCGGGCTCACCCGGCACGCCAAGCGAGTGCGGTTCTACTCCACGGTCGATCTGGTCAATGCCCTGGAGCATGAGAAGAGCCAGGGACGTGCCGGACGCATCGCCATGAGTCTGGTGCGCATGGACCTGGTCGTGCTCGACGAGTTGGGCTACCTGCCGTTCAGCCAGGCCGGTGGCGCCTTGTTGTTCCACCTGCTGTCCAAGCTGTACGAGCACACCAGCGTGATGATCACCACCAACCTGACGTTCGGGGAGTGGTCCAGTGTGTTCGGCGACGCCAAGATGACCACGGCGCTGCTGGATCGCTTGACCCATCACTGCCACATCATCGAGACGGGCAACGAGTCCTACCGCTTCCGCCACAGTACGCACGAAGCCAAGGGGCGCATCAAGACGCGCGAGCAGACCAGGAAGACAGCGGCGGCCCAGGTGAGCGAGGCCGCGGAGGAAGGGGCCTCGCCTGACGGCTCGGGAATACCAACGATCAGTTCAAGAAAAGGAGGACCCACCGAGGCATCCAACCTATAGTTATTCACAGCTGGCTCCTAACGGAACCAGCTCCAGCCCCTGGTCAATGTTCGACTGGCACTGCTGATCTCGATTGCGCTGGCGCTAACAGTCTCTGCAAAGAACGGAAATACTGGCGAGCGGAAACTTCGGTTTGGTTTGGTGCCGTTCCAAATTGTTTAGGATTTGGCCATCTGTCAGCATCGACTCTCCTTTTTTGCCGCTGGAACGCATGCGCGGCATCGACGTAACTCTGCACTGAGAACTCGCGCGCACGTTCAAGCCGTTCTAGGTTTTTGCCGTGCTGTCGTCAGGGACGGTAGCCATAGAGCGACGCATGCGAATCGATGTACTTGCAATGCATCGCTGCACGGCCGTTGGCCGACTGCACGACGATCTGCATGTCGAATGCCTTCAGATCATGCTTCGGCATTTTGCCCAGGTCGGCGAACTCGGGCTCGGTGCCTTGCGCGATCTAGGTGATGGTGGCTCGATGTTCAACTCCAGAGTTGGAATGCAGAAATCGGGCCTCGCTCGGGAGATGTCCAGGCTTGAATTGCTGTTGTTTCGGCACGGCGAAAAGGTTCACCTCCGAGAAGCTCGAACTGGACGTGGCCCGGAACTGTTCGATGAACGTGCCGCCGCGATCGGCAAAGCCACGCGCCGCGTCCTGCAGGACATCTATGTCGAAGATGCTCCCGACACTGCGAAAGTTGCGCCGGTTCGCGTCCAACTTCGCTTCGGCGACGACACATCCGAGCCGCCTGAACGAATCGCTTTCTCGCGCGAGGATCGATTGGCGTTTAACAACTCCACGGTGGCCGTGGGTGAAAAAATCTCGATTGACGAGTCAAGAGTCATTCCCTGCGGAAAGAGCGGAGCCATGCCGTTCAGCTAACGCGGCCTCAGTCTCCAGCAAAAGTTCACCAGCTGAGCGGCCGAGCGCATGTGCGATGCGCAAAATCATGGCGAGGGTTGGCATGTGCTCACCGCGTTCAATCTTTCCCATGTGCGATCGTTCTACACCGGCAGTGTGAGCCAAGGCCTCTTGGCCAATCCCATCAGCGGTACGGAGTGATCGAACTACCGCCCCAAATGCAATGGCAGGCGCGAGCTCAAACGTTCTCGCTCCAAGCGGTCTGCCTCTCCGTGAAACTTGCTTCTGCATAGACAGAAGGCTCGAACCAAGAGACAATAAAAACCACGTTATATTTAACTCATGTCATCGCGGATCGTTCGCAACATCGGAAAATTTGATGACCACGAAACTTGAAGTGACACGCGGGCGAGTCGCATCGCCCTTGCCAGTAGCCCGTCCTCTTCGTTTGTCCATCTCCTCCACAAAGGGTGGGGCGCCGCGAGCTGAATTTGCAGCTCCCAGTTCGCGAGTGGCGCGTATAGGCGCACAGGTGAGGACGCTGCGTATGGCCGCAGGCACATCGGCGTACAGGTTGGCGAAGCTAGCGGGCATATCGCCGTCATTGCTCTCGCGCGTCGAGCGCGGCCTAGTCTCGCCGTCGGTGGATACCTTGGATCGAATCGCTGAAAGCTTGCATGTACCAGTTTCGCGTTTGCTTGGCGACGGACAAGGCCCTTCCAACTTTTGCCATGTGCAAGCAGGTCGAGGCTTAATTGTCGACCGGGGTGGAGCAGCGTCAGATCATCGGCATGAGTTGCTTGGTCACCTGCTTTACGGCAACCTGTTCGCGGAGCCCTACCTAGTCATGCTCTTGCCCGATGCGGAACCTTACGCCACCGTTCAGCACGCCGGGTTGAAGTTTCTGTACTTCCTGTCTGGTAAGGTGATGTACCGCTACGGTGACAAGACGGCTTCGGTCAGCGCAGGGGACTCGTTGCTGTTTGATGCCACTGCGCTGCATGGGATCGAGGCGATTGACAGCGGTCCGGTGTCGTATCTCTCTGTGGCGTTAGCGCTGCGCAACTGATACTTGGCGCCCCGCAACTTAGCCCCGAACGCCTAGCAGTTGCAAGCAGTCTCGCTGACCGACGAGCTTGGGGACGAGCAGTCAGTTGTTGGTATCTACATACTGATCCGCCCCATTGCTAAACAGAGCGCCGCGTCGATCAGGCGTGCGACCTCGGGGTCGTAAGGTCGGTGCGCCGATAGAAAGTCGGCAATGCCTACTCGGTGGTACCGAGCGAGGTTGCATGCCGTCACAGTGACTCCGGCGCGAACGACGCTCGCCAAATTCGGTTCCGAATCGGCTTCTTCGAAACAGGATGCTTCCGTGGCTGCGCAGTCTTCATACTGTGTTTAGAAGTTCGGCATGCCGAACTGGCCACATGCAAGCGACGGCCAGACCCCAAAAAGCCTTCTAACACCGGCGGAGGCGCCCTGGTGTTCGAGAATCGCTTGCAGACGATCCCCCTCACGTCCCTCTGCGCGCGCTCAGAGCCTCCTCAATCTTGCGATCCGTTTTGTACTGACTCAGCGCATACACCGCCCAGATCGCAGCCGGAAGCCAGCCGATCAGAGTGATCTGCAAGATCAAACAGATGATGCCAGCGATCGGGCGGCCGATCGTGAAGAAGGCGACGAAGGGGAGAAGAATGGCGAGGATGAGACGCAAGGTGTTTTCTCCGTGGTTGGTCTAGCCAAGATCCTGCCAAAGGGCCGGCCGGCCGACCATAGCTTCTCCTCACAATCTCTCCGCCCAACGGGTTGCCAGCGGTCGGCATCTCCGGCGTGGATGGTGAGAGGGCACGGCTGGGATGCGGGGCCCGCAGGTTCAAGGCAGTCGCAAGCTGAAAAGCCGCATGAGGCGGGCCACAGCATCACACCAAAGTCCCGACGCCAGCGTGGCTTGACTGCTCACCGCGCACGCTCCCCAGTGACCGCCTGATCATCGATTCAATAGAACCCACCCGCTTGAGCCTCTCGGACGAGCGAGCCTCGTGACGATTTCCGCCGCCATTCACCTCAGCCCTGCGCGGTCTTGTGCTTAGCCGACAGACAGCCAAGCCCGCCCTTAAAGCCTGGGCTGACCGGCCCTCGCAGGCTTTCTGTGGCTTGCCCCAACCCTAGCCACCCATCATGCCTCCCTCGGTAATCAGACCCGCGACGGCGCGGCGGGCATCCTGCCATCGATGTCCGTGAACCCATACTCCTGCGCCAGTTCTGCAACCAGATGCAGTCGACCACTCTTTTCCATGATCGCCGGATCGGCCGCCAAGCCAACCACAGCCCGCCCCGCGAACTCGGAGGACTCCCCGCTTTCCATGATCCGCTTGGCCAGTGGTGCAGGGACCCGGTCCGGCTGAGCGAGGAACTTCTCGCTCTTGAAAAAGCCTGGCCAGATCACGACCGCGGCGACGTTGAGGGGCTTGAGGTCGTGAGCCATGTCCTTGGCCATCTTGTCGACGCCGGCCTTCTGGACACCAAAGGGCACGTTGAAGGAGTAGCGCACAGCGCCGCCCGAAGAGGTATTGACGATCAGTCCCTTGCGGCGGGCAACCATCTTCGGCGCCGCGCAGCGGCTGGCAATGTAGTGCGAGCGCAGACCCACGCGCAGCAGGTCTTCCCAAAGGCCGTCTTCGAGCTCCCAGAAGGGGACGTTGACCGGCATATGAGACGGGGCCGCAAACACGTTGTTCACCAGGATGCCGATCGCTGCTTTCTGCTCATCGTGCACACGCTCGAAGACGCGCTTCACGCTGGCGTTGTCACCATGGTCGCAGACGACCGGAATGCATTGGCCGCCGCGCTGGGCGATTTCGTCGGCGGTTTCCTGAAGGGACCCCGGCCAGCTCGACGCGCCGGCCTCGAGCGTGCGCCCGGTCGCATAGACCAACGCCCCGGCTTCACCGAGCGCCAGCGCGACGCCCTTGCCAACGCCTCGCGTTGCGCCCGTCACCACGGCCACCTGACCCTCAAGCGGCCTGTTGCGCCCAGCGAGATTTGGCTGGGTAAGAGAACTCCGGGAGTTTGGAGACGAGTCCTGTTCCGCAACTCATATCCGATTCCATCCAGTTCGCGCGGTATGGTGAATCGCCGCAAGGTGAGCCAGACCCGATATCCAACTTGTCTATCATCGCGCCCGGTGGCGCAAGTCCTACGTTGCCACCGCCGCGGATTGCTATCTTGCGCCACTTCGCTCATGGCACGGCTCGCGGCTCGCGGCCCTCGACGCGCCGCGGCCGAACTGGTGCCGCTAGCCCGAAGAACCGCATGCGCTCGAGAAGATGCGCAAGAGCCATCTGGGCTACGTCCGGTTGCGGCCGCAACCCGTCGTCGCTGCGGGCTCCGCGCACGAGCGAATCTAGCGCTGTCCCCCGACGTTCGAAGCCGCGAGCGCTCCGTTCGAGGCAGACATCCGGCTCAGCGGTCGAGACTCGCCACGACTCCGCCGACTTTTTCCAAAGCCCGCTTCAGGTCGGCATGCGACACCGAGCCCAGCGCCAGCCGGATGGCGTGCGGCGGGGGAGAGCCCACGGCATACGGCGCGGCGGTGGAGACCAACACGTTGTCCTCTTTCAACCTCATGGCGACCGCGTCCGACCGCACCCCGGCAGGCAAGCGCAGCCAGACGAAGTACGAAGCCGGGTGGCGAACCATCTCGAACTGCGTCAGCACCGCGGACACGATGCGCTGGCGCGCGACGGCGTCGCGCCGCTTCTCCTGCTCCAGCCGCGCGACCGTGCCGTCCTGCAGCCAACCGCAGCACAGGGCGGTCACCAGGGTCGGCGTGTTCCAGACCGTGGCGCGGATCGCACGATGGATCTTTGGAACGACAGCGGCGGGCGCGCATGCAAAGCCGAAGCGCAGGCCGGCCGCCACGCTCTTCGAGAGGCTGGAGACATACACGGTGATGTCGGGCGCGAGCGCCGCCAGCGGCGCGGGCGCCTTCTTCTCGAGGAAGGCGTAGGTGCCATCCTCCAGCAGCAGCAGGCCGCGGCGGCGCGCCACCGCGATCAAGGCCACGCGCTGCGCCAGCGGCATCACCCAGCCGAGCGGGTTGTGCAGCGTGGGCATGCAGTAGACGGCGCGAATCTTCCGCCGGCGGCATAGCGCGTCGAGCGCGTCCGGATCGAGCCCCGGGCCGGACGCGGGCAGCGCCACCAGTTCCAGCCCGCACAGCTCGGCCACCACCTGGATGCCCGGGTAGCTCAGGGCGTCCACCGCCACCGCATCGCCGGGCCGCAGCAGGGACATGGCGGCACAAGCGAGCCCATGGATCGCGCCGCTGGTGATCAGCACCTCGTCGGCGGCGACCGACAGGCCCCGGCTCTCCAGGTGCGCCGCCACGATGGCTTTCTCGTGCGGACGGCCGCCATGCGGCTGGTAGCGCAGCACGGACTCGAGCTCGCCCGCCGAGGCCAGTTGCCGGAGAGCAGTGCGCAGCAGGTCCGTCTGCATCGGCAGCGCCGGATAGTTGAAGCTCAGGTCCAGCAGGTCGCCGCTGGCCACATGCATCTCCACGCCATCGCCGAAGGGGATGGGCTCGCGCACGAAGGTGCCGCGGCCGACCTCGCCGGAGACCAGCCCCATGGCCTGCAGCTCCGCGTAGGTGCGCGTGGCGGTGGCCAGCGAGATGCCCTCGCGCGTGGCCAGCCGGCGATGCGTGGGCAGCGCCGTTCCGGGTTTCAGGCGGCCCTGGCGGATGTCCTCCGAGAGCCGGTCGACCAACTGCTTGTAGCGAGCCTGGGGCATGCGCCATTGTATTCATGACAATAATTTAATTGTCCTGCATCAGGGAACTACGATCCGGGCCTTCCACCGACCCACCCGTTTTTGCCGTATGGAACTGACGCTCACGACCATCCTCGTCACCTTCGCCGGTGTGTTCCTGATCTGCTTCATGAAGGGCGCCTTCGGCGGCGGCTTCGCGATCATCGGCATTCCGCTGCTGTCGCTGGTGATGGACCCGGTGACGGCCGGCGGCCTGCTCGCGCCGCTGTTCATCGCGATGGACCTGTTCAGCCTGCGCTACTGGAAGCCCTCCACGTGGTCCAGGCCCGACCTGCTACTGCTGGTGCCCGGGCTCGTGGTCGGCATCGGCGCGGGCTATGTGCTGTTCCGCGTGCTCGACCACCGTGCGATCGCCATCGTGATGGCGGCGATCACGCTGGTCTTCGTCGGGCTGTGGTTCGTGCGCGGTGGCGAGGTGGTGGTGCGGCCACGCTCGTCGCCCAAGGCGATCGCCGCCGGCCTGACATCGGGCATCACCACGATGGTGGCGCACTCGGGCGGACCGCCGCTGGCCATGTACCTGCTGCCGCTCGGCCTCAGCAAGCAGGTCTACGCCGGAACCACGAGCATGTTCTTCACGGTCGGCAACATCCTCAAGGCCGTACCTTGGCTGGCCCTGGCCAGGCCTGCGGGCAGCGTGTGGACGCTGATGGCCATCTGTCTTTTCGCCATTCCCTCGGGCGTCTGGCTGGGCTGGCGCCTGCATGCCCGGCTCGACCAGCGGCAGATGTACCGGGTCTGCTATGGCCTGCTCGTGATCACGGCCATCAAGCTGCTATGGGACGGCGTGTCGGGCTACATGCACTGAATCACCGAAGCGCCGGCGCACGAAAGCCCGCGGCGGCGAACTGCACCAACTGCTCGATCAGCTTGTTGGAGTCCTGCGGCGTGGTGTTGCCATGGAATATTCACTTGAAGCTGCGTCCGTGCGGCCGCGTGGCGGTCAGGATCGCCCCCATTGGGAAGAAGAGCCGCCAAACCAGCTGCGGGACGCCGGTGAACCTTAGTGCCAAATACGCGGTGGCCATTCTCACCGCAAATGACAGGTTATGGCCGACGTATCCGGGCGCACAGCGGTCGCAAAAGCGTCCCAAGCAGTCACTCGTCGGCCGAGTACCCCACGACACGACCGTCCCGCAAGAGCGCCCAACCGTAAAAGCCCGAGGCCTCACCTTGGCCTCTTCTCTGTAGTCAAATTCCCAGAGCTCATCTCCTGGCAGCATACGGGTTCGCATGCCGTGAAGCAGATTTCGCGTACGCTTTCCAGAGCCAAGGAACGTCTTAGCCCCACTTTTCCATCGAACGCTGACCCGCTTCTGCGCACCGATGCGCAGAACCACAGGCGTGCGCGTTGGAATACAGGCGGTTCAAGCGTCAGCGAAAATGTGGGTCCACGCGTCGATGGCCGCACCGATGCCGCTAGATGCGCTGCTCACCAGTGCGCGCTTGCCGATGCGGGCGGTTGTGTATGAACTCAAGGTCGATCTCCTGGTCATGCAGAGCGGGTACAGAGCGCCAAGGCCACCGGAGGCTTGCGCGTCGGCCGTGCGATGGCCTGAGTCGGCGGGGCAAGGGCCTGATCAAAGACGCTAGCGCAGGCAGGCGGCAGCTACACCACTTGCACCACGACCTTGCCCTTGGCGCGCCCACTGTCGACGTAGGCCAGTGCTTTGTGTGTGTCCTGAAATGGGAACACTTTGTCGACGACCGGGCGGATGGCGCCTGACTCGATGAGGGCGGTGATCTCTCGCAACTGCGCCCCATCGGCCCGCATGAAGACGAAGGTGTAGTGGCCCCCGTTCTTCTTTGCCTTGTTCCTGATGCCGAAACTCAACAGGCGCAACGCTTGCCTGAGCGGCCAGGCCAGTCCTCGCGCGATGGCGAACGCCGGGGTGGGCGGCCCCGAGATGGAGATGAGATGCCCGCCCGGCTTGAGAACCTGGAGGGATTTGTTCAGCTCGCCGTTGCCGAGGCTGTTCAACACCACGTCGTAGTCGCGGAGCACCGTGGCGAAATCCTGCTGCTTGTAATCGATGACGACGTCCGCGCCCAAGGCCTTCACCCAGGCGACGTTGGCCGTGCTAGTGGTCGTGGCCACGAATGCCCCGAGATGCTTGGCAAGCTGGATGGCAATGGTGCCGACGCCGCCGGAGCCGGCATGGATCAGAACCTTCTGTCCTTTTTTCAGCTTGGCGGTTTCGACCAGCACCTGCCAGGCGGTCAGGGCCACCAGAGGAACGGATGCGGCCTCGACCATGCTGAGATTGTTGGGCTTCAGCGCCAACGACGATTCCTTGACGGCGATGAACTCGGCGAAGGTGCCGATGCGATCGTCGTCGGGGCGCGCATAGACCTCGTCGCCAGGTTTGAAGCTGCGAACGCGAGCGCCGACCCGCTCAACCGTACCGGCCAGGTCGTTGCCCAGGATCAGGGGAAAGTGGTAGGGAAGAATCAATTTGAATTCGCCGTTCTTGATCTTCGAGTCCAGGGCATTGATGCTCGCCGCGTGGATCTGGATCAGGACGTCATCGTCCCGCACCTCGGGTTCGGGCGTTTCGCCGATGCGGCCAACCTCATTCTTTCCGTAACGATCGATGATGAACGCTTTCATGGGCGACTTTTTTCCAGAGTGTTTCGTTGAATGCGCTTCGGGCAGCCCCGCCCCACAGGGGGCGGTCGGGAAAGTCGGCCTGAAGCCGGTTGCAAAAGATGCCGTCGTTCAGTCATTGAGAAAGGCCAGCGCCTTGGGCACGAATTCGCCGTGGTACTGGAAAATCCCGCCATGCCCAGCGTCTTTGTAGATGACCAGTTGCGAGCCTGGGATGCGACGCGCCATGTCATGGCTGTTCACAGTGGGCACCATGATGTCGTTGTCGCCATTCGCAATCAGCACAGGGATGCGGATGCCGCCCAGATCCTGGGGCACCTGCCGGCCCCAGGCCTTGATGGCCTTCAGCTGTCGCAGGAAGGTAGGGGGCGTCGGCCCCTTGTCCCGATCCGCCTTGCGCTCCTTCAGTCGCTCCAGGAAGGCTTTCGCGGCTTGACGACCGTTGCCCGTGGAGGTGAAGAACAGAAAGGTCTTCGGATCCCGCAACGTCAGCAAGCCTTTGACTATCAGCGGCCAGGAGACCGCTCCGACCCGTTCGATGCCTGTGCCGCCTGCCGGCCCTGTGCCGGTCAGGATGAGTCGGCGCACCAGGCGGGGGGCTTTCAGCACGATGTCCTGCGCCACGAATCCTCCGAGGGAGAAGCCAAGCAGATCAATCTTCTCGAAGCCCAGTGCGTGGACCAGCGCGATCGCATCCCGCGCCATCGCATCGATGGTCACAGGCGCTGTTCCGCCTGAAGCGCCGATCCCTCGGTAGTCGAGGGCGATGATGCGATGCCTGCGGGCAAGTCCATCGACGATCCGCGGGTCGAAATTGTCGAGGACCGCGCCCCAGTGGTTGAGCAGGACCAGAGGCACGCCATCGCGCGGCCCCAGGTCGCGGTACGCGAATGCAGTCCCGTCGACATCGATCGAGAGGTTGGGAGCATCGATGTAGGGCATGCGCGATCCGGTCAGGCGTTCACATCCACGATGGTGCGCCCCTGGACCTTCCCTGCGAGTACCTGGCTGGCAACGTCAGGAACCTCTGCCAATCCGATCACCTTGGTCGTCCGTGCCAGCTTGTCCAGGTCCAGGTCGCTGGCCAGACGCGACCACGCCTGCAGCCGCGCAGGCTGCGGCGCATTGACCGAGTCGATACCGGCGAGGGTGATGTTGCGCAGGATGAAGGGCAGGACGGATGCCGGCAGGTCCGCGCCCTGTGCGAGCCCGAAGGCCGCGACCACGCCGCGATACCGGGTCTGCGCCAGGACGTTTGCCAAGGTATGGCTGCCGACCGAATCGATGGCCCCGGCCCATCGCTCCTTGGCGATCGGTGCGCCCGCTTCGGACAGGGTGTAACGGTCGATGATGTCCGCCGCGCCCAGCGCACGCAGGTATTCGGATTCCTCGAGACGCCCGGTCGACGCGATCACGCGATAGCCCAGGCTCGACAGCAGCGCGATCGCCACGGAGCCGGCGCCGCCATTGGCGCCCGTCACCAGGATGTCGCCGTGCTCGGGCGTCAGGCCACCATGCTCGAGCGCGAGCACCGACAGCATGGCGGTGTACCCGGCGGTGCCGATGGCCATGGCATCCCGGGTCGAAAACACCTCGGGAACCTTGACCAGCCAATCACCACTCACCCGCGCCTTCTGCGCAAAGCCGCCGTGGTGCGTCTGGCTCAGTCCCCAGCCGTTGGCCAGCACACGGTCGCCGGCTGCGATGCCGGGATAAGTCGATGCCTCGACGACGCCGGCAAAATCGATGCCCGGAATCAGCGGAAACTGGCGAATGACCGGTGACCGGCCACTGAGCGCCATCGCGTCCTTGTAGTTCACCGTCGAGTACTCGACCGCGACGGTGACGTCGCCCGGCATCAGGTCCTCTTCCTTGAAGCCGACCAGGCTGCTTGATATGGTGTCGCCGGTCTTGCTGGCGAGCAGTGCCTTGAATGTCATGTGCTGTTCCTTCCGTGCTGGCGCTTCTTTCCGTATCAGGCGGCGTTTCGATAGCGCTCTGCCACGTGCGCCTGCCGGATGTCCGCGACCAGGGCCTGACGTGCCGTGTTCAGCGTTTCCCAGCGCGCGGCATCGTGCAACGGCGGGATGGTCACGAGTTCACGGCGGTCGAATCCGGCCAGCGCGGCATCCACCAGCTCTTCTACTCCCATTAGGTCAGGCATCGCACGGCTATCGATGCCCGCGCGCTCCCAGATCTCGGTACGGGTTCCAGCCGGCAACACCGCCTGCACGTAGATACCCTGGGGCGCGAGCTCCAGGTTCAGCCCCTGGGACAGGAACAGAACGAAGGCCTTGGTCGCGCCGTAGACCGACATGCCGAACTCGGGCGCCAGGCCGACCACCGAGCCGATGTTGACGATCGCACCTTTGCCGGCCTGCACCAGGCGCGGGGCGATGGCACTGGCCAGCCTGACCAGCGCGGTGGTGTTGAGGCTGACCAGGCGAGCGATGTCGTCTGTCGGTTGATCGATGAATTGGCCGGACAGCGCGGCCCCGGCGTTGTTGATCAGGGTTTCGATCCTGGCGTCCTCGCGCAGGCGCGCCTCGATTGCGGCCAGATCGCCGGGTTGGGTCAGGTCGGCCGCAAGGATATCGACGGCAGCGCCGGTTTCCTCACGCAAGCGCGCCGCGAGCTCTTCCAGCCGCGCCTTGTCGCGCGCCACCAGCACGAGGTCGTGGCCGCGGCGTGCGAAGCGGTCGGCATAGATGGCGCCTATGCCGGTCGAGGCGCCCGTGATGAGAACAGTGGAATGAGAGGTCATGTGTTTTGCTGGTGATCGAAAGGGTGAGTCCATGCCGCGATATGCAGCGTGGAAAAACGACTACCGGGCGCTGGAATCAGCGAGGGTCGGATAGTCGATGTAGCCTTTGGCGCCACCGCCATACAGCGTGGTGGGGTCCAGCGCGGCGAGGGGTGCGCCGATCTCCAGCCTTTCGACCAGATCGGGGTTGCTGATGAAGGGGCGGCCGAAGACGAACAGGTCGGCCTTGTCCTCGATCAGGCGGGCGTTGGCCAGTTCGAGGTCATACCCGTTGTTGGCCAGGTAGGTGTTCTTGAAGCGAGTGCGCAGGGCGTCGAAATCGAACGGTGCGGCATCGCGCGGCCCCCCGGTGGCGCCTTCGACCACATGCAGGTAGACGATGCCCATCGCATTGAGTTGCTCGGCGATGTAGTCGTACTGCGACTGCGGATCGCTGGACGAAATGGCGCCGGCCGACGACACCGGCGAGAGGCGCACACCGGTGCGTTCGGCACCGATTTCCTTCGCCACGGCGGCCGTGACTTCGAGCAACAGGCGCGCGCGGTTCTCGATGGAGCCGCCGTACGCGTCCGTCCGGGTGTTGGCACCGTCCTTGATGAACTGCTCCAGCAGGTAGCCGTTGGCACCGTGGACCTCGACGCCGTCGAACCCCGCAGTGATCGCATGGGCCGCAGCCTGGCGGAAATCCTCGACGATGCCTGGAATCTCATCCAGGGTCAGGGCACGTGGCTCGGAGACGTCATGAAAACCGTTGTTGACGAAGGTCTTGGTCGCGGCGCGGATGGGGGAGGGGGCCACCGGCGCGGTGCCACCAGGGCGCAGGTCGACGTGGGAGATACGGCCCACGTGCCACAGCTGCACGAAGATCCGCCCGCCCTTGGCGTGAACGGCGTCGGTCACGTTGCGCCAGCCGTCGATCTGCTGCGGCGTGTACAGGCCCGGGGTGTCCTGGTAGCCCTGGGCATCGGCCGAGATCTGGGTGGCCTCGGTGATGATCAGGCCCGCCGAGGCGCGCTGACCGTAGTAGGTGGCGGCGTACTCGCTGGGCACCAGACCCGCGCCTGCCCGATTGCGCGTCAGCGGCGCCATCACGATGCGGTTGGACAGTTGGAGTGAGCCAAGTGTGTAGGGCTCGAAGAGCGTCTTGTCAGTCATGCTTGTTTGCTGTGTCGTCGTTGATCGGGCGGGGACGGGATGCGCTACGGCATCACTCCTCGAGGAACTGGATCGCGTGTTGCAGGAAGCGCTCGGGATACTGGAACTGCGCGCCGTGTCCGGCGTCGGGATAGATCAACAGCTGCGCGTTGGGAATGTTCTGCGACAGATGCCAGGAGTTGATCGTGGGAATCATGATGTCGTCGACGCCGTTGAGCACCAGGGTCGGCTGCGTGACGGCGTTCAGGAAGGCATAGGGGTTCGCACCCGGCAACGGCTGCAGGTAGGCGGCGTGCGCCTCGGCTTGGGCTTGAGCGACGGCCATCGAGCTGGGCGGGTCCTGGTCGGCGCGCCGGTGGCGGCGCTCCCAGAAGGCCAGACCCGCCTGCTTGGCAGCTTCCGAGCGGCCGAAGAACAGGTAGAGAAAGTCATCCGCGGTCGGCACGGGGTTCGGCGCGACCTCCAGCACCCTGGGTTCCATCTTCGGATCGCCGCCGCGCAGTCCGGTGCCGAGCAGGACGAGCTTTCGAACCAGTTGCGGGTGACGCAGCACGACCTCCTGCACCTGGAAGCCCCCGATCGAGAAACCAAGTAGATCGACCTGGGACAGACCCAGCGCCCGGATCACCAGGGCGATGTCGTCCGCCATGTCTTCGATCCGGTTGCGGGGCGTGCCGGTCGAGGAGGCAATGCCGCGACCGTTGTAAAGGATGACCTCGCGGCCTGCGGCCAGACCATCGGTCAAAAGGGGATCCCAGTGGTCCAGGCCGCCGCGGAAATGTTGGACGAAGAACAGAGGGGGCTGTCCGCTGGAGGTGTTGCCCCAGCGGCGATAGGCGAATTTGTCGCTATCCACTTCGACGAAGCGGGTGGGTGCGGTCAGGTGGGTATCGAACATTTTCGGGAGCCTTCCAAGGTAAGTTAGCTTAATGATGTCGATCATCATCTTTGATGTCAAGGACTTTGATGATGATCGACATCAATGTATATTCATGGCTTCACCGATGGCACATCTAGAGAGGTCCTGGACATGAAGGTCACCAAGGCGCAGGCACAGGCGAACCGGGCGCACATCGTCGAGACGGCCTCCACGCTGTTTCGCGAGCGTGGTTACGACGGGGTGGGGATTGCGGACTTGATGGCGTTCGCAGGCTTTACCCACGGCGGGTTCTATAAGCACTTCGAATCCAAAGCCGACCTGATGGCGCAAGCCGCGACTTGTGGTTTTGCGCAGACGGCCGCCAAGGCCGAAGGCGTCGATGCGATGGCATTTGTCCATCACTATCTGTCCCGTGAACACCGAGATGCACCGGGTGACGGTTGCACGATGGCCGCCCTGTGCGCAGATGCTGCGCGCCAACCGGAGTCGATCAAGACGGCGTTTGCGACCGGCATTGAAAACCTGCTGGTGACCCTGGGAAACCAGTTCGACGCGCCAGAGGAGGACGATCAGGGCGGCGACGCACGCGCCAGGCGGATCGACCTCATTGCGCAGGCAGTCGGTGCCATCGTGCTGTCGCGGGCGTGTCCTGACGACTCGCCACTGGCCGATGAAATTCTGGATGTCTGCCGCAGCGCCGTCCTGTCGAGGCTTTCGTCGACGGCACCTGGCTCTTCCGATTTCCCGATCAGCTAGTCGCACAACTTCCGCGACAGCCCATGACAGAGGTCGGCGGCATCTCATTGATGCAGACGCTGCGGGTCCCCTGAGGTCGCATCCTGCACAGCGCGAAACGCGCTTATAAAGAGCTCGCCCCACCACTGATTCTTGAGCGAGTGCGTATGAAGTCTGCAGGCTTGAAGGGAACCGTGTCCATTGAACTGGTGCACGAGGCGATCCACGCCGCGGCGCTGAGGAACATGGACATCAGCAGCGTCCTCGAAAGCGCCAAGATTGATCGCGAGTTGTTGAACGCGCCGCGTGCGCGCATCTCGGCGGCGGCGTATTCGCAGATGTGGGTGGCGCTGGCCGACCTGATGGACGACGAGTTCTTCGGCCTCGACAGCCACGGGCTTCGCCGCGGCAGCTATGCGCTGATGACGCGCGCCGCCGTCAACGCCGACAACCTGGCGCATGCGCTGCGCCGCATCTTGCGGTTCCTCCACGCCACGTTGGACGACTTCCGCGGCGAGCTGGTCTGCGACGGCGACGAGGCGCGCGTGATCCTGCATGACGGCGGCGTGCTGCGCCGGTTGTTTGGCTACGGCACCTGGTTCATCTTGGTCCATGGCCTGGCCTGCTGGCTCGTGCACCGGCGCATTCCCCTGCGCGAGATGCAGTTCCGGTGCCCGCCGCCCGGTGACGACAGCCACTACCGCACGCGCTTTTGCGACAGCGTGAAATTCAATGGCGAGACCACGCACATCAGTTTCGCCAGCGATCTGCTGGACCTGAAGATTGCGGAGTCGCCCGAAACGGTCGACAACTTCCTGAGGGAAGCGCCGGCCAACCTGCTGGTCAAGTACCGCAACGACGCCAGCACCAGCGCCCAGGTGCGCAACAGGTTGCGAAGCCAAATGCCCGAGGCGTGGCCCGAACTCGAAAAGCTCGCACAGGAACTCTGCGTTTCCGGCACCACGCTGCAACGCCGCTTGCAGCAGGAGGGCGTGAGCTACCAGCGCGTGAAGGACGACCTGCGGCGGGACATCGCCATCGACCTCTTGTCGAGCGCGTCGCTGACGGTGGCCGACGTCGCCGCGCGCACCGGCTTCCAGGAAACCAGCGCCTTCCATCGCGCCTTCAAGAAATGGACAGGCGTCAGCCCGGGCGCTTATCGCTCGTCCGCGCCCGCGCCGGAATAAGCCGAACCTTCGGCGCTCGCCGGGGACGCCGACATGTCCGAACGCCCCATCCAGATCGAGACGCGCGGGCATGGAAGCGCGCCGCCTGCAGAACTAACCTCCCGTCGACATCGCATCCCGCGACAGATCAAACGACAGGAGACAAAAACATGCAGCAGGCCGGCAAGCAGGTCGATATTCACGCGTTGGCGGGGCACTCCCGGTTCAACGGCTTTCACGGGCTCGTGCTCTGGTGGTGCGTGTTGATCCTGGTCATCGACGGCTATGACCTGGCGGTCGTGGGCGCCGCGCTGCCATCGATCATGAAAGACATGGGCGTCGACGCCACGAGCGCCGGCGTCATGGCCGGGTCGGCGTTGTTCGGAACCATGCTGGGCGCGATCTTCCTGGGCACCCTGGCCGACCGCATCGGCCGCCCTCGCATGATCGCGGTGTGCGTGGCGCTCTTCAGTGTCTTCACGGCGCTGACTGGGCTGGCCACCGAACCCATCGGCTTCAGCGTCGCCCGCTTCATCGCGGGCCTCGGCATCGGCGGGGTGTTGCCCATCGTGACCGCGCAGATGGGCGAGTTCGCACCGGCAAAGCTGCGTACGCGCCTGGTGACGATGGTTTTCGCGGGCTACTCCGTTGGCGGCATTCTGGTCGCGCTCACCGCCAAGCAGCTCATCGAGAGCCATGGATGGCAATGGGTGTTCTATGTGGCCGGCTTGCCCGTGCTGCTGATTCCACTCATTCTGAAAACGATGCCCGAATCGCTGTCGTTTCTCCTCAAGAAGGGTGACCAGCGGCAGCTCGGCGAGATCGCGGCCAAGCTCGCGCCGGAGCAGCCGAACGCAGCCGGCACCGTGTATGTAGGCGCGTCCAGCGACCGCCTGCACGACGCGCCGGTGCGCACCCTGTTCGATGCCGGGCGCGCGTTCAGCACCGTGATGATCTGGGTGGCCTTCATGACGGGGCTGTTCATGGTCTACGCGCTGAACTCCTGGCTGACCAAGATCATGGCCATGGCGGGATACAGCCTGGGCTCGGCCCTGAACTTCGTGATCGTCTTCAACGTCGGTGCGATCGTGGGCGCAATCGGCGGCGGCCTGCTGAGCGACAAGTTCAACATCAAACATGTACTGGTGGCGTTCTACGTGGTCGGGGCTGCGTCGCTGGCCGCGCTCGCATACACGAAATCGACCGAGCTGCTGTTCGTTGCTGTGTTCGTGGTGGGTGCGTCCACGCTCGGAACGCAACTGCTGGCCTATGCCTACGCCGGCGATTTCTATCCTCCGGCCGTGCGTTCGACGGGTGTTGGCTTTGCCTCGGGTGTCGGCCGCATCGGCGCCATTGCCGCGCCGATCCTGATCGGCTGGCTCGTGTCGCTGAGCCTGCCCATCGAGCAGAACTTCATGGCGATCGCCCTGGCCGGCGTCATCGGCGCGGCAGCGGTGTCGTTCGTGAACCAGTCGCGCGCCGCGTCGACCCAGGCCAAGGCCGCGCGCGCGGCCCCCGGCGAAGTGGGCCGTGTGGGCGGGGCGATTCGCCCGGCTTCGAAATAGCAAGGAAACCTCAATGAACCGAATGATGGCGCCACCGCTGGAGGCACACGCGCTGCAAGGAGCGGTCGACTGGGCCATTGCCACCCGGCGCAGCGTCAGGGCGTTCTTGCCCCGGCCGGTGCCCCGGGAAGAGGTTGAGGCGATCCTCTCGACGGCGCGCTACAGCGCCTCCGGCATGAACATGCAGCCCTGGCATGTGCATGTGCTGACGGGGCCTGCCAAGGCCCGTCTGTCGGCAGCGATTGCCGCGCTCGACGACGATCCCGGCCGGTCGGGCGAGCTGCTCGAGCCCTACGACTACTACCCGCGCGAATGGTGTTCTCCCTACCTGGAACGGCGCCGCAAGGTCGGCTGGGACCTCTACGGATTGCTCGGCATCGCCAAGGGCGACAAGCAGCGCATGCACCTGCAGCACGGTCGCAACTACCGCTTCTTCGATGCGCCCGTGGGCCTGTTCTTCACGTTGGACCGCGAACTCGAGGAGGGCAGCCTGCTGGACTACGGCATGTTCCTGCAGAGCGTGATGGTGGCCGCGCGCGGCCGCAACCTCCACACCTGCCCGCAGGCCGCGTTCCTGAAATTCCATCGCCAGATCGCGGACCTGCTGGACATTCCCGCCGGCCAGATGCTGGTCTGCGGCATGAGCCTGGGCTACGCCGACACCTCGTCGGTCGAGAACTCGCTCGTTACCGAGCGCGAGCCAGTCTCCGCGTTTACGACCTTCCACGACACCTCCAAGGAGACCTCCGCATGAGCGCGCCATCCTATGCACGGGGCCTCGAACGCTGCGCGGCAAATCATGTGCCGCTCACGCCGCTGGGCTTTCTCGACCGCGCGGCGCTCGCGCATCCGAACCGCGTGGCGGTGGTGCACGGCGAGTTGAGGCGAACCTGGGCGCAGACGCGCGAGCGCAGCCATCGCCTGGCGTCCGCGCTGGCGATGCGAGGCATCGAACCGGGCGACACCGTCTCGGTGCTCGCGCCCAACACGCCGGCCATGCTGGAGGCCCACTTCGGCATTCCGCTGGCCGGCGCGGTGCTCAACGCAATCAACCATCGCCTGGATGCCGAAGGCATCGCGTTCATCCTGCGCCACGGCGAGTGCAAATTGCTGATGGTCGATCGCGAGTTCGCCGCCACGGTGGCCGCAGCGCTAAAGCTGCTCGACCGTGCGCCTGCGGTCATCGACATCAACGACCACCTCGCACCACCCGCCGAACCCATCGGCGAGACCGACTACGAATCGCTGCTGGCGAACGGAGACCCGGACTTTGCTGGTCGTTGGCCCAGCGACGAGTGGCAACCCATCGCCCTGAACTACACCTCCGGCACGACCGGAGACCCCAAGGGCGTGGTCGCCAGCCATCGCGGCACCTACCTCATGAGCCTGCTGCAGATCACGAACTGGGCAATGCCACGGGCGCCGAAGTACCTGTGGACCTTGCCCATGTTCCACGCGAACGGATGGTGCTTCACTTGGGCCGTGACTGCGGCGGCGGGCACCCATGTCTGCCTGCGCCGGGTGTCTGCCGACGTCGTGCTGGAGGCCATCGAGCGCCATCAGATCGATCACCTCTGCGCAGCGCCAGTCGTGATGGCAATGCTCGCGGACGCGGCGAAAGACACCCGGCTGCCGCGCCCCGTGCGCGTGCTCACGGCCGGCTCGCCACCGCCGCTCGCCGTGCTGAATGCGGTGCTGGCGATGGGCTTCGACGTGGAGCACGTCTTCGGCATCACGGAGGTTTCGGGTACGCCGGTGAGTTGCGTGTGGCAGGACGGCTGGGACGATCTGGCGCCCGCCGAGCAGGGTGCGCTGCGCGTGCGCCAGGGCGTGCGCGCCGCCATGTTCGAAGGCCTCATGGTCGGCGACGCCGACACCCTCGAGCCCGTCGTGCCCGACGGCATGTCGGCTGGGGAACTCATGTTGCGCGGCAACACCGTGATGATGGGCTACTTCAAGAACGAGGCGGCAACGCGCAAGGCGCTCGCCGATGGCTGGTTCCGCACCGGCGACGTCGCGGTCCTGCATGCCAACGGGTATGCGCAGATCACCGATCGGTCGAAGGACGTGATCATCTCGGGCGGCGAGAACATCTCGTCGGTCGAAATCGAAGACGTCATCCATGGACACCCGGCGGTGCTGCATGCCGCCGTGGTGGCGCAGCCCGACCCCAAGTGGGGCGAGGTGCCGTGCGTGTTCATCGAGCTGAAGGCCGGTGTCGCCGCGCCCACCGAGCAGGAGATCATTGCGTTCTGCCGCGAGCGGCTGGCGCACTTCAAGTGTCCGCGCCGCGTGATCTTCATCCCCTTGCCGAAGACGGCCACGGGAAAGATCCAGAAGTTCCGCTTGCGCCAGCAGGCCGGAAGCCAGGACGCCATCACCCGGCTCGCGAGCCATGGTTGAGTGCGAAGCGGCTGCGGCCCTGGGGCCTGTCGGGCCCGGCTATCGCTTCTCGCGACCCCACACCTTCGACGAAGCGCAAGTGCGTGCCTTCGCGCTGGCCGCGGGAGACGAGAACCCGCTGCACCACGATGCCGCGTTTGCACAGGGCACGCGCTTCGGCGGCTTGATCGCTAGTGCGACCCACACCACCTCGCTGCTGATGGGGCTGACCGCCAGTCACTTCGCCACGAGGGGCAAGGTGCTGGGCATGAACTTCTCGGTCGACCTGCTGCGTCCCGTACGGGCGAACGAGACGGTACTCATCGAGTGGCGCGTGACGTCGATGGCCGCGCATTCGAAGGGCGGCTGCGTTCTCGAATTGCAAGGTGCGATCAAGAGCGCAGACGACAGGACCAGCGTGCTCGCGCAGGGCACGGTGCTTTTCACGCTCGCCGCATGAGTGCCTTCCGCGCCAGCGTGCGCGTTCACGGGGGCATGGCCCCAACAAGGAGACAAAGAATGAAGATGGCCCCTCTCACATGCCGACGCGACACCCACCGGCGCATCACCTCGTGGTCCGTGGTGGCTGCTGCGGCGCTGCTTGCTTCCTGCGGCGGCACCGGACGGGAACAGCGGTGGTGGCAACTCGCCACCACCGCTGTTCCCGTCCGGTGCCGGAAGCGCGCAGGCTGCGTGCAACAGCTTCCTGAGCCGAGCCTTCGAAGGCGCCACGATCACGCAGGCGACGCTGACGCCCCAGACAGACATCACGCCGGAGACCTGCACCGTGCGCGGCGAGATGCCGCTGGAACTCGCTTTCGAAGTCAAGCTGCCTAGCAGCTGGAACCAGCGTGTCCTGTTTATCGGCGGCGGCGGCTTCGACGGCGCCATCTACCCCAGCGCCTACAGCCCTGGCGTCGCGGAAAGCGGCTACGCGACCATCGCGACGAACCATGGACACGATGCGGCCAAGCATCCCAATGGCTCCTTCGCTATGGACCCCCAGTTGCTTCAGGACTACGCGGACGGTGCCGTGCCCAAGGTGCTTGCATCGGCGAAGGCCGTGCTCCGCTCGCGCTATGGCGAATCGGTCGGCCGCTCGAAGTTTGTCTACGAGGGCTGTTCGGGCGGTGGGCGTCAGGCGTTGATCCAGGCGCAACGGCATCCCGATCTGTTCGACGGCGTGATCGCGCGCGCCCCGGCCAATGCCTACACGGGCCAGTTCCTCTGGTATCAAAAAATACTCAAGCAGCTGGCCCAGCCCGAGGCGGGCCTGAGCATCCCGAAGGTCAAGACACTCGCGAACTTCATGCAGTCCCAATGCGATGCACTCGACGGCCTGAAGGACGGCATCATCAGCCACCCCGAGGCCTGCAAGCCCGATCTGGCCAAGCTCCGATGCACGGGCGCCGACGCAGACTCTTGCCTGACCGATGCGCAGCTGGCGTCCGCCAAGGTCCTGTACGAGCCCACCGACGTGGCGGGTGGTCGCTACACATGGCCGGCCTTTCCCTATGTCGGCGGCGAGACCGCCGACGACGCATCGTGGCAGGCCATCGGAGGCACCACGCTTCAGATTCTCGGCGGCGACTACATGAAGTACTTCGTGGCGCAAGACCCGTCCGCAGACCCGCTGAACGTCGACCCGCTGCAGTACACGAACCGACTCGACCACCTCGCCCGATTGATCGATGCAGTCAACCCCGACCTGAGCGGGTTCCGGGCCCGCAACGGCAAGATGCTGCTCATGCACGGCACCACCGACTGGCTGATCACGCACAACAACACCACGGACTACTACCGCAAGGTCGTCGCCGCAGCGGGCGGGCAGGCCGCGGCCGACCGGTTCGTCGAGTACTACGTGCTGGCAGGCAACGACCACTGCGCCGCCACGCCGGCAGGCGGCAAGGGCCCGGACAGCGTCGACCTCATCACCCCGATGTTCGACTGGATCGAAACCGGCACCCATCCCAGCGCCCACGAGATCGTGGCCACGCGCAGCGTCGAGCCGGGCAAGGGCATGCAGCGGCCGATGTGCAGGCACCCGCAGTTTCCAAAATACAACGGCACCGGCGATCCCGACGCGGCGTCCAGCTTCACCTGCACGTCACCTAGCTAGGCTTAGTGGCGCTGTGTACGCAGCAGTGTTGGCATAGGCTGATCTGTGAAGGCATTCACCAAGAGAACGCGCGTCGCCCGTTCTGGGTGGCGCGGGAAGGATTCGACACGCGCTGTGCATTCAATGGATACGGTGTCCTCCTGCTGATTTCTCGCACCTCTGGCCGCCGAAGTGCGCAACTTCGGCGGAAGGCATCACCTGCAGCATGAGCCGCGCGGGGCGAGGTCTGGGACAACTCGGCCATGGAGAGCTTCTTCAGTTCATTGAAGACCGAGCGCACAGCCAGAAAGGTGTATCGGTCCAGGGAACAGGCCTGCGCCGATGTGTTCGACTACATCGAGCGGCTCTACAACCCGACGCGTCGTCATTCGACGCTCGGCTACGTCAGCCCGATACAGTTCGAGAAAGCTCAAAAAGCTTAGGTTGGTGTCTATGAGACCGGCAGCAGCCCATTCCATGTGCTATCCAGAAGCCATCCTGCGCCGCATCGTCCGGGCCCTTTGCATGGACTGCCACAGGTGACTCGATCCTTAAGGAACCGCATCGACTTTGCTGGCCTCCCAGAGGGAGAGCACACTAGCCGTGGTTGGACGTTCGCAAGGTGGCTACATCCTCAGCATCTTCCCCGGGTTCATGATGCCGAGCGGATCGAGTGCGCGCTTGATGTCGCGCATGAGATCGATGGCTTCGCCATGCTCGATCTCGATTTGCCCGATGCGGTGCAGGCCGACGCCGTGCTCGCCGGTGCAGGTGCCGCCGAGGCGGATCGCGCGCAGCGCCACGTCCTCGGCCAGGGCCTCCGCCTTGCCCCGTGCCGCAGGATCGTTGTCGTCGTAGATGATGCCCAGATGGAAGTTGCCATCGCCCACGTGGCCGACGATGGGCGCGTACAGGCCGCTTTCACGGATGGCGGCCTCGGTTTCGGTGATGCATTCCACCAGCGCAGAGATGGGTACGCATGCGTCCGTACCCATGGAGCTCCAGCCGGGGTGCATCGCGAGGTTGGCGTGGTAGCAGGAGTGCCGCGCCTTCCACAGCCTGGAGCGGTCTTCGGGTCGGTGGGCGTAACGAAACCCGCTGCCGCCATTGTCGAGCGCAAGTGATTCCACTGTCGCGACCTGTTCCGCCACGGCGTTTTCGCTGCCGTGGAACTCGATGAACAGGGTGGGGCGGGGCTCGAATTCGTCGAGCTTCGAGTAGCGGATGCAGGCGTCCATCTGTACTTCGTTGAGAAGCTCGATGCGCGCGACCGGCACGCCCAACTGCAGCGTGGCGATCACGGTGTCCATGGCCGCGCGCAGGCTGTCGAACTGGCACACGGCCGCTGTGACGTGCTCCGGCAAGCCGAAAAGGCGCAGCTGCACCTCGGTGATGATTCCCAGCAAGCCTTCGCTTCCGACGTACAGCCGTGTCAGGTCGAGGCCCGATGCCGACTTGCGCGCGCGCGTGCCGGTACGCACGATGCGTCCGTCGGGTGTGACTACCGTCAGGCCCATGACGGTTTCACGCATGGTGCCGTAGCGCACCGCGGCAGTGCCGGAGGCCCGCGTCGAGGCCATGCCGCCCAGCGATGCGTTGGCGCCGGGGTCCACCGCGAAGAAAAGTCCGCTGGCGCGCAGGTGCTCGTTGAGCTGCTCGCGCGTCACGCCCGCCTGCACGCGGCAGTCCATTGATTCGGTGGAGACTTCGAGCACGCGGTCCATGCGCGAGACGTCGATGCAGACGCCGCCGTGGATCGCCGCGACATGGCCCTCCATCGATGTGCCGCTGCCGAAGGCGATGACCGGGACCGCCTCACGGTGGCACAGCTTCAGGGCGGCCGCCACTTCCTCGTTGTTCAGGGGGAACAGGACCACGTCGGGCTGGCCGGGGTCCGGTAGGCCCTCACCATGGCTGTGGTGTGCGCGTACCGCCGCGGACGTGACGGCGCGATTTTCAAAGATCGCCCGGAACTCGGGCATGAGGGATTCGACCGCGGCAGCGGTCTGGGCAAGTGTCTGGTGGAAGGCCATGGTCTGTTATGGGTGGTCGCGTCAGGCCCCGAGGTAAGCGTCCCGCACATGGTCGTCGTGCAGCAGCTGCGCGGCGGCGCCTTCGAGTGCGATTCGCCCGCCTTCGAGCACATAGCCGTGGTCGGCAACGCTCAGCGCAGCGAATGCGTTCTGCTCGACGATCACGACAGTGCGCCCGGCGCGCGCGATGCGGCGGATGTCGAGGAACATCTCGGTCGTGAGCTTGGGCGACAGGCCCATCGACGGTTCGTCCAGCAGCAGGATGCGGGGACCGGCCATCAGGCCGCGTGCGATCGCCAGCATCTGCTGTTCGCCGCCGGACAGCACCCCGCCCATTTCCCCAGCCTTGTGCTTGAGCACCGGGAAAAGCTCGTAGATCTCGTCGAGCGTAGCGCTGACCCCGCCCTTGTCGCGCCGACGCACATAGGCGCCGACCTCCAAGTTCTCCTTGACGCTCAGTGTCGAGAAGATCCGCCGCCGCTGGGGCACGCAGGCAATGCCCGATGCGACGATCTGCTCCACGGAAAGCGCGCCGATGTCATGGCCTCCAAACTCCACGCGCCCCGCGCCGGCCTTCAGCCGGCCCACGATCAGGTTCAGGGTGGTCGACTTGCCCGCGCCGTTCGCGCCGATGACCGCGACGATCTGGCCCGCATAGGCGCTGATCGACAGGTCGAACAGGATCTGCACCTTGCCGTAGAACACGTCGACGTGCGAGAGCTCGAGTTCGGGCCGCTCGGTGACCATGGCACGCGGCAGGTCTGCTTGCATCATGGGGTTCCTCGCTGCGCCGGGGCTCAGAACTTCACCGCCGAGCGAACGACCGGCTGACCGCCTTTGATCTCCACGATGTTGACCTGCCGGTTGCAGTCGCCGGCCTTGTCGCACTTGTAGTCCGCGAGCAGGCCGCTGTAGCTCACCCTGGAGAACGCCTCGCGGATCTTCTCCACGTCGGGGGACCGTGCTTCGTTGATGGCCCTGGCGGCGAGGATGGTCGCGTCGAAGTAGGTGGCGGACCACACGTCGGGCGCCATCCTGTACTTCGCCTCGTACTTCTTCACGAAGGCCTGTACGGCGGGGTTGGGATCCGTCGGCACGAAGTAGGAGGCGCTCATCGAGCCTTCCGCGGCACTGCCGGCCAGTTTGAGGAACGCTTCCTCGGACAGCACGGCGCCTGCGAACTTGAAGGGCAAGCCGAACTGCTTGGCCTGGCGCAGGATCAGCGCCGCATCCGTGTCGTGCGCCCACAGGATGACCAGCTCCGCACCGGCCTTCTGCAGCTTGGCGAGCTGCGCCGAGTAATCCTTGTCGCTGGGGTTGTGGCTTTCCACGGCGACGGGCTTCAGCCCCAGCGAAGCCATCTGGGCGACCACGCGCGCCTGCCCCGACTTTCCGAAGTCGTCGTTGGCATAGAAGATGGCCGTCTTCTCCCCGGCCTTGAGTTCCTTCTGGGCATAGGCGATCAGCGCCTTGGCCTGCACGTCGTCATCGGAGCGCGTGCGGATCACGTAGTTGCAGCCGCTGTGCGTGATGGCCACCGAGGTACCGCCGGTGAGCGACACCACCTTGCCGTTGCAGTAGGTCTTCTGCGTGGCCATCTGGGTGACCGAGTAGTGCGGTCCGATCATCACCGGCACCTTGCTAACCTGCATCAGCTTGTTCACCGCGTTGATCGCGCCGTTCGGATTGTCGCCCTGGTCATCCTCGAACACGACCTCCAGCGGCTTGCCCAGCACGCCGCCCGCGGCGTTGATCTCCGCGACCGCGAGCTCCACGCCCTGCTTGAAGTTGCGTCCGACGAGCGCTTTGGGCCCCGTCTGCGGCAGCGAGACGCCGATGAGCGCATCGGCCATCGCGGGCAGCGAGAGCGCGAGCGACGCTGCGGCGATCCATGCGCGGCGTGACGAGGGAACGGTAGTCTTCTTCATGCTTTAGTCTCCAGTGGATGGCGCGGTGCGCATAGATCTAAGAGGGAACGAAAACTGGGAGGGCGCATAGCCGGCGGCTCAGCCCGCCACCGGCTGGGCGGTGAGCGGGGGCGCGGCCTCTTCGGGCACGCGTTCGCCCAGGTAGGCCTCGATCACCGCCGGCGTGTTCATAACCTCGGCCGGCGCGCCGTCCGCGATCTTGTGGCCCAGGTTGAGCACCACGACGCGATCGCACATGTTCATGACCAGCTTGATGCGGTGCTCCACCACGAGGATCGACATGCCCTGCGCGCGCAGGTGCTGCAGGATCTGAGCGAGTTCCAGGATCAGCCCGCCGCGCAGTCCCGCCGCAGGCTCGTCGAGCAGCAGCAGGCGGGGCCTGTTGACGATCGCGCGCGCCATCTCCACCAACCGGCTCTGGCCGAAGGACAGGTCGCCGCCGCGCCGGTATGCGAGGTGCGCGACGCCCATGCTGTTCAGGGCCTCGAGCGCAGCCGTGCGGCAGAGCGCTTCGCGTTGGCCGGACGCGCCCTCCGGCGGCCGCCACGCGACCATGACGTTCTCCATCACCGTCATCGATTCCCAGAGCCGCACGTTCTGAAAGATGCGGGCCACGCCCTTCGCGTGGATCGACCATGGCGCATGGTTGTCGATGCGCTCGCCTGCCAGTTCGATGCCACCTTCGACGCCCACGGTGCCCGAGCAGGCGTTGATCATGGTCGACTTGCCCGATCCGTTCGGGCCGATCAGCCCGAGGATCTCGCCGCGGCGCACGTCGAACGCGACGTCGTCGAGGGCTTTGACGCCGCCGAAGCTGCGCGACACGCGGCGCACTTGGAGCAGGGGCTCGCCGCTCACGGGAACCGGCGTGCGGCCGGCCAAGGCTGCGCTCGCGGCGCAGGCGGCCGCACCGAGGTTCAGCGGCGCGGCGGGTGCTTCGCCCACCGGATCGCGCCGGCCCGTCAGGAACGCGCCGAGCAGCCAGTCGCCGACCACGCCGAGGCCGCGCGGCGCAAGCAGCAGGATCGCCACCACGCCGATGCCGAACGCGGCCAGGTAATAGGTCTGGAGGCCGCGCAGTGCCTCGGGCAGCACGGTGATCACCACCGCGCCAAGGAAGGTGCCGGCGATCGAGCCCAGGCCGCCGAGCACCACCATCAACATCATCTTGATGCTCTCGAAGACCGTGAAGTTGTTTGGTGCCGCGAACCCGACCAGCAGGACGTAGAGGCCGCCAGCCAGCGAGGCCCAGACGCTGCACACCGCGAAGGCGATGGTCTTCACGCGGCGCGAATCGACGCCCATGGCCTCGGCGGCGATCTCGTCGTCGCGCACCGCACGCATGTCGCGGCCGATGCGCGAGCGCTGGAGCCAGACCATCGCGGCGTAGGCCGCCAGGCTCAGCACGAGCAGCGGAAAGTAGAGCTGCTTGTCGATGTGATCGCCCAGCGCGGGGATGTTCAACGTCGGGATGTCGCGCATGCCCATCGGCCCGCCGGTGAGGGCTTCTTCGTTGAGCGCGACCATGCGGAAGATCTCGTTGAGCGCGAGCGTCACGATGGCGAGGTAATGGCCCTTGATGCGCGTGCTCACCGCGCCCAGCAACACGCCCACACCGGCGCTCAGCAGCATGGCGGCGGGAAGCGCCACGAACCAGGGCAGCGACACGCGCATCATGAGCAGCGCCGTGGCATACGCGCCGAAGCCCACGAGCGCGGCCTGCCCGAGCACGATCTGCCCAGTGATGCCGGTTGCCACTTGCAGGCCCAGCGCGGCGATCGCGAAGATCCATGCCAGGTTGAGTACGTGCAGGTAGTAGATGTTGAGATCGAGTGCGATCGGCAGCGCCAACGCGGCGAGCACGGCGACCCACGCCAGGGAGCGCATCCAGGTGTTGTTGTGCATGATGGACTCCTCAGGCGCGGTCTGCGTTGCGTTCCGGAAGGATCCCCTGCGGGCGCAGCAGCAGGAAGATCAGCAGCACGCCGAACGCGATCGCGTCCTTGTAGGTGGAGGAGATGGTGAACGCGCCGACGTTCTCGATCACCCCGAGCAGGACGCCGCCGAGGATGGCACCCGGCACGCTGCCGAAGCCGCCGATGATCATCGCGACGAATCCCTTCAGCCCCACGAGCGTGCCCATCTCGGTCGTCACGTAGAACAGCGGCGCAAGCAGGATGCCCGCGAGCGCGGCCAGCACCGAGGAGAACGCGAACGTGCCGGCCAGCACGCGGTTGACTGGAATGCCCATGAGTTGGGCGGTCTCGCGATCCAGCGCGGTGGCGCGCATGACCTTGCCGATGGTGGTGTAGCGCAGGGCCAGGTACTGCAGCACCATCACCAGCACCACGACGACCATGATCACGAGCTGCTGCACCGGAATGCGCAGGCCGCCCACGTCGATCACGCCATCGCCAAACGGGCTGGCGTACAGCAGCGGCTCGGGCCCGTAGATGATGCGGGCCATCTCCTTGAGAAAGATGCCGAAGCCCACGGTCGCGATGATGGCCACCAGCGCCTTCTGGCGCTGCAGCCGGGCGAACACGAGCCGCGAGAACAGTGCCCCCAGCAACGCCATCACCGCGGCAGTCAGCAGCGCGGCGAGCCAGAAGGGCAGGTGCATGCTCGTCGTGAAGGTGGCGACGAAGACAAACGCGGAAAAGGTCAGGAACTCGCCGGCCGCGAAGTTCACGATCGCCATCGTGTTCCAGACGTAGGCGTAGCCGAGCGCGATCAGCGCGTAGATGCAACCCATGGCGAGGCCGCTGACGATCACTTGTCCGAGCATTTCGTTCTGTCTCCGTGTTCGTTTTTCTTTGGTGAGGGGCGCGGGTGGGTGCCGTCAGAGCGTGTCGACCATGCGCTGCAGCGCAACCATGCCGGGGTCGTCCAGGCCGATGGTCTTGTCCGCGAACATGCGGGCACGGCCCATGCGGTTGGGCTTGTCGCGGAATGCATCGAGCGATTCGCGCACCGCCGCGCCGGCGAGCGCGAGGGCGGGAGCGTCGGCCGCGGCGCCGGACAGGGCGCGCTGGATCGCATCCAGCCCGTCGAGCACGGTCTTGTCGCCGAGGGCGGCGCCGCCGCGCGCGGACAGCGTCGCGATCACTTCGGACAGCAGCGCCGCGACGTCCTGCGTCGAGAGCGACTCTCTGCCGGCACAGTGCTTGCCGGCCGTCATGAGCGCGACGGTCAGCAGCGTGCCGAAGCTCGAGCCGGAGGCCTTCGCCGAGGCCTGCGCGCAGCGCTTGAAGATGCCTTCGAGCGAGTCGGGCAGCCCGGGCAGCGCCTGCTCCATCAGCGTGGCGCACTTGTCGAGCGTGGCGCCCAGGTCGGCGTCGCCGAGGCGGCCGTCGAGGGCGTTGAGTTCCGGTGCGGCGGCATGCATGGCGGCGCACCAGCGCGGCACCGCGCGGGCCAGGACGATGGCATCGAGCATCAGCGCACGCTCCAGAACGGGCAGGTTGCGGGCGCCGCCAGCAGCGCCTCGAGGTCGCGGTCCAGCTTCATCACGCTGAGGGAGGCACCGGCCATTTCCATCGACGTGGCGTAGCGGCCGACAAGCGAGAAGGCGATGTCGACGCCGCGCCCGGCGAGCACGGTCGCGATGCGGCGATAGAGGATGTAGAGCTCCTCGGACGGCGTGGCGCCCAGGCTGTTGACCAGCAGTGCCAGATGATCGCCGCGCGAGACCGCCAGTTCGGGCAGCACCCGCGCGAGCATCTCGTCGGCCAGGGCGTCGGCGGTCTTGAGCGGACCGCGCCAGATGCCCGGCTCGCCGTGGATGCCCATGCCGAACTCCACTTCGTCGTCGGCGATCTCGAACGAGGGCTTGCCGGACTCCGGCACCACGCAAGGCGTGAGCGCGACGCCGATCGTGCGGCAGGCGGCGTCGGCCTTGCGCGCCGTGGCGGCCACCTCCTCGAGCGTCGCGCCCGCGGCCGCCCTGGCGCCGGCGGCCTTGTAGACCAGCACGAGGCCTGCCACCCCGCGGCGCTTCTCGCGCTGCTCGGGCGGTGCGCTCGCGACGTCGTCTGACACGCGCACCGAGGCCGTCTTCATGCCCTCAAGTTCGAGCATCTCGGCGGCCATCTCGAAGTTCATGCGGTCGCCGCCATAGTTCCCGTACAGCTGCAGCACGCCGGCACCGCCGTCGGCCGCGCGCATCGCCTCGATGCAGTCGTCCATGCGTGGTCCGGCGAACACATTGCCGACGGCGCAGCTGTCCAGCAGGCCTTCGCCCACGTAGCCGAGGAAGACGGGCAGGTGGCCCGAACCGCCGCCGGTGACGATGCCGACCTTGCCAGCGACGGCGCCGCCACGCCTGACCACCACGCGGCCGCCTTCGCCGCGTCGTGCCAGCTCCGGATGCGCCAGACAAAGTCCGTCGAGCATTTCGTCGACGTAGGCCTGAGGGTCGTTGAGGATCTTCTTCACGTTGCTGTCTGCCTTGCTCTGTGGAGCGCCCCTGCGTGCGGGCGCGTCCGTGCGCCGGTGGCGGCCGGGCCGCACCGTGCGAATGGATGAATCTGCGAGGGCTTCCGGCGCATTGGCGGGCACCCGGCCCGCGATGCGCAGGGAGCGCGGTCTTCAGTCGACCTTGAGGCGGCCGTCCCGCGTGGCCTGCGTGGCCAGCGCGTATTCGGCGTCGAGGATCCGCGCGAATTCCTGCGGCGTGCTCGAGAGCGCGACGCTGCCGAGTTCGCGTGCGCTCGCCACGGTCTGCGGGTCCTTCACGGCCTGCGCGAGCGCCGCGGCCAGCTTGTCCTGGATGTCCTTCGGTGTTCCCGCTGGTGCGAGCACGCCCACGTAAGTGGTGCCGTCGATGTCGCCGAACCCGAGCTCCGCGACCGTCTGGACCCCGGGAAGGGAAGGGTCCTGCACCGGACCCAGGACCGCCAACGCCTGCAGCGCGCCGCCCTTGATGTGCTGCAGCGAGCTGGTGACCTGGTCGAAATGCACGTCGACCTGGCCACCGATGACGTCCACCAGCGCGGGTCCGGAGCCCTTGTAGCTGACCGTCGTGAACTTCGCCTTCAGCAGGCTCTCGAGTTGGAGCAGCGCCAGGTGGTTGGGCGTGCCGGGCCCGGAGTGCGCCGCCGTGACCTTGCCGTCGCCGGAGCGCGCATAGGCGGCGAACTCCTTGAAGTTCTTGAAGCGGGTCTCGTTTTTGCGCGCCAGCAGCACCATGGAACTCTTGTTGACCAGCCCCAGCGGCGCGAAGCTTGCACGGCTGTAGCTGGTCTTGACCATCTCCGGCACCGTGACGATGACGCCGGCCCCGCACAGCAGCAGCGTGTAGCCGTCGGCCGGCGAGCGCGAGACCTGCATCGCGCCGATCGAGCCGCCGGCGCCTGCGCGGTTGTCCACGATCACCGATTGGCCCAGCACCTTGCCAAGGGCGACGGCGACGGTGCGCGCCACGATGTCCGTGTTGCCGCCCGGCGCGAAGGGCACCACGAGCGTGATCGGCTTGGCCGGAAAGCCCTGTGCCCACGCGGCCGGCAGTAGCGTGGTTCCCAAGGCTGCAGCGGCGCCCATGCCGAGGATCTGCCGACGCTGGATTCTCATGTTCATGTCTCCTGTCTTTCTTGTTTGCGGGGCCCGCTTCAGGCGTCGAAGCGCAGGACGTCTTCCATCGCGGCCTCGATCTTCCTGCGCTGCTCCTCGCCGGTGGCCGGCATCGGCGCGCGCGGCAGGCCGGCTTCGCAGCCCTGCAGCGTGATCGAGGTCTTGATGTTGGCAGGCAGGTTGTCGCCGACCAGCGCGTTCCAGAATGCCAGCATCGACTTGTGCATTTCCAGCGCCTTGACGTGGTCGCCGGCCTGGACCGTGTTCCACAGGTTCACGCAGACGCCGGGCAGGGCCGCGGGTGTGGCGGCGATGGTGCCGTGGGCGCCGAGCGCGAACGACGAGTACAGCAGGGCATCGACGGCGGAGAACACCTTGCAGCCGCCGGGAACGCCGAGCAGCAGGTCGGCCATGAGCTTGAGGTCGCCCTGGCTTTGCTTGATGCCCTGCACGCCCGGCAGCTCCTTCATCAGGCGGATCATCTGGGCCGGGTTCAGGTAGTTCCAAGGCACCACGTTGTAGATCACCACCGGCGTGTCGACCGCCTCAGTCAGGGCCTTGAAGTGGTTGTGGGTGGCCTGCTCGTCCGGTTTGAAGAGATAGTGCACGGGCGTGACCTGCAGGGCGGCGACCGGCAGATGCGCGATCGCCTTGGCGCGGTTGATCGCGTCGCGGGTGCTGTTGGAGATGATGCCGGCCACGATCGGCACCTGGCCTGCCACTTCGGCGGCGGTGATTTCCATGACGCGCTTGAACTCGTCGACGGTGAAGGTGTGGCCTTCGCCGGTGCTGCCGCCGGGGCATACGCCGTGGACCTTCTTGTCGAGATTGAAGCGGATGACCTTGCGGTAGGCCGCCTCGTCGATGCTGCCGTCGGCGGTGAAAGGAGTGACGAGAGGAGGGATGACGCCGGTGAGATCGAGACCCATGGAACTGCTCCGTTCGGAATGCTGTGATTGAAGACGCGACCGCTGTCGCGCTGGTATCGAACTATACGCTGACTAACATGTTAGAGAAATGTCAGTGTTAACCCTAGATCGTTGACAATGTGCTCGACGGCATGCAAGCCGCTTACGATGACCCCATGAACATTCCCGCCGCAGCCTCGTCCGAGCCCACCACGAAGCCCTCGCCCCCAGGTGGCGAGGGCGAGCCGGTGAATCAGCGCAGCCGCGCCTACGAGGGGTTCCGCCAGCAGATCATCGATGCGCGGATCCGACCCGGGCAGTTCGTTTCCCAGCGCGAGCTGATGGAGCTGTTGGAGATGCCGCTGGCGGCCGTTCGCGAGCTGGTGCCGCGGCTGGAGGCTGCCGGTCTGATCAAGACGGTGCCCAAGCGCGGATTGCAGATCGCCTCGGTCGACATGAAGCTGATCCGCAACGCATGGCAGGTGCGCGCCATGGTCGAGCGCGAGGCGGTGATCAACTTCGCCCGCGTGGCCAGCCCCAAAACGCTGGCCAAGCTGATCGAGAGCCATGAAGCCATCCTCGAGCGCGCCTTGCAGCCCCAGCCCGACGCGACGCTGGAGCGCGACGCGCAGGCCGTCGACTGGGGCCTGCACGATCTCATGGTCGACACGATCGGCAACGAGATCCTCTCGGAGATCTACCGCGTCAACAGCCTGCACGTCCGGCTGATCCGTTACGACGCTGATTCGATGAGGCCCGTTCAGGTCGTGCCCGCAATGCGCGAGCACCTGGAGTTCCTGCATGCGCTTGCGTCGCGGGACCTCGACGCAGCGCTCGCCCACATGATTTCGCACATCGAACAGTCCAAGCACAGGGTGCTCGCGGGCATGCTGCTCGCAGGGCAGGAGCCGTCGTACCGTTTCCAGACCTCGGGGGCGAACGGCCTGCGTCCTTAAGTCGCCGGTGCCCATGCATCGGCATGCAAGGCAGTTTGGACAAATGCCGACGGCGCCAGGGGGTGGATGAAAACTTGGACTGGTTTATGCCGCAAGTCCAAGACTCACCCGGAATTCGATGGGGCTGACAGAGCCAAGAGCGATCTTGATCCGCTTCTCGTTGTACCAGCGGACGTACGAGTCGAGCGCCTCAATGAATTGCTCAATGGTGGCGTTCTTCCGGTCTTGAGGATAGAACAGCTCGTTCCTGAGCCGACCGAAGAAGCCTTCGGAAGCTGCGTTGTCAGGGGAGCATGCCTTGCGAAACATCGAGCGGGAGAACTTCGCGTCGCTCATTCTTGATAGCCTGCCCGGCTAGCGGTAGTGGTCTCCTCGGCTGGAGTGGACCACGGGCCGATCGGCTGTGTCCGCTACCGTCTCGATGGCCGCATCCAGCATCGTGTCGACCAACTCGGCATCCGGACTGGTCCAAAGGGTCCAGCTGACGATCATTCCATCGAAGCAGTCGATGGTGGGCGAGAGCTGCAAGTCCCGCCCAGCGTCCCCCTCCCTAGCGCACGCCGATGTCGATGCGCTCGGCGAGGAAATCGATGGTCCGCGTGTTGGTGTCCAGCAGCAGATCCATCGCCGGATACCGGCCCTGGAACCGATCGATGCGCGGCAGCAGCCACTTCGCTGGGAATGCCGAACTGACCGTCACGGTGAGCGTGAGATTCGGCGACGCGTCTTCCAGCTGCGCAATGCCCAGGCCCAGGCGGTCGAGCCCTCGCGAATGTCGGGCAGCGCGCGCGGGGCTGCATCGGTGAGCACCAGGCGGGCGGTGCCGCTGGCCGCCCTGATGAAGAGCGGCGCACCCGGCCACGACTCGAGGCTGCGTACCAACTGGCCGACCGCCGCCGGCGTGACGCTGAGCTCTTCGGCGGCCGCCGAAAAGCTCTGGTGGGGCGCCGCGGCCTCGAAGGCCTTGAGTGCGTTCAGATAGCCAGCCGTTAACCCAGGGCGCGGGATGCCGCCCCTTCGCCCGGGAGCACCATCCATCCTTCGGCGCCGGCGAGAGCGTGTGGCAGCCATCGATCTTCAGGGAGAAAGCCGGGTGGCGGCGGCCAACTTCTTCCACGGAAGATCGGCCGGATCGATGGGAAACATGCCCGGTGCGATCGCGAAAAGAATGTCTTCTTCGGGGCTCTCCACGACACACTCGAAATCCGCGCGGAAGTGGTGCGAGCTCTTGACGACGATGATCTTCATGGTCTCCGGATCGATACCAACCATCCGGAACAGCTCGCGATCCTGAGCGCCGATCCTGGCACTGGCGACGACGACCAGGACGCCATCGACCTCGAGGCATGCGGTGGGACCGAGACGGGTCTGAAAGCCCGTCATCTTCGGGCCCTTGAAGGTGGTGATGCCGTCGGACAGGGCAAGAACCTTGAAGTCGCCGACGACAGGCGGTTCGCTGGGACCCGTGGGCGTTTGCACCGACTCGCCGAGGGTGGATCGGATGGTTTTCCCGACACCCGCGCGGTGCGCGGATGCCGCGGCCTTTGGGTCATAGAGCACGCCCAGCGCCACCCGTTCGGGAAAAGCGCGCCCCGCGCTAGCTTGAAGCAAGGCGTGCAGCACGCCAGTCGTGGAACTCGTTCCACCGACGCCGGGGTTGTCTTGCGTGTCCGCGATGACGATGGCCCGCTGGCTCGACGTCGCCCGGGTCAATGCCGTGTCCACCGTCTCGCGCGCCGATCTGGCGGACAGCCGCCACTGCGAAGGTTCGGCGATCGAATCGACGAGGAGCGTGACGGCCTCCCGCGCGCGCGCTCCATGAGACCACACGACCGGTCCGCATTCCTCGAAGTCCGAGGCCGGAAATCCCATGCAGAAACTGGAGACCGTGCCAAGACGCGCATCGACTTCTTCGATCAGCCTGTAGCACCCCCTGGCCGGCTCGCTTGCCGTGCCCTGAACGTTGATCGAGATGAGGAACGGTAGGCGGCTCGAAGCCTGTGGCTCCCTTCCTCCACCCTGCAGCAATCGGTCGAGCAGCACCGCGGCGCGTTCGCCGGTCTTGACGTAGTCGATATGCGGATAGGTCCGAAAGGCGACCAACCCATCCGCATGGGCCAGCATGGCGCGCGTGACGTTGGCATGGAGATCGAGGCTCGCGACGATCGGCATCGACGGTCCGACGATCGTGCGCAGCCGCGCGAGCAGTTCGCCTTCCGCGTCGTCGCAGCTCTCGGACATGGCCGCCCCGTGCAGTTCGAGATAGATCGCATCGAAATCGAGCTTGCGCGCATCGGCGGTGATGGCTTCGCAGATCTTCTCGAAGGCGTCGTCCGTCACATACGACGACGGAACCGCCCCGCACCACAGGCTTGGAACGAGTTCCCACCCCTTCTTTCTGGCGTAGCTCGCGAAACCGGTGGCGGACACGTCCACCGAGGAAATCATGTCCAGCATCGCCTTGCCCCGAACGGCCTTCGGGAAGGCGTCACCGCGCTCGAACGCCGGCCAATCGGCGCGGTGAGAGGCGAAGCTGTTGGTTTCGTGCTTGAACCCTGCTGACAGTACGCGCATGGCTTTCTTTCAAGTTCCCGATGAGGACGGATGGACCGGGTGGTCCGAAGAGAGGATGAATCCGAGGTCCATGAGGGTCCTTATCGCTGGCCCAGATGGCGATAGAGCTCGGTGTGGTCCGCGGTCGGCCCCAGGCTCCGGGCCGCGGCCCGGGTGATCTCGTCGACCTGTTCCGCCAGGCGCATCGGCATCTCCAGCCGGCGCCCGAGCGATGCCGCGATGGCTACGTCCTTGGCCTGCAAGGCCAGCGAGAACCCCGAGTCGAAGGCACCGTTCAGCATGAACTGGCGCGCCTTGTTCTGTGTGGTGTTGTTCCTGCCTGTCGATGCGTCGAGGACTTCGACCAGGACTTCGCGATCGATGCCGAATGCGGCGGCGACATGGATGGCCTCCGCGGTGGCAATGAGCGCGGCGGCCGACACGTAGTTGTTCAGCGCCTTGGCGGCATGTCCGGCGCCGATCGGGCCCACGTGCGTGATGGCTTCGCCCATTGCCTTCAGCAAGGGCTTCACGCGCGCCAGCACATCGGCTGCTCCTCCGACCATGATCGCGAGCTTGCCGACCGCGGCCTTCTTCACGCCTCCGGAGACCGGTGCGTCGAGCAGATCGACGTGCGCGTCTTTCAGCCTTTCGCCGAGAAGCCGTGTTCGGGCTGGATCGGCGGAACTCATGTCGACCACCGTCGACCCCGGTGCGAGGTGTGGCAGCAACGCCAGGACGACCCGATCGACGATGTCCGAGTCGGGGAGCATCGTGAAGATGCAGGAACATCCGGAGAAATCGCCCGGACCGTCCGCGCGTCGAACGGCGGGATGCGGCGCGAGCAAGGCCTCTTCTCGTACCGGGTTCGCATCCTGGATCGTCAGCGAGCAGCCGGCGGCGAGCAGCCGCTGGGCCATCGGTGTGCCCATCATGCCGAGGCCGATGAATCCGACGCGCGTCATGGCTGCTGCCCCGAGCTTTCCATCTCCTTGAAGACATCGGCGGCGACGCGGAAGGAATCGATCGCGGCCGGAACGCCGCAGTAGATGGCCGCTTGCAGGAAGACCTCCTTGATCTCGCTCCTGCTCAAGCCGTTGTTGATCGCGCCTCGCACATGGAGGCGCAGCTCGTGCGGTCTGTTGAGCGCCGTGATCATCGCGAGGTTGAGAAGCGAACGCGTGCGGCGGTCCAGCCCGGGCCGGTTCCAGACATCGCCCCAGCAGTATTGGGTGACCAGCTCCTGCATGTCGATGTTGAAGTCGGTGGCGTTCTGGAGGGACGTGTCGACATAGTCGGCCCCGAGGACGGCGCGGCGCGTGGCAAGCCCTTGGTCGAAGAGTTCGGGATTTCTGGGTGCGTAGGGACGGGTCATGGTTGGGTCTCGAGTCGAGGTGAAGATGTGGGGCGGTAGCGTGGGCTTGTCAGCGCATGCCGATTCGGGCGCCCCGGAAGAGGGCCTTGTAGCGCGATGGCTGGGAGCGCCAGTACTGGGGCGGTGCGTCGACCTGGGCACCGAGGACGGCCGCCGCGTGCCACGGCCAGTGCGGGTCGTAGAGCACGCCGCGGCCCAGTGCCACCGCATCGGCCTGTCCCTGGGCCACGATGGCCTCGGCCTGTTCGGGCTCGGTGATCAGGCCGACGGCAATGGTCGGCAAGCCCGACTCGGCCCGGATCTTCTCGGCGAACTCGACCTGGTAGCCCGGGGCGGGCGCGATCTTCTGCAAGGGCGACACGCCGCCCGTGGAGACATGAATGGCGGCGCAACCGCGTGCCTTCAGGGCCTGGGCGAATCGAATCGTGGATTCGATGTTCCAGCCGCCATCGACCCAGTCCGTGGCCGAAACGCGAACCCAGACCGGGCGCTCCTCGGGGAACGCGGCGCGCACGGCATCGAAGACTTCGAGCGGGAAGCGCATCCGATTCTCCAGGCTGCCTCCGTACGCATCGGTGCGCTGGTTCGCCAGCGGGGACAGGTACTCATGCAGCAGGTAGCCATGCGCCGCGTGAATCTCGATGCCATCGATGCCGAGACGAGCCGCGCGCCGGGCCGCCGCGACGAAGCCGTCGATCACACGGGCCATGCCCTGGCTGTCCAGCTCGATCGGAGCTTCTTCTTCAGGTCCGTGCGGCAAGGGCGAGGGCGCCACGCCGCGCCAGCCCTCGGGCTCGTTCGACCGAATCTGTTGACCGCCTTGCCAGGGCACCTGGCTCGACGCCTTGCGCCCGCCATGTCCCAGCTGGATGGCAACCTTGACCGGCGAATAGGCGCGCGCCATCTTGAGCACGCGGCCCAGCGCTGCTTCGTTGTCGTCGCAGTAGAGGCCAAGGTCCGCCGGGGTGACGCGGCCCTCCGGCAGCACCGCGGTGGCCTCCAGTATCAGGAGGCCCGCGCCCGCCAGCGCGAGCCGGCCCAGATGCAGGGCATGCCAGTCGCCAGCGCTGCCGTCCCTGGCCGCGTACTGGGCCATGGGCGCGATGACGACCCGGTTGTCCAGATCGACCTGTCCGATCTGCCAAGGAGAAAAAAGATGACTCACGAGAGGGTTCCGTAGGGAAGGGGGAAAAGGGAAAAGAAGGCAAGGCACCCGCCTGTCGCGGCGAGAGGACGCTAGAGCGCGGCGATCCAGTCGGTGATTGCGGCGTTCAAGGCGTCCGGGCGGTCCTGCATGATCCAGTGGCCGACCTCCGGCCAGGTCTCGACCCTGGACCTGGGGTTCGAGAACCACGAGCTCATGCGCGATCCTTGCTCGGGGTCTCGGCAGAGGTGAAAGAACGGCTGGCGGATACCGCGCAGAAAGATTTCGCTCGCATCGCCCGCGCCGACCTGGCCCGCGCCGAAGAAGAGCGGCGCGAACGACTCCCGGATGACATGCGCGGCCATTCCTTGCACGCGTCTGGCGTGCCATCGTCTGAAAGCGGGCGCGGTCGACGGGTGGTAGGCTGTTTCGAATAGCGCAGGCACGACAGTCGCGGGATCTCCAGCCTCCAGTGCTTCGGCGGTCTTCAGGAAGAAGGACGCCGCTTCCGGCGAGAAACCGAGCGCGCCATCGACGGACACCACGGCGGTGACCAGGTCGGGTCTCTTCGCGGCAAGCCGCGCTGCGATCTGCGCGCCCATCGAGTGGCCGATCACCACGAAGGTCTGGCCGGCATGGCGCGTGGCGAGCAAGGATTCCAGGTCGCTCAGGTAGTGGTCGGGACTGTAGCCGCCGGAGGCCGGTACGTCGGACCGGCCGTGTCCCCGCAGGTCCACGGCGACGACCCGATGCCGGGCTTCGAGCGCTGGCAACTGCCAGCTCCAGTCGTGGGAGTCGCAAGTCCATCCATGCAGGAGCAGGATATTCGAGCCTGTGCCGGACTCGGTGCAGAAGAGCCGGGCCACGCCGTGCCGCGCGGGATCGGATTCAACGGTTGTCATTCGGCCTCCGTGGCGGTGTGTTCCAACGCGAAGCGCGCGATCTCGTCATGCCGGGCGAACCACACGCCGCCGGGAAGTGTCCTGGCATGCTTGATGATCTCTTCCACGATCCAGAGCCGGGAACGGTTGGTGATCACGTGCGGGTGCATGGTGAGTTCGAAGAGGCCGCCTTCGGCGTGCGCTCCCTCGAGTTCACGCCTGAAGATGTCGAAGACATCCGAGGGCGGGGTGTACGGACGCAGGCCCTGGAAGCGGTGCATCAGAAAGTAGACCGCGTCGTCGCGCACCCAATCGAACGGCAGCTCGACCAGGCCGGTCGGTTCGCCGTCCATCATGAGTTCGTAGCAATCGTCGTCCGCGGCCATCGACGAGTCGTAGGCGAACCCGAGCTCGCGCAGCAACTGCAGCGTGTTCGGGGAGAAGTCTCCCGACGGCGAGCGGTAGCCCGTCGGTCGAACGCCCGTGATGCCCTCGAGGGCATCGAGCGAGCGCCGAATCAGATCGCGCTCGTCCGGCAAGGCAAGGCCGGAATTGAGTTCGTGAATCCAGCCGTGCACACCGATTTCGTGTCCCGCTTTCACGATGGTTCGCTGCTCGTCCGGATAGAGGAGCGCGCTGACGGCCGGCACATAGAAGCTCGCGGGAACGCCATGCCGTTCGAGCATCGACAGGATGCGCGGCACGCCGACACGATTGCCATACTGGCCCCACGCCAGGCGGTTGACCGACTTGGCGCCGTCGCGCAGTTCGTTGGTCTCGTGGTCGGAATCGAACGCCAGCGCCACGGCGAACCTGGCACCGTCCTTCCATGCGCGGGGGCGAAGGCGCCGGCCGGCGCGCACGCGATTGACGCGGCGGCGCCATTCCTCTTCCGGCCATTGCCATGGCTGCATCTTTTCCTGATCGATTGGCATGTCTGCTTCCTTTGCGTGTGACGCTTCTGGGGGTACACGGAAGGTAGCCAGTCGCACTGGCGATGCTTGGCCATTTGAGGCGGCGAATGTGCGCTTTGGGGCGTGGCGCTTTTTCTTCGCCAACAACGAGCCGATCTCGCTGGCGATGGCGGCGGATGCGGCGTGCGATCGCACGGCGCCGCGGATCGAAGGTTCCCCGGACATGCCCCATTCAGCAAAATCGACGCCCCAAAAGGTCAATCGAAAGCTGGCAAAGCGAGCAATCTCGCTGCTGTCGATCGGCCGATCGGCCGCTTCGATGTCGAGACAAGAGACGGCGACCGCCTTGCAAGAGGCGCTCGTCCCGACCCACCACAAGCATGACCAGATTCATTCTGGCGGAAAGACAAGATGTCCACGCCCCCCTTCATTGCAGTTGCCGCGCCAGGGCATTCGCTTGCCGCGAAAGGGCCCCGCTCCAGGCTGGCGAGGTTCAGAGCAGTGGCCGCGCCGCTGATGGGAAACGTTCTCGAGTGGTATGACTTCGCCGTCTACGCTTTCATCGCGGCATACATCGCCAAGAACTTCTTTCCGACCTCGGCGCCCGCAACGGCGCTGTTGAGTTCGTTCGCGGTGTTTGGCGTCGGCTTTCTGGCACGTCCCCTGGGCAGCCTCGTGATCGGCCGCATCGGCGATGTGCGTGGCCGAAGGAGCGCCTTGCTGCTCACGATGTACCTGATGACGGGAGGCACGCTGCTGCTTGCAATCCTGCCAACCTACGCGACGGCGGGGGTCATCGCCCCGGCCCTGCTCGTGGTCGCGCGCCTGCTGCAAGGCTTCTCGGCCGGCGGAGAGTGGGGTGGATCGGTCAGTTACATCGTCGAATGGTCGCCAGAGCGCCGGCGGGGGCTGTTCGGCAGCCTGCATGTGTTCGGCGTGATCGGCGGGTTCCTGCTGGGGTCGGGCGTGGCTGCGCTCGTCAACTCGGTGCTGAGCGCGCAGGAGATGGCGGATTGGGGCTGGCGAGTGCCTTTCGTCATCGGTTGCCTGATCGGCCCCGTCGCCCTGTGGATGCGGCGCGCAGTGGCCGAAACACCGGCGTTCGAGAAAGCCGTGGCCGAACGCGTGGCGCCCATTCCCATGCTCGAGGACAAGGAGGGCTGCAAGCTGGCGATCAAGGCCGGGGGTGTCTCCGTGCTCTCCAACATCAGCTTCTATGTGATGTTGCTGTACATGCCGACATGGGTCACGACGAACCTGAAGCTGTCCATGGCCGATGCGCTGTGGGCGAACACCGTCGGCCTCGTCTGCGTTTTCGTGCTCACGCCCTGCTTCGGTCTTCTCTCAGACCTGATCGGCAGGAAGAAGGTGCTACTGTTCTCGTGCGCGGCCGTTCTCCTGGTGGCCTACCCGGCCTTCGGCCATCTTCTCGCACTCGAATCGGCGACCTTGAAGGACGTCGTCCTGGTCCAGTGCATTTTTGCGATCATCCTCGCGTCGATCTATGGAGTGCAGCCCACGACCATCGTGGAGATGTTTCCCACGCGCAACCGGACGACCTGGATGAGCATAGGCTACGGGTTGACCGCTTCGGTGTTCGGCGGCTTCGCGCCATTCATCGCGGTGTGGTTGATCCAGACGTTCCAGAACCCGATCGCACCGGTCTACTACCTGATCTTCGGCGCGATACTTTCGGCCCTCTTCACGTTCGCGATCAGGGAAACCGCATTCGAGACGCTGAAGTAGGCACGCACGAGCCTTCTGCCCATGTCCATTGGAGATCGCAGCCCATGAGAGGGAAGCCAGCACCCAGATCGATCCGGAGCGCGACGCTCATCGGTTACTTCGAGGCGGCTCGCGCGGCGGGGCTCGATCCCGAACGGATGCTGTGCCGCGTGGGGTTGGACCCTTCCTGCATGGACGATCTCGAGACGCAGATCTCGCTGGATTCCTTCTGGCGCCTGCTGTCCGAGTCGGCTCGACTGGGGAACTGTCCCGACTTCGGCATGCGCGCCGCCATCGAGCGTGGCGTGCCCAACCTGGGGGCGGTCAGCCTGCTGATGCGCGAGGCGGAAACGGTGGAAGAGGCCATCCATTTCTACACCACGCACCTTGCCTTGCATGCCGATGGAACGCTGATCCAGCTGGACCAGCGATTCCAGTCGCCGCTGATCGTCACGGAGCTCCAGGCCCGGACCAGGGAGGAGTCCTTCCAGGCCACCCAGTTCTGCCTGGTGGGAATCACCATGCAGATTCGATGGCTGATCGGGGAGGCCTTTCAGCCGGACCTGGTGTCCTTTTCGTTCGCCAAGCCTCAAAGAATGCCGACGGTCGAGCGCTTCTTCAAATGCCCGGTCCAGTTCAGGCAGCTCATATCCGGATTGGTGCTTAACCGAAGCGTGTTGCAACGGCGGCCCGTCACATCGGCGCCCTTCCTGCGAAAGCTCGCGCGGCAGCAGCTCGAGCCTCTGATCAAGCGCTCGCCGGGCGGATTCTCGACGCGGGTCGAGCGCCTGCTGCGGACCCTGCTCGACGATGGGAACTACGATTCGCAGTCCGTGGCGGACTACTTCCAGATCGATCGCCGGACCTTGAGCCGCAGGCTGGCGAACGATGGGGAGACGTTCTCCGGCATCCTGCAACGCATCCGGATGGAAGTCGCCTGCCGCGCCCTGGCCGGCTCCGATTCACCGCTGTCGATGATCGCGGACGAGACCGGCTTCGAGAGCCTCAGCACTTTCAGCCGCTGGTTCCAGCAGTCCTTCGGCTGTACCGCATCCCGGTGGCGGGCGTGCAACGCCGCGGGCGATGCCTAGGAGTCTGCGGGGCAGGAGCCGCATCGGCTGCAACGCGCGCGAAAATGGTCCATCGCGGCGCTCGGCCGTCGGCAGCAGGGCGCCGTCGGCGCTGCCCATGAATTCGAAGAGCGAGAAACTGCGCAGGTTCACCAGCAGCACGCCGAACAGCGCAAAGCCACGCAGGGCCTCGATGAGTTCGAGCCGATGAGTGGCGGCGGGGATCAACCTTGCCTTGGGCGCGATCGACCATGTTTGCGATGGTGAGAGAGGTGGCATGACAAGTCCGGGGGGTATCGATGGGTGGCGGAGTCTGCGAAGCGACGGAGAGGACCACAGCCGCTTGGCCTTTACGCAGGTGCATCCCGACGAGACCGAGTTCAGCGCCGAAGCATTCCTGCGGGCCGCGGTGGGCTACTTCGCAAGCATGGGTGTGCAGATCCAGCGGGTGTTGACCGACAACGGCATGTCGTTTCGCTCTGGGCTGTTCGCCGAAGCGTGCCTCGAGCTGGGCATCGGGCAGAAGTTCACCAGGGCGTGTCGCCCGCAGACCAACGGCAAGGCCGAGCGCTTCATCCAGTCGGCTCTGCGCGAGTGGGCCTACGGGCACGCCTACGCGAACTCAGCCCAGCGCTGCGAGGCCCTGCCTGTGTGGAACCACTTCTATAACTGGCACCGGCCGCACCACGGCATCAACCTCGCCGTGCCCGTCTCACGTCTCTCGATGTCTCGAAAGAACCTCTTGACACTTCACAGCTAGTGAAGGCAGACCTTCTGGAGATGTTGGTTCTGGTCAACCTATAGAAGCCGGTTGAGCGCGGCGCGCGACCGGGCGTTGTTGTTGATCGGTGTTGCAGGCGCGTTGCGATGACATCCAGCCGCCGCATCTTCATCCTGACCCTCTCCCCGACGGGCGCTGCCGCCTGCGCCTCCGATGCGTTCGCGCAGGCCCAGCTCAACGAGAAAGAGCCGCAAGCCGTGGCGCTCGGCTATGTCGCAGATTCGGCCAGGGCCGATACGAAGAAATCCCGAAGCACGACAACGCCCAGCTGTGCAACGGCTGCGCACTGTGGCAATCGAAGCCGACCGACCCGCAGGGTAACTGCGCGCTGTTCTCCGGCAAGCAGGTCAACGCCAGGGGGTGGTGCAGCGCCTGGGCGAAGAAGGCCTGAGTGCCGGGCCGCCGGCAGCCCGGCATTCAAAGACCCAGTGCGACCCCGTTACCGCGAGGGTCGTGCGCGCCCGCCAGGCTACCGTCGGCTTCGAAGCGGATCACGCCGGGCAGCCCTGCCAGTGGGCTGTGCGCGGCGATGGGCGCGACCTCGTGGCCGCGCGCGATCAACGATGCCATCACCTCGGGCCCCACGTCCTGCTCCAGCTTCAGGCTGTCGCGGCTGTCGGAGAAGGTCCGTCCGAGCAAAAAGCGCGGCCTTGCCAGTGCCTGCGCGGGGTCCAGGCCGAAGTCGATCAGCCGGGTGAGCAGCGCCACCAGGGTCTGCGGCTGCCCGTCCGCGCCCTGCGTGCCCAGCAGCAGCTCGGGCCGACCGTCGCGCATGAAGGCGACGGGGTTCAGCGTATGGAAGGGCCGCTTGCCGCCGCGCAGCCCGTTGGGATGGCTCCCATCGTGGTGGAAGGCCGCGCCGCGGTTGTGCCACAGCACACCGGTGTCGCCGGCCACGACACCGCTGCCCCAGTCGTAGTAGATGCTCTGGAGCACGCCCGCACCGCGGCCGGAGGCGTCCGCGGCCGCGAAGAACACGGTGTCGCCGTGGCGGAATCGCTGGGGCCAGGGCATCGCCCGTGCGCCGGCTTGCGCCCGCGCAGCCTGCTGTTGGATGTAGGCGGGGTCGAGCAGCCGCTGCACGGGCACCTCGGTGAAATCGGGGTCGGCCAGGAAGCGGTCGCGGTCGACAAAGGCCAGCTTGATCGCCTCGACCATCCGGTGGAAGTGCTCGGCGCTGCCTTCGGCGATGCCGGAGAAATCCTGCTCGCCGAGGATGCCCATGGCTTCCAGCGTGGCGAAGCCCTGCGTCGGCGGCGGCAGGCTCAGCAGCGTGCCGCCGCGGTAGGGCACGGCCAGCGGCGTCACTTCCCGAGCGCGGGTGCCGCGCATGTCGTCCAGCGTGAGCGGCGAACCCGCGGCCTGCAGGCCGGCCGCGAGGCGGTGCGCGACTTCGCCTTCGTAGAACTCGCGCGGGCCCTGCGCCGCGAGCCGCGACAGCGTGTGCGCCAGCCCGGGCTGGCGCTGATGCGAAGGCCCGACGGGAAACGCCGCGTCGAAGCCGTGCCAGTGCTGCGCCTCCGCAGCCCGCATCTCGTGCCAGAAGCGCTGCGAGGCCGACACGGCGAAGCCCTCCTGCGCATGCTCGATCGCGCGAGACAGCAGCGACGCCCAGCGCTGGCGGCCCTGCCAGTTGCGCGCCGAGATGTCGAAGGCCCGGGCCCAGCTGTCCACCGCCGCGGCCGTGGTCAATGCCGACGCGCCGCCGCGCAGCGGGACTGGCCCCGACAGCGGCGGGAGCGCTGCGGCGGCCTGCCCGACGCCGGAGATGCCGCGCACGGGCGCACCGGGCTGCGTGATGAGCCAGAAACCGTCGCCTCCGAGCCCGGTGAAGTGCGGGCACACGACGCACAGCACGGCCGCCATGGCGATGGCGGCCTCGATGGCATTGCCGCCATCGGCCAGCACCTCCAGGCCCGCCGCACTGGCCAGCGGATGGGGGCTCGTCACCATGCCTCGCCGGGAGGTGGCCGAAGCAGGTGCGGCGGGATGGTGTGTGGGCTCAGCAGACATGGAAGCAGTCATGCGGAAATTCGTTCAGGGCGCCTGCGTCAGGAAGGCCGCCACCATCTGGCGGGTCATCTTCTGGTGCGCCTTCTGCCAGGCCGCGGCCTGCAGGTCCTTGTTGAAGATGCGTGACAGCGTGAACGCATGGGCGCGGCCGTAGTACGACAGGCTCACCATCGCCACGTACAGGTGCAGCGCATCGATGCCACTGCGCACGACGCCCGCCGCCACCCCGCGCACCAGCAGGCGGCGGATCAGCGCGATCACCGGCGACGACATCTCCGGGATCCGGTTCGAGCGCGCGAGATGCCGCGCCTCGTTGAGGTTCTCGAAGGCCAGCAGCTTGCGCAGCCGCGGGTGCGTCGCGAAGTGGTGGTCCACGAAATCGGCGATGTGCAGCAGGCCGGTCAGCGGCTCCTCGGCTTCCGGGTCCAGTCGGAGTTCTTCGTGCCGCAGGTCGGCCATCACCGCCTCGAGCACGGCGACGTACAGGTCGTCCTTGCTCCCGAAGTAGTGGTACAGCATGCGGATGTTCGTGCCGGCGAGCCGTGCGATGCGTTCGGTGCGCGCGCCGCTGTAGCCCTCGTTCGAGAACTCGTCGATCGCCGCTTCCAGGAGCTTCGCGCGCGTGAGTGTGGCGTCGCGCCGCGCGATCGTCTCCTGGGCCGGCGCCCGCCGTGGGGAAAGTTTGCTCATCGTGTGGATGGGAATGCAGGCGCTAGTGTCGCGGCAAGTTCGAGCAGCCGTTCGTCATTGCCCCTGGCCGAGATGAAGGATGCGCAAGGCGGCAGGCCCTCGGCAGCCGGCAGCGGAAACACCACCTGCGGCAGCCCCGCATGGCCGGCCACCGCGCCGAGCGCCAGTGCGCGCTCGTAGAAGGCGCCGCGCTGAGCCGCATCGGCACGGCGCGACAGCGCGAGGCAGGGTGCGGCGGGGATCAGCCACGCCTCGTCGGGGCCCATCCTCTGCGCCAGCCGCGCGACGGCCTGCGCGCGCCAGTCGCTCCAGCGCGTTCCCTGCGCGGCATCGAGCGCCAGCGCCGCCTCGAAGCGCGGCGCGATGGCGGCGCCGAAGCGCGGCCGCTGTCGCCGGATCCACGGGCCGACGTGGGCCTGGATCTCCAGGCCCTGGAGCAGGGCATAGGCTTCGAACCAGTCTCGCCAGTCGCTGCCGCCATAGGCGCTGCGCTCGCTGTCGATGCGCATCAGGCGGGCCCACGCGGCCAGCGGCTCGCGCACCGCGGGCTCCGCCAGCGCCAGCGCGTCCGTGGCCACGCACAGGCGCAGGGGCGGCGAGGGCCGGTTGCTGCCGATGCGGGCTTCGGTGCCGAGCAGCGCATGCCCGGCGCGGCGCAGCAGCTCGGCATCGCGGGCGAACCACCCCACCGTGTCGTAGCTCGGTGCGAAGGGCAGGACCCCGTCGAGCGGGATCCGGCCGTGCGTGGGCCGCATCGCGGCGAGCCCGCAGAACGCCGCCGGTACGCGCACCGAGCCGCCCGTGTCGGTGCCCAGCGCCAGGTCGACCTCCGCCCATGCGACCGCGGCGGCGCTGCCGCTGGACGACCCACCGGGCAGCCGATCGGGGTCGCGCGGATGGCGCGGCGCGCCATAGTGGGCGTTCTCGCCCTCCAGGCTGAAGGCGAGTTCGTCGCTGATCGTCTTGCCGACAACCCGCGCGCCTGCGCCGCGCAGCGTGGCCACGCAGGGGGCGTCGTGCACGGCCGGCGGGTGGCTGGTGGCCCAGTCCGGGTTACCGCCGCCCGTGACGGCGCCTGCGATATCGATGAGGTCCTTCACGCCCAGGCGCACCCCATTCAGCGCGCCAACGCCGGTGGCGGGCCGCTCGCAGCGGGGGCCGGGCATCCAGCCGCCCGAGCCGTGCGCTGTCTCCGTGTGCATCAGGCGGGCAGCGCCGTGAGCACGGCGGCCGAGTCGGTCACGAAGCCGAAGCACTTCTTGACGTTCCAGATCGTCGCCTCGGTGCAGAAGTCCGGCGAGCTCGTGGCGCAGCAGTCGCTCAGCATCACGCAGCCGTAGCCCAGGAAGTTGGCGTCGGTGAGCGTGTGCAGCACGCACTGGTCGGTGTTGCAGCCCGCGAAGAGGATGCTGCGCACCCCGAGGTTGCGCAGGATGCTGTCCAGCGGCGTGTCCCAGAAGCCGCTGATGCGGTGCTTGTCGACCAGAAAGTCGCCTTCGTGCGGTGCGAGCTCGTCCACGATGGCCGCGGCCCACGAGTCCTTCTGCAGCACGTGGCCCTTGCCGCCGGGCAGCGGGTCGCCCAGGCCGACGCCCGTGCCGCTGTTCTTGTACAGGTGGATCTGGTTGGGCGGCATGTTGGCCAGGTCCGGGCGGTTGCCCCAGTTGACCCAGACGACCGGCACGCCGGCGCGGCGCAGCCCGGGCAGCAGCTTCTGCAGCGGGGCGATCGGCGTGCGGTCCGCCGCATAGTTGCCGCCGATGTGGTCGACCCATCCGCCCTCGGTGCAGAAGTCGTTCTGCAGGTCGATGATGACGATGGCCGTGCGGCGCAGGTCGAGCACCACGTTCTGCGGCTGCGCCTGCACCCGAGCGCGCAGCGGCGCGGGCGGCTCCACGGACATATCGACCTCGCGCTCGCTGGCGACCCAGTAGTACTGCTGGCCCAGGCCCAGGGCGCCGTCGGGCCGGGCATCGGGAAGATAGGGGTGGCGTTTCATCAAAGGCTCCGGTGGTGTGCGGGCGAAGGGCGCATCGCCGCAGGCTGGTGCATTCGTTGCGGTCGCCGCACCGATATGCGGCAAAAAGTCGGCGAATTCACTGGCACTGTTATTGCGATGCGTTGTCGGTAAGTAATTGATTAGTTACTTAACCCCTACAACTAGCGAAAGGCATGCCATGCAGATTCCGTCTCTCTCCCGCCGCGCCGCCGTCCTCGCAGGCGTCAGCGCCTTCACCGCCCTCGTGCTGAGCCTGCCGGCCTCGGCCGCCGATCCGATCGCGGTCGGCATCCTCATTCCCGGGTCCAAGTCGGACAAGGGATGGATGGAGTCCGGCTACGACGGGCTCGTGGCCGCACAGAAGGAGTACGGCGCCAGGATCAAGGTGCAGATGATCGAGAACATCAACTACGCCGACATGGAGCAGGCGCTGACCAACCTGGCCAGCAAGAACGCGCTCGTGATCGGCGTCGGCGGCCAGACCCAGGCCGCCGTGCTCAAGGTGGCCAAGCGCTTCCCCAAGACGCACTTCTCGATCGTCGGCGGCAACAAGGCCGAGGAGACGGCCAACGTGGCCGGCTACGACGTCAAGCAGGCCGAGATCGCCTTCGTCGCGGGCGCCGCCGCCGCGATGCTCTCGAAGAACGGGGCCGTGAGCTACGTGGGCGGCATGGAGATCCCTTCCATCGTCAACGCTGGCAAGGAGTTCGGCAACGGCGCCAGGTACATCAAACCCGGCATCAAGTACTTCGAGAACTACACCGGCGACTTCGACAACGTGGCCAAGGCCAAGGAAGCCACGCTGGCGGCCATCGCGCAGGGCGCCGACGTGCACTATCACATCCTGAACCTCGGCCTGCGCGGCATGGAGCAGGCGGCCAAGGAGAAGGGCACGAAGATCATCGGCAGCTACACCAGCCGCTGCGGCACCGATCCGCTCTATCCCGCCTACAGCATCACCGGCGTTGGCTATCAGGTGCAGTACGCCATCAAGGAGGCCGTCGGCGGTACCTGGAAGGCCGGCTACAAGCCCTTCGGACTGGCCATGGGGCCGAACGCATCGGACATGGTCATCTGCGGGGCGACCGACGAACAGAAGGCCAAGCTCGAGCAGATCAAGAAGGACATCCTGTCCGGCAAGATCAAGGTGCTGGAGGGCTGATGCGCGAGCGCCACGCCATCGGCCTGGGTGACGGCATCAGCGACGGCGGCCCGGGGGTCGCCGCAACGCCGGCCGCCGCGCCGCTGCTGAAGCTGGAGGGGCTGTCCAAGCGCTTCGGCGCGCTGCAGGCGCTGCAGGACGTATCGCTGGCGCTCCATCCCGGCGAAGTCCACTGTTTGCTGGGCGAGAACGGCGCCGGCAAGTCCACGCTGTGCAATCTCGTCTTCGGCGTGCACGCCGCGGACGCGGGCCAGATGACGCTGGCCGGTGGGGCGTTTCGCCCGCGCTCGCCGGCGGATGCTCTTTCGCACGGCATCGCGATGGTCCACCAGCACTTCAGCCTCGTGCCCGACATGACGGTGCTCGACAACCTGCTGCTCGGCCAGGTGCGCGGCGTGCTCGACCGCAAGGCCGGCGCGGCGCGTATCGCCGCGATGCGGGAGCGCTACGGGCTCGCGCTCGATCCGCATGCGAAGGTGCAGGACCTGTCGGTGGGCGAGCGCCAGCGCGTGGAAATCGTGAAGTGCCTGGTGCGCGAGCCGCGCCTGCTGGTGCTCGACGAACCGACCGCCGTGTTGCTGCCGCAGGAGATCGAGGCATTGCTCTCGGTGTGTACGCGCGTGGCGCAGCAGGGCTGCGGCGTCGTGCTGGTCACCCACAAGCTGGCCGAGATCCAGCGTGTTGCGCGGCGTGCGACCGTCCTGCGCGGCGGCCGCGTGGTGGCGCGCTCGGACGCGCCCGCACAGGACATCGACGCGCTGGTGCGCGCGATGATCCAGCGCGACCTGCAGGCGCCTGCCGCCACGCCGGTACGGGGGTCTCGTGCATTCCGGCCGGCACCGGGCAGCCCGGCGCGCGAGGCGGCGCTGCTGGCCGACGGCCTCTCCGTGCGCGACGTCGATGGCGTGGTGCGCCTGGACAACTTTACCCTGCTGGTGGAGCCGGGCGAGATCGTGGCCATCGCCGGCGTCGAGGGCAATGGCCAGGGCGAGCTGGGCGCGGTGCTTTCGGGAATGCTGCGTCCCACCGAGGGGCGCTATTTCGTCTGCGGCGAGGACATGACGCGCGCCACGCCGCGCCAGCTCAGCGCTGCGGGCTGCGGCGTGGTGCCCGAAGACCGGCATGCGCTGGCCTGCGTGACAGGCATGAACGTCGCAGAGAACATCATGCTCGACCGCCTGGACCGGTTCCGGCGCTTCGGCCTCCTCGACCGCGCGGCCATGCGCCGCGAGGCGCTCGACCTCATGCAGCGCTACGACGTGCGCGCTGCCAGCCCCGACGTGCCGTTCGGAGGCCTTTCGGGCGGCAACCAGCAGAAGGCGGTGCTCGCGCGCGAGCTCACGCTCGAGGGCCTGCGCTTTCTGCTGGCGGCGCAGCCCACGCGCGGCCTGGATGTCGGCGCGGTCGAGGCCATCTACGGCCACATCCGGGCCGCCGCGGACCGCGGGGTCGGCGTGCTGCTCATCTCGTCGGAGCTCGACGAACTGCTGAGCGTCGCCGACCGCGTGCTGGTGCTCTACCGGGGCCGGGTGATGGGCACATGCCCTACGGCGGGCGCGGACCGCGCGCGCATCGGTGCCTGGATGGCCGGGCACCGTGACAAGAAAGATGTTGCAGAGGAGGTCGCCCCATGAGCGGTCCTGTACTTGCTTGGTCGCGGCTCAGGCCGACCCCTGCGCTGCAGGTCTCGGCAGCCGCCGTGCTGCTGGCCTTTGGCGTCGGTGCCTTGCTGATCGCCGCGCTCGGCGTGCCCGTGGGCGATGCGGTCGCCGCGTTCGCGGACGGCGCCTGGGGCTCGTCCTATGCGCTGGCTGCCTCGATCAACCGTGCGCTGGTGCTCATGCTGGTCGGCCTGGGTTTCATCCTGGCCGAGCGCGCAAACCTCACGAACGTGGGCGGAGAAGGGCAGATTGCCGTTGGCGGCATCACGGCCACGGCGCTCGCGCTGTGGCCACCAGTGGCGCAGCTGCCGTGGGGGCTGGCCTTCATCGTTCCGATGCTCGGCGCCTGCGCGGCGGGCGCGTTCTGGGGCGGCATCGCCGGCGTCCTGCGCGTCAAGATGGGCACCAACGAGGTCATCGCGACCTTGCTGCTTTCCTTCATCGCCATCTGGATGGTGTACGGCAGCGTGCAGTCCGAGCACCTGCTGCGCCGGCCGATGACGAGCAGCGCGACGCTGCCCGAGTCGCTGGAGATTCCGGTGGCGACCCAGCTGCCGCTACTCACCGGCGATGCGGGTACGCCGCTGCACGTCGGCCTGCTGATCGGGGTGGTGCTGGCGGTGGCGGTGGCGCTGCTGCTCAACCGCACGGTGACGGGACTGCAGCTGCGCGCGACCGGCCTGAACCCGCGCGCGGCTCGCCGCGCCGGCATGCCCATCGACCGCCTCGCCATCGGCGCGCTCTGCGCAGCCGGCGCCTTCGGCGGACTTGCCGGCGCCTTCATGCTGCAGGGCGAGCAGTACACGCTTAAGGCCGGTTTCTCGTCGGGCTACGGCTTCGACGGCCTGGTGGTGGGCCTGCTCGCACGCGGCAGCGCGAGCGGCGTGGTTGCGGGCTCGCTGCTCTTCGGCTTCCTGCGTTCGGGCGGGATCAACATGGAAATGGTGGCGCAAGTGCCCACCGCCCTGGTCGTGGTGATCCAGGGTCTCATCATCGTGACGCTCGCCGGGGCAGCCATCGGTATCCAGCGCATGGAGGCGCGACGCAAATGATCGATCCCGAACTGGCCGCCGTCTTCGTCGGCTCGAGCATCCGGCTCGCCGCGCCGCTGCTGCTCGCCGCCACCGGCGAGCTCGTGAGCGAACGGGCCGGCGTGCTCAACATGAGCGTGGAGGGCCTCATGCTGGCCGGCGCCTTCGCAGGCGCCACCGCCTCGTGGGCCACCGGCTCGCCGTTGCTCGGCCTGCTCTGCGGCGTGCTGTGCGTGCTGCCCATCGCGTGGCTGCAGGCCTTTCTGAGCATCACGCTGCGCGCCAACCAGATCGTTACCGGCATCGGCATCAACATCCTGGTGCTCGGCGCGACCACCCTGGCTTACCGGGCGATCTTCGGCAGCCGCTCGCGCGCCGAGATCCCGGGCCTGGACAAGTGGGCGCCACCCGGGCTGTCGGAGATCCCGCACCTGGGCGAGCAGGTCTTCCGGCAGGCATGGCTGCTCTATGCCGCCATCGTGCTGATCGTGTTGGTGGGCTGGGTGATGCGCGCCACTGCGCTCGGCCTGGCGATCCATGCCGCGGGCACGTCGCCGCAGGCGGCGAGCCATTCGGGGTTGAAGGTGAGCCGCATCCGCTATGGCGCCGTGCTGTTCACCGGCTTCATGTCCGCGCTGGCGGGCTGCTTCCTGTCGATCGGTGACATCCACACCTTCACGGAAGGCATGACCGGCGGCGCCGGCTACCTGGCGATCGCGGCGGTGATCTTCGGCAACTGGCGCCTCGGCCGGACCGTGATGGCCTGCTGTCTCTTCGGAGCCGCCACTGCGCTGCAGTTCCAGCTTCCTGCGATGGGCATCGAGGTGCCCAGCGCCCTGCTGATCGCCTTGCCTTACGTGCTCGCGCTGCTGGCGGTGGGCGGGCTGGTTGGTCGACAGGTCGCGCCCGCAGCGCTCACGAAGCCGTTGCCCGCGCAGGGCTGAAGCGCAGATGCCGAGGAGGCGGCCCTGCGCGCGAGGCCGCCGGCCTCAGTCGCGATCCTCGTAGTAGCGGCGGTACTGCTCGCGCTCCCACTGGCGGCGGCGCCATTCGCGACGCTCGGCACGGCGCTCTTCCCAGCGTTCGGCGCGACGTTCCTCCCAGCGCGCGGCCGGGTCGTAGTAGGCGGGCGGCGGAACGGAGTAGACCGGCCGCGGAGCCTGGTAGTAGGCCGGCGCCGGATAGGTATAGACGGGGGCCGGCTCGCTCACGACCACGCCGGGGACGTTGATGCCGACGGACCAGCTGGTGCCGGCGTTGGCCGTTGAGGCGACGGTCAGGGCGCCGGCGGCAACAAGGCCTGCGGCGGCAAGCTTGAAGACGGCTCGCGAGAGAATCATTTTTTCAACTCCAGAGGGCGGGAATCGCCCTGATGCGCTTCCAACGGACGGCGACCCAATACTGCGCACATCGCGACGGTGAAGAACGTTCCCAAATGTCACTGCGCCGCGAGGCCCTGCTGCGGTGTTTGCGATCCTTCGCGCAAGTCTGGGCAACCATTGCCGTTCACCTCCCACTCACTTGTGAGCAAACGAAAAGCACTTACGGATGAAAGAAGATGCAGTTCAAAGGTGCTGTAGGGCAGCGCGCAGGCCTGCACCTCGCCGGCCTTCAGCGCAGTGAGGGCTTGTGCCACGCCGTTGTAGGGGCGGTGGATCACGTTGAGCGCGGTCCCGGTCTTCATCTCGACCACCAGGCTCTTGAACATCTCGAGCGGGAGGTGGTTCAGCCCGCTGACGCCCGTCGTGCAGAAGCTCAGGCTGTCGGGCCTTTCGTGCGACAGCTTCGCCAGTTCGGGCAGGTCTTGGCCTGAGCGACGTAGCGCGCTCCCACGGCGCTGTTGGCGCCGGGGCGGTTCACCACGACCGCTTTTGGCGTAGGCGCGAGTCCTGAGGGAATCCAAGGCTCGCGCTTCGGTTTACGCGTGCCTCCGAGTACAGCACAAGGGGTTGGGCTGCTTGGACTGCTGCCGGTTTCAAAGACACCTTGTTAAGGTTGGACTGCTCCCGATCCGGTAGACAAACCCCTGCCTCAAGCCGAGGCGCGTTCGAACGCCTCGGGGCTGATGCCGCCCAGATGGCTGTGGCGGCGGGTTCGGTTGTAGAACGCCTCGATGTAATCGAAGACATCGGCGCGCGCTTGATCCCGGGTCTTGTAGATGCGCTTCTGGATGCGCTCCTTTTTCAGGCTGCTGAAGAAGGACTCGGCGACGGCGTTGTCCCAGCAGTTGCCCCGTCGGCTCATGCTCGGCTCGAGGTTGTGGGCTGCGCAGAAGCGCTTGAAGTCGTCGCTTCCATATTGGCTGCCCTGGTCGCTATGAACCAGGACCCGTTGCTGCGGTTTGCGGCGCCACACAGCCATCAGCAATGCGTCCAGTGCCAGCTCCCTGCCCAGCGTCGGCTTCATAGACCATCCCACGACCTTGCGGGCGTAGAGGTCCAGCACCACCGCCAGGTACAGCCAGCCTTGCCAGGTCCGGATGTAGGTGATGTCGGTGACCCACACCTTGTTGGGCACATCGACCGTGAATTCGCGCTGCAGATGGTTGGGCGCGATGATGGACGGGCGACCGGCAATGGCACGGAGCTTTTTGCAGCCTCGTATGGCTTTGATTTTGTGGCGCTGCATGGGCCGCTCCACACGATGCAGACCACAGCTCTCACCGGCTTCGCGGAGGTCGCCAAGGACGCGACGAGCACCATAGACACCATGGCTGGCGGCGTATGAGTGGCGGATGAGTTCCAGCAGCCGCGTATCGTCCTTGGCCCGGTCGGACACGGGGCATTGCAACCACGCATAAAAACCAGCCCGTGCCACCTGCAGAACCCCGCACATCATGGCCAGCGGGTATTCATGACGGTGCTCGTTCATGAAGCGGTACTTCACCCGGGCTCCCTGGCAAAGTACCGCGCGGCTTTTTTTTAGCAGGTCACGCTCCTCTTCGACTCGACGCATTTTGTGCGCGTAGCCGAAGGATCTCGCTCTTGGCTTCCAGCAGTTCCTTGGACTGTTGTTCTGATTTATCCGGCGCAACCGCCTTGACCCACTTGTACAGGCTATGGGCCGACACACCCAAGCGCGCTGCGACATCTGGCACTGAGTACCCGCGCTCGATGACCTGCTTGACCGCCTCTTCCTTGAATTCCGGCGTAAACCTCTGGGTGCTCATGGCACTCCCTCCTATGCTCAAAGGATAGGCGGGGTTTGTCTACCGGACCAGGGGCAGTCCACTTGCGCTTTGACCCACTCGGTGCACACGCCTGAAAGGTTGCTCTGCGCGCGACGCTGGCCAACTTGGGCCGCATATGCCCGATCATCCGCCAGTTGGGGGCAGGACTCCATGGAAATCAACAAGTCGCGCTCCAAGGCATACCGATTTGCATTGGTGAGCTTTTCGAGTAGTATTAGAGCACTCGATACAAAATCTTCGCTCTGCATTTACGCATGCGCTCCCTCATGTAGCGATGCCAGCAAGTACTCATGTTCGCCACCGAACTCCAGCCCCGCGCACGTCGAGAGGCGTTCTCGTGGAGCGCGCCCCCAGGGCGCGCTGCGCTCTATGAAGCCAGCATCGAGCAACTGCGCGCGAGCTTCACGTATGACGCCATGCTCGGTGAGAGTGTTCGGGCGCCGAAAGTCACGCTCGCGAATCATGGTGCTCGATTAATCTCGTTGGTCGAAGTCCTCCAGAGCGATCCCGCCGTGGTTACCTTCTACCGCCGAGGATGGTGTCCCAACTGCAAGCGGCAGTTGCGCGCACTCCGAGCGCGGCCGCCTAACCTGCTGCTTTTCGGCGCGCGCTTGCTAGCCATCTCGCCTCAACGCCTCGATGGCTCTTTGTCGGCGGGCTGGCGCAACGCGATCGGGTTCGACGTGTTGAGCGACATCGGCAATGCTGTCGCACGAAGCGTTGCAATTGTTCGTACGCTTTCCGAGCTCTTGCATGATGCTCTGCGCCCCAGCAACAAGGCGTTGTCGGACATCAAGAGCGATGAAGGCTGGGAGGTGCCTTTGCCGGCCACCTACGTCGTCGCGGGCGGCCGGCGGATCGCGATGGCCTTCGTAGGTATCGGCTATCGACATCGTCTCACTTCCGAATACCTCACGAACTCGCTGCGAGGGGTGCGGTCAAAGTGAATGGCAAGCCAGACAATCAGGCCCCGTTGCCGCGAAAAGGGTCGTTAGATGCGGTGTCGCCACGCGCGTCGCGACCACTGTTGATGGGTTTGATGTGGGCGGCTCTGACGGTCGCGATTTTCTCCGGTTGGTTCGTCGTGACGCGCTTCAGCGTGACGCGCGAGCTTCGCCTGTGGGATGTCACCGCCTTGCGGTACGGCATCGGCGCGCTCGTGCTGGCGCCTTCGCTTTTGCTGCGTGGACGACAGTTGCCGGCTGCCCGATGGCGCGAGGGTTTTCTGTACGCCTTTCTTTGGGGCGTACCTTTCGTGCTGCTAGTCGCTCTCGGCCTGCAGCAAACATCGGCGGCGCAGGCGGCGGCGGTCGCGCCGACGCTCATGCCGGTGTTCGCCGGCTTGCTGGCGTGGTGGTTCTTGAAGGAAAAGCCGGACCAAGTCCGCCTTTGGGGCTACGCGTCGATCGTGGCGGGCCTTGCCTGTATGCTGGCTTTCGGGGGCACGGCTTCCGGCGCGCCCAGTCTGGCCGGTATCGTCGCGCTGGTGTGCGCTGCCTCGATGTGGGCCATCTATACGGTGCTTTTTCGCCGCAGCAGCCTTTCTGCGGTCCAGTCGGCGGCGCTGATCTGCGTGTGGTCCGCGCTCGTCTTCATTCCTGTGTATCTGCTGTGCGGCCTCAGCCGGCTGGCGCTGGCCTCGTGGCCCGAGATCGCGCTTCAGGCCTTCTACCAGGGCATCCTCATGAGCGGCGTGGCGCTCGTGTCCTTCAACCGCTCCGTGGCGCTGCTCGGTCCCTCCGCCGCCACGGCGCTCATCGCCCTGATACCGGTGTCGGCACTGCTGCTCGGCATCCCCGTCCTGGGGGAGCTTCCTTCGATCGCGGAATGCATTGCGATGGCTGCGGTAGTTGCAGGCGTCTTCCTGGCCGCTCGCCCAGCGCGTTCGAATGCCCCGGCTTCTCCGGGCCCCCCACCCGCCACACCCATCCAAGGAGACCGTCCCGCATGATCCGTTTCTACTTCCATCCCACTCCCAATCCCGCGAAAGTCGCGCTCCTTCTCGAGGAGACCGGCCTTGCCTACGAGGCGATCCCGGTGGACACCAGCAAGGGCGAGCAGCATGCCGCGGCCTTCCGGGCCATCAACCCGAATGGAAAGGTGCCGGCGATCGTCGATACGCAAGGGCCCGGCGGCAGAGAGGCTCGCGTCTTCGATTCGACGGCGATCCTGCTCTACCTCGCAGAAAAGAGCGGCCAGTTGCTTGGTGCACCCGAGGATCGGCCGGAATTGCTGTCGTGGCTGATGTTCATTGCGTCGGGACTCGGACCGTTCTCGGGACAGGCAGTGCACTTTCAGCATGCGGCGCCCGAGGGGCTGGACTACGCGGTGAACCGGTATCGACGCGAAGCACAGCGGCACTACCAGGTGCTGGAAGACCATCTCGCGGGGCGCGACTATATCGTCGGTAACGGCTTCACCATCGCGGACATCTCAGCGTGGGGCTGGATCGACCGGGCTTCCCGCGTCCTCAAGACGCCGGAAGATCCGCTCGCGGCCTATCCCGCGCTCAAGCGCTGGTTCGCGAGCGTGGATGCCCGGTCTGCGGTGGCTCGTGCGCGTGCACTGTCCAAGAGCCATGTCTTCAAGTCCGTGAACGACGACGAGACCAAGCGGGCACTGTTCCCGTCCAACTATCCGGCCAACGCCTGAAGAACCATCGGAGCATTGAAATGGAATTAAAGAACAAGCGCGTGCTCGTCACCGGCGGTTCGAGCGGAATTGGCCTGGCCCTTTCGCAAGCGCTGCTTGCCCAGGGCGCTCGTGTATTCATCACCGGCCGGCGTCGCGAAGCGCTCGACAAGGCACTTGGCGTCCTCGGTTCGGCGAGCGGCGGATGCGCGGATGTCGCCACGCCCCAGGGGCGAGAGGCCACGCTGGCCCAGGCGCTGGCAGCCCTCGGTGGACTGGACATCCTCGTGAACAACGCCGGTGGCGTTCGTGCCGGACGGCTGGAGAATACCGCCGAGGCCGACATCGAGGCGATGGTCACCGTGGACCTGCTGGCGCCCATCCTGCTCACGCGCGCGGCGATGCCGGCGCTGCGCGCGAGCGGCGACGCGATGGTCGTGAACGTCGCCTCGGGCATCGCACTCGTCGGTGCACCGTTCTATGCCACCTATGCAGCGGTGAAATCCGGCTTGGCGCGTTTCGGCGAAGCCATGCGGCGCGAACTCAAGGGCGAACGAATCCACGTTCTGACGGCCTACCCGGGCGGAACCGACACACCGATGATGAAGACCAACCGAGCAGGTCCCGAGCTGGGCTTCTCGCGCGAACCCGCTTCGGCCGTGGCCGACGCCATCGTCGAGGGCATGATGTCGAACGCGCTCGAGGTCGTGCGAGGCGGCGAGGCCCGCGCGAAGATGATCGCGCTCAATCGCGACGACCCTGCAGCGGTCGACGCACGGTTTCTTTCGCTCAAGGCTGCGCTGGAGGAGTCGGTAAAAGACCACAGCGCACTGTGAGGGCATCGGCGCGACATGGTGCTTGCCGCGTACGAAGCCCGATCCTCGACGCATACCTTTCCATCACGAACACGAAACCTGCTGCTTGCTTATGGCACGTCCTCGCGAATTCGATGAATCCGCCGCGCTCGACGTGGCCATCCAGTGCTTCTGGTCGCGAGGCTACGAAGCAACCTCCGTGCGCGACTTGGCCGATGCGATGGGCATCTCCGGTCCGAGCCTCTACAACGCATTCGGCGACAAGCGCACTCTCTATCGGCGCGCACTCGATCACTATGTTGAGCGAGGCTTCTGTGACCGTGTGAGGCGCTTCGAGTCGCAGCTCGCACCGCTAGACGCGATCGGCGCCTTCTACGACGAGATCATCGAGCTGTCGCTCGCCGATCCGCAGCGAAAGGGCTGCCTGATCGTGAACTCGGCGCTCGAACTCGCACCGCACGACCCGGAGTTCCAGGCCGTCCTGGCCGACGTCCTGCGCGACATGGAGGGCTTCTTTCTTCGCTGCGTGAGGGCGGGGCAGGCGCTGAGGACGATCAATTCGGGCGTGCCCGCAGTGGACCTTGCGCGCATGTTGCTCAGCGTGCTGATGGGCTTGCGCGTTCTCGCGCGCTCCCGACCCGAGCCGGAACTGCTCCGAGGGCTGGTGCGGCCGGTGATGACCCTGCTGGAAGGCAACGAACGCGTTCAACCTAGGACCAAGCAATGATCGATTTCTACTACTGGCCGACCCCAATGGTCAAAAAATCACGATGTATCTCGAGGAGGCCGGCCTCGAAAGATCGATCCGATCTGCGCCGATTTCTTCGACTTTTTCTAGCGCCGACTCTCGATCGACATTGCAGTTCCTTTGGTTCAAATTTGATTCCGTCGACCGGTGATCAGACCGACAGGTGATTCAGCGTGGGCTAGCTGCTTGTTGTAGCGGCGGCCGAAACGGCTGGCGGTTAGAGGTCGAGTACCAGTGTCGGACTGCATGCTCGCGAGCAGCAGACCATCATTGTTCTGTTGCTCGCCCGCTCGGCATCGGTCAGGATCTCGTCGCGGTGGTCCGGCACGCCTTCGAGCACGCGGACCTCGCAGGCGCCGCAGATGCCTTGCCGGCACGAGTAGTCCACGTCCACGCCGGCCTCGAGCAATGCGTCGAGGGTGCTCACGTCCGGCCCCACGAGCACGCGTCGATTGCTCTTCGCGAGCCGGACCTCGAAGCTGCCCGCATCCGCGGGCAGTGCGGCGGCGCCGAAGCGTTCCATGTGCACGCGCGCCGGATCGAGATCCCGCGTTGCCTCGGCGAAGGCATCCAGCATGCCCGCGGGACCGCAGCAATAGAAATGCGCTCCGGGCTCCGCCTTCGCCACCAGCGTGGCCAGGTCGAGGCGTCCGGCGGTCTCGCTGTCGTGCAGGCAGACCCGGTCGCCCAGCTGTCGAAGCTCGCGCACGAAAGGGGCCGCCGCGGTACCGCGCGCGGCATAGTGCAGGCGCCAGGAACGGCCCGCGCGCTCGAGCGCACGCGCCATCGGAAGCAGCGGCGTGATGCCGATGCCTCCCGCGATCAGCACGGCGGGACCCGTGTCGTCGGCCAGGGCGAAATGATTGCGCGGCGCCGAGACCCGGATCACGTCGCCGACACGAAGCCGCTCGTGCACATGGGCGGATCCACCCTGGCCGGATGGCTCGCGCTTCACGGCCAGCACGTAGATGCCTTCGTCGCCACGCACGACGGAGTACGGGCGGGTCAGCCCATCGCGCAGGCGCACGTCGACATGGGAGCCCGGTGACGCCGGGGGGAGTTCCAGGCCATCGACGCCGCTCAGCTCCATGCTGAGCACGTCGGGCGATTCCAGGCGCATGGCGCTCACCTGAACCCGCAGGAGCTCGTCGGCCTGCGAGGGGATGTCGGTGGTCGTTTGCTGCATGTCCATTCGAGGCCGCATCGGATGCGGCCTCGTCATCCTTCCTCGTTACTGCTGCACGGCCAGGCCGGCTGCCTTGATCACCTTGCTGAACTTGGTGACGTCCTTCTCGAGCCACTTGCGCGCCTCGGCGGAGCCCACGAAGGTGGGCTGCACGTCGAGGTCGTTGAGCTTCTTCACGATCTCGGGGTCCTTCATCGTGGTCTGCAGCGCGGACTCGAGCTTGGCGATCACCGGTGCCGGCGTGCCCGCGGGCGCCGACAGGGTCACGAGCTGCTCGTTGTCGTCCATCTCCGCGTAGCCCTGCTCGCCCGTCGTGCCGACCTGGGGCATGGCCTTGAGCCGTTCATGGCGCTGCACGGCGATGTTGTGGATGCCGTTGCCCTCGAAGTTGCGCACGATGGTGCTGTAGGGCAGCGCGCAGGCCTGCACCTCGCCGGCCTTCAGCGCGGTGAGGGCCGGTGCCACGCCGTTGTAGGGCACGTGGATCACGTTGAGCGCGGTCCCGGTCTTCGTCTTGACCAGGCCCTTGAACATCTCGAGCTGGAGGTGGTTCAGCCCGCTCACGCCCGTCGTGCAGAAGCTCAGGCCACCGGGCCTTTCGTGCGACAGCTTCACCAGTTCGGGCAGGGTCTTGGCCTGCACCGACGCGTTGGTCGCGAACAGCGAGGTGTAGACGGCCACGCCACCCAGCGGGGCATAGTCCTTCAGCTGGTATTCGAAGTTCGGAACGATCAGGTTCAGGAAGCCGAAGGCCGAACCGGAGGCGATGAACAGCGTGTACCCGTCCGGCTTGGCCTGGGCGACGTAGCGCGCTCCCACGGCGCTGCCGGCGCCGGGGCGGTTCACCACCAGCACCGGCTGGCCGAGCAGGTCGCGCAGTTTCTCGGCGATGACGCGCGCCGTCGCATCGAGGCTGCCGCCGGGTGCGAAGGGCACGATGATGCTCACCGGCTGCTTGGGGTAATCGGTCTCGGCCGCCTGGCTCTGCGCGAGGCCGAGGCTGAAGAGGCCGGCCAGAACAATGGAACGGATCAGCGCTCGCGCGCCGGACCGGGCATGGGGGGATTTCATCGTGGGTCTCCTGGTGTTTGGCATGTAGGGGCGGGGCAGCGGGGCGTGGACGCCTCTTGTGCTGCCGTTGTTTGCAACCGGCTCAGGCCGCGGCGGCTGGCAGATCCTTGGGACGCGCGGTGCCCATGAGCTCGTCGGACTCGGTGGGATCGAGACTTTCGGGCAGAACCGTCTGGGTGGCGCGAACGCCGTAGAGGTACGGGTGGTCGGGTCCGACGGGCCGCTGGCCGTCCACGCAGGCGCGCGCTGCCTCCATGAGCGAGCGGCGCATCGCGACCACGGCACGGTCGCTGCTCCCCAGGTGCTCCCGGGTGCGGTCCACGATGGGACCTGCCGACTCCGACACCATCGCGTCCTGCGCGCGGATGCCCGCGATGCCCGTGAAGGAGACAGTCTTCTGCTGCTGCCGATCGATCAGGTAGTCGTTGTCCAGCCGCTCGGTGGGACGCGTGGTGCCGGGAATCACCCGGCGGTGCGCATAGTCGCCGTTGCGCCAGGCCGTGAGCTCCTTCTCCTCCAGCGGACGGTCCGGCCGGAAGGTGGCGCACAGCACCCAGCAGCGCTCGTCGTTCATCGGCACCCACATGCGCACCAGCCGGGCTTCGGCGGGGTGCGGCGGAATCATCGTGTAGAACGGCAGCAGGAACTGGTTCACGCGCCAGTAGCGCTGGCTTTCGTCGACGCGACGGCCATTGCAGGCCAGGAAGCCGGAAGGCGTCGGCACGATCTTCCACAGCGGCGCCTTGTCGTTCTTGAAGAAGCGCCCCGTCAGCGCGCGGTCGTCGTCGTGGGTCTTGTCGACGAGGCTGTGCAGGAAGCCCACGTGCGCGCTGTCGAGCTCTCCTTCCATGGCTTGCGCATAGTTGCAATCCTGTTCCCAGCGCGAAACGTAGACGTGCGAGGAAGGCAGTCCGAGCCACTCGAAGTCGGGCAGTGGCGGCATCTTGTCGGGCTCGCCCATGTAGACCCAGAGCACGCCGCCGGCGATGCGCGCCGGGTAGGCGCGCGCGCGCACCTTGCATCGCATGGGGCTGTCGGATGCCTCGGTCGGCATGTCGAGGCATTCGCCATCGACGCCGAACTTCCAGCCGTGGTAGACGCAGCGAACACCGCCTTCCTCGTTGCGTCCGAAGAAGAGGCTGGCGCCGCGGTGCGGGCAGTGCTGGTCTAGCACGCCGACCCGGCCTTCGGTGTCGCGGAACACCACGAGTGCTTCGCCGAGCAGTTGCAGGCGCACCGGCGCCTCGTCGGCGGCCGGCACTTCGGCCTCGGTCATGGCCGGTGTCCAGAAGCAGCGCATCAGTTGGCCCATGGGGGTGTCGGGGCCGGTGCGGGTCAGGAGGTCGTTGTTTTCTTTGCTGAGCATGGTTCGCGTGGGGTTGTCTTGGAGTGGAGGAAGTCAGTCCGCGGGATCGGCGTCGAGGCTGTCGTCACCCATCCGCGGCAGGTTCTCGATCAGCTGGTGCAGGTCCGCGCGCAATCGCTTGACCTGCGCCGCGCTCATGCCGTGGGTCAGGCGCGTTTCGCGCTGCAGCGAGGTGCTGTAGAGCTCCTGCGAGAGCGAGCGCCCGGTTTCGGTCAGGCTGATCGTCATCTCCCGCCCATGCCGGGCGAGAACGACCAGGCCCTGCTGGCTCAGGACCTGGAGGCTTCGGCTGGCCGCAGCCTTGTCGACATCGGCGGCGGCGGCCACGAACGCGGCGCTGCATTCGTGCTCGACGCCCAGCGCCAGCAGCAGCCGGTATTCGGTGGTCCCGATGTCCCAGCGCTGCATGTAGTAGCTCGAAGCGCTGCGGCTCAATCGCACGGACAGGCTCGTGACCAGCCAGCCGATGAAGTCGGTGGCGAGCCCGGGCACCGGCCGTCCCACGACGGGGTCATGGCCGTCGTGTCTGCGCTCCTGCGTCCTGGCGGGAGGGCTGGCGCGCTGGGCGCGCCGAGGTGCGGAAGGCGTTTTCTTGGCCGGCATGGTGAGTTCGGAAGCTTGCGAAACGCTAATTGTTGATCTATCAACGTTGATGTGTCAACAATGAATTCGGCAGACCCCCGATGCACGTGTTGGCGCTGCTCAGTCGGCCGTGGCCCCGGTCGCCTTGATCACGGGCGCCCACTTGAGGATGTCGCCGCGGATCCGCTGGTCGTACTCCTGCGGCGAGGAGCCCACGGGGTCGAGGCCCATCGTCAGCAGGCGGTCGGCGAAGGCCTTTGTCCGCACCGATCGCGCGATGTCGGAACTGATCCTGGCGATGACGGCGGAGGGCGTGCCCGCGGGCGCGACCAGGCCGACGCTGCTGGTGGCCGAGACATCGGGAACCGTCTCCGCGACCACGGGGATGTCGGGCACGCTGGCTGGCCGCTTCGGGCTGAACAGGGCGATCGGCTTGAGCTTGCCGGCCTTGATGAGCGCCTCGCTGGCGTAGTACGTGTCCATCAACAGGGGCACCTGCCCGCCCATTACGTCCTGCTGCGCGGGAGCGCCTCCGCGGTAGGGGACATGCACGATGTTCACGCCGGTCCTGGACTTGAGAAGCTCCATCACGAGGTGATGGGCCGTGCCGCTGCCGGGACTGGCATAGCTGAGCTTGCCGGGATCCTTGCGCGCGAGTTCGAGCACCTCCTGCAGGTTGTTGGCCGGCAGCGATGGATTGGCCACGAGGATGATGTGCTGCACGCCGATCTCCGAGATGGGCAGCAGATCCTTCAGGGTGTCGTAGGGAAGGTTCGGGCGCAGCGTGGGATTGATGGCATGCGAGGACACCACGATCCCGAGGGTGTAGCCGTCGGGCTGTGCCTTCGCCACCGTGTTGGTTGCCAGCACGGTCCCGGCCCCCGGCCTGTTGTCCGCGATGACCGGCTGTCTCCAGAGTTCGCCGAGGTGCTGGCCGACCAGCCGGCCCTGCGAGTCGGTGGACCCTCCCGGCGGAAAGGGAATGATCAGCCGGACGGGATGATTGGGCCAGGGGTCCTGCGCACGGGCTGCCCAGGGGCCGAACGCCAGCGGCAGCAGGAAGAGCGCAGAGCGGCTTCTGTATTTCATGGGGGTCTGTCTCCTGTGAATGTTCTGTCTCTTGCTCGGCAAGGCGCCATCCATCCAAGCATCCGGTCCCGGTCCGTCTCGGCCCGAAACCGCGCCTTGATACTTGCATTATGAAAATAAAAAACCAAGCCCGCAATCGGTGTTTGGCATCCCAGGACGGACTGGCGAGGCGGTCCAGGGCGATCGCGCTCGACCGGATCGCTGCGCTATCCTCGGAAACCCTTGCTCAAGCAGCTCGCGCTGGCAGTCATGGCCTCAAAGAAGAAGCTTCCCCTGGAGAACTGGATCTCCTACCGTTTCGGCCTGGTGGCCTCTCGCGTCGGCGCGGTGATGGCCGCCAAGTACGTCGAACAGCACCAGCTCACGATGCCGGCCTGGCGCTCGTTGGCCGTGATCGCTCGCTATGGGCCTCTTTCGGCGGGCGAACTGGGCGCCAAGACCTCCTCGGATCCCTATCGGGTGGTGCGTTCAATCGATCTGCTGGTGAAGCGGGGCCTGATCACGCGCGAAGCGGACCCCGCCGACCGCCGGCGCGCCAGCCTTCAACTGACCCCGCGTGGCCGCTCGATCTACGACGAGATCGAGCAGGGCGCGATGACCAACGAATTCTTCCTGCGCGCGGGGCTGACCAGCCAGGAAGTGCGCAGCCTCGAGAGCATCCTGGAACGCATCGATGCGCAGGTGGCGGCGCTCGCGCAAGGCGTGCTGGCCACGAGGCAAGGCGAAGACGATTGAAGGGCCCGCGCTCGCGCCATGCGGGCACGACGCATCGTTTTTCGCGGGCATAAGCCGACTTGCGAGGCGACATAATCATTTGCATAATGCAATTAATTGATCCCGATCACGGGGTCGAGGCAATGTCGCCAGCGTCCATTTCGCAAGCCCTCATCCATGAACGACACCGCGTCTCCTCGTCAGCAACCGATCGCTTTTCTCGGCAAGCGCCAGCAGGGCGGTGGCTATGGCAAGCAACCCGGGCGTTCCGACGACTTCCTGACCTTGGTGGAGCCGGGAACGCCGTGCGGGGAGCTGATGCGCCGCTATTGGCATCCGGTCGGGATCTCGGCCAAGGTCACGAGCGATCCGGCGAAGGTGCAGATCCTGGGGGAGGACCTGATCCTCTTTCGTGATGGCAAGGGTCGCGCGGGATTGCTGCACGAGCATTGCGCGCACCGTGGCAGCTCGCTGTACTACGGCAAGGTGGAGGACGAAGGGATCCGCTGCTGCTATCACGGGTGGCTGTTCGCCGTGGACGGCGCATGCGTCGAGCAGCCGTGCGAGCCCGGCGGCGGACAGCATCGCGACAAGTGCCGGCAGCCCTGGTATCCGGTGGAGGAGCGCTACGGCCTGGTGTTCGCCTACATGGGGCCGCTCGACGCGATGCCCCCCTTGCCGCACTATGACGTCCTGGAGGAGCTGGGCCCGGACGAGGAACTGCAGCAGGAGGATAAGAGCTTCTACATCGGCGGCGGCACAACGGCCGAGAACCCCGTGGCGCCCTACAGCTGGCTGCAGAACTTCGAGAACGTGATGGATCCCTTCCATGTCGTGATCCTTCACTCCCGCTTCAGCGGCGTGCAGTTCCGGCAGCAGATGGCCGTCATGCCGAATGTCGAGTGGGAATTGTGCGACCACGGCGTGATGTATCGCTCGGTCCGCCAGACCGAGTCGGGCGTGCTCACGCGCATCACGCAAACCCTTCTTCCGAACGTGCGCATCGTTCCCTCGATCGAGCTCACGCCCGGCAAGGGTCGCGAGGTGGCGTGGCTGGTTCCCGTCGACAGCCATCACCACCGCTCGTTCGGCGTGGCCAGGGTGCCGAAGAACGAGGAACCGCTCTATTCACGCCGCTCGCGGATGGCGACGCACGAGGGCAAGACGTGGTGGGAGATGAGCGAGCAGGAGCACAAGCAGTTTCCCGACGACTATGAAGCGCAGTCCAGCCAGGGAAGCATCCCCGCCCACAGCGACGAGCACCTCGCGACGAGCGACAAGGGCGTCGTGATGCTGAGGAGGCTCCTGACCCGGCAGATCCGCGCGATCCAGGAAGGCGCCGTTCCCGAGGGCACCGGGCCCGAGTCGCAACGAGTGATCGTGCGAGCGGGTAACTACTTCGAGTGAGGTTCGAGGCGACGACGGCATGGCCGCGTCGCTCTGGGCCTCGTTCGCCCGCATTGCAACAGCCGATGAGCAAAGATCATGATGAATGGAAACAACGAGAACTCCCGGATCGCCATCGTTGGCGCGGGGCTGATCGGCCGCGCGTGGGCGGTCGTATTCGCGCGATCGGGCTTCGACGTGTGCCTCTACGACATGTCGGCGCAGGCCTTGAAGGATTGCGAACAAGCGGTCCTAGAAAGCCTCGAGGACCTGAATGGCTATGGTCTTCTTGAGGAGAGCCCGGAGGCGATCGTCCGAAGGATTTCGACCACCACTTCCTTGCTGGAGGCCGTGAACGGAGCGATCTTCGTGCAGGAGAACGTTAGAGAGACGCTGGAGACGAAGAGGCAGATCTTCTCGGAGTTGGACCAACTGGTGGCGCCGGGCGTCCCCATCGCGAGTTCGACCTCGTGGATTCCGTCTTCGCGATTCACCGAGGATCTGTTGCATCGTGATCGTTGCCTCGTCGGGCACCCGATCAATCCGCCCCATGTCGTTCCTCTCGTGGAAGTCTGTCCAGCCCCCTGGACCTCGCGCGAGGCGGTCGAGTGCGCGCAGCGTATCTACCGGGCTGCCGGACAGTCGCCGGTGCTCCTGCGCCAGGAGATCGAAGGTTTTCTCGTCAACCGTGTTCAGGGCGCGGTGCTCAACGAAATGATGTCGCTGCACGAGCAGGGGTATGCCTCGGTGGAAGATCTCGATGCGGTGATGCGGGATGGGCTGGGCATGCGGTGGGCGTTCATGGGGCCATTTGAAACCATCGACCTGAATGCGCCTGGCGGTCTGCTCGACTACGCGGATCGGTTCGGGCCGACCTACCAGCGCGTCGCTCGGGAAAGCATACCGTTCGATTGGAATGCCGAGGCTCTCGGGCTGATGGAGGCAGAGCGCCGCGACCGGTTGCCGCTATCGCGGATTACGGAGCGATCGGGGTGGCGGGACCGCTGCCTGATGCAACTCGCGGCGCAGAAGCGAAAGTTCGTCGCCGACGGCGCGGACTGACGCGGTCCGGCGCGCCGTGGCGATATTGAACGAGTGGCAGTGTCGACGCCCATGCGCATCAAGGCACTGCTACTGACACGGGCGCCGTGCCCAGGGGCCGGCCGCCAGGGCCGGCAGCGAAGCTTAGCCAGGGCGTGACCGGCACTTGGCCGACGCCGAGTTTGTCCCAGTCGCACACGCTGTCTGGGAAGACGATTGCCAGCCGCGCCTTCTGATCATCGGTGAACCGCGCGCCGCCATCGGTAGCGTCGCCGAGGTCCAAGGGCTTCACCTGACACTTGTAGATGCTCTCGGCGCGTGGGCCGCCAGCCACCTGGCGCGGCGACGACTGCTGCTTCACGGGCAGGCCGCGTCTTCGACGCCGATGGTGGTGGCGAGGTCGGCGGCGTTGGCGCTGTACGTCTGCGAAACTTGCCGCAGGCCAGTCGATGGCCCGCCATCGCTCTGTCGGGCTTTGGCCGGCCCGAAGACATGGAGCGGTCAAAGGCAGAGGGATTGAAGTCGTGTAGTCGAGGCAAACACCGTTACGAAAGGCGCGATCAAGCCCAGGCGCTGCAAGGCGCGCGGATCTTGAGGATCTTCGCGTCACGGTAGTGCTGCGCTGCGCCGGTCTCCTCGATGAAGCCCATGCAGCCATGCACCTGCATGCCTAGCGAGGTGATCTCCAGGCTCATCTCGGTGCCGTAGCCGCTTGACCAGCGACATCATGAATCGGAAAAGGCCTGGTTGTGTTTGCGCGCGCCGACATCGGGATGGTGCCGCGCGGTTTCCTGGGCCGCGGCGTCCACGATGGCATTGCACGGCTGCCTTCGGTGTAGGCACGTATGGTCATCAGCGTGCGTTTCACGTCGGAGTTAGGGATGATCGCCGCGCTCGCATCGATCGAGTGGCCGACTGGATAGCAGGGTGGCTGTTCCCCTACGTACTGACGCTTTCACCGCCCACCGGGCTGGAGCGCAGATTTCAGCAGTCAGCTTCCACGGGAGCCAACACCTCATGGAGCACAAAGAAGCAAACGGCCCAGAAACACATGGATGCTAGGTTACGACCGCCTATGGCGGAGGGGCGAGCCCTGAGGGAACCGAAGGCTCACGCTTCGGTTTACGCATGCCTCCGAGTACAGAACAAGAATTTGCTCTTCTAGATCCGGCCTGCGCCTGTCGGCATCCTTTCCGACATCCGTGGCGAAGGCCGCCGACTATGCTTTTCCAACAGGTTGGAAGTCTTGACTCGGAAGTTCGATTCCAACTTCGCCCTTATCCGCCCCATCCGAAATGTCTTTGATGAACTCACCGTCCTTCCATTCGTTCGTTCTGAGAAAACAGCCAAAGATGCCCGCTTTAAGCGGTGGCGGGCGCGATGCGCTGTCGCATTCCGAGCGTTATCAGGAATGGGAATTTCACTATAGTCTTATGCCGGTGCCGGTGCCGGTGCCGGCGCGCGCCGCCTTCTTCGGCACCGCGCAAATCCATCGTGAGGGCAAACGTCATTGTGAGCTGCCGATCTTCGAACCGCGTGCAATGCGCTCGCCTCGATCGACCTGTTGCGCGAGCAATGCCTCGCGTGGATCGAGAACTGCCCGGTTGTGGCGAATCAGCCGGCGACTTCCGCGAACTGAGCCATGGACTGAATATCCTGGGTGAAATGGGCCGCGTTCGTCGCCTCGGTCGGCGCCGTTTAGCTGGTTGCATCGAATGCGAAGGACTAGCGCAATACTGGGTTCTGGGTATTTCTCGCGAGTAACGCCCTTTAGGTTATCTGGGACCTATATTCACACGCTTGGGCGCTTATTGCGCTCCAGGTTTGCCTGGCCGCCATGAATCTGCGCGGCCTCCAAAAGACTGAGAGTGCTTCGCAGAGTTGATCGGCGAGGGACACGGGCCGGAAAATGGCCTCGTCGGGAGAACACCCCCAGCGTCTTCGTTCGAGCAACGCTTAGCCATATGGAAAGCACAAGGGCACCTATGGGTTCTGCCCGTTACTAGGATCGCGCCTTCGAGAACCAGATCTGCGCAGTGGCACTTCTGAATTTTGGTTACCCTTGCTTTCGGATGCCCCAACAGCTCGACTTACGATTGAACACAGCTCAATGGAGCTGCTTCGCGCCGCCGAGATCGCTGGCTCCTGCACTTCCGCCCTTCTCTTCAACGTTGCTTGAATGACTACCTCCGAGATCTTCCTCGTCGCGATGTTGATCATCTTCTCGGTGCCGTACCTCGTTTGGCGCCTGGGGCGTACCGAGTACTTCGCACCTCTCGTCGTGGTGCAGATCATTGCTGGGATCGTGTTGGGGCCGGGCGTGCTGGGCACGGCGCTTCCGGACTACTACATGTTCGTCTTCAACGGGCCGGTGATCCAGTCGCTCAACGCCATCGCCCAATGGGCCGTCATGATGTTCGTCTGGATCGCGGGCATCGAGCTCGACTTGCGCAAGGCTTGGGTGCACCGCCGAGAAAGCGGCATCACGGCAGGCTTGGCGCTCGGCGTGCCGTTGGCCTTCGGTGCCGTGGCAGCGCTTGCCTTGCTGCCCTACCCGGGCTGGATGGGCGCCCGTGGCACGTCCTGGCAGTTCGTGCTGGGCATCGGCATGTCGTGCGCAGTGACGGCCCTGCCCATCCTGATCCTGCTAATGGAGAAGCTGCAGATCCTGCGTCAGCCGATAGGCCAGCGCATCCTGCGCTACGCGAGCCTGGACGACATCGCCATCTGGGGCGTCTTGGCGCTGATCCTCATGGACTGGGAACGGGTCGGCAGGCAGGCGGGCTTCCTGGCAGTCTTCGCCGTTGCTTCGATCCTGTTCCGCCGGCTGATGATCCGCGTCCCGGAGCGCGATCGCTGGTACGCCGGGCTGATCTGGCTGGCAGCCTGTGGGCTCGGCGCCGACTGGTCGGGCCTGCACTATATGGTGGGTGCCTTTATCGCCGGCGCAGTGATGGACGCGGACTGGTTTGACCAGCAGCAGATGGACTGGCTGCGTCACAACGTGCTGTTGGTGATCATGCCGGTGTTCTTCCTGAGCACCGGCCTGCGAACCAATTGGCAGGTTGGTGGCGCCGCGGTCTTCCTCGTGGCGGCAATGCTGCTGGTTGCTTCGGTGGCCGGAAAACTGATCGGGCTTCGCCTGGCCGGGCGGCTGCTGCGCTGGCAACCGGGCGAAGCTTCCCTGATCGGGTGGCTGCTGCAGACCAAAGCCCTCATCATGATCATCTTCGCCAACGTGCTGCTGGACAAGGCGATCATCACCAACGCGACGTTCACGGCGCTGCTGATCATGGCGGTGGCAAGCACGATGCTGACTGTGCCGGTCGCGTCGCCAAAGCTGCAGCGCATGAGAGAGCTTGTCCTGCGCTCACGCTGAATCGAGATTTTAGGCGACGATCGCTGCTCTCCAGGGCGCTCGAGGTGCTGACACAGCAACGTCTACGCTGTCCTCTGAACACCGCCGTGTAGACCATTGGTACGTGCGACGTCCAGAAAACCAGCTCTGTATGTCTTTTGACATTCAAGAAGCGCGTAAACGCGCGCATAGTGCATGGCTTTGTCCGTTACTCACATTACGGATTTTCCTTCGAAAGAATCGGGGAAAATTGACGGGTCATGTGGGCGATAGCCCTGAGAATACAATCCATGGAAATTCCTGAGAAGCCGTCTTTTACATCCACAAGCGTTCGTGCGGAAGGAGGTCCGAACGAGTTTCGAGACCACAAAGACGACATTTTCTTTGCCGCAATCGAGACGACGCGGATGCCAATGCTGGTGACTGACCCGCGGCAAGAAGACAATCCAATTGTCTTTGCCAACAGGGCATTTGTCGCCATGGTTGGCTATTCCATGGAAGAAATCATCGGCAATAACTGCCGATTCTTGCAGGGCGCGGCTACCGATCGCGCATCGGTTGCTGCCATTCGGGAAGCAGTTCTTGCGCGCAAGCAGATCAATATCGAGATATTGAACTATCGCAAGGACGGGACCAGCTTTTGGAATGCGCTCTTCATCTCTCCTGTATACGATCCGACTGGTCAGCTGATTTACTTCTTTGCCTCGCAGCTCGATGTCAGCCGCAGACGAGACGCCGAGGATGCGTTGGCGCAGGCACAAAAGATGGAGGCGCTTGGTCAGCTCACCGGCGGCATCTCGCACGATTTCAACAACCTTCTGCAGGTCATGTCAGGCCACCTGGATATTCTTGCCGTGAGGCTGGACAAGGGCGCGTTGGATGAGCAGAGCATGCGTCTCGGCGTCGAGAATCTGAGGTCGGCCATCTCGAAGGCTTCGAATCTGACGCAGCAGTTGCTCGCTTTCTCTCGCCGTCAACGTCTGCGCGGTCGGGTCGTCAGCCTGAATGCGGTCGCGCGCGGCATGTCCGAACTCGCTGCGCGAACGCTCGGTGAGTCGATCAGAATCGACTTCGACCTGGCTGACGATGCGGGGAACATCGAGATCGACACGACACAGCTCGAAGTGGCGATTCTCAACGTGCTGGTGAACTCGCGAGATGCAATGCCCAATGGTGGCACGATCACCTTGCGGACGCGGCAGGTGGTCGTCGCCTCGAATGCCGGCACAGGGCCGGACATTCTGGCGCCCGGGACTTACGCATCTCTGTGCGTGTCCGATGAGGGTGAAGGGATCGATCCGGCGATGTTGCCGAGGGTCATGGACCCGTTCTTCACGACCAAGGCAGAAGGCAAGGGCACCGGGCTTGGCTTGTCGATGGTCTACGGTTTCGTGAAGCAGTCTGGTGGTGCCACGTCGATCGAATCGAAGATCGGCTCGGGCACGACGATTTGCATGTACTTTCCGACCGCCGCTTCCGCGCTTTCGGTCGACATCACTTCGCCTACGCGTTCGACGATGCGTGGCGGAGATGAAACGATCCTCCTCGTCGAGGATCGCGAGGAGGTCGCAGCGGTTGCACAGGGTATGTTGGAAGGCCTTGGGTACACGGTCCACATCGCGGAGGATGGGGAGTCGGCGCTGAAAAAAGTCGAAGAAATCGGCGCAGATCAGATCGACCTGTTGTTCAGCGACGTGATGATGCCTGGCAAGATGAACGGGTACATGCTCGCCAGAGAAATACAGAAGGTGTCGCCTTCAATGCGGATCCTTCTTACCAGTGGATTCGACCGCGACCTGAGCTCGTATGAGGCGGCTGCGCCGTCGGAGTTTGAACTCATCAAGAAGCCGTACCGGCTCCTCGATTTGGCTCGGCGTGTGCGCGATGTGCTTGACGGACCGACCGGCGTCGGCCCGGCGAAATAGGGGAACGGACGAGCTCGACCAGTCTTCGTTGTTCGTCTGCATGATGCCGATTTCGTTGCTCAAGGTGCTGGCATCAAGTGCCCTCCCGCTCAGGATCGACGGCGCGTCGAACGCTTAGACGGTATCGAAACTCGTGTGTGCGGGGCTGATAGAGGCCGACTTCCATTTCGCTTCCGGGCGTTCTGACCTCTACCGTGGAGACCTCGACGCGACCGTCACTGCAATCACCCCCGCCGGGCGTGAGTTGCTTGCAAGCCTCCAGGGTTCGTGGCGAAGCAAAAGGCCGCGCCGTTCCTGACGTCTTACCGGTCCCATGGGCCAGCGTGTTGAGTCTGGAGAAGGCGAGCACGCGCCAAGGTATTTTCGGGCAAGTCTCTGACACGAAATTCGGCTCAACCCTTTAGCATCGCCGCTACGGGCAGAAAAACTGCTACTTCAGCAGTAACCCCAGGAGAAGGAGGAGACATGGCTCGATTCGATGAAGGCCTGTTTGCCGCTTGGGCGGCATCGGAGACGACGATCCACGATCTGCTGCGTCAACTTGGGCCGGACGCCCCTATAGGCCTGTTGGACGAAGTTGCAGCCCTCAAGCTTGAGGCTAATAAGCGATTCATGGACTTATGGTCCGCTGGAATCCTCGCCTCAGCGGACGGTCCGGTCCGCGTTCATCACTGACCAACCCGCAGAGAGCGGGCCGCTGCCAAAATAGCACCGGCCTTCGCCTCTTCCCGCATCCGTGGTGTCGAGATCGGCTAAGCCAATCGGGTGTGACGCGTTCTCCTAGGAGCTTTCATCGATGGGGTCGTTCAACAAGCGTTATGACGCCTGGGCCGAAGCTGAGGCCAAAGTCTATGAAGCCATGGACAGGCATGGCCCGCTCGGCCACGACGAGGTTGATCACCTTCGCGAGCTTGCCAATCAGCTGCTGGCGGAACTATGGGGTGAGACAAACCCCCCTGTTCTGCCTGAACCCACTGACGGCGGCAAGCGTGAGGGCTTTTGAGTGCGCGCCGGCCCTTCGCGCAGGTGGGCTGACTGTGGCTGATGCTTACCCGAGCGCATCGTGGACGGCGTCGCCTTTGGTCAGTTGAACTGGCCAGGCCGCCGGAGCGCGAGCGATGGAGCGGGTCCTTTGTGAGGGCGCTGCGTTGGGCTGGAAGTGAGTTGCACCTCCGCCGTGGGCACCGGCGAGGGGGCACTCGGACGGTCGCGCGAGACGTGAACGGCGCTAGGGCAGCAAACGACTCGGCTCGCTATGATTTGCGCGAGGGGAGTTTGGGACCTGCAATCGAGGTGTCAGCGATGCGCAAACTTTTGACAGTCGAAGACTCTTTTCAGATTTCCGGACGCGGGTTGGTCGTCGTTCCCTGCCCGAAAATTGACGAGTACGCTGGGCCAGACGCGCCTCAGGTCGAACTGCGTCTGCCCGACGGGGAAGTCGCCACGGCGACGCTCAGGATCGAGCGTTCTTTTTTCTCTCCGCCACTTGTCGAGCCTCGCTGGACCTGCGTCCTGCCGAGCGCGTCGAAGGCTGACGTTCCAGTCGGCACCGAGATCTGGCTTCCGAAGCGATTTCGTCCGGACTCGGCCACGGGCGCGAGCATCTGAGAAGCGCTCGCAACGAGGGACTGCAGTAGCGCGGGGGCTCTGATGCGAACCCCGCATTGCATACCGAGTCGTGCTCCTCTTGATCGAGGCGAGAGGATGGGCGGTCCTGGTGCGAGTAACGATGGGGAACCTTCCGCTCGGGGTGCGTCGCTCTTAGAGGCTGAGAGCGCTGCATGCGGTGACTTCCTACATCACACACTGACCTAGCTCTTTTAGATTCTCGCCTCGCCAATTTGACTCAGAAGGATGCGAATGGCGGGCGGGATGTTTGAGAAGCTGTTCGGAGCGTGGACCGCTGCGGAGGCGGATCTGTACGAGGCTCTGGATCAGTGGCCATCGGAGCACTCCACCGAGTGGGAGGAAAAGTTCAGTCTGATGAAGGCTATAGCCGATGAGAGGTACGCCGCGCTCGTTGGCGCACGGACCTCGGTCTCGCCCACTTTCAACGTGGGTCGTGGCAACTTGGGCGCAGTTCCGTCGGATCGCGATGATCGGTCGCCTGGCAGACCGGAGTTCAATGATGCCGAATCCCTTTCTCGCGCAACGCTATGCTGAGTGGGCAGTTGCCGAAGCGGCCGTCATCGAGGCCCAGAACGATCCTGGCGGTGTCGATGCGGAAGCGTTGGCGCCGTTGAAAGCCGATCGGGGAGGCTGTGGGTGGCGCTTTGGTCGGAACAAAACGAGAGCGCGGCCAGCGACCCATCCCCTCAATGAAACTGGCATCTGGGCTCGAGCGCGAGAGATCCTACGAGATGAACCGCCCTGAGATTCGCTGCTCGCGCCGCCCCCGCCTGATCACGGGAGCAGGCGGCGCTCCTCACCAAAGCCTGCGCCATAGGTCGCCCCGCTGGTCCTTGTGTCGGTCGAGGGCATCGCTCCTTGTGGAGCCTGATTTCCATCAGCTCGCCCCGCGGCGGAAGGCAGGCGTTTGCATCTCGTCCAAGGCTTTGCGCCCGGCCGGGGTGATCGCGGTAACGGTCGCGGTCTGCGCGCTGCTGCGCCGGAGAGCCCCTTGGTCGTCGGGGTCAAACTGAGCTTCGACCAGCCCGGCGAACACCAGTTTCGAGAGAAGGCGAAGTTCTCCGCCATCCGTGATCACGCAGGGGACTGAGCGCTTTGCAATTAACGAAAGAAGATGGAGGGCCATCGGAGACGTAGGCATGAAGTTTTCGACGGGGCAAAAGTGTCGAATGGTCTCCGGCTCAACCTTGTAGGCAAACTCCGCGACGCGTTACGCGTACCCCTGGCCTAGCCTCTTTGGGCTGGCTGCTCACTCGTCCGGCGTCGTCGTGAGAGCTCGAAGTGTGTGCAGCCGCTCGGCCGCGTTCGTGAACGCGGCCTCGATGTCCGCTCCTGTCGGTATTGGATACCCAGCAGGAGGGGTGAGCGCCACCCGGAGCCGCTCGCAGGCCGCCGCCCAGGCAACTATAGCGATGGCCCTTCTTTTGGAAAGAGCATGCTGGAATTTTAGAGATCTGTTCTATGTCTTTTCATATAGAGCAGGTCAGTCCGCTGAGCACGAAAAGTCAAGCTTGTCCGACACGTCTCAAAAGGCGCAAGTCCTACATTTCCCACGCTGCGGCTCCTGCCGTAGCACCTTGCTGTAAACCTCAGCCCGGCCGCGTGCCGGGCTCTTTTTTGGGCGCAACGCTCGATTGGGACCTGCTGGGCAACTGGGTCTTGAAAGTTTCCGCAGCCGCTCCTAGATTGATCATCGTCGAAGTTTTGGTCAACCGAAAAGGAGGCTTCTATGACCATGAACTTGCTGCGGCAGATCGCGAGTTCCCGCCTGCCGGTCTCGTTCTATCGAACCGAAGACATCGATGAAGTACGGATCCTCAGGGCGGCCGGACTCGTCGTGGCGCTGATCCCTGCACCCTCCAATCCGCTCACGCTTTCGGGTGACGGTCTGGCTGCCCAGGTACTGGCGGTCACGCAGAAGGGGCGGGAAGAACTGGCCAAGCTCGATTACCCCGAAGCTCCTCCACCCCTGTGGCGGAAACGCATGCCGCGAATTTTCACGAAGCATCGGTGGCCCCCGCGGCCACCTAGTGCGCGGGCCGCGCCAACCAGGATGCAGTAGAGCACTGGCGATCCGCAGCCCAAAGGGCTCGCGTCCAAGGCGCTCGCGTTTGAAGACTGGTCACGGATAAGGTAGTGGCACGGCAGGCTCGGAGCGCCCAGGGCGGGCCGGAGAGCACGCATCACGAGCCAGCTTCTGACGGTTGGCGCGCGTGCCGCACGGGAAGATAGAGGCAGGCAGCCCCTCCGCCACCTAGCGGTGACCGTGATCCAGTCCGCCAACAAGGCGTACCGTTGGCGCATGGCGGAGCTCACGCCCGACGGGAAATGGTTCGCGGTTGACGAGCAGCGGGACTCCGAGAAGACCTACGGCGCAGCCATGGCGGCTGGCCTGGTGCAACTGCAGGGGATGATCGAAGACCTTGCGGTCGGGCCGCGCGAAGAGGATCCGGAAGCGCCACCGCGCAAGCGGAAGGGGCGGGCTGTTCGGCTCCGGGTTCGGAGTGCCGCGAGCGTAAAAAAGCCTGCACAGGACAGTCCGAAACAGTCCAAATGGTGTGAATAGCTCCGCAGTTTTTTCATCGACCGTCGGCATTGAGGCCGCCGCCCACGTCAGCATGTGAACACAGCGTAAAGCCGGGCCCCCCGGGCTGCTAGGCCGGCGCAATCACGCAGCACGGCTGGCGGCTCGTTGCGATTGGAGGCGCCGATAGTGCTGTCTGCCCTACGCGTAGCAATCGCGCTTAAGCTCCGGATAGCTTTTTTTGCCTCTTGAATCTCTGTGCTGAATCGCTATGTCACTCACCGGAAGCGCTGGAGACGCCTCCGGCGCTCCGTTCAACACTTGAATGGAGGTTTTCGCTATGTACCGATCCCTTTTTCCTCGTGACGTTTTCGCGGAGATGGATCGCCTGCAGCGCGACGTGCAGCAGGCCTTCGATCTGTCACCCACCATTCGCGGCTTAGCCCGCAACGGGTTTCCTGCTCTCAATGTCGGCGGTACGCCCAAGACCATCGAGATCTACGCCTTCTCGCCAGGCGTTGATCCTTCCACGCTCGAAGTCAATCTGGAACGTGGTTTGCTGACCATCGCAGGCGAGCGCAAGAGCCCGCTGCCCGATGCACAGGCCAAAGCGGCCGTGCACATCAACGAGCGCTTCGACGGACGCTTCCGCCGCGTGCTGACGTTGCCCGATGACGCCGATCCGGAAGCTGTCGACGCAAAGCTGCGCGATGGCGTGTTGCACATCACGGTGCAGCGCCGCGCCTCTGCACAGCCGCGCCGCATCGCCATCCAGTAACCCCACAGGTCGCCAACCGAGAAAGGAGATATGTCATGTCGAACGATGTCCGAGCCACCCACAGCAACGCCGCGCGTGGCGGTCCTACCTCGCAGGATCGGTCGCGCTACAGCGACGCTGCGCTAACGCCTCCGGTGGACGTTGTCGAGGATGCAAACGGCATCACCCTATTCGCAGATCTGCCCGGCGTGAGTCGCGAGAAGCTGAACCTGCATGTCGAAGCGGACACGCTGACGATCGAGGCCGAGTCCGACCTGACCGTGCCGGACGGCTTGACTTCCCAACATACCGAAGTTGGCTTGGCACGGTTTAGACGTGTTTTCACGTTGAGCAAGGAGCTGGATACCGAGAATGTGTCGGCGGAACTCGCACAGGGCGTGCTGAAGCTTCGTATTCCGAAGGCCGAGCATGCGCAGCCGCGGCGCATCGACGTGCAGGTCGCATAACCGGCCGCAAGGCTTGTAGCCGAACGCAGTCATCGCAATGCGTTCGGCTACCGTCGCTGACTCAATTCGAGAATTTTCTGAGTCTGTTCTCTAAGGCCGCCCATTTAGTCGTGCACCCCGCCGCCGTATCGAGCGGCCACGATAGCGCGCCCGACGGCAACCCGTGGCGTGACGCCTTCCAGCCAGGGGCCACGACCTTCTGGTAAGCGACCACCAGGCTTGCCGACGACGATCGCGCACCACTGCCAATTTTTTCTGGGCATCGGGGCTACATGGGTAAGCGTCCGGCGAACTCACATTGACGGCCGGCGGGATTTGTCCGCTTGATTGCAAGGGACTGCATGGCTAAGGCCGCCAGCCTCGACGAGGCTGTTACGATCACGCCATCGGGAACACAGCCTCCCGGCCTTTCGGGGTAGACGGTGTCCGTCCAAGCGCTGGTGACCTTGCCGGAGCTTCGTCCGTGGACACCGCCTTGCCCGAACCGTCTTCCCAGGCCCCCGCGCCTGTCACTTTCGCTGAAGCGTTCCGCTTCTGGCTCAAGCTGGGCTTCATCAGCTTCGGCGGCCCGGCCGGGCAGATCGCCATCATGCACACCGAGCTCGTCGAGCAGCGTCGCTGGATCAGCGACAAGCGCTTCCTTCACGCGCTCAACTACTGCATGCTGCTTCCGGGCCCCGAGGCGCAGCAACTGGCGACCTATATTGGCTGGCTCATGCACCGAACTGCGGGCGGCATCATCGCCGGCGCCTTGTTCGTGCTGCCCTCGCTTTTCATCCTCATCGCGCTGTCGTGGGTGTACATGCGCTTTGGCCACGTGCCAGCGGTGGCGGGCATCTTCTATGGCATCAAGCCGGCGGTGGCGGCACTGGTGCTGCACGCGGCCCATCGCATCGGCAGCCGTGCGCTGAAGAACCGTTGGATGTGGGGCATCGCCGCTGCTGCATTCATCGCCATCTTCGCTTTCGATACCCCGTTCCCCGCCGTCGTGGCGGTGGCGGCGCTGATCGGCTGGCTCGGTTCCCGCTGGGTGCCCGGTGTTTTCGCCCTGGGCGGGGGACATGGATCTGTCGAGAAGCACTATGGCGCAGCGCGGATTGATGACGACACTCCCACGCCGGCTCATGCGCGCTGGTCGCCGGCCTTCCTGGCCAAGGTGCTCGCGGGCGGTGTGGGCCTTTGGGTGGCCGCTGTTGCCGGGCTGGTGATGTTTCAGGGATGGGATCAGACCTTGACGCAGATGGGTCTGTTTTTCACCAAGGCCGCGCTGCTGACCTTCGGCGGCGCCTATGCGGTCCTGCCCTACGTGTACCAAGGCGCCGTGGAGCAGTACCACTGGCTTTCCGGGCCGCAGATGATGGACGGTCTTGCCCTGGGCGAGACGACGCCCGGGCCGCTCATCATGGTGGTGGCCTTCGTCGGCTTCGTAGGTGGCTGGCTGCATCAGGCACTGGGGCCCTGGGGGCCGTTCGCGAGTGGGGTGGCCGCAGCAACGGTAGTGACCTTCTTCACTTTCCTGCCGTCCTTCGTGTTCATCCTGGCCGGTGGCCCCCTGATCGAGGCCACGCACAACCGACTGGGCTTCACCGCGCCGCTGGCGGCGATCACGGCCGCAGTCGTGGGCGTGATCCTGAATCTGGCGCTTTTCTTCGTCTACCACGTCGTGTGGCCGCAGGGCTTCACGGAGCGCTTCGACGCGGCGGCCGCCGCTATCGCCGTAGCAGCAGCCGTAGCCCTGTTCCGGTTCAAGCTGGGCATCATGCCGCTGCTGGCGGCCTGCGCGGTGGTGGGGCTGGCGGTCACGCTGCTGCCGCACTGAGCTTGTGCCGATACAGGAGATGCTGATGGAACGCCCGACTACCGTAGCGTTGCTCTACCCCGGCGACCGCGCGATGCGTGATCGTGCCGACTCGCGCGAGAGCCGCTTCGCCGCCTTGTTCGACGCCTTCAAGGCCGCTGGCATCGCCGCGGGGCCCGCCGTGTACCACGACGACTTTGCGGACGAAGTCGCGACCCAGTTGCACCGCGTTGACGGGGTGCTTGTCTGGCACAACCCTGCCGAGAGTGGGCGCAGACGTGATCAGCTCGATGCGATGCTCAGGGAGGTCGCACAGCGAGGTGTTTTGGTGAGCGCGCACCCGGATGCCATCCTGCGGCTGGGCACCAAAGACGTGCTGCTGGACGTGCGCGACTTGCCCTTTGGCAGCGACGTGGTGCGCGTGGATTCACTCGATCGACTTGCAACAGAACTACCCGGACGGCTGCGCACGGGAGCGCGGGTACTCAAACAGCATCGCGGCCACAGTGGCATAGGCGTATGGCGGGTCGAGGCCATCGCGGATTCGACGCAACTGCGGGTGCGGCACGCCCAGCGTGGCAGTGAGGAAGAAGTCTTGGACATGCCTGCCTTGCTGCAACGCATGGCGCCGTATTTCGAGACGGCGAACGGTGGCCACATGATTGACCAGGCATGGCAGCCGCGCTTGATAGAGGGGATGGTGCGTGCCTATCTCGTTGGGGATCGCGTCGGTGGATTCGGGCACCAGGCCGTCAATGCGCTGTACCCCGGGGCAAGACGGAGAACCCGCGCCACCTGCCGGGCCCCGCCTGTACTACCCGGCTGACCTGCCGCAGCTCCAATACCTGCGCCGCATGCTGGAGACCCAGTGGGTCGAACTCCTGCGGCAACGTGTCGGCTTGCACCGTGAGCACTTGCCGCTACTGTGGGACTGCGACTTCATGTTCGGAGAACCGTCACCCGAAGAGCCAGAGCGCTACGTCCTGTGCGAGATCAACGTCAGTAGCGTGTCCCCGTTTCCGCCATCTGCAGTTGGGCCAATCGTGTCGGCCATGGCTGAGGCCTTGAAGGACGCGGGCCGGCGCTAGTGGCGGACCCGTGGCTGCCATTGGTGTGGGGCAGCAGTTCGCTGATGCGCCTTGCTGGCTGCGCAGGCAGCCGCTCAAGTACATCGCGGATGTAGGCATACGGTTCATGCCCATTCAGCTTGGCCGACTGGATCAGGCTCATGATCGCCGCGGCGCGCTTGCCGGCGCGCAGGGATCCAGCAAACAGCCAGTTCTGGCGGCCGAGCGCGACCGGCCGGATCCGGTTTTCTACCCAGTTGTTGTCGATCGGCAGGTCTCCATCTTCGAGGAAGCGCGTGAGCGCATCCCAGCGCTTGAGGCTGTAGTCGATCGCTTTGGCGGTCGCCGATCCGTCGGGGATCTTCTGGCGCTGCTGGCGCATCCACTGATGCAACGCATCGGCCACCGGCCTTGATCGCAGTCGTCGCAGTTCGAGCCTGCTGCCGCTATCAGCCCGCGCCACCTCGCGCTCGACGTCATACAGTGGACCGAAGAACTTCAGCGCCTGTTCGCCGACCAGGCTGCCGTGGTTGGCCCACAGTTCGTGGAACTTGCGCCGCGCATGTGCCATGCACCCGACCTCAGTCACCCCGAGTTCGAAGCAGGCCTTGTAGCCGCTGAAGTCATCGGTGACGAGCTTGCCCTGCCACCTCGGCTTGACACCGGCTGCGCTCAGCTTCAGGAAGTCGCGCACGTGCTGTCCACCACGGGTGTCGGCGAAGTCGAACACGACGCCCTGGACCGGGTTGAATTGCGTCGTGCAGTAGCTCCACAGGTAGGCCCGGTGCGTCTTTCCCGCTCCGGGCTTGAGCATTGCCACAGGGGTCCGTCAGCATGCAGCACGTCGTGTCGCAGCAGCTGTGCTGCCAGTGCATCCACCAGCGGCTGCAGCTGTGTGCCGCACTCACCCACCCACTGGGCCAGCGTCGAGCGGGCGATGACGTGGCCCGCGCGCTCGAAGATCGCTTCCTGCCGGTACAGCGGTAGATGATCCAGGTACTTGGCCACCAGCACCTGCGCCAGCAGGCCGGTGGTGGGCATCCCCTTGTCGATGACGTGAGCCGGCACCGGCGCTTGGGTGATCTTCTCGCAGCACCTGCACACCCACTTGCCGCGGATGTGGCGCTCGACCGTGAACACGCCCGGCTGGTAGTCGAGCTTCTCGGCGATGTCCTAGCCGATGCGCTGCAGCGGCTCGCCGCACCCGCAGGTGGTGTTCTCGGGCTCGTGGTGGACCTCGCGGCGCGGCAGGTTCGCCGGCAGCTTCTCGCGCTTGGGTTGTTGCTTCTCGGCAGGGGACGTCCTCGCTGCATGCAGTGCTTCGATCTCCGCAGCGACGGCGGCCAGATCGGTGTCCAGCGTCTCCTCGAGCAAGCTCTTTTGCTCGGCGTTGTAAGCTTCACTCTTGGCGGCGAACTTCAGTCGCTTGAGGATCGCGTTCTCGTGCGTGAGCTTGTCGATGATCGACTTCTGGAACCAACTGCGCGTCGACCTTGCGCAGCCTCTCGCGAAGCTCCTGTGGGTCCAGTGTGTCGATGTCGTCGGCGATCACGGACAGTGATCGTGCCGGCAACCATGCCCACACGCCATCCGCAGATACCACAACGGACGCGCTACAGCGTGGTGATCACACCGGCCTCACCGACGAGCTGCCAGGGCAGTCCCAGTACCAGCGCATCGAATTGCGGCCGGCTCAGTGTGAGCGTTCCGTCGATGTTCTTGGGCCTGGCGAACTTGCCGCTGTTCAGCCGCCTTGCGGCCAACCACACGCCGATGCCGTCGTGCACGAGCACCTTCATGCGGTTGGCGCGCCGGTTGGCGAAGAGGTAGGCATGGTGCGGGCGTGCAGCGCCGAACACCAACACGACTCGGGCCAGGGCAGCCTCGGTGCCGGCGCGCATGTCCAGCGGCTGCACCGCCATCCAGATCGACTCGACGCGGATCAACGCAAGATCTCGCGAAGCCAAGCAGCGCTCGCCGCGGCGGCACTGGATGGCCAGTTCACGACCACTGTGGTCGCGCCGCGCTGGAGTTCGATGCGGATGTCAGATGCTGTCGACGAGGGCGTGGAGTCGAGCTGCACGGGCACGAACGCCGCCTTGGCTCGATCCCGCGGCATGTCGACAGTCGTCTCGATCGACTCGACGCTGGGCAACCGTTGACCGCCTTGCTCGATCCAGCGGCGCAACAGGTTCGCATTGATGCCATTGGCCAATGCCACCGAGGCGATCGACACTCCGGGCCGGGAACAGGCGGCGACCAGGCTCGCCTTGAACTCATCGGTATGGAGGCGCCTGCGGCGCCGATCTCCTTTGACCGTCGTCTCGATAGTGTTCACGTGTCCGCCAAGAAATAAGTGGAATAGTGGACACGATGCTCCTAGGCCTTCTGGCGGGGATCAAGATGGGTTGGCCGGACGCTTACCTACATGGATCGCTCCGCGCTCGAGTAAGCGATCAAAGCCGGGCCAGTCCGCAAGGTAGTCCACCGCCGGCTCGCCCAAAGGTTTTACGATCCAGGCATTCAAGGCTGCGCCTGCAAGGTCTACGGAAGGCACCGCAGGCGACGCGTCCTTTCCTCGACACTGATACTGGGGCCGTGTCGGTCATCTTCCGCGAGGCCAGCAGCGAGAAGTGGCGATCGCTAGGCTTGACCCAGCGTTTGCAGATGTGCGGGCTTGAGGAGTTCTTGTCCCAGCCGACGCTAGCCGTCTTCCTGTATCGGCACCCAGTTGAACGTCCCAGGATCCGGTTCGTCAAACGTGCACCGAGATTCGCCGAAAGCAGGGCGCGTCCGCTCGCTGGAATCCACCCGCACCTGTCCGGCGGAACAGTCCATTGTTCTCGTCGCGTCCGGCATCCGGCATTTGCTGCGGCCAAGTACTTCGGCTCAACACCTCGCTCGGCGGATTTTCTTCAAGTCGATCAGCTACTTGTTGAGTCCGGATTTCTTCGGCTCGTCATCCATGGAAGCCTCCCGTGCCTCAGAACAGCTCGCTTCTCCTGCATTCGCGTTGGGTGCCACGTGCGGAACTCGGAGTGTCCAGCTAACCACCGAGGCCGAATGACCGCCAAGTCTCTTCCCAAGTTGCTCGGAATCACCAATCGGTCCGTCGCTTGACGGATCAGCGTCAGGCCGGCCTCAGCGCTTCCAAGAAGGCCACCGAGTCGGGTGCCCGCATAGTTCGAGCGAGGTCAAGTGCCGACAAACCTTCTGTGCTCCGAGCATCGATGTCCGCGCCACGCTCTAGAAGCACTTTCAAAATCTCGAGTCGGTTGAACATCGCTGCGAACATGACCGGCGTCTTTGCGCCGGGCGGCGCAAAGCCGTGCTGAGCCCCGTGTTCCAGCAGCAACTCAACGATGGGTTGAAACCCCTTGAATATTGCTCCAGCCAGTGGCGTCTGGCCCTTGTCATTGAATCGATCAGGTTCGGCACCGGCCTCCAGCAATGCCTCCGCAGCTTCCGCGTGGCCGTGATACGCGGCGAGCATCAAGAGCGTATCGCCGTTGTGATTGCTCATGTTAGGCGGCAGCCCCTTTGTCAACAAGCGCTTCAACATTTGAGCATCGCCGGTGCGCGCCAACTGAAAGACCCGTTGCGCGAATTCGAGGAATTCGGTGTCGGAGGCCGAGGTGTTTCTGTCTTTGTTGATCATGGAAAAATTTTTGGCGCGATGGGAGAGCACAGTGGCATCTTATGGACCTCTCGGGCGTACGCCGAACAGCCAGTACACCGCAGGAAAACCGTCCCCTCAGGAACCGAAGAGATCTCTGTTGCAAACTCAGGTGTCACAGCGAATGACCTGCAGTGCGATGGCGTTATGGGATACGTTTAGGGTGCAACGGAACTGTGCGCGCGAAGCTGTTCAAGCCCTTCGGTCGCGCTGCTGGCCGGTGATCCACCTGAAGGCATCTTTCTTCAGAGCTTCAGCGAGCTCGAGGCGCGTCTTATAGACCCCAGACGAATTGATTGTGAATCTGACCTGATCGCCTTGAACAATCTCTGCGCGGCCGGAAAGGTTGCCACCGGGGGCGGCGCGAGTCACTGCGCAACGCACCTCCCAGCCGTCGCGGAAAAATTGAGCGAAGAAGTCTGGTGTGGTCATGATCCTCTCGTCGTGCAGTGAGGCGCAGTAGATTAGGGATCGACAGCGTAAGAGGCGTCGGCCGACATCGGGCGGTCTTGTAATCCCGCCTCCATTTATCGATAGACCAAGTCGCGACCGATGCCTGATTCAGGAAGACAGATCCTTACGATCGGGGTGAGCGTCAGCGATGCGGACCCGCAGCGCCAATCACCGCGCTGTTGGATCGCGCGCCTGCCTACGGCGCTCTGCACGCGTCCCCGCACATGAGCAATTCGACTTGTCCTACGTGGAGTTCACTTGAAGGCTTGTGTGATCTGTGACGCAGAGACAAGACCTCCCACCAATCACAACAGGCGCCGTCTGCGAGGTTCATCAGCAAAACCGAGGCCACCATGTCAAACTCTGCTCAACATTCATTCGACTTTGCACCGTCCGCGGATATGAGCCTCGGTGTCGAACTCGAACTGCAGCTCATCGATGCAGAGACGGGCGATCTCGCTCAGCGGAGCCCGCAGATCCTTCAGGCCGCACGTCTGCCCAGGCCTTTGGCACGAGGGGCAATCGTTCCTGAGGTGAGCGCCGGCATGATCGAGATCTCCACAGGCGTTTGTGCGAATGCCTGTGAGGTAGCTACTGACCTCGAATCTCTGCGGAGCAGGGTCTCGTGCGCAGCCGCCGAACACGGCGCCCGCATATCCGGCGGCGGGCTGCATCCTTCCAAGCACTGGTCGGAACAGCAGATCTTCGACAGCCCACGCTATCGCGACCTGACTTCGCTGTACGGGGAAGTACTTAAGCAGACAACTGTATTCGGGCAGCACATTCATCTTGGATGCGCTGACGTTGAGCGTGTCCCGCTATTGATGCACCAGCTCGCCAGATACGTGCCGCATTTTATTGCGCTCTCGGCGTCCAGTCCCTTCATGGAAGGAAGGGACACCGGATTCGACTCCACCCGGACGTACTGCCCCAACCCATTTCCTACAGGACCCCGCGCGCCATTTACGAACTCCTGGCACGAACTCACCGAGTACCTGTCTAAATGGCTTGCGTGCGGGGTCATCAAGTCAATCAAGGACTTGCATTGGGACATCCGACCGAAGCCTGAGTATGGGACTGTCGAGATTCGCGTCCTTGATAGCCCGTTGTCTATCGAGCGAGCCGCCGCACTCGCCAGCTTCGCGCAACTTCTCGGAACGTGGCTGTTGGAGTCACAACCGTTTATCCCCCGGGACGAAGATTACCTCGTGTACGAGTACAACAAGTATCAAGCCGCGAAGTTCGGCCTGCAAGCAATCTACGTCGATCCGATGACACGGAAACAGTTGCTTTTGAGAGACCACCTCGGGAACCTGCTGTCGACTTTGGCGCGCCACGCGTCGGCGCCGAGAGATGAAGAACGACTCGCAACCCTGCGCAAGGTGGTGAGCACCATCCAGAACGACGCAACCGTCCTGCGCAGCTTGAGAGGCCGCTGCCGCAGCGTCAAAGAAATGGCGCTGCTTGCAGCGGGGATGATGGAGACATCTCCAAAGCCGGACGATGTTGTGCGCGCCTCGATGCCTCTCTTGACTGCTGTACCCCGCGAACCTCTTAGCGTATCTCGTAGTCAATGGGCTTGAAAGAGCCATTGTTCGAATTCTCAGCCGAACACGCTGTCAATCCGCAGATGAGGTCCATCTCGGCGCATAGCTCAATGAAGTCGCCGGCGCGAGATATGGGCGGCTTGACCTGAACCTCACCGGTCGCGGTGACGCCGACATTCATGAAAACATTGAACGTCGTTCCAATCTGGTCTGGACGAATTCCGTAGGGTTCAAAAGCTCGGTACAGATTCTCAAAGCAGCTGGGATGATGCCCGTGGTGCTGATACAGAATTTCGAACATCTCCTGGCTGCACGGCGTTAACAGGAAGTCGTGTCGACCGACCGTGTCCTCGACAATGCGAAACATTGGGCGGCTGTTGTTTGCGTAGAGTAGATCGCCCTTGGTCAGGTAGATCTTTGAAGCATAGTCGATGGACCGTCCGGAGGACAGGCTGCAACTGTGGTCGTCCTGTGCGAAGGCGTACAGGTCGGCAACCTGTTCGCCGAATGGATCGTTGATGCGCAGGATCTGACCGCCTCGCAAGGTGAAGGCGACGCCCGATTGCGGCGGAATACGGCAGCAGCCAGCTGTGTGGGTCAGCGATTTCTCCTCGGTCATTCGAGTCCTTTCAAGAGTGATGATGAAATGGGCACTTCCAATTCGATTCCACGGCGCGGCCAGAGTACTGCCGCGCTTCAGAGGCTTCACCGAAGCGGGCGAGCGCAGGATTGATTGATCCCTGCAGCGCAATTTCGCGCTGCCGGATGGCCTCCTGCATCGACTGGTACTTCCCGGACGATTTCATTGCTTCAAACTGATCATGGAAGTTGAATACCAAGCAAGGGATGGGCGATTGGCGCGCATGGCGCGAAGCCTGCGGGTGCATACCCACGACGAAGAAGGCCCGGCCTCCCACGCTAAATGAGAAATCGCTGCGCTCTGGATCGTGGCTAACTTCACCGTTCCACCTATAGCCGCGTGCTCGATCAAGGTCATGCAGCGATTGAAGTTGGGTCCACAGGGCTGTTTCGAACTCGATCTCGGTAGTGGGAAATCCGTCGAAGAGGGCAACGAAGCTCACCGGCACGAGGCCCGGGTCGGGAAAGGCCGTTGAGTAGGCGACAAGGGCGTCGAAAAGCGCTGGTGTCTGAGATGGGTCTCCCAACGTCTGCAGCTGAATGAACCGTATGCGCTTCTTGTTGAGCGCGGATTTCGCGCCCACGCACGGAAAACCCTTGGACGAGATGAACGCGCGCATTTCATCTATGCGAGAGCTGTTGGACGAGGGCTCCGTTTCGGCTGGGGAGAGGAGTTGATCTGTCATGCATCAACGGTCGGCAAGAGCCTTGGTCCGTGTCGAAGGCGAACCCGCCATTCGTGTGTGCGAAAAAAAAACTTGCGTGTAGGCCGTACGCGGCGAGCGGCAGGACAGCGCTGACGCGCTTCTGCCGCGGCGACGCTTTCTGCGGCTCTCACCTCCACGGTTGTCGAAATTAAATTGGTCTCCGTGAGTGGCACAATCGCAAGAAGTCCACGAGCGGAAACATCGCTACTGACGAGGAAGATCATATTGAGCAGGGGCCCAAAGCCATCGTGCTGACCAGCCTTGCATTGCGGTTGGACTTTTACCGTCTCGTGTCAGGACCGCAGGCTTGTCCAGAGAAAGGCCAGGGTCGCCAGCGCCATGACCGCGGTCGCGGCCCAGCCCAGCACCCGCCAGTGCAGCGGCAGCACCAGTTCGCCCATGAGGCGGCGGCTGCCGGCGGCCCACATGACGCCGACCATGATCGGCACCGACATCAACGAATTGAGCACCGCCGCCCAAACCAGCGCCTTCATCGGATCGACGCCGCACAGGCTGATGCCGATGCCGCAGACCATGGCGGCCGCGAGGATGCCGTAGAAGGCCGGCGCGGCGCCCACCGGCTGCTCGAGCCCGCGGCGCACGCGCAGGAACTCGGCGCAGGCATAGGCGGCCGAACCGCCGAGCACCGGCAGCGCCAGCAGGCCGGTGCCGACGATCCCCAGCGCGAACAGCGCGAAGGCCGCGCTGCCGGCCACCGGACGCAGCGCCTCGGCCGCCTGCGCGGTCGAGGCCACGTCGGTCTGGCCATGGGCATGCAGGGTGGCGGCCGAGGCCACGATCATCGAGAAGGCGATCGCGTTGGAGAAGCCCATGCCGACCCAGGTGTCGAGCCGCAGCCGGCGCAGTTGCGCGCGAGCCTGCGCGGGATGGGTCCGCAGCGCGTGGTCCCCGGGGATGCGCTCGATCTCCTCCACCTCCTGCGCCGCCTGCCAGAAGAACAGGTAGGGACTGATCGTGGTGCCGAGGATCGCCACCACCATCTTGATGCTCTCGGCATCCCCGTGCAGGCGCGGCAGCAGCGCGCCCGCGAGCGCGGCCTTCCAGTCGACGTGCGCCACCAGCGCCACGCCCACGTAGGCCAGCAGCGAGAGCGTGAGCCACTTGAGCACGCGCACGTAGCGGTGGTAGGGCAGCCAGGCCTGCAGCGCCAGCGACAGCAGGCCGAAGCCCAGCGCATAGAGCGCCTCGGGCCCGCCCAGGCCCAGCCGCGCGACCTCGGCCATGGCACCGATGTCGGCCGCGAGGTTCACCACATTGGCGACCAGCAGCAGCAGGACCGCGAGCAGCACGACCGGGCGCGGCCACAGGGTGGCGAAGGCCGAGGTGAGGCCGCGGCCCGTGGTGCGGCCGATGCGCGCGCTCGCGAGCTGGATGCCCACCATCAACGGATAGGTCAGCAGCAGGGTCCAGCCCATGCCGTAGCCGAACTGCGCGCCGGCCTGGGTGTAGGTGGCGATGCCGCTGGGATCGTCGTCGGCGGCGCCCGTGATGAGGCCGGGGCCGAGGCGGTTCAGGAAGCCGCGTTTCCCGGAAGGCTCGGCACCTTCGCTGTTTTTGTCCTGCTCGTTCGGCCTCGGCATGCTCGCCTCGTCGGTGACCTCGGGAAACCGAAAGTAGGGCGCGGCCCCCGCTCCACCTGTAGGACGCTGCTGCTACCTGGATGCACTTGGCGGACGGGCGCGGCCGTGCGGGCGTCCTACGCCCGCTTCTTCCGCGCCGGCCGCAACGAGATCTCCGCCGGCAGCGCGAAGCGGTCGCGCGCGCCCTCCTCCAGCCGCGTCGGCAGGTCCAGCGCCCGCGCCAGATGCGCCGCGTCGTAGGGCGCATGCACCTTGATGTCGTTGTCGAAGTAGCAGAACACCTCGCGTGCGCCGCGTTTCGCCGCGACCTTGGAGGCCAGACGCGCGTCCCGCACCTGCCGGCCCTTGCGCCAGGCTGCAATGCGTTCGGCCCAGCGCGCCAGCGCCTGCCGGCTGTAGCCGCTTGCGTAGAGTTCCTTGTCGCCATGCAGCCGCAGATAGACGAAGTCGGCCGTCAGGTCCTCCAGCAGCGGCCAGCGCTTCGCGGTATCGGCCACCACGAGCGCGATGCAGTGGCGACGCAACTGCGCGATGAACGCCGGGTCGACGAAGCTGTCGTCGCGCACCTCGACGGCATGCCGGATGCGCCGCCGGCCGCCGGTGTGCAGCCAGGCCTGCCCCGCCACGTTGTCGTCGTGTTCGCGCGCGAGTTTCAGGGCGGCAGCGCTGCTTCGCGGCAACAGCGAGAAGAAGGCCTCGAAGCGCTCGGGATCCCAGGCCATGCGCGGCGGAAACTGCCACAGGATCGGCCCGAGCTTGTCGCGCAGCGCGAGCACGCCCGAGGCCAGGAAGTTCGCGAGCGGCACGCGCACGTCGTTCAGGCGCCGCATGTGGGTGATGTAGCGTGGCCCCTTGACCGCGAACACGAAACCCGCGGGCGTCTCGTCGTGCCAGGCCTCGTAGGACGAAGGCCGCTGCAGCGAATAGAAGGAGCCATTGATCTCGATCGTCGGCAGCACGCGCGAGGCGAAGGCGAGTTCCTGCCGCTGCGCGAGCCCCGCGGGATAGAACCTGCCGCGCCACGGCGCATAGCGCCAGCCCGAGATGCCGATGCGGATCGCGGCGGCGGCCATGCTCGCCTTCAGGCCGGCGCCGCCTGCACCGGCCGGGTGATCGGCGCGCCGACCGACTTCGCACCCAGCGTCATCTCGGTCATCCACGACACCAGCAGCGTGCCGTAGGCCTGGCGCGACTCCTGGCGCGACAGCGCGTGGTCGGCGCCCGCGAGCACGCGGTAGGTGACCGAGCGCACGCCGCCCTTGAAGGCCGCGAGGTAGTTCTCGATCACGGGGTGCGGCACCGTCTGGTCGTCCTCCGACTCGACGATCAGCACGTCGCCCTTGAAAGCCGCACAGGCCGCGAGCGCCCGGTTGTCGTCCGGGCCGACCAGCGTGCGACGATAGGCCACGAGGTCGGAGCGGCTCAGTTGCCCCTTGGGCGTGAGCCACTCGCGATCGCGGTAGAGCGCCGGCGCGCGCAGCGCGAGCCAGCGCACCGGCCGCATGCTGCTGACCAGCGCCGCGAGGTAGCCGCCGTAGCTGCTGCCCACGATCGCGATCGCGTCGGGAGCGACCGAGGGATGGCCCACGAGCGCGTCGTAGGCCGCGAGCACGTCGCGCAGGTTGTCCTCGCGCGTCACGCTCATGCGCTGGTCCGCATGCTGCGCATGGCCGCGCAGGTCGAAGGTGAGGCACACGCAGCCCAGCGCCGCGAGCTCGTGCGCGCGCGCCATGTACTGCTGCTGGCTGCCGTCCCAGCCGTGCACCAGCAGCACGCCCGGCACCATGGTCGAGGCGGCGACCAGGGTGCCGGCGATGTGCTGGCCGTCCACGGGGATGTCGATGGTGCTATGTCGTGTCGCTGTCATGGTTCTGGATCAGGGCGTACTTGGCGAGCGGCCCGACTTCGGGGTCTTCGCCGCGGTACGCCACGATGGCCTGGGGCGGCACCATGGCCGCGCCGTAGACCTCGAAGGTCGAGGCCCGCACCGCCCGGCGTTCGGGCGCGCGGCGGAAGACCTCCAGCGCTGCGATCTCCGCACCGGTGGCGCCGCCGACGCGCCACGACTGCTCGAGCACGCCCGAGCGCCAGCGGCCCGCGGCATTGCGGCCCTGCGCCACGTCGTAGTTGACGCGCGAGGCGAAGAAGCCGGGGAAGCCGTCGCGCACGGCCTGGTGGTAGCGCCGGGCCTGGTCGATGGCCGTGCGCAGCGGCGTGCTCAGGTCGCGCGCGGCAAGCAGGTCGTCGAAGCCGCCGCGTGTCAGCATCAGGTCGGAACCGCCGTAGACCGCGAGCCCCGCGTTGTCGCGCGTCATGCGCTGGCGGCCGTGGTAGCTCACGGTGAGTTCGTCGACCACGACCTGGCCGACGCTGAAGGTGTCGGGATCGCGCAGGTTCTCCTCGAGCACCACGCCGTGGGCGGCGAGCTCCCCGGCGTCGAGCGCATCGAGCTGGCGGTCGAGCTCGGCCGTGTCGTGCGCCACGGTCTGGCCGCGGCCGCCCGTGGCACGCACCGGCTTGACCTGCACCGCGCCGGCCTCGAGCAGGCGCCGTCCGGCCCGGCGCGCCTCATCGGGCGAAAAGGCCGAAAAGCCCGCGAGCACCGCGCCGGCGACGGCGTGCCCCAAGTGCGTCGACCATCCCGCGGGACGCGCGGCGCCGGCATCGGGCAACGGGTGGGTGATCGCCTTGGTGGCGACGAAGGCGAATTCGACGACACCGCCGAACAGGTCGTCCGCACCCGCGATACCCATCGCGCGGGCGCGAACGGGGTCTGTCACGGTGCCGCTCGGGACGAAGTAGACATGCCCGCCATAGGTCCTTGGCGCGTCCGCGCGCAGGCTCGGCCCCGCGCGCCCGCCACAGTCGCCCGCGTAGGCATAGCGCTTGAGCGTGGCGAGCCGGCGCGCGAAATGGGCGCGCGTCTCGCGTTCGTGCGCGCTGCAGTAGGCGCCGGGCTCGACATCCCACGTGACCACGCTGCCGAATGGAAGGCTCTGGAGGCTGGCCGCTTCCGCTGTCATGGGCGCCATCGTGCGATGTCAGGCGGCGCAAAGCGTAGGACGATGGCACCGCCCGGCTGTCGGCATGGGCGCAATGCGAAGCGGCCATGGCGGAAGATTCGTGACGACCCACGGCTCGAGGAACCGCTGCCAGAGCGGGCGCCGAAGCGACCTCTAGCAACGCCTGAAGACCGTCGACGCCAGTATCGGCCGCCAAACTTAAGCCGGCTTGAATGAAATCGCGATCGCTCGGGAAGCCCGCTGCAAACGCACCGCGGTGGCGATGGCCTTGTCGAGCAGCTCGAGGCCGAGGTCGATCTCGCTGTCGCTGATGGTGAGCGGCGGCGCGATGCGGAACACGCCGCCCATCGAGGGCAGCTTCACGATGTTCATGCTCAGGCCCAGCTTCATGCATTCGAGCGTCGCCGTTTCTGTCCAGCCTCTCAAACTCCGTGACTTTCGATGAAGCATCCCGGGCTCCGGCCGGCCTCGGGAGCGCTCAACTGCGCGATGAGGTGGCGGACAGGAAGTGCCTGAGTTCTTGAATCAGATCGACGAAACACGGCTTCGGCGACTCAGGCTACCCGGGCATGCGCGAGCGCGCCGCGCCGCAAGGTCGGCCTGACATGTGACAACGCGGGCAGGCAGGGTGCTTGATCCAACCTGAGTTCGTGACCGAGCACATGGAGAAGGTGAAGGCCAGCATCCCAGCCAGGGTCGAACACCCGTTCCGATTTACCAAACTGCGATTCGCCTTCAACACGGTTCCCTATCGAGGCTTGGCGAAAAGCACGCCGCAGGTCGTCACGCTGCTTCTTCGCTAGAACCTGTGGATGGTGCCCGTAGGGGTACACGCACGGCGGAGATGCGCAGCAACGAAAAATCGAAATTCCTCCAACGAGCAGAGCGGTCGCATCGTCGCCTTTGGCCTCTTTCAATCGCCTTGGTAGATCACGTTCTGCAGCTTATCCTCAGTCGATAGCTACGGTGTTCATTCAAATTTTGGCGCGGCACATCCGCGACGTTGAAAGAAACTCGCGGTCTCGTCTAGGACGTCCAGCGATACTTCTGCGATGGTCCGACGCTTGCTGGACCCGGCTCGCGCTTGTCGGCATCTTTTCCGACAAACGTTGCAAAAGCCGTTGAGTACGCTCTTCTGCATCTTGGGATCAAACGAAGTCCCATTCCGAGTCCGGGCTCCGCCCGGTCTCTGCTCATCCGACATGTCATATATGCATCAGCCACGGCCCTTCCACTCCTTCGTTGTACGAAAGCAGCCAAAGACGCCCGCTGTGCGCGGTGACGAGCGCGATGCGCTCTCGCATTCCGAGCGCTATAAGGAATGGGAGGTTCATCACAGACTCATGCCGGCGCCCGCGCTCGCCACCTTATTCGGAACTACGCAAATTCGTCGCGGGGGCGAACGCTATTGCGAGTTGCCAATCTTCGAGCCGCAGTGCAATGCGCTTGCATCGATCGACCTGTTACTTGAACAGTGCCTCGCCTGGATAGGGAGCCGGTCGGCGGCCGCAGACCCGCCAACGTTTTCCGCGAGCTAAGCGCAATGGACTGGATTTCTTGGCTGCAATGGCCCGCATTCGTCGCCTCGGTTGGCGCCGCCTGGCTTGTTGCATCGAACGTGAAGAGTAAGCGCAACATTGGATTTTGGGTATTTCTTGCAAGTAACGCGCTGTGGGGTGTCTGGGGCCTTTATTCAAGCGCTTGGGCGCTGATTGCGCTCCAAGTCTGCTTGGCCGCGATGAACCTGCGCGGACTTCGCAAGACCGATGGCGCGTCTCCGCAAAAATGATCGGCGAGCGACCTGAAGCCGATAGAACCTTTGAACCGAGTTTGATCACCGCTTAGCCGACAGGAAAGCGAAGGGCGCCGGTTTCTGCCCTTACCACCCGCGCGGTCAATGAACTGTGCACGCCATCTACCCTACATGCCGCCTCAGCGCGACGTGCAGCAGGCCATCGATCTGTCACCCAGCATTCGCGGCTTCGCCCGCAACGGATTTCCAGCCCTGAACGTCGACGGAATGCCAAGACCATCGAGATCTATGCCTTTGCACCTGGCGTTGATCCCGCAACACCAGCAGCTTAGCTCGATTTTCGCGAATCGACGATGTGTCTCAGAGCAGCCTCGAGCGTCGGCCAGTTGCGGAACACATATACCTTCTCGCCGGGATCGAAGCGTGCGCCAAACTCGAGGAGCATGTCGGCAAGACTGGCCACGCTGCCGAGCAACGCGGCCTCCGGCTGACCATCCGACGATGCGAAATCGCCCACCGTGCAGCCCAATTGGGCAGCAAGTCCTTGCGCGCGCTGAGAACCTAGGGGAGCTGGAAGAAGCATGTTGCGATTCTGCCAGGGGCCGTTCGTCGGCATGCGAACGAATTCGTGCGTTCTGTGTCCTTCTGCAATTGAGGGTCGAGGCTGCAGATTGCGCCCGCGTCAGGCCAACTCGCAAGGTTCGTCGAGCAGCAGGCGCGGGTGTCGCTCGAAAAAGCTTTGCCCAGCGCGATGGTCGCGATGCAAGCTCGCCGAAGGCTCTCTTTCGACGTTCAGGCATAACGACTCCGCTTTCTCAGCGCGTCTCGCTGGCCATTCGCTTTACTGCCTTTTCTTGCGCACGAAGCCTGCACCGCGATCCGGTGTTCTTCGCTTGCCAGGGCAATGGCTTGCGCACTCGCTTCCATCGCCAGCATCGTCGGCAAATCACTTTGGAGTGATGCGTCCAATGCCTGCTTGGTCAGCAACAGCGCGGTAGGCGAACCGGTGGCCAGTGCGGCGGATACTTCGTCCGCCCTTGCATGCAGGGTTTGCCAAGGCAGGACTTCGAGTGCCAGGCCCATGGCGTGCGCTTCGGTCGCGCCGATCTCGCGCGCCGATCTCGGCCCCGACAGGGTGAGGGCCTTCGCTCGCTGCAGGCCCACGAGACGCGGAAGGGTGAAGAGTGCGGCACAGTCAGGAATCAGGCCGACACGCTGGAACACCATGCAGAGCCTCGCGCGATCACTCAGCAGGACCATGTCGGCCAGAAGTGCGAGGCTCATGCCGGCGCCGGAGGCCACGCCGTCCACGGCGGCGATCACCGGTCGCGGAAAACCGTGCAGTGCGAGCACGAGCCGGCGGTACCGGCTCATGCCTTCGAGGGCTTCGCCTGCTTGACGGATGCCTTGTCCCGCCATGTCGCGCACGTCGCCGCCTGCGCAGAACGCATGAGCCGCGCCGCGCAAGATCAGCACGCGCACCCTGGCGTCGGCGGCGAGGCGTTCCAGCGCATCCGTCATTTCGTCGGCCATCAACCGGTTGATGGCGTTGAGCGATGCGGGACGGTTGAGCGTGAGCGTCGCGACGCCTGCGTCTGACACGTCGCAAAGAAGGTTTTCGAAGCTGTGCGTCATCGATGCCCTCTCAAACGACGCGCTGCTCGCGCAGCGATGCGATCGCTTCGGGCGCCATCTCCAGCACCTCGCGCAGGATGCGATCGGTGTGCTCGCCGATCGTCGGCGGCGCGGTGGGCTGCGGCGCCGTGGTCCCGGTGCAGCGGATCGGCGACGGCTGTCGATGAAGAACGGCAGGCCCCGTCCCCGGACGCACGCATACGTGAAGAAGCGCGAAGTGCCGTGCGCGAGGTGTTGTTCGTATCGCCGTCGAGCACAAGGCGCCGCAGCTGTCCCCGGGGCGACCTGAGTTGTTTGCACCCATACACCAAGTCTGGCGGTTCTGTCCGTCGTCTCGCCGCCGTCAAAGCAGTCGCACCCGCGCTGATCCGCGCGCATGCAGAGCCTTTTGAACTACCACTTGCACCTGAAAGAGAAAAACCGCACAATTCAAAAAAAACGAAGCCTCATTCATTTTGATAGGAGACAAATGTTAGTTCTTCGGGATCACTCTGGCGCACCTCGGCGCCCTGCGTGGCTGCGAGCCACCATCGCCATTGCTTGTGGCAGCGTGCATCTGTACGCCAGTGCGCAGTCAGATGCGCCGCCTGCCGTGTCCACCTCCGAGTCCGCTGCGCCCAAATCGATCGAGTCCATCAGCGTCACCGCGCAGCGACGCAGAGAGCCGGCAAGGGAGGTTCCGTTGACGGCGGATGTGCTCAAAGGCGAGGACATGGAGCGTGGTGGCTACCAGTCACTGAGTGACCTGGCTGCATTGCTGCCCGGCATGAATCACAACCAGTCGGGGGGCGGCACGGGCGGAAGCCAGATCACCATGCGCGGCATTTCGACAGGCTCGCAAGTTGGGGCGACGGTCGGCATGTACGTGGATGACGTTCCATTCGGCTCGAGCTCCGCCTATGCAGGCGGGGGATCTTCCTCGCTCGATCTCGGCCTGTTCGATCTCGCGAGCGTCGAGTCGCTTCGCGGACCACAGGGAACGCTCTATGGCGCCGGCGCCATGGGGGGGCTGATCAAGTATGTGGCTGTAGAGCCGGATTCGAGCGCGTTCAGCGGCCAAGTGACCGCGGAAGCTTCCGGTGTGCAGGGCGGCAAGACCGGTCACGTCATGCGAGGTATGTTGAACGCGCCGCTGAGCGACGGCGTCGCCGGGCTTCGGGCGACCGTTTATCAGCGTTCGGACGGCGGATTCATCCGTGACGTCAATCGCTCCGGACGCCTGGTGGACGCTTCGAAGACGGACGGTGCTCGCGTCGCTTTGCTCCTCACGCCTTCGAAGGACGTGACTGTTCGGCTGACCGCGCTGACCCAGAACCAGGAGCGCGACGGAGCGTCGACCCAGGACACCGACATCGCGACAGGTCGCCCCCTCTTCGGCGCACGGACCAAGCGGCTCATGTTGAGCGAGCCATCCGAGGTTCGCAACGACCTCGTCTCTGCAGCACTCAAAGTCGATCTGAAGTGGGCCACGCTCGATGCGATCACCGGATGGCAGCGTACCTCGAGCGCGGGCCGCGTCGACACCTCTGCACTTTACGTGCCGCTGCTCGCGCCGCAAGGAATCGTCAACAGTGCGTATGGCATGGACTATGGGTTCAACAACCGGAAGTTCACGCAGGAGGTGCGACTGACCTCGCCGCGCAGTCGGCAGTTTGAATGGCTGGGGGGCTTCTTCTATACCGACGAGACTGGCTCCAAGACGCAGCATCTCAGCCCGTTCAACGCGTTTGCGCAGCCGACGAATCCGGTTCTGGCAGATGCCAAGTTTCCATCGACCTTCCGTGAAACCGCCATCTTCGGCACCGGCACCTACTACATCACGCCAGATGCCGACGTCACCATGGGGGTACGCCACAGCCGCAACAGTCAACGCTTGGATCAGCAGTTCAGCGGCATCTTCGCGCCAAAACCCCAGCCTGCGTCGCAGTCATCGGAGGGCGTGACGACCTGGCTGCTCACAGGAAGATGGCGTCCGGCCGAACATCAAGCGATCTACGTACGCGCTGCCAGTGGATACCGGCCAGGGGGACCGCTGCCACTTATCGTGAATCCCCTGACCGGAGCACCGCTCACCAACTCCTCCTTCAAGTCCGACAGCCTGTGGAGCTATGAACTGGGCTGGAAAGGCGACGTGATACCGGGCCGCCTGTCGACGGAGGTGGCGCTCTACCAGATCGACTGGAAGGACATGCAGGTGTTCACGTCGAGCGCGGGCTTTTCCGGCATAGGAAATGCGGGGCGTGCGCGTTCGCGCGGTCTTGAATGGACGCTGCGCGCGGCGCCGATCGACTCGCTGCGATTGGCCACATCGCTCAGCGTGATCGACGCGAAGCTCGTCGACGACAGCCCCGATCTGGGTGGAAGGGCTGGGGAGCGACTGCCCAACACGGCGCGGGTCTCGGCCGCCGTGCAGGCCGACTACAACTTCAGCGTCAGCGGCTACCCGGCGTACTTCGGTGCGACCCTGCGCTATACCGGCGACCGTTTGAACAGCTTCAAGTCCTCCCCTGGGATCCCTCAATACAGGTTGCCGGCGTACACGGCGATCGACCTGCGCGGCGGCGTGCAGGTGGGCAAGGTCAATGTGGGTCTGTTTGTGCGTAACTTGACCAATCGCCGCGGGCAGACTGCAGCCGATACCACCCTGAGCACTGCGGGCGGACCGGCGCGGGTGAACCTTATCACCCCGCGCACGATCGGGCTGCAGTTCTCCATGGACTTCTCCTGAGCGGCGAGACGCGATGGAAATACACGCGTCCGCGCAGGACATCCTTTTCAAGCAGCCGTTGGCCATTGCCGGGCGCGTGCTGCCGGGGCAGTGTGTCCTCGGCGTGGAAGGGCGCCATGGGCGCCATGTGGCGCGCGCCGAGGCCGCTGGCGTGTTCTACCGCGGCGAGGACGGGCTGCGGATGAAACAAGACATCGAGGCCATGCGCGACTGGCTGCCGCAGGACCTCCTTGGTGCCTGGCGCGAGGTCCAGAAGATGCCCGCGGGTGGCGCACGCAACGCACTCGATTGGGTGCTCTGGCAGCTCATGGCCGCGCAACGGGGGGAACCCGCCTATCGCATGGCATTTCTGCCCTCGCTGCGTCCACTCCCCACCATGGTGACGCTTGGGGTGGACGAGCCTCAATGCATGGCGTTGGCAGCGCGGTCGCACTCGGCGGCCAAGGCTCTCAAGCTCAAGCTCGATGGGCACGAGCTCGATATCGAACGGATCAAGGCAGTACGCTCTGCACGGCCGGACGCGGCACTCTCCGTCGATGCGAACGAAGGGTGGTCGATGGCCCACCTTGAGCGAATGATGGGCGCCTTGCTCGCTTGCCGGGTAGTGCTCATCGAGCAACCGTTGCCCGCCGCGAACGATCACGAACTGCAGGGCTACTTCTCGCCGATTCCGATCGCCGCGGATGAATCTCTGCAGACCATCGAAGACCTGGACGATGTCGCGCAGAGATACCAAGTTGCGAACATCAAGCTCGACAAATGCGGTGGTTTGAGCGCTGCCTTGCTGCTCGTTCACGCAGCGCGTGAGCGCGGCATGAAAGTGATGGTCGGGTGCATGGGAGGACGATCGCGTGCCATCCAGCCGGCGTTCATCGCAGCGCAGTGGGCCGACCTGGTCGACCTCGACTCGCCCTTGCTGATGGCTTCAGACACCACGCCGGCGGCAGCCTACGCGGATGGCTACATCGATTTTGACGATGCAGCCTTTGTCATCGATACGAGTGAGCAGCCGTTGTGGGCTACCGCTTCACCCGAACGGGGGCGCCGTGCAGCAACTTGATCAGCAGTCGCGCCGCCTTGAGTTTGGCTTCAGCATTGGTAGGAACACCGATCAGCATCTGGGCTTGGGCCGCGATCAGCAGCGCCAGGATCGACTCTCCGATGGCAAGCATCTCGCCGTCGTCGGCATGACCGGATGCCTGGCCGATGCGCGCCACCGCCTCGAGCAGGGCGCGACGCAAGCTCTTGAAGTTTCTTGTGACAACGGCCTGAACGTCCGGATTGCGTCGCGTGATCGCGGCGACTTCGAGCGCCGTGCGGGCCGTCTGGTTGCTGGCATCCGGGCGCTCCTGGGCTTTGAGCAGGCTTTCCACAAGACCCAGCAGTTCTCCCGCACTGCTGCACTGCTCGAAGGGCGAGGCATTGACATCCGCCGCTTCGATCAATTGAAGCAGGACATCCTCCTTCGCACGAAAGTGAACGTAGATCGAGCCGATCGAAAGGCCCGCTTGCGTGCTGATTTCGGCCATCGATGCGTCAGCGACTCCCTTGCGTTCGAACACGACGCGGGCGGCGTCCAGGATTTGCTTACGCACCGACGCCATGTGGCTCTCATCTCGTTTGGGCATGCTGCACAGAAAAAACAATGATTGATCATTCATTTTAGGACCGAATAGAACCATGACCCTCCATCGCACCGAAAAGCTGGAAGCCGTGCTTTCCGAACTTCACCGCAACGACGCCCCCGGCCTGGTGGCCAGCGTCCAGCACCATGGGAAGACGCTTCTGCGTCGCGGCTATGGCATGGCCAGCCTGGACTCGGGCCTGATCAACACACCCTCCACGAAGATGCGCATCGGCTCGACGAGCAAGCATTTCGCCTCAGCGCTCGCGCTGCTGCTTCGTGATGAAGGTTTGCTCTCGATCGATGAGCCCGTCGGGCGCTGGCTGCCTGAGCTTCCAGCGACTCAAGGAATCCGCACACTTCGGCAGTTCATGAATCACACGGGGGGCACGCGCGACTATTTGGACCTCTCCTTGTTGTCCAACGGGATGACCGTTGTGCCCAGCGAAGGGGCCTTCGACTATCAGTGCCGACAGCAGGAAGAAAACTTCAAGCCTGGCGAACAGCTCATGTACAACAACGGGGGCTACCGCATGCTGTCCAAGGTGCTCGAGCGCGTGCTTGGGGTCTCCTTGGCTGAAGGCCTGCGTGAACGGCTATTTGAGCCGTTGTCGATGAACGATTCCTTCTTGTGGTGTACAGATCTTGATCCGCTGCTTGGAAGCGCGACCTCGCACATCGCGAGAGCCGAGGGCGGATTCTCGAAGGGGATCTTTCCCTCGGTCATTCTCGGAGAAGGTGGCATTGCGTCCACCTTGGATGATATGCAGCGCTGGCTGAGCCACCTCATCACGCCCAGGATCTGGCCGCAGCGGCTCTCACACGAGTTGATGGCACCAACCGAACTGAACAACGGATACCTCCACCCTTACGGCTTTGGGCTCATTCGTGAGACATGGCGAGGCGTGCAGATTCTTCATCATGCCGGTGGCGTGGTGGGCGGAACATGTCAGATGATCGCGGCACCTGATTACGGTGTCCAGATCGTGGTCATGAGCAACCGCAGCGACGTCACCGCGGTAGAGATTGCACAGCGATTGTTGAGCGTGATGCTCGAGGACGAACTAGAAGCAGCGGAGGAACCAGTGAGCGCAGATTCTGCGGATGCGCTGTGCGGTGACTTTCACTGTGCCTTGAACGGCCGCCACTTTGCCATTGCAAAGCAGGGGGACACCTTGGTCCTGCGCAGTTTCGGGCTTCCGCTCCCCTTGACTCAATCGACGTCGGACGTCTTGCAGGTGAATCTGTTGTCGGTGATTGCCCTGACGGTCGAGCTGGTGCGCAACGACGCTGACAGGGTTGTCGCGATCGACGTGATCGAACAAGGCCGGCGCTATCGCTGTGATCGCCTCGAAAACGCCGGGAAGGATCGGAAGGTTCTCGAGGCCTTCGCGGGCAAGTGGCGCAGCAGGGAACTCGGTGGCGAGGCCGTGATTGAGGACAGCCGCCCTGGGTTGATGCGCATCGCGGGACTGTATGGACGCAGCACCTACAAGTTGGAGCCGTTGATTGCCGATACCTGTCTGATGGTCAGCGAAGATCCGGCATTACCCTTGCACGGCACGCTGCGCCTGGTGACCGGTAAGGACGGGGAGCGCGAGCTATTGTTGGATACCGCACGCACTCGACAGCTGCGGTTCACAAGGGATCGCTCCCATGGCTGAGATGCGCGCGCCCTCGCGCATAGCCCTGGCGGGATTTGGTGCCGGGGCGTTCGGCTCTACCTTGAGTTCTGGCGTGGTGCCTCTGCTTTTCCTGTTCTACCTGACAGAGTTTGCAAAGGTACCGCCCGCGCTGGCAGGCGTGCTATTGGCGATTCCCAAGCTTGCTGATCTGCTGCTCGACCCATGGATTGGGCGACGAAGTGACAACGCCGCGCGTGCCGCGGGCAGTCGAAGTCACTTGATTGCCTTCAGTGCCTTCTCGCTCCCCTTCATTTTGGTACTGCTTTTTGTGCCTACGTGGGCTTTTCCGCTGCCGATAAGGATCTTTGTGCTGGGGTCCATCTTGATCCTGCAATCGTTGCTGCTCACTGTCTTCACTGTGGCCCACACAGCGATTGCGAGTGATATGTGCGACGGCATGGAGCACCGGAGCACCTTGATGTCATCCCGTGCACTTGGGCAGACCATTGCAGGACTCTTGGTGACTGTACTGGCGCCACAGATCGTTGCGCACTTTAGCGAGTTTCATGGCGGCTACCTCGTCGCCGCGCTGGTGCTGGCCGCCGGTGCTTTCGTCGCTTTGGGTGTCTGCTGGCTCGTCGTGCGGAGGGTCCCGATGCGCACCGGGATCGAGCGCGAGCGGCCTCCGTCGCTGCCGAAGGCTTTGCGCGCGACGCTGCGTAACAAGGCGTTCTATGGCGTCGCGCTAGTTCTTTTGCTACTTGGCACGAGTTCGACGGCGCTCCTCAGCGCTTTGCCCTACGCCAACAAGCATTTGCTCAAGGCAGGTCCTGAAAGCCTCTCGTTGCTTCTTACGCCGATCTTTGTCGCGCTGTTGGCGGGCGTTGCCGTGGCTCCGTGGGTCGCGCGTCGCGTTGCCCCGGCTCGCATCCTTGGCGGCGCGCTCTTCTTGGCGCTCGTCGGCGTCGTCTGCCTCACTGCCGGACCGCGCACGCTCACGCCGATGGTTGCTGGAGCCGTTCTGTTCGGCGTCGCTTGTGGAGGGCTCACGGTAGTAATCACCACACTGGCGATGGAGACCGCTACACAGTCGTCCGCGCAAGGTGAAAGCCTCGGGCTATACCTCGGTGTTCTCTTTTCCGCCGAGAAGTTTGGTCAATCACTGGGTGGCATCGTTGTGGGGATCGGGCTCGGCTGGGTTGGAACCCTGGGCGCGGCGCCCGATGCGTCGTCCCTACAGCGCTTGGCTTTGCTCTGGCTGGCGGCGCCGGCATCAGTACTCGTGCTCGCGCTAGTGATCGTCGCTTTGCTCGCACCGCGCTTGCGTGCGCTTTAAGACAGGCTCTTTTTCATGAAGATCTTCACATCCGCGTTGGTCACGGAGACCAACACATTCTCGGAGCACCCCACGACCCTCGCGTCGTTCGAGGAACTGGGCATCATTCGAGGACCGACACCCGCGCGAGCGCTGGGCGACGTCGGCCCGATCGTGGAAAAGTGGCGCCTTCGCGCGCGCCGCTATGGCGACGAGGTGATCGAAGGCGTGTATGCCATCGCTCAACCGGCGGGGCGGGTCAGAGCCGAAGCTTACGCGCAGTTGCGCGGAGAGATCCTTAGCGCAGCGCGCGCGGCGATGCCGCTGGACATGGTGCTGCTGTTCCTTCATGGCGCAATGGTGGCCGAAGGCGAGGACGACTGTGAGGGAGACCTAATCCGCGCCGTACGCGAACTCGTGGGTCCCCGATGCGTGATTGGCGTGGAGCTCGACCCGCACTGCCACATGACGTCCACCATGACCCAGCATGCGGACGTCATCATCCTCATGCGCGAGTACCCCCACACGGACTACGAAGCCCGGGCCGCGGAGCTGTTCGACGCCTGCCGGGCCGCGGCAAGCGGTGTCACCCGTCCGGTGATGGCCGTCGCGGATTGCCGCATGGTCGGCTTCTATCCCACGACCATCGAGCCGATGCGCGGCCTGGTGGACAAGATGAGCGAGGTCGAGAAACGTCCGGGCGTCCTTTCGGTGAGCCTGGTGCATGGTTTCCCATGGGGCGATGTGGCGGATGCGGGAACGAAGGTGCTGGTGGTGGCGGACGGCGACGCCGCCTTCGCAATGGCCCAGGCCACAGAACTTGCGCAGGCGCTTTATCGGATCCGCCATGCGATGCTGCCTCGTCTGGAGTCGGTCAGCCAGGCGCTCGAAGGTCTCGACGCGCAGGGCCTAGCGCCTCGGCTGCTGGCGGACGCAGGCGACAACCCGGGCGGCGGGGCGCCGGGCGACCACACCGTGCTGCTGGCCGAACTCTTGGAGCGCACGCAGCTTCGCAGCGCGCTGGGGATGCTGGTCGACCCGCAAAGTGTCCAGGCATGCTTCGATTCCGGGATCGGGACGCGCTTGCGGTTGAGCCTGGGCGGAAAGAGCGGAGCGGTATCGGGACAACCTCTCGAGGTGCTCGCAATCGTTCGAGGGCTCGCGCCCGATCACGTGCAGTGCGTCGGGGGTATTCGTGATCCGCTGGGTCGCGCCGCCTGGATCCGCGTCAATGCCACGGACATCGTCCTGAGCAGCCGGCGGCAACAAACGCTGTCGCCATCCGCCTTCACCGGGTTGGGCGTTCCTCTGCATGAAGCCCGGGTCATCGCGGTGAAGTCGAGCCATCACTACTACGGGGAGTTCTCGAAGCTGTCGACGGATCGGCACGTCATTGAAACCGGTGCGGCGCTGTCGATGGACTTCGCACGACTCCCGTACCGCCATCGGCACATGCACTTCTTCCCCGCGACAGACAACCCGTCCCCGCATCTGGCATGAACACCACGATCTCCTTGGCTAGCGGCGGATCACCGCCTTGTCTTGTCGAATCGCCGAGTGGCGCATCGATGATGGTCGACGGGCGGCAACTGCTTTGTTTCGGCGGCTCGGCTTACCTCGGGCTGGGAGGCGCGCCGGAACTCGTCGAGATCGGCTGCGCTGCGCTGCGGCAGTTTGGTGCGAGCACACACCTGCCGCGCCACTATGGCTTCAGTTCAGGCGCGAACCAGCAAGCGGAGGCCGAAGCGCGTCGGTTCTTCGGTACGGAAGCTGCGATGTATTTCGGAACGGGCTACCTGTTCGGGCTTGTCGCGCTCACCGGACTGGCGCCCGACTGTGATGTTGTCTACATCGACGAATCCGCCCACTACAGCCTGCGGGAAGGAGCCCACGCGGCCGGCAAGCCAATCCATTCGTTTGCGCATCGCGATGTGCAAGACCTGGCGCGCATGCTCGGAAACACACTCGAGCGCGGTCAGCGGCCACTCGTCGCCACGGACGGAGTGTTCGCGACGACGGGAGCCATTGCGCCACTGTCGGCGTATGCGGAGCTGATCGCCCCTTTCAACGGGTGGCTGGTGGTTGACGAGTCTCACGCCTTCGGAACGATCGGTCCGCAGGGAAGGGGGAGCGCAGAACTCGCGCAGCTTCCCTTCGACCGGCTGGTGATCGGCGGCTCGACTGCCAAGGCGTTGGGCGCGCACGGAGGGTTTGCGCTTGGTGATGCGCAAACCATCGCGCAGCTGTGGCGCACCCCGGTGGCGCGTGGCGCGGTGCTGGGCTGCTCCGCGGGCGCCGCTATGACCGCGGAGAGCCTGCGCCTGATTCGCAGACGCCCCGAACTCCTTCTGCGCTTGCGTGAGAACGCGCGGTCGCTCAAGGCGGGCCTGCGGGGCCTGGGTCTGAAGGTCGAGGACAACGCCGGACCCATTGCCGCCTTTGTGCACGGGGATGGTCTGCAGATGCAGCGGATCCAGCGCGCACTCTGGGAACAGGGCATTTTCGTGGCCTATTCCACCTACGTGGGCGCCGGACCGATGGGCGTGTTGCGTTGCGCTGCCTTCGCGGATCACACGCCTGAACAGATCGCCCAGTTGCTTGGCGCGCTGCGCGAGTTGCTCTAGCAAGGCCGGCTCTCGATCGCTCGCAGGCGCTCCCCCGGCTCTCGACAAGTTTTCCAACCTTTCACTTCACAGAAGTTATCTGCGCCAAAGCACGGCGCAGCGCACACGATGAACCGTACCGACAACCAACTTCCGTTCTCCAAGATTCGCAGTACGAATGGACTGGTCTTCCTCTCCGGCGAGCTCCCGATCCCGGACGCTGGACCGATTCCCGATGGCATCGCGCCACAAACCAATCTGACGCTTGAGCGCATCGATGCCTCGCTTCGCACCGTTGGCCTGAGCTTGGCCGACGTCGTACAGGTCACCGTCCATCTCGCACGCGCGGAGGACTTCGCTGAGTTCAATGCGACGTACCGAAAGCACTTTCAGACGCCGTATCCAACGCGCACGACGGTGGTGGCACAGTTGCTGGTGCCGGGCGCACGCATCGAAATCACGGTGACCGCCGCAGCGCGGCTCGAAACCGAAGCCATGTCCGATGCCAGATGAAATCGTGGTGCTGGGCGCCGGCATGGTCGGCACCTGTACGGCCCTGGAACTGACGCTGCGCGGACATTCAGTGACGCTGGTCGATCGCTCGCCGGTCGGGCGCGAGACCAGCTATGGCAATGCGGGAGTCATCCAACGCGAGGCTGTCGAACCCTATACGTTCCCGCGCGATCTGAAGGCGCTGGTCGGTGCCGCCCTCGGACGGGGCCTGGACATCAACTATCACTTCATGGACCTGTTGGCCGCTCTACCTCAGTTGGTGCGCTATTGGCGGAATTCTGCCCCGTCGAAGCATCGCCGCATCAGTCGCGAGTACGCGGGGCTCATCAAACATTCCACGCACGAGCACGGCCGCTTTGTGGCGCTTGCTGGCGCCGAAGATCTGGTACGCCGCAAGGGGCTTCGCTTGATGTACCGAAGTCCGCGCGCCTTCGAGGGAGCAGTCGCCCAGGCCGAGCGCCTGAAGCTGGAGTACGGCATCGCCTTTGACGCACTTGACACCCATGCGATGGCCTTGGCCGAGCCGGCGCTGCGCATGCCGGTTGCCGGCGCCGTTCACTGGGTGCAGTCGTGGAGCGTGAGCGATCCAGGGGCACTGGTCGAACGCTATGCCAAGGCGTTCGAGCGACGAGGCGGCCACATCATCCGTGCCGACGCGATCGCCTTGAGGGAGCGATCGATCGGTTGGGAGGCTCGTCTCGATGGCGGCATCTTGCATGCACGGCACGTGGTGGTTGCGCTCGGCCCCTGGTCCGATTCGCTGATCAAACCACTGGGCTATCGGTTGCCGCTGTTCGTCAAGCGTGGCTACCACCGGCACTACATCGGGGGAGATGGCGTGCTCGTTCCGACCCTGGACGCCGAACGCGGCTACGTGATGTCTTCGCAGCGTCGAGGCCTGCGCATCACAACGGGCGCAGAGATCGCGCGTATCGATGCGCATCCGACGCCACGTCAGCTCGCCGGTGCTGAAGCCGAGGCCCGTGAACTGCTGAGCTTGGGTATTCCCGTCGAAGACGAGCCCTGGGTCGGCGCGCGGCCATGTTGCGCGGACATGAAGCCGGTGATCGGGCGGGCGCATCGCCATCGCGGCCTGTGGTTCAACTTTGGTCATGGGCACCATGGATTCACGTTGGGGCCGGCCGGGGCACGCCTTCTGGCGGACCTTATCGAGTCCAAGCGGCCTTACACGGAGGCGAAGGCGTTCTCACCCTCGAGGTTCGCATGAACGGGTTGCTCAACGCTCTGACTTGCCGACGCCGCAGTTGCGTCGCCTCGCACTTTGCCGACATCTGCTTGGCAGATCCCCGGCTAGGAAATTGATCCATGGATTTCAGTGAAAACCGAAGACCTGCAAGCAAGGCGGTCGGCTTCTTCGTGGTGGTCGGACTGCATCTGCTCTTGGGCTGGGCGCTGGTGAGCGGGCTGGCGCGCAGGGTCGTGGAAGTCGTGAAGGCACCCGTGGAAGTCAGCATCCTGGAGGAGCCCAAGGCACCGCCGCCCCCGCCGCCGCCGCCGCCCCCGCCGCCCAAAGAAACGCCCCGAAAGCCTCCGCCTCCACGCAAGGCCGCGCCGCCGCCACCGAGCTATGTGCCTCCGCCCGAGCTCAATGTCGCGCCGCCTGCAGATGCGCAGCCGTCGATCACGGCCTCTTCGGTGCCGCCGCCCCCCGCGCCCGTGGTCATCGCGCCGCCAGCGCCGCCGTCTGTGCCTCGACCCTTGGGCACACCGGCGCGCATCGACGTGTCTTCTTGCGAGAAGCCGGAGTACCCGAGAGCGGCATTGAGGGCGGAGGCCACAGGGACCACGCGCATTCGCTTCACGATCGACGCGGCTGGTCGCGTGGCGAAAGCGGAGATCGACAGGCCCTCGGGACCGACCCGGGAGCATCGTTCGTTGGATGCGGCGGCGGTGGAGGTGTTGAGCAGGTGTCCCTTCAAGCCGGGCACCGATTCGGAGGGGCAACCGATAGGCGGTGCGGTCGCCACCGTCGAGTACGTGTGGAAGCTCGAGTAAGAGCCGCCTCGCCGTCGCGCGCTCGCCGCGTCTGCCGCGACAGGTCTGTTCGTGCGGGGCGCATGGCCACGCGCGATCCACGTGCCAGTGAAGCAAGTTTTGTCAAATTTTCTAATGGAGAAGCACTCATGTCCCTCATCAACTTCATTCGCAGCGCCAGGCTCGCTGTCATGTCTGTCACCCTGATGGTTGGCGCACTTACGGCGTCAGCCCAGGCGGTGCCAAGTCCGGTAGCGCCGGCGGCCAGCGCTCCAACAGCCGCGGGCGCCAACGGAAACCTCTCGTCGCCAAAGCCCGCCGATATCCAGGCCCAAGGCCTCGGCGCAGCGACGTCCGCGCACGCCGTAGAGAATCCCTATGGATTGAGCGCCCTCTGGGCGCAGGGTGATTTCGTCGCCAAAGGGACGCTGATCATCATGGTGCTCATGAGCATCGGAAGCTGGTGCATCATCTTCGTCAAGCTGTACGAGCAGCAAAAGCTGCTGAATGCCGCCAGCGCGGCCAGCAAGTCGTTTTGGAAGGCTGGCAGTGTGCAAGCCGGAGCGCAAACGCTGCGAAATGGAAGCGCCTTTCGCTACATCGCCGAACAGGGCCTGACGGCCAGTCAGCACCATGAGGGCACGCTGGTTGAACAGATCGATCTGCATACATGGGTGACGATGAGCATCCAGCGCGCCGTGGAGAAGGTGCAGAGCAGGCTGCAGGATGGGCTTGCCTTTCTTGCGACGGTCGGTTCCACCGCGCCCTTCGTGGGTCTGTTTGGCACGGTCTGGGGCATCTATAACGCACTCACGGCGATCGGTATCTCAGGCCAGGCATCGATTGACAAGGTGGCAGGTCCAGTCGGGGAGGCGTTGATCATGACAGCCATCGGGCTGGCGGTCGCCGTTCCCGCAGTGATGGGCTACAACTGGCTGATCCGACGCAACAAGAGCGCGATGGAGAGGGTGCGCAACTTCAGCGGAGATCTTCACAATGTGCTGATCGGAGCCAAGCGATGAGCCTGGTCGTGCTAGTGCCTGCCTACCTGCTGCGCGCCTACGGACAGGCGGGGGCTCAGTCGCCTGTCATCACGACGGAGCCCGCGAAATGGGAATGAACGTCAGTTCCGATGGGAATGACGAGGCATTGAACTCGAGCATCAACACGACCCCTTTGGTCGATGTGATGTTGGTATTGCTGATCATTTTTCTCATCACCATTCCGGTTGTGACGCAATCCATCAAGCTCGAACTCCCCAAGGAACGTAACGTTCCGACGCAGACCAAGCCGGAAAACATCGTGCTTGCTGTCAGCCGTGGCGGTGACCTCTACTGGGGCGTGGAACGGATGCCCGACGTGGAAGCCTTGGTCGCCCGATTGAAGATCATGGCAGTCAAGGAGCCGCAACCCGAGGTCCACATTCGCGGTGACGCAGAAGTTCCTTATGAGGCAGTCGGGCGACTGGTGGCCGCCTGTCGACGGGCAGGCATCCACAAGGTTGGATTCATCACCGAGCCGCCTGCGGGCAGCGCGAGCCGGTAGGAGAAAAAATGGCAATGAGTGCGAATAGCGGCGATGGTGATGAAGAGATCATCGTCGACATCAACACGACACCGCTGATCGACGTCATGTTGGTGTTGTTGATCATGTTCATCATCACGATCCCCATCCAGACACACGCCGTGAAGATGAATATGCCGGTCCCCAGCAACGATCCGCATCCGCCGATTGTCACAAAGGAGGTCCGCATCGAGGTCGAAGCCGATGGAACAATCGGATGGAACGGAGAGGTCGTGTCCGGCCGCGCTGATCTCGAGCAACGACTGGCAACGATTGCCGCGCAGCCCGATCAACCCGAGGTCCATTTGCGCCCCAGCAAGAGTGTTCCGTACAAGCATGTGGCAGGCGTCATGGCCAGCGCTCAGCGTCTCGGCGTCCTCAAGATCGGGATCGTGGGCAGCGAGCAGTTTGCCAACTGAGTGACGATCGATCGGCGCGAGGATCTTGTCCTTGCGTCTCATTTGGCCTGACCACCTTCCGCAGTCCTGAGAGACTACTGCTGATTGCTGGTCAGTCCTGGCTACTTTGCTGCGTACCGGCCCGGTACTGCCGGCGATAGTCGCTCGGCGACATCTTGAGAACCCGCAAGAATGCTCGACGCATCACTTCTTCTGTCGAGAAGCCGCAACGCAAGGCTATGGCCTTGAATGACATCGGCGTTGTCTCGATCTCGTCGCAAGCCCGACTTAGACGAAGTAACTCGACCGCGCGCGCCGGCGTGATGCCAGTGGTTCGGAGGTAAAAGCGACCAAAGGTTCTTGGCGTCATCGCCACCCGTTCCGCCAGTGTCTCCACGGACAGGCGCTCGTGGAGGTTCTCGTCCATCCAGGCATGCAGGGCAATGACACGACTGTCCCCGGTAGCGCGTGCGGGAAGGCCGCTGCGAAAGCGGAACGGTGCAGAGATCGGCTCCCACGAGGCGCCGATCTGCTCGGTCACCTTGATGGCGATAGGCTGCCCGAGGTCGTCCGCCACCAGCTTGAGTGCGAGCTTCATGCCTGCGGAGGCCGCCACGGCATCCCACAGGCGACGCGCGTCTGGTCGCCCGGCCCTTCGGTGTGCGGCGTCGGCCACCGTGAAGCCAACGGTTCCGACCGAGGCAATGCGATCGATCTTCGATCGATGCTGAAGGATCCAATCACGCGCATGGCTCGTATGCGTCGAAGATGCGGACAACATGTGCGATGCAGTGCCACCGATCACCATCGTGGTGTGGACTTTTTCGCCGAAATCTGCCGGCAGTGCGCTCATGTTCAGCATGGTGCTGCCAGCGCCACGAACCGGAGTTGCCGCCGGAGCAAAGATGTGGATCTCATAGAACGATCTCCCGTAGATCTCGGCGTGAGCCGTGTTGGCTGCCTCGAAGACCCGTATCGCTGCCGCGACATCGAACAGTTCGAATCCATCGACAACGATCAACCAGATTTGCGCCATCAAGGGTGAATGGAGGTATTGGGGGCGTCGAGGCACTCAGACTTGGTGCCCTTGCTCGATCCTAGACGTCGCCGTTTCGAAATGGCCGCGAGCACGCTTCCGTGGCGGGAAGGATGGAATATTTGTCGGTGTGACGAAAGAAGTCTGTTCTTAGACTGCCTGCGACCGGTTTGGTTTTCTGCATTCATGCTCTGGCGAAGCAAAGACCGACGGACGTAGACATTTGTTGAATGAAAGTCCGACAGTGAAGAAAAAATCCTACCTACCGTCTCTGGGTCACCGCCATGGCAATGTGCTGCGGCTCTCAAAACCCCGACGGAGCGACAGTCTCATTCGAACAAACAACTTCTTTCTGGAGATTGACGATGCGTTGCAACGCGCAACGGGGGTCGAGTCCAAATTCGAAGCGATTGCCCGTGGTGCGCGATGCTTGGGGTTCGAGCACTGTGCCTATGGATTTCGGGTCTTCAACTCTTTCGCCCATCCCAAGACGTTGATGGTCAACAACTATGCGCCGGCTTGGCAGCAACGCTATCGTGAGCAAGACTATCTCTCAATCGACCCGACCGTAGCGCACGGCGTTCGCTCGCGCGCGCCGTTGATCTGGCGACAGGATGTATTCAAGGACGTCCCGCAGCTCTGGACGGAGGCCCGCGAGGCAGGTTTGCTTGCGGGTTGGGCCCAGTCGTCATTTGATGCCACCGGAGGTGTCGGAATGCTTACGCTGGCACGCTCGCATGAGCCGCTCTCCGCAGCGGAAGTATCGGCGCGAGGCGCGCAGGTGCAATGGTTGTCGGATGCGGCACACCAGCACCTTTCGGAGGTACTCTGGCCGAGCGAGCGGCGGCTGTGCCCGGCTCTCACGGCTCGTGAACTGGATGTTTTGCGTTGGACGGCAGACGGGAAGACGTCGGACGAAGTGGCTATCTTGCTCGGCGTTTCGCCCAATACGGTCAACTACCACGTAAAGAACGCAATCCGAAAGCTGCGGGTTGCGAACAAGGCTGCGGCGGTAGCGTGTCTGGCTCGTCTCCGACTGCTGATCTGAGATTGGGCAGCAGTACCCCAATGCTTTTCTGCAGCCTTGCTGTCGCCTTGCGGCAAGGTAGCGGCTGACACGCCAAGGCCGCTCGTGAGGCTTCATCGAAAAGGTCAATGGCCTGCCCGCCTGCGGATCGATGGCGCGATTTCGATCCTGCATGCGTACAGGAAGTGCTGGTTCAGACAAACTGGCCTGCCCATGCGATGTGCGACGACACCGGCTCGACGAAGAATGCGCTCGACGCCGAGGGGCGAAACGGTGACGAGTTCGTCCGCGCCGCCGAAAGCTGCCATGCGCATCACGACGTCCAGCAGTGCCAGGGCGCGTTCGGGGGCGTCGTTTGAGACTTGGCTTTCGAGGCGGGGACCGTCGAGATCGATGACTGAAAATCTTGACAGCTCCCATACCTTTTCGCTGTTCGGGGGGGGATGGCCGTCAAGCAGCTGGGGGAAAACGTCATTCAGCAGGTAGGGCTGATTGGTGGGTAGAAGTCTGGCTACACCTTTCAGACGAGCATCTCGCTCGCGCGCCATCACGTACATGGTGTCCGGACGATCGAACTGGTCTAGTTCGGTGACGCCATCGTTCTCAAGCTCCCAATGAAGCTTTTCGACAAATACGCGATACCGGTAGTGCGCCATCGCCGCGAATGCGCTAGTCGACAAAGAGTTCGCGGTGCCTGCCACGATGTGCATGATTCGCTTTCACTGAGTTTGCCTTGAAGGATTAGATGAAAGCGCACTGACTTTGAGAACTACCAGATCTGGCACCGGAGACAAGCGTGGATCGCGGGGCGGTGACGGCTGCCAACGTTGCTCGCCGTGTGCAGATCAAAACGGTAGCGCTACCACGGACCGTCTCCTGGCGAGAAAAGGACCAGTGTGCCGTGGCGGGAGAGGCCACCACGGTGCCATAGTCCCCGACCACAATTGCGTCACACGAAAGGCGCATGGCTCCGACTGACTTGTATCGTTGTCCGGCGCGGTTTCGAGCTTGCCGCGCGTTCAGGTCAGAGCGACATGACTTTGCATCTCATGCAAGCCTTGCGGTCGATCACGGAAGCGATAAGGATGGGGTCCAAGAATTTCTTCCATCGGACTCATGCAACCCCCATCTTCGTTCTATGCGCTCGACAGTCGGACAGTGAGCGCCAGCCCCGACCAAGCGCTCGCGAGACTGAATGCGCTTCACGATCAGCTCGATGGCATCGATGAACGTCTGCTCCACGCACTCCGGCAGCGGTTGGACTGCAGCACTCGCATTGGTCTCCACAAGCGCAAGCACGGTATGTCACTTTTGGAGCCTTGGCGGATGGATCGCGTCCAGCGACTCGCGTCTGCGTTCGCCGCGGACCATGGCATTCGTGGCGGCTTTCTGCAAGCGCTCTATTCGTTGATCATCGACGAGGCCTGTCGCCTCGAGCTTGAAGTCATGAAGACGTCATGCGACAGTGGATCGACGTGACATGGCTTGGCCGCCAGCTAGGTCCTGGAGCGGATGAATGGTCGTCGTGTGTTTCCTCGCCCCCCGGGGACGCACAAAGCCCCTTGAAAATTCGGGACTCATTGAGCTTGCAACGAGACCGATGGGATATGCGCAGCGGTAAGAACTTGTTCGATCTTCGGAATGCGGCGTGCCTTTCCGAAAGGCAGTTGGCACGACGCGCCGGCGTGTCTCGCGCGATGATCTCTCGCCTAGAACTCGGTCGGATCCAGCCGCCGCCGGACGTTCTCGAGCGAATCGGACGCGCGATCGATGTCGCGATGATCGATCGCTTCTGTTCGCGATGAGCGCGGGAAGGGGGTGAAGACCCGTGGAGCGCCTTGCCGGCCGGGTACGCCGTGGGACGCCAGCTAGAATCAGTCAGGGTAGAGCATCCGATGCGGCGGGGTTGCGCGCGTGGTCCGGCAGGACGTGCCGCGGCGTCGCGATCGTCCCGTCTCCGATTTTTCACATGAAAACCCACCGTCAACGCCTGCAACGCGCGCACTTCGCGTTTATGCGCGCGTTGATCCAAGGTCTCGACGCTCGAGCGAGCTGGGATCGGTATCTGCGGCTCGAGGGGGAGTCGGCCGACATGCGCAATGTCCGGCGCACCATCGGGTGGATGCGCGATGCCTTCGCGGCCGCTGCGCGGCGCGAGCGCCGCCCTGGTACTGCGCGGCTGATCCTGTTGGACCCAGAGCGCTTCGCCAGCGCACCCAGTTTCCCAACCCTGGAGGATTTCGCGCGCGAGCAGGGGCTGGAAGATTTCTCCCATGCCGAGCAGATCGAGGCGTACGAGGCGGCTCATCCGAAAGCGGGTGCCAGCGACGGCGCCGCGCAGGGCGGCGCGAGCTCGCGCCGGGCCCGGGTCGTGCAGCGCCAACTGGAAGCCTTGCGCTGGCTCGAGGATCTGACAGCTGAAGATCCACGACCCAACGATCCCGTCAGCGCGTGGCTGCATCCCTTGCTGGCGGGCCGGCTGGAAAGGGCTCAATTGCGCACGCTGCAAGAACTGGTCGAGCGCGTTAATCAGAGCGGCGCGCGCTGGTGGGCCAAGGTGCCCGGTATCGGCGCGCACAAGGCGGCACGCGTGGTGGAGTGGCTGCAGGCGAATGAGCAAGCGCTTGGCCTGCCCGTGGGGCGACACGCCCTGCGCAAACGATCACAACTGGCGCTGAATGAACTCCATGCGGTGGTGCCGCCTGCGCCGGAACTTCGACCGCTGGAGAAGCTGATGCTGCCACCCGCCTTGGATGGCAGCCAAGGGGCGTTTCGCAGTGCAGTTTCGGCCGATAGCAACCCGTCCGCGCGCAACGATGTCGAGGCCATCGTCGAGTGGCTTGGCAGTCGAAGCACTTCTCTGGGGGCGGTCACTTCGTCCGTGCCGTCGGTGCTCAGCGCCACGCAACGGTCCTATCGCAAGGAGGCCGAGCGTATGCTTTTGTGGGCTACGCTCGAGCGAGGCAAGCCCCTATCGTCGCTCACGGCTGAGGATGTGCCTGCCTACCAGAGATTTCTTGTATCACCGCCTGCCGAATGGTGCGGTCCGCGTCACCATCAACGCTGGTCACCGTTATGGCGACCCTTTGAAGGTGGACTCTCTCCCGCGGCACAGCGGCAGGCCCTGGTGATCTTGCGTGGCCTGTTCGCCCACCTTGTGAAACGGGGATATCTCACGCACAGCCCCTTTGCGGCACACGCCTTGCCCGCGACTCCGCCAGTGGTAGCGCAAGTTGATCGGGCAGATCCGATGCCATGGGATCACCTTGATCGGGAGTTGGAACGGCATAGCGACGACGAGGCGGCGCGCCGGCTCCGCCGAGCGCTGCGCTGGATCCGCGCCACCGGCCTGCGGCTCGGCGAGGTGACGGCACTGCGCTGCGAAGACCTGGTGCCGCCCGGAGGCGAGGGAGGTGCCCACCGCGCAGAACCCTGGCTGCTCGAGGTGAGGGATTCTGCACGCGTGACCAAGCGGTTGCCGATTGCGGCTGAGCATGTGTACGAACTGGAGCAGGAACTGGCGCGTCACGGACTCGAGCCGCATGTCAACGCGCGAAGCAATCACGGTATCGCGGTGCTGGCGCGCTTCTCCCCCGGGGTGCCCCGGCCCAGCCCCTGGTCCGCTTCGGGCCTTCACAAGGCGATGAAGCGCTTCTTGCACCAGGCTGCACAGGGAATGGACGAAGCGCAGGCAACGCAGGTTCGACGTCTCAACACGCACGATCTGCGTCGCGTCGCGCGACGCACGACGCCCGGATCAGCCACGGCCTGAGTTGCCGCGGGAGGGCCTCCGACTACGTCGGAGGTCATCGACAACCCGGCCGTCGCGTCGCATGATGGCCGACGTCGGCCGGCCCGTCGCGGCCTCGCGCCCCTCCCGGATTCGAAAGCCCTTCCCATGCCCACAGCAGAGACCCTCGAGAAATTCATCGCGCGCGTGGAGTCCAACTTCCACGCCGAAGCCCTCGCCGAGTTCTATACCGAGGACTCGACCATGCAGGAGAACCAGTCGCCGCCGCGCGCGGGGCTGGCCGCCAACATCGCGCGCGAGCGCGCCACGCTGGCCCGCGCGTCCGCGGTCCGTTCGCAGTGCGTGCGCCCGGCGTTCGTGCAGGGCGACCATGTCGCGATCCGCTGGATCTTCGAGTTCGACTGGCTCGACGGCAGCAGCAGCCGTATCGAGGAGATCGCCTGGCAGCGCTGGTCGGGCGAGCGCATCGCGTCGGAGCAGTTCTTCTACGACCCCGCGCAGATGGCGCCGAAGAAGCCCGCGCCATGAGCGAGCCCAAGCAGCTGGCCCATGCACGCGCGGTGCTGCAGGCCCAGCCCTTCAGCGTGCTGCTCGGCACCGAGATCCTGGCCTTCGGCCCCGCGCTCACCGAGCTGCGACTCGCGCTGCGGCCCGAGCTCAAGCAGCAGCACGGCTTCGCCCATGGCGGCGTGCTCAGCTACCTGGCCGACAACGCGCTGACCTTCGCGGGCGGCAGCGCGCTGTCCGATGCGGTCGTCACCGCCGAGTACAAGATCAACTATGTGCGCCCCGCGCAGGGCGACACGCTGCTCGCGCGCTCCCGCGTGCTGCATGGCGGCAAGCACCAGGCCGTCTGTGCCTGTGAGATCTTCGCGCTCGATGCCGACGGCGGCGAGAAGCTGGTGGCCGTCGCGCAAGGCACGATCTCCTCGATGGGCGAGCGGCCGGCCGCGTGAGCATCGCGCTGATCCTGCGCCGCACGCGCCTCGAGCACGGCATCAGCCAGCTCGAGCTGGCAGGGCGTCTCGACGTCTCGCAGCGGCACGTCAGCTTCCTCGAATCCGGCCGCGCGCTGCCGAGCCGCGGCCTGATCCTCGCGTGGATGGCCGAGCTGGGCGTGCCGGTGTCGGTGCGCAACGCAGCGTTGTTGCAATGCGGATTCGCGCTGCCGCAGCCCGACGAGGACACGCAGGGCGCCGAAGCCAATCTCGTGCGCGAGGCCGTGCGCCGCACGCTCGAGGCGCACCTGCCGCATCCGGGCCTGGCCTTCGATGCCGACTGGAAGACGGTGGAACAGAACCGCGGCGCACGCTGGCTGTCGTCGGTCGTGATGCCCGGGCTCTGGCGCACGGCCGGCGGTGGTGGCATGGGCCTGGACATCATCACGGCCATCGGGCATCCGCAGGGCCTGCTGTCGCGCGCCCGCGAACCCGAGGCCACGGCCGCCGCGCTGCTCACGCAACTGCGCGCCGAAACCTGGAGCCGGCCCGCGCTCGCCTCGCGCGTCGAATGGCTCGCACGCGCGCTCGAGCGCCGTTACCCGGGCCGCATGCCCGAGCGCGGCCGCGCGGTCGGCGTGCCGTATTTCAGCTTCGTCTTCGACACCGAGTTCGGCGCGCTGTCCTTCGAGGTCATGCAGAGCGTGTTCGCGCTGCCGCAGGACGTGACGCCGGCCTCGCTGCGCGTCGAGATGTGGTTCCCGCGCGATCGCGCCACCTCCGAGGTGATGGCGCGCCACGTGCCGCTGCAACCGGCGCTTCAGGTGCCGTAGAGCACGAACGGCGCCCAGTAGGCGGGCTTGCGCAGGCGTTCGCCGTATTCGCCCTCGGCGAAGGCACGCTTGGTCTCCGCCAGCGCGCGTTCCACCGGCAGCCTGCGCTCGATGCGCGCGAAGAAGGCCTCCATGAAGCGCGCCGTGCTCTCGTCGCTGACCGGCCACAGCGTCATCACCGTGTTGACGTTGCCCGCTACGTACAGCGCATAGGGCAGCCCCATCACGCCGTCGCCCGCCACCACCTTGCCGATGCCGGTCTCGCAGGCCGACATCACGACCAGGTCGCTGCGCAAGGTGTAGCCCGGCCATTCCGCGGCCGTGACATAGCCGTCCACCGACGGCGGGTTGTCGACCTGGCCCAGCACCAGCGCGCTCAGCGCCGGCACGCTCGGGCTCAGGTAGCCGTGCACCGAGAACAGCAGGTGCCGGTACTTCGCGAGCTCGCCGCCGCGGTCGAGCCGCTGCAGGTTCTGCTCGGTCGCGTCGGCGCCGCTGACCAGGTCGACCTGGCGATGCCGGAACACGCGCGCGATGCTTTCGAGTTCGCGCTGCGTGCCGGGCAGGTTCTCCCAGCTGTTCTCGCGCAGTTCCTCGACCGCCGCGCCGATGCCTTCCTCGCTCTCGGCCGAGGCGCGGGCCGACAGCAGCGCATCGTCGCCGGCGGCCGCGCCGCGTTTGGCCGAAGGCTGTGCCGCCCGTGCATTGCCTTCGTACACCGGATTGCCGATCGCCAGCATCGCTTTGCGCGGTGGCAGGCGGCCGTAACTGGCCGAGCGGCGCTGCAGCAGTTCCATCATCGAGAGCGACTGCACGTAGCCCACGCTGTGGCGCTGCGCGAGCAGCTCGCCGTCGACCGGCAGCGTTTCGAAGGGCAGCATCGCGAGCGCGCCATCGGGCGAGACGATCAGCCGCCGCCGCGCGCCGATGCTCGCCTGCAGCGGCGCGATCAGCCGCTTCGACAGCCATTGCCCGATCGGCGCCGCATCGCTCACTAGTTGCGCGCCTTCCTGCGGCGGCTGCGCGGCCGGTGCCACGCGATAGCGCTCGGGCCCGAGCTGCCACACCGCCTGCCCCTCGCCGAGCGCATCGCCCACCAGCCGCCGGTAGGCATCGATGCTGTCGGCCAGGCCGGGCAGCGGTGCGAGTTCGGCGGCCTGCAGCAGCCCGCTGCGGTCGACCACGAAGGCCATCACGCGGTCGCCATCGAGCAGGTAGCTCACGAACACGCTGTCGGCCGGCAGCAGTTGCTTCGCATCGGCCAGCGAGGCGATGTGCGGCTGCGACTGCTGCGCGTACTTCGGATGCTGCGCGCGCAGCCGCCGCTGCAGGTCGGCATAGGACAACACCACGCGGTTGCGTTCGGCCTCCAGCGTCTGGCGGCGGTCGACCTGCGCACCGGTCTCGTCGAGGCTGCGGTCGATGCGTGCCAGCTCGGCCTCGTGCCGGTCGACCGCCTCCTGCTCCTTTGCGGGCAGCAGCCGGCCACGGTTGGCCTGCTGCAGCGCCGTGCTCTCGATCAGCGTGCGCGCCTTCGACAGCTCCGCGATCTCGAAGGCCCGCGCGTTCTCGCCGTCGCGCACGCTGGTCAGCGCATGGTGGCGATAGCCTTCCACGTAGCGTTCGAACAGCGCGCGGCGGCTCTTCACGCTCAGGCCATGCTGCGCACGCAGCGCTTCCACGTCGCGCTGGAACCGCGGCATCAGCGGCTTCACCGTGTCGAGCCGGTCGGCCGCCAGCGCGGCACCCATGCGTTCGATCAGCGACAGCAGCGTTTCGGGATGCGCGTCGCCCAGCAGCGCGCGCCGGCCCTCGTGCGCGCGTTCGAAGAGTGCGAGCGCCTCGTTCGCATCGCCGGCCGACAGCACCGAGCGGCCCAGGCTGTGGACCGCGGCCAGCGTCAGCGGATGCTGCTCGCCCATCAGCGCGACGCGGATGTCGAGCGCCTCGCGCGAGCGCTGCGCCGCTTCCGTGTACCGCCCCTGCGCCTCGAGCACGCTCGCATAGACGTTGAGCGCATAGAGCGTGTCGGGATGGCCCGCGCCGCGCGCGGCCGCGAGTTGCGTCCAGGCCGTGCGCGCCTTGTCGTGCGCCGCGCCGAGTCGGCCCATGCGCCGCAGCTCGATGGCCTCGGCGCTCGCGGCCCGCGCGCTGCGCGGATCGGCGTCGCCATGGGCCGCGGCCGTGAGTTCGTGCACGCGCTGCGCATAGGCCAGGGCCTCGCGGTGGCGATACAGCGCCGAGTAGGTGGCCGACAGGCTGGCCAGCGAACTCAGCGTGTCCGGTGCCTGCGTGCCCAGCACGCGGCGGCGCGCTTCGTAGACCTGCTCGTGCAGCTTCAGCGCCTCGGCGAAACGGCCGAGGTCGCTGAGGTTCACCGCCACCGCATTGCGCATGCGCAGCGTCGTCGGATCGTCGGCGCCCCATTGCGCCTGCGCGGCCGCGGCCAGTTCCTCGCCGATCGCCAGCGCCTCGCCATAGCGGCCCGATTCGCCGAGCGTGCCCGCGAGGTTGTGGCGCGCGACCAGCGTGTTGCGCGAGGTGGAGCCGGCCGACTTCAGCGTGAGGCGGTAGATCTCTTCCTGCAGCGCGAGCGCCTCGCGGCAGCGGCCGACCTTGCACAACTGCAGCGCGAGTGCGTTGCGGCCCGACAGCGCCGCATTGGCCTCGCGGCCCCAGAAGGCATCGCGCCAGACCGCGCGTTGCTCGAGCCAGGCCAGCCGCGCGGCATCGTCGGCACGCGCATCGCTGTTGTCGGCGAGCCGGCCGAGGATCAGGTCCTTCGCGAGAAAGGCCTCCATCGACAGCGAGGCGGCCTGCTCGCGCGGCAACTGCTGCAGCGCGCGGCGAAGCCGTTCGTCGCTGTCGCGGAAGCGGCCGGCTTTCTCGAACTCATCGGATTCGCGCACGAGGCCGCCGACTTCCGAATAGGCCGCGCCCAAGGGCGGAAACGGCGGCGCGGCCGCGGCGGCCAGCGGCAGCAGGAGCAATGAAAGAAGGAGGCGGTGGAGCGGCGTGGGCAAGAGCATCTTTCTCGCGGTGGATGCCCCGAAGCTAAGGGCGCCTGCGCGGCTTCTCGACTACGAGCTTTCGTAGCGCGAGGCCCGCTGCGATGGCGCGAGACTTTGGTCTTCGGCAATGGCGAATGGCGAGGCAATCGATGTTCAGAGAAAAGTTCTCAACCCTGGTCTTCCTGCTCTGCGGCGCGGCGTACTGCCATGCCGCCTCCAGCCTCGAGCTGATCACCGATGCCGAAGCGAAGCTGCCTTCGGCCTATCTCGAGAACAAGCGCGCCGGGCTCACGCGCGGGCCCGGCATCGAGGTCGCGAGCCCGAGTACCGAAGCCGGCCGCGAGGCGGTCGCGCTGAAGATCGGTTTCAAGCCGCGCGGCGGCGTCGTGATCGATCCGAAGACGGTGAAGGTGCAGTACATGAAGGAGCCGGTGGTCGATCTCACCGAGCGCGTGCGGCCCTACATCAGCGACACCGGCATCGCGATCGACGCCGCGCGCGTGCCCGCGGGCGAACACCAGCTGCGCGTGCAGGTCGGCGATGCCGAGGGCCGTGTCAGCAGCAAGTTGATCCAGTTCAAGGCGCAGTAGTCCGCATGGGGGTCGCCGCAATCTCGCCGGACGCGCCGCTCACGGTCGCCTGTCCCTACTGCGCCGAGCCCATCGCCGAGCAGGCACTGGCTTGCCGGCATTGCGGGCGCGACCTGTTCTTCTTCGCGCCGTTGCGGCGCGAGCTCGAGGCGCTGTCGCGGCGGGTCGCGGAACTCGAGAGTGTGCTGAGTGCCTCGCGCAGCGCGGTGGCGACGCCCGTTGCCGTTCCCGTGGACGCGCCGGTCGCGGCACCGGAAGCAGCCGAGCCCGCGATCCCGCCAACCCCGACACAACCCCAGCGTCCCGGCATCGGATCGGTGCTGCTGTTCCTCGTGCTGCCCGTGCTGTGCCTGGTCGCGATGCATGCCGTGACCATCGTGCTGCTCGATCTCAACGAGCTGTTCCTGCGCGTGGCCTCAGTGATCTTGCCGCTGGGCCTGGGCATGCTGTTCGTCGCGCTGTTCAGGGTGCGGCTGCCCTACCAGCTGCTGATGGCCGGGGCCATTGCCGTGCTGTCGGTGCTCGGCATGGCGGTGGTCATCGCCTACACCGACGACGTGCCGCTGATGCCGCAGGGCGCGCGCGAATGGCGCGAGATCCTCTACTACGTGACGAGCATCGCGTTCAGCCACATCACGGGCATCTTCACCGGCCTGCTGGTGTTCCATCGCCGCAACCGCGGCATCGACCGGCTCTCGCACCGACTCGCGAGCGCGCTCACCGACGGTTCGCCCGCACCGGGCAAGGCGCAGCGGCTGCGCCAGTACACCGAGCGCATCCGCGACTTCATCACACTGGTCACGCCGATCGTGACGGCGATCGTGTCGGTGGTCACCGGCATCGTGACCTTGCTCAAGAAGTAGGGAAGCACCGGCCGACCATGGTCAATGTCCTGCACGCGCTGTCGCCGAAGGATGGCGTGCCGTGCCGTGCGCGCTGGCGAGGCTGTGTGTTTCACCCGCCCAAGCCCGCCAAAGGAGGTCCCATGACAGCCAGCACCCGCAGCGCCGAGCACGCAGAGAACACCGAGCCGCTTCCGCGCGAGGAGCCGGAGGTCACCCGCGAGGAGTCGGTGCCGACGGATGGTCGCGACACCGAGGGCGAGAAGCTGATGAAGGAAGTGAAGAATCCAAAGCTCCACGAGGCGGGCCTGGCCGAACACAAGACGCCCGAGAAGGCCGAGGGCGGCAAGAAAGACGCCTGATCCCTCAGCCGAGCACGAGCTGCGTCTGCGTCACCAGCGCGCAGAGCCGCCCGTCGGCATTGGTGACCGAGGTCTGCCAAACCATCGTCGTGCGGCCGCGGTGCAGCGCCACGCAGGTCCCGGTCACGCTCGTGCCCAGCTTCGCGCCCGCGATGAACTTGGTGCTGGAATCGGTGGTGGTCGTGCGTTTGCCCTCGGGCAGGTTCGCGATCGTGCCGACCGCGCCCAGCGTGTCGGCGAATGCCATGTAGGCGCCGCCGTGCAGGATGCCGCCGGCAGTGCAGAGGTCTGCGCGCACCTCCATCTGCGCCACCACGCGATCGGGTTCGAGCACGGTGAGGCGCACGCCCATCAGGCCGGGAAAGATCGGTTCCAGCAGTTGCTGGAGCGAGGCGAGGTCGTGCATTAAGGTCTCCTTGCGTGTGTGTCGATCCTAGCCAGCCGCGGGCGCATCGCCAGGCGGGTTTTCCGCGTCGCTGCGCGCGCGCGGAAAGTGCTTGACCTCCAGTGCACTCGAGCCCTTGCAATGGCGGCGGCCCCGATGGGCCGATGCTTCCACCGCCATTGAAAGGACCTCTCCCGATGACCCATACACCGAGCTCCACGCTGTTTCACAACCCCGCGACCCTGCCGCCACCGGTGGGCTACTCGCACGTGGTGCAGTCCCGGGGCGGCCGCCTCATCCACGTGTCGGGTCAGGCCGCGCGCGACGCCGATGGCGCGCTGGTCGGCGAAGGCGACTTCACCGCGCAGCTGCAGCAGTGCTTCCTCAATATCCAACACGCGCTCGAAGCCGTGGGCGCGTCAATGGCCGACCTCGTCAAGCTCAACTACTTCTGCGACGAGCGCGTGCCTCAGGTGGACCTGCGCTCGGTGGTCGTCGTGCGCGACCGCTTCGTGAACACGCAGCGGCCGCCGGCCAGCAGCTTCGTCGTGGTCAAGCGCCTGGTGCGGCCCGAGTGGCTGATCGAGATCGAGGCCGTGGCGCATGCCGCCGCAATCGAAGGGAGCGACGCATGATCGCGGTGATCGGGCATATCGAGGTCGACCCTCGGGCCGCCGAACGCCTGCGGCAACTGGGCATGGTGCTCGAGTGCGCTACGCGCGCGGAGCCGGGCTGTCTCCACTACGCCATCGGATTCGACGCGCAGGTGGCGGGGCGTGCATGGCTCAGCGAGCTGTGGGACGACGACGGCGCCCTGCAGGCCCATTTCGAGACGCCCCACATGAAGGAATTCCGCGCCCGCCTCGCGGCGCTGCCGGGACTGGCGGTCGATGCGACGCGCTACCGCGTCGAGGCCGGCGAGGTGCTTGTGCGGCGCGGGCATCGGACATGAGAGCGCCGCGGGCGACGCCTTTAGAGCGTGAGCCCGCCGTCGATCGTGAAGCTCGCGCCGGTCAAGTAGCCGGCTTCGTCGCTCGCCAGGTAGGCGATCAGGCCCGCGATCTCGCGCGGCTGCGCGACCCGCTTGAGCGGGCTCATGCCGGCCAGCGCGTCGATCGCGCCGGCATTCATGTCGGTGTCGGTCGGGCCGGGCTGGACGTTGTTGACCGTGATGCCGCGCGGCGCGAGGTCCAGCGCCACGCCCTTGACCAGGCCCGCGACCGCGGTCTTCGTCAGCTGGTAGACGCTCGCGCCGGCGAGGCCGGTGCGGATCGCCACGTTGCTGCCGATCGTGACGACGTGCGCGCCGTCGCGCAGGTGCGGCAGCGCGGCCTGGATCGCGAGGTACACGCCGCGCACGTTCATGTCGAGCATGCGGTGGAGGTCCTCGAGGCTCACCGTGTCGATGGTGCCCATGCGCAGCAAGCCGGCGTTGACCACCAGCACGTCGATGCTGCCGAAGCGCTCGACCGCACGCGTCACGGCGTGGCGGATCGCCCCGGGATCTGCGCTGTCCGCCTCGATCGCCAGCGCCTGTGCGCCGCCGGATTCCACGGTGGCCACCAGTCCGCTGGCCTTGTCGGGGCGCGACACGTAGGTGAAGGCCACGGCATGGCCGCCGGCCCCGATGCCTCTTGCGCCGCCGAAGACGAGTGCTGTCCTCGCGCCGTTAGTGCCTTTTCGTTATTCATGTCGCTCATGGTGTGCTCCTTCTCAACCGCCCGCCGCCTCGACGATCACGCGCGTGACCGCCTCGGGCTGCGAGGTCATCACCACATGCGAGGCACCCTTGACCACCACCGTCTTCTTCGCATGCGCGCGCTCGGCCATGAAGGCCATCGCGGCCGGCGGAATGTTCTTGTCGCGGTCGCCGTAGACGAACCACGAGGGCACCGACTTCCAGGCCGGCGCCTGCGCCGCTTCGTTGAGCGCGGCCTCGGCGATCGGGCGCTGGCCTACGGCCATCAGGCGCGCTTGGGCCAGCGGCACGTCGGCGGCGAACTGCGCGGGAAACTTGCCCTGGTCGATGTAGAGGTCCTTGCCGCCGTCGGCCAGCGGCACCGGCGGCGCGAGCGTCGGGCCGAGCGTGCTGCCCGGGAACTTGCCGGTGAGGCCGAGCGCGGTTTCGCCGGCCTCGGGCGCGAAGGCCGCCACGTAGACGAGTGCCTTCACGTTGGGCTTGCCGTTGGCGGCCGCCGTGATGACCGAGCCGCCATACGAGTGGCCCACGAGCACCACCGGCCCCTTCACCGAATCGACCACGGCGGCGACCGAGGCCGCGTCGGAAGCCGGACCGCGCAGCGCATTCGCGGCCGCGATCACGGGGTAGTGGCGTTTCTGCAGATCGCGCACCACGCCGTCCCAGCTCGACGAATCGGCGAAGGCGCCGTGCACCAGCACGATGGTGGGCTTGGGCGGCTGCGCGCCGGGCGCGGGCTGCGCGAAGGTGGCCAGCGGCGCGAGGGCGGCGAGGCCGAAGGCGCCGGCGAGGAGGGTGGCGCCGAGGCGGCGGGAGATCGGGGTCATGGTGTCTTTCCTTGCTTGAACAGGGGGAGGGGGGTGGTCGGCATCGGCCGATGGCGCTGAATCTAGGGGCGCTGCCACGGCGAGCCGCCGGCCTCTGTATGCCTGTGTGTCCAGGCGGCCCATGAGCACATTACTTTTCATGCCGCGACGACAAAAACCCGCTTCCGCGCCGTCGCCTAACAACGCCTAACACCCGCCAACGCCAGTCGCCGCTCTCGCGCGGCCAGCGCGGTTCCAATCGAGGCCGTCAGTCGGAAGCAGCCGGCAGGAGGCTCACACCATGCAGGATCAGGAACTCGGGACACGTGACAGCGCGGCGGCGTCCGATCCACCCGAGGGGCCGGCCCATCCGCCGGAAATGCGGTTCCAGGACTTTCGCGAGCTCAGCGGCGGCATGCCGCGGCTCGAACGCGCGCGCGCGGGCGCCGGGCCCACCTCGCTGGTCGCGGGCCGGGGCCAGGCCACGCCGGCCGCGGCCGCGCTGCTGCAGCGCGAGTACGGCTTGCGCCATGTGCTGCGCGACGACTGGGCCGCGCTCCCCGTCGCGCTGATGCCGCACGGCGAAGGCGCGCTGCTGGTGCTGCGCGACCCGGGCGGCGAGACCCTGCGCGGCAGCGGCGCGAGTGCGGGCGCCAGCGACACTGCCGCCTTCCTCGATCTCGCGCTGCGGCTGGTCGCCGCCGTCGGTGCGATGCACGCGGCCGGCGTGCTGCATCGCGCGATCACGCCCGACCGCCTGCTGCTCGCGCCCGACGGCCGGGCCTGCCTCACCGGCTTCGGCCATGCCGCCACCATGTCGGACGCTGAGGCCGCGCCCGATCACGGCGAGGCCGCCTGGGACGAGGACTGCTTCCACTACATGGCGCCCGAGCTGGGCGCGCGCATGAACCTGCGCGTGGACGCGCGCGCGGATCTCTATTCGCTGGGCTGCGTGCTCTACGAGCTGCTGACGGGCCGCCCGCCGTTCCAGGGCGAGGATGCCGCGGTACGGGTCCATGCGCATGCGACCCGCACCGCGCGCGCACCGGGCGAGCTGGTGGCGGATGTGCCCGAACAGCTCTCGCTGCTGATCATGAAGCTGCTCGAGAAGGCGCCCGAGCAGCGCTACGCGGACGCCGCCGGCGTGCTGGCCGACCTGCGCCGCTGCGACACCCTGCTGCGCGAGCGCGGCAGCATCCCGCGCTTCGCGCTCGATGCGCACTCGGCGCTGCGCCGGCTGCCGCGCCTCACGCGCGTGCTGGGCCGCGATGCCGAGCTCGAGGCGCTGCTCGCGCTGTACCGCGGCGTTGCGCTCGATGCGCGCTCGCGCGTGGCCTGGGTCTCGGGCCACTCGGGCATCGGCAAGTCGACGCTGCTGCGCGAGGCCATGCTGCGCATGCAGCAGTCGTGCGCGCCGCTGCTGGCAACGGCCAAGAGCGAGGAGGGGCGCCGCGGCCGGCCCTATGCGTTGGTGGTCGATGTGCTCGAGCAGCTGCTGCAGTTCGTGCTCGGCTGCGCCGAGGACGAGTTCGCGCTCTGGCGCCGCCGCATCGCCGCCGCGGCCAAGCCGGTCGACCGCACACTCTCGGGACTGCTGCCCGCGCTCGCCGTCGTGCTCGGCGCGCAGCCCGAGCCGCCCGATGCGCCCGACGCCGCTCCCGGCCTCGAGCGCGAACGGGTGCTGCAGGGCATGGCGCGGCTGCTGGCCTGCTTCGCGAGCTCGGCGCGGCCGCTCGTGATCCTGCTCGACGACCTGCAATGGGCCGATGCCGGCACGCTGCAGGTGCTCGAGCGCCTGCTGCACCAGCACGAGGACGCGGCCCTGCTGCTGGTGGGCGCCTACCGCGCGGGCGAGGTGGCCGAGGACCATCCGCTGCGCGCCGGCCAGCTGGCCCGGGTGCCCGGCGCCGCGCGCATCGAACTCGGCCCGCTCGACGAAGCCGCGCTGCGCGAGATGATCGCGCAGGCGCTGCAGCAGGCACCCGACGAGGTCGACGAACTGGCGCGCGCCATCGGCCACAAGACCGGACGCAATCCGCTGTTCGCGCACCACCTGCTGCACCTGCTGGCCGACGACGGCGTGCTCGTCTATGACGCGGACAGCGCTTCATGGCGCTGGAGCCTCGAGCGCCTCGCCTCGCATCCGGGCGTGGACAACGTGGCCGAACTGATGGCGCGCCGCTTCGAGCTGCTGCCCGCGTCCGCGCAGGCGGCGCTGCGCGTCATGGCCTGCCTCGGCCACCGTGTCTCGGCCGAGTCGCTCGCGGTCGCCATGGGCCTGGCACCCGGCGCCGAGGCGGCCCGTGCGCTCGATGCGGTGCTCGAACCCGCGCTCGAGGCCGGCAGCGTGCACCGCGAGGGCGAGGACTGGGTGTTCTGGCACGACCGCATCCGCGAAGCCGCCTACCTCTCGCTCGCGGCCGGCGAGCGTCCGGGCCTGCACCTGCAGATCGTGCGCCGCCAGCTCGCGCATCAAGGCGCGCCGTCGCAGCGCTTCACGCTCGCCGTGCAGGCCAGTCTCGCGCGACCGGCCGTCGACGCGCCCGAGGAGCGCCGCGCCTTCGCCCGGCTCAACCTCGAGGCCGGCCGGCAGGCGAAGGCCGCCACCGCCCATCACTCGGCGCTCGGCTTCTTCCGTGCCGCGCTGGCCTTCCTGGGCGAAGAAGATGCGAGCGAGGACGGCCTGCATGCACGCGCCCTGTGCGGCGAGGCCGAGTTCATGACCGGTGCGCTCGAGGTGGCCGAGGCACGGCTGGCAGCGCTCGAGCAGGTCGCGGGCGAGGGCATCTTCGGCGCCGACCTCACGCGCCTGCGCGCGGCGCTCTACACCACGCTCGGCCGTTTCGACCGCGCGCTCGACGTCGGCCTGGCCTTCCTGCGCAAGGCCGGCATCGAGCTGCCGCGCCAGCCCGATGCCGCCGCGGTGGACCGCGAGCATGCGGCGCTGCGGGCCTGGATCGAGCGCCACGGCATGGCCGCCTTCCGGCAACTGCCGATCGTGGCCGACCCGCTGCGCCGCGCCATCACCGACATCTTTGCCGACCTGATTCCGCCTGCGCTCTACACCGACCAGAACCTGGTCGACCTGATCCTGCTGCACATGGCGCGGCTGGGCATCGCGCACGGCCATGCCGATGCCTCGGCCGACGGCTACGTCTGCATGACGCAGGTGTTCGGCGTGCGCTACGGCGACTACGCCACGGCGCGCGAGTTCGGCGCGCTCGCGCTGCACCTGGTCGACGAGCGCGGCCTCGCGCGCTATCGCGGCCGGGTCTACATGACCTTCGGCACCATGGTCGTCCCGTGGTCGCAGCCCGCGCGCGCGGCGCGCGACTACATCCGGCGCGCCTACGAGCTCGCCGTGGCGAGCGGCGACCACACCTTCGCGATCTACTGCGGGCGCAACCAGGCCACGGGCATGCTGTTCGCGGGCGAACTGCTGGGCGACGTGCGCGACACCGTCGAGCGCGGCCTGGCAATTGCGCGCGACGCCAACTTCCAGCTCGTGATCGACGCGCTGCTCGCGCAGAAGCAGCTGCTGTCGCAACTGCAGGACGGCAGCGACGGCGACCCGCAGGCGCAGCCGCGCGTTCCGCGCGAGGGCGATCCCGCCACGCTCGTGGACTTCGCGTTCTGGGTCTACCGCCTGCAGGCCGCGCTGCTGTTCGGCCGGCTCGACGAGGCACTCGAGGCGCGCCGCCGCGCCGAGGCCTGCGCCGATTCGGCACGCACCTTCGCCGAGAGCGGCGACCTGCCGTTCTATGGCGCGCTGGCGCTGCTCGCGCTGCCCGAGCGCGACGACGCGCAGCAGGCCGCGCTGCGGCGCGACCTGGCCCAGCTCGAGACCTGGGCCCTGGCCTGCCCGGGCAACTTCCTCGCGCGGCACGAGCTGGTGCGCGCGGAGCGCCTGCGCATCGACGGCGATCCCGCGGCCGCGGTCGAGGCCTATGCGCGCGCCGTGACGCATGCGCGCCGGCATGGCTTCACGCAAGTGGAAGCGCTGGCCGCCGAATGCGCCGGTGCTTTCCATGCGGCGCGTGGCGACGAGCTGTCGGCCTATGGCAACCTGCGGCATGCGCGCGGCGCCTGGCAGCGCTGGGGCGCCATGGCCAAGGTGCGGCTGCTGCAGGCCGAGTACCCGGGCCTGTTCGAGAGCGACGAGCAAGTGGGCGCCGGCAGCCGGCTGCAGGCGCTCGATGCGCAGGCCGTGCTGCGCATCTCGAACGCGCTGGCCAGCGAGATCGTGCCCGAGCGCCTGGTCGACACCCTGCTGCGCACTGCGCTCGAGAACGCCGGTGCCGAGCACGGTTCGCTGGCGCTGCTGCGCGAAGACGAATGGCAACTGCGCGCCCGGGCCTCGGTGGTCGACGGCACGATCGCGGTCACGCAGGAGGCCGCGACCTTCGGTCCCGACGTTCTGCCGCTCGGCATCGTGCAGGCCGTCGCGCGCACCCAGCAGCACATGGTGATCGACGATGCGCGCGAGAACGCTTCGCTCGCGCAGGACGACTACATCCGCCGGCGCAGGCCGCGCTCCGTGCTGTGCGTGCCGCTGATGCGCCATGCGCGCCTGGTCGGCGTGCTCTACCTCGAGAACAACCTCGCCTCGCACGTCTTCACGCCGGCCAAGGCCGAGGTGCTCGAGGTGATCGCGTCGCAGGCCGCCTTCGCGCTCGAGAACGCGCGCCTCTACGAGGAGCTGGTCGACCAGAACCGCCAGCGCGCCCGCGCCGAGGAGCAGTTGCGCGGCGCGCTCACCGACCTCGAGCGCGCCACCCGGCTCAAGGCCATGGGCGAGCTGGTCGCGTCGATCGTGCACGAGGTCGGCCAGCCGATCGCCGCCGTCGACACCTCCGCGAGCGCCGCGCTGCGCTGGCTCGACCGCAGCCCGCCCGACATCGCCGAGGCGCGCGAGATGCTCGCCCACATCGGCAAGAGCGCGCTGCGCGCCCGCAGCATCATCCAGGCCCTGCGCGCCAAGGCACGCAATGCCGAGCCGCGGCTCGCGGCCTTCGACCTCAACGAGGCACTGCGCGAAGCGGCAGTGCTGGTGGCCGGCCCGCTCGACACGCTCGGCGTGGCGCTCGAGCTGCGCGGCCTGGAGGCCGCCGTGCTCGTGCACGGCGACCGCGTGCAGCTGCAGCAGGTGGTGGTCAACCTGCTGATGAACGGCGCCGAGGCCATGGCTTCGCTGCCGCCGGGCCCGCGTCCGCTGTGCCTGAGCTGCGGCAGCGATGGTGGTGGCGACGGCGAGGGCCGGGTGCGCGTGGCCGTGGACGACGCCGGCACCGGCATCGGCGACGAAGCGGGCGAGCACCTGCTGAAGCCCTTGTTCACGACCAAGGCCGACGGCATGGGCATGGGCCTGGCGATCTGCAAGTCGATCCTCGACGCGCATGGCGGCACCTTGTCGCTGTCGCGGCGCGAGCCCGCGGGTACGCGCGCCGTTTTCACCTTGCCCCTGTCCGAACCTGGCCTCGCCCCATGACCTCTTCCCAAAGCCTCCTCTACAGATCCCCGGGCGCCCCGCTGGCCGGCGACGCGCGCGTGGTGTTCGTCGTCGACGACGACGACCTGGTGCGCGCCGCCATCGGCAGCCTGTTGCGCTCGGTCGACCTCGAGGTGCGCGCCTTCGCCACCACCGAGGAGTTCCAGGCCGCGCCGCGCGCGCCCGGGCCCTCGTGCCTGGTGCTCGACGTGCGCCTGCGCGGCCAGAGCGGCCTTGCGTTCCAGCAGGCCCTGCGCGAGGCAGGCCGGCCGCACATGCCGATCATCTTCATGACCGGCCATGGCGACATCGCGATGACCGTGCGCGCCATGAAGGCCGGCGCCGTCGACTTCCTCACCAAGCCCTTTCGCGACCAGGACATGCTCGACGCCGTGGCCGCCGCGCTCGATGCCGACGCCAGGCGGCTCGACACCGACCGCGCGCTTCAGGCCGCGCGCGACTGCTGGGCCCTGCTCACGCCGCGCGAGCGCGAGGTGGTGCAGCACGTGGCCTCGGGCCTCATGAACAAGCAGATCGCCGACCGCATGGGCATTGCCGAGATCACCGCGAAGATCCACCGCGGCCAGGCCATGCGCAAGATGGAATCGCGCTCGGTCGCCGAGCTGGTGCGCAAGATGGAAGCGCTCGGCGTCGTGCAGGGCCTGCCGCGCGCGCAGCCGGCCGTCGCGCACCATACCTAGAGATGATGGCGTCGCGCCGTGCCGCCGGTATTCTGCAAGCCCGGGTCGTGCCCGCGTGTCCTGCGCCATCGTCCAGAGCCCGGTAGAGAACGGGAAGCCTCTTGTCCCTGTCAGCCATCGATCTCGTTTCCATCGTCGACGACGACCCCTTCGTGCGCGCCGCCACCAGCAGCCTGGTGCGCTCGTTCGGCTGGGAGGCGCGCGCGTTCGAATCGGCGTCGGACTTCCTGGCCTCGGGCCTGCAGCGGCAGACCCGCTGCCTCGTGTGCGACATCCGCATGGAGGCCATGGACGGCATCGAGCTGCTCGAGCGCCTCGACCGCGATGGCCTGCGCGTGCCCACGCTGTTCATCACCGCCTATGCCTCGGCGCACACGCGCGAGCGCGTGCGCGCCAGCACCGCGCTGTGCCTGATCGAGAAGCCGATCGACGCCGCCGAACTCGAGGCCTGGATCCGGCACGCCTTGCACGACGCCGAGGCGCGGCGCTGAGGCGCGCCGCCCACGCCATCGTCTCTTGCCGCGCCAGCCGCGCGCATGCCGGGGGCAAACCTTCGTAGGGGTTGGGCGAACGCTGGTGCGATGGTGGGCGGCCCACCTCGCGTGATGTCATCGCTTCCATGCCGGCCGGTGCGTCGGCGACAGGAGATTCCAGATGACCCGCAGCCTTCAGACACCCATCGACCTCGCATCCGAAACACCCGCCAAGGCGATCCCGCGCACGCAGGGCCTGGCCTTGTACGCCGCCCGTGCGTTGGCACTCGCCGCCCTCGGCCAGAACACGCACGCCGCCACGCTCGCGCCCATGGTCTGCAGCATCGACGACGGCCTGCTGTGGATCCTCGGCGTATCGGTGCTCGTCGTGCTCGCGCTGATCGGTGCCTGCCTCGGCCTCGAGCTACTGGCCTACCGCGCCGGCGCCGTGCGCATCGCCCGCGCCCTCGAGTCGCACGGCGGCGATGCCCGCATGCCCGAACTGCCCGAGAGCGGCCCGCGCGCCATCGCACGGCTGGCACGCGCCATCAACAAGGGCCGGCGCCGCCGCGTCGAGCGCGAGGCCGAGCACCTCGACGTGCAGGCCGCCTATGCCCACGACTTGCGCACTCCGCTCACTCGCATGGGCCTGCGCTGCGAGATGCTCGACGACCCCGCGCTGCGGGAGGCGATGCAGCGCGATCTTGCCGAGATGCAGGAGCTGGTCGAGGCCAGCGTCGCCAGCGCGCGCATGCAGCGCAGCGTGGCCGAGCCACTGCAGCGCGTCGATGCCGACGGCCTGCTCGACAACCTCGTGCGCGGCTACCGCGACGCCGGCCGCGCCATCGCGCTCGACGGCCGCATCGGCCAGCCCGTGGTCGCCTGCCCGCTCGCGCTGCGGCGCGTGCTGGCGAACCTGATCGACAACGCGTTGCGTTATGGCAGCGACGTGCGGGTGTGCGCACATGTCGATGCGCAGCGGCTGGTGCTGGCGGTGGTGGATTCGGGGCCGGGGATCAAGCCGGCGCAGATCGATGCGGTGTTCGCGCCTTGGGTGCGGGGGCGGCAGGGGCAGGAGGACAAGCCTGGGTCTGGGCTTGGGCTGGCGATTGCGCGGCGGTTGGCGCGGTCGATGCAGGGGGAGTTGTTGTTGCAGAACCGGCGTACTGGAGGGGTGGAGGCGCGGTTGACGTTGCCGTTGGTGGTGGCGTGACGCCGTGGCAGAGGAGAGTGGGGCGGGTGCGATTGGGGCGGCGCGGATTTGTCACGCTCAGTGTGGTGCGGACGGAGAAGGGCTATAGATCGAGACGCGCCGGTGTGCCCCTATTCAGTCTTACGTCGCATCGCGGGCGAATAAGGCTTCCCTGGTCAGCGACCGGCTCAAGGGCACGGCCGGTGGTTCGTTACGAAAAGGATTTGGAGATATGAACGCCCGAAGCGAGTACCGCGTCGGCATATGACGTCAGCATCCGGATCGTCTTCCGCATATCGCTTTCAGTGGCATCCGGATGGATCGCGCAAATTCGCAGCACGGTTCGATTGCGCAATCGCGTGGTCAAGACCGTCGCAAAGCCCTCCTGAAGTACCCGCGATGAAATCTCGCTGTTCAGCGCATCGAGCGCCTCCGGGCTCATGGCCGCATCCGTCATGCGGAAGGTGACGATGCCCAACTGCGCGGGCGACACGATGTCCCAGCGAGGATCCTTCTCGAGCTCGTCCTGAGCCCAGGTTGCCAACCGGCAACCATGCGCAATCGCCTCGCCCATGGCGTCCGATCCCAGCACCTGCAAGGTGAGCCACAGCTTCATTGCGCGTGCCGGTCTGGTGAGTTCGACGCCGAGGTCCCAGAAATTGATCTGGTCGGCGTCGGTGTCGGCATGCGCATCAAGCAGGTATTCGGGTCGGGTATGGAAGACTTGCGAGAGGTGCTTGCGCTGACGCACGAAAACCATCCCGCAGCCGTACGTCTGGAACAGCCACTTGTGCGCATCCCAGCTTAGGCTGTCGGCCTCGCCGATGCCGTCGAGCAAACCCCGATGCGATGGCGACAGCGCTGCGGATGCACCGTACGCGCCATCCACGTGCATCCACATGTCGTGCGCATCGCACAGCGCGCGAATCCGTCGCAGTGGATCGATGCTGCCGGTGTTCGTCGTGCCCGCGCTTGCGACCACGGCAAAAGGCCTGAGCCCATCGGAGATGTCCTGCTCGACCGCGGCCGCCAGGGCCGTCATGTCCATGCGGAACGCGGCGTCGGTGGGCATGCGGCGAATCTGATGCGGCAGAAGCCCGAGGATCTTCAGACCCTTGGCAACGGATGAATGCGTTTGCTCCGAAACGTAGGCAACGCCTTGCAGGCGCTGCGCCGGCTCGAGCTTGAAATCGCGTGCCATCGCGAGCGCCGTCAGGTTGGCCATGGAGCCCCCCGACACGAACAGGCCGCCCGCCGAAGGCGGGAGCCCGACCTGCGCCGCCAGCCATCGAATGAGCGCCGCTTCGATGACGCTGGTCCCCGAGCTCTGCAACCAGCTGCCGGCGTGGACGTTGTGAACGGCGGTCAAGTAGTCGCCCAGGGCCGACAGCGGCGAAGACGGTCCCGGAATGAAGGCCAGGAACCGGGGATGGTCCATGCGCGCACGCCAGGGGTAGATCTCGTCCAGCATCTGGTCGACCACCTCTTCCAGCGGCCGGGCCTGTGCGGGCACGCCGATCGCGCGAAGCGACTCGGCGCTGGCGTGATCGATCACGTCCACGGTACGTTGTTCGCGGGATGAAGGGCCGATCGGGCTCATGCGAGACAGGACCCGTGCCCATGCGTCCGGTGGCACCGCTCCGAGCAGGCGGCTGGGTGGGGCTGCCTCTGATGCTGAGAGCGGAAAGGCGAGGTCCGAAAGTGCAGGCATGTTGTTCACCGAATGATGTTCTGTCTTTGGCTTATTCTCCCGAACATCATTCAGCTGCCCTAGCGCTTTCAGGACCATGGCCAAAAATACGAACCAGCTTCAACCGGAGAGCAAGGCACCCGCCCGCCTGGATGCTGTCGACCGAAGACTGTTAGGGCTTCTCGCGAACGACAGCACGCTCAGCTATGCCGCGCTGGGCGAGTTGCTTCACCTGTCGGCGCCCGCGGTGCATGAGCGGGTGAAGCGGCTCAAACGCGACGGGGTGATCCTCGCGACCGTGGCGCGCCTCGATGGCGCGAAGCTGGGGCGGCCGTTGCTGTGCTTCGTGCAGGTGATCACCAGCACCGTGAAGCGTGCCCGCCAGATCGCGGCGCTCGAATCGCTTCCCGATATCGAGGAAATCCACATCGTCACCGGCGACAGCGGCCTCCTGCTGAAGGTGCGCACGCGCGATGCGCAGGCGCTGGAAGTGCTGCTGGCGCGCATCCACGAGGTCGAGGGCGTGGAAGGAACGCGCACGCAGATGGCGCTGCGCACGCTGGTCGAACGCGGGCCCAGTCCGCACGCGGCGGATTGACGACAGGGCTCGCGCGCCCGGCTCAGCGCAACGACCTGAACGCCGCCCGCACCTCGCGACTGAACAGCTCCGGCTGCTCCCAGGCCGCGAAGTGCCCGCCGTTGTCGACCTCGTTCCAGTAGATGAGCTTGTGATAGGCCCGGTCCGCCCAGCTGCGCGGCGCCTGGTAGATCTCGCCCGGAAACACCGTCACGGCCGCGGGCAGCGAGATGTCGACCGCATTGAAGTTGTTCGAGTGGTCCTCCCAATAGATCTGTGCCGCCGAGGTCGCGCTGTTGGTGAGCCAGTACAGCGAGATGTCGTCGAGCATCTCGTCGCGCGGGAGCACGCGCTCGGGCACGCCGCCCGAATAGGTCCAGGTCGCGAACTTGTCGTAGATCCAGGCGGCCTGGCCCACGGGTGAGTCGGCGAGGGCGTAGCCCAGGGTCTGGGGGCGCGTGACCATCATGGCGGAGTAGCCCGAGCTGTTCCTGTAGAAGTCGTCGAGCTTGTCGAAGGCGGCGCGCTCCCTCGGCAACAGGCCGGCGGGCGCGGGGCCGCCCGCGGCGAGGATGGCGGCGATCTCGGCGGGCACGGTGCCGGGCATGTTGACGTGGATGCCGATCAGGCCCGGCACCTTCTGGATCGCCATGCGGTGCGAGATCACGGAGCCGCAGTCGCCGCCCTGCGAGACGAACTGCTTGTAGCCCAGCCGCGCCATCAGCACGCCCCAGGCGCGCGCGATGTGGTTGGAGTCCCAGCCGGTGGCTTCGGGCTGGCCCGAGAAGCCGAAGCCCGGCAGCGAGGGCAGCACGAGATGGAACGCGTCCTCGGCGCGGCCGCCGTGCGCGGTGGGGTCGGTCAGCGGGCCCACGACCTTGAGCAGCTCGAAGATGGAGCCGGGCCAGCCGTGGGTCATGATCAGCGGCATCGCGTCGGCGTGGCGCGAGCGGATGTGGGCGAACTGGATGTCGAGGCCGTCGATGGTGGTCACGAACTGCGGCACGGCATTGAGCCGCGCCTCGCCCTTGCGCCAGTCGTAGTCGGTGGCCCAGTAGCGCACCAGCGAACGCAGGGTGGCGAGGCGCACGCCCTGTGAGGTGTCGGCCACGGTCTCGGCACTCGGCCAGCGCGTGGCGGCGAGGCGCCGGCGCAGGTCGACGAGCGCCTCGCGATCGACGGCGACGCGGAAGGGCCGCACCGAGGTGTCGTCGGGGCCGGTGGCCGAAGGCGGGCGCAGCATGGCGAAAGCGCCGGTGGCGGCCGACGCGGCGCTGAAGGCCATCGAGGTGGCGAGCAGGCGGCGGCGCGTGAGGGAGGAAATCGGTTCGGTCATGGTGTGGTCTCTGTGAAGTGAAAACCACTCGATTGAAGCCAGCCGATGTATCCCGGGTGTGTGAAGATTCGGCCGATTCGCATGCGCAAGTACCTGCAAGGCGGCGCGACACACGGCCATACAAATCCGCCGCGCACGGGTGACGCGGCGCCCGCGCGCGGCGCATGTCGCTCGGGTATCCTCGGCGCGCCCCGACGCCCCCAGATCCCCTTTCCGCCATGAGCGACGCACCGCCCTCCGGGGCCGACGACATCCTCCACTTCGGTCCCTTCACGCTGCGCGTGGGCGAACGCCTACTCGCGCGCGACGGAGAACTGGTGGAGCTCGGCGGTCGCGCGATGGACGTGCTGCTGGTGCTGGTCGCGAAGGCCAACGCGATCGTGAGCAAGCAAGAGCTGATGGCACGCGCCTGGCCCGGCATGGTGGTGTCCGACGGCAGCCTGCGCTACCAGATCACGATGCTGCGGCAGGCCTTGAACGACGGCGAGGACGGCGCGCGCTACCTGTCGAACGTGGTGGGCCGCGGCTATTGCTTCGTCGCACGCGTCACGCGCGGCGAGGCCGTGGCCGAAGTCCGGGCCGATGCAGCAGCCGCGGTAGGGCCGATCGAACCGGGCCTGCCGGCGCAGCCGCTGGAACTGCTGGGCCGCGCCAAGGACCTCGCGGCGATTCCCGCGCAACTCGCCAGGAGCCGCTTCGTCACCATCGTGGGCTCGGGCGGCGTGGGCAAGACCTCGGTCGCCATCCGCGTGGGGCAGGGCATGTTGAGCGGCTTCGACGGCGCGGTGGTGTTCGTCGACCTCTCGATGCTGGCCGACCCCGGTCTGGTGCCGAGCGCCATCGCCTCGATGCTCGGGCTGTCGGTGCGCTCGGCCGATCCGGTGCCCAGCCTCATCGCCTACCTGCGCGGCAGGCGGATGCTGCTGATCCTCGACAACTGCGAGCACGTGATCGCGGCGGCCGCGTTGCTGGCCGAGCGCATCTTCCAGGCCGCGCCCGGCATCCACCTGCTCGCGACCAGCCGCGAGGCGCTGCGCGTGCCGGGCGAGCACATCCATCCGCTCGACCCGCTGGCCACGCCGCCCGACCAGCCGGGCCTGCTGGCGCGCGACGTGCTGCTGTATCCGGCCACGCGCCTGTTCATGGACCGGGCCGGCGCGAGCGGCGCGATGCCGGCGCTCGACGATGCCGACGCGCAGGTCGTCGCTGGCATCTGCAGGAAGCTCGACGGCCTTGCGCTCGCGATCGAACTCGCGGCGCGCCGCGTGACCACCTATGGCCTGCGCCAGACCGCCGCGCTGCTCGACGAGCGGCTCGCGCTGTCGTGGCTCGGCCAGCGCACGGCGCGGCCACGCCACCAGACGCTGCAGGCCACGCTGGACTGGAGCTACGAGCTGCTCGACCCGCGCGAGCGCGAGGTGCTGTGCCGGCTCGCGGTCTTCGTCGGCCGCTTCTCGCTCGAGGCCGCGCGGCAGGTGGTGGCCGACGAGGCGTTGACGCAGGCGCAGGTGGTCGACGCGATCGCGAGCCTGGCCGAGAAATCATTGCTCGCGGTGCATCGCGCGGGCGGCTCCGCGCAGTACCGCCTGCTCGAGAGCACGCGCGCCTATGCGCTCGCCAAGGCCGATGCACAAACCTCCGAGGCGAGCGCGCGCCGCCATGCGCTGCACTTCCGCACGCGGCTCGAGCGCATGGCCGCCGAGCACGATGCGTTCTCGGGCGACACCGCCCGCGCCTCCGACCTGGCCGACCTCGGCAACGTGCGCTCGGCGCTCGCCTGGTGCTTCGACCGCGGCGGCGACAAGGACCTGGGCCTCTCGCTGGCGGTGGCGGCCGTGCCGGCCTTCATGGCGATGTCGCTGCTGGCCGAATGCCATGCCTGGTCGAAGCGCGCGCTGGCCGAACTCACGCCCGCCGCGCGCGGCAGCGCGGTGGAGATGCATCTGCAGGCGGCCGTCGGTCTCTCTCAGATGTTCACGCGCGGCAACAGCGACGAGGTGCGGCATGCGCTCGAGCGCAGCCTGCAGGTGGCCGAGGCGCTCGGCGACGGCGCGAGCCAGGTCCAGCTGCTGGCGCGGCTGCAGATCTTCCACGAGCGGATCGGCGATTTCGTGGAGTCGCTGAGCCATGCGAATCGCTGCGCGCGCGTGGCGGCCTCGATCGACGACCCGACCGCGCGGGCCATCGCGGATTCGCTCGTGGGGCTGTCGAACCACCTGCTGGGCGACCAGGCGGGCGCGCGGCATTTTCTCGAGGCCGCGATCGCGGGGTCGACGCTGTCGCGGCAGGGCACCAGCATCTACTCGGGCTTCGACTTCCACAACCGCGCCTGCATCTCGCTGGCCCGCACCCTGTGGCTGCAGGGCCATCCCTCGCAGGCGATGGCACTGGCACAGCGCGCGGTCGACGAGGCGCGCGCGCTCAACCATCCGGTCACGCTGTGCATCGCGCTGATCTGGGCCGTGTCGGTCTATCTCTGGGCCGGCGATCTCGAGCGCGCCGAGCGCGACATCGACAGCTTCATCGCCTTCGCCGAATCGCATTCGCTGACGCCCTACCTCGCGGTGGGCCGCGGCGTGAAGGGCGAGCTCTGCGTGCGGCGTGGCGATGCCGAGCCAGGCGTGCGCGCGCTGCAGGGCTGCCTGGTCGAGCTGCGCGAATCGCGCTACGAGCTGCTGACTTCGGCCTTCAACCTCACGCTCGCGGAAGGCCTGGTCATGACCGGCCGGCACGACGAAGCCCTGGCCCTGATGGACGACACGCTCGCGCTGGTCCATGCCAAGGGCGACCTCTACAACCTGCCGGAGCTGCTGCGCGTGAAGGCGCGCGCGCTGTCGGGCGGGCCGGCCCCGCGCCTCGCGCAGGCGAGGCAATGCCTGGACGAGGCGCTGGCGGTCAGCCGCCAGCAGGGCGCACGCTCGTGGGAGCTGCGCGTGGCAATGGACCTGGCGCGGCTGTGGGCCGATGGCGAGCGCGCGCAGGAAGGCCGCGATCTGCTCGCGGAGGTGTTCGCCAACTTCGCCGAGGGCTTTGAGACGACGGACCTGCAGGAGGCCGCGCGCCTGCTCGACGGCGCGGAGGATGCGGCGGGCTGAGGGCAACCGCCGCCGTCCCGCTCACTGCAGCTGCACGGCCTCCACCGTCGTCGCCAGCGCCCGCAGCCGCCGCAGGCAGTCGCCCTCGGGATAGCCGAGCACCTTCCAGCGCGGCACGGCCAGCGGCAGCCGCTCGATCAGGTGGCCCGCATGCTCGGCGAAATGCGGCCATGCGACGATGGTCGGCGTTTCGTCCGCGACCTCGCAGAGAAAGACCAGGTCGGCTTCGGGCAGCCAGGTGTCGACGCCCTTGGGCAGCACCGCATAGCTGACCAGAGCGCCATCGGATTCGCGCCGCAGCAGGCTGTGCTTGGCGACGAAGACGTCGATGCCGGCCTCCACGTGGGCCTTCTCGAGCACCTCCTGCTGGTCGTTGTAGTCGACCGCCTTTTCTTCGCGCAGCAGCGCCGCGAGCTGCACGCCAGCCTGGCCGGGCGGGGTCCACAGCGACCAGGTCTTGTCGCGCAGCCTGAACATCTCGGCGCTCAGCGGGCGCGACTGCTCGCGCAGCACCCGGCGCGCGGTGGCGATCATGTTCTCGAGCGCGTCCGCATCGCCGGCACCGCAGACCAGCAGGCAGGTGCGGTTCGGCGCCATCGCCACCGGGTCGCCATCGAGCGGCAACTGCCAGGCCAGTTCGTGCAGGAAGATGCGGCCCGCGTCGTAGTAGTCGCCGTAGTTCGACACGTAGAGCCCGGGCGCGAGCTGGCCGAAGGCCGGCGCGGCCTTGTGGCGCAGGTTGTCGACCGCGATCTCGAAGGCCTGCTCGAAGCCGATGCCCCAGCGCTCGAGGTCGTCGGGGCTCAGTTGCGCGATCGCATGGTCGCTGTCGATGGCGACGGCCGCGCCCAGTGTGGGCGAGAACGGGGTCCACACCATCGTGTCCTCGAGCTTCTTCGAGAAGTCGCCATGCGAGATGCGCGCGAGGTCCACGCCGGCGAGGCGCCGCAATATGGGCAGCAGCCGCGGCCTGGCCTCGTCGAGGTCGGCGGGCCGGTCGCTGCCGATGCCCGCGACGCCCAGCGCGAAGCGCGCGATCTGCTCGCGCCGCTCCGCCGGCCGGGCCTGGCAGCAGTCGGTGTAGAGGTTGTGCAGGTAGACCGTGCCGCCGTCCGCGCGGCGGATCAGGAACTGCTCGGGATCGAGGACCAGCTTCTCGTCGGGCAGCAGGCGTTGCAGCTCCTGCAGGAGCAAGCGGGCGACATGTTCGGTGCCGGGCTTCCGGTCGAAAAGGCGGCGGATGAATGACAGCATGTTCCCCTCCTGCGGGCCAGTATAGGCAGCGCCTGTGTCACGCCGGCCCCTCCTTCCAGGCGAGGGCGGATGCCACGGAGAATGTATGATTCATATATGTTTCGTATATGCGATATGCATTGAGGTTCGAGCATCCATGGCTTCCGGCATCCACATCAAGTCCCCCGAAGAGATCGACAAGGCGCGCCAGGCCGGCCGCCTTGCGGCCGAAGTGCTCGCCATGATCGAGCCGCACGTGGTGCCGGGCGTGAGCACCGAAACCCTCGACCGCATCTGCCACGACTACATCGTGAACGTGCAGGGCCTCGTCCCGGCCAACGTGGGCTACCAGGGGTATCCGAAGACCATCCTCACCTCGGTCAACCAGGTGGTCTGCCACGGCATTCCCTCGCCCGACAAGATCCTGAAGAAGGGCGACATCGTCAACATCGACGTGGCCGTCATCAAGGACGGATGGTTCGGCGACACCAGCCGCATGTACTTCGTCGGCGCGCCGAGCGTGCTCGCGCGCCGGCTGGTGGAGACGACCTACGAGGCGATGCGCGCCGGCATCCTCGCCGTCAGGCCCGGCGCCACGCTGGGCGACGTCGGCCATGCGATCCAGTCGGTGGCGCAGCGCGAGCACTTCGGCGTGGTGCGCGAGTTCTGCGGCCACGGCATCGGGCAGGTCTACCACGAGGACCTGCAGGTGCTGCACTACGGACGCCGCGGCGAGGGCCTGCGGCTCGTGCCGGGCATGGTGTTCACCATCGAGCCGATGCTTAACGCGGGCGGGCGCGAGATCCGCCACCTGCCCGACGGCTGGACGGTGGTGACGAAGGACCGCTCGCTCTCGGCCCAGTGGGAACACATGGTGGCCGTCACGCCCGAGGGCCACGAGGTGCTCACGCACTGGCCCGACGGGACCGGGAGCTACCCGCCGGTCTGAAGCGCCCGTCGAGGCGACCCGCATCCGTAGACATCGATGGCGGCCCGGATGCGCGAATCTCCTACTTCCGCCGCGCGCGATGGCTCCCAGTCTGTGTGCATCTGTCTTCCAAGGAAACGACGCACATGGCAACCAGCAGCATCCTCGGCGGCGAGCACGCCCCGACCGCCCCCAAGGGCACCGACGCCGACGCCCTCGGCCCCAGCGATTCCAGCGACAGCGGCAGCGATGCCGCGGGCGACGACCGCGCCGTCATCGACGGCGGCGAGGAGCCGGCGACCAACGCGGACATCCTGCCCGACCGCGTGGGCGTCTTTCCGGACGCCGCGACGGAGGTCGCCGACGCCGTCGACGACCCCGAAACGCTGAATGCCGAGGAGCTCGCCGACGAGAACGGCGAGGACGACGACGAAGAGACCGCCTGATGCCAGGCGTTCCCGATGCAGCCGCGCGCCTCAAGCACACGCTGCGCCAGGTGTTCGGCCATGCCCGCCTGCGCGCGGGCCAGGCCGAGGTCATCGAGCGCGTGATGGCCGGCCGCTCGACCCTGGCCGTGATGCCCACCGGCGCCGGCAAATCTCTGTGCTACCAGCTGCCGGCCTTGCTGCTCGAGGGCCGCACGCTGGTGGTGTCTCCGCTCATCGCGTTGATGAAGGACCAGTGCGACAAGCTGCGGGCGCTGGGCATCTGCGCCGTGCAGGTCAACAGCGCGCTGGGCGCCGAAGAGCTGGAACGGGCCGAGCAGGCGATCGACGACGGCAGCGCGCGCATCGTGCTGGTCACGCCCGAGCGGTTGGCGGACCCCGGGTTCGTGAGCCGGCTATCGGCGCACCGCGTGGCGCTGGTGGCGGTCGACGAGGCGCACTGCATCTCGCAATGGGGCCACGACTTCCGGCCCGCCTTCCTCGAGATCGGTCCGGCCGTCCGCGCGCTCGGCGGCCCGCCCGTGCTCGCGCTCACGGCCACCGCGGGCGAGGAGGTGGCGGCGGATGTCATGAAGAACCTGGGCATTCCGCGCGCGGGCCTGATCGATACCGGCGCCTACCGCGCCAACCTGCGGTTCGAGGTCGAGCAGACGACGCAGGAGCCGGAGCGCCAGCGCCGCATCGTCGAACTGGTGCGCGAGGAGGCCGGCAGCGGCATCGTCTACGCTGCCACGGTGAAGGCCGCGCAGGAGGCCTTCGATGCCCTGAAGGCGGCCGATCAATCGGTCGCGCTCTATCACGGCAAGCTCGGTGCGCGCGAGCGCGCCGAGGCGCAGGAAGCGTTCATGGCGGGCAGCGCGCGCGTGATGGTCGCGACCAATGCCTTCGGCATGGGCATCGACAAGCCCGACATCCGCTTCGTCGTGCATTGCCAGATGCCCTCGAGCCTGCATGCCTACTACCAGGAGGCCGGTCGCGCGGGCCGCGACGGCGAGCGCGCGCGCTGCGTGCTGCTGTTCCACGCCAAGGACCGATCGGTGCAGCAATTCTTTCTCGCGGGCCGCTATCCGCAGCTCGAGGACCTCGATGCCGTGTACCGGCAACTGCTCGCGGAGCCACCAACGCCCGAGGGCTGGACCGCCGCGAACCTGCTCGATGCGCTGGAGCGTCCGCGCACGCGCATGCAGGCGGCGATCGCCTTGCTGCGACAGCAGAAGCTGCTGGCCATCGACCGGCGCGGGCGCATCGCGCTGCGGCAGGCGATGGCCGAGCGCGCCGACTTCGGCGCGATGCTCGACGGCTACAAGGCGCGGCGCGAGCAGGACCGCGAGACGCTCGAGCGCATGCTGGCCTATGCGCAGTCGGGCCAGTGCCGCTGGCAACTGCTGCTCGACGACCTCGATCCCTCGGCCACGGCGAAGCGCTGCGGCACCTGCGACAACTGCCGGCGCATCGCGGCGCACGAGGCCGCGATGGCGCAGCCCATCGTGGTGAGCGAGCAAACCGCCAAGGTCGCGAAAGCCGCGACGCGCGAGCGCATGCCCTTCGCCGAGAGCGATCCCGTGAAGGTCAAGCGCTTCGGCGCCGGCGTCGTCGTGTCCTCGACCGACGGGATGGTCACGGTGGCTTTCGAGGATGGCAGCCGGCGCTGCTTCCATCCCGACTACGTGAGCCGCCGGAGAGCGGCGCGCAAGTCGCCCGCCGCACTCGCGATGTCGGGCGCCGCTAGCTTCGCGGTGCCCGTGCCGGCCTGATCCGCCGCGTGCGGCGCATCGCCAGCGCCATGAACAGCGCGCCGCCGACGAACATGGCCAGTGGCGATGCCAGCCGGCGCGGCGCGCGACGGACAGGCTCGGGCGGCGCGCGACCGGTCGCGACCTGGCTGTCCGTGCCCGCCTCCGCCTGCCGCGCGGCTTCCTCCGTGGCCGCCTGCGCCTTGCCCGCGGCCACCGACCCATGGGCATTGGCATAGACCTTGGTGAACTCCGCGCCCAGCAGGAAGATCTGCGCCGCGTAGTAGACCCAGGCCAGGAGCACCACCAACGAGCCCGCGGCCGCGAAGGATTCGTTGACGCCGCTCTTGCCGAGGTACAGGCCGATCAGCACCTTGCCGATCTCGAACAGCACGGCAGTCACGCCGGCGCCGACCCACACGTCGCGCCAGGCAATGGGCGCGCTCGGCATGAACTTGAAGATCATCGCAAACAGCACGGTGAGGATCGCGAGCGAGACGAGGATGTTGACGCCCTGCAGCAGCGCCTCCCATCCCGGCAGCAGCGCGGCGCTCCAGCTTCCCAGCGCGGCGAGCGCCGCGCTCACCACGAGCGAGACCATGAGCAGGAACGCGAGGCCGAGGATCAGTCCGAACGACAGCACGCGCGCACGCAGAATGCCCCACACGCCCTGCGGCTTCACGCGCTCGGGCACATGCCAGATGCGGTCGAGCGCGCTCTGCAGTTCGGCGAAGACCGTGGTGGCGCCGACCACCAGCACGACGATGCTGATCGCGCCGGCCACCAGGCCGCGCGAGGGTTCGCTGGCGCTTCGGATCAGCCCCTGCACCGCCAGTGCGCCTTCCGCGCCGATCAGGCCCGAGAGCTGCGCCGCGATCTGGCCCTGTACGGCTTCGGCGCCGAACAGCGCGCCGGCCACCGCGATCACGATCACCAGCAATGGCGCCAGCGAGAACATCGTGTAGTACGAGATCGCCGCGCCCATGCTCGGCGCGAAATCGTCGATCCATGCCATCACGGCGTCCTTGCACAGGCGAAGAAGACCGGGCGAGCGGGCGGTGCGGGTCGAGGAAGAGGCCATGGCCGACACCGTGCCCGCGCCCTCCCTCGGCGGCCGTAGGAAACCCGCGGTTCATGGCGTGGGTCGCGCGGGATGCGCATTGGCTGACAGGGGAGGGCGCGGATGCCCCACCCGGGCCGATGCGGCAAGGCGGTTCATTGAAGTCTTCTCTTCACCACTTCAGGAAAGACTTCTTCATGAACCGAATCACCCGAATCCTTTGCGCCAGCGGTTTTGCTTTGGCCGTCGTGCCCGCCCTGGCCCAGTCCGGTGGCAGCGGCGGCGGCGGTCCGGGCCTGAACAGCTCGGACAGTGTCGCGACGCAACCGAAGAACGGCGGGACCTCGGCCACCACCCAGCCTTCCGCCACCAGCCAGGGCAACTCGATGTCGGGTGGCAACCTGAATCCGCAGGGCAAGGCGTCGAACCAGAAGGCGCGCCCCGGCACTGGTTCGTCGATGGGTTCGAAGGCGGGCGAGAACCCCAACACGCAGGCCACGGGGCAGGGGCGGACAACGAGCCCTCAGTAAGCTGGCCGACAGGTCAAGCTGAAAGACGCCCCATGGCTTTCAGTGCGCGGCCACGTACAGCGCATGCGGCGAGGGATCGGGCCGCGCGAAGGCCTCGCGCATGCGCGCGGCCTCCTGGGCCGGGCCGCGGCCGAACATGCGCTTGAACTCGCGGCTGAACTGCGAGGGGCTTTCGTAGCCCACCTGCGCGCTGGCATGCGCGGCCGTGACCTGGTGGCGGGCCATGATCAGCCGCGCCTGGTGCAGGCGCGTGGTCTTCAGGTACTGGATCGGCGAAGTCGAGGTGACGGCCTTGAAGTGCGCGTGGAACGAGGTGGGGCTCATGCCGGCCTCGTCGGCGAGGCCGTCGATGTCGAGCTTCTGATCGAAGCGCGAATGGATGGTGCGGATGGCCTTCGCGATCTTGCCGAAGTGGCCCTGGCGCGTGAGCGAGGCCCGGATGGCGCTGCCCTGCTCGCCGGTGAGAACGCGGAAGTAGATCTCGCGCACCAGGTCGGGGCCAAGGATCGGCGCCTCGAGCGGCGAATTCATCACTTCTAAAAAGCGCAGCACGGCGCGGGCCAGGCGAGCGTCCATCGGGGTCGACATCAGGCCCTTGGGTGCCGCGCCTTCGGCCAACCCGTGTTCGTCGAGCTTCATCATCAGTTCTGCCGCGACCTGGAAGTCGAGGCGGAAGTAGATCGCCAGCAGCGGCTCCTGCGCCGATGCGTCCGTGTCCATCGAGAAGGGAACGGGCACCGACACGGCCAGGTAGTGCTGCGCGTCGTAGAGATAGACCTCGTCGCCGAGGAAGCCGCGCTTGCGGCCCTGTAGCACGATGACGATGCCGGGTTCGTAGAGCACCGGCGCGCGGGCCAGCGGCCGGTCAGACCGGAGGATCCGGACATCGGGCAGCACAGTCAGGTTGTAGCCTTCGATCGGCGCCAAGGGCCGCACCAGGTCGACCATCTGCCGCTGCATAGGGTAGACCTTGGGTGGTGCGTTGCGTGGACGAGCGTCGTTCATGGGAGTCGCGAATCTGCCACAGCCGGGCCGCCGGGTCCACGGCTTCGTAGTTTTAGGCAAGCCATGTGTGGGACTCGGCATATCGCGACCGTGCTGCGATTTCTACGATAGGTGCCTGATCTTCAAGGAGCCGAACATGACCCAGACATCACTCAAGACCTTCCTCATCACGGGCGTCAACTCGGGATTCGGAAAAGCCTTCGCGGCGGCCGCCCTCGCGCAGGGGCACACGGTGCTCGGTACCGTCAGGAGCGAAAGCAACAAGGAAGCCTTCGAGCGCAGCGCGCCCGGCCGATCGCATGCCGTGGTGCTCGACGTCACCGATTTCGACGCGATCGAGCGATCCGTTCCCCGGTTGATCGCCGAGCACGGGCCCATCGACGTGCTGATCAACAACGCGGGCTACGGGCACGAGGGCACGCTGGAGGAGTCCAGTCTGGCCGAGATGCAACGCCAGTTCGACGTGAACGTCTTCGGCGCGGTCGCGATGATCAAGGCCGCGCTGCCCTCGATGCGCACTCGCCGCCGCGGCCACATCGTCAACATCACCTCGATGGGCGGCTTCATCACCATGCCCGGCATCGCCTACTACTGCGGCAGCAAGTTCGCGCTCGAGGGCATCTCCGAGGTGCTCGGCAAGGAGGTCGCGGGCTTCGGCATCCATGTCACCGCCGTCGCGCCGGGCTCGTTCCGCACCGACTGGGCGGGGCGCTCGATGGTGCGATCGGAGCGCAGCATCGCGGACTACGACGCGCTCTTCGATCCCATCCGCGAGGCCAGGCAGGCCAAGAGCGGGGCGCAGACCGGCGATCCCGCGAAGGCGGCGCAGGCACTGCTCGCGCTGGTCGATGCGCCGAATCCGCCGGCGCACCTGCTGCTGGGCACCGACGCGCTCGCGCTCGTGCGCGCCAAGCTCGCGGCGATGTCAGAAGAGATCGATGCCTGGGAAGCGGTGACGCGCTCGACCGATCACGCCTGAGGTTCGCGCAGCAGCGCATGCAGCGCCGCGGCCATGTGGGCCTGCATGGAAGCCGCGGCACCGGCCACGTCGCCCTCGCAGATGCGCGCCACGAGTTCGGCATGGCCGTCCTGCACCTGCTGCAGGCTCTTGCGAGTCTTGCGCCGCTCCATGCCCTGGCGCGACTGCGATTCCAGCGACGCGCGGATAGATCCGATCATCTGCCACAGCAAGGGGTTGCCGCTGGCGCGCGCGATCTCGACGTGCAGCTCGGTGTCGAGCGCCGCATAGGTGGCCGGGTCGTGCAGGCAGCCCTGCATGCGGGTCACCAGCGCCGTCATGCGCTCGATCTGGGCCGGCTGCCGGCGCGCGGCCGCGAGCGCCGCGGACTGGCCTTCGAGTGCCGCGCGCACGGCCATCAGGTCCTCGGTGGAGTTGTCGAGCACCTGCAGCGCGCGTGCGAAGTAGATCGACATCGCGGTGGCGTCGAGGTCGCGCCGGATGATCGGGCTCTTGCCGTTGGCGATGTCGACCACCCCCATGCCCTTGAGCGTGCGCAGCGCCTCGCGTACTACGGGCCGGCTCACGCCGAGGATCTCGGCCAGCCGGCCTTCGCCGGGCAGCGCGGCGCCGGGCGCCAGCCGCGAGCGCTCGATGTAGCCCAGCAGGCTCTGCACGGCCTGCTCCGAGAGCGGCACGCGCTCGAGCTTGTCCAGGACGAAGGGGTGGGCGGTCATCGTCTACCTATCATATAGGGTGAGAGCTTGCGACCCACGCGGGCGCCCCGTTCAATCGGGCCATTGATTACCGGCCGACCGAACGAACGAGACAAGCATGTGGAAAGACGATGACGAGCTGTTCCAGCTCATGAAGACCAAGCTGTTCCCCGCCGTCGTGGGCGACATCCTCGACACCATGGGGCTCTTGCGGCAGTTCCTGCCGCCCGCCATCAGGCCGGTGGAGCGCTCGATGGTGATCGCGGGCCGCGCGATGCCGGTGCTCGAGACCAACTGCTTCGCGCGCACCGAGCCCGAGGGCAAGACGCCGCTGAGCCGGCAACCCTTCGGACTGCTGTTCCAGGCGCTCGACGATTTGAAGCCCCACGAGGTCTATGTCGCGACCGGCTGCGCGCCGCAGTTCGCACTCTGGGGCGGGCTCATGACGACACGCGCCCAGCACCTGAAGGCGGCGGGCGCGGTGCTCGACGGCTATTCGCGCGACACCAACGAGGTGCTCGAGTTGGGCCTGCCGGTCTTCTCGCTCGGCGGCTATTCGCAGGACCAGGGCCCGCGCGGCAAGGTCGTCGACTACCGCGTGCCGGTGGAGATCCAGGGCGTGCGCGTGCGTCCGGGCGACATCGTCTTCGGCGATCAGGACGGCGTGCTGATCGTGCCGAAGGAGGCCGAGGTCGAGGCCTTGCGCCGCGCGCTCGAGAAGGCCAGTACCGAGAACGCGGTGCGCACCGCCATCCGCAACGGGATGAGCACGGTCGAGGCCTTCGAAACCTTCGGCGTGATGTGACGGGACCGCCTCGCCTCTCTCTCGTACCCCGCCGCCCATTCACAAGGAGACTCAGATGTTCGATTCGATGTCGCGCCGGCAACTGCTGGCGGTCGCGGCCGGTGCCGCCATGGCCGGCCTGTCCGGTGCCGCCGTGGCGCAAAGCGCCGCGGAAATCCAGAAGAAGGGCCAGCTCACGGTCGGGCTGCTCGTGGACTTTCCGCCCTACGGCACCACCAATGCGCAGAACCAGCCTGACGGCTATGACGCCGACGTCGCGCGGCTGCTGGCCAAGGACCTCGGCGTCAAGCTCAACCTCGTGCCCGTCACCGGGCCCAACCGCATCCCGTTCCTGCTGACCAACAAGGTCGACCTGCTCGTGGCCTCGCTCGCGATCACGCCCGAGCGCGCCAAGCAGGTCGACTTCTCGGCGCCCTATGCGACCGCCACCGTGATCCTGTACGGCGCGAAGAAGGTCGACATTAAGAGCGCGGCCGACCTCAAGGGACGGCGCATCGGGGTGGCGCGCGCGAGCGTCCAGGACGTGGCGCTGACCGCCATGGCACCCGAGGGCACCGAGATCCGCCGCTTCGACGACGATGCCTCGGGCATGCAGGCGCTGATCTCGGGCCAGGTCGATGCGATCGGCTGTTCCACCACCGTAGCCGCGCAGATCGCCAAGCGCGTGCCGCCCGACACCTACGAGAAGAAGTTCACCGTGCGCGAGCAGGTCATGGCCATCGCCATGCGGCCCGGCCAGGCCGAGCTCAAGAAGACGCTCGACGAGTTCGTCGCGCGCAACCGCGCGAACGGCGAGCTCAACAAGCTCTATCAGAAGTGGCTGGGGACGGACTTTCCGGTGATCGCGGCGTCCTGAGAGCGTCGACCCGACGAGCGCGGCACGCGCCGGTTTTGCGTTAGGGTCGAGGCATGAACCCAGCGTCTGTCTCGCCCCTTCTCGTCGTCAGGAGCCTGAGCTTCGCCTACCCCGGGCGGCCCGCGCTCCTGTCCGCCTGGAACGCCAGCGTCGGCGCCGGGGTGACCCAGATCCACGGTGACGACGGCAGCGGAAAGTCGACGCTGCTCCGGCTGCTGGCGGGGAAGCTTCGCGGCGAAGGCCAGCTGGACCTCGCTGGAGCGCGCCTGGACGAAGACCGGGACGCCTATGCCAGGAACCTGTTCTTCGTCGACCCGGAGACCGACGCCTTCAATGAGATCCCGGCGACGCAGTGCACCGCATCGTTGAGTGCCGGCGACCCAGGCTTTGATGCATCGAAGTGGCAAGCGCTCGTGGAGGGCTTCTCCCTGACGCCGCACCTCGAGAAGCCGATGTACATGCTCTCCACCGGGTCGAAACGAAAAGTCTGGCTGGCGGCGGCACTGGCCTCGGGGCGTGCACTCATCTTGCTCGACGAACCCACCGCGGCGCTCGATGCCAACTCGATCCGCTGTCTGTGGCGCACCCTCTCCGAGAGCGCCGGCCGGTCCGACCGCGCGATCGTGATCGCAAGCGCCGAACGGATCGAGGCGGTGCCGCTCGCGGGACTGATCGAACTGCCCTCATCCTGAGGCCAGCTTTCGGTAGCCAGCGCGGCCCGAACACCGGCATCGCGGTTGACAACCCCACGTTTGGGGGATGCGACGAGAAACATGCGCCCCCGGGCTTTTGCGAAAATCCGCGCATGCTTCTTCCTCCTTCGAGCGGTACGGACCGCGCACAGGGCCTTGCGGCGCGGCTTGGCTGCACAGTGGCCGAGCACTGCGAACCCTATGGAAAATCCAAGCCCGCCGTGTTGGGCAGCCTCTCCGGGCTCGCGCTGACGCTCAAGGAATTCGGTGGGCGCTGGGACCGGGTCGAACGGGTCTACGTGTTCGCCAACTGGCCGATGCTCGAGGCGGCGCTCGAGTACTGCGTGAGAAACAAGGACGAAGCACGCGCGCCGGTGTGAACGAAGGGGCCGTGCCAGAGGCCCGCGCACCCGGTCAGAGCTGTCCCTCGATCGATGCCTTGTCGATCACCGACCACACCTCGCGGATCCGCTGGTCGGCGACCTCATAGAAGACGTTCTCGGCGAACGCGATGCGCCGGCCATTCACCGGCAGTCCCATGAACAGGCCCTTGGGCGTGCATTCGAACGCGAGCCGGCTCGCGATGCGGGGCGGCTCGCTCACGAGCAAGTCGATGAGGAAGCGCAGGTCGGGGATCTGCGCGAAATCGGTCTCGAGCATCTCCCTGTAGCCCGCGAGCCCGAGCCGGACGCCGTTGCGCCGGACGTCGTCGTGCACGAAGTCGCCCAGGCGCGCCCAGTCCTGGGCGTTGAGGCAGTCGATGTAGTGGCGGTAGAGGGTGGCGAGGTCGGAGGCGGTCATGAACGCAGCATAGGAGCCGGCATGCGCCGCGTCTCGTGCCTGGCGGCGAATCGGCGCATTTGCCAGCAGCGCGCCGGCCGAACTCCCCGGGCCTTCAAAGTGTGACGCAGTTCTCATTCCGTGCCGGTCAGCCCGCGATGGTCTGGTTTTCCCTAGGAATCTGGCAATGTTAAGCGCTTGCGCAAGCGCTTACGTCGTTGAAAAATGCCTCCAACGGCGGTGAATGCCGTTTTCAAGGAGGCAAGAGTGCTAATAAAGATTCGCCACGCCGCGGCGTGCATCGCCGTCGTGTTCGCCCACGCGGCGATACCCGGCGCCTTCGCTGCCCAGCCCGTCATCGGCCTGGTCACGAAAGCCGACACCAACCCCTACTTCGTGAAGATGAAGGAAGGCGCCAAACAGGCCGCGGACGCCGGTGGCGCGAAGCTGCTCACGGGTGCCGGCAAGTTCGACAACGACAACGCCGGTCAGGTCACGGCCATCGAGAACATGCTCGCGGCGGGTGCCACGACGCTGCTCATCACCCCGAGCGACTCGAAGGCGATCGTGCCGACGATCAAGCGGGCGCAGGCCAAGGGCGTGATGGTCATCGCGCTCGACAGCCCGACCGATCCCATCGAGGCCAGCGACGCGCTCTTCGCGACCAACAACTACACGGCCGGCGAGTTGATCGGCCGGTATGCGAAGGCGGCACTCGGCGGGAAGCCCGCGAAGATCGCGACCATCGACCTGTTCCCCGGGCACCCGGTGGGCGCGCAGCGGCACAACGGCTTCCTCGCGGGCTTCGGCCTGCCCGGCGTGGCCGATGCCAGGAGCAACCAGCTGTCGACCGCGCCCGAGGTGGTCTGCATGGCCGACAGCTACGGCGACCAGCCGCGCGGGCAGACCGCGATGGAGAACTGCCTGCAGAAGTCTCCCGACATCAACCTCGTCTACGCGATCAACGAACCCGCCGCCGCCGGCGCGTACCAGGCGCTGAAGAAGGCGGGCAAGGATAAGGGTGTCGTCATCGTCGCGGTCGACGGCGGATGTACCGGCGTGAAGAACCTCAAGGCCGGCATGATCGACGCGACCTCGCAGCAGTATCCGCTGCGCATGGCGAGCCTCGGCGTCGAGGCCGGCATCGCCTTCGCGAAGACCGGCAAGAAGGCCAGCGGCTACACCGACACGGGCGTCACGCTGATCACCGACAAGCCCATGCCCGGCATCGACAGCAAGGACAGCGCCGTCGGCCTCGGGCTGTGCTGGGGCGCCAAGTAGGCGCACGCGCGAGCACCCGGCCACCGTTCACCCGTTTCTTCCTCCAGCCGCCATGGCTCGCATGGCGGTCGGGCGCAGCCATGCCGCACGCAGGGCACCACCGCCAACCACGAGGCCGCCATGAGCCATGCATCCCCCACTTCATCGTCGCTCGGCCGAACGGCCGGCCCGTCGCCGGGCCCGAGCCTGCGGCATCGCCTGCCCCGGCTGTCCTCGCTCGGACCGGTCATCGCGCTGCTGCTGGCCTGCACCTTCTTCTCGTTCCAGAGCGATCGCTTCCTGAGCGTCGAGAACTTCTCGCTGGTGCTGCAGCAGGTGATGGTGGTCGGCACCATCGCCATCGGCCAGACCCTGGTGATCCTCACGGCCGGCATCGATCTCTCGTGCGGCATGGTGATGGCGCTCGGCGGCATCTTCATGACGAAGCTCGCGACGGCCGCCGGCCTCGATCCCTATCTCGCGATCGCCTGCGGCATGCTGGTGTGCGTGGCCTTCGGCCTGCTCAACGGCCTGCTCGTGACGCGGGTACGGCTGCCGGCCTTCATCGTCACGCTCGGCACGATGAACATCGCGTTCGCGATCACGCAGCTCTACTCCAATGCGCAGACCGTGACCGATCTTCCGTCGCCGTTGACCTGGTTCGGCGGCACGGTGTCGATGGGCGGCGTGGAGATCAACTACGGCACCGTGCTCATGCTCGGCCTCTATGCGCTGATGTGGTGGGTGCTGCGCGACACACGGCCCGGCCGTCATGTCTATGCGGTGGGCAACAACCCCGAGGCCACGCGCCTGACCGGCATCTCCACCGATCGCGTGCTGCTCGGCGTCTACATGGTCGCCGGCCTGTTCTACGGCATCGCGGCCCTGCTGTCCGTGGCGCGCACCAGCGTGGGCGACCCCAACGCGGGGCAGACGGAGAACCTCGACGCCATCACGGCCGTGGTGCTCGGCGGCACCAGCCTGTTCGGCGGGCGCGGCCTCCTCCTGGGCACGCTGCTCGGCGCGCTGATCGTGGGCGTGTTCCGCAACGGGCTCACGCTGATGGGCGTGTCCTCGGTCTACCAGGTGCTGATCACCGGCGTGCTGGTGATCCTCGCGGTGGCCACCGACGAACTCTCGCGTAAGAAGGGATGAACATGAACGCCAGAACACCTCCCCCGCTCGTGATGCAGGCGCGCGGCCTGGTCAAGCGCTACGGCCAGGTCACGGCGCTGGACGGCGCCGACTTCGACCTGCGCGCCGGAGAGATCCTCGCGGTGATCGGCGACAACGGCGCGGGCAAGTCCTCGCTGATCAAGGCGCTGTCGGGCGCGACCATTCCGGACGAGGGCGAGATCCTGCTCGACGGCCGGCCCGTGCAGTTCAAGTCGCCGATGGATGCGCGCCGCAAGGGCATTGAGACGGTGTACCAGGACCTCGCCGTGGCGCCCGCCATGACCATCGCCGAGAACCTGTTCCTCGGCCGCGAGCTGCTGCGCGACAGCCTGCTGGGCCGGCTGTTCCGCATCATCGACAAGAAGCGCATGCTGGCCGAAGCCGAGGCGCACATGAAGCTGCTGCAGATCGGCATCCGCTCGATGGTGCAGGCGGTGGAGACGCTCTCGGGCGGCCAGCGCCAGGGCGTGGCGGTCGCGCGCAGCGCCGCCTTCGCGCGGCACGTGGTGATCCTCGACGAGCCCACGGCCGCGCTTGGCGTGAAGGAGGGCAACATGGTGCTCGAGCTGATCCGGCGCGTGCGCGACAAGGGGCTGCCGGTCATCCTGATCAGCCACAACATGCCTCACGTGTTCGAGATCGCCGACCGCATCCACATCGCGCGGCTCGGCCGCCGCGCCGCGGTGGTCAACCCCAACGCGATCGGCATGAGCGACGTGGTCGCGGTCATGACCGGTGCGAAGCGGCCCGAGGACCTCCCCGCGGAGGCACTGGCTTGAGCAAGATGCATCCAGGGAGCTCCCCGTTCGAGGGAATAATCGTGTCCGCCCGGCTTTTGGCGCCGGGCGATCAACAGGAGCAGCTTCCCCTTGCCAACCATGAACGACGTCGCGCTCGCGGCGAAGGTCTCCACAGCCACCGTGTCGCATGTGCTGAACGGCACCCGCGTGGTCCATCCGGACACGGTGCGCGCCGTCGAGGCGGCGATCGCCAAGGTCGGCTACACGCCGAACATCCTCGCGCGCTCGCTGGCGCGCTCGGCCTCGAGCACGATCGGCGTCGCGATCGCGGCGGTGTCGAACCACTACTTCTCGGGCACGGTGCATGCGATCGAAGCCGAGTGCAGCCGGCTCGGGCTGGCGATGCTGTTCGTGGACACGCACGACGATCCGGCCCAGGAGCTGCGGGCCATCAAGACGCTGCACCAGCGCCGCGTGGACGGCATCCTGTTCGCCCCGGCCGCCGATCCCGAGCGGCGGGCGCTGAAGTACCTGCAGGAAGCCAATGTGCCCACGGTGCTGGTCGATCGGCTCATGTCGACGGACTTCGACCAGGTCGGCGTGGAGAACGTGGCATCGACCGCGCAGATGGTCGCGCACCTGGTCGGGCATGGCCACCGGCGCATCGGCTTCGTCTCGGGGGCGCCGGAGCTCTCGACCTCCATGGAACGCCTGCAGGGCTACCGCGACGCGCTGGCGCAGGCCGGGCTGCCCTGGGATGCATCGCTGGTGCGCGAGGGGCAGTCGACGATCGGGCCGGCGCGCGAGGCGGTGAAGGCGCTGCTGGCGCTGCCCGAGCCGCCCACGGCCATCGTCTCGGCCAACAACCTGATGACCATCGGCGTGGTCAGCGCGATCCGCGAGGCGGGCCTGGACATCCCCGATGCCGTGGCCGTGGTGGGCTTCGACGATTTCGACTGGGCCGAGTACTTCGAGCCACGCCTCACGGTCATGGCACAGCCGGTGCAGGACATCGGCCTGCGCGCGATGAAGCTGCTCAACAAGCGCATCAAGGCGCCCGACGGTCCACGGCAGACCGTTCGCCTGGCGCCGACCTTCATGGTGCGCCGTTCCTGTGGCTGTGCCTAGCCGACGCTGACCGGCGCGCCATGCGGGGAGCGATCCCCGTATGAGCACGAACGTTTCGCTGGGGATCGATCTCGGCACCTCCGCGGTGAAGGTGCTGCTGCTGGACGAGGACGGCACGGTGCTCTGCCATGTCGACAAGCGCCTGCCGATCTCCCGTCCGCAGCCCGACTGGTCGGAGCAGCATCCCCGCCAGTGGTGGGCCGCCGTGCGCGAGGCGCTGGCCGACCTGCGCAACGCCTGTCCACGGGCCTGGCCGTGCATCGCCTGCATCGGCCTCACGGGCCAGATGCACGGCGCGGTCGTGCTGGACCGCGACGACCAGCCGATCCGCCCGGCGATGCTGCACAACGACGGGCGCGCGGTGAAGGAAAGCCGGGAGATCGAAGCCGCGGTGCCGCAGGTGGCGGCGATCGCCGGCAGCCGGCCGATGGCCGGCCTCACCGCGCCCAAGCTGCGCTGGATGGCGCGGCACGAGCCCGAGCGCTTCGCCGCCATCGACTGCGTGCTGTCGCCCAAGGACTACCTGCGGCTGCGCCTGACCGGCGAACGCGCCACCGACGTCTCGGATGCGGCGGGCACGCTGTGGTTCGACGTGAAGCGGCGCTGCTGGAGCGAACCGCTGGTCGCGGCCAGCGGCCTCGCGCTCTCGCAACTGCCGCGCGTGCGCGAGTCCACCGAGCCGGGCGCGATGCTGCTGCCGCAGATCGCGGCCGAGCTCGGCCTAGCGGCCGGCGTCGTGGTGGCTGCCGGCGGCGGCGACACGCCGGTGTCGGGCCTGGGCATCGGCTCGATCGAACTGGGCGACGCCTTCGTCAACCTGAGCACCAGCGCATCGATCGTGGCCGTGACGGGCCACGCCGCCATCGACGAGGCGGCATCGATCCACGCCTGGTGCCATGCGCTGCCCGGGCGCTGGTACCAGATGGGCGCGATGCTCTCGGGCGCGAGCTGCCTGCGCTGGATCAGCCGCGTCGTCGGCGAGCCCGACGAAGACGCGTTGCTGCGCGTGATCGAAGGCAACATGGCACGAGGGGGCCATCCCGCGCAGGCCTTGCATCCGGCACAGGCGCCCCTCTTCCTGCCCTATCTGTCGGGCGAGCGCACGCCGCACAACGACGTGGATGCGCGCGGCGTCTTCTTCGGCCTGTCGCACGACACGAACGCCGCGCTGCTCGGGCACTCGGTGCTCGAAGGCGTGTGCTTCGGGCTGCGCGATGCCATGGCCGCGATCGAGTCGACCGGCACGCGCATCGCCTCCCTGGCCGTCGTCGGCGGGGGCGCCCGCAGCATCTACTGGACCGAGATGCTCGCCAGCGTGCTGGGCAAGCCGGTGCACCGGCTCGCGGGCGGCGAACTCGGCGCCGCGCTGGGCGCCGCGCGGCTGGGCTGGCTCGCGCTCGGCCACGACCCACGGGCCGTGTGCAGGCCCGCGCGCGTGGTGTCGCGCCACCAGCCCGACGAAGCGCTGGCTTCGATGTTCGACACCCGCTACCGGAGTTTCCGCGACATGTACCGCGTCCTGGCCCCCCTGTTCGGCGCGCGTGCGCAGGCGCTTTCTCCCCGCTTCATGGAGTCCGTGCAATGAGCATCGCCACCGCCTTCGCTCCCGTCGCCCGCGCCACGTACGCGCTAGCAGGCGCACCGCATCTGCGCGAGCCGCACGAGGCCACCTTCGAGCACGCACTGCTGCGCGACCCGGCGCTGGGCTTCGAGACCGCGCCATCCAGCGGCATCGGCTGCCTCGTGCACGGCGCGCCGTCGCGGCTGGACCGTTGGCACTACCACGACGAATACGAGCTGCACCTGGTCGTCAAGACCCGGGGCAAGGCCTACATCGGCGACGAGATCGTCGATTTCGCGCCGGGCTTCCTCGCGCTGATCGGCCCATCGGTGCCGCACCATTTCGTCTCCCACGACGTACCGGCGGGCGGCGTGGCCGTGCGAAGCCTGGCGATCCAGTTCGGCGACGATGCCTTGCGCCAGGCGGCGGGCCTGTTCCCCGATCTGGGCGAGGCCTTGCGCCTGCTGGAGCGGGCACGCCACGGGATCGAGTTCGCGGGCATGGGGGAGGAGATCCGCGAACACTTCCACCGCATCCGGGCCTACCGCGGCCTGGCGCGCTTCGCGGAGCTGGTGGCACTGCTGAGCTATCTCGCGACCTGGCCCGAGAGCCATCCGCTGTCGATGGACCGCGCGCTCCCGCGGCCATCGCAGGAAGTCACCGAACGGCTGTCGAGCCGGATCGACAAGGTGGTCGGCCACATCTGCGAGCACTACATGGAAGACCTCACGCTGGGCGGGATGGGCGAGCTCGCGGGCATGGGCGCGCAGACTTTCTCGCGCTCCTTTCACCGGGTGATGGGCTGCACCTTCGTCGAGTTCGTGACGCGCACGCGCATCACCAAGGCATGCCACCTGCTTCGTCACACCGACCAGCAGATATCGAGCATCTGCTACCAGGTCGGGTTCAACAACATCTCGAACTTCAATCGCCACTTTCGCCGGCTTCGCGGGATGACCCCGGCGGCGTACCGCAGCGACAAGGCATTCCTCCAATCGGCCGGCGCATAGCCGCAACCAGCGAGCACTCCATGCAAGATCTTTCGTCTCCCTTCACGGGGAGTCCCCGCGGCGTGGCCGGACTGCGCGGCGTCACCAAGCAGTTCGGCGGCACGGTCGCGCTGAGCGACGCGTCCTTCGACCTGATGCCCGGCGAGGTGCTGGCCCTGCTGGGCGAGAACGGCGCGGGCAAGAGCACCTGCGTGAAGCTGCTCGCCGGCGTGCACCAGCCCACGCGCGGCGAGGTGCACGTCGGCGGCGAGCCGGTCACGCTGCGCTCGCCGCTCGATGCCCAGCGCATGGGCATCGCCGTGATGCACCAGCACCCGGGGCTGTTCGCCGATCTCTCGGTGGCCGAGAACCTGTTCATGGGGCGGCAGCTCAAGAGCCCGTTCGGCGCGCTCGACCATCGCCGCATGCATGCCGAGGCCGAGCGCCTGCTCGAGACCGTGGGCCTGTCGTGCGCGCCGCGCACGCCGCTCGGCCGGTTGCGCAGCTCCGAGCAGCAACTGGTGGAAGTGGCGCGCGCGCTGTCGGTGCAGGCCCGCGTCCTGATCATGGACGAACCCACCGCCGCGCTGACCACGCGCGAGGTCGACCGGCTGTTCGAGGTCGTGGCGCAGCTGCGCACCCGCGGCGTGGCGATGATGTTCGTGGGCCACCGCATGGAGGAGATCTACCGCGTGTCGGACCGCGTGGCGGTGCTGCGCGATGGCCGCATCGTCGAGGTCGCGCCGGTGGCCGACATGCCGCACGACCGCGCGGTGCGGCTGATGATCGGGCGTCCACTGGCGGACCTGTATCCGGCGCTCGCGCCGCCGGCTGGCCCGGTCGTGCTCGAGGTGGAGCAACTCGGGCGCGACGGTGCGTTCGAGGACGTGTCGTTCGACCTCCAGGCCGGCGAGATCCTCGGCATCGGCGGGTTGGTCGGCAGCGGTCGCACCGAGATCGCCCGCGTGCTCTTCGGCATCGACCGGCCCACCAGCGGGCACATCGTGCTGGCCGGCGAGCGCCGCGTCTTCGCCTCGGCCGCCGAGGCGATGGAGGCGGGCATCGCCTACGTGTCGGAGGACCGCCTGGGCCAGAGCCTGGTCATGGACTTCGGCATCCTCACCAACGCCACCCTGGCGGTGCTCGACCAGGTCAAGCGCGCGGGCCTGGTGAACCGCGAGGCCGAGCTGCGCGCGGTCACGCCGCACCTGGACCGCCTGCGGCTTCGCTACCGCAGCTACGACCAGCCCATCAGCGACCTCTCGGGCGGCAACCAGCAGAAGGTGGTGCTGAGCAAGTGGCTGGCGACCGGCCCGAAGGTGCTGATCCTCGACGAGCCCACGCAAGGCGTCGACGTGCAGACCAAGGCCGAGGTGCACGCCATGATGGCGGACCTGGCGCGCGGCGGCATGGCGATCGTGATGATCTCGTCGGAGCTGCCCGAGCTGCTGGGCATGAGCCATCGCGTGCTGGTGATGCGCGAGGGGCGCATGTCGGGCAGCTTCGACCGTTCCGAGGCCACGCAGGAGTCGGTGATCTATGCGGCCACCGATGCGGGGCGGGCGAGCGCGGCCGCATCGGCGGCGCCGCGCGTCGACGTGGCGATGCCGACCCCCGTGGCCACCGCCGGACGAAACACCGCCGCGCGGCGGCTGTCCGCCGCACTCCCGCGGCGCGAACTGGGCCTGCTCGTGGTCATCGCGGCCGTGGTGCTGGGCGTCTCGCTGCTGAACCCGCGCATGCTGAGCGCCAGCAACCTGAGCGCGCTGGCGATGGATGCGGGGCTGCTGCTGATCGTCGCGCTGGCGCAGATGCTGGTGCTGCTGACCCGCAACATCGACCTGTCCGTCGCCTCGGTGGTCGGGTTGTCGGCCTATGTGGCCGCGGCATTGATGCGGGCGCATCCCGAGCTCGGCACGGCCGCTGCCATCGGCGCGGCCGTGGGCGTGGGCCTGGCCTGCGGGCTGGTCAACGGCGCCATCGTCACCTATGGCGGCGTGCCGGCCATCGTCGTGACCCTGGGCACGCTCGCGATGTACCGCGGGCTCGACAGCATGCTCGCGAGCGGCAGCCAGGTCAGCGCCGACCAGGTGCCGGCGTCGTGGCTCGAGGTGTCGAGCCGCGCGGTGATGGGCCTGCCGGCCACGGCCTGGTTCGCGCTTGCCGCGGCGCTGGCCGTGGGGCTCGGCCTGCGCTATGCGACCGTGGGCCGCGACGTCTATGCGATCGGCTCCAACCCCGATGGCGCGCGGCTGATCGGCATCCCGATCGGGCGCCGCGTGCTCGCCGTGTTCTGCATCGCCGGCATGCTGGCCGGCTTCACCGGCGCGATGTGGGCGTCGCGCTACGCGACCATCGATTCGCGCACCGCCTTCGGCTTCGAGCTCACCGTGATCGCCGCCGTGGTGGTCGGCGGTGTCGCCATCCGCGGCGGCTCGGGCACCGTGCTCGGCGTGGTGCTGGGGGTGGTGGCGCTGCTGCTGATCCGCAACGGGCTGGTGCTGCTGCGCATCGATCCCTTGTGGCTGCAGGCCGTCTACGGCCTCGCGATCCTCGCCGCCATCACGATCGACGCGGTCGTGACGCGGCGCGCCAACCAACCCCGGCGCGTGACCAGGAGCCTCGCATGAACCGCTTCGTTCGATGGCTGGGCCGCGCGGCCGGCTGGGAAGGTTTTCTCGCGCTGCTGGTGCTGTTGGTGGCGGCCTACGGGTGGGCCCGCGTGCCGGGCTTCGCCACCTCGTTCAACCTGTCGCAGATCGCGGCGGGCGTCTCCGAGAAGGCGCTGCTGGTGCTGCCGATGGTGCTGTTGATCATCGCGCGCGAGATCGACCTTTCGGTCGCCAGCATCCTCGGCCTGTGCAGCGTGGTGCTGGGGCTGCTGCTGCGCGCCGAGGTGCCGCTGGCCGCCGCCGTGGCCGCCACCTTCGCGGTGGGCGCGGCCGCCGGCGCGATGAACGGACTGCTCGTCACGCGGCTGCTGCTGCCTTCGCTGGTGGTCACGCTGGGCACGATGGCGCTGTTCCGCGGGCTGAGCTACATCCTGCTGGGCACCGACTCGGTCAGTGAATTGCCGGCCCTGCTGACCGATTTCGGGGTCGACAACGTGCCGGGAACGGCCGTGCCCTGGATCTTCGTTCCCTTCCTGCTGCTGGCTCCCGTCTTCGCCGTGTTCCTGCACCGTACCGCGACCGGCCGGCGCATCTATGCCATCGGCGGCAATCCCGACGTGGCGCTCTACACGGGCATTCGCGTGGCGCGGCTGCGCATGGGCATGTTCGTGGCGAGCGGGCTGGTCTGCGCGCTGGCCAGCGTGGTGCTCACCGCGCGGCTGTCGAGCGCGCGCGCCAGCAACGGGCTGGGCTTCGAGCTCGATGTCATCACCATCGCGCTGCTCGGCGGCATCAGCGTCTTCGGCGGGAGGGGGCGCATGGGCGGCGTCTTCTGGGCCCTGGCGCTGGTGGCGTTGATCCGCAACCTGCTCGCGCTGAACCAGACCGGCGGCGACGCGCAGGGCCTGGCCATCGGCTTCCTGCTGATCTTTTCGCTGTTGCTGAGCAACGGCATTCGCAGGCTGGCGAACACCGCGTTCGCGCGACGGCTCGTCCAGCGCTTTTCCAACCGCCGGATCGAAGGACCGGTTCCCTGAGGAGACAACCATGACACTGAAGAAGACCCTCGCTTGCTGCCTGATCGCCTGCGGCTGCATGGCCGCGGCCCTGCCGGCCTCGGCGGCCGACCCCGCGTGCCTGAAGGCGCCGGGCACCATCGGCTTCCTGCCGAAGATGGACACGGACCCCTACTTCCATGTGGCGCGCCAGGGTGCGCTCGAGGCGCAGAAGGAGATCGGCGGCAAGCTGATTCAGCAGGCGCCCTCGACCGCCACGGCCGATGCGCAGATCGAGTTCGTGAATGCGCTGGTGGCGCAGAAGGTCGACGTGCTCGTGGTCTCCAGCACCGACGCGAACGCGCTGGCACCGGCGCTGCGGCGCGCGCGTGCCCAGGGCGTGCGCGTGATGACCTACGACTCCGATGCGACCAAGGAGGCGCGCACGCTGTTCATCAACCAGGCGCGTTCCGACAGCCTGGCGCTGCAGATGCTCGACAGCATGGGCGCGTTGATCGGCTACAGCGGCGAGTTCGCGATCCTGTCGAGCACGCCCACCGCGACCAACCAGAACACGTGGATCTCCGTGATGAAGGCGCAACTCGCGAACAATCCCAAGTTCGCGCAGATGAAGCTGGTGCAGGTGGCCTACGGCGAGGAGAGCGAGCAGATCAACCAGCAACAGGCGCTGGCACTGGCCGAGGCCTTCCCGAACCTCAAGGGCATCCTGGTGCCGGCGGGCATCGGCCTGCCGGCGGCGGCGCGCGCGCTCGAGCAATCGGGCGGCATCCAGAAGATCAAGCTCACGGGCGTCGCACCCGCGACCTTCATGAAGAAGTACATCGAAGCCGGCTCCGCGCAGGACATCTGGTGGAACGTGAGCGACCTCGGCTATCTCGCCTACCACGCCGCACAGCAACTGGCCCAGTGCAAGATCACCGGCAAGAAGGGCGAGAGCTTCACGGCGGGCCGCCTGGGCAGCTACACCATCCTCGACAACGGCGAGATCGTGCTGGGAGAGGCCGAGATCGTGACGCCGAAGAACCTGCAGAAGTTCAAGTTCTGAGCCGGTCCGGCCGCGGTGGGCGCCGTCAATCCATCGAGAAGCCCGAGGCCTTGATCACCGGCGCCCAGATGGCGGTCTCGTCCTTCGCCTTCTTCGCGAGCTCCTCGGGCGAGCTGGGCTTGGGGTCGAAGGCGAGCTCGCCCAATCGCTGCCGCACCTCGGGCAGGACCAGCACGCGGCGCATCGCGGCATTCCAGCGCTCGACCGAGGCGGCCGACGTGCCGGCCGGTGCATAGAGGCCGAAGAAGCCGCGCGCGACGACCTGCTTGAACCCCAGCTCGGAGAACGTCGGCACGTCGGGAATCCGCGGGTCGCGCGTGCTGCCCGGCACCGCGAGGATTCGCACCCGGCCGTTGCGATGCATCTCGAGCATGTCGGTCAGTGTGTTGATGCCCGCCGACACGTGGCCGCCGATCATGGCCGTCAGCAGCGGCGGTCCGCCTTGAAACGGCACATGAACGAGGTCGACGCCGATGTCCTTGCCCACCATCAGGCCGATGAAGTGCAAGGGGCTGCCCGGTGCCGGCGAGCCGAAGTCCGCGCGCGGGCGATTGGCGCGTGCCCATGCGACGTATTCGGGAAAGCTCTTCGCGCCCGTCTCCGCGCCGGTGGCGAACGCGAAGGCGAACTCGGCGACGAGGGAGATCGGCACCAGGTCCGCCACTTCGTAGCCGGGCTTCCTGAAGACCAGCGGGTTCGTCGTGACCAGCGCGTCCGGCGCGAGCATCACGACCGAGCCATCCCGAGGAAGACCCTTGAGCGCCATCGCCGCGATGCGGCCGCCGGCACCCGGGCGGTTGTCGACGAGCACGGGCCGCTGGAAGTCCAGGCGCAACTTGTCGGCCAGCAGGCGAGCGATGGTGTCGGCCGATCCGCCGGCCGGGAATCCCACCACGATGCGCAGGGGCCCCTCGCCGGATTGCGCATGGGACGCGGTGACCGTCGCCCACGTGAGCGCGGAGAGAAGAAGCGCTCGCAACAGGCGTGAATGAAATCTCATGGCTCTACTCCCCACGACAGGTGGATGGACCGAAGGTCGACACGGCGAACTGCCGGTGCCGTGATCGAAGGCGAAGGTCGCGCCCGCGCCCCGCACTATCGAAAACTGGCAAACATCGCGCCCCGGCCGCGCATACCGACCCGATCTTGTTGTCAACGCAATGGCTCGAAGCTACGCTGGACTTCCCTCTTCGCAGCGGCTTCACACCATGGATTGGTCACTTCCCTACGCATCGCATCGCATGCCGACCCTGGCACGCAACGTGGTCTCGACCTCGCAACCGCTGGCCGCGCAGGCAGGGCTTTCGATGATGCAGATCGGAGGCAATGCCGTCGATGCCGCGTTGGCGACGGCCATTGCATTGACGGTGGTCGAGCCCATCATGAACGGCATCGGCGGCGACATGTACGCGCTGGTCTGGGACGGCCATGAACTGCATGGCCTCAATGCCACCGGCGCGGCACCCGCGGCCTGGCGTCCCTCGCGTTTTGCGGGGCGCACCGAGATGCCGCGCGTCGGTTGGGATTCGGTCACCGTGCCCGGCCAGGTGGCCGGATGGCTGGCGTTGTCGGAGCGCTTCGGCGTGCTGCCGTTCGAACGCCTGTTCGAGCCGGCGATTCGTTACGCGCGGGAGGGGTTTCCCGTGTCGCCGGTGATCGCCTCGGTCTGGCCCCAGCTCGCCGCCCTGGTGGCCGACCAGCCCGGGTTTGCCGATGCCTTTCTGCCGGGCGGGCGGGCGCCGCGAGCGGGCGAGCTCTGGCGCTTCGCCGATCAGGCCCGCACGCTTGCCGAGATTGCGCAGAGCCGTGGCGAATCGTTCTATCGCGGCGAACTGGCCCAACGGATGCTGCAGCATTCCGAGGCCCACGGCGGCGCACTGAGCGCCGAGGACCTGGCCGCGCATCGGGCGGAATGGGTCCAGCCGCTGGCCTTGCGCTACCGCGACTTCACGCTGCACGAGATTCCGCCCAATGGCCAGGGCATCGCGGCCCAGATGGCGCTGGGCATGCTGCGGCATTTCGATCTGCGGGCCAGTGGCCTCGATACCGCAGCGACGCTGCATCTGCAGATCGAGGCCATGAAGCTGGCCTTCTCCGATCTGCACGCACATGTTGCCGATCCGCGCTCGATGAAGGTCAGTGCGAGTGCGCTGCTCGACCCCGACTACCTGGCCGCACGCGCCGCTGCCATCGATCCCACGCGCGCGGGCCGGCCGCAGGCCGGAACGCCCAGGGCCGGCGGCACCGTGTACCTGGCCGCGGCCGACGCGGGCGGCATGATGGTCTCGTTCATCCAGTCGAACTACTACGCCTTCGGCTCGGGCATCGTCGTGCCCGGAACGGGAATCTCGCTGCACAACCGAGGATGGAACTTCAGCCTCGTGCCGGGACATCCCAATGAAGTGGGTCCCGGCAAGAAGCCCCTGCATACGATCATTCCCGGCTTCGTGACCGGCCCCGACCACCAGCCCGTGATGGCCTTCGGCGTCATGGGTGGGTTCATGCAGGCGCAGGGCCATGTACAGATGATGTGCAGGCTCGCGGACTTCTCCCAGAATCCGCAGGCCATGAACGACGCACCGCGGTTCATGGTCTCGCCGCTCGACGGCACAGTGAAGCTGGAAGCGCACATGCCCGCGGAAGTCGCCGAAGGGCTGCGGACCCGGGGGCATGCCGTCCAGATACTGCCGACCGGGCATCTGGATTTCGGCGCCGCGCAACTGGTGCAGCGCGGCGGCGAGGATTTCTACATCGCCGCCTCCGACGGGCGGCGCGACGGCCTGGCTGTCGGCTATTGAGCTTCGGACGCGAATCAGCCCAGCAAGGCCGCGCGCACCGCGTCGAAGCTCGCGCGATCGGCCGCGCAGATCAGCCCACCGCTGCGGTGCGCGGGCCGGTACGCCGTGCCGTCGTGATGCGCCGCATAGCCGCCCGCCTCGCGATGCAGCAGCCAGCCCGCCGCATGGTCCCAGGGCATGAGCTTGTTGTAGAACAGGGCGTCGATGTCGCCCGCGGCCGCGAGCCGGTATTCGTGCGCGGCGCAGCGGAACCAGTTGGTCATGCCCAGGCGCGACAACCGTGCGTTGACTTCGCTGCGCAGCGGCTCGGGCAGGAAGTTCGTGCCGACGATGGCTTCCATCTTCTCGACGGGGACCGCGGGCGCGACCTGCAATGGATGCCTTGCGCCCGAGGCCGATTCGATCCACGCGCCGCCGCCACGGATCGCGAAGGCCGTGTCTGCGCGCACCGGGTCGTGGATCGCCGCCGCGATCACCTCGCCGCGCGCGGTCACCGACGCCATGGTGCCGAACAAAGGCAGGCCACTCGCGAAGTTCTTGGTGCCGTCGAGCGGATCGACGATGAATGCGAGCTCGGCGTCGTCGATGGCCTCGAGCAATGCGGGCTCGCGCGCGCAGGCCTCCTCGCCGATCAGCACGGTCTCGGGGTGGCGCGTGCGCAAGCCGGCGAGCACCGCGGCCTCGCAGGCCTCGTCGGCGTCGGTCACGATGTCGAAGGACGAGGTCTTGCGCCGGCGGTCGACGGTGTGGATCGTCTGGAAGCGCGGCATGATTTCTTCGCGCGCGGCAGTGGCGAGAAGCGATCCCAGGAACGCGAGGTCGTCGGAGGTGAAAAGCGAAGCGGACATGCGAGGTACCGAAGGAGTGGGCTCGCGGGGAGGATAAGGCGGTTCCTTCAGCCCCGCTTGAGTTCCGGCAACACCTCTTGCGCGAACAGCCGCATCCCGCGCATCGCCACCGCGCGATCGATCACGCCGTTGCCATTGAAGACGCAGCGCAGTTGCCGGATGCCGGTGCGCGCGACGAGGGTCTGTATCTGTTCCAGGCACGAAGCCGGATCGCCGACGATCGCCTGCGAGCGCAGCACCTCGGCAGGATCGCGCATCGCCAAGGTGCCAGGGGCCTGCCCGCGCAGGATCGCGAAATGCTCGCGCCGGCGATGGAGCAGGGGCAGCAGCGCGTCGAACTGCCGACGCGCCTCGACCGGGGTCGCGCCGATACAGACGTAGCGCGACAGCGAGGAGCGTGCGAGGAAGGCGGCACGTCGCGGCGCTACCGCTTCATCGTCGAGCGCAGCGAAAGCCGCCTCCACATGCGCGAGCTGCGCCGGCTCCGGTGGTTCCAGGCTCAACAGCAGCGGCAGGTCCTCCGTGACGGCGAAGCGCATCGTCTCCTCGGTCGAGCCCGCGATGTACAGCGGCGGTGCCGAGGTCGAGAGGTGGCGGATCTGCTGCGCCTCGAAGCGCCAGGGGCCGTCGCTCGACGACACGCTCTCGCCGCGCAGGGCCGCGATCACCAGGCGGCAGCCCTGCGCGAAGCGCTCGCGCGTCTGCTGCGGATCGATCTCGAGCGCGCGCAGGGTCGATGCATCGGTGCCACGCCCGAGTCCCGCGTCGAAGCGGCCATCGCTCTGCAGCGCCAGTTGTGCGATCTCCTCGGCCAGCAGCAGCGGATGGTGCAGCGGCACCACCAGCGCGGAGACGCCGATGCGCAGCCGTTCGGTGCGCGCGAGCAGCGCGGCCGCCAGCAGCAGCGGCGAGGGATAGGGGCCGCCTTCGGCGAGCAGGCGGAATTCGTGGAACCACGCGCCGTCGAAGCCCAGCCGCTCGGCTTCCTCGAAGAACGCGAAGAACTCGCGCGACGGGCCGAGCGTGGCCTCGCGCGACCAGCCGGCCAGGTCGATGCGCAGCGCGCGTGCGGTCATGGCGCGGGAGCGGCCGTGAAGAAGCGCAGGCCGCCGCTCGAGAAGGCGGCGATGCCCGGGCCATAGGCCTGCGCCAGGCGTTGGTCGCTCAGCACCTCGGCCGGCGTTCCGCTCGCCACCAGCCGGCCCTGGCCGAGCAGCGCGAGCCGGTCGCACCAGGTGCTGGCCACATGCAGGTCATGCAGCACCACGAGCACGGCGCGCGTGCGGGCGCTGTCGCGCAGCAGGGCCATCAGGCGGTGGTGGTGCGGAATGTCGAGGTGGGCCGCGGGCTCGTCGGCCACCAGCAGCCGCGGGTCGTGCGCGAGCGCGCGCGCCACGCCGACGCGGGCGCGCTCGCCGCCCGACAGCGAGGCATGGCGGCGGTCGATCAGCGCGTCGAGCTCGAAGCGAGCGACCAGCGCGGGATCGGGCGCGCGGCCCGGGCGCTGCAGCTGCAGCATCTCGCGCACCGTCAGGTCCCAATGGCTCTCGCCGTGCTGCGCGACATAGCCGATGTGGCGCGCAAGCTCGGCCGGTTTCCACTGGTCGAGTGCGCGCCCGAGCAGCGCGACGCGACCCTCGCGGGGTCGCACCAGCCCGAGCGCGGCGCGCAGCAGCGTGGTCTTGCCCGAGCCATTGGGGCCGACGATGCCGAACAGGCCGCGCTCGGGGATCGCGAGGTCGATGCCGTCGAGCAGGGTGCGACCCGAAGCCTGCACCCGCAGGCCGTCGAGGCGCAGGGCATCGGCCGTCATCCGCGTCTCCACAGCAGCAGCGCAAGGAAGAAGGGGCCGCCGATCAGTGCCGTGAGCAGGCCCGCCGGGATCTCGCTCGGAGCCATGGCCGAGCGCGCCAGCGCATCCACCAGCACCATGAGGGCGCCGCCCGCGATGGCGCAGGGCACGGTGAGCCGCGCATGCAGCGGGCCGATCCACCAGCGCATCACGTGCGGCACGATCAGGCCCACGAAGCCGATCAGGCCGCCCCAGCTCACGGCCAGCGCCGTCGCGAGCGAGGCCACGAGCACGGCACGCGCCGAGAAGGAGGCGGCGCGCACGCCCATCGCATGGGCCGTGTCCTCGCCCAGCCCGAGCGCGTCGAGGCCGCGGCCCAGTGCGCGCACCAGCAGCACCAGCACCAGCAGCACGGGCGCGAGCACGGCGATCTCGGCGCTCGTGGGCGTCTGCACGCCACCGAGCTGCCAAGAGATGATGGCGCGCAGGTTGGTCGACTCGTCGCCGAACACGATCACGATGAGGCTGCGCAGGGCGGCCAGGATCGCGGCCAGGCCGACGCCCGCGAGCAGCAGGCGGTTGCTTTGCCAGCCACCGCCGAGCCTGCCGGCCAGCAGCACCAGCCAGCTCGCGCCCCAGGCGCCCGCGAAGGCCAGCACCGGCAGGCTCAGCGCGGTGGGCACCAGCGCCGGCAGCAGCAGCGAGACCGCGGCGCCCACGGCCGCGCCGCTGGCGCTGCCGAGCAGGTAGGGTTCGGCCAGCGGGTTGCGGAACACGCCCTGGAACACCAGGCCCGCCAGCGACAGGCAGGCGCCGACAAAGAAGGCCCCGGCCACGCGCGGCGCGCGCCACACGCGCACCAGTTCGGCCTGCAGGGTGCCGGTGCCCCACCACTGGGTGGGCCAGACCGTGGCGGCGCCCACGCTCAGCGCGAGCACCACGGCAGCGGCCAGCAGCAGGAGCAGCACGAGCCACACCGTGGTCGTCGATGCACGCCGGCCGTCGGTGGCGCGCCTCATGCGAAGCGCTCCGGATGCAGCGCGCGCGCGTACTGCTCGACGGCCTCGATCTGGCGCGGGCCGGGAATCAGCTTGTGGCCGCGCTCGAGCACGACCACGCGCTTCGTGCGCACGGCGCGCAGCGTGTGCCAGCCGGGGCGCTGGCCGATCAGCGCCGGATCGCGCGGCACCTGTTGCAGCGAGACGATCACGTCGGGGTCGCGCGCGAAGATCGCCTCGGCGCTGACCTGGGCCGCGCCCTGGAGGTCGGCGAACACGTTGCGTCCGCCGGCCCAGCCCAGCGCGTCGTTGGCATAGTGGCCCGTGCCCACGGTCTGGAAGGCACCGCGCGCGGCGGCGGCGGTCTCGAAATAGACGCTGCGGCGCGGCGCGCCCTCGAGCCGGCGCTCGATCGCGGCCAGCCGCGCCTGCATGTCCTCGCGCACCCGGCGGGCCTGTTCGTCGGCACCTGTCGCGCGCCCGAGCAGGTCGATGTTGCGGAACACCGAGGGCAGGTCGGGATGCGCGAGCACCACGCAGGGCAGCTTCGCGCGGTCGAAGGCATCGACAAGCGACAGCGCTGAATGGTGCGAGGGCGTGACCACGAGCAGGTCGGGCTGGAAGGCGGCCACCGCCTCGGCCGAGTAGCCGAGCGCGCTGCCGATGCTGGGCTTGGCGCGCGCATCCTCGGGCCAGCGCACGCGCCCGCCGATGGCCACCACGCGGTCGGCCAGGCCCAGCGCCCAGGCCAGCTCGACGTTGCTCGGGAACACCACCACGATGCGTTGCGGCGCGCGCGGCACGACGACGCGCCGGCCCAGCGCATCGACGAGTTCGCGCGGGAAGCCGGCCGACGGCGCCCCCTCGGCGCCCGCGGGCAGAACGGCCGTCATGCACACCATGCCGAGGATCGCGTCGCGCCGGTTCACGCTCAGAAGGTGTAGCGCGCGCGGGCGAACACCGTCCTCGGTGCACCGGCGTTGCCGGCTTCCTGCGCCGACAGGTCGTCGGCGATGTAGTACTTGTTCGTCAGGTTGTTCACCCCGGCCTGCAGTGTGAGCGAAGGATTGACGCGGTAAGCCACGGCGACGTTGAGCAGCAGGTAGGCGGGCAGCTTCTGCGGATTGACCGCATTGTCGCGGAGGTAGCGGCTGCCCACGTAGCTGGCTGTGCCGGTCACGGCCCAGGCGCCGTGCGCATAGGTCAGGCCCGCGCCCGCGATGTTGTGGGCCGACATGCGCACGCGGTAGCCGCCGAAGTTGGTGCTGCGCGCGCCGCTGTCGGTGTAGGTCTGGAAGTCCTTGAGCCGCGCGTCCTGCCAGGTGTAGTGCAGGTAGCCGTTCCAGCGCGGCGAGAGCTGGAACTGCCACTGGGTTTCGATGCCCTTGGTGCGCGAGGTCGCGTTGCTGAAGACGAAGGAGTCGGGGCCGTTGCGGTAGGAGCGCTGGCCGTCGATCTTCTCGGCCTCGAACAGGCTGACCTGATAGCTCCAGCGGTCGTCCGCCGCGCGGCCCTTCAGGCCCACTTCCTTGCTGCGCGTGATCTCGGGCCGCAGGATGTCGGGCACCACCACGCCGCCGCGCGTGTTGAGCGCCACCGCCTGCGGCCGGAAGCCTTCGCTCCAGTTCGCGAACAGGGCGTGCGAGGAGGCATCGCCCTGCAGGAACAGCCAGTCCACGCCGGCGCGCGGGCTGGTGTGGCTGCCTTCCTGCGCCGAGATCACCTGCGTGCCCGTGCGGCCGAGCGTCTGCTCGAAGCGGTCGTGGCGCACGCCCAGCGTGAAGCCGACCGGGCCGTACTCGAAGCGGTCCTGCAGGTAGACGCTGCGCACCTCCTGGTCGAAGCGCGAGGAGGTGATGCTGCCGCGCACGCCGCGCGGATCGTTGCGCACGTTGCTCACGGGGATGTCGTAGAACGGCCCGCGGTAGGTGGGCGCGTTGCTGAAGCTCGGCGAGTCGAGGCCCTGCCAGCCGCGCTCGAGGTTGAAGCCGGCCTGGAACTCGTTGCTCCAGCCCTTGCCCGCCATCAGGTGCGTGGCGGCGAGCTCGTGGTAGACGCCGCGGTCGGCGGTGTAGCTCTCGGAATAGCCCTTGCTCACGGCCGCGGGCGGCGGAACGATGGTGATGCCGCCGGCGAAGAAGCGGTTGTAGCGCGCGAAGCTGCTCAGGTGGTTGATCGACCAGCCGGCGCCGAGCTCGAAGCGGTTCTTCCACGAGAACGACTGGTAGTCGCCCGTGACGTAGGAGTCGGGAATGCCGTAGTTGTCGCGCGAGGTGATGCCGAAGATCGGCTTGCCGTTGACCAGCGGCACGATCGAGCCGCGGTCGCCGCGCACGCGTGTGTCGTAGAGCTGGAAGCCGGTGGTCCAGTGGCGCGTGACGGCGAAATCGCCGCCGACCAGCAGGGCCGACTGCGCGCGGCCGGCATCGCGCTGGAAGCCCTTGTAGTCGCTGTTGGCCACGCCCACATAGAGGTTGCCGCGCTCGAAGTCCCAGCGGTAGCGCAGGCTGCCGTCGAGGCGGCCGTAGCTGCCGACGGTGGCCGTGAGGCTGCCGCCCGCGCGCTCGGGCTTCATGAAGAACTGCGCCACGCCGCCGATCGCGTTCTTGCCGTAGAGCGCCGAGGCCGGGCCCTTGATGAACTCGAGCCGGTCCACCAGGTCGGGCGCGATCAGCGTGATGTCTGCATTGCCCTGCAGCAGGCGCAGCGGCACGCCGTCCATCAGCACCAGCACGTCCTGCGTGTCGCGCAGGCCGCGGGTCTCGAAGCGCGAGTAGTAGTTGCCCTGCGTGCCGTACTGCAGGCCCGGCACGCTGCGCAGCGTGTCCTCGAGCGTGACGGCGCCCACCGCGTCGAGCTGCGCGCGTTCGACCGAATAGGTGGCGAAGGGCAGGCGCAGCGTGTCGGCTTCCTGGCGCGTGGCGGTGGAGATGGTCTTGCGGTCGCTGACGGTGGTGGGCGGCAGCGAGCGTTCGGCGTCCTGCGCCGAAGCGACCGAGGCGAGCAGCATGACGCCGGATCCGATGAGGGCTTGGTGGGGTCTGACGCGGCCGCGCCGGGAGATGTTGCGCACGAGGGTTTCCTTCGAGCCCGCGCTCCCGCGGGCCATGAGAACAACCGGACGCCGAGGGGACCCGCCAGCGACCGGCCCCGCGCCCACGCGTGACCGATACGGCTTGCCTGCACTCCCGCAGCGACCGAACGAGGCGAAGGCCGGTATCCGGGCTTGCGGAGCGCCGCGGTGCATCAGGGAGATGCGCCGTTGCCGCGATCCTCGCCTTCCCATGCCGGGGCACAGTGACTGACGATGCCCGCGAGGGCATCGACCGTGAGAATCGCGAATCCGCCGACCGTTGCGGGGGCAGCGCAGGACTGGGGCCCTGGAGGGCTCGTCACCTGCTTCCCGTTTAACGCCGGTCCTGCAACCGGCGCACCTTCGCGCGTGCCGGCTTCGGTGATGCTTTCGTTTGCATCGGCCGGCGGGGCGGATTATAGGAGCGGGTCTTGCGCCGCCCGGCGCGAAAAGCTCAGGCCGCGGGGGCGGGCGTGGGCGTGTGTGGCAGCCGCACGGTGAACACCACGTAGCCGTCGTCGTGCGCATAGCCGAGGCTGCCGCGGTGCGAGCGCACGATGGCCTGCGCGATGTGCAGCCCTAGGCCCAGTCCGCCCTTGTTGCGCTCGTTGGGCACGCTGCGCTGCTTGAAGGCGCTGAACAGGTCGGGCACCAGCGCGGCATCGATCGGCGGCGCGCGGTTGGCCACGCTGAACACCACGTGCCCTTCGGCCTGCTCGAGCCGGATGCGCACCGCCTCGCCGGGCAGGCCGTGGTGGCGCGCATTGCTCACGAGGTTGCCGACCAGCTGCGCCATGCGGTCGGGGTCGGCCAGCACGGGCAGCGTGCTGGGCGCCTCCAGCTCGAGCTGCGAGCCGGGGTAGGCGGTGCGCGACTCGTCGACCGCGTCTTCCAGCAGCCGTGCCAGGTCGATCTGCGCCGGCACCACCTGCAGGCCCATGCCGCTTTGCAGGCGCGAGGCATCGAGCACCTGGCCGATCAGCCGCGCCATGCGGCTGCTCGATGTCTGGATGCGCTGGCCCAGCCGCGCGCCGGCGTTGCTGCCGTCGGGCAGGCTGCGCTCGAGCAGCTTGGCCGCCATCGTGATCGACTGCAGCGGATCGCGCAGGTCGTGGCCGAGCACGGCCAGCAGCTCGGTGCGGGCCTTGTAGGTGTCGGCCAGCCGCGCCGCGCTGGCGCGGATCAGCTCGTCGCGCAACTGGCGCGCGAAGTCGAGGTCGTTGGTGCCCCAGGGCACGCTGGTGTCGCGCACCGTCTCTTTCCAGACGTCGAAGGAGCCGCGCGGCGTGAGCCGGGGGCCGAGCGGGCCGCTCACGTAGTGCTTCTCGGGCTTGCCGCCCCAGCTGATGGTCTCGACCTGCTCCTTGCGCGCGAGCACCAGCCAGCCGTTGTCGATCGCGTCGAAGCGCAGCGCGAGAAAGCCGCACCACACGCCGCCCAGCGAACGCAGGTTCTCGGGCAGCCGCTCGCGCTCGTGCAGCGCCACGATCTCGTCGCCGTTCGTCGACGCGGTGAGCCACTGGATCAGCGCCGCCGCGGCCTCGCGCGGCATGTCGCCTTCCACATGCAGCCGCGACTGCTCTGCGATGATCGCCGCCTGCGCGTCGAAGGCATCGGCCAGCGGGCGCGCCAGCCCGATCAGCGCGCTGAAGGTGTCCTCGGCATGCAGCACGGCCTCGATCAGCGAGCCGCGCAGCTGCGCCGCGCTCGAGACCCAGCCTGCCTGCTCGCGCGCCAGCAGGCTCTGCACGTTCGAGGCCAGCAGCTGCGCGAGCACGTCGCAGGCCATGCGGATCGCGTAGGGCACCTGGTGGGCGCTGCGATGGTGGCAAGCCAGCATGCCCCAGAGCTGGCCGTTGATGACGATCGAGATGCTCATCGACGCGCCCACGCCCATGTTGCGCAGGTACTCGATGTGGATCGGCGACACGCTGCGCAGCGTGCAGTGGCTCATGTCCAGCGGCGGCAGCTGCGGATCGGCCACGTCGAGCCCGACCGGCGTCGACTGCACGTCGGCGATCAGGCGCAGGGTGTTGATCACGTAGAGCCGGCGCGCCTGCGCCGGGATGTCGCTGGCCGGATAGCGGCGGCCCACGAAGGGCTCGAGCGCCTCGTGGCGGCGCTCGGCCACCACCTCGCCGCTGTCGTCGTGGCGGAAGCGGTAGGCCATCACGCGGTCGAAACCCGTGAGCTGCCGCACGGCTTCCACCGAGAGATTGAGCAGTCCGTCGATCGAGCCCTGGCGCTTGAGCCGGTCCATCGCGCGGTGCGCCTTGAGCGCGAAGTCCGACACCGCGTCCGCCGTGGCGTCGCGGGCCTCGAACTCGGCCACCAGCTCGTAGCCGACGCGGTGCAGGATCAGGTCGAAGCGGCGCTCGCCGAGTCTGACCTCGAAGTTGATCGGCGAGCCCTCGCCGGTATCGACCGCGACGCCGTTGGCCTCGTGCAGTGCCTCGTGCACCAGCGCGTCGCCCATGAAGTGGCTGGCCGACAGGCGTTCGCCCAGGGCGGGTGCCGTGTCGCCCAACAGCGCACGGGCATTGGCGCTGACGCGCGTCAGCGTGAGGGTCGAGGCATCGAACGCGAACAGTGCGCCATGGTGCTGCACCAGGCCCGGGATGTGGATGGGCTCGCTGTCGCAGTTCGCCAGGGTGACGGGCTGCGTCGGTGTGGGATGGGGCGGCCGTTCCAAGTGGCGGTGAGCGCTTCGCGCGTTGTGTGAGGGTGAGAAAGTCACGGACCGCGCCGGGCGCGGGGAGGGGACGTGGCATTTTGCCTGAGGCCGGGCGGGCGTCGGCCGGGCTTTACCGTGGGGGCGGGTGGGTTCCGGGGCGAAAATGGCGCCGGGCCTCGCGAGGAGGCCCGCACTTCCTTCCTGAAAGACAACCTGCATGCAATCTGCCGACGCGGCGACCTTCGACGAGGCCTACTACCGGCGCTACTACTTCGACAAGAAAACGAAGGTGGTCGACCCGCAGCATGCCGAGCGCCTCGCGGCCTTCGTCTGTTCGTACCTCAAGTACCTGCGCGTGCCCGTGCGGCGCGTGCTCGACATGGGCTGCGGCATCGGCCACTGGCGCGATGCCATCGCGTTGCATTTTCCGAAGGCCAGCTACCACGGCGTGGAGTTCAGCGAATACCTGTGCGAGCGCTACGGCTGGGAACGGGGCTCGGTGGTCGACTACCGGGCCAGGGAGCGCTTCGACCTCGTGATCTGCCAGGGCGTGCTGGCCTACCTCGAACCCTCCGATCTCAAGACCGCGCTGCGCAACCTGGGGTCGCTCAGCGCGGGCGCGCTCTACCTCGAGGCCGTGACGCAGGAGGACTTCGAGCAGGACGTGGTCGACGAGGACCTCAGCGACCCGCGGCTGTTCCGCCACCGCGCCCAGGTGTACCGGCGCGGGCTGACGCGCGGCTTCAAGGAAATGGGCGGCGGCGTGTGGCTGAGCCGCCAGGCGGACGTGCCGACCTTCGCGCTGGAGTGCGCCGACGCCTGACCCGCGGCGCGCCGGCTCAGGGCTCGGCGAAGAACTGGCTCGGCGTTTGCCCGAAGTGCTTGCGGAACATGGTGGCGAAGGCCCCGGGGCTGTCGTAGCCCAGGCGCAGGGCGATGTCGATGATCTTCTCGCCACCGGCCAGCAGCTCCAGCGCACGCAGCAGCCGGGCCTGCTGGCGCCACTGGCCAAAGGTCATGCCGGTCTCCTTCGCGAACAGGCGCTGGATGGTCTTCACGTCGAGCGACAGCCGTTCGGCCCAGTCGGCCAGCGTGGAGGCATCGTCCAGGCGCTGCTGCAGCCGTTCGCAGATGCGCAAGAGCCGCGGGTCGGCGGGCATCTGCAGGTGCAGCGGCAGCACCGGCAGGCCGCGCAGCTCGTCGAGGATGAAGCGCATCAGCCGGCCGTCGCGGGTGCCGGGTGCATAGGGTTGCTTCACCTCCATCGCCGCGCGGATCAGCTCGCGCAGCAGCGGCGGAATGCCCACGGCCTGCGTCGTCGTCAGGGTCCGGGGCGCCACCTCGGGCTTCACCAGCAGGCTGCGCATGTGGACCTCGCCGACGCAGCGGATCTCGTGCGCCATGCCCGCGGCCATCCAGATGGCGCGCGTGGGCGGCACCACCCAGCGGCCGGCCTCGGCCTGCACCACCATCACGCCGCGCAGGGCATAGATCAGCTGGTGCTTGGTGTGCCGGTGCGATTTGATGTGCCAGCCGGCCGGATAGTCGGTGGCGCGGCCCGCGATCGACGCGGACTCACCCTCGATCTCGCGCAACACCTCGGGCAATGACTTGGGACGGCGCGGGTGGTTCATGTCCTTTTCGCGAAAGGTGTTGGTCGGTTGGCGCAAGACAGGCGAAGCGCATCCTCTCATAATTCCGGGGCGCCGGCGGCCCGTTCCTCCCGAACTCGCGCCCCTCGTGCCGGCCGGTCCCGTCTCCCCCGTGTGAAAGTCCCCATGCCGCCCTCCGCGACCGCTTCCCTCGAATCCCAGGCCACGCCCGCTGGCGCCGCCGCCAGTCCCGCGAAGGCCAAGCCCGCCTTCGGCATCCTCGGCGCCATCAGCAGCGCCCACATGGTCAACGACATGATGCAGTCGCTGATCCTCGCGATGTATCCGATCCTCAAGGGCGCGTTCTCGCTGAGCTTCGCGCAGATCGGCCTGATCACGCTGACCTACCAGCTGACGGCCTCGCTGCTGCAGCCGCTGATCGGCCTGTTCACCGACCGGCGCCCGCAACCGTACTCGCTGCCCATCGGCATGACGGCCACGCTCATCGGCCTCTTGCTGTTGGCCTTCGCGCCCAGCTTCGGCATCGTGCTGCTGGCCGCGGCCTTCGTGGGGCTCGGCTCGTCGATCTTCCATCCGGAGTCCTCGCGCATCGCGCGGCTCGCCTCGGGCGGGCAGCACGGGCTCGCGCAGTCGGTGTTCCAGGTCGGCGGCAACCTCGGCACGGCCATCGGGCCGTTGCTCGCGGCCGCGGTTATCGTGCCTTTCGGCCAGCACAGCGTGGCTTGGTTCGGCCTGGCCGCGCTGCTGGGCATCGGCCTGCTGTTGCAGGTGAGCCGCTGGTATGCCTTCCATCACGTCACGGCCGGCGCGCGCAAGAAGGGCGTGGTCGAGTCGCCCTATTCGCGCCGGGTGGTGCTGGGCGCCATCACGGTGCTGCTGGTGCTGATCTTCTCGAAGTACTTCTACGTCGCGGGCATCAGCAGCTTCTACACCTTCTACCTGATGGACCGCTTCGGCCTCACGGTGCAGAGCGCGCAGTTGCACCTGTTCTTCTTCCTGTTCGCCTCGGCCGTGGGTACGGTGCTCGGCGGGCCGGTCGGCGACCGCATCGGCCGCAGGCCGGTGATCTGGGTGTCGATCCTGGGCGTGGCGCCGTTCGCGCTGCTGCTGCCGCACGCGGACCTGTTCTGGACCACCACGCTGACCATCGTCATCGGGCTGGTGCTGTCCTCGGCCTTCTCGGCCATCCTCGTCTATGCGCAGGAGCTGATGCCGGGCAAGGTCGGCATGGTCTCGGGGCTGTTCTTCGGCTTCGCCTTCGGCATGGGCGGCCTGGGCGCCGCGGTGCTGGGCCTGCTGGCCGACCACACCAGCATCGCCTTCGTCTACCAGGCGATCGCCTACCTGCCGCTGCTCGGCGTGGTCGCGGCGCTGTTGCCCGGAAAATCGCGCAAGTCCTAGCTCCCCCTTGTCCGCCGCATGCCCTCCACCCGAACCTTTCGCGGCGCCGATGCGCTGATCGAATGCCTGCGCGCGGCCCGCGTCGCGCGCATCTTCACGCTCTCGGGCAACCACGTCATGCCGGTGTTCGACGCGGCCTTCGGCTCGGGCATCGAACTCGTGCACGTGCGCCACGAGGCCAGCACCGTGCACATGGCCGATGCCTGGTCGCGGGTGTCGGGCGAGGTCGGCATCGCGCTCGTCACCGGCGGTCCCGGCCATGCGAATGCCGTGGCCGCGCTGTACACCGCGCAGATGGCCGAGGCGCCGGTGGTGCTGCTGTCGGGCCATGCGCCGAACGACCAGCTGGGCCAGGGTGCGTTCCAGGAGATGCGCCAGGCCGACATGGCCGAGCCGGTCTGCAAGGCGTCGTGGCGCTGCGCCAGTGCCGACGCGGTGGCGGGCGATGTCGCGAAGGCCATCCGTATCGCGAGGTCGGGGCGGCCCGGGCCGGTGCACCTGAGCCTGCCGAGCGATGTGCTCGAGGGCGCGACCACCGTGCCCGCTTTCGGCCCTGAAGCCTTCGCGCCCGAGCAGCGGTTGCTCGACCCCGCGCTCGCGACCGCGCTGGCCCGGCAGCTCGCCGAGGCCGAGCGCCCGCTGATCCTCGCGGGCCCGTCCTGCCTCACGCGCGATGGGCGCGCGCTGATCGCCGCGCTGGAGCAGGCCACGGGCGTGCCGGTCGCCGGCATGGAGAGCCCGCGCGGCATCGGCGATGCGAGCCTCGGCGCCTTCGCGCAACTGCTGGCGCGCGCGGACTGCGTGCTGCTGCTGGGTAAGCGCCTCGACTTCACGCTGAAGTTCGGCACCGCGCTGGCCGCCGATGCACGGGTCCATCAGATCGATCCCGATGCGGATGAGCTCGCGCGCAGCCGCCGTGCCCTCCGCGAGCGCCTGCGCACCGAAGCGCAGGCCGATGCCTGGCCCGCGATGCAGGCGCTGACAGCGGCCGCGGCTCGCGCCCGGGATCCGTCGTGGCTGCGGGAAGCGCATGCATGGCTGGCCTACCGCCCAGCGGCCTGGGACGAAGCGCGCGCCTCGCTGCCGCAGCGCCTGCATCCGGCGCAGATGCTGCGGCCGCTGCAGGCCCTGCTCGACAGTCATCCAGAGTCGGTGCTGGTCTGCGATGGCGGCGAGATCGGCCAGTGGGCCATGGCCTGCCTGAGCGCGCCGCACCGCGTCAACAACGGCGTGGCGGGCGCGATCGGCGCCGGACTCGCCTATGCGCTCGGCGCGCGCTGCGCGCAGCCCGAGGCACCGGTAATCGCCGTCATGGGCGACGGCACCGTGGGCTTCCACATCGCCGAGTTCGACACCGCCATCCGGCACCGCCTGCCCTTCGTGGCTGTGGTGGGCAACGATGCGCGCTGGAACGCCGAGTACCAGATCCAGCTGCGCGACTACGGGCCCAAGCGCCTGATCGGTTGCGAGCTGCGGCCCACGCGCTACGACGCGGTGGCGCAGGCCTTCGGCGCGCACGGCGAACTCGTCACCGAGGCCGATGCACTGCCCGACGCGGCACGGCGCGCGATCGCCAGCGGCAAGCCCGCGTGCCTCAACGTGATGATCGAGGGATTGCCCGCGCCGCAGATCCAGCGCGAGGCTTGAGAGGGCGCGGGCCACGAGCGCCCGAAGTCAGTCGATTGGCGCCGCAGGGATAGTGCGGTCCATTCCAGCGCGATCAAGAATTTCACCGCCTCTGGAAGAAGGCGTGGTCCCCGCTCCGGCTCAGGCGTGGGGTCTTGTGAATGCGAACCGATCACGTTGGAGACACATCTTGACCAAGACAGAGAATCTCGTGCGGTGGATCCGCTCGCTGCTCGTGGCATTGGCCTGCGGCGCACTCGCTTCGTGGGCCCAGGCGGCCACCGACATTTCCAACACCCTCGTGCGCACCTGCTCGAACCAGCTCGATGGTTCGCAGTACGGCGACGCCGTGCTCGACGGCTTTCGCGGCAGCCGCTTTGCCTCGCCGAAGACCGGCGGCTTCAAGGTCATGTCCGTCCAGCAGGTCTGGCTCGCGTTGCCGGCCTACTGCCTGGTCAAGGGCACGATCCAGCCCACCTCGCCCGGCGGCGTCGACCCGGCCGTGAAGGACCCGAGCTACCGCGTGCGCGACATCAACTACCAGATCTACATCCCGGCGCAGTGGAACGGCAAGTTCGTGCAACTCGGCGGCGGCGGCTTCGCCTGGAAGTCCGACGTAGTCGCCGCCGGCACGCAGACCAGCCAGCAGTTCGCGCTGCCGCTGCAGGGCATGGCGCTGGCCAACTACGCCGTGGTGCTCAGCGACGCGGGCGCCGACGGCTCGAACGGCGCCTTCGATCCCGACTTCGTGCGCCCGGGCCGCAACCTCGCCGATGTCGCGAAGCAGGAGATGGTGAAGAACTTCGGGCAGGACTCGATTAAGAAAACGCTCGACGTCGGCCTGTACCTGCTGAAGAAGCTCACGGGCGCGGCGCCCACCGACACCTACTTCGTCGGCATCTCCACCGGCGGCCGGCAGGCGCTCAAGGCCATCGCCAACTGGCCCGATGCCTACGACGGCATCGTCGCGGGCGCGCCGCCGGTCGACGAGACCAACCTGCTGAAGACCCTGCAGGTGCCCGACGCGGTCAACGACTGGACGACCAACTGGGCCAGCGCCTCGGCAGTGCTCACCAGCCTGTTCGGCCAGGACGTGTCGCCCCAGACCCTGAGCGACGGCATGGGCGTGACCTCGCGCTACCTGGCCGACGTCGCGATCGAATCGGGCGCCGACTACGACGGATACCACCGGCTTCTCGACCAGCTGGCCCCGGTGTGGAACGTGCGGCCCGACGAGCTCGTGCCCTTCCTGCGGATGTCGGCGCGGCAGAAGCGGGACGGCGGCAAGGGCAAGAAGATCGTGATCTACCAGGGCACCTCCGACTTCCTCGTGCCCTGCACGCAGGCCGGCGAGTTCGTCAAGCAACTGAACGGCCTGCCCGCTGGCGGCCAGGTCGCGGCCGCCGACATCCGCAACACCGTGCGCGCCTATTTCGTCGAGGACTACAGCCACGGTTTCTACAACACCAATGCGGTGCTCAAGCGGCTCGGCCTCACGCCCCTGCAGCTGAACTGGAACGCGCTGGCCGATCTCGACCGCTGGGTGCACGACGACCAGGCGCGGAGTGGGGCGCCTTCGCTGGCGCGCAATGCTTCGGGGGAGATTCCGACGGCGCAGGCCTTGAGTGCTTGGAGGTGTGTCGCGGTGCCCTGAGAAGGGTCACCGGCCAGGGCCTGGCGCGCGGAGATCGGTGATGCCGGATGTTCCGAAATTTCGTCGAATATCGGAAAAGAACGAAAAAACGGAACTTGCGTCGGCCGTCATGTGTCGGTGGTCGAAGTTGCTGCAATGGACCGGTTCGCAGCTCAGCGGCCTTCGCAATACTCTTGACCACCGCGTCCGCAGCGTTGTTCGAAGTTCATGCGCTGAGAGTCAACTTTCCTAGGGTGTTGCTGGCCCATTGCCCTCCGCGCAGTCCCTTCGTCACAACCACTCTCGAGGATCGCAGTGCGAGCGATTGACGGTGCTGTTGTGATAGCAAAGGCCATTGCGATGGCAGAGTTCGTCATGGCGCAAGTTTGTGGCCCGGCCCACCCGCTGCCGCCGCTGCCTCCTCGTAAGCGCGCGGCCATGTCATCGAAACCGGAAGCATGCGCACACGGCTAGACTTTCGCGTAGTCCAGGCGGCCACTCGTCTGGCGCATGAAAGTTGTCCCGCCCTTGGGGGCGGTTTGCCGTCAGACATCAGAGCCAGCTGAAAGGGGACCCGTGGACCTGCGGGATTTGAGGTATTTCGAAGTCATTGCCGAGCTCGAGCACATGGGCCGCGCCGCCGAGCGCCTGCACAAGACCCAACCAGCCCTGACAAGCTGCGTGCGTCGCCTGGAGGAAGCGTACGGCGCCATACTGTTGGAAAAGACCGGTCGCGGCATCCGACTGACTTCTGCGGGGCGGGCATTGCTGAAGTGGGCGCAGCGGACCCGATTCGACGTCGAAAGTGCTCGCCGTGAGATTGGCGACATCGGCCAAGGGCTCTCCGGCCAGGTCAAGCTTGGCATCGTCCCCACCGCGGCGCAGTTCCTGTTGCCCCCTGCCGCCCGGGACCTGCTGAAGGAGGCGCCTGGCGTGACCGTGCGAACGACGGTGGCGTTGGGCGACGTCCTTGCCCCGCTCCTGCGCAGCGGCGACATCGACCTCCTCGTCGGCACGGAAGGCCCGAGCGAACCGGGCTTCACCTCTCGCCTGTTGGCAGAGGACCAGATTGTCGTGGCTGCCATCGCGAACCACGAGTTGTTCGCGAAGACAAAAGTGTCGCTCCGGGACCTCACGGACTACAAGTGGGTCCTGCAGCCGCAAGGAGCCCCCATCCGCGACTGGCTGGACCAGGCCTTCGACCTGCATCATCTGCCGCGTCCCGTCGTTCAGGTTGAAAGCACCATGCTGCTGATGCTGCCCACGTTGATTGGCGAGACGGGCCTGTTGAGCTTCATTTCTCGCCTGCATCTGCAGGAGGGAAGTTCGGGAGCGAGGTTGCGCGAGGTGAAGTTGCGCGGCGCCACGATGCGGCGCCGAATGGTGGTGACGTTCCGGGAAAGCGGCTACGTCTCGCCTGCCGCCCAGCGGCTGATTGCACTGCTGGCCAGGCACGCCCGGCTGCCTGCGGCCGAATAGGCAAAGTTGGATTTATCGATTCCAAGAAAAATTCGATTGGACCGCATGAAGGGGGCAGCGAATACTCCAGTTCCATAGAGGTGCGCCTGACGCACATCACACTGGAGACATCAAGTGAACTCGTTGCACAACGTCCGCGCTCTTCGCGCATTCGCCTTCACCGCCGGCTTGCTGGCCCTTGCGTTCGCTTCTGGCGCCGCCGCGGCAGAGACGTATCCTGCGCGTCCCATCAAGCTCATCGTGCCGTTTCCTCCTGGCGGAGGTCCCGACCTGATTGCACGGGAAGTCACAACGACGGTCACAACGCAGCAGGGCTGGACCATCATCATCGACAACAAGCCCGGCTCGGGCGGGAACATCGGCATGGATGCAGCCGCCAAGGCGGCGCCCGACGGCTACACACTCGTGATGGGGCAGACATCGAACATGGCCATCAATCCGTCGCTGTATGCCAAGCTGCCCTACAACCCGCAGAAGGACCTGACCCCGGTGGGGTTGGTCGCCAGTGCCCCGTTGGTCATCGCGGTGGCCAGCAACTCGCCCTACAAGACGCTCGCGGACCTCATCAACGCAGCCAGGGCGAACCCCGAGGGCATCAACTACGCGAGCTCCGGAAGCGGCACGGTCGCTCACCTCGCGACGGAACAACTCCAGCGCATCGCCAACGTCAAGCTGACGCACGTCCCCTACAAGGGTGCGGCGCAGGGCGTCACTGACCTGATCGGCGGCCAGATTCAGATGTACATCTCGTCGGTGGTCACACTGAGCGGCCACATCAAGAACGGGAAGATGCGTGCGCTCGCCGTGACGTCTGCCAAGCGTTCTGCCGACCTGCCGAACGTTCCGACGGTAGCCGAGGCGGGGTACAAGAGCTTCGAGGCAGTGACCTGGTTCGGCATCGCCGCGCCTGCCGGCGTGTCCAAGGATGCCGTGAGGAAGCTCAACGCCGCATTCAACAAGGCACTCGAGACCCCCGACGTCAAGAAGAAGCTCACCGAGCAGGGTGCCGACGTACTGGGCGGAACCCCCGAGCAGTTCGCCACCCTGGTACGCGACGAGACCGGCCGCTGGGCCAAGGTCGTCAAGGAATCCGGCGCGAAGGTCGACTGACCTTCTTCTCTTCCCTCCCAGTCGACCCTGCGTGCGCGGGGTCGGGGCCAACCTCACCCTTCAATCCTGGAATCCGAACCATGAGCAACGTACCCGACATCATCCGTGATTTCGACCGCGTACCCGCAAACATCGTGAAGGAGGCGTCGACCTTCCAGCCCGCCATCCTGGCGGATGTCGCTGGACGGCGCGGCGCCATGCACGGACGCATCAAGGCGCTGCGTCCGAACATGAAAGTGGCTGGCACCGCTTTCACGGTGGAAGTGCGTCCGGGCGACAACCTCATGATTCACGCAGCGATGGCCATGGCAAAGCCTGGCGACGTACTCGTCATCGATGGCAAGGGAGACCAAACGGCGGCGCTGATGGGGACCATCATGATGACCGCCTGCAAGAAGCTCGGCATCGCCGGCGTGGTCATCGATGGCGCCGCCCGCGACAGCCTCGAAATCGAGGAGATGGACTTCCCGGTCTTCTCAGTAGGAACGAACCCCAACGGTCCGACCAAGTTGGTGCCCGGCCGAATCGGCCATCCCGTCTCCGTTGGCGGGGTCATGGTGCACGCCGGAGACTTCGTCATCGGCGACGCCGATGGGGTCGTGGTCGTCGAGCGCGAGAAGATTGGAGGGCTGCTGCCTATCGCGGCCAAGAAGGTCAAGGATGAGGCGGCGCGCATCGAGGCCATTCAGGGCGGCGACACAAACGCCAAGTGGTTGGTGTCCGCTCTGCGCGCCGCGGGTGTGCTCAAGGAAGGGGAAAGCCTGTGAGCACCATCGTCATCACGGCAGAAGCGATTGCGCCCAGCGCAGTCGCACTGCTGCAGGGCTATGAACTTGTCTACACGGGCAAAACGCCAACCCCCGAAGACATCGTGGCACTGTGCAAGCAGCACAACCCTGTCGGCATGGTCGTGCGGTACGGCAAAGTGGGTGCAGACGCCATGGACGCCGCGCCGGCCCTGCGGGTCATCTCCAAGCACGGGTCCGGAACCGACAACATCGACAAGGTCGCCGCGAAGGAGCGCGGTATCGAAGTCGTGGCAGCGGTCGGAGCCAACGCCAGCGCAGTCGCCGAGCATGCGTTTGCGCTTCTTCTGGCTTGTGCCAAGTCAATCCCGGCTGTCGATGCGCGGATGCACGCGGGCTATTGGGACAAAGCCGGTCATTCGAGCCTGGAGCTCTCTGGCCGCACTGTCGGTGTCGTCGGCTTGGGGGCCATCGGCCGGCGTTTCGCCCGAATGGCCGAGGGCTTCGGAATGAAGGTCGTCGCTTTCGACCCGTTCGCCAAGGATGTGCCCGACTACGTCACGCTGGTGGACCTGGAGGAGCTATTCAGTCGGTCCGATGTTATCTCGCTGCACTGCCCCCTGACTGAGGACAATCAGGGGCTGCTCAATGCGCAGTCTCTCCCCCGTTGCAAGCCAGGCGTCATCATCGTGAACACGGCACGCGGCGCTCTGATTGACGAAGCCGCACTTCTGGATTCCGTCAGCACCGGCCACGTCCGCTCTGCGGGCCTGGACAGCTTCGCTGTGGAACCCATGGCGCCTGGCCATCCGTTCCAATCCCAACGCGGCTTTGTGTTGAGCCCTCACGTGGGCTCGGTGACGTCTGACGCCTACATCAATATGGGCGAATCGGCCGCCAGGAACGCGCTCGCCGTGCTTGCCAAGCAAGTTGAGGCGGCCTGAGGAGAGTTCTATGCAGCGATGGAAGCACGCTCCCGACCGCAGCACCTGGGGCGAATTCGGAGCCGACGACCAGCGAGGTCGCATGAACCTGGTCGACAGCTCGAAGGTTCTTCAAGGCGTGGCTGAAGTGAAACTCGGTAAGACCTTCTGTCTGTCTCTGCCTCTGGACGTGCCCGGCGGAATGACCATGAATCCCCGGCGAATGCCGGCGCAGACCTTCGCGACCCTGCGCGATGGCAAGAGCGCCGGCGCGCAGGGCTTCTGCTGGTCGTACCTCGACGAGGACCCGACGCTGACCGACGTGGTCTGCGACGAGGTGCTGGTCATGAATACGCAGTATTCGACCCAATGGGACAGCCTTGCACACATGGGTAGTCGCTTCGATGCAGACGGCGACGGTGAACCCGAAGCCGTCTTCTACAACGGCTTCCGCGCTGGCGTGGAGATTCACTCCTCCGAGGAGGATAAGGAGGCACTTGCAAATTGGATGCGCTTCCCGGCGCCTCGCGCAGGAGCGTTGGGCATCGAGAACTTGGCCGAACACGGCGTCCAAGGGCGCGGCGTCTTGCTCGACCTGGAGCATCACGTCGGACGTCGCCGAGAAGCCGTCGGTTACGACCGGCTCATGCGAATCATCGAGGAGGACCGCGTCGAAATCGAAGCCGGCGACATGGTGTGCATCCATACCGGCTTCGCCGACACCCTGCTCGCGATGAATCGCCAACCCGACCTCGAGAGGCTGCACGAGACGGGCAGCGGGCTGGACGGCAACGACGCCAAGCTGCTGAACTGGATTGTCGATGTCCGTCTTGCATGCCTTCTGGCGGACAACCCCGCGGTTGAATTGGTGATGCCTCGCCTGACTCAGCCGACGCCGATTCGAGGTCCACGCCTGCCCCTGCACGAGCACTGCCTGTTCAAGAACGGCATCCACCTTGGTGAGTTGTGGCATCTCACGCCGCTGGCGAAATGGCTTCGAGAGCATGGACGCTCCCGCTTCCTGCTGACCGCACCTCCCTTGCGCCTGCCTGGCGCCGTGGGGTCGCCTGCCACCCCTATCGCGACCGTGTAACCCGCACGCTCGCACGCACGGCATCCCGGACCGTTGGGCTGCGCGGGAAATCGCTGCCTTTGCCCGACCCCCTTTTCTACAGGAGACAAAAAATGAAGCACTGGATGAAGCCCGTTCTGACCGCCGCCGCGATTGCGCTGGGACTGGCGAGCGCAGCGCACGCGCAATGGCCAGACAAACCCATCAAGCTGGTGGTGCCCTATCCCGCGGGCGGCGCAGCAGACAACACGGCACGCATCTTGGCTCAGTACCTTGGCGAGCGACTCAAGCAGCAAATCATCGTCGACAACCGCCCGGGGGCAAGCGGAACGATTGGCGCCTCGTATGTGGCAAAGGCACCTGCCGATGGCTACACGCTGCTCCTGGACGCGACGTCGTACACGGTGAATCCGAGCCTCTTCCCCAAGCTCAACTACGACCCGGCGAAGGACCTCGCACCAGTCTCGCTCATCATGCAGGTCCCGCTGCTGATGGTCGTGCCAACCACCTCTCCGTATGTCACGGTTGCGGACGTCGTCAAAGCAGCGAAGGCCACTCCGGGAAAGCTCACGTATGCGTCCGCCGGGAGTGGCGGTGCTCAGCACCTGGCGGCGGAGTTGTTCGCCCAGAATGAGAAAATTTCCATGACGCACATTCCGTACAAGGGTGGTGCGCCGGCACTCACGGACCTGATTGGTGGCCAGGTCGACCTGATGTTCAGCGCGACCACCGCGAGCGGAACGTTTGTGAAAGGCGGCAAGCTCAAGCCGCTGGCCATCACGTCGTCCAAGCGGCAACAGAGCTGGCCGCAGGTCCCAACCGTCGCGGAGAGCGGCGTCAAGGGCTTCGAAGTGAACGAATGGAACGGCTTGTTTGCACCCGCTGGCACGCCTCGTCCCATCCTCGACCGCCTCGAGGCCGAGACTCGCGCCGTCGTCGCTGACCCGGCAGTGGCAGCTCGCTTCGCCGAGATGGGGGTTCAAGCCGTGGGCTCAAGCTCCAAGGATTTTGCGGCATTCGTGAAGTCGGAGACCGCCAAGTGGGCTGGCGTCACCAAGGCCGGCAACATCAAGGTCGACTGACCTGGTTCAAACAGCGTGGAGAGATACATGTCAAAAGCACCGTCGCTTGCGTCGAAACTGGGGCTTGCCCTTGTTGCCGCCATCGTTGTTCAGGTCTCGGCTCAAGCCGCCGACACCTACCCGACAAAGGCGGTCAAGGTCGTCGTGCCCTATCCCCCCGGTGGCGCGGTGGACCAAGTCACACGCCGCGTCGCGCAGAAGCTCACCGAGCAAACCGGACAAAGCTTCTTCGTCGACAACAAGCCGGGGGGAACCGGCACCATCGGCATCGGTCAAGTCGTGCGGTCAGCACCCAATGGCTACACCTTGGTGGCGAACGATTTGACCTATTCCATCCTGCCGTACGTATTCAACAAACTGCCGTGGGACTATGACCACGACCTGATACCAATCGCAGCATTCAACTTCGCCCCGGTGGCTGTAGTCGTGGCCAGCGATTCGAAGTTCAAGACGCTGGCGGACCTTGTCAGGTACGCGAAGGCCAACCCCGGCAAACTGAACTACGGCACCGGTGGCGCTGGAACCATGCCCCACTTCGGAACCGAGGCACTGAAGGCTGCAGCGGGCTTCGAGGCAACGCACGTCCCCTTCAAGGGCAACGGTGAAGCCACGATGGCGCTGCTGGGACATCAGATTGATTTCCAGTTGGCGTCGACGGCAGGTGTCATCGGCCAGGTCCAGGGAGGTAAGGTCCGCCTTCTGGCAATCAGCGGCGCCAAACGCTTGAAGGCACTGCCCGACGTGCCGACTTTCGCTGAGGCCGGATTCAAAGGCTATAGCGTCGTTAACTTCACGGGCCTATGGACCCCAAAGGGCACACCTGCGCCAGTTGTTGCCAAGCTTCAGAAGGAGATTGTGACAGCAATGGCGAGCAAGGACGTCCAGGAATTCGCTGAAAGCATCGGCTCGGTTCCGAACGTTCTGAGCGGTGATGAGTTCACCAAATTGCTGCGAGAGAACTCGCGGCTTTGGGGGCAAGTCGCCGATTCCTCCAAGATTGAAAAGCAGTGACGGTGGAGGGAAAGAGGCATGTTCTTCCTGCGGCAACCGGAGGTCATTGAACTCGAAGTCTTCTCCAGCATGCCGGCTCACTATCGCCGAGATGGACGGCGAAGCAACTGGGCCGATGCCAATCGCGGCGGTCGGCCTGCCCATTCGTTTCTGGAGGGCCCGGTTTTCGACCAGGCGGGAAATCTTTATGTAACCGACGTTCCTTGGGGGCGGGTCTTTCGGATTGACCCTCGCGGCCACTGGGACCTTGTTGTCGAGTACGACGGCGAGCCAAACGGCTTGAAATTCCTCGATGACCGGCGCTTGGTGGTCACCGACTACATGAATGGGCTGCTGTCGCTGGACGTTGCTACGGGTGAGGTCCGTCCATTTCTGACTCGTCGAAACACGGAGCGGTTCAAGGGTGTGAACGACCTCACGTTTGACTCGCAGGGCAACCTCTATTTCACAGACCAGGGACAGACGGGCCTGCAAGACCCCACAGGCAGGCTATATCGCCTGCGGCCCACAGGCCAACTGGAGGAGCTTCTTTCTAATGTTCCCAGCCCCAATGGGGTCGTTCTCGCTCCTGACGAGCAAGTCCTCTACCTTGCGGCTACTCGAGGCAATTGCGTGTGGCGCGTTCCACTCTTCAAGGATGGTGGTATCGGAAAGGTTGGCCAGTTCTTCACCTCGTTTGGTCCCGTAGGTCCAGATGGGCTCGCCTCGGATGAGGCTGGCCACCTCTTTGTCGCCAATCCGGGACTCGGTCTAGTTTGGATGCTTGACGGGAAGGCGCAACCAGTCGCTCTGCTCAAAGGCCAAGATGGTTCCTCAACGACGAATATGGCTTTCGGGGGAGCCGACAACAAGACGCTGTACGTGACTGACTCGACTAACGGTACCGTATTGGTCGCTGCTCTCACGGCGCCGGGCATACGTGTAAGACGTGGTTCATGAGCGCGCCGAGCCTCGCGGTTGCCGTTGAGGGAACGCGCAGGGGCTGATTAGGTCGAGAATGCCCCCGCGCGGATGTTGAGATGAGCAGTTGCTCAAGGGCCGCTTTCAATAAAAGCTGAACTTCCGCTCAGGGCGCGAACCTGTGACCCTGTCCCAGGTTTCCGTACCGTTCAGTAACAGAACGACCGGCATGATGAAGGCCCAAATCGGGCCAGGAGCATGTCGTGAAGAAGAGCAAGTTCACTGAGGATCAGATTGCCTTTGCGCTCAAGCAGGCGGAACTGGGCACCAGCGTCGAGGAGGTGTGCCGCAGGATGGGCATCAGCGATGCGACCTTCTATGTGTGGCGCAAGAAGTACGCAGGCGTGGGGCCATCGGAGCTGCGTCGGCTGCGCCAACTCGAAGAAGAGAACTGCAAGCTCAAGCAGATCGTGGCCGACCTGAGCCTGGAGAAGGCGATGCTGCAGGCGGTGGTCGCAAAAAAGCTGAGGCCTTCGCAGCGCCGGGCGTTGGTGCCCGAATTGATGCAGCGCTTTGGATGCATCCAGCGCAATGCCCTGCGCGTGGTGAAGATGTCGGCCTCGGCCTACCTGTACAAGCCTGTCAAGAAGGACGAGTCGGCGCTGAAGATGCGCATCAAGGAGATCACCGACACGCGAGTGCACTACGGCGACCGCCGGGTGCACGTTCTGCTGCGCCGCGAAGGCCATACCGACAACGTCAAGCGGATCTATCGCTTGTACAGGGAAGAAGGGCTGTCGCTGCGGCTGAAGCGCCCGCGGCGCAACAAGGCCGCCAAGCTGCGCCAGCCCAAGCAATTGGCCCACGCCATCAACGAGATCTGGAGCATGGATTTCGTGGCCGACGCGCTGTTCGACGGGCGCAAGCTGCGCATGTTGACGGTGGTGGATCTGTTCACGCGCGAGTGCCTGGCCATCGAGGTCGGGCGGGGCCTCAAGGGAGAAGACGTCGTGCGCACGCTCAATGGCATCACTGCGCAGCGCGGCCTGCCGCGCACGATCAAGACTGACAACGGCAGCGAGTTCATCTCCAAGGTGATGGACAAATGGGCCTATGAGCGCGGTGTGGAACTCGACTTCAGCCGGCCAGGCAAGCCCACCGACAACGCCGCCGTGGAGAGCTTCAATGGCCGACTGCGCCAGGAGTGCCTGAACGCGCACTGGTTCTTGTCATTGGCCGACGCGCAGGCCAAGATCGGGGCTTGGCGCCAGGACTACAACGAGAGTCGCCCCCACTCTGCGCTGGGGTGGGCGACGCCTGCCGATTTCGCCCGCCGTTGCTGCCTGCTGGCAGAAACGGCGATGTCAGAGGAGCCGGAAGTTTCTACTTCAGGGCGGTACTGATGCGGGTACAGGGTCAATCAGGTTGTCGTCGATGAATACCGCGCCGTCCTGCAGGTGCACGACTTCCAGGATGTCGGGGCCTGTCATCGTCTTTTCCTTTGCGAATGCCGGCAGCGGCCGATAGCCGGCACTTCTCGACCGCGCGTGCAAGTGCACGAACTTTGATCAGCTCGGATCAACGACTTTGACCAACTCGCGGCAAATTGGCCATCATGCGACACGACAAGGCCTGAAAAAGATCCGCCCTGGACCGTCTAGGAAGCCGCAGCGCCCACGCCCTCAGCGCACATCATCGAACGCCGCATCGATCTCCTCGATCCGCATCGCCGCATAGCTCGCCGCCGAGCCACCCAGGCCCCACACCGCCTCGCCGAGAACTCGCCAATCAGGACCTGCTGGAGGCGGTGCGCCGGCGCGAGGTCGACTTTGCGATCGGGCCGGTGCCCGAGAAGAAGGGCGAACTCGAGTTCGCGCCGATCTTCGTTGACGACTACTACGCGATGCTGCCGCGCGGCTACCAGGACGACGGCCGCGCGAGCATCTCGCTGCGGGAGCTGTCGAAGCTGCCGCTGCTCAAGCTGTCGAGCTCGACCGCCTTTCGTGACCACGTCGACAACGCGCTCAAGGCCAACGGCCTTTCGCACCAGAGCAACTACGAGTTCATGCAGGTCACGACGCTGGTCGCGATGGCCGAGGCGGGCCTGGGCATCGCGCTGCTGCCGCGCGTGGCGCTGCCGCGGCGCACGCCGTTCAAGGTGGTGCGCATCATCGGCCCGGCGCTCAGCCGCACCATCGCCATCGTGACGATCCGCGGCCATTCGCTTTCGCCCGCGGCCGCGCGGCTGGTGGAGATGTGCAACAAATTGATCGCGGCCGAGCACCGAGCGGCCGAACATGGACAAACGGTAATGTTCGTGGCGTTCGTGCGCGCCCGATCGTTTTTATGATCCGAAGCGATGGCTGCCCTGTCACGGGGTCGCCGTTCCGCTCGACATGAACACCGCACCCCGTCCCTCCCTGTCGACCTGCTTGCGGGCCGGGCTGCTAAGCGCGGGCCTCCTGCTCGGGCACGCCGCTGATGCGGCGCGCGGGCCCGCGCCCACCGCCTTCCAGACCAGCACCTACGCGGCCGGGCTCGAGTTGCCCTGGGGCATGGAGTTCATGCCCGATGGCCGCCTGCTGGTGACCGAGCGCGCGGGCCGCCTGCGCATCGTCGACGCGCAGGGCGACAAGGTCTCGACACCGGTGCGCGGCCTGCCGGCCGTCGACCGGCGCAGCCATGGCGGGCTGCTCGACGTCACCATCGATCCGGGCTTCGAGGCCAACCGGCTCATCTACCTGAGCTACACCGAGGTCGATCGCCGCCGCAGCCGCGCCGGGCGCAACGGCATCGCGGTCGCGCGGGCGCGGCTCAGCGACGACGGCGCGCGCGTCGAGCAGCTCAAGGTGCTGTTCCGCCAGACGCCGAAGATCGCGATCGGCGAGAACCTCGGCGGGCGGCTCGCGGTTTCGGGCGACGGCCACCTGTTCCTCACGCTCGGCGACCGCTACGCGCCCGAGGACCGCATGCGCGCGCAGTCGCTGGGCTACTACCAGGGCAAGACGGTGCGCATCCGCACCGATGGCGGCATTCCGGCCGACAACCCCTTCGCGCAGCGCGCGGGCGCGCGGCCCGAGATCTGGAGCCTCGGCCATCGCAATCCGCAGGGTGCCTTCGTGCATCCGCGCACCGGCCAGCTCTGGGTGGCGGAGCACGGACCGCAGGGCGGCGACGAGATCAACGTGGTGCGCAAGGGCCGCAACTACGGCTGGCCCCTCGTGACCTTCGGCTGCGAGTACAACACCTGCGCGCCGATCGGCGAAGGCACTGCCAGGGCCGGCCTCGCGTCGCCGCTCGTGCACTGGGGCCTGCCGGCGATCGCGCCGAGCAACCTGATCCTCTACACCGGCGACCAGTTTCCCGAGTGGAAGGGCAGCGTGCTCGTGGGCGCGCTGGCCGGCAAAGCCGTGTGGCGCATCGAGCTCGCGGGCGAGGACGCCGCGCCGCGCGTGGTGCGGCGCGAGCCGCTGTTCGCCGAGCTCGGCGAGCGCATCCGCGACATCCGCCAGGGGCCCGATGGCGGGCTGTACCTGCTGGTGGATGGGTTGCAGGGCCGCGTGGTGCGCGTCGCGCGCGCTGACGCGAGCCTGTAGCGCCGGCGGGCGGCACAATCGCAGGCGTGATCCCTCCCACTCCCCTGTGGCGTTGCCTCATCGTCGAGGACGACGCCGACAACGCCCGCTACATCGCCGAGGGCTTCCGCGCACTCGGCCACGTGGCCGTGATCAGCCGCGACGGCACCGATGCGCTGGCGCGCGCCACCAGCGAAGCCTGGGACCTTGTGATCCTCGACCGCATGCTGCCGAACGAGGTCGACGGCCTGTCGATCCTCGCCACCCTGCGCGCGCTCGGCAAGAAGACGCCGGTGCTGGTGCTCAGCGCGCTGAGCGCGCTCGACGAGCGCGTGCGCGGCCTCAAGGCCGGCGGCGACGACTACCTGGCCAAGCCCTTCGCATTCTCGGAGCTGGCCGCGCGCGCCGAGGCGCTGGTGCGGCGCTCGCGCACCGGGCCCGAGATCCGCACGCTCGAGGTGGCGGACCTCTCGATCGACCTCGCGAGCCGGCAGGTGAAGCGCGCGGGCCGTCCCATCGCGCTGCAGCCGCGCGAGTTCCGGCTGCTGGCCTACCTGATGATGCATCCGGGCCAGGTGGTCACGCGCACCATGCTGCTCGAGGCCGTGTGGGACTACCAGTTCGATCCGCAGACCAACGTCATCGACGTGCAGGTGAGCCGCTTGCGCGGCAAGCTCGACGCGGGCGGCGCGCCGACCCTGATCCAGACGGTGCGCGGCGCGGGCTACCGGCTGGCACCGCCCGAGCCCGAAACCGAGCCGGCGCGTCGATGATTCCTGCGCTGCGCCAGCTCTGGCGCTCGGTCGGATTCCGGCTGGCCTTCTACTACGGGCTGCTGGTGGCGATCACCATGCTGGCTTCGCTCGCGATCGTCTACATGCAGACCGTGGGCGTGCTGCAGCAGCGCATGGTGCGCCAGGTGGCGGCCAGTGTGCAGCAGCTGGTGGTGCGCCACGAGGCGCGCGGCGCCGAGGGCGTGGCGGGCGAGATCGGGCACCTGCTGGCCGACGACCGCCATTCCGACAACGAGGTCTACCTGCTGATGGACCGCGAGGGCCGCAAGCTCGCGGGCAACCTCGACCAGATGCCCTCGAGCGCGCCCGACGCGGGCGACGGCGTGCACCGGCGCGTGCTGCGCAACGGCCAGGGCGTCATCGCCTACCTCGTGATGCGGCCGCTGCCCGACGGCAGCATGCTGGTGGTGGGGCACGACCTGCGCGACCAGGAGTCGATCGAATCGCTGGTGGCGAGCGCGAGCGCGGCGGCCGGCATCGTCGCGGTGCTGCTGCTGATCGGCGGCACCTTCGTGTTCCGGCAGGAACTCGAGCGCAGCGTGGGCGCGGTGCGGCGCACGGCCGCGCGCATCGCCGCGGGCGAGCTGCAGGAGCGTGTGTCGCCATCGGGCGAGGAGGACGAGTTCGCGCTGCTAGAGCACGACATCAACGCCATGCTCGACCGCATCGAGTCGCTGATGGACGGCGTGCGCCATGTCTCCAACACCATCGCCCACAACCTGCGCACACCGCTCACGCGCGTGCTGGTGCGGCTGCGCGCGGTGGAGGCGGGCCTGCCGGCCGACGACGCGCAGCGCGGCGCGGTCGGCACGGCGATCCGCGAGCTCGAGGAGCTCGCGGTGGTGTTCGAGAAGCTGCTGCAGATCGCCGAGGTGGAGGCCGGCGCGCGGCGCCAGCAGTTCGCGCCGGTGGCGCTCGACGTGATCGCCGACGACGTGGCCGAGCTCTACGAGGCCGTGGCCGAGGTGCAGGGCATCGCGCTGCGGCGCGAACCGTGCGAGGCGGCCACGGCGCTCGGCGACCGCGACCTGCTGGCGGGCGCGGTCGCCAACCTGGTCGACAACGCGCTCAAGTACGCGGGCGCCGGCGCGGTGGTGCGCATCGGCACGCAGACCGTGAACGGCCGCGCGCAGCTGTTCGTGCAGGACGACGGCCCCGGCATTCCCGCCGGCGAGCGCGAGCGCATCGGCGTGCGTTTCCATCGCCTCGATCGTGCCACGCCGGGCCATGGCCTGGGCCTGGCCAGCGTGCGCGCGGTGATCGCGCTGCATGGCGGGCAGCTCGCGTTCGAGGACGCAGCACCCGGGCTGCGCGCGCGCATCGACCTGCCCGGCGAGGACTGAGAGTCGCCACATTGCCGAACGGCAATGTTGTGTTCACGCACGGCAAGGCCGCGAATTCCTAGGATCGGCGGCTCGCACTTCCTCGTGCCAGCCGCACGGGCCGCGCCGCGGTCCCAGCCATTTCCCAGGAGACATCAACGGTGAGAATCAAGAGTCAGAGAGACTTCTGCTCGGGCGTGCTCTTCAGCGCCTTCGGCGTGGCCTTCGCATGGGGCGCCACGACCTACAACGTCGGTACCGGCGCCCGCATGGGCCCGGGCTACTTCCCCCTGATCGTGGGCATCCTCATCGCGCTGATGGGCGTGCTGATCACGCTCAAGGCGCTGTCGGTGGAGACCGACGACGGCGAGCCCGTGGGGCGCATCGCGTGGAAGCCGCTGGTGTTCATCATCGGCGCCAATCTCGTCTTCGGCGTGCTGCTCGGCGGACTGCCGAGCATCGGCCTGCCGTCGATGGGGCTGATCGTCGCGATCTATGCACTGACCTTCATCGCCAGCCTCGCGGGCGACAACTTCGGCTGGAAGGGCGTGACGGTGCTGGCCACCGTGCTCGCGCTCGGCAGCTACCTGGCCTTCGTGGTCGCGCTCAAGCTGCAGTTCCAGGTCTGGCCGACCTTCATCGCCGGCTGATCTCGCTACAAGAAGAACGAAAAGACAAGACAAGAGAACCATGGACCTGATCACCAACCTCTCGATCGGCTTCGGCGTCGCCTTCACGGCGCAGAACCTGGTCTACGCCTTCGTCGGTTGCCTGCTGGGCACCCTGATCGGCGTGCTGCCCGGCATCGGCCCGGTCGCGACCATCGCGATGCTGCTGCCCGCGACCTATGCGCTGCCGCCGGTGTCGGCGCTCATCATGTTGGCCGGCATCTACTACGGCGCGCAGTACGGCGGCTCCACCACCGCGATTCTCGTGAACCTGCCAGGGGAATCTTCCTCGGTGGTGACGGTGATCGACGGCTACCAGATGGCGCGCAAGGGCAGGGCCGGGCCCGCGCTCGCCGCAGCCGGCCTGGGCTCGTTCTTCGCCGGTTGCGTGGGCACGCTGATCCTGGCCGCCTTCGCGCCGCCGTTGACCGAGCTGGCCTTCAAGTTCGGCCCGGCCGAATACTTCTCGCTGATGATCCTGGGCCTGATCGGCGCCGTGGTGCTGGCCTCGGGCTCGCTGCTCAAGGCCATCACCATGATCCTGCTCGGCCTCGCGCTGGGGCTGGTGGGCACCGACGTGAACTCGGGCGTGGCGCGCTACAGCTTCGACATCCCCGAACTGACCGACGGCATCGGCTTCATCGCCATCGCGATGGGCGTGTTCGGCTATGGCGAGATCATCGCCAACCTCGCGGTGCCCGAGCATGAGCGCGAGGTCTTCACCGCCAAGGTCAAGGGCCTGTGGCCCACCAAGGAAGACTTCCGCCGCATGACGCCCGCGGTGCTGCGCGGCACCGCGCTCGGTTCGGCCCTGGGCATCCTGCCAGGCGGCGGCGCGTTGCTGTCGGCCTTCGCGGCCTACACCATCGAGAAGAAGATCAAGCTCCAGAACGGCGAAGTGCCGTTCGGCAAGGGCAACATCCGCGGCGTGGCGGGCCCCGAGTCGGCCAACAACGCCGGTGCGCAGACCTCCTTCATTCCGCTCCTGACGCTGGGCATTCCGCCCAATGCCGTGATGGCGCTGATGGTCGGTGCGATGACGATCCACAACATCCAGCCCGGTCCGCAGGTCATGACGAGCAACCCCGAGCTGTTCTGGGGCCTGATCGCCTCAATGTGGATCGGCAACCTGATGCTGATCGTGCTGAACCTGCCGATGATCGGCATCTGGATCAAGCTGCTGACCATTCCCTACAAGTGGCTGTTCCCCTCGATCGTGCTGTTCTGCGCGGTGGGCGTGTACTCGGAGAACAACAACACCTTCGACGTCTGGATGGTTGCGATCTTCGGTATCGTGGGCTACCTGTTCCTCAAGCTCAAGTGCGAGCCCGCGCCGCTGCTGCTGGGCTTCATCCTCGGGCCGATGATGGAAGAGAACCTGCGGCGCGCGCTGCTGCTGTCGCGCGGCGACTGGAGCGTGTTCGTCACGCGGCCGCTGTCGGCCGGTCTGCTCGCGGCGGCGCTGCTGCTGCTGGTGGTGGTTCTGCTGCCTTCGGTGAAGGCGAAGCGGGAAGAGGCGTTCGTCGAGGATTGAACGGGGCGCTATCCTCGGCGGCTGCTGGGCAATAGCGGGTGCTTATCGCCCGCTGCCCGAGCCTTTCATCCGAGGATTTCCCTTCTTCGTAAGCTTGGTGGCCAAGTGAGGAGCGGCAAGGCCATGCGTTTCGACCGGGAGTCGTAGTGCATCATCCGCCGCTTGCTTCATGAAACGCGCGTCCTCGGCGGAGACCGACCGATGCTCTATGGCATAAAGATTCATTCGCTGCAGAAGATCGCCATACCAGTCCAGACCAAGCAGCTGCATCGCGACAGCGCGCGGCAGCACGCCGTGGGCATAGGCCCCCAAAATGGCCTTCTCGGCCACTGGAGCGCTCAGGAGCATCACCGCAGGGCGGCGATCCCCTTCGATCAACACGCTGACACCTTCGTCCTTTTCGACAGCCTCAAGAAACTCGCCGAGTAGGCTCTCGAAATTGGAGGCGGTCACAATTCGCATGGCAGGGTCCCCGGAATGGAAGTGCGCATTTTCTTGATGATGCGCACTTCTACAAATATCCGGATACCCCAACAGTGGGATCGCTGCCTTGGCGTTGAAGGCAAACGAGCTACTTCGCCGCGATGCACTCCACCTCGATCCGCGCATTGAAAGCCAGCGCGGTCGCACCGAAGGCACTGCGCGCCGGATACCGACCTTCGGCGAAGTAGGTCTTGTAGACCTCGTTGAAGGCTCCCCACTCGCTCATGTCGGCCAGCATGGCGGTGCACTTCACCACGTTGGCCATGGTGTGGCCATGCGCCTCGAGCGTGGTCTTGATGTTCTCCATCACCTGCTTCGACTCGGGGCCGATGCCGCCCGGCGGCAGCTTGAGGCTACCGGGGAGGTTGCCGATCTGGAGAAGGGCAGGGTGGTGCGGTGGCGCTCGACATGTCGCGCTTCTCGATCTACAACTACCTTGACGAGATCCGCAAGCGCGAGGGGTTCACGAAGTAGGAGACCGCCCAAGGGCTCGCAGGGGGCCGATCTCTCTGTGTTGACAATAGCTACACGCACGGCTATGATTTGTATATCAATTGTGTAGACAAGGAGGCCTGCCGTGCGCGACGCAGCCATCAATCTCAGGGCCTTGCCCGAGCAGCGTGACCTGATCGACCACGCGGCCGAACTGCTGGGGAAGAACCGGTCCGACTTCATGCTCGAAGCCGCTTGCGATCGTGCGCAGGCGGTGATCCTCGATCAGGTGTTCTTCAATCTGGATGCCACGCGCTTCCAGGCATTCAACGCGATGCTGGATGCGCCCTTGGCGCCCAATCCAGGCCTCGAACGGCTCATGGCCGTGAAGGTTCCGTGGAAGAAGGCTTCCAGGGCATGAGCCTGACGCTGGGTGCGCCGGAGCCGCTGGAATTTGCCCACCTCCTGAGCGAGTTCGCTTGCGGGGAGGCCAGCCTCGACGACTGGCTTCGCAAGCGGGCGCTGGCCAATCAGGCCACGGGTGCCAGCCGCACTTTCGTGGTGTGCGATACGGCCAGGCAGGTCCATGGCTACTACGCGATGGCTGCCGGTGCCGTGTCGCATCAGGACGCCACGAGCGGTGTCCGTCGAAACATGTCGGACCCGATTCCCGTGCTGGTCCTGGCCAGGTTGGCGGTCGACCTGCGTGCCCAGGGCATCCAGCTCGGCGCAGCCCTGTTGCAGGACGCGGTGCTGCGAGCCATCGCGGTTTCGCAGAACACCGGCGTGCGCGCCTTGCTCGTCCACGCGCTGCACGAGCGCGCAAAAGAGTTCTATGCGCACCACGGGTTCATCGAGTCGCCACTGCATCCGATGACCTTGATGCTGCGTTTGAGCAGTGTCAAGGCCTGAGTCTTTCTGTGAAGCCGGTGGTTCGCGCTACGGCGCCACCACCAGCTTTCCCCCACGCACCTGATAGATCGTCACCGTCCCGCGCAGGTTGTCCCCGCGCGCATCGAAGGCGATCGGACCGATCAGCCCGGTGAGCGTCACGCCCGCGAGCTTCGGTCCGTACACCGCAGGATCGGTGGAGCCGGCCTTCTTCATCGCTTCCACCAGCACCATCACCGCGTCGTAGGCATAGGGCGCAAACACGATCACGTCGGTGCCGAAGCGCGCCTTGTAGCGCTGGTTGAAGGCCGCGAAGGCGGCCATGGCCTCGCGCGGCGCGCCGGCCTGCGAGCAGTAGGCGCCCTCGTTGGCGCCGGCCGCGAGCTTGCTCCATTCGCCGGTGCACACGCCGTCGCCCGCGATGAAGGTCGCGCTCAGGCCGAGCTGCTTCATCTGCCGGTTGACCAGCGCGGCCTGCGCGTCGGCGCCCGCGTAGACGATCACGTCGGGCTCGAGGCCGCGCAGGGTGGTGAGGATGGCCGAGAAGTCGGTCGCGCGGTCGGTGCCGAACTCGCGTTTGAGCACCTTCACCTGCGCCTTGCCGAGATCGGCCACCACCTGGTCGGCCAGGCCCTGGCCGTAGGCGGTGCGGTCGTCGATCACGGCGGCGGTCTTCGCCTTCAGCGTGCGCGCGACGTAGCCGGCGATGCCGTCGGCCTGCTGCACGTCGGTGGCCATGAGCCGCGCGGCGTATTTGTAGCCGGCGCGCGTGTACTGCGGGTTGGTCGCGGCTGGCGCGACCTGCGGGATGCCGGCGTCGTTGTAGACGCGCGCCGCGGGAATGGTGGTGCCCGAGTTGAGGTGACCGACGACGCCGTTGACCTGCATATCGGCCAGCTTTTGCGCCACGGTGGTGGCGCTGGCGGGATCGGCCCGGTCGTCCTCGATCACCGCCTCGAAGCGCAGCCGGCGACCACCGATCGCGAGGCCCTGCGCGTTGAGGTCCTCGATGGCGAGCCGCGCCCCGTTCTCCATGTCCTTGCCGAGATGGGCGATGGCGCCGGTCAGCGGCGCGGCGATGCCGATGCGCACGGGCGCATCCTGCGCCTGCGCGGTGCTGGCGATGGCGACGACGAGGGCGGCGAGGGCGTGGCGTAGCGAGGGATTCATGCGCGGCTCCGTGGGGCGGGTGGATCGGAAAGATCGGAAAGAGGCCCCGCCGCGAGGTCGCGAGGCCTCGGTTAGAGTAGGCCGTCCGGACGGAATAAATTTCGCTGTTTCGCCCGGGTGCGTACAGGGCGGGCGGACGAAACATGCGCGAGGCGCGGGTGTTTCGAACGAACCATTTTTCTTTTGCGGGCGATGCCGACATGGCCAGAACCAAATCCGAGAACTTCGACGACATCCGGGCCACGATCCTCGACGTGGCCGCGTCCCTCTTCGCCAAGAACGGCTTTCGCAACACCAACATCATCGACATCGGCGCGGCCTGCAACGCGTCGAAGTCGCGCATGTATCACTACTTCCCGTCGAAGGAAGCGATGCTCGCGGAGATGCTCGCCGAGCACGTGAGCGCGCTGGTGGCGATCGCCTCGGACCTGGTGTCGGCGCCGATCGATCCGCGCGCGCGGCTGCGCAACTACTTCCTCGCGCACCTCAAGTACTACTACGAGCAGCGCGACCGCCACACCGTGCTGATCGAGGACGTCTACCACCTGCCCGAGGAGGTGCGCGCGCAGGTGAATGCCAACGAGCAGAAGCTGGTGGGCTTCCTGTGCGCGCTGCTGCGCGAGATCAACGCGCAGAAGTTCAAGGACCGCCAGGCCGCGACCACGCACGCGATGCTGATGTACGGCATGCTGAACTGGACCTACACCTGGTACCAGCCCACCGGGCGCCTGAGCCTCGAGACGCTGGCCGACCAGGCGAGCGACATGTGCCTGCACGGCATCGTGTAGGGATTTCCCCGCCGGGCGGCGCTTGGGCTATTGGCCGGTGGAGCGTTGGTCCGAACTCAGGCGTTCCGACAGGAAATCGAGGAATGCCCGGATCTTGCTCGGCATTCCTTTGCGGCTGAGTACCAATGCGGTGGCGTGCACGGATGGACTTTCCCAGTGCTTGAGCACTCGCTCCAGCCTCCCGTTGCGCAGGTCGTTGGCACACATCACGTTCGGCAGCATGGCCATGCCTACATGTCCGATGGCCATTTCGCGCGCGATCGAAATGTTGTTCACCACCACTTTCCCTTCGACGTTGGCATAGCGATGCTGGGCTTCGTTGCGTAGCGTCCAGATGCCGTCGGCGCGCTGCTGCGTCGTGATGATGCAGTCGTGCCGGTGCAGGTCGTCCACCGCGAGCGGCACGCCGCGTCGGCGCAGGTATTCGGGGCTGGCGTAGACCCCGCGGGTGATGGTGGCGATGCGACGGTAGGTGAGGTCCGTGTCTTTCAGGGGGCCGAGCTGAATGGTGAGGTCATAAGGGTCTTCCCGGGGGTTCACCGGTCGGCTGTTCACATCGACCTCCAGTTCCAGGTCCGGATAGGCCTGTACGAATTCCGCGATGGCCTTTCCGATCCACGAGACCCCAAAGTCGATGGGAATGCTCACGCGCAGGGTACCTCGCATCGAGGTCTGCAATTGCAGCGTCTCTATGCCTGCTTGTTCCACTTCGTCGACCACCCGCTTGCAGTGCTCGTAGAAGCGGGCTCCTATCTCCGTCGTGGTGAGGCGACGCTGACCCTTCTTCAGCAAGATCGTGCCCACCTGTTGCTCGAGCTGCGTGAGCTTGCGGCTGATGGTGGATTTGGGAATGCCGAGTTCGGTGGCGGCGCGCGTGATGCTTTGGGCGTTGACGACGTCGTGGAAGAGTCGAAGCGAGTTCAGATCGAGTTTTTCGGCCATGGGTGGTCGGTATCTCCTGCGTGCGTCGGCGAGGCTGCTCGAGCGTAGACCACAACCGGCGCCGGATGGAATACGAACGTTCCACGAGTGGAACGCCCGGTCCATGTCTGCAGCTATTCGGAACGCGGGGTGCTCCCTAGGATTGACCGCACAAGCACGGGAGCGTCGACGCCAGAGGCGACGCCAAACCTTCAAACCGCAAAGCACGGAGACAAACCAATGCATGCTCACGCCCTGTCGCGCCGGGCGCTGCTTCGGGCCGCCTCGGCCCTGGCACCGTCCGCAGCCCTCGGTCTCGGAACACTGGCGCCGGCCATGACGCACGCCCAGGCGGGCCTCAAATGGGCCAATCTGGCCCCGGGCTTCACCACCTTGCTCACCGACTACATGGTGGCCAAGGGAATCGACAAGGCAAACGATCTGCCGCTGGGCAAGCCCACCGCCTATACGTCCGTCACTACCTACTACAACGACTTCGTGGCCGGCAACTACGACGTCTGCATCGGGAGCTGGGACACCTTCGCGTCGCGCCACCTCTCGGGTGTGCCCCTGCAGTACGTGTGCTCGGTCACCACGGGCAACATGATCAACATCGTCACTCAGGGCAAGGGGCCGTCGGCGGTGCAGGACCTCAAAGGGAAAACCCTTGCAGCGCCGCAGTCCACCGGCACCTATCGAATGATGCGCGCCGTGGTGAAGGAGCTGGCCGGGATCGATCTCGAGAGCTACGCCGTGGTGCAGAACGTCGACAACCCGGCGGCATCGGTGACGCTCGTCATGGCCAATCGGGCCGACGCGGGATTGACCTGGGAACCCAATGTCTCGGTAGGACTGAAGCGCGTGCCGGACATGCGCGTTCTCTACAACGCCGGAGAGGAATACCGCCGCAAGGTCGGCCTCGATCTGCCGTATTTTGGCGTGGCCGTTCGCAAGGAGGCGATCGCGCGCGACGCCACGCTCATCGCCCGGCTGAACAAGGCATTTGCGCAGTGCATCGACGGCATCACGAGCAAGACCGACGAAGCGGTGACGATCGCGGGCGCCAACTCGGGCATCCCCTCCGACGTGCTGAAGACCGCGATCGCCTCGAAGCGCCTGGAGTTCAAGCACACCTCGATGCAGACCGACGAAGGGCGGCGAACCATCATTGCGGCCAGCGAGTTCCTGGTGCGCAACGGCGCGCTGGCCAAGACCGTCGACAACGGGTTCTTCGCGCTATGAAACAGGCAGGACTCGCCGCCCCCGGGACGCCATCGCGCGGCACCCCGGCACCTTCTTCCCCCGCGGCGTCGGGGCGTGCCTCTCCGGCGTCGGTTGCACTGGCCCGCCCGGCCAAGGCGCGCGACCGCAGCGACCTCAAGGCGCTCTTCGTGGTCATCGTGCTGATCTGCATCGTGATGCAGGTCGCGAGCGGCTACGTACCGGACTACGTGATGCCTTCGCCGGTGGTCATCGCGCGCGCGCTCGGCGACTTGCTGACCACCGATCTGCTTCATGTGGCGATCACGTTGGGGCGCCTGTGCGTCGCGATCCTCTTCTCCGCCGTCGCCGGGGTTGCCATCGGACTGGTGATGGGAACGTCCAAGAAGGTCGGGCCCTACCTCAAGGCGCTCGTGGTGGTCGACACGGGGATTCCAGCCCTGAGCTGGATGTTGCTGGCGGTGTTCTGGTTCAAGGATGCGGAGGCACGGATCTTCTTCATCCTGACAGTGATCCTGCTGCCGTTCTACGCCTTGAACGTCTACGAGGGGGTGCGCGCGCTGTCGACCGAATGGGTGGACATGCTGGAGAGCTTCCGTCCCTCGCGCTGGCAGATGCTGGGCTACCTGGTGGCGCCTCACATCGTTCCCTACATCTTCCTCACGACGAAATCGGTCATCGGCTATGCCATCCGCATGGTGATCTTCGCGGAACTGGTGGCTTCGGCCTTCGGCATCGGATCGCGCATGAGTTTCGCGCAGTCGACTTTTCGCATCGACCAGGTGATGGCATGGACCTTCCTGCTGGTGGTGCTCAACCTCGTCATTCAATGGCTGGCTGCAGTCGCCGAAAGCCGCTTCCTGGGCTGGCGCAAGGAAGCGAAGGTGCGCTGAGATGAACGCTTCCCTCCCATTCATCATCGAGTTGCGAGACGTCAGCAAGCGTTTCGGCAGCCACACCGCGATCGACCATCTGTCGATGGAGGTGCGCGAAGGCGAGACGGTCGCTCTTCTTGGCCAGACTGGTGCGGGCAAGAGCACCGTGATGTCCCTGCTCATGGGCACGGCTTCAGCCGACGAGGGAACGGTGCTCGTGGCGGGAGCCGATCCTTCGCGGGATTTCGTCGCCCTGCGCGGCAAGCTCTCGGTGAGCTTCCAGACAGATCGTCTGCTGCCCTGGCGCACCGCGCAGGAGAACGTGGAGCTCGGCTTGCTGCTGCTCAACCGCTCCAAGGCCGAAGCGCGCGAGCGTGCACGAGAGTGGCTCGCACGGGTGAAGCTGGGAGACGCGGGTCACAAGTACCCCTCGGAGCTGTCAGGCGGCATGCGCCAGCGAGTCTCCCTGGCCCGCGCACTGGCGGTCGATCCAGCGCTGGTTCTGCTCGATGAGTCGTTCAGCCAACTCGACCACGTCACCTCCCAGACCCTGCGCCGCGACTTCGCCGAAATCGTGCGCGAACAGCGCAAGACCTGCGTGTTCGTGACCCATCGCATCGAGGATGCGCTGGAGATCGCGGACCGCGTCCTCGTGCTGGCCGCACCGGCGCGCGTGTGCCTCGAACTCTCGATCGACGCCGAGCAGCGCATCGATGCCGCCTGCATGGCCCGCATGCATCGCCAGATCGAGCGCGCCATCGGCGGAGACGCGTCGGCGGGCGAGGACGACGGAATTTCCACCAACACAACAAAGACCCAGCACTAGAAAAGGAAAGCGATCTTCAGATGAGCTATCAAGACATCATCGTTGAACAGGTGGAGGGCTGGCTCGAAGTCACCATCTACCGGCCCGAGAAACTCAATTCGCTGCGCGAGACCACCGCCGAAGAAATCCTCGACGCGCTCGGCGAAGCGGAGTCGCGACGAGACATCGCGGCTGTGATCCTGCAAGGAAGCGAGAAGGCCTTCTGCACCGGTATCGACACCAGCGAGTTCAGCATCGGTGACAACGAGTATTTCGACTTCTATCGCAAGCGCAAGCGCTCACGCAAGGTCAACCAGCTGTTTCGTGACTTGCCGGGTTTCAGCAAGCCGGTCGTGAGCGCGATCGAGGGTTTCGCCCTGGGCGGCGGCCTCGAGCTTGCACTGGTGGGCGACATGATCGTTGCGGGTGCGAACGCCAAGTTCGGCCTGCCCGAGATCCGCCTCGGCCTGATGCCCGGAGGGGGCGGAACGCAGACGCTGCCGCGGCTCATCGGACCGGCGCTCGCCAAAGAGCTGATGTGGACGGGGCGGCGGATCAGCGCCGCCGAGGCGCGTGAGTACCGCCTGGTCAACCACGTGACCGACGCGGGAAAGGCGCTGGAGAAGGCGCGCGACCTGGCGCGCACGATCTCGGGCAACGCGCCGCTTTCGGTCATGTTCACCAAGGCAGTGATCGACCGCGGCATGGATCTTCCGTTGGCCGAAGGCATGGCCGCGGAGGGCGACGTGTCCTTCATGTTGTATTTCACGAAAGACCGCCAGGAGGGGCTCACGGCCTTCCGCGAAAAGCGCGCGCCTGGCTTCCGAGGAGAGTAATAGATGAAGCAAAGAGACATCGTGATCGCGGGCTATGCCGAGACCCCGATCGATTTCAAGACCGGTCGCAGCGCCTACGACCTGGCCGGGGAAGCGCTTGACCAGCTGCTCGAGCGTACCGGCCTGGACAAGAGCGAGATCGACGGCCTGTCGGTGACCACCGCGCTGTCTGAGGCGCAGAATCCCTTCTTCGCGGTCTATATGACCGAAGCGCTGGGCATCACACCGACGTGGCTGAACTACGGCGGAATGGGTGGCTGCTCGGCCACGGGCGGGATCGCCCGCGCCATGTCGGCGATCCGGGACGGCATGTGCAAGCTGGCGGTCGTGATGTCCGCGGACGCACCCAGTTCCGATTGGCGCTCCAACTATGGTGCCTATCGCGGCGAGTTCCAGGACCCTCCGGGGGTTCAAGGACCGCCGGCGACCTTCGGCCTGCTCATGAGTCGCTACATCCACCAGTACGGCCTGGAGCCCGAAGCGCTGGGCAAGATTGCCGTGACGCAACGCGCGCATGCACTGCACAACCCGAACGGGTACAAGAAGTTCCAGAAGGAACTCACCATGGAGGAGTACATGAAGTCGCGCGTGATCTCGGATCCGCTGCGAGTGCTCGACAGCGTGATGTTCTGCGATGGTGCCAACGCCTTCATCGTGACGACGGAGGAAAACGCCAGGCGCCTGGGCCTGAAGAAGATGGTCTATCCGGTCGCCTACGGTGAAGTGACCAACTTCAACGGTGCCGATCCGGTGGCCGACATCACCTTGTCGGGCTTCACCAAGATCGGCCCCGAAGTGCTGCGCAAGGCGCAACTCGCACCGAAGGACGTTCGCATGTTCCAGCCCTACGACGACTTCACCATCGCCGTGATGATGCAGTTCGAGGCCTTCGGCTTCTGCGAGCGCGGCGAAGGGTCGGCCTATACCTTGCGTACCGACCTTTCGTTCAATGGCGACTTGCCGTTGAACACCGGTGGGGGCCAGATCTCTGCGGGCCAGCCGGGCCTGGCCAGTGGCGGACTCAACCTCGCGGAAGCCGTGCGCCAGATGTTCGGCGAAGGCGGCAGCCGCCAGGTCGAGAACCCGTGCAATGCCCTGGTCACCGGCATCGGTGTCATCCCCTACGGCCGCAACTGGGGTACCAGCTCGGCCATGGTTCTGGAGGCTTGAAGAAAATGATCGAAACCACCCCCGCATCCGCGCCGACCCGGCCGATCCCGCGCCAGGGCGTCTACGTCGACAGCAAGCCCTTCTGGGACGGCATCGCCAAAGGCAAGCTGGTGCTGCAGTACTGCACCGTTGCCAAGCGCTTCCAGCACTATCCAAAGCCTGTCAGCGGCTTCACCGGCAGGCGCACCCTGGAGTGGCGCGAGGTGTCGGGCACCGGCACGATTTACGCCTGCACCGTCGTGCGCATTCCCGGCCCTGGTGTCGAGGGCCGCATCCCGCTGTGCGTGGCGACGGTGGAGCTCGATGAAGGCGTGCGCATCATCGCGAACGTGCTGAACTGCGCGCCGGCCGATCTGACTGTCGGCAAGCGCGTGAAGCTCGCAGTGGATCATCTGGCACCGGAGCATCCGTATCCGGCCTTCGAGTTGGCCTAGAACCGTCATGCGTCTCGAACATTTCATGGCGGCGCATGCGCTGCGCACGCCCACCAAGCCGGCTGTCGTCATCGGCGGCAAAGCGCTGAGCTATGGCGAGCTCCAGTCCAGCGCGCGGTCACTGGCCACGGGACTGCGCCGTGCCGGCGTCATGCAAGGCGACCGCATCGTGGTTTATCTGCCCAACTGCGTGGAGTTCGTGCAGCTGCTGTACGCTGCCTTCACCATCGGCGCGGTGGTCATTCCGGTGAACAACCGCAACACGCCCCGGGAGCTGGTTTACTTCGTGCAGGACAGCCAGGCGCGGCTGCTGGTGTTTCACTCGACCATGGCGAGCGCCATGCGAGAGGTCGATGCCGATTTCGGTGCGATTCGGCGCTTTTCGGTGGGGGGCGAGGTGCCGGGCGCCGAATCCTTCGACGCATTGCTGTCGCCCTCCGACGAGCGCGTTTCCGAGATCGCATTGGCGCCGGACGATGCCATGATCCTTTACACCTCGGGTACCACCGGCAAGCCCAAGGGCGCGATCCTGACGCACGCCAACTTCGTGATCGGAAACGCTTTCATCAATGCGGTGGAATGGGGCGTGACCGCGGACGAGGTGTTCCTCGTCACCACGCCGCTGGCACACCGAACCGGCCTCGCTCGACTCATGAACTCCATGTGCCTGGGAGCCAAGCTGGTGGTGATGGAGCGTTTCGATGCGCAAGCGGCCGTCGACACGATCGAGCGCGAGCAGGTCACGGCCGCCGGCATGGTTCCGACCGTTGCCCGCATGTTGATGCCGGTGCTCGAACAGCAGGCCGCGCGTTGCGCAAGCCTGCGCCACATCATCGTCACCGGGGAGGCCTTTCCAGTCGAACTCAAGCGTCGCATGATCGGCTTCCTGCCCCAGGCCCGACTGCATTCCTTCTTCGCGATGACCGAGGTGGGGTCCGTCACCGTGCTCAACCACGATGAGCAGTTCACGCATCCTTCTTCCGTGGGGCGCGTCACTCCCGGCGTGCAGGTCAAGCTCGTGGATGACGCCGGTCGGCAGGTGTCGGTCGACGATGTCGGCGAGATCCTGGTGCGCTCCGGCGAGGCGGGTCGTTTCACGACGATGAAGGGATACTTCGGTCGCCCCGATGCCACGGCCTCGACCATCGTCGACGGGTGGGTCCACACCGGCGACATGGGGCGCTTCGATGCCGACGGCTATCTCTACATCGTCGATCGCAAGAAGGACATGGTGCTCAGCGGCGGCTTCAACATCTACACCAAGGAAGTGGAGCAGGTGCTCGTGGAGCACGAAGGCGTGGCCGATGCCGCGGTGGTGGGCGTACCCGACGAGATCTTCGGGGAGGCCGTGGCCGCCTTCGTCGAGCTGCACCCGGGCGCGCGGCTCGATGCCGACGATCTGGTCGAGCATGCGCGTTCGAGGATCGCCAGCTACAAGAAGCCACGGCACGTGTTCTTCGTCGATGCGCTGCCGCGCAACGGTGTCGGCAAGGTACTGAAAGCCGATCTGCGCGAGATGGCGCTCGCGCGCCTGGCGGGCAGCGAGCAGCTCGCCTGAGGCCCGCGCCGACCGTTCGGCCGGCGCAGGTCCCTTCACACCGATTCATGACCGTCGTCCAAGGAGGAGAGCGGTGGCCCCCCGGGGCCCCCGTGCATGTTCATGCTGAGACCTGAATCCGCTGCCGAAGCGGCGTTCCGTGGCGAAGTGCATGATTGGCTCGCTGCAAACGTGCCACAAGCGCTGCGCCACAAGACCTTCAGGCCGTTGCCGGCCGAGGGCATGCCCTGGTACCGAGCGCTTTCGCAGAAAGGCTGGATTGCGCCTCACTGGCCGAAGGCGTATGGCGGCATGGGCGCCAGCGCGGTCGAGCAGGTCATCCTGATGGAGGAGATGGCGCGCGCGGGAACGCCGGACATACCGACCCAGGGGCTGAATCACATCGGACCGATGCTGATCGCCCGAGGCACGCCGGCGCAACAGGCACGCCACCTGCCATCCATCCTGTCGGGCGATGCGATCTGGTGCCAGGGATACTCCGAGCCAGGCTCGGGCTCCGATCTCGCGAGCCTGCGCACGCGCGCGGAACTCCGCGAGGATCGGCTGATCATCGACGGCCACAAGATCTGGACCACCTGGGGCCATCATGCAGACTGGATGTTCGCGTTGGTGCGCACGGCCACCAGCCCAAGACCCCAGCACGGCATCACCTTCGTCTTGATCGACATGCAGACGCCCGGCATCCGTCGCCGTCCGATTCGGACCATCGCGGGCGACGAGGAGTTTGCGGAGGTTTTTTTCGACGGTGTCTCGGTGCCGCTCGAGAATGTCGTCGGCGACATCGACAAGGGCTGGCAGGTCGCCACCGCGGTGCTCAGCGAAGAACGGCTTCGCATTGGTGCGCCTGCCCAGGCGCTGCGGGCGCTGGAGCGACTGCGCATGATGATGCACGCGGCACCCGTTGGCACGGTCGATGCCGCGATGCTGGAGGCCATTGCGCTTGTCGAGGTGGAGGTGGAGACGTTGACCGCCGCCTACCTTGAAGCCGCCGAGGCGGCCGAGCAGGGCGTTGTCACTGACAGTTCCTACCTCAAGCTGCTCGCTACCGATACGGTGCATCGGCTGCTTGCGCTCACGCGCCGGGTGGCCGGCCCCGCGAGTGCGCTGCGGGATGCGGTGCGTCACGGGGACGACATGCTCGATGCGAACGAAATGTTCCTGCAGGCGCGCCGGCTCGGCATCTATGGCGGGAGCAGCGAGGTCCAGCGCAACCTGATTGCAACGCGCGTGCTGAGCCTCCCCGTCGCCGGCGTCAAGGGCGGAGGAAGAGCATGAGCAACGAAGAACTGCGCGAGCAGCTGTGCATGATTGGCACCAGCGCGGCCGACTTCGCGGCCGCCCGTGGCGGCCCGCAACGCGCAAGGAGAGTGCACGAAGGCGCTTCGGCCTTTGACCCGAAGACCTGGAGAGCCATTGCAGGACTCGGCTGGTTCGGCATCGCGGTGCCGGAGGCCGACGGCGGTCTCGCGTTGGGCGCCGCCGCCGCGTGTGTCGTGGCGGAGGAGGCCGGGCGCGCGTTGCTGAGCGAACCCTTGGCCACGGGAATGGCCGCGGCATCGGTCCTCGCCGCCGCGCGTTCGTTGCGCCCGGCCGACGAGGCATTGCAGGCGTTGCTTGCCGGCGAGGGCCATGTCGCCATGGCGTGCGCCGCCACGGCCGATCGAGGCGAGGAAATCTTCCACATCGGCCTGGTGCCGGAGGGCGATGCGGCGTCGCTATGGCTGGCCGTGCGAGGCGATGGGGCCGACTTCGAGGCGCGCTTGCTGCGGGTGGGTTCGCCTGGCCTTGGCTTGTCCGTGCGCGCTGCGGTCGACGGCAGCCGGCTGGCCGATGCGCGGGTGGAGCGTGCGGCCTGGTTCGATGCGCCTCGTATTCTCCAGGGCGCTGAGGGTGCGTCGATCTGGTCGCGCGGTTTGCGGCTTGCCTGGTTGGCCGATGCCGCGGCGCTTTGCGGCCTCGCCGATGCCGCACTCAAGCTGGCGCTGGAGTACATGCGTCTTCGCCACCAGTTCGGCGTACCGATCGGGTCCTTTCAGGCACTGCAGCATCACGCTGCCGATTGCCATGTCGACGCGACTGCAAGTCGTGCGCTGGTGCACGAGGCCGCTCGGGCCGCCGACAGCCCTCGAGGCAACTGGGCGGCCGCGGCGGCGATCGTGCGTGCATCCGCCACGGCGTTGCGCGTGACTCAGGAGGTGGTGCAGTTCCATGGTGCCATCGGGTTCGCGGACGAACACGACGCGGGACTCTATCTGCGTCGGGCCATGGCACTCGGAGCACGCCACACCCGCAGCGCTCTCGCGAGGCTGCAAGAAAGCGCTCGCCTTTGATAGGCATTTACCGGGAGGTAAGAAAGAAGGTAAAAGGAGCTGATGTCCTTTGATCGCTTCGCCGAACTTTCGGTCTTCATCCGCGCCGTCGAAAGCGGCAGTTTCTCGGCGGCCGGCAGGCAACTCGAACTCAGCGCGTCCGCGATCAGCAAGGCGATCTCGCGCATGGAAGAGCGCCTCGGCGTGCGGCTGCTCAACCGCACCTCCCGATCGCTTCAGCTCACCTACGAAGGGGAGGTATTCCTTGCTGGAGCACGTCGGGTCGTGGAGGCGATGGACGATGCGCATCGCAATCTCGCCGCGCTCACCGCCGATCTGAGCGGGCGCCTGCGGATCTACACGTTGCCGAGCTTCGGCTATACCCTGGTTCCGTTCATCGCCGCGTTCGTCGAGCGCTTTCCCCGGGTGAAGATCGACATTCAGCTCGGCGCCGAGCGGGTCGACCTGGTCGAGCGAAACATCGACGTGGCGATTCGACTGGGTGTGTTGCAGGACAGTGCGTACTTTGCCCGCCGCATCGGGAGCACGAAGCACGTGATCTGCGCCGCGCCTTCCTACCTGGCGCGACGCGGCGTCCCGGAATCGCCCGATGCCCTGAAGGACCACAACTGCCTGAACTTCTCGATCCGCACGCATGACTACCACTGGGGTCTGCGCGCGGAGTCTCCCCTCAAGCCTGCCTCGGTGGAGGGAGACATCAGCTGCAACCAGGCCGAGATGCTGCATCGGCTGTGCGTGGCCGGCGTGGGGATCACCGAGCTGCCTTATTACGTGGTCGGTGAAGACATTGCGAGCGGAGCGCTGGTCGCGTTGCTCGATAGCGCGACCAAGCCCGAGAGCGACCCGATCTGGGCGATCTATCCTCACAACCAGAATCCAAGCCCGCGAACCGCGGCCTTCATCGAGTTTCTGCGCGAGCGCATCGCTTCGTCGCCGGCCTTTCTTCCTCCAGCAGCTCGATGACGGCCCCGTCCCGGGCGCGGCGGCATGCGGGACGGATGGACGTCTATGCCGGCCACTCGGGCGATTTTCCATTCCAGCTGCGCGCCTGCGCCGCGATGCCCGCGTAGAACGTTTCGCTGGTCTCGGTGATCTCGATCAGTTCCACCATCGCGTGCAACGGCGTGGGCCCCTCGAAGTAGGCGATGCGTGCACCGCGGCCCGTGCGCGCCGTGTAGAGCATTTCCTTGCCGCTGGCGACTTGCTCGGCAACCCGTTCGTCGAAACGGCGCGTTCCGATGCCCCAGTGGTGCAGCCCCCAGCCGGTGCGTGCCACGCCTTCGCGGAAGACCGACGGACCATCATCATGCTGCTGAATGAGCTCCAGCATCATCGAGCCGTGGAAGGCCAGTGCGATCGACAGATCATGGTTGACTTCGCGCCCACGATAGAGCGAACCCTTGCGTGGCTGCGAGGTGCGGAACCGATACCAGGGGCCGATCTGCAGCGTTGCGGCGAAGGAGACGATCGCCGCGTCGATATCCTCGACCACATGGCCGGCCTGGATGACTGTCTCCGGCTTGCCGCCGAACAGAAATTCATTCATGAGGGGCATCGCCTGGGAAGCACGAGTCCGCAGGAGCGGGGCGCAGGACGGCCTTGCTTGCGATGCGTGCATACGCGGTCTGGAAGGCCTCGACGCCGTCCTCGAGGCTGAAGCGGTGGGTGATCAGCGGTCGGAAGACCTCGGGGTCGGCTGCCACCATGCCGATCACTTTCTCCCAGCCTTCGCGCGTGTTGCCGTAGCTTCCACGCAGCTGAAGGCGCTGTCGCACCATCCACGTGATGTCGACCTGCGCGGCTTCCGGGTGAATGCCGGTGGCAACCAGGATGCCGCCGCGGCGCAGGACTCGCAGACCCTCGCCGATCGTGGCCGTGGCACCGGTCATCTCGATCACTGCGTCGAATCCGTCGCCCGCCAGCTCCGTGAGCTGCTCTTCCGAACCGGGCTCGGAGCGATCAATCAACCGATCGAAACCCATTGAGCGCAGCACCTTGAAGCGATGGCTGTCCGCGAAGCCGGTGATAACGATCTCGCCTGTCCCTGCGAGGCGGGCAAAAAGCGCCGCACCCTGCGCCAGGGTACCTGCACCCATGATCAGCAGCCGGCGCCCCGGGCCGGTTTCCGAGAGCGCGACCGCACTCTCGGAGACGGTGAGGGGCTCGATCAGCGCGCCGAGTTCGCCGTCCAGTGCATCGGGCACGGGCAAGCAATTCGCCGCGGCCACGCTCACCAAGGGTGCGAAGCAGCCATCGCGCTGGATGCCGATGCCTACCGGCAGGGCCACGACGCGCTGGCCGAGCAGTCCGGGTGCGACGCCTTCGCCGGCGCTCACCACGCGGCCACAGAACTCGTGACCCAGAGTAAGCGGCAATCGAGGCCAGACGTTGGCATAGGCGTTGCCCTTGGCGTCGTAGATATGCAGGTCGCTGCCGCAGATTCCGGCGGCTTCCACGCTCACGATGACATCGCCGGGGCCGGGCGCCGCAGGAGGAGCGACCTGCATCAACGAGATGCCGAAGTCGGGAGAGGTTTTTCGCAGTGCAAGCATGGGTTTCCTTTTTCAGGCGCTGTTGGCGCGTAGCCCCCCGTCGATGACGAAGGGTTCGCCGGTGACATAGGGCACGAGTCCAGCCGCGAGCGTCGCGGCGAGGCGGCCGACGTCGTCCGCTTCACCCCAGCGCCGCAGCGGCACTTCGCCGCTGGCGATGCGTGCATCCTGAGGGCCGGTGTCCAGGGAGCCGGTCATGGCGGTCCGGATGAACCCCGGGCGTATGTCATGCACGTGGATGCCGTGCGGTGCGAGCCTGAGTGCGAGAACCTTCGCCATCATGGCCACCGCCGCCTTCGACATGCAGTACTGGGACCGCTGGATGCGCGCATAGTGCGCTGCCATCGATGAGATGACGAGGATGCTTCGGTACGATGCTGGCTCCGGATCCTGGATCATCCGGCGTGCCACGGCCTGGGTGAAAAAGAAGGTGCCGCGGATGTTGACGTCGAAGTTGCTGTCGAAGTCCTCGGGGGTGATGTCCAGCACGTCCTTCAGGGGGCGTGCGGCGACGCCCGCGTTGTCCACCAGGCAATCCACATGGCCGTGCAGCGCCCAGACCTGCTCGACGAGCGCTTCGTGGGCCGAGAGTTCGGCGATGTCCACCCGCACGAAATCGGCGCGTGCGCCCGTCTCGCGTATCTCGCCGAGCGTCTCGCGCAGGCGGGCGTCGTCATGAAGGTCGGCGACGACGATGTGGAACCCTTGGCGTGCAAGAGCCAGCGCACAGGCGCGACCGATGCCCTGGCGGCCACCCGTGACCAGTGCGACAGGGGAGCGCGATGCCGTATTCATCGTATGTCCCTTCATCTGAGCTGGCCTGGCCGGCTGGCATACGCGGTCAGAGGCGGGCAGGCCGCGGGGTCGACGTGAACGTCGAGCACTGTCGAAACGTCGGCCGCGAGCGCTTCGCGCAGGGCTCCGCGCAGCGCGTCCGGCGCGTGGATAGACACACCGCGCAGCCCGCAGGCCCGTGCCACGGCAGCATGGTCGACGGCCTCGAACCGGGTGTCGGTCCGCCCACCGTAGCGAAACACCTCCATGTCCTCCTGCATGGCGAGCACGCCGTTGTTGAGGACCAGGAGGATCAGGCGGATTCCATGGCGCCGGATCGTCTCGAGCTCGCTCCAGACATGACCGAAGCCCCCGTCGCCCACGACCGCAACGACCGTGGCTCCTGGCCGCGCCAGTTTGGCGCCCATGGCCAGCGGCAGACCCCATCCCAATCCCGCCAGCCCTCGCGGGAGCAGGAATCGGTCGCCGGCCCGGCGAGCCGTGAGGTACATGGAAACCCAGATCGACGCATAGCTCGCATCGGCTGTGACGATCGCGTCCGAGGGAAGCAACTGCTCGAGCTCATGCATCAGTCGCTCGGGACGGATCGGCTGCCGGTCCTCCGTGCGGACCCGGTGTTGCAGCCGCAACGCGGCGCGGCGCGAGGCACCGATCGTGTCCTCCAGCACGCCTCGCGCTTCGCGGCGTGCCGACCCGTCGAGTTCCGTCATCGCGTCGGCAAGCGCCTCGAGCGTCAGGCGCGCATCGCCCACGAGCCGCAGGGCTTCGTAGTTTCGGTCGATCTCCACGGGATCGATGTCGACGTGGATGAAGCGAGCCCGGCGGGGATACTGGTTCCAGGTATCGGTGCCGTTCGCTGCCGTGCGGGTACCCACCAGCAGCACCAGGTCCGCCTCGGTGATGAGTTCGCGTGCTTCCCAGGCCGGCGCGCCCTCGGCCAGCACATTGCCGATCACGCCGAGCGACAGTGCATGTTGCTCCGACACCGCACCCTTGCCCATCATGGTGGTGGCCACCGGCAGGCTGAAGCGCTCCTGAAGCACGCCCAACGCCTCGGATGCGCCTGACAGGTGAATGCCCCCGCCCGCGATGATCAGCGGCCTGCGCGCGGCCATCAACAGTTCTGCTGCCTCTTTCAGACGTTGTGGTGCCGCGACCACCGGGTCGAGCGGGAAGCCGCCGTTGTGGGCGCGACGCGTTGATTCGCCACTCGCTGGTGCATCGCCGACGTTCACCGGCAGCAAGAGCACGGCGGGACCGCAGCGGCCGCTGGTCGCGACCCGAAAAGCCATATCGACCCACTCGTCGATGCGCTCGGGCGTGTCGATGCGTCCCACCCACTTGCTGCAGCCGGCGAACAGCTTCTGATGGTCGTATTCCTGAAAGGCGTTGCGCTCTCGCGCGCCGACAGGGACGTCTTGCACCAGGGCCACGACGGGCACGGAGGATTTCAGGGCTTCCGCCAGCGGCGCGACCAGCAAGGTGGCTGCCGGTCCGTTCTGTGCGGTGACAACGGCGGCCTGCCTCGCGACCCGCGCAAAGCCATCGGCCATTGCGCCGCCAGCGTTTTCGGTGCGATAGCCGATGTTGCGCATGCCGTGGTGCGGTACGGCCAGATGAAAGCGCACCGGGTTGCATTGGCCGAAGACGACTTGCACGCCGTGGCGTCGGCATGCGGCGGCCACACGGTCGGCGACGGTGCCGGCCGCTTGGTTTTCCAGAGAGGACATGGGAGGGCGTTACTTGGGAGAAGAAGAGGGGAAGCGGCTCTTGAGCTTGGCCACGGTGATCTGGGCCTTCTCGATGACGGCGCGATATTCCGCGCCGCTCAGCGGGGCGGGTTCGATGCCGTAGGTCTGGATCAGCTGCTTCTGGAAGGCGGGATCGCGTGCCACCCTCAGGGTGGCGGCTTCCAGCTTCGCGCGCAGGGGCTCGGGCAGGCCGGCCGGCGCACCCACGCCGAAGTAGGCATCGGTGACCACGTCGTATCCCAGTTCCCGCAAGGTGGGAACGTCCGGCAGGTCCCTCAGCCGCGTCTCGCTGCAGGCCGCCAGCACCCGCAGCTTGCCGGCTTTCACATAGGGCATGAAGTCCGTCGGGTTCTGAACGACCACGTCGATCTGGTTTCCGAGCAATGCGACCACCGAGTCGGAGCCTGAGCGGTAGTTGACGGTCTCGAACTGCATGCCGGTCTTCTCGGCCAGCAGCAGCATGCCCAGCGTGTTGACCGAACTTGGCCCCCCGAAATTGATGCCGCCCTTTGCTTTGTGCGAAGCTGCAATGAGATCTTCGATCGTCTTGTAAGGCGAGTCGGCATTGACCACGACCGCGAAGACGTAACGGCCAACGCTCGCGATGCTGCTGAAATCCTTGACCGTGTAGGGCTTGTCGGTCACGAGCTGCCAGAGAGCCAGGCCGCTGGAAAGCATGCCGATCTGGTAGCCATCGGGCTGCGCACGTGCGAGCAGCGATCCCATCACGGTGCCCTGGCCGCCCGGGCGGTTCAGCACGACGATAGGCTGGCCCAGGCTCTTGGAGAGCTCCGCCGAGAGCGCCCTGCCGACAAGGTCGGTGGTGCCGCCGGGGCCGAACTGGACCATGAAGCCGATCTCGCGCTCCGGCCATTCCGCCTGTGCGGAGCCTGCGCAGACGGCTGCGAGGAGAAAGGTGGCGAACAGTCGGCGCCAGGTTCGGCGTGCCGCGCCAGGCGCGAGGAATACGGTCATACGGGGCTTGTCTCCATTCGATGTTGTTGCCACCGCGACACCTTGTGTGGTTGGTGCCGCGTCGGTTCACGAATGGTAGGAAGACCTGGCCCGTTCTTCGAGCCGTCCCGCGGAAAAGCGAGGATGAAAAAAGGTCACAGATGGAGGCGAAACATCCGTTCCTCCCGCCTCGCAAGGCCAGGTGCGATTCAGCGACCGCTGAACTTCGGCTCGCGCTTGCCGTGAAAGGCTTCCACGCCTTCGCGGAAGTCGTCCGAACTGCGCAGCCGGCTGTAGCAGTGCCCCTCGAGTTCGATCGCGACGGCGAGCGTGGAGTCTTCCGTGTCGTTGAGAAGCTTCTTCGCGGTGCGCTGAGCAAGCGGCGAGAAGCCGCGCAGTTCGTCGGCAAGGCGGTCGGTCGCGGCCTCGAGGTCCGCGTCGGCGACGAATTCCGTTGCCACGCCCCATTCGCAGGCCTGCTTGCCGGGTATCCGGCGCGAGCGCATCACGATGTCCTTGGTGCGGGTGATGCCCACCATCTTTTGGAGTCGCGCGGAGCCGCCCGAACCCGGGATCTGGCCCAGCTTCTGCTCGGGCAGCGCATAGCGGGTCGTCTCGGTGACGATGCGGAAGTCGCAGGCCAGGGAAATCTCGAAGCCGACGCCAAAACAGTAGCCGCGATTTGCCGCAATCACGGGCTTTTCGCAGCGCGCGGGCGCGGCGATGTTCCAGGCCAGCTTGGACACATGCTCGGGCGAAGCTTCCAGAAAGCCCTTGATGTCCCCTCCACTGGAGAAGTGCTCGCCTTCGGCGCGCAGCACGATGACACGAACGGACGGGTTCACGTCGAGCGCTTCGAAGGTCAGGCGAAGTTGGTCTCGTTGTGCCATCGAGATGATGTTGTAGGGCGGTCGCATGAGCACGATGTCCGCGCGCTCGCGTGCGGAGTCGATCTCGACGCGGAAGCCGTCGAATTTCTCGAGCAGTGTGTGTGCAGGGTGCGAAAGCTGGGGCATGGTTACTCCTGAAGAAGGGTGATGAAGAAGCGATGGATCAGGACCGGGGCAGATCGACGTGTCCGGTCCGGGAACGATCAGGCGACATGCTCCGGACGGCGCAGGCCTTCCCAGCGTTGCACCAGATCCCGATGCTCGATGTCGAAGAGGTCGAGCACGCGGCCCACGGTGTGGTCGACCATGTCCTCGATCGATGCCGGCCGGGCATAAAACGCCGGCACGGGAGGAAAGACGATGCCTCCCATTTCGGTCACGACGGTCATGTTGCGAAGATGCGCCAGATTGAAGGGCGTCTCCCGTGCCAGCAGGACCAGGCGGCGGCGCTCCTTGAGAACGACGTCGGCCGCGCGGCTCACCAGGTTGTCCGCGAGGCCGTGCGCGATACCGGCGAGTGTCTTCATCGAACAGGGGGCAACCACCATCCCGGCAGTTCTGAACGAACCGCTGGACACGGCTGCGCCGATGTCCTTCACGTTGTGCACCACATCGGCAAGCGCCTCGATGTCGCAGCGCTTGATGTCGAGCTCTTGCGAGGCCGTCAGGGCGCCGGATGCCGACATCACGAGGTGCGTTTCCCAGTCGGGCATCGCACGAAGCAATTGGAGGAGCCGCACGCCGTAGATCGTGCCACTCGCCCCGGTGATGGCCACGATCAGACGGCGTTTCACGTGCCGGCTCCGATCGCCTCGAAGTCGATCCGCGAAGCGGTGTCGATCTCGTCGGCAAGGTCGACTTCGCCTTCGCCCGGAATGCGCACCTTGGTGAACACATGCTCCGGATAGACAACGGGTCGGGTGGCGTCCAGTCCCATCTTGGCGCTCAATCCCTGCGAGTGTGCAGGTGGCACACCCCCCGAGAAATCCTGCCCGACGGTGGTGGAGGGATCGAGCGCCGAGCCCTGCGCACCCGTAATGACGACCAGGTCGCGATCCGCCTGGAAGCGCGTCGCAACGGCCCATTCGACCTGCATTGGATCGTGGACCTGCACATCCTCGTCCACCACGATCACCTGCTTGATGTCGTAATGCGCGCCAAAGGCCGCGCAGATGATGTTCTTGGGTTGACCTTCATGCGTCTTGCGGATCTGCACGTACAAGTGATAGCGGCCCACGCCGCCGATCGCCAGGTGCACGTCGCTCACGTTCGGGAAGCTGCGCTGCAGGTGAGCCAGCAGCGTGGCCTCGCGCGGGATCGAGCCCAGCAGCAGGTGTTCCATTTCCGCGGGCACGATGGTGTGGTAGATCGGATGGTGGCGGTGCGTGATGGCGTCCACCTGGATGACCTCGCGGTGCTCGCGTGCGCTGTAGTACTTGGGGAACTCGCCGAAGGGCCCCTCGGACTCGCGCACCCCGGGCAGGATGCGGCCCTCGATCACGATCTCGCTGTCGGCGGGCACGCGCACTTCGTTGGTCAGGCACTTCGCTACTTTCAGAGGAGCACCGTGCAAGGCACCCGCGATCTCCAGCTCGTCGAAGTCGATGGGAGCGATCGCTTGCGAGGCCAGCAGCGTCAGGGGATCGATGCCGATCGCCACCGCGACTTCCAGCGGTTCGTTGCGCGATTCGGCTTCCTTGTAGAACGCCCAGAGGTGGCGGGGCAGCATCAGGATCGCCATGCGCTCCTTCGAGTGAACCTGGATCCGGTTGATCGAGACGTTCTGGATATCGCTCTTGGGGTTTCGCGCGATGACCAGGCCGGCCGTGATGTAGGGGCCGTTGTCGTGCTCGCTGTGCGTCGGGATCGGCAGAACCTCCCTGGCGTCGCGGTCGCGATGGACCACCTCCTGGCAGCGGGCTTCCGCTGGTGGCACCTCGCGCCAGGGCAACGGGTTCGCGGCGGCCTTGCGAAAGCGCCGCAGCAGCTGGTCTTCCGGCACGCCCATTGCCTCGGCGATCCACGATCGGCGGGACATGAAGCCTGATACCACGGGTACGCCGTGATGTCCGTCGGGCTTGGGAAAGAAGGCGGCCTGCTTGCCGTCGAGCCGCTTGGCGATGGCTGCCAGACGATGGTTCAGCGGCGTGCCTTCGCGGATGACGGCCAGGCGGCCCGTGCGAGCCAGATGGGTGAGCCACTTGCGCAGATCGGTGAACGGAGCGGGCGCGGTGTCTTCGGCTGAGCGGTCGGTGGTCATGAGAGTTCCTGCCATGAGAAGTGGAAAGTGAGGGGCCGGCTCAGCGGCCGTCGGGAGCGGTCTCGTACTCGCCTGCCACCAGCTTGCGACGCAGGATCTTTCCGACGGAGGATTTCGGAATCTCGGTGAGAAAGACGTACTCGCGCGGGCGTTTGAAGTTCGGCAGGTCCGAGCGCCGGCAATGCGCGTCCAGCGCCTGTGCATCGAGTTCGTTCGAGTCGTCGGCGCGCGTGACGAATGCGACCACCCGCTGTCCCCAGCGCGGGTCGGAAAGGCCGGCGACCGCCACCTCGCCCACGCCCGGACAAAGAGAGATGACGGACTCGATGTCGACCGGTGAGATGTTCTCTCCGCCGCTGATGATCATGTCGTCGACGCGCCCGGTCACGAAGAGATCGCCGTCGGCATCGAAGTAACCCGTATCGCCGGTGAAGTACCAGCCGTCGCGCAGCGACTTCGCATCGGCATCGGGCCGCTGCCAATAGCCTTCGAAAGCCTCGTCGCCTCGAAGGTCCGCCACGATCTGGCCTTCCTCCAGCGCAGCGGCCATGGCGGCCTCCTCGCTGGAACCCGTGGCGTCGAGCCTGACGACACGCAGCCGCGTGTTGAGGCCCGCGCGCCCGGCGCTGCCTGGTTTGCGGACGGCGTCCGGGTCGATCGAGAAGGTGTAGACCTCCGACGATCCGTAATGGTTGACGAAGAGGTCCGGCTCGAAGGCGCGCTGAAGTCTTTGAAGCAGTGCGTCGTGCATCGGTGCGCCCGCAAAGCCCAGCTTGCGCACCGACGCGATGTCCGGGGCGGGGCCGAAACCACCGCCATCGCGCTCACGCTGAGCAAGCATGTCGTGATAGAGCGTGGGGACCAGATAGAGGCAAGTGACACGTTCGCTCTTGATGAGGGCCAAAGCCTGATGCGTATCAAAGCGCGGCAGGCAGACGAAGCACCCGTCCACCAGCGCCATCGCGAGCAGCGAACGCACGCCCATCGTGTGGTACAGCGGCATGACGCCGAGCGTGCACTCGCCACGGCCGTATTGGTTCTGCGCCACGTGCGCAAGTGCGGCCGCGCGCTCATGGCGATGCCGGCGGGGAACGCCCTTGGCCTTGCCGGTGGTGCCCGAGGTGTAGAGCATGAGCGAGATGTCTTGCGCGTCCGCCGCGCTTTCTTCTCCGATGGGCCCGATGTCGCGGGCGCCGGAGCAAAAGGCATCCCAATGCGCCGTGGCGGCTCCTTCGCCGATCGCGCCGGCGCCGATGCACGGAAGGCCGTGCGCGGCGCCGCTGGCCCGCACCGCGGCCTCGCTCACTGGCTCGAAGAACACGGCCTTGGCCTGCGCATCGGCGATGCAATAGTCGATCTCTTCGGCCTTGGCGCGCCAGTTCAGCGGAACGATCACGATGCCGCTGAGTTGGCAGGCCCAGTGCAGGGTTGCGGCCTCATGACGGTTCTGCATCACCGACAGCAACCGGTCGCCGCGCCGAAGGCCAAGCGCCGCAAGGCTGCCCGCGACGCGCACCACCCGTTCGTGCCATTGGAGATAGGTCAGCCGCACCGCGCCATCGACGAGCGCCATGGCGTGCGGGCTGCGCTCCACGCTTTGGAGGAAGGTCGTTCCGAGGTCCAGCATGTCAGTTCTCTTCAGCGGGGGATTGCAAGGTTGCGCGGTGCGCGGCGGTTTCCATGACCGCACGGACGATGGGCGTGTAGCCGGTGCAGCGGCACAGATGGCCCGAGAGCATGTCGCGGACCTCCTGTTCGCTCGGCAAGGGGCGCCTGCGCAGGTAGTCATCGCATGACATCAGGATGCCTGCGGTGCAGAAACCGCATTGCAGTGCGTGGTTGCGGGCAAAGGCTTCCTGCAGGTCCGACAGGGGGCCGTCCGACGCACACAGGCCCTCAACCGTGGCGACCGCGCGGTCCTCGACCTGCACGGCAAGCGTCATGCATGAGCGGGCGGCCACGCCATCGATCTGTACCGTGCACGCGCCGCAAACACCGTGCTCGCAGCCAACATGGGTGCCGGTGGCACCGAGTCCTTCGCGCAGGAAGTCGGACAGCAGCATGCGGGGTGTGCACGGGGCACCGCGCGCATGTCCGTTGAGCTTCAGTCGCACCATGTGCAGGCTGTCGTGGGCGATTTCTTTCATTGGACGGGCTCCGTGACCTGCCGAACCAGTTTCGCGCCGAGACGGCGCACGAGATGACGTCTGAATGCCGCGCTTGCATGCGCGTCGTCCTGCGCTTCGAGTTCCCAGGCCAAATCGTTGAGCGCGGCTTCCAGGTCCGCGCCGCGAAGATCCGCAGGCCACCGTGCGAGGCGCGGACGATCTGCCACACCGCCGATGGCAAGACGAAGTCCCCGAGCATCGGCCACGGCCGCGACCGAGACGATCGCAAAGTCGCCATGACGCATCGAGAACTCGTCGAATGCACTGCGCTGTCCGGTGGGGGCGAGTGGGAAACGGACCGCTTCAAGCAGCTCATCGGGCTCGCGCGCCGTCAACAGCATGCCCTGGAAGAAGTCGGCGGCGGGGAGGGTGCGCCGCCGCTTGGTACTGCGCAACACCACTTCGCCGTCCAGGGCAAGCAGCACCAGCGGTATCTCCGCGCTGGGATCGGCGTGGGCCACAGAACCGCAGACAGTACCGCGGTTGCGGATCTGGAAGTGGGAGATGAAGGGAATCGCTTGCGCGAGCAGCGGCACTTCGGATGAAAGAGCGTCGCGCCATTCGAGCTGGCCCTGCGTGACCGCGGCGCCCACCTCGAGCATCCCGCCCTCTGGACGAGCGTAGTGGAGGTCGGCGGTGCGCGAGATGTCGATCAACGCGGACGGTTGCGCGAGCCGCATGTTGAGCACCGCCATCAGCGACTGACCACCTGCCAGGATGCGCGCATTCGTGCCCCGGCGCTGCAACTCGTGCGCAGCCTCGGCCGCGCTCTCGGCGCGGACGTAGTCGAAAGCGGCCGGCTTCATCGATGACCCCCCACGCCCAGTCGGCGTAGCAAGCGTTGCCACAAGCTGGTGGAAGCCGCGGCAGCGTCGATCCCTTCTTGTCCTCCCGCCTGGCGTCCGAGCTGTTCGAAGAGCTGGCGCAACACGATCTTGGCGGCTCCGTCGAGCATGCGTGCGCCAACGGCCGCGACTTTGCCGGAGACCTCCGCCTCGTAGTCGTACTTCAGGAGCGTTCCTCCGTCCGTGGCACTCAGCGTCACAAGTCCTTCGCCGCGGGCACTGCCAATGCTCGAGATCCCCGATCCCGCGAGTCGAAGGCGTCGCGGTGGGTCGAGGTCGCTCAGCGAAACCTCTGCCGCGTAGCGGGCCTTGATCATTCCGACGCCTACGGTGACATCCGCCCGATAGTGATGGGGCGCGGTCTCTTCGAGCGCATGGCAGCCTGGAATCACGCGTGCCAACGCTTTCGGGTCGAGCAGGACCGTGAAAACCGCCTCCGGCGTGGCGGGCAGCGTGATTTCGCCCCGTGCAGAAAGCGCCTTGCCGCTCTTGCGTGGGGAAGCGTCTGGCAGTGAGTGTTCGTCGCCATGCTCGACCCCAGTACGGGCGGCGTCCGTTGCGGTGCGGCTTCCGCTCGAAGGGAAAGGATCGTCGATGCCCAGGAGTTCGAGCACCCGCGAAGGTTTGAGGGGCAGTCGGATATCGGAAACGCCGAGTGCGTCGGCCACTGCATTCGCAATGCAGGGTGGCGTGCTCATGTTGTTGCCCTCGCCCAGACCCTTGGCGCCCAGCGGGGTGAAGGGGCTTGGCGTCTCCAGATGAAGGATCAAGGGGTCGGGCACCTCGCAGGTCGTTGGCACGAGGTAGTCGGCGAAGGTGCCCGACTGAAAGCTCCCGTCGGTGCCGTAGCGGAACTCTTCCATCAGGGCCGCGCCCAGTCCCTGTGCAAATGCTCCGCGAATCTGCCCGTCGGCCAGGGCAGGGTTGAGCAGCGTTCCCGCGTCGTGTGCGGTGACATAGCGGTCGATGCGAATTCGGCCGGTGTCACGATCGACTTCCACCGCGCACAGATCGAAAGCGAAGCCATATGCCGCCGATGTGTTGACGCGGTCGTCCTCGTCCGGCGCGGCGAGTTGTGGCGCGGTCCAGAAGGCGGTCTCGCGCAGGCCCGGATCCTCGCCGGGCGGCAGCAGCGCGGGTGCCCAGTGCGGACTGGCCGCGAACCGGGCAAAGGGCAGGCCCTTGTCGGGTGCCTGGAGCGCATGGATCTTTCCGCCGGCGAAAACTACCTCCTCTGGCGCGCAGCCCAGCGTGGGGGCTGCGATGCGCGCCAGCTTGTCGCGCAGCTTCAGGCAGGCCAGATGCAGGGTTCCCGCCACGGCGCCGGCGAAACGGCTCGAATAGTTGCCGGCCGCTACCGACCAGGCATCCTTTTGCGTATCGAACTCGACATTGACGGCCACTTCGGCCGGATTCACCCCGAAAGCATCGGCGATCACCTGGGCACAGACGGTGCGGTGTCCCTGCCCGGCCGGCGCAGATGCGATCACCGCATTGATGCCGCCCAGCGGGTCGATGCTCACCGTGGCTGCCGCGGTCGCTCCATTCTTGGGCCCCGCCTTGGCGCGCTGTTCCGCCGGCAGCACCGTGGTGATGTAGCCCATGTTCGAGACCGATGGTTCCACGATCGCCGCGAAGCCGATGCCGTAGAGCCGTCCCTGAGCGCGTGCTTCCTGCTGCCGGCGGCGCAGCATGTCGAGCTCTCCTTCGGCCACCACCATCTCGAGCGCGCGGTGGTAGTCGCCCGAATCGATCAGAGCGCCGGCCGCGGCGTGATAGGGGAATGCGTCGCGCGGAATGAAATTGCGGCGATACACGTCGAGCGGATCGAGGGATAGTTCGACGGCAATGCGCTGTACCAGGCGCTCGAGAGCGAAGTACACCTGCGGCCCGCCGAAGCCTCGCACCAGGCCCGTGGGTGTCTTGTTGGTCAGTACCACTCGGTTGCGTACCCGCAGGTTGGCAATCGCAAAGGCGCCGGTCAGGCATCCATGCATGCGGTAGAAGGTGGCCGGCTCCGGGGCACGCAGATAGCCGCCACAGTCATCGAACTGATCGAGCGAGAGCGCGGTGATGCGACCGTCGGGGTCGACCGCCGCCTCGGCATGGCACAGTCGACCCGTGGCAGAGGTGGCCGCGCTGAGGTGCTCGAGGCGGTCCTCCACCCATTTGACGGGCGCGCCTGCCTTGCGCGCGGCCAGGCACATCAACACAGCCGGCGCCATGACCGCTTGCTTGACACCGAAGCTGCCACCCGAGTCGGGGAAGGTGCGGTGGCGCAGCCGGTTACCTGGGACCTTCAATGCCATGGCCATCACCGTGTGCAGCGAGAACGGTCCCATGAAGTTGGACTGGAGTTCGTAGCCCTCCTGCTCGGAAATGAACTCTGCGATCGCGACGCCGGTCTCGATCGGGGTGCACGAATTGCGTGGGTAGTGGACCGTGATCGACACCCGGTGAGGTGCGAGGGCGAAAGCAGCCTCTGGATCGCCGTATCGGAAGCTGCGGTCGCTCACCACGTTGCTACCTACTCGCTCGTGCAGCACTGGTGCGTCATCGGCCGCGGCGGACTCGATGTCGATCACCGCGGGAAGCGTTTCATAGTCGGCTTCCACGAGGTCCGATGCATCCTCTGCTAGGTAGCGGTTCTCGGCGATCACCACTGCCACCGGCTCGCCGACATAGCGGACACGATCGATGGCGAGCGCCCAGAGTTCCATGGGTTGCTTCACGCCCACGATGAATGGCTTCGACCAGCACTGCACATCTGCGCCAGTGAGCACTGCGCGCACCCCGGGCGAAGCCTCAGCGCGGGCGGTGCGCAGCGCGAGCAACTTGGCATGCGCATGCGGCGAGCGCACGACGGCGGCGTGGAGGGTTCCGGCACGCACGGGTGCGTCATCGCCGAAGCGGCCCTGGCCGGTCAACAGGGCACGGTCTTCCACGCGTCGGGCGGGTCGGCCCAGGTGGGGGCGCTGCGACAGGTCTGCCGTTCGGGCGGCGGGATTGGCGGTCACGACGTGGCCTTCAGACAGTGCCGACCTGCTGGTAGATGTGCTTGATCTCCTGGAAGTCGATCAGCGCGTCGTAGCCGTGCAGCCGACCCAGACCGCTGCGCCTGTAGCCACCGGTTTCGGCTTCCGCGAAGAGCTTGTTGTGGTCGTTGATCCAGACCGTGCCGTTTCGCAGGGCGCGAGCCACCCTCATCGCTCGGGCTCCGTCATGGGTCCATACGCTTGCCGAGAGGCCGTACTCGGAGTGGTTCGCGCGTGCAACCGCCTCGGCTTCCTCCTCGAAGCGCTCGATGACCACCAGTGGTCCGAAGATCTCTTCCTGGACGAAGAAAGCGTTCGTGTCGCGGTGAGCGATCAGCGTTGGCGTGAGGTAGGCGCCGGTGGCCAGGGGCCCGGTCCCCGCACCACCGCGCAGCAAGACTTCGTCTGCGGCCTCCATGGCTTGCCCGATGCGTTCGCCAACGGCGCGCGCGGTTGCGAGGTCGATCATCGGCCCGATCTGCATGCCCTCGGCGCCGCCTGGGCCCACGCGCAGCGTTCGCAGCGCGTTCGCCAATGCCTTCTTCATCGCTTCGTAATGGCGTGCGTGAACGAGGACACGCCGCGCGGCGGTGCACTGCTGGCCGCTGATGATGGTGGCGGCTGCTGCCAGGGCCGGCGCGACCGCGTCCACGTCCGCGTCTTCGAAGACCAGGCAGGCCGACTTTCCTCCCAGCTCGAGCGAGAGCTTCTTCATCGTCGGCGCTGCCGCGGCCATGATGCGCTGGCCCGTTGCGTTGGAGCCGGTGAAGCTGATCACATCGACATCGGGCGACTCAACCAACCGCGCGGCCACCTCGTGGCCGTCTTCGCTGACGAGGTTGATCACTCCTGCGGGAAGATTCTCGACAGCGTGCAGTTCGGCGATCAAAGCCGCGGTGATCAGGGCCGTTTGCGGCGCGGGCTTGACGACCGCGGTACAGCCTGCGGCGAGCGCTGGTGTGAGCGAGCGGATCAGCAGCACCGCCGGTGCGTTCCACGGCACGATGATCCCGGCCACGCCAGCCGGCTCCTTGATCAGGGTCGCGAAGGCTCCGGGTTCCACCTCGAACACATGCCCGGGCATGTAGCGGGTCAAACCGGCGTAATAGCGGATCTCGGAGATCGCGCCCCCGATCTCCGCGCGAGACTGTGCGAGGACTTTGCCGTTCTCGCGCGTCAGCAACTGGGCCAGTGCTTCGGCGCGAGCTTCGAGCCTGTCGGCCCAACGCAGCATGACCATCTGGCGCAAGCGAGGGTTCTGGGCCCAGGCGGGCGCTTCGAAGGCGCGTCGGGCCGCGGCGATCGCCGCATCGGCGTCCCTGCGATCCGAGGCGGCGTGCTGGCCCAAGGTGCTGCCGTCGGCAGGGTCTTGGCGGGTGCCGTGCCGACCGCTCGCGGCCTCCTGCCAGCGGCCATCGATCAGATTCAGTGCTCGGAGATCGTTCATTTCTTCTTGCGTTGCATGTTCCATGGCGCGTCATGGCTCCTGCCTGATTGCCGCGGAACAGTGGGAAGGGCAAGGCGCCCCATCGCAAAAAGTCTAGAAATTCATGTGCATAAAATCAATTAATGATAAGTTATGCTGATATTCAATTTATGTGATGGACACTCGCGGTCCTCCCGTGGAGATACAGCCCATGGAATTTCGTCAGATCCAATACTTCGTCTGCCTCTACGAAGAGGGGTCGGTAACGCGCGCCGCACGGCGCCTGAACATCGTGCAGCCCGCGTTGAGCATGCAGATCACCCGGCTGGAGGACGAGCTCGAACGCCAGCTTTTCGTGCGCACGCCGCAGGGCATGGAGCCCACGAGCGAGGGACGTCGCATGTATCGCCTCTTTCTTCCGGTGGTCGGCGATTTCTCTCGCGCGCGCGAGCAGATGCTGCAGACGAGCGCGGAGCTCACGGGGCAGGTACGCATCGGGATGATCGAGACGATCGCCGAGGGTGTGCTGGCGGACGCGCTGCTGGAGTTCGCCGCACGTCACCCGAAGGTCGAGCTGTCGCTGACCGATGGGTTCAGCGCGCAACTCACCGACGCGGTGTCTGTCGGGCAACTCGAAGCGGCCATCATCAACAAGCCGCGTCGTCCGCTCGCGCTCAGCTCGGAGCCGATTGCGAAGGAGGACATGCTGCTCGTGGCGGGTCCGAAACATGCGCCCTTGCCAAAGTCGATGCCGTTCAGCCGTCTCGCTCAACTTCCACTGGTGCTTCCGACGCGCCAGCATGGCCTGCGCGGTATCGTCGAAAGCTTCGCGCAGGCCGAGGACGTCGCGCTGGTGCCCGGCGTGGAGATCGACTCGATCAGCGCCATCCTGAAGCTGGTTCAGGGCAGCGAGTTCTGCACGCTATTGCCTCGTATCGCCTTGCGCCGGCAACTCGCGGACGGCAGCTTGCAAGGGTGCGCCGTGACATCTCCGAGGCTGTCGCGCCTGTTGGTGTGCGTGACGCATCCGCGCCGGCCGCTCGGCCCCGCCGCGGCCGCGTTCGTCGAAACCTTGGCGCGGCACATCCGCGACGTGGACAGCGCGCTTGCAATCGCTGCCGAAAGGTAACGGCGAGAGGCGCATCCAAGATGCGATGCCGATGCACGGCGTGCTGAACTCGACCTACACCTGGTACCAGCCCGCGGGCGCCTGGGCCTCGAGACGCTGACCGAGCAGGCGAGCGGCGTGTGCCTGCACGGGATCGTGTTGCGCGAGTCGCCGCGCCGGTGCGCGCAATAGCCTCTCGCGTGGGCTGAGCGAAGGGCCATGGAACCCGCTTTTCCTTTTTGGCGCGATCGGATTTGCCGGCCTCGCCTCGCCCTCCTATTCTTCGCGCATGACTCGCCACGACACCTTTTCGGTGTCCCCCCTCGTCCTCGCAAAGTCCGGCCTCCCCATCGAGCGGCTGTGCGAGCGTGCCGGCGTGAAGCCGTCGAACGCGTGGAGCACGAGCGAGTTCTTCCGCATCTGGGCCGTGGCGGACGAGGCGTTCGACGATCCGTCCGCGGGACTTCGCTTCGGTGCCGAGGGAATCGCACGCGGCTATGGCGTTGCGTCGATCGTGGCGCTGCACGCGCCCGACTTTCGCCGCGCGCTGGCGGCCCTCTCGCGCTACAAGCGCCTGACCTGCCCCGAGCTCGTCGAAGTCGAGACCGTGGGCGAGCAGACGACGGTGCGCTATCGCTGGCTCCTGGCCACGAGCGAGGTGCCGCGCCTGCTCGTCGACATGACCATGGCTTCGTTGCGGGAACTGGCGCGGCATGGCAGCGCCGGGCGGATCGCGCCGATTCGACTCGAACTGGCGCGTCGGCCCCAGCATCAGGCGCTGCTGCGCCGCCACTTCGGATGCCCCATCGTCTTCGGGGCCACGCACGACGCGATGGTGTTCGACCGCGCGGCGCTCGACGTGCCGTTCGTCACGGCCGACGGCGGAGCCTTTGCGCGCGTGCTGGAAGGCCTCGAGCAGAGGGCGTCCCGCGGCGAAGGCCTGTCCCCGCTCGTGGCCGAGACGCGCGTGGCCATCGCACGCCAGCTGAGCGAGGGCCGCCAGCCCAGCATCGCGGCGGTGGCGGGCCGGCTTCACCTCAGCAGCCGCACGCTCCAGCGCCGCCTCGACGAATGCGCAACGAGCTTCCAGCAGCAGCTGGCCGCGGTGAGGCACACGACGGCGACGCGGCTGCTCGCCAACACCGCGCTCGATCCGGTGGCCATCGCCATGCTGCTCGGCTTCGTCGAGCCCAATTCGTTCGCCCGTGCGTTTCGCAACTGGGAGCGGACCACCCCTTCTCGCTGGCGCGAACGCCAGACCGCCGACCAGGAATGAACAACGAAAGCACGCTCTCATGACCTCTTCGCATGTCCTCGTCACAGGTGGCTCCGGCTTCATCGCCGGTCACTGCATCCTCCAGCTCCTCGAGCAGGATCATCGCGTGCGGACCACCGTCCGTTCGCTCGACAAGGAGGCCGAGGCGCGAGCCGTGCTCGTCGATACGGGCATGGTGCTCGGCGACAGGCTGAGCTTCGTCGCCGCCGACCTCTTGCGCGACGAAGGCTGGGCGCAGGCCATGGCCGATGTCGAGGTCGTGCTGCATGTCGCGTCCCCGGTGCAGCCCGGGCATGTGGCGAACGAGGATGACCTGATCGTCCCCGCGCGCGAAGGCACGCTGCGCGTGCTGCGGGCAGCGCGCGACGCGGGCGTTAAGCGCGTCGTCCTCACCTCCGCGTTCCATGCCGTGAGCTGGGGACATCCCCACGACGGCCACACTTTCACAGAGAACGACTGGACCGTGCTCGACGGCCCCGGCGTCGATGCCTACGGCAGAAGCAAGACCCTCGCCGAGCGCGCGGCATGGGCCTTCATCGCCGCCGAGGGCGGTGGGCTGGAACTGGCCACCATGCTTCCCGTCGCGGTGATGGGGCCGGTGCTGGGCAGGAACATCTCCGGGGCCAACCATGTGGTCCAGCGCATGCTCGATGGGGACATGCCGGGCTTCCCGAACCTGTTCATCCCGGTCGTCGACGTGCGCGACGTGGCCAGCGCGCACATCCTGGCGATGAGCCATCCCGAGGCCGCGGGCGAACGCTTCCTGCTCTCGAATGGCCAGGCGCTGGCGATGCGGGAGATCGGCGCCATCGTCAAGGCGGCGCTCGGCAAATCGGCCCGGCGTGTTCCGACCCGCACGATCCCGGATCTCGTGCTGCGCGCGGTCGCGCTCTTCAATGCCGGGCTTCGTCCCTTCATTCCCGACCTCGGCCACGCCAAGAAGACCTCCAACGAGAAGGCCAGGCAGGTGCTCGGCTGGACCCCACGGGACGCCCGCGAGGCCATCGCGGCGGCGGCGAAGAGCATGCGGGCCAGGGGATTGCTCAAGGCCTGAGCTCGCGCCCCGCTCAGGGCGAACACGTGCCGATCTTCGGCGGCTCGGGTGGCACTCCGGGCGCGCCGGCCTGCAGCCAGGCGATCTTCGCGTCGACGAAGCGCAGCATCGCGGCGAGTTCCTTCTGCTGCTGGCGCAGCCTGTCGCGCCGCGCGACCATGGCCTGCAGCATGCGGCCGCGGCCGCCGGCTCGGCGCTCGTTCATCAGCAACTGGATCTCGGCGAGCGACATGCCCATGGCCTGGCCCGCGCGGATCGCGGCGGCCAGGCGCAGGTCGCGTGGCGAGAACTCGAGATAAGGCCGTGTGCCGCCGGCCAGGCCCGTCTTCGGCTGCAGCAGGCCGTTGCGCACATAGAAACGGACGGTGGCGACGCTGAGGCCGGCCTGCTGCGAGAACTCTGCAATCCACATGGAATGGCTCCGGGTGACTTGACTATGAACTCAACTTCATAGTTATAACAAGCCCATCGACACGCCACCACCCGAGGACTCGCCATGATGAACACCGTACCGCTGCTGCTGCTTCCCGGCCTCATGAACGACGCGCGCGTCTGGGATCCCGTGCGGCGGGCGTTGCCCGCCGGGCGTGATGTCGTCGTGTCGCCGACCGATGGGGCCGACACCGTGGAAGCGCTGGCCGCCACCGCGCTGGCCGCGATGCCCGAAGGAAGCTTCGCGGTGGCGGGTTTCTCGCTGGGCGGCTATGTCGCGCTCGAGGTGTGCCGGCAGGCCAGCGCCAGGATCGCGGGCCTCGCCTTGCTCGACACCGGTGCGCGCGCCGATTCCGAGGAGGCCACGCAGAACCGGCGGCGAATGGTCGCGGCGCTGAGCTCGGGCGGCGCGAGCTTCGCCCAGGTGGTCGAGAGCTTCACGCCCCGCGTGCTCCACCCCGCGCATGCGCAGGACCGCTCGTTGCTCGAGCTGCTCGCCGACATGGCGAGGCAGGTCGGTGGCGAGGGCTTCACGCGGCAGCAGAAGGCAGCGATGCAGCGCCGCGATGCGCGCGAGCTGCTGCCGGCGTTGACGGTGCCGGCCCTGGTCCTGTGCGGCCGCGAGGACCAGATCACGCCGCTGGCTCTGAGCGAGGAGATGGCGGGCCTGCTGCCCGGCGATGCCGAGCTCGTCGTGGTGCCGCAGTGCGGCCACATGTCGACGCTGGAGCAGCCCGCGGCCGTCGCCGAGGCCTTCCTGCGATGGCTCGCGCGCGTCGACGCCGCGGCCTCGCCGGCGCGCGGCGGCTGAAGACCACACACCTCCCGATCGCGCCTTTTCCCGCGGCTTCGGGTAAGCCCTAGCTGCCGCCGGGTCTTCGTCTTCATTTATATTCCGTCCGGAAGGTTAAATAAAGACGCGATGACCGACATCACCAGCACCTGCGGATTCCTGGAGCAGCACTTCGACCGGATCGAGGAGGGCGCGCGCTTCCGCTCGCGCGGCCGCACCCTCACGGAAGCCGACATCCTCCAGTGGTGCGCGCTGACCGGCGACTGGTACGTGCTGCACACCGACGCGCACCATGCGGCGCGCACGCGCTTCGGCCAGCGCATCGCGCCGGGCCTGATGCTGCTGGCCTATGCGGCCGGGCTCGGCATCCCGCCCGCGGCGCCGGCGATCGTGGCGAACTACGGCAGCGACGCGCTGCGCTTCACGGCGCCGGCCTTCATCGGCGACACCATCCATCTGGAGGCCGCCGTGCTCGAGAAGACCGTGAAGCGCCCGGGCACCGACGGCGTGGTGCGGCTGCAATGGAACGTCCACAACCAGAACGGGCTGCTGCTGATGGCCAGCGAGCTGCGCATCCTGATGGCCTTCGAGGGGGCTGCGCGATGAGCGGAGCGACCTCTACCGATGCAGTGCGCCTGACGCTGGAACTGCCGCTCGCTGTCATCGCGATCGACCGGCCCGCCGCGAAGAACAGCCTGCGCCTCGACGAGATGACGGCGATCGGCGATGCGATCGGCGAGGCCGTGTCGGCCGGTGCGCGCGCGGTGCTGGTACGTGGCACGCGCCATGCCTTCTGCGCCGGCCGCGACCTCAAGGACACGCACCCCGGCACCGACGACACGCTCGCGATCCTGCGCGAGCGGATCAACCCGGTGCTGGCCGCCGTGCGCGACTGCCCGGTGCCGACGATCGCCGCGGTGCAGGGCCCCGCGCTGGGCTTCGGCTTCGGGCTGGCGCTAGCCTGCGACATCGCGCTGGTCGCCGACGATGCGCTGCTCGGCAGCCCGTTCCGCAACATCGGCGCGGTGCTCGACTCGGGCGGCCACCATCACCTGCGCGAACGCGTCGGGCCGCACCGCGCGGCCGAGCTGATCTTCTTGGGCCGCCTGTTCTCGGGACGCGAAGCCGCCGCCATGGGGCTCGTCAACCGCAGCGTGGCGGCCGAGGCGCTCGACGAGATCGCGCTGCGGATGGCGCGCGAGATCGCGAGCGGCCCGACCGCCGCCTTCGCCGCGTCGAAGCGCATCCTGTCGCGCGCGCGTTCCTTCGAGGAGACGCTCGAGCTCGAGGCGATCGCGCAGGCCGAGGCGCTGGCCGGGCCCGACGGCATCGAGGGCATCGGCGCCTTCCAGCAGAAGCGCAAGCCGCGCTTCATCGGACGCTAGGCAATGGACATGACCCAAGCTCCCGAAGCAGCACGTTCGCCGCGCGCACTGTTCCTCGCCGCGCTGGCCGAAGGCCGCCTGGCCTACCAGTTCGACCACGGCGCGGGCCGCGCGGTCTTTCCGCCGCAGGCCGTGGGTCCGGGTGGACAGCCGGGCGAACTCGAATGGCGCACCAGCCGCGGCGAGGGCACGGTCCACGCCTGCACCCAAGTGCAGCGGCGCGACGGCGCCTTCAACATCGCGCTGGTCGATCTCGACGAAGGCTTTCGCATGATGGCCACCGTGGTCGATGCGGCGCCCGGCGCGCTGCGCATTGGCCTGCGCGTGGCCGCGCGCATCGAGCCCTGGAACGACGCGCACCGCGTGGTGTTCGGAGCGCTCGCGTGACCGCAACCAATCTGCGCGGCGCGGCCGCGATCGCCGGCATCGGCAGCACCGGCTTCGCGACGATGCCGGCCCTGTCTTCGCCGCTCGACGCGATGGCGCTGGCCTCGGTGCGCGCGCTCGACGACGCGGGCCTCTCGCCGGCCGATGTCGACGGCGTGTTCGCGGCCGGGCTGCAGCTGTTCATGCCGACGCTGAGCCTGTGCGAATACCTGGGCCTGCGCCCGCGCTACACCGATTCGACCCAGGTCGGCGGTGGCGCCTTCCTCGCGCACCTCAACCATGCGCGTGCCGCGATCGCGGCCGGCCTGTGCTCTGTGGCGCTGATCGCCTACGGCAGCACGCAGAAATCGGCGGGCGGACAGTTCGCGACCCATTCCGAACCCAACCCCTACGAAGTGCCTTACGGCTACCCGGGCCCGCTCGCGGCCTACGCGATGGTCGCGCAGCGCCACATGCACGAGTTCGGGACCACGCGCGAACAGCTCGCGCAGGTGGCGGTGAGCGCGCGCGACTGGGCGCGGCTCGACACCGATGCGCCCGATCCCGGGCCGCTGAGCATCGAGGACGTGATCGCGGCGCGGCCGGTGGCGCATCCCTTCACCGTGCGCGACTGCTGCCTCGTGACCGACGGCGGCGGCGCGCTGGTCGTGGTCTCGGCCGAGCGCGCCGCGCAGTTGCGGCGCAAGCCGGTCTACCTGCTCGGCGTGGGCGAGGCCGCCACGCACCGCAGCATCGCGCAGATGCCGGACCTGGTGCGCACCGCGGCCAGCGTGTCGTCGGCCACCGCCTATGCGCAGGCCGGCGTGGGCCCGAAGGACATCGACGTGGTGCAGTTCTACGACGCCTTCACGATCATGCCGATCATCTTCGCCGAGGACACGGGCTTCTGCGCCAAGGGCGAGGGCGGCGCCTTCCTCGATGGCGGCCGTGCCTCGCCGGGCGGCGACTTCCCGATGAACACCAGCGGCGGCGGACTCTCGCTCGGCCACCCCGGCATGTTCGGCATCTACACCGCGATCGAGTCGGTGGTGCAGCTGCGCGGCGATGCCGGCGCGCGCCAGGTGGCCGGCGCCGAGCTCGCGCTGGCTCATGCGCCGGGCGGCTACATGTCGAGCCAATGCACCGCGATCTTCGGCACCGCCGCCACGCTCTGAACCCACCATGACCCTCCAAGACCTGCAACTGAAACACGCCGCCCGCCTGGCCGATGCGATCGCCGCCGTGGCCCGCCGCGGCTACCACAGCGCCTATCCCGAGGATCCGACGCATCCCGTCTACGCCGACGGCTCGCGCGAAGCCGGCGAGGCCGCCGTGCGCGCGGCCTGGACGCGGCGCGATGGCGCGATCCGCGGCGAGGAGCGCAGCGCCTTCGGCGTGCCCTTCGACACCGCCTATGCCGACGAGCCGGTCGATGCCGTGCTCGCGCGCGCCGAGGCCGCCGCGCCGGCCTGGGCCGCGCTGGACCCGACCGAGCGCGCTGCGGTGGCGCTCGAGATCCTCGACGCGCTGCAGCAGCGTGCCTTCGAGATGGCCTTCGCCTGCATGCATGCCTGTGGCCAGCCGTTCGCGATGGCCTTCCAGGCCGGCACCGCGCATGCGCTGGACCGCGCGCTCGAGGCCGTGGCCATCGCCATGCGCGAGATGGGCGCCTATCCCGCGCGCGTGCTCTGGGAGAAGCCCGATGCGCGCCGGCCGCTGCGCGTGGAGAAGACCTTCGAGATCCTGCCGCGCGGCATCGCGGCCGTGATCGGCTGCGCCACCTTCCCGACCTGGAATTCCTACCCCGGCCTGTTCGCGAGCCTGGTCACGGGCAACCCGGTGGTCGTGAAGCCGCATCCCACGGCCGTGCTGCCGCTCGCGTTGTGCGTCGACACGGCGCGCACGGTGCTCGCGGGCCTGGGCCTCGACGCCGACGTGGTGCAGCTGCTGGTCGACACGCGCGCCGCGCCCAAGACCAAGGCGCTCGCGCTCGATGCGCGCGTGAAGCTGATCGACTTCACGGGTGGTCCCGAGTTCGGCGACTGGCTCGAAAGCCATGCGCGCCAGGCCCATGTCTTCACCGAGAAGGCGGGTGTCAACGCGGTGCTGATCGAGAGCACCGGCGACTACCCCGGCCTGGTGCGCAACCTCGCGCTCACGCTGAGCCTCTACAGCGCCCAGATGTGCACCACGCCGCAGAGCATCTACCTGCCGCGCGCGGGCATCCGGCTGCAGGACGGCGCGGCGAAGACGGTCGAGGATTTCAAGGCCGACCTCGCCGCGGCCGTGGCCAAGCTGGTCGCCGATCCGGTGCGCGCCATCGAATTGCTCGGCGCGATCCAGAGCGATGCCACCGAGGCGCGCGCCGTCGAGGCGGCATCGCTCGGCGAGCCGGTGTTCGCCTCGCGCCGGCTCGTGCATCCCGATCTGCCCGATGCGGTGCTGCGCACGCCGGCCTTGTATGCGGTGCCGCCCGAAGCCCTCGACACCATCGCGCGCGAGCACTTCGGTCCGATCAGCCTGCTGATCGTGACCGAGGACGCCGACGCGGCGCTGCGGCATGCGCACGAGGTCACGCGCGCGCGCGGCGCGATCACCTGGTCGGTGTACTCGCGCGACGAGCCCTTCGTGCGCCGCGCGAAGAGCGCGGCCGCCGATGCCGGCGTGCACCTCACGCTCGACATGACCGGCCCGGTGCTGGTGAACCAGTCCGCGGCCTTCAGCGACCTGCACGTGAGCGGCCACAACGCGGCCGGCAACGCGGCGCTGTGCGACACCGCCTTCGTGCTGCCGCGCTTCCGCGTGCTGCAGACGCGCCGCTACCTCGCCGCCTGAAACGCGGACTGCGGCCAAGAACAAAGGAGACGCCCCATGACCGAATCCCGCAATGCGCAGGCCGCGGCCGATGCCGCCGACGATTTCCTGTCGCTCGACGAACTGCAGGCGCGCCAGGACGCCAAGCTCGCCGCGCTCGGCCGCCGGCTCGCGGACTCGCCGCAGTGGCGGGCGCATTTCGCGGCGGCCGGCGCCTCGCCGCTCGACCTGAAGGACCGTGCCGCGCTGCAGACGCTGCCGCTGCTCGAGAAGAGCCACCTGCGCGCGCTCTATCCGTACCCGCTGCTCACCGTGCCGCTCGAGCAGGTGGTGCGCTTCTGCGCGACTTCGGGCACCACGGGCCTGCCGGTGCTGTTCGGTTTCACGCAAAAGGACTGGGAAGACACGCTGGTGCGCCAGCTCGCGCGCATCTACCGCACCGTGGGCGTGCGCGCGGGCGACCGCGTCTACCAGGGCTACGGCTACGGCCTGTGGATCGGCGGCAGCTCGATGGACGAGGCGCTCAAGGCCTATGGCGCGGTCAACTTCCCCGTCGGCCCGGGCCGCGGCGAGCTGATGGTGCAGTGGCTGCGCGACCATCGCCACACGGTCACGACCATGTCGCCGCTGTGGCTGATGACGCTGATCCAGCAGGCGCGCAAGGCCGGCATCGATCCGCGCCGCGACTGGGCGCTGCGCGTGGGGCTGTTCGGCGGCCAGTCGGTGTCGGCCACCTTCCGCAGCGAGATGGAGGCGCTGATGCCCGAGGGCTTCCTGGCGCACAACATCTACGGCACCACCGAGGCCGGCGGGCCGGTGCTCGGCGTTTCCTGCCCGCATTCGCACGGCGACGACGAGATGCACCTGATCAACGACGACAGCGTGCTCAGCGAGATCCTCGACCCGCAGACCCTGCGCCCGGTGGCGCCGGGCGAGGTCGGCGAGATCGTGTTCACCACGCTCGACAAGGAGGCCTCGCCGGTGCTGCGCTGGCGCACGCGCGACCTGGTGCGCCGTTCGGCCCAGCCCTACCGCTGCGCCTGCGGCCGCCATGCCTATGCGCGCATCGGCCGCATCATCGGCCGCTCGGACGACATGCTCAAGGTGCGCGGCGTGCTGGTCTATCCCTCGCAGATCGAGGACGTGATCGCGGGCGTCGAGGGCCTGGCCAAGGATGCCTGGCAGATCTACATCGACAGCGAGCGCAGCGTGCTCGACCACATGGAGGTGGCCGTGGAGCGCGTGCCCGGCACGGCCTGCACGGGCGACGACCTGGCGCGCGAGGTGCGCGCGCGGCTCAAGGCCCGGCTGGGCCTCACCTGCGAGGTGCGCTGCCACGACGAGGGCGCGCTGCCGCGCTACGAGGCCAAGGCCACGCGCGTGCTGCGGCGCAGCGCTGTGGAGGCCAGCCCGGCATGACGCACCCGACGCAAACCACGCCGGGCGCGCTGGCCGGCCTGCGCGTGATCGACCTGTCGCGCGTGCTCGGCGGTCCCTTCTGCACCCAGATGCTGGCCGACCATGGCGCGCAGGTGATCAAGGTCGAGCCGCCGCAGGGCGACGAGACGCGCGACTGGGGCCCGCCCTTCCTCGACGGTGCGGCTTCGTACTTCCTCGGCGTCAACCGCAACAAGCAGGGCGTCGCGCTCGACCTCTCGCTGCCCGAGGGCCGCGCGCTGCTGCTGCGCCTGCTGGCGGATGCCGACGTGCTGGTCGAGAACTTCAAGCCCGGCACGCTCGAGCGCTGGGGCATCGGCTACGAGGACTTCCTGCGCGAGCGCTTCCCGCGCCTGGTGCACTGCCGCGTCAGCGGCTTCGGCGTCGACGGCCCGCTGGGCGGCCTGCCGGGCTACGACGCGGTCGCGCAGGCCATGACCGGGCTGATGTCGGTCAACGGCGAACGCGGCGGTGCACCGCTGCGCATGGGCATCCCGGTGATCGACATCGCGACCGGGCTGCACGCGGTCATCGGCATCCTGATGGCGCTGCGCGAGCGCGAGCGCTCGGGCCGGGGCCAGTCGGTCGAGGCCACGCTGTTCGACACCGGTGTCTCGCTGATGCATCCGCACCTGCCCAACCACTTCCTGTCGGGCCGCGTCGCGACGCGCAGCGGCAACGCGCATCCCAACATCTGCCCCTACGACGCCTTCGCCACGCGCAGCTGCAACGTGTTCATCGCCGTGGGCAACGACGGCCAGTTCCGCCGCCTGGTCGCGCTGCTGGGCCGCGCCGAACTGGCCGACGATCCGCGCTTCGCGCACAACAGCGAGCGGCTCGCGAACGCGGCGGCGCTCAAGGCCGAGCTCGAGGCGCTGCTGGCCACGCGCGACGGCGAGGCCATCGCGCAGGAGCTGATGCGCGCGGGCGTGCCCTGCGGTCCGGTGCTCGATGTCGGCGGCGTGCGCACGCATCCGCATGCGCTGCACCGCGAACGCTTCGTCGAGGCCGGCGACCAGATGGGCGTGGCCTCGGCCGTGTCGCTGTCGCGCACGCCGGCCAGCTACCGCACCGCGGCGCCGGCCTTCGGCGCGCACAGCCTCGAGGTGCTGCGCGCCACCGGCCTCGGCGAGGCCGAGCTCGCCGAAGCCACCCGCGCGGGCGCGATTCCGCATGCGCGCTCTTCCTTTGCCGATTGATATGCCGTCTGGAAGGCGAATCAATGACTAACCACCCCTCCCATCCGAACACATGACAAGGAGAGATTCCCGATGAACCCGTCCCCCACCCACCAGGACAACGCCCAGGACACCGCCGCGCTCGCGCGCGCGCTGACCTCGCCGCCCGAGCAGGTGCTCGCCATGCCCGATCCACAGACCCTGCTCGCCGAGATCGAGGCCGCGCCCGGCATCGACGGGCCCAACATCTTTCCGCTCGAGTGGCACGTGGAGACGCCCAAGCTCTACGACATCTACGACGCCGCGCGCGATCCGGGCTGGTCGCCGCACACGCTGGCCTGGGACACGCTGCGCGTGGAGGACTACAGCCTCGACCAGCGCTACGCCATGGCCTACTGGTTCTCGCTGCTCGCGGTGTTCGACGGCTCGGGGCCGTCGGTGTTCGCGCGCGCCATGATCCACACCTACGAGAGCAAGGAAGAGGACCCGGTGCGCAAGTGCTTCTTCTCGGTCGTGCGCGACGAGATGAACCACGAGGAAGTGTGCGGCCGCGCCATCAAGCGCCTCACGCCCGGCGGCCCGCTCGGCTACGTACCCGAGACGCCGCTCGGGCATCTCGCGCGCAACAACATCGAGTGGCTCTACTACAACGGCTCGCGCTACTGGACCGGCTTCAAGAACGGCGTCGACAAGTACCCGCTCGCGATCCTGTTCACCTCCTTCCTGTTCGGCGAGGTGGCCTCGAGCACGCTGTTCCACGGCATGTACCAGCGCACCACCATCCCGGTGTTCAAGGAAGCCTTCAAGCGCATCGGCCAGGACGAGGGCCGCCACCTGGGCATCTGCCTCGCGGTGCTGCAGAAGCTGCTGCCGGTGCTCACCGAGGACGACAAGCAGATGATCAGCATCCAGCTGCGCGCGGGCTTCGTGTTCCTCTCGGGCATCCTGCACGAGCCGCCCGAGCAGTTCTGGAAGCTGCCGCCCACCTTCATCCCCGCGCAGCGCCAGATCGACGAAGTCGCGCGCAGCGCCGGCCTGGGCATCCTCACGCTCGACGAGCGCAAGGCCAACTGGAAGACGGCCGTGCTGCGCATGAAGGCCAACCTCGATCCCTACGGCATCGAATTCCCCGCGCTGCCCGAAGTGGGCATCGAGGGCAAGGAGGTGGTGTTCGATCCCGAGAAGGTGATCCCGATCTTCTAGGCCGCATGACATCGATGAACATGAGCCGAACGATCCTCGTCAACGAGGCGATCCGCTTCGGCGTCCCCGAGGGAGAGATCATCCTGGACGCCGCGCTGTCGCAGGGCGTGGTGCTGCCGCACCAGTGCCGCGGCGCCTCCTGCGGCATGTGCAAGGCACGCGTCACGCAGGGCACGGTCGACAACGGCTGGTCGCTGGGCCTCGCGATCTCCGACCAGGAGATCGCCGAGGGCTTCTGCCTGATGTGCCAGGCGCGGCCGCTGAGTGCCGAGGTGCATCTGCGCACGGTGCAGCCGATCCCGGGCGGCGAGGGCTCGGCCGTGCAGAGCTTCGAGGCGCGCGTGCTGTGCAACACGCCGCTGACGCCGCGCGTGCGGCGGCTGGTGTTGCAGGCGAGCGAGCCGGCGCGCTTCGAGGCCCAGGCCGGTGCCTATGTCGAGCTCGCGCTGCCGGGACTTTCGCCGCACCGGCGCTACAGCATCGCGACCGTGCCTTCGGACGATGGCCTGATCGAGCTGCTGGTGGCGCGCCACCCGGGCGGCGCGGCCAGCAGCCACATCCACGACCTGCTGCAGCCCGGCGACACCGTCGGCGTGACCGGCCCCTACGGCACCTGCCGGCTGCCCGAGGGCGAGGGCCCGGTGCTCGGCCTTGCGGGCGGCACCGGCCTGGCGCCCGTGCTCTCGATCATGGAGGACGCGCTCGCGCACGGCGACACGAGCCCGATGACGCTGCTGTTCTCGGTGCGCGACGACGCCGAGCTGATGCTGATGGACCGCCTCGCGGGGCTGGCCCGCGCGCATCCGAACTTTCGCTATGCGCTGCTGGTGACCGAGGCGCGCAGCCGCTTCTGCACGAAGCAGCAGTACGCACCCTCGTGGCTGCGCGAGAACCACGATTCGCTGCTCGGCGCCCGCGCTGTGATCGGCGGCTCGCCGGGCTTCGTCGCGGCCTGTTCCGACACCTGCATCGCGCTGGGCATGGCGAGCACGGCGATTTCCGCCGACAGCTTCACGCCGGTGGCCCAGACCTAGCGAGCTTTCGTTTTTTTCCCGGTACGACAGACACATAAAAGGAGACAACGATGATCGAGATTGCAAAGGCCCGCTTCCGGGCCGCCGCCTTCGGCGCGGCACTGTGCTTCGCGGCGCTTTCGGGCGCGCGGGCCGACATCAACGTGGGCGTGGTGGTCTCGGCCACCGGTCCCGCGGCCTCGGTGGGCGTGACCCAGCAGCGCACGGTGTCGGTGCTGCCCGCCACCGCGGGCGGCGAGAAGGTCAACTACATCCTGCTCGACGACGCGTCCGACACCTCGACCACGGTCAAGAACGTGCGCAAGCTGATTTCCGAGTCGGCGATCGACCTGCTGATCGGGCCGAGCCTCACGCCCAACTCGCTGGCCGTGCTCGACATCCTGGTGGAGAGCGGCACGCCGATGATCAGCCTCGCGGGCTCGGGCGCCATCGTCGAGCCGGTGGACGACCGCAAGCGCTGGGCCTTCAAGACCCCGCAGAGCGACACCCACATGGCGACCGCGATCATCAAGCACATGGCCGACAACGGCGTGAAGCGCGTGGCCTTCATCGGCTTCAACGACGCCTACGGCGAAGGCTGGTGGCGCGAGTTCGGCAAGCTCGCCGAGCTGCGCAAGATCGAGGTGGTGGCCAACGAGCGCTACACGCGCACCGACGCCTCGGTCACCGGGCAGGTGCTCAAGCTGCTGGCCTCGCAGCCCGACGCGGTGTTCATCGCGGCCTCGGGCACGCCCGCGGTGCTGCCGCAGGCCACGCTGTTCGACCGCGGCTACCGCGGCAAGGTCTACCAGACCCATGGCGTGGCGAACAACGACTTCCTGCGCGTGGGCGGCGCCAAGCTCGAGGGCACCTTCGTGCCGGCCGGCCCCGTGCTGGTGGCCGAACAGCTGCCCGACAGCCATCCGGCGAAGAAGCCCTCGCTCGAATTCATCCGCAAGTACGAGGCGCTGCCCAACGCGGGCCACCGTTCCACCTTCGCCGCCTACCTCTGGGATGCAGCGCTGATCCTGCAGGATGCGGCGCCGCGCGCGTTCAAGGGCGCCAAGCCCGGCACGCCCGAATTCCGCAAGGCACTGCGCGACGCGATCGAGTCCACGCAGGACCTGCATGCCACCAACGGCGTCTACAGCCTTGGGCCCAAGGACCACATCGGCCTGGACCAGCGCAGCCGGGTGATGGTGCGCATCGAGAAGGGCAGCTGGAAGTACATCCCCTGACGCGCGGCGGATCCTACAGATCATGGACATGCAGATCTTCGGCCTGCTGGTGCAGGACGGCCTCGCGAGCGGCGCGGTCTACGTGCTGCTGGCGCTGGCGCTCGTGATGGTCTTCACCGTCACGCGCATCGTGTTCGTCCCGCAGGGCGAATTCGTCAGCGCCAGCGTGCTGACCATCGCGGCCTTCCAGCAGGGCCAGGCGCCGGGGCTGGCGGTGCCGGTGGCGGCGGTGGCCCTGCTGGCCTGCGGCATGGAAACGGCAGGGCGCCTGCGGCAGCGCAACCTGGCGGGGCTGGGCGGTCGGCTCGCGCTGCTCGGCGCGCTGCCGCTGGCGGCCTGCGCCTTCGCCTGGTTCGGCGTCGATGCGCGCTCGCCGGCCTGGATGCAGACGGCCGCGGCGGTGGCGCTGGTCACGGCGATGGGGCCGCTGATCTACCGCACGGTGTTCCGGCCGATGGGCAATGCCTCGCCGCTGGTGCTGCTGGTGGCGGCGATCGCGCTGCACTTCGTGCTGGTGGCGCTGGGCCTGTACGTGTTCGGGCCCGAGGGCTCGCGGCTGCCGGGCTTCGAACTGCCGGCCGGCCTGCTCGCGGGACTGCCGGTGGCGCCGCAGACACTGGCGGTGGTGGCGGCGAGCGCCGTGCTCGTGGCCGTGTTCTTCGCCTTCTTCGGTCACACGCTGAGCGGCAAGGCGCTGCGCGCCACCGCCGTGTGCCGCGACGGCGCACGGCTGGTCGGCATCTCGCCCGACCACTCGGGCGAACTGGCGCTGACCATCGCCGCCTTCATCGGCGCGGTCTCGGGCGTGCTGATCGGCCCGTTCACCACCATCTACTACGACTCGGGCTTCCTGCTCGCGCTCAAGGGCTTCGTCGGCGCGATCGTCGGCGGGCTCTCGGGCTACGTCCTCGCCGCCGCGGGCTCGCTCGTGGTGGGCCTGCTCGAGGCCTTCTCGTCCTACGGCGCGAGCGCCGCCAAGGAGATCATCGTGTTCGCATTGATCGTGCCGCTGCTGCTGTGGCGTTCGCTGGCCGACCCGCATTCGCAGGAGGCCTCATGACGCTTCGTTCCTGGGTGCTCGCGGCCGTCGCCGTGGCGGCCGCGGCCGGCGTGGCGCTGTTCGCCTCGAGCTACTACGTCACGCTCGCGAGCTTTGTGCTGCTCTACGCCACGGTGGCGCTCGGGCTCACGCTGATGACCGGCTTCGCGGGCCTGATCTCCTTCGGCCAGGCGGCCTTCGTCGGCATCGGCGCCTACGCGGCCGGCTACCTCGCGGTGGCGCACGGCGTGCCGGGCTGGGCCACGCTGCTGGCCGGCGTCGCGCTCGCCACGCTGTCGGCCGCGGGCATCGGCGCGCTCACGCTCTCGATGGGCGGCCACTACCTGTCGCTGACCACGCTGGCCTGGGGCGTGGTCGTCTATTACGGGCTGGGCATCATCGAGCCGCTGGGCGGCTTCAACGGCCTCGCGGGCATTCCGGCGCTGAACCTGTTCGGCTTCGACTTCGCGTCCGAGCGCTCGATGTTCTGTTTGATCGCGCTGGGCTTCGCGCTGGCTTTCTGGCTGGTGCGCAACCTGCTCGATTCGCGGCTCGGCCGCGCGGTGCGCGCGCTGCGCGCCGGCGCCGACCTGCCCGAGGCCTTCGGCGCGCATGCGTTCCGGCTCAAGGTCGCGGTGTTCTGCACCGCCGCGGGCCTGGCCGGCATGGCGGGCTGGCTCTACGTCTACATGCAGCGCTTCCTCAATCCCACGCCCTTCGGGCTGCAGATGAGCATCGAGTACCTGTTCATGGCGGTGATGGGCGGCGTGGGCGCGCTGTGGGGCGCGCTCGCGGGCGCCGGCGTGGTGGTGGTGCTCAAGCAGGTGCTGCAGGACGTGCTGCCGGCGCTGCTCGGCCGCTCGGGCAACTTCGAGATGGCGGTGTTCGGCGTGCTGATGCTGCTGATCCTCGCGCGCGCCAACGCGGGGCTGTGGCCGCTGCTCGCGCGCTGGACGCGCTTCACGGCCGCCGTGCCGCGGCGGCCCGCGCCGCGCGGCGCGCCGGCCGAGCTGCGCGCGCCCGCGCAGCACGCAGCCGCCGCGCCGGGCGAGGTGCTGCTGCGCGTCGACGGGGCCGAGAAGCGCTTCGGCGGGCTGGTCGCGGTCAACCGCGTCTCCTTCGAGGTGCGCGGCGGCGAGATCGTCGCGCTGCTCGGGCCCAACGGCGCGGGCAAGAGCACGCTGTTCAACCTGATCACCGGCCTCCTGCCCGCCAGCGCCGGCGCGATCCTGCTGCGCGGCCAGCGCATCGACGCGCTCGGCGCGCGCCACGTGGCCGCGCGCGGCGTGGCGCGCACCTTCCAGCACGTGAAGCTGGTGGCCGACATGAGCGTGCGCGACAACGCGGCGCTCGGCTGCCACCTGCTCGGGCGCGACGGCTGGCTGCGCGCGATGCTGCGGCTCGATCGCCGCGAGGAGGCCGCGATCGAGGCCATGGCGCTGGCGCAGCTGCGGCGCTGCGGCCTCGAGGACCTCGCGGATGCGCCCGCGGTCAGCCTGCCTTTGGGCAAGCAGCGCATCTTGGAGATCGCGCGCGCCCTGTGCGCCCGCCCGCAGCTGCTGCTGCTCGACGAGCCGGCGGCGGGCCTGCGGCATCAGGAGAAGAAGACCCTGGCCGCGCTGCTCAAGCAGCTGCGCGGCGAGGGCGTGACCGTGCTCATCGTGGACCACGACATGGAATTCATCATGGACATCGCCGACCGCCTGGTCGTGATGCAGTTCGGCCAGAAGATCGCCGAGGGCGAGGCGCAGGCGGTGCGCGACAACCCCCGCGTGCAGCAGGCCTACCTGGGGAGCGCGGCATGACGCTGGAAGCCCGCGCTCTGTGCGCGTTCCATGGCCGCATCCCGGCGCTGCACGAGGTCGACGTGTCGGTGCCGCCCTCGGGCATCGTCACCGTGGTCGGCCCCAACGGCGCCGGCAAGTCCACGCTGCTGGCCGCGCTCATGGGCCGGCTGCCGATGAGCGGCGAGGTGCGTCTCGACGGCACCGACCTGCGCTTCGTCTCGCCCGAGCGCCGCGTGGCCATGGGCCTGGCGCTGGTGCCCGAGCAGCGCGACCTGTTCGGCACCTTGAGCGTGGCCGACAACCTCGAGCTCGGCGCCTTCTGCTGGCGCCGCGCGGGCCGGCGCGCGATCGCCGCCGAGATGGAGCGCGTGTATGCGTTGTTCCCGCGCCTGGGCGAGCGGCATGCGCAGCTCGCGCACACGCTCTCGGGCGGCGAGCGGCAGATGCTCGCGCTGGGCCGCGCGCTGATGGCGCGCCCGCGCATCCTGCTGCTCGACGAGCCGAGCCTGGGGCTCGCGCCACTGGTGGTGCGCGACATCTTCGCCACCGTGCGGCGGCTGCAGGCGCAGGGCGTGGCGATCCTGCTGGTCGAGCAGAACGCGCGCGCCGCCTTCGAGGTGGCCGACCATGCCTACGTGCTCGAGATGGGCCGCGTGAGCCTGCAGGGGCCGGCCGCCGAGGTCGCGCGCGATGCGCGGGTCGCCGACAGCTACCTGGGGCGGGCCGCAGCGCCCCCGGCCCCGATCGAATCGATGCCGCCCGAGAAGCTGGCGGCCTGAAGAAGGAGACCCCGATGAACGAAGAATCCCTCGCGTCGCGCGAGCGCTCCGTCGCCGCCGTCATCCACCAGCTGCGCGAACGCTTCGGCGAGCGCTGCGCGACCGGCCAGGCGGTGCGCGACCAGCACGGCAAGGACGTGTCCTTCCATCCGCTGCATGCGCCCGACGCGGTGGTGTTCGCCGAGTCGACCGAGGAGGTGGCCGCGGTCGCGCGGCTGTGCCACGCGGCCTCGGTGCCGATGATCCCGTTCGGCACCGGCACCTCGTGCGAAGGCGGCGTCGCGGCGCTGCATGGCGGCATCTGCATCGACCTCTCGCGCATGAATGCCGTGCTCGAGATCCACGAGGCCGACTTCGACTGCCGCGTGCAGGCCGGCGTGACGCGCAAGCAGCTCAACGCGGCGCTGCATGGAAGCGGCCTGCATTTCCCGATCGACCCCGGCGCCGATGCCTCGATCGGCGGCATGGTGTCGACGCGCGCCTCGGGCACCAACGCGGTTCGCTACGGCACCATGCGCGAGAGCGTGATGTCGCTCGAGGTGGTGCTGCCCGACGGCGAGGTGGTGCGCACCGGCGGGCGCGCGCGCAAGTCGGCCGCGGGCTACGACCTCACGCACCTGTTCACCGGCGCCGAGGGCACGCTGGGCATCGTCACCGAGGTGGGCCTCAGGCTGCATCCGCTGCCCGAGCAGATCGCGGCCGCGCGCTGCGGCTTCCCCGACCTGCGCGCGGCCATCGAGGCGGTCACCGCGATCATGCAGACCGGCGTGCCGGTGGGCCGCATCGAGTTCCTCGATGCGCAGCAGGTCGAGGCCTGCAACCGCTACGCCAAGCTCGGGCTGCCGGTCATGCCCACGCTGTTCCTCGAGTTCCACGGCGCGCCCGAGAGCGTGGCGCAGCAGGTGCGCGTGGCCGAGGAGCTCGCGGCCGAGCATGGCGGCGTGGGCTTCGCCTGGGCCGACACGCCCGAGCAGCGCAGCCGGCTCTGGCAGGCGCGCCACGACGTGTGGTGGGCCGCGCTCGCGCTGCGCCCCGGCTGCCAGGGCATGCCCACCGATGCCTGCGTGCCGATCTCGCGCCTGAGCGAGGCGGTGCTGGCAGCACGCGCCGACGTCGAGGAACTCGGGCTCACCGCACCCATGTGCGGCCACGTGGGCGACGGCAATTTCCATCTGTGCGTGGTGGTCGATCCCGCCGATGCCGACGAGATGGCGCGCGCCGAGACGCTCAACGCGCGGCTGATGCGCCGCGCCATCGCGATGGGCGGCACCTGCACCGGCGAGCACGGCATCGGCTACGGCAAGCTCGACTTCCTCGAACTCGAGCGCGGCGCCTCGATGCGCGTGATGGCGGCGATCAAGCAGGCGCTCGATCCGCGCGGGGTCATGAATCCGGGGAAGGTGCTGCGGCAACGCAGCGTTTGAATCTTTTCCCTAGAGCGGCACCCGCGTCAGATCGAGCCGGGTGTCGTTCTTCACCTCGCGCAGCGCGACCGAGGTCTTGATCTGCCGGATGCCCTCGAGCTTCAGCATGAAGCGGTGCAGGAAGCGGTCGAAGGCCAGCGCGTCGGGCACCACGATCTTGAGGATGTAGTCGCCGTCGCCGGTGGTGACCCAGCACTCGAGGATCTCGGGCGTGGCCTGCACCGCGCGCTCGAAGGCCGCCACCACCGTTTCCGAATGCCGCTCCAGGCTGATTTGCGTGAACATGCAGCCGTGCAGCCCGACCTTGTTGCGGTCGACCAGCGCGACGAAGCGGCGGATGATGCCGCTGTCCTCGAGTTCGCGCAGACGGCGCCAGCAGGGCGCCGAGGACAGGCCCACCTCGTCGGCCAGCGCCTGCACCGTCATGCGGCCGTCGGCCTGCAGCAGGTCGAGGATGCGGCGCGTGGGCGCGTCGGACAGCGGCGTCGAATCGGTCTTTCCCATGGCGGCGATCTCCGGAATGAAACATGCCGGGTTGTCACCAACGCCGCATGGATCGCAATTATATATGCTGTCCAGACGGATTAATATTTGATCTTCCCCCGATGGACGGATCCACACCATGCAGACAGAAGAAGCAGCGCCCGCGCTGGAGACAGGCTACCGGCTCGAAGACAACCGCACCGCGCGCGCAGGCCGCGTGTTCCTCACAGGCACGCAGGCGCTGGTGCGCCTGCTGTTCCGCCAGCGGCAGGAGGATCAGGCCCGCGGCTGGAACACCGCCGGCTACGTGAGCGGCTATCGCGGCTCGCCGCTCGCGGGCGTTGACACCGAGCTGTGGCGCGCCAAGTCGGACCTCGCCGAGCACGGCATCCGCTTCCTGCCGGCGATCAACGAGGACCTGGCCGCCACCGCGGTGATGGGCACTCAGCAGGTCGGCCTGGACCCCGAGCGCGAGGTCGATGGCGTGTTCGCCATGTGGTACGGCAAGGGGCCGGGCGTGGACCGCGCGGGCGATGCGATCCGCCACGGCAACGCGGCCGGCACCTCGCGACGCGGCGGCGTGCTGATGGTGGTGGGCGACGACCACGCGGCCACCTCGTCGTCGATCCCCAATGCCAGCGACCTGTCGCTGATGGGCTGGGGCATCCCGATCGTGCATCCGGCCTCGGTCGACGAGTACGAGGCCTTCGGCCTCTGGGGTTGGGCCGCCTCGCGCCATGCCAGCACCTGGGTCGCGTTCAAGGCGATCTCGGAGACGGTCGAGAGCGCGCGCTCGGTCGAGGCCTCCTCGGGCGCGGCACTCGCATTGCCCGAAGCGTCCGAGTTGCCCGACACCTCCGCGCTCGAATACCGCACCAGCGACTTCCTCACGCCAGCCGTCGAGTTGCGGCTGGCCGCCAAGCTCGAGGCCTTCAGCGCCTTCGCGCGCGGCAATCCGCTCGATCGCCTGGTGGTGCCGGCGCCCGGCGCCACGGCCGGCATCGTGGCGGTGGGCAAGTCCTTCCACGACCTGATGGAGGTGCTGCAGCGCTGCGGCCTCGGCGCCGACGACCTGCCGGCGCTCGGCCTGCGGCTCTACAAGCCGGGCCTGGTGTTCCCGCTCGATGCCGAGGGCGCCGACCGTTTCTGCGAGGGGCTGTCGCATGTGCTGGTGATCGAGGAGAAGGCCTCGGTGGTCGAGCAGCAACTCAAGGACCGGGTGTTCAACCGCGCGCGCCGGCCCACGGTCTGCGGCAAGCAGGACCTCGAGGGCCATCCGCTGCTGGCCTGGACCGGCCAGCTCTCGCCCGCGAGCATTGCCGCCGCGTTGCTGACCTGGCTGCGCGCCATCGATCATCCATTGGCCGCGCGCATCGACACTGCACGCTTCGCCGCGCGCGCGGCGTTGTCGAACGACGCCGACGGCATGCGGCGGCTGCCGTACTTCTGCTCGGGCTGCCCGCACAACAGCTCGACCAAGGTGCCCGAGGGCAGCCAGGCGCAGGCCGGCGTCGGCTGCCACTACATGGCGAGCTGGATGGACCGCGGCACCGGCGGCCTCACGCAGATGGGCGGCGAGGGCACCGACTGGCTCGGGCGCGGCGCCTTCACGCGCGTGCCGCACGTGTTCCAGAACATGGGCGAGGGCACCTACTTCCATTCGGGCTACCTCGCGATCCGGCAGGCGGTGGCGGGCGGCGCGAACATCACCTACAAGATCCTGTTCAACGACGCGGTGGCGATGACCGGCGGCCAGCCCGTCGACGGCCAGACCAGCGTGCCGCAGATCTGCACCCAGGTCGCGAGCGAGGGCGCGCGCCAGGTGGTGGTGGTGACCGACGAGCCGCGACGCTACCACGGCGTGACGCTGGCCGCGGGCGTGCAGGTGCGGCACCGGCGCGAGCTCGACATGGTGCAGCGCGAGCTGCGCGAGATCGCGGGCGTCACGGTGCTGGTCTACGACCAGACCTGCGCGGCCGAGAAGCGCCGCCGCCGCAAGCGCAAGAGCTATCCCGATCCGGCGCGGCGCGTGCTCATCAACCCCGAGGTCTGCGAAGGCTGCGGCGACTGCGGCACGCAGTCGAACTGTCTGTCGGTCGCGCCGCTCGAGACCTCGTTCGGCCGCAAGCGCCAGATCGACCAGTCGAGCTGCAACAAGGACTTCTCGTGCGCCGAGGGCTTCTGCCCCAGCTTCGTGAGCGTGCTCGGCGGCAGCCTGCGCAAGGGCACGGCGGCCGCGCCCGCGCAGGACCCCGAGGCGCTCGCGGCCGCGCTGCCGCTGCCCGCGCTGCCTTCGCTCGCGCAGCCCTACGACCTGATGATCGCGGGCGTCGGCGGCACCGGCGTCATCACGCTCGGCGCGCTGATCGCGATGGCCGCGCACCTCGAGGGCAAGGGAATCTCGGTGCTCGACTTCACCGCGCTCGCGCAGAAGGGCGGCTCGGTCGTGAGCCACGTGCGCCTGGCCGACACACCCGATCGCCTGCACGCGGTGCGCCTGCTGCCGGGCACCGCGCGCACCCTGATCGCCGCCGACCTGGTGGTGGGCGTGCTGCCCGACGTGCTGGGCGTGATCGGCGAGGGCCGCACGCGCGTGGTGGTCAACACCCACCTGCAGACCCTGGCCGAGTTCACGCGCCAGCCCGACCTGCCCTACCGCGAGGACGCGCTGCTCGCCAAGATCGAGGCCGCCGCGGGTGCCGCGCAGGTCGAGCGCATCGATGCGAACGCCACCGCCAAGGCGCTGCTGGGCGACGCCATCGGCGCCAACATGCTGATGCTCGGCCATGCCTGGCAGCAGGGCGGCGTGCCGGTGAGCCTGGCGGCGCTGATGCGCGCGATCGAGCTCAACGGCGTGGCCGTGGCCGCCAACAAGCGCGCCTTCGCGGCCGGCCGGCTCACGGCCGCCGATCCGCAATGGCGCCAGACGCTGATGGGCGACCGTGGCAGCGTCGTCACGCTGAACCTGCCGCAGTCCTTCGAGAAGCTGCTCGACGAGCGCGTGCGCTTCCTCACCGACTACCAGGACGCGCGCTATGCGCGCCGCTACCTCGACACCGTGCGCCGCGTGGAGGCCGCCGAGCGCGCCGTCGCGCCCGGCGCGCGGCGGCCGCGGCTGGCGGAGGCGGTGGCGCGTTCGCTGTTCAAGCTGATGGCCTACAAGGACGAGTACGAGGTCGCGCGGCTGCATGCGCGGCCCGAGTTCCTGCAGAACCTGCGTGATCAGTTCGAGGGCGACTTCAAGCTGCAATTCCACCTGGCGCCGCCGATCTTCGAGAAGCGCGGCGCGGATGGAAAGGTGCTCAAGCGCAGCTTCGGCGCCTGGATGCTGCCGGTGTTCCGCACGCTCGCGGCGCTGCGCGGCCTGCGCGGCACGCCGCTCGATCCCTTCGGCTGGCTGGCCGAGCGGCGCGAGGAGCGCGCGCTGGTGGTGGAGTACGAAGGGCTCGTCGGGCGCCTGCTCGACGGGCTGACGAGCGAGCGCATCGGCAGCGCGGTGGCGGTCGCGGCGCTGCCCGAGAAGATCCGCGGCTACGGGCACGTGAAGGCGCGCGGCATCGCCGAGTACCGCCGCCACCTGCCCGTGCTGCTGGCGGCGCACGATGCACCGCCGCCCGCGATGCAGCCGCCCGCGCTGAAGACCGCTTGATCGAGGAGCACCCGCCATGCCCATCGCCCTCGATTGCCGTTACCGCCCCGGTGGCGCGCGGGACCGCCTGCCGATCCGCGCGGTCCACCTCGACTACATGATCGCGAACCAGGCGCGCGTGCTGCACGGCGGGCCGTCGCTGGCCGATGGCGAGCTGGTCGGCATGTACCTGCTGCTGGCCACCGACGACCCCGCGCAGGCCGACGACTTCCTGGCCGGCGAGCCCTATGCGCGCGCCGGGCTCTTCGCCGAGGTGCGGCGCACGCTCTTCACGGGCTACCTGCCAGAGCCGCGCGAAGGCTTCCTGCGGGAACTGCGGCGCTAGGCATCGCGCGGGGTCTCGGCATCGGACTGAGGCCGCGCGGCGTGCCTGCGCTAAAGTCCCCGGCCATGCCGTCCAAAGAGAGTGCCTCCCCCATGCCCCGCGATGCCGCCAGCGTTCAACCCGACGGCATCCTGCGCCTGAACGACTGGCTGCCCTACCAGTGCTCGGTCATCACGAACCGCGTGAGCGGCATGCTGGCGCGCATGTACTCGGAGGAACTCGGCATCGGCGTGGTCGAGTGGCGCGTGCTCGCCAACCTGGTCGCGTTCTCGCCGATGTCGGCGACCGAGCTGTCGGAGAGCACGGCCATGGACAAGGTCAGCATCACGCGCGCGCTGAACCTGCTCGTGACCAAGAAGCTGGTCTCGCGCCGCGTCGATGCCAAGGACCGCCGCAAGGTTGTGCTGCGCCTCACCAAGACCGGCGCCGACGCCTACGAGCGCGTGATGCCGCTGGCGCGCGCCATCGAGCAGGAGCTGACCAGCGCGCTCACGCCGCAGGAGCTCAAGACCGTGCAGGCGGCGATGCAGGTGCTGGTCGCGCGCGCCAACGCCACGCTGGACGACACGCGCGACTGGCGCGAGCTCGCGCCGGCCGACGCACTACCGGCGGCCGCGGCAGTCTGAATCCCCGCGCGGCCGGCGCCGCGCCTTCCCCCTTTGCGATCGATCCGTGCCTCGCGGAGGCAAGCGCGCGCCCGCGTGCCGGCGAGCCCACGGACAGAAGCAAGAAATCAATTTCTAAAAGAAACAGTTTCAGATTGAAATGAATAAGCCTAGAATCTGGCCCACCCCCTAAAAAAGGAGACAAGCCATGATTCGACGCCGCGACATCCTTGCCGGTTCGGCCTGCGCCGCAGCGGGTGCGCTGATCCCGGTCTTCCCCCTGGCGGCCGCCGCCGAAACCCCGCCCACGCTGTCGAAGACGGCGCGCATCGTGATGGGCTTCCCCGCGGGCGGTTCGGGCGATTCGATCGCGCGGCTGCTGGCCGAACGCATCAAGGGCAGCTACGCGCCGGTGGTGCTGGTCGAGAACCGCGTGGGCGCGGGCGGGCGCCTCGCGATGGACCACGTGAAGGCGGCGGAGGCCGACGGCAGCGCGCTGGTGCTGGCGCCCGCCTCGGTGATGGTGATCTATCCGCACGTCTACAAGCGGCTGTCGTACGACCCGCTCAAGGACTTCGCGCCGGTGTCGACCGTGTGCACTTTCCAGTTCGGCCTGAGCGTGGGGCCGGCGGTGCCGCCCGAGGTGCGCACCGTGCAGCAGTTCGCGCAGTGGTGCAACGCCAATCCCTCGAAGGCCAGCTTCGGCTCGCCGGGCGAAGGCACGATGGCCCACTTCGCGGGCGTGGTGATCGGCAAGGCCGCCGGCATGAACCTCACGCACGTGCCCTACAAGGGCGGCGCGCCCGCCATCCAGGACGTGGTGGGCGGCCAGATCGCGGCCTCGGTCAACGTGCTGAGCGAGCCGCTGCCGTTCGCGAAGGAAGGGCGCATCCGCGTGCTGGCCACCACCGGCTCCGCGCGCTCGCCCTACCTGCCCGAGGCGCCCACCATGCGCGAGGCCGGCTTTCGCGATTTCGACATCCAGGAGTACTTCGCCGTCTGGGCGCCCGCCAAGACCCCGCCGGCCGTCGCGAACGCACTGGCCGCGCAGATCCGCGACGCCGTGGCCACGAAGGAACTGCAGGAGGCCTATGCAGCGCGCGCCTTCCTGCCGAGCGCGGTCACGCCGCGCGAACTCGACGCCATGGTGCGTGCCGACCTCGCCAAATGGGCGCCGATCGTGCAGTCCACCGGTTTTTCCATCGACAGCTGAAGCCAGGAGAATTCAATGACCCAGAAGGAACGTGCAGAGGTGCTCGGCACCGCGTTCATGGAGTTCGCAAGTCCCGACCCGCAGGCGCTGGCCGCCGTGCTCGAGCGCATGGGCTTTCGCACCGTCGCGCGGCACCGTGCGGGGCATGCGCTGCTGATGCGGCAGGCGGGTGTCGAGTTCATCGTCGGCACGCGCCAGGATGGGCATGCGATGCAATTCGCCGCCCACCACGGACCGTCGTGCGCCGGCATGGCCTTTCGCGTGGCCGACAGCGCGCGTGCGATGGCGCTGGCCCGCGAGCGCGGCGCGCAGCCGCTCGACGCGGCGGCGACGTCGCTGCTGCCGAACTGCGCGCTGCAGGGCATCGGCGGCAGCGCGCTCTACCTGGTCGACGACGCGGCACTCGCGGCGCTGCACGCGCAGTTCGAGTTCGATCCGGCCGCCGTGCCCGACACCGGCGCGGCCTTCGCGCCCTTCGTGCGCGTCGACCACGTCACCCACTGCGTGCACCCGGGCAACATGCCCCAGTGGGTGGACTTCTACAAGAGCATCTTCGGCTTCGAGGAGGTGTTCAAGTTCGTCGCCGGCGACGCGAGCAACGGCTTCGACACGATCGCGGTGCGCGATCCCGCGAGCACGGCCTGCGTGACCGTGGTGTCGCCCATGGGCCGCAGCTCGCAGATCCAGGAGTTCATCGACGAGTACAACGGCGAGGGTATCCAGCACATCGCGCTGTTCAGCGACGACCTCTACACCACCGTGGAGCGGCTGCGCGGTGCCGGCGTGGAGTTCCTGCCCACGCCCTCGGCCTACTACGACGCGCTCGACACCCGGCTGCCGGGCCATGGCGAGGACGTGGCGCGCATGAAGTCGCTGGGCATGCTGCTCGACGGCGCCGCCACCGGCGAGAATCCCGACGCGCGGGCGCGCTTCCTGCTGCAGATCTTCACGCGCAAGATGATCGGGCCGATCTTCTTCGAGGCCATCCAGCGCAAGGGCGACACCTCGTTCGGCGAGGGCAACGCCAAGGCGCTGTTCGAGGCCATCAAGCGCGAGCAGGCGGGCGCGAACGCGCACTGAGACCATGGCCTGGCTCGTCCGTTGCCTCTATCGACCCGGCGGCGCGCAGGACCGCCTGCCGCTGCGCGCCGACCACATCCGCCACATGCTGGCCTGGCTGCCCCGCACCCTGTTCGGCGCGGCGCTGCTCGATGCCGATGCGCGCGAGCCGACCGGGATGGTGGTCGCGCTGTCGGTCGCCTCGCGCGCCGAGGCGCGGCGCTTCATCGACGTCGAGCCCTACAACCGCGCGGGCCTGTTCGCCACCGTCGAGCTCACGCCGCTGGTCCAGATGACCCCGCCCCACACGCCCGAATTCCTGCAGGCCGAACTGCGCAAGTGCCCGTGAACCGTCCATGAACAAACCCATCGTCCTTCCCATGCGCGCCGGCATCGCCTCGCGCCAGGCCCACGCGGACATCCCGCCCGGCACCTACGAGCGCGAGATCGGCCGCGAGGGCTTCGGCGGCCAGGCCACGCACATGTACCACCGCCATGCGCCCACGGCCTGGCTGCGCTGGGACGGCCCGCACCGCCCGCGCGCCTACGACCTCAACCAGCTGCCCGCCACCGCGCAGGGCCTTGACGGCGCGCTCGACTGCCCGCTCGATGCGCCGCTGGTCGCGGGCAATGCACACATGCGGCTGCGCTGCTGGAAGCCCTCGGCGCCGATGCGCCACCTGGCGCGCAACGCCGACGGCGACGAGCTGCTATTCGTCCACGAGGGTGGCGGCGATCTCTACTGCGACTACGGTCACCTGCGCCTGCGCGACGGCGACTACCTGCTGCTGCCGCGCGGCACCGCCTGGCGCTACGAGCCCGCGGCGCCGTCCTTCCTGCTGCTGCTCGAAGCCACGGGCGACAGCTTCCGCCTGCCCGAGCGCGGGTTGCTCGGCGAGCATGCGCTGTTCGATGCCGGCGTGCTCGACGTGCCGCAGCTCGACGAGGCCTTCATCGCGCAGCAGCACGCCGCGCGGCGCGAGTGGGCCGTGCGCATCCAGGCGCGGCACCGCGTATCCACGCTGACCTATCCGCACGACCCGCTCGACGCGCTGGGCTGGAAGGGCACGCTCGCGCCGGTGCGCCTCAACTGGCGCGACATCCGGCCCGTGCTCAGCGCGCGCTACCACCTGCCGCCCTCGGCCCACACCACCTTCCTGACGCAGCGCGTGGCCGTCTGCACCTTCTGCCCGCGGCCGGCCGAGACCGACCCGGGCGCGCTGAAGGTGCCGTTCTTCCATTCGAACGACGACTACGACGAGCTGCTGTTCCTGCACGCGGGCCGCTTCTTCAGCCGCGACGGCATGGGGCCGGGCGCGATGACCTTCCACCCCGCCGGCTTCCCGCACGGGCCGCATCCCGCGGCCTACCGCAACAGCCTGTCGGCACCGCGCACCGAGCTGCACGAGGTCGCGATCAACATCGACGCGCGCGATCCGCTCGACATCGGCCCGGGCATGGCGGCCTTCGAGCGCGCGGAGCACGCCGATTCCTGGCGCGGCTACCTCGATGCGCCTGAAGACAAGACCGAACAGGTGACCGCATGAGGCTCGCGACGCTGAACAACGGCCGGCGCGACGGCCAGCTCGTGGTGGTGTCGGCCGATGCGCGGCGCTGCCTCGCCGTACCCGAGGCCGCGCCCACCTTGCAGGCCGCGCTCGACGACTGGGAGCGCGCGGCGCCCCTGCTGCGCGCGGCCGCGGCCCGGCTCGACGCCGACCCCGCCGCGGGCCAGCCGCTCGAACTCGCGGCGCTGCTGGCGCCGCTGCCGCGCGCCTACCAGTGGGTCGATGCCAGCGGCTACCTGTCGCACATGGAGCGCGTGCGCCGCGCGCGCGGCGCCGAGATGCCGCCGTCGGCGCGCACCGAGCCTGTCATCTACCAGGGCTTGTCGGACCGCAACCTCGCCTGGTGCGAGGACATCCCCGCCGACCCGGCCTGGGGCGCCGACCTCGAGGGCGAACTGGCCGTGATCGTCGGCGACCTGGGCCCCGCGCCCACGCCCGAGCAGGCGCTGGCCCAGGTGCGGCTGCTGGTGCTGGTCAACGACGTCTCGCTGCGCGCGCTGATCCCGGGCGAACTGGCCAAAGGCTTCGGCTTCTTCCACGGCAAGCCCGCGAGCGCCTTCGGCCCCTTCGCCGTCACGCCCGACGAATTGGGCGCCGACTGGCGCGAGGGCCGTGCCTTCGGCCGCCTGCGCGTCGAGGTCAACGGCCAGGTACGCGGCGAGCTGCGCACCGGCGACGACCAGGACTTCAGCTTCGTCGACATCCTGCGCTATGCGACGCGTACGCGCGGACTCGGCGCGGGCAGCATCGTCGGCGCCGGCACGGTCTCCAACCGCGACGCATCGCGCGGCGTGGCCTGCATCGTCGAGCAGCGCACGCTGCAGCAGCTCGCGGGGCAGGGACCCGATGCGCTGGCGCCGTACCTGGTGCCGGGCGACACCGTGGGCCTGTCGTTCCATACCGACGACGGCCGCGAGCTGTTCGGCCGCATCGAGCAGAAGGCGGTGGCCGCATGAACGATGCCACCCTGGCCTGCATCGACGACCTGCGCGGCTGGCTCGGCGAGCGGCTGTCCACGGCGCCGGCCGTGCGCGACCAGCGCGGCCGCGACACCACCTTCCATCCGGTGATGCCGCCCGATGCGGTCGCGTTTCCGCAGAACGTGGCCGAGGTGCAGCGCATCGTCGCCACCTGCGCCGCGCGGCGCGTGCCGCTCGTGGCGTTCGGCACCGGCACCTCCTGCGAGGGCCACATCGCGGCGCTGCGCGGCGGCATCAGCCTGGACACGCGCGGGCTCGATCGCATCCGCGAGGTCCGCGCGGCCGACATGGACGCGACCGTCGAGGCCGGCGTCACCCGCAAGAGCCTCAACGCGCACTTGCACGGCACCGGCCTGCAGTTCCCGGTCGATCCGGGCGCGGACGCATCGATCGGCGGCATGGTGTCGACGCGCGCCTCGGGCACCAACGCCATGCGCTACGGCACCATGCGCGAGAACGTGATGGCGCTCGAGGTGGTGCTGCCCGACGGCGAACTGATCCGCACCGGCACGCGCGCGCGCAAGTCCGCGGCCGGCTACGACCTCACGCGCCTGTTCGTCGGCGCCGAGGGCACGCTCGGCATCGTGACGGCGGCGACCGTGCGCCTGCATGCGCTGCCCGAGCACGTGGCGGCCGCCACCTGCGCCTTCGGCACCTTGCGCGCCGCGGTCGACACCGTGATCGAGACGCTGCAGGCCGGCGTGCAGCTCGGCCGCGTCGAACTGCTCGACGCGCTGCAGGTGGAGGCCGTGAACCGCTACTCGCGGCTCGGCATGGCGGTCGCGCCCACGCTGTTCTTCGAATTCCACGGCAGCGAGCCCGAGGTCGCGCACCAGGTGAAGGTGGTGCGCGAGATCGCGGCCTCGCACGGCGGCCAGGACTTCGCGTGGGCGCACCGGCCCGAGGACCGCAGCCGGCTGTGGCAGGCGCGGCACGACATCTGGTGGGCCAACAAGGGCCTGCGCCCCGGCGCCGAAGGCCTGCCCACCGACGTCTGCGTGCCGATCTCCGAACTGGCCGACCAGATCGAGGCCGCACAGCAGGACGTGCGGGCCGAAGGGCTGATCGCGCCGATCTGCGGCCATGTCGGCGACGGCAACTTCCACCTGTGTTTCATGGTGGACCCGTCGGACGCCGCCGAGATCGCGCGCGTGAAGGCCGCCTATGCACGGATGATCCGGCGCGCGCTCGCGGTCGGCGGCACCTGCACCGGCGAGCACGGCATCGGCCACGGCAAGGTCGAGTTCCTGCGCGAGGAGGCCGGCGGCGGCTTTCGCGTCATGCAGGCGTTGCGCGCCGCGCTCGATCCGCTCGGCATCCTGAACCCCGGCAAGGTCACCGGGTTCTTCTGAGTTCATCGACCCCCTCAACCCCTGGAGATCTTCCCATGATGAAACGCCCCTTCCGGGTGGCGCTGCTCGCGCTCGTCCTCGCTCCTTTCGCCGCGCTGCCGGCGCACGCCGCCGATGCGCGCGTCAGCGTCACGGCCATCGTCGACCACCCCGCGCTCGATGCGGCGCGCCAGGGCATCGTCGAGGAACTCGCCGCGGCCGGTTACGTGGTCGGAAAGAACCTGCGCCTGGACTACCAGAGCGCGCAGGGCAACACCGCGACCGCGGCCCAGATCGCGCGCAAGTTCGTCGGCGACCGGCCCGACGTGATCGTCGCGATGTCCACGCCCTCGGCGCAGACCGTGGTCGCGGCGACGCGCGAGATCCCGATCGTGTTCAGCGCCGTGACCGATCCGGTCGCCGCGAAGCTGGTCAAGTCGTGGGAGGCCACGGGCGGCAACGTCACGGGCGTGTCGGACCTGCCGCTGCTGGACAAGCACCTGGCCCTGCTGCGCCAGGCGCTGCCGGCCGCCAAACGCATCGGCGTGGTCTATAACCCCGGCGAGGCCAACTCCGTCGCCGCGATCGCGCAGCTGAAGAAGCTCGCGCAGCCGGCCGGCCTGAGCGTGATCGAGAGTGCCGCGCCGCGCACCGTGGACGTGGCGAGCGCGGCCCAGAGCCTGGTGGGCAAGGTCGATGCGATCTACGCGCCGACCGACAACAACGTGACCTCGGCCTTCGAGGCCCTGGCCAAGGTGGCGGACCAGGGCCGGGTGCCGCTGATCGCGGCCGACCCCTCGCTCGCGGCGCGCGGCGCGGCGCTGGGCATCGGCACCAACTACCACGACCTCGGCCGCCAGTCGGGCAAGCTGGTGGTGCGCGTGCTCAAGGGCGAGTCGCCCGGCAGCATCGCCTCGCAGGTGAGCCCGACGCTGGAGCTGCTCGTGAACCAGGCCGCGGCGCGGCGGCAGGGGCTGGCGCTGTCCGACGCGCTGCTCAAGTCCGCGACCCGCGTGATCGACTGAGCGCCGGCCGGAGCATCGATGTCCCTCATCGCTTTCCAGGGCTCGCTCGAGGTGGGCCTGATCTTCGCGCTGGTCGCGCTCGGCGTCTTCATCTCGTTCCGGGTCGTGAACTTTCCCGACCTGACCGTCGACGGCAGCTTCCCGCTCGGCGGCGCGGTGGCCGCGACCCTGCTGGTGGGCGGCTGGCATCCGCTGGCCGCGACGGCGGCCGCCTTCGCCGCGGGCGCGCTCGCGGGCCTCACGACCGGCTGGCTGCACGTCAAGCTCAAGATCATGCAGCTGCTCGCGGGCATCCTCGTGATGATCGCGCTCTATTCGATCAACCTGCGCGTGATGGGCAAGCCCAACGAGCCCTTGCTGGGCGCGTCCACCGTATTCAACACGCCGCCGCTCGAGGCGCTGCCCGGGCCGTGGACCACCGCGCTGGTGCTGCTGGCCGTCACCTTGGCGGTCAAGTTCGCGCTCGACCGCTACTTCGGATCGGAGGCCGGCCTGGCCATGCGCGCCACCGGCGGCAACGCACGGATGGCGCGCGCGCTGGGCGTGTCGACCGACCGGCTGTCGCTGTTCGCGCTCGCATTGTCCAACGGCATCGTGGCGCTGGCGGGCGCGCTGTTCGCGCAATCGCAGGGTGGGGCCGACGTGTCGATGGGCATCGGCACCATCGTGATCGGGCTGGCGGCCGTGATCATCGGCGAGACCCTGCTGCCCATGCGCAGCATCGCCTGGGCCACGCTCGGCTGCGTGGTCGGCGCGGTGCTCTACCGCATGCTGGTGGCGCTGGCGCTCAACAGCGACTTCATCGGCCTGAAGGCGCAGGACCTCAACCTCGTCACGGCCGTGCTGGTGACGCTCGCGCTCGTGATGCCGGCCTCGAAGCGTTTCCTGGCCCGGCGGCGCGGTGCCCTTGGCGCATCGAAGAAGAAGGAGGCCGGCGCATGCTGAAGGCAATGGACCTGCGCGTGACCTTCCATGCGGGCACGCCGATGGAGAACCGCGCGCTGCGCGGGCTCGACCTGAGCATTCCGCGCGGCGAGTTCGTCACCGTCATCGGCTCGAACGGTGCCGGCAAGTCGACCCTGCTCAACGCGCTCAGCGGCGACCTGCTGGTCGACAGCGGCCGCATCTTCATCGACGAGGTGGAGGTCACGCGCCTGAGCGCCTGGCAGCGCAGCGGCCTCGTGGCGCGTGTGTTCCAGGACCCGATGGCCGGCACCTGCGAGGCGCTGACCATCGAGGAGAACCTCGCGCTGGCCTGGCGGCGCGGCGAGCGGCGCGGGCTGCGCGCGGCACTGCGGGGCGAGCTGCGCCAGCTGTTCCGCGACCGGCTGCGCAGCCTCGACCTGGGGCTCGAGCAGCGGCTGAACGACCGCATGGGACTGCTGTCGGGCGGGCAGCGGCAGGCGGTGAGCCTGCTGATGGCATCGCTCAAGCCCTCGCGCATCCTGCTGCTCGACGAGCACACGGCCGCGCTCGACCCGAAGACCGCGGCCTTCGTGCTCGCGCTCACGCAGCGGATCGTGGAGGAGCAGCAGCTCACCGCGATGATGGTCACGCACAGCATGCGGCAAGCGCTGAGCCATGGCTCGCGCACGCTGATGCTGCACGAGGGCCGCGTCGTGCTCGACGTGAGCGGGCCGCAGCGCGCCGGCATGGACGTGCCCGACCTGCTGCAACTGTTCGAGCGCACGCGCGGCGAGGCGGTGGCCGACGACGCGCTGCTGCTCGGATGAGCCCCGCGCGCATCGGGCTTTCGCGCGTTGCCGGCGCGGCGCATGAAACATGCCGCGGCCGCCTCGACCCAGCCCAAAGCGCCATTAAATATGCCGGCTGGACGGCTTAATATTTTCGCCAGACCATGACCCACTACCTGCAAGCGCACTGCATCGACGACTTCCGCGAACTGGCCCGGCGTGCGCTGCCGCGCATGGTGTTCGACTACATCGATGGCGGCGCGGGCTCCGAGTCGAGCGTGCGCGGCAACCGCAACGCCTTCGACCGCGTCCGGCTGCTCGGCTCCGCGCCGGTCGACGTCTCGCAGCGCAGCACCGCGATGCAATTGTTCGGCCGCTCGTGGACCCTGCCGCTGATCATCGGCCCCACCGGGCTGGCGGGCGCGGCCTGGCCAGGCGCCGACTGCTGCCTGGCGCGGGCCGCTCGCGCCTTCGGCATTCCGTTCGTGATGAGCACGGCCGCCACCGCGACCATGGAAGCCGTGGCCGAGGCGGCGCAGGGCAACGCCTGGTTCCAGCTCTACGTGTTCCGCGATCGCGCGATGAGCGCGCGCCTGATCGACCGGGCGCGCGACCTCGACTTCGCGGCGCTCGAGGTGACCGTGGACAACCCGGTCGCGGGCCGGCGGCTGCGCGACGAGCGCAACGGCTTCAGCCTGCCGCTGCGCTGGACCCCGCGCAAGCTCGCGAGCGTGCTCGCGCGGCCCGGCTGGGCCTGGCGCTCGCTGCGCGCCGGCGCGCCCCGGCTCGAGCTGATGGCCGGCGAGCTCGGCCTGCGGGCCACCCATACCATCGCGCAGACCATGCAGGCCCAGCTCGACCCGTCGCTGGGCTGGGACGACATCGCCTGGGTGCGCGAGCGCTGGCCCGGCAAGCTGATCGTCAAGGGCCTGCTCGATCCCGCGCAGGGCCGCCGCGCGCAGCAGCTCGGCGTCGATGCCATCGTGATCAGCAACCACGGCGGGCGGCAGCTCGACGGTGCCGTCGCGCCGATCGAGATCCTGCCCGAGTTCGCGAGCGAGACCGGTGGCCGCCTGCCGCTGCTGCTCGACAGCGGCGTGCGCACCGGCAGCGACATCGCACGCGCGCTCGCACTGGGCGCCACCGCCGTGCAGATCGGGCGGCCCACGCTCTACGCGGTCGCCTCGGGCGGCGAGCCGGCCGTTGCCAGGGCGCTGGCCCTGCTCAAGGAGGAATTCGAGGTCTGCCAGTGCCTGATGGGCGCCGGCAGCGTGGCGTCGATCGGCGCCCACATGGTGCGGGGGGCCGCTCCCGTGGCACCGCGACAGGAGACGGCATGAACATCGAGCGACTGCACACCGACGAACGCATGAGCCAGGCAGTGGTGCATGGCGGCATCGTCTACCTCGCCGGCCAGGTGGACCTGGTGCAGCCCGCGGCGACCGTTGGCGAGCAGATGGCGCGCATCCTGCTGCGCATCGACGCGCTGCTGGCGCAGGCGGGCTCGAACAAGTCGAGGCTGTTGAGCGCCACCATCTGGCTCGCCGACATCGACGGCTTCGCCGAGATGAACCGCGCGTGGACCGACTGGCTGCCGCCCGGATGCGCACCGGCGCGCGCGACCGTGGGTGCGCGGCTCGCGCTGCCCGCGCTGCTGGTCGAGGTGGCCGTAGTCGCTGCCATCGGCACCGACTGACATTCCCTCCCTCCCTCGACGCCCATGAGCACAACCCCCGCGCACACCGCCATCAGCCGGCGCCAGACCATCGTCGCCACCACCATCGGCAACGGCCTCGAGATCTTCGACTTCACCGTCTACGGTTTTCTCGCGCTGGTGATCGGCAAGCTGTTCTTTCCCACCTTCAGCGGCTATGGACAGTTGCTGCTCACGGTCGCGACCTTCGGCGTCGGCTTCATCATGCGGCCGCTGGGTGGCATCGTGATCGGCGCCTATGCCGACCGCGCGGGCCGCAAGAAGGCCATGACGCTCACCATCTTCCTGATGGCGCTGGGTTGCGCGGTGATCGCCTTCACTCCAACCTACGCGAGCATCGGCGTCGCTGCGCCGGTGCTGATCGTGCTGGCGCGGCTGATCCAGGGCTTCTCGGCCGGTGGCGAGGTCGGCGCCTCCACCACGTTGCTGGTGGAACATGCCACGCCGCGCAACCGCGGCTACATGGCGAGCTGGCAGTTCGCGAGCCAGGGCCTGGGCGTGATGCTCGGCGCGGTGGTGGTGGGCACGCTGACCTTCACGCTGTCGCCGCAATCCATGGAAAGCTGGGGCTGGCGCGTCCCCTTCTTCATCGGCATGCTGATCGCGCCGGTGGGCATGTACATCCGCCGCCACCTGCACGAGTCGCTCGAGATCGCGCCCGATGCGAGCGCGAAGCCGCGCGAGAGCAGCCTGCGGATCGTCTGCACGCAGCATGGCGGCACGGTGCTCGCGGCCATCCTCACCATGGTGGGCGGCACCACGGCCGCCTACGTGATCACCTTCTACATGCCGACCTACGCGGTGCGCGAGCTGGGGCTCGCGCCCTCGGTGGCGCTGTTCGGCGCGGCGATCACGGGCTTGATCCTGTTCGTGGTGTCGCCGCTGGTCGGTGCGCTGTCGGACCGCGTGGGGCGCAAGCCGCTGATCCTCTGGAGCCGCGTGTTCCTCGTGGTGCTGATCTACCCGGGCTTCCTGTGGCTCAACGCCTCGCCCACGCCCGCGGTGCTGTTCATCGTGCTCAGTGTGCTGAGCCTGGGCCTCGTGGGCCAGACCGCACCGAGCATCACGATGCTGCCCGAGATGTTCCCGAAGGCGGTGCGCGCCAGCGGCATGTCGCTGGTCTACAGCGTGGGCGTGGCACTGTTCGGGGGCTTCGCGCCTTTCATCAGCACCTGGCTGCTCAACGCCACTGGCAGCAAGCTCGCGCCGGCGTGGTATCTGGTTGCGATGACTGCGGTCTCCTTGCTGGGCCTGATCTGGCTGCGTGACCATACGGGCCGCGATATCGACGCGGCCGGTGCGCACGCCTGAAAAAACTCGCCTCTTCTTCGAAGCCTTCCATGACCATCTCCCATCACAGCACCGCCGCCACGCGGCATTTCTCGGGCACCTATGTCGAGGCCCGCGCCAAGTTCCTCGAAGCCGCGCGCGCTCGCGGCGCTTCGATCGAGTCCTTCGTCAACGAGGCGCATCGCGGCGCGCTCGGCGAGGAACTCGCGACCGACGTCGCGCTGCTCGGCGCCATCGACGCCAAGAAGCTGCTGCTCGTGAGCTCGGGCACGCACGGCCCCGAAGGCTTCTGCGGCTCGGGCGCGCAGGTCGCGACCCTGCACGACGAAGACCTGCTCGCGCGCCTGCACCAGGCCGGCGTCGCGCTGCTGCTGGTGCATGCCGTCAACCCGCACGGCTTCTCGCACCTGCACCGCACCAACGAGGACAACATCGACCTCAACCGCAACCACATCGACTTCGGCGCGCCGCTGCCGGTGAATGCCGAGTACAGCGAGGTCGAACCGCTGGTACTGCCCGCGAGCTGGCCGCCGACGCCGGCCGACCAGGCGGCCGTGGCCGCCTATGTCGAGAAGCACGGCATGCGCGCCTTCATCGCCGCCGTCACCAAGGGGCAGTACGGCTCTCCCGACGGCCTGTTCTATGGTGGCACCGCGCCCGCGTGGAGCAACAGGACCATCCGCTCGATCCTGCGCAAGTACGCGGCCTCGGCCACCCACATCGGCTGGATCGACTTGCATACGGGCCTCGGGCCCTACGGCCACGGCGAGAAGGTCTATCCGGGTCGCAACACGCCCGAGGACCTCGCGCTCGCGCGCGCCTGGTGGGGCGCCGACGTGTTCGCGCTGTTCGGCGAGGACTCCGTGTCCGCGCATGTGTCGGGACCGGTGGTGTCGGCGGCCTACGACGAATGCCCGCGGGCGCGCATCGCGCCCATGGGCCTCGAGTTCGGCACCATCCCCGCCGACGACATGCTGTTGCGCCTGAGCGCCGACACCTGGCTGCGCCGCCATCCGGAAGCGCTCGAGTCGCAGCGGCGAGAGATCCGCCGGCAACTGCGCGATGCCTTCTACTGCGACAACGACGAGTGGAAGGGCATGGTGCTGGGGCAGACGCGCGTGGTGCTGCTGCAGACCTTGCAGGGCTTGCGCGAGGCCTGATCGCTCAGGCCGTCCGCAGCCGCTCCAGGTCGGCGATCAACGCCGGCCCCGTCGGTTGCCATCCCAGGGTCTCGCGCGTCCACGCGCTCGACGCGGGCAGGTCCATCCCCGCGAACATCGAGAGCCAGCCGAAGAAGCCCGCTGCTTCGTCGGGCGCGAGGGAGCGGACCGGCAGTTGCAGCCGCCGCCCGAGCGCCTCGGCGATCTCGCGCATCGCCACGCCTTCCTCGGCCACCGCGTGGTACTTCGCGCCCGGCGCGGCCTTCTCGAGAGCGAGCCTGAAGAGCCGCGCCACGTCGAGCACATGCGCCGCGGGCCAGCGGTTGAGGCCATCGCCGACATAGGCGCAGGCGCCCTTGTCGCGGTACATTTCGATCAGCGGGCTGATCAGGCCCTGGCGCGCCGTGTCGTGCACCTGCGGCAGCCGCACGATCGACACGTTCACGCCATGGGCCTTGGCGGCGGCATTGGCTGCCTCTTCCGAGGCCGCGCGCGGATGCGTGTCGGCACCCACGGTCGGATGGTCTTCCTTCGCGGGCTGGCCCGCCACCGTGTTGGCGATGCCGGTGCCGGAGGTGACGACCAGCGGTCGATCGGAGCCCGCGAGCGCCGAGGCCAGCGCATCGATGACCCGGCGGTCGTCCTCGCAGTTCTGCACGAAGCGCGAGAAGTCGTGGTTGAAGGCCAGGTGGATCACGCCGTCGGCGCGCTCGACGCCGGCGCGCAGGCTGCCGGCGTCTTCCAGGGTGCCGTGCAGCACCTCGGCGCCGGCTGCCTTCAAGGCGGCCGCCTTCTCCTGTGAACGGCTCAGGCCGATCACCTGGTGGGCGGCCGCCACCAGTTCCTTGACGACGGGCAGGCCGATGAAACCGGTCGCGCCGGTGACGAACACTCGCATGGGAAAGATCTCCAGGTTGGGTTGGAGGCCAGTCTCGGACCGCGAGCCATCCCGGTAAAGTAGTGACGTTATCGTGGTATGGCGGCTAACAGCATGAGCGCAATGGCAAACGGCAATCCGGCGGACGGCAATGCCCTCGGCAACTACCTCAAGGACCGCCGTGCCCGGCTCGATCCCGCGGCCTTCGGCTACTCGCCGGACCGGCGCCGCACGCCCGGCCTGCGCCGCGAGGAGGTCGCGCAGCGCGCCCACATCAGCGCCACCTGGTACACCTGGCTCGAACAGGGGCGCGGCGGCGCGCCCTCGGCCGAGGTGCTCGAGCGCATCGCCCAGGCGCTGGTGCTCACCGAGATCGAGCGCGAGCACCTCTACCTGCTGGGCCTGGGCCGGCCGCCCGAGGTGCGCTATCGCCAGCCCGAGGGGGTGACGCCGCGGCTGCAGCGCGTGCTCGATGCGCTGCCTCCCTGTCCCGCGCTGATGCGCACCGCGACCTGGGACGTGGTGGCATGGAACCGCGCCTCGAGCGTGATGCTGGTGGACTACGGCCTGCTGCCGCCCGGGCAGCGCAACATCCTGCGCTTCATCTTCCTCGACCCGCGCGCACGTGCCGCGCAGTACGACTGGCAGAGCGTGGCGCGCTTCGCGCTCGGAGCCTTCCGCGCCGACGCCACCCGAACCGGCGCCGCGGCGCTGGTGCAGCCGCTGGTCGAAGAGCTGTGCCGGCTGAGCCCCGAGTTCGACGCCATGTGGCGCGACAACGACGTGGTCGGCGTGCACGGAGAAGCGGTCAAGCACATCCGCCATCCGGTGCTCGGGCCGCTGGCCTTCGAGTACTCGTCGTTCACGGTCGATGGGCGGCCGGACCTCAGCCTGGTGGTCTACAACCCGACGACGCCGGGGAATGCGCAGAGGATCGGGGCGTTGGTCTGAAGGGGCGGTTTCATCGCGCGGCTGCCGCGCGATCCTTCCTGCGCAGCGTCTGCGTGTCCTGCAAGGCCTGCTCGACGGCCTCGCGCACGAAGGCCGTGAAGCTGCGTACCAGGGGCCGGATCATGCTGCGGTGGGGCAGCACCGCGTAGATCGTCTTGGCGCGCAGCGGGTTCCGGGGCAGCACCTCCACGAGCGTGCCGCGCGCCAGGTGCTCGGCCACATGGAAACGGTAGAAGTTGCCGATGCCCGCGCCCGCCACGCAGGCGCTGCGCAGCGCGTCTCCGTTGTCCGATAACAGCACGGCCTGCGGCCGGATCGATTGCCACTGTCCCTTGACCTCCAGGTGCCAGGTCTCGGCGACCTCCGAGAAGCGCGGGCACAGGCAGCGATGCCGCGCGAGATCTTCGACCGAGCGCGGCGTGCCGTGCGACTTCAGGTATTGGGGCGATGCGCACAGGACCTGCGGGCTCTGGGCCAGCACCAGCTGCGCCTTCTTGGTCGGCAGCTCCTCGCCGATGAACAGCGCGAGGTCGACCCGTTCGCGCACGAGATCGGGCACGTTGCTGTTCACCACCAGGTCCACGGTGGCACCGGGATGGCTCTCGAGGAATTTAGGCAGCGCCGGCGCGACGACCGCGGAAGCGAAGGAGGGCGGCGCCGTCACGCGCAGGTGGCCGCCGGCGGCCTGCTCGCCCGCGATGCCGGCCACGGCGCCCTCGAGCTGCTCGAGGATGTCCACGCAGCGCGCGTAGAAGGCCTCGCCCGCATCGGTGACGCTGATGCGCCGCGTGGTGCGGTGAACCAGCGCGGCGCCGGTCGCGCGCTCGAGCAGTTGCAGATGCTTGGTGACCGAGGACGGCGCCATGCGCAGTTGGCGTGCGGCGGTCGTGAAGCTGTTGGCGTTCACCACCGCCACGAAGCAGCGCAGCGACAGCACGCTGGCCTGGTTCAGGAAGTCGGGCATGGCCGATCATTGCATCGAATCTGGAAAAAGTATCTTCTTTCGTTTCCATATTGTGTGTAGCGACCCCGATGCCGATCATTGCGCCAGCTTCCCCGCGATACCGAAGGAGACAAGAGATTGAACCCACACCGCGCATGCGCGCCCGGCCGATGAGCCGCTCGATCACGCTCACGTTCGACAACGGCCCCACCTCGGCCGTGACCCCGCACGTGCTCGACGTGCTGGCGCGCCACGGCATCCGCGCGACCTTCTTCGTGCTCGGCCAGAACCTGGCCTCGAAGGAAGGCCGTGCGCTCGCCTGCCGGGCGAGGGAGGAAGGCCACTGGATCGGCAACCACACCTATACGCACGACGTACCGCTCGGTGCAGCGTCCGACCCGTTCGCGCCGCAGCAGGAGATCGGCCGCACGCAGGCCCTGATCGGCGAGCTCTCGCATCCCGACAGGCTGTTCCGGCCCTTCGGTGGCGGTGGCGTCCTCGGTCCCCATCTGCTGAGCCGCGAGGCGCTCGCGTTCCTGCGCGAGGGGCGATTCACCTGCGTGCTCTGGAACTCGATCCCGCGCGACTGGGACGACCCCGAGGGCTGGCCGCGGACGGCCCTCGCGCAGGCACACGGGCAGGACTGGACCCTCAGCGTGCTGCACGACTACGAGACGGGCGCGATGGCGCGGCTGGAGCCGTACATCGAGCAGGCCCTGGCCGAAGGCTTCCGCTTCCGGCAGGAGTTCCCGCCGGACTGCGTGCCGCTGGTGCGGGGCGTGCCCGTGCGTCCCATGGAGGCCTTCGTGTCGAACGGCCAGCCCTCTTCATTTCCCCAGGAGACATGACATGCAGAACGAACCCTCGAAGACCGGCGCGGTCATCGTCACGCCCGAGGAGGCCGAGGCGATCCGGCCCTTCGGCCTCGACATGCAGGTGCTGCTCGGCAGCGAACAGACGGGTGGCAGGCTCTCGGTGATCATGGCCTGCCACCGGCCCGGCGAGGGGCCGCCCGACCATCTGCACTTCACGCAGGAAGAATGCTTCTTCATCGTCGAAGGCACTTATGAAGTGACCGCGGGCGATACCACGCGCACGGTGGGCGCCGGCACCATCGTCTATCTGCCGCGCGGCGTCGTCCATCGCTTCCGGAACGTCGGCACCACCACGGCGCGCATGCTCGACTGGAGCGTGCCGGGCGGGCAGGACCGCTACTTCAGGGAGATCTCCGCGCTGGCGGGCCCCGGCTTCTCGGGCGAGAAGGTCGCGCTGATCAGCGAGAAGCACGACACCAACTTCCCCGCGCCGCACTGACGCTACCCGCGTCGTCCATGCAGTGATTGCAGCGATGCCGGGCCTCGCGCCGGCGCCGCGGGGACACGCACGCCCCGAGAAAAGGACTACCGATGATCGTCGAACAACGCACCTACCGCGTGCGCGCGGGCACCGTGCGCGACTACCTCCACACCTACGAGCACGAGGGTGGACTGGCGCTGCAGCGCCAGCACCTGGGCCGCATGGTCGGCTACTTCCACACCGAGTTCGGACCGCTCAACGAGATCGTCCACCTGTGGGCCTACGACGACCTCGCGGATCGCGACCGGCGTCGCGCCGCCCTGTCGGCCGATCCGCAGTGGCAGGCGTACGCGCCGAAGATCTTCCGCTTCATCGAGACGCAGGAGTCGAAGCTCCTGAAACCCGCGGCATTCAGCCCGAGCTATTGAGCGGCCACCAGAGCCCAGGAGACATACATGAGCCATTCCTATTCCCATCCTCTTTCCATTCGCCGGCTGTTGGCCGCGAGCGTGCTCGCGCTGGCGAGCGTCGCGGCCACCGCCCAGGCGAACTGGCCGACGCGGCCCATCCGCATCGTCATCGGCCTGCCCGCCGGCCTGGCCGCGGACGTCATCGCGCGCATGTACGGCGAGAAGCTGTCGAAGGCGCTCGGCCAGCCGGTGGTCGTCGACAACAAGCCCGGCGCCACCGGCAACATCGCGCAGGACACGGTGGCCAAGGCGCCGGCCGACGGCTACACGCTGCTCTACGCAGTCTCGAATTCCTTCGTGAGCAACCCCCACGCCTTCGCCAGGCTGCCCTTCGATGTCGACAAGGATTTCGCGCCCGTCGCGCAGACGGTGCGCAACGGCCTGTACCTCGTGACCGCGAGGGACTTCCCGGCCAGGACGCTGCAGGAAGCGATGGCGCTGGCGCGCGCGGCGCCCGGCAGATACAGCTATGCCTCGTACGGGCTCGGTGGCTTTCCGCACCTGGTCATGGAGCTGGTCCTGGCGCAGGAGAAGGTCGAGATGCTCCACGTGCCCTACAAGGGCGGCGCGCTGACCGACGTGGCGGCCGGCACCGTTCCGCTGGTCTGGGAGCCGGTCGCGAATGCCATTCCCTTCATGAAGGAGGGCCGCGTGCGGGCCCTGGCGGTCTGGGGCTACGGCCAGCGAAACCCCGCGACGCCCGAGGTGCCGAACATCGCCGAGCTCGTGCCCGGTGCCGACGTCGCGAGCTTCCAGGGCTTCTGGGCGCCCGCGAAGACGCCGCGCGAGATCGTCGTTCGCCTGAACGAGGAGATCACCCGTGCGAGCCGCGATCCCGCGCTGATCGAGAAACTGCGGCTCGCCTATGCCGAGCCCGTGGTCTCGACGCCCGATCAGATGGCGGCGGAGGTCCGGCGCGAGTCGGTGCGCTGGCGCCAGCTGATCCGCGACAAGAACATCCGCCTCGATTGAGCGAGCGGCCCGGTCGCTAGGTCTGCACGTACCCCACGCCCTTCGCGCTCGGCGCCGGCAGCGTCTCGCCCAACATCTCGCGCACGCTCGCCTCGATGGTGTGCGACATCGCATCGAGCGCGAGGTCGTTGGGCTCCATGCCGAAGGGTTCCTCGATCTCCGCGCCGAGCGCCTCGAGCGCGAAGAAGGTGTAGGCGATGAAGGCCACCACCACCGGCGTCATCGCGCCGATCGCATCGACCAGCCCGAAGGGCAGCAGCACGCAATAGAGGTAGATGGTGCGGTGGATGATGACCGCGTAGGTGAACGGGATCGGCGTACCCGCGATGCGCTCGCAGCCGCCGAGTGCCTCGGTGAGCCGGCCCAGCGGCAGCTCGATGGCCTGCGCGAGTTCGGGCGCGAGCCGGCCCTGCAGGCGCTGCGCCTGCAGCCATTCGCCGACCATCAGCAGCAGTACCGCGGGCTTGAAGCGCACGGACCGAAGCCGCGAGCAGTCCTCTTCCGGCAGCAGGCGCGCGAGGTCGGCCGCGGCATCGGTGCCGCGCAGTTGATGCCGCAAGGCATGCACGAAGGCGATGAGTCGCGCGACCGGCAGCTCGATGCCCTCGCGCGAGGGCAGCAGCGTGATCAGCTGGCGCACCAGCGTGCGCGTCTCGTTGAGCAGCGTGCCCCAGAGCGTGCGCGCCTCCCAGTAGCGCGCGTAGCTCGTGCCATTGCGAAAGCCCAGAAAGATGGCGAGCGTGAGGCCGATCAGCGAGAAGGGCACGAAGTTCAGCGGCACCTTCCACTGGAACAGCCGGCCGTGCAGCACGGTCACGAGGACCGCGAAGCCGGTGGTCCACAACAGCTGCGGCACGATCGACGACAGCACCGAGCCGTGCCAGACGAACAGCATGCGCAGCCAGTGGGGACGGGGGCGGACGATCATGGGGCGGCCATTATCGCCAGCGCCGCGGCCGGTGCGTCGTCGGCCTACAGGCGGCCCGCGCGGCGTTTGCAAGAATGCACCCGGCGATCTGTTCGTCGACCGATGAATGAACCAGGAGGAAGATACGCATGCAACACCGTCTCTCATGGCCGGTTTCCGGCCTCGCCCTGCTCGGCGCTCTCGTGGCCTTCCAGGCCCGTGCGCAAAGCGATGCCCAGGTCTATGACAACGCGATCGAGCAGGCGGCGCTCGTGTGTCCGGGCCACTCCGCCGAGCGCACCCGGCCCGGCATCCGCGCCGTGGGCGTCGGTGCCCTGCGCGTGCTCGCGCAGCGCCGCATCACCATGTGCCCCGACCGCCGCCTCGACGCCGCCACGCCGGTGGTCTGGTATGGCCGCGCGGGTGTCTTCGCGTGGAATCCCGAGGTCAAGGAGGCCGTGGCGCTGGTCGCGTCCAGGGTCGATGCGATGACGCGCAAGGACGAGTTCCCGGCCGACACGCTGGTGTGGAAGGCCGACGGCAGCGAGGCCAAGGGCGTGACCGTGCCGATGTTCGAGCGCAGGGCGCGGCCCGCTGGCGGCTGAGGAACCGGTCGCTCCCGACGCGCTTCACTTCGTGCGGCGGCGGTCGAAAAAGGCCTGCCGCCAGGGCATGACGCGCACCGAGGCGAACAGGCCGCCTTGCGCGAAGGGGTCGTCGCCGATGAAGCGTTCCGCGTCCGCGCGGTCGTCGGCGTCCACGATGATCAGCGCGCCGATCGCGCGGCCGTGCTCGTCGAGCACCGCGCCGCCGGCCAGCATGCGTTCCTGCCGCTCGCTCAGGTAGTCGAGGTGCGCCGGCTTGAGCGATTCGCGCAGCGCCTGTGCGTCGGGCTGGTCGAGCGCGAGGATGACGTAGGGCATGCGGCGCTCGGCTCAGCTCGGCGTGATGCCGGCCTTGGCGATGATCTCGCCCCAGGTCTTCATCTCGCGCGCGATGAAGGCCTGGAACTCCGCCGGCGTGCTGCCCACTGGCTCGGCGCCGTTCACCGTCAGCGCCTCGCGCGTGGCGCGCGTCTGCAGGGCCTTGCGCACCTCGGCGCTCAGGCGTTCCACGATGGCCGCGTCGGTGCCCGCTGGCGCGAGCACGCCGGTCCAGGCGCTGACGTCGAAGGGCTTGCCCGTGGCCTCGGCGACGGTGCGCACCTCGGGCAGCGAGGGCGAACGCCGCGCGGTCGACGCGGCCAGCGCGCGCAGCTTGCCCGACTTCACGAGCGGTGCCGCCGCGACCACGTTCGCGAACATCAGGTCGACGTGGCCGCCCATCAGGTCGGCCAGCGCGGGGCCGGTGCCCTTGTAGGGCACGTGCGTCATCGTCACGCCCGACTGCAGCGCCAGCAGCTCCATCGACAGGTGGTCGGCCGTGCCGCTGCCGGTGGATGCGAAGGACAGCCGCTTCGAGCGTGCCGCCGCGAGCGCGTCCTCGAAGGACTGGATCGACGAGGTGGACGAGGCCACCATGATGAACGGCGACTGCACCGCGAGGCCGATCGGCGCGAAGGCCTTCGCGGTGTCGAAGGGCATGCTCTTCATCATCCACGGGTTGGTGGCATGCGGCACGCTCGCGACCAGCAGCGTGTAGCCGTCGGGCGCCGCCTTGGCCACCAGTTCCGAGCCGATCAAGGTGCTGGCACCGGGCTTGTTGTCGACGAAGAAGGACTGGCCCATCGACTCCGACAGCCCCATCGCGATCGCGCGCGCCACCACGTCGGTGCCGCCACCCGCGGTGAAGGGCACGACCACGCGCACCTGCCGGCTCGGATAGGGCGCCGCGGCGCGTGCCGGCGGCAGGGCGGCAGCAGCGCAGGCGCCGGCCAGGGTGGCGATGAATTCGCGGCGGATCATGGGTGTCTCCAGGGGTGTTCCAGTGCGCGTGCCTCGGGGCTACGCGTTGAAATGCAGCCGCAGGCCCGGCTCGGGCCAGGGCAGCGAGGCGAGCTGCCCCGTGCCCGACAGCGTGACGTAGGCGGTCTGCATGGCCGGCCCGCCGAAGCAGAGATTGGTGACGTAGCTGTCGGGGAAGACCACCTGCCGCAGCAGCGTGCCGTCGGGCGCGATGACAGAGACCGCGCCGGTGATCAGCGTGGCCACGCAGATGTTGCCGCCGGCCTCGAGCGCGAGGCTGTCGAAGCGCTGGAAGCCCGGCAGTCCGCAGACGATGCGCCCGCCATGCGGCGAGGGAAAGGGATGCTTGCGCACCACGCCGGGCTCGACGATGTCGAAGGCCCACAGCCGCGCCGTCTCGGTCTCGGCCACGTAGAGCACGCGCGCGTCGGGCGAGAGGCCGATGCCGTTCGGCGACAGCAGCGGATAGGCCACCTCGACGATGCGCGAGCCGTCGGGCAGCGCGTAGTAGACGCCGCCGTAGTCGCGCAGCCGCGCATGCTTCTTGCCGAAGTCGGTGAGATAGAAGCCGCCGTTCGCATCGAAGACGAGGTCGTTCGGCGACGACAGCCGATGGTCGTCGCAATGCGTGTAGAGCAGTGTGTGCTCGCCCGTGCGCAGGTCGAAGCGGCGGATGCTGCCGCCTTCGTAATCGGCCGCGGGCCCGGTCGAGGTGAAGCGGCCCGGCACATAGGCGCTACCGCCGTTGTCGCAGACGTAGAGCGCGCCGTCGGGTCCGATCGCCGCGCCGTTCGGACCGCCGCCGCAGTCGGCGACGACGTGGCGCTCGCCATCGGGCGAGATCCGCACGACGAGGCCCGCGCGCATCTCGACCAGCAGCACCGAGCCGTCGCCCAGCGCCACCGGCCCTTCAGGAAATTGCAGACCCTCGGCCAGAATTCTCATGCGTTCCTTCGTGCCGCCTTCGATGCCATGCGGCTCGAAAAGGGCTTGTCTCTCGATGATTCGAGCGCTGAAGATACGTGAGGGGCCGTGGCGGCTCAATCACAATTAACTCATGCGAGAAATGATCAAAAGTCATTGCTCGCGGGCGCGAGCCGGGGCTCAGACGGCGCGCTCGGACGGCGCGTTCAGGCGGCGCGGATCCAGCGACCGGACGCGGGGTCCGGCGTCGCCGCTTCGCCGTTCACCAGCACCTGTTCTTCCGTCAGCCGCGATGCGCTCGAGGGATCGACGTCGAAGCGGATCCCCATCGCGCGGACCAGCGCCTCGTCCTCGATCGGCAGCTCCCAGGTCAGGAACACCTGCAGGGTGTCGCGCTCCGCGCCGAAGTCCTTGGCATCGAAGCCCTCGCCATCGCGCCGAATGACGGCATGCGGCTGGCAGGTGTCGAACAGCATCACCGTGCCGCGCGCGAGCGGAATGCGCACGCCGGCCGATGGAAAGTGCACGTCGAGGCCGAGGTCCTCGCCGAGGAAGAGGTTGCAGAAGAGCGCGCCGCCGTACTGCGCGCCGTCGTGGTGATAGCGCGCGCCGCGGCAGGCCATCAGCGCCACGTCGGCGTCGCCTGGCAAGCCGGGCAGTCCTCGTGATCGGGCCCAGTCGGCCACCGCCTGCACGCAGCGGCCGTAGTCGGGCCAGCGCGTTCTCGCGCGCGCCAGCGACAGGGGCTCGACGTCGCCGGGCTCGAGCATCAGCTGCGTGATCGCGTCGCGCCGCCAGTCGACCACCAGACGCGCCGGCGGCTCGGGAATCTCCAGCCGCGACGTGAGCACGACATCGCTCACGCTGCGGCTGCGCAAGGCATCGCCGTGCCAGAAGCAGCAGGTCAGGCGCTCAGGCATGGCGAGGTGGGAAAGGGACGGGAGCCATCGGCCGGCAGTGTAGGGCTCGATGGATGGCGAGGCCGCTCCTTCAAGGTCGCTCGGCGCGCCACCAGGCCAGCACGGCGCCGAGCAGCACCAGCACGGCCAGCACCGCGGGCACGGCGGCGATCGCGCCGTGAAAGGCCTCGGCCGCCTCCGCGCCGCCCGAGGCCAGCGCGCCGAACTGTCCGGCCGCCACGGCGTTGAGCATCTCGCGCGTCACGGGCTCGCCACTGGCGGCCGCGAGCCGCGGCGCCAGGGCCTGCACCAGCACCGCGCCCGGCACGATGGCGCCGAGCGCATCGCCGAGCAGCCGCAGCACGTTGAAGGTGGCCGAGCCGGTGCCGGCCAGCGCGTTCGGCAGGCTGGCCATCGCAAGGTAGTCGAGCAGGCCGTAGAGGCAGCCGGCGCCGCTACCGCAGAGGGCTAGTGCCAGCCATTCGAGCGCGGCGGGACGCGAGAGATCGGCCCACGCTGCGTAGAGCAAGCCCAGGCCGATCGCCATCGCGAGGCAGCCGCCGACCAGCACGGCTCGCGTGCCGGTGTGCACGGCCAGGCGCGAGGCGAGGGCCGGCATCACCATCGCGGGCATCAGCAGCGCGAGCAGGGTGCGTCCCGCATGGTCCGCGTCGTGGCCGCGCGCTGCCTGCTGGTGCAGCGGCACGTAGATGAACATCGCGACCCACACCGTGGTGAACAGCAACGTGAGCAGGCAGGCGAACACGAAGCCGCGGTTGCGCAGCAGGGCGGGTGGCAGCAGTGGTGCCGGGTGCCGGCGTTGCGAGCGCGCGAACAACGATCCCGCGACGAGCGCGATCGCCAGGCAGGCGAGCACGGCGCTCGCGCCCCAGCCACGCTCGGCGCCGAGGATGCCGAAGGCCATCGCGGCCGCAATGGTCACGAAGCCCAGCACGGCGCCCACGAGATCGAAGCGCGCGCCCGCCGCCCGGCCCGCATGGCCGCGGAAATTCCACAGCGCCAGCGCAAGCGCGGCCAGCACCAGCGGCAGATGGATCGCGAGCGCCGCGCGCCAGCCGCCTTGCGCGGCCGCGGCGCCCGAGAACAGCGCGCCCAGCGTGAGCCCGACGCCACCGCAGCTGCCGAGCCAGCCGAAGGCACGCTTGCGTTCGGCCTCGCCATGGAACACGGCCGTGAGCGCGGCCGGACCGCTGGCCGCGAGCAGCGCGCCACCGGCACCCTGCAGGAAGCGCGCGGCCAGCAGCCATTCGGTGCGCGTGGCCAGCACGGCCATCAGCGTGAAGGCGCTGAAGATCGCGCAGCCCGCGATGAAGCTGCTGCGCTGGCCGATGCGGTCGGCGAGCGCGCCGGCCGGCAGCAGGAAGGCGGCGAAGCTCAGCACGAAGAGGTTGAGCACCCATTGCAGCGCGCCGAAGCCGATGCCGAAGGCCGCGCCGATCGGCACCAGCGCCACGCCCGCAGCGGTGATCGACATCGCGATCGCGGCCATCGAGAGGCAGGCGGCGGCCAGGGTGGCGCCACGTGTGGCGGCATCGGCCGGGGCCGGCGTCGGGGTGGTGAGAATGGAGGTCGGCATCGGCGGGCGGATCGTCAAACCGCGCAGGCTACGCATTCGCGGCGGCGGCCGCGATACCGGCACTGGCACGCCGCGTTGCAGCCGTGGAACGCGCCGCCGCGCCACGCTCGAGGGAAACGCAAGAAAGGCATCGACAGCATGGTGGAAGACCTCAACGACCTGCTCCTGTTCGCCCGCGTGGTCGAGGCGGGTGGCTTCTCGGCGGCCGAGCGCGAGACCGGCACGCCCAAGTCGCGCCTGAGCCGGCGCGTGGGCGCGCTCGAGAAGCAGCTCGGCGTGCGGCTGATCCAGCGCTCGGCGCACCGCTTCCAGGTCACCGACGTGGGCGAGCGCGTCTACCGCCACGCGCGCAGCATGGCCGACGAGGCGCAGGCGGTGCGCGCCACCGTCGACGAGACGCTGGGCGAGCCCGCTGGGCCGGTGCGCATCAGCGCTTCGCCGGTGTCGGGCGAGCTGCTGCTCGGCGGCTGGCTCGGCGAATTCAGCCTGCGGCATCCGAAGGTGCGCATCACGCTCGACCTGTCGAACCGCTTCGTCGATCTGCTGGGCGAACGCATCGACCTCGCGATCCGCTATGCGAGCCAGCCGCTGGCCTCGGCCGACATCGTCGCGCGGCCGATCGGCGTGGGGCGCATGGAGCTGGTGGGCGCGCCCTCGCTGCTGGCGGCGCATGGCGAACCCACCGAGCCGGCCGACCTGCATCGCTTTCCGGCGCTGGGCCAGGGCGGCGGGCCCGACAGCGTGCGGCCCTGGGCGCTGGTCGATGCCGACGGCCAGGCGCTGCTGCACCATCCGCAGCCGCTCTTGATTAGCGACAACTACCAGGCCCTGCGCGAGGCCGCATTGCGCGGCGCGGGCCTGGTGCAACTGCCGCTCGAGGCCTGCCGCGATGCGCTGGCCGATGGCCGGCTGCGCCGCGTGCTGCCGGCCTGGCCCTCGCTGGCCACGCAGGCCTACGTGCTGTACCCGAGCCGCAAGGGCATGAGCTCCGCGGTGCGCGCGGTGCTGGCCTTGCTCGAGCAGAAGTACCGCGAACTCGAGCCGCCCGGCGCGGCCTGAGAGGGCGCGCGCCGCCGCTGGCGTTGCAGCGGCGGCAACGCCCCGTTGCGTCCGCATGGCTCGTGCAACGCGCCGCGCGGCCCTACCTTCGAAGCTTCCTTGTCATCCCTCTTCGCGAAGAAAGAAGCTTCCTCATGAACACACAGAACCAGAAGATCGCCGTCGTCTCCGGCGGCTCGCGCGGCATCGGCGCCGCCGTGGCGCGCCGCCTCGCGCGCGACGGCATCACCGTCGCGCTGCTGCACCGGAGCAATGCCGCCGCGGCCGAGGCCGTGGTGCGCGGCATCGTCGCCGAGGGCGGCCGCGCATCCGCGTTCCAGGCCGACGTCACCGACGAGGCCGCGGCGAACGCCGCCGTGGCCGCCATTGTCGAGACCTACGGCCACATCGACATCCTCGTGCATGCGGCCGGCACCTTCGTCGCGGCGCCGGTGGGCGAGCTCACGCGCGCCATGTTCGTCGAGCAGATGGACACCCATGCGTGGAGCACCATCGTTCTGACGCAGGCCGTGCTGCCGCACATCCCGAAGGCGGGCGGCGCCATCGTCAACGTGTCGACCGACCTGGTCCACATCCCCGGTGGCGGCACCGCGCTGTATTCCGCGGCCAAGGGCGCGGTCGAAGTGCTCACCAAGGGCTTCGCGATGGAGCTCGGCGCGCGCAACATCCGCGTCAACGCGGTGGCGCCCGCCATCACGCGCACCGACATGACCTCGGGCATCCCGGCCGATCACCTGCGCGAGGAGACCGCGCTCACGCCGCTGGGCCGGCTGGCCGAGCCCGAGGACATCGCCGACGTGGTGGCGTTCCTCGCGTCGAACGATGCGCGCTGGGTGACGGGGCGCACGGTGCTGACGGACGGCGGGCGGATCTAGGTGCGTAGGCCCGACAGGTTGTTTTGGCGCCAGGTCGGGTCTCGAATGACCACAAGTTGGTCCGCCCTTCGTGCAGATGCTTTGCGCAAATCGTTGCGACGCGGGTGCCGTTAGCCTGAGTGCCACCTGACGGTTCGCGGCGGAGAAGGAAAGAACCGCGTTGGCGAGAAATTCTCTTCGCTGCTGTCAGCGCCGATTTCTCGGTGCCCGTTAGGTTCTTCCTGTGCTGCGGCGCACGCAGATCCGGAAGAGCAATGAGCAAGAGATCTTCATTCTTCGTTGTCGAAATTTCGGCGATGACGTTGGCACTCCTGGCCGCAGGTTGTGTCGTGCAGCCACCGCTGGTGTCCCATGCGACGGTCCAACCCGTGCCTGTCGCCGCCGTTGCTCCGCGTGTCGTGAGCGTGTATGTCGATCCGCCGCTGTATCAGCCCCCGCCGATTGCGGTGGCATGGGCCCCGCCGCCCATGTTGGTGGAGAGACCGCCGTCACCTCCCTTCGCGGGAGCGGTCTGGACTGGCGGCTATTGGACATGGCAGGGCAACTGGGTATGGGCCGCGGGACGTTGGGCCATGCCGCCCGAACCAGGCTATGCCTGGGTACAGCCGTACTACGAGCATCGCGATGGAGTCGTGGTCTTCATCACCGGCCACTGGTCGGGACCGGGCGTCGCGTTCATTCCGCCGCCGCCGGGTGTCAGTCTGGTGGTTTCAGCCGCGGCGGCAGGCGTGGTGGCCGGGCTCGCACCCATCGGACCGCAGGGCGTATTCGTTCCCGCACCGCCCGGCTCGCGGCTCGGCTTGATCGTGCCGGCACCCGTGGGAACTCCACCCGCGGTGGTCGTCAGCGCGCCGCCGGTGACCAACGTCGGCATGCGCGTGCAGAACACGACCATCTACAACGTGACGAACACGACGACGAACGTCACCAATGTCACGAACATCAACAACACGCGCACGGTCACAGTGGTGGCGCCCGCCAGCGCAACGGCCAGTGGCCGCTCCTTTGAAGCAGCAGTTCCGGCAAGTGCCCATCTGGCCGCCGCGTTGCCCTCGGTGGTGCATGCGGTGGCCCCCGTCCCGGAGAGCGCGAAGCCGGTCGCGGCACTTGTGCCTGGTCATCCGCCCGCCGCGGCCCGGCCTGTCGAGCCCGCGCGACAGACAGTCGCGGTGCCGCCGCAGATTCCCGCTGCGCCCGTTGAGGCGCATCCTCGGGTCGCGCCACCCCCTGTTGCGGCCAAGGCGGCCGAGCCCGCGGTGCCGGCCGCGGCCTCCGCTCGGCTGGCACCTGAAGCACCGCGAAGGGCGGAACCCGTGATCGGCGGACAGCAGCGCCCGCAGTCTGTTGCCCCCGCATCGATCGAGAGCGCGCGCCAGGTCAATGCATCGCGCCGATCGGATGAGCAACAGGCCTTGCGCATGCGTGAGTCGACGCCCAGAGAGCATCCGGCATCTCCTCCGCACGTCCAGGCGGGGCGCCCGGCGGCTTCGCCCGAGCATGTCGAGCAGCCCAGGAAGGAAGAGCACCGGGAGTAGGACAGCGGTACCGCGCGGGGCTGTTTGCCCGTCCGGTGGGCGCAAAAAGCTGCGTGACATGGTTTCTTGCGTTGCATGGCTCTCGTGCATGCATGCTGCGAGCAACGGACCCGAGCCATTGCGCGCACCTGCCGCGAAGAAGGCCATGCAAGTCGATGCCCGGCAGCAGGAAAGCACGGCTGCGAGGCCACGTCGCAGGGTCAAAGCAATTCGCCGTTGACGCTGTGCGCTTCGATCGCCCACCCACTGTCCGTGGCGAGCGGAGAGGCCGGGCCTTGCGCCTGTACCTGATCTCCGGGCTTCAGTTGCAGGCGCTCCATTCCCTGCGGACGGAGGTGAACGAAATCGCCGCTGTCCAGAACAACGCCATTGGCGGCGCCATGCTTGGCAAAGTTCAGGCGCACGACCTTCCCATGCACCTGCGTTTGCGGTTCGGCCGTTCTGGTCGCGCGACCGTCGACGGCCGCCAATCGCTCGAAGTGGTAGACGAAGTGTTCGCCGTCGCCCTTCGGCGAAGGTCCGGTTTCGCGGCCTTCGACGACCAGCGCCTGGTCGCGACGAAGGCTCAGCAACAGGGTGACGCTCGAGCTGTCGTGGGGATCGACCACGAACTGCGTGACGATGCCTTCCGTGTCTATCAACAGCCCTTCGATGCCGCCTTTGGGGCTGTAAAGCAGGTGCTGGAAGCGGCCCTCCACGGACCAGATGTCATCGTGCTCGGCGGGATGATGGTGTGGCATTTGGAGGTTCTCGAAGCTCTTGTGTCGTGGGAAAGGTGCTGGCAGCTCTTTCAGGAGGCTGGTCGCACCATCGGGCGCGGCAGATGCGGTACGCGCTGCCGCCTTTCGCAGTAGCGCGCAACGTGCCAGCACCGGAATCCTTTGAAATCAACGACTTGAGACCGCCGTTGCGGCGACATCCGGATGATTCGGGGACAGCGGGCGTCCGTTTCCCGGACACCGGCACCACCGCGCATCCTCGCATCGATGACGCGGGCCGCGCAGGCATGGCCCGTGCGCCGCAAGGCTGTCATCCCGGCTTCATCCGAGCTTCACACGATCCCGTTTTTCACAAGAGGGGATCAGTCTTGAAACGCATTCTGAGCGCGTCCGCGTTGGCGGCCGCGATGTTGCTCGCTGCCTGCGGCGGCGGTGATGGTTCGTCGGTGGCCTTCATTCCGCCACCCGCATCGGGCGGTGGCGGCGATACGCCGGGTACGCCCACGGCCCAGCCGATGGATCTGACGATCCTGCACATCAACGACCACCACTCGAACCTCGACAGCAAGACCAAGACCTTGCAGCTGCGCAGCGCCAGCGGCGGCGCGCCCGGCCCGGTGCAGGTCGATGCGGGCGGCTTCCCGCGCGTCACGGCCGCCATCGAGGCGCTGGCCGCGAAGTCCACCAACGTGCTCAAGCTGCATGCGGGCGACGCCCAGACCGGCACGCTCTACTTCAACCGCGCGGGCGCCGACGGCGAGGCCGATGCCGCGCTGATGAACACCGTCTGCTTCGACGCCTTCACGCTCGGCAACCACGAGTTCGACAAGGGCGACAGCGGCCTGAAGAAGTTCATCGACTTCCTCCACAAGGGCGCGTGCAAGACGCCGGTGCTGAGCGCCAACGTCAACTTCGGTGCGAAATCCGCGCTCCATCCCTCGAAGGCGCCGGGCTACGTCGACAAGTCCATCGTCGTGCAGCGCGGCGGCCAGTCGATCGGCCTCGTGGGCCTGACGATCGCGGCCAAGACCAAGGCCTCGTCGAGCCCCGACCCCGACACCACCTTCGAGGACGAAGCCGTCGCGGCCCAGCGCGAGATCGATGCGCTGAAGGCGCGCGGCGTGAACAAGATCATCGTGATGAGCCACATCGGCTACGAGTACGACAAGACCGTGATCGCCAAGCTCAGCGGCGTGGACGTCGTGGTCGGCGGCGACTCGCACACGCTGGTCGGCCCGGCCGGGCTGACGGCCTATGGCGTGGGTTCGCCCGCGGGCGCCTATCCCACGCGTGCGACCGACAAGGACGGCAAGCCCGTCTGCCTGGTGCAGGCCTGGGAATACAGCCAGGTGGTGGGCGAGCTCAAGGTGTCCTTCGACGCCCAGGGCAACGTGACGAACTGCGCCGGCACGCCGCACGTACTGATCGGCGACGAGTTCAGGGTCGGCACTTCGTCCACCTCCACGCCGCCGCCGCTGGCCACGCCCGAACAGAAGACCGCGATCCTAGCCGACATCGCGGCGAGCGGCTTCCTGCGCATGACCACGCCCAGCGTGGCGGCCACGGCGGTGCTCAAGCCCTTCAAGGACAAGGTGGATGCGTTCACGAAGAGCGAGGTGGCCACGGTGCCGGTCGAGCTCTGCTCGCGCCGCGTGCCGGGTGGCGTCGGCAGCACCGACTACAGCCGCTCGAGCGCGGCCTGCAATGCACTGGGCGAGGTCAGCCTGCGCGGCGGCGACATCCAGCAGCTGGTGGCCCAGGCCTATGTCGACGTGGCCAATGCCGAGTACGGCGGCGCCGACATCTCGCTGCAGAGCGGCGGCGGCGTGCGCGTGCCGCTCAACGGCCGCGTGACCGCGGCGAACGTGATCGAGGTGCTGCCCTTCGGCAACATGCTGTTCCGCCTCGACGTTACCGGCCAGGAGGTCAAGAACATGCTCGAGGACGGCATGCAGGCGGTCTACGGTCCCAACGGTTCGACCGGCCCGTATCCCTACACCGGCAACCTCCGCTTCGACGTGAACGCGACCAGGGCCGAGGGCAGCCGCGTCACCAACATCGAGGTGCGCAATGCCGCCGCCAACACCTGGGGCCCGCTGGACCTGACGAAGACCTACAAGCTCTTCGTGCTGAGCTTCAATGCCACGGGCGGCGATGGCTACAAGACCCTGGCGGCCATTCCCGCGGCGCGCCGTCTCGACATTGGCGTGCTCGACGCGGACGTGTTCCAGACCTACATCGACCGTCAGGCCAAGGACGCCGGAACGGGGCTGCCGCAGCTGCGCAAGCTCGACGGGGCGCTGTACAGCACCAAGTCGTACGTGCAGCCCTGACGGGCCGAACCGGCGGGCCGCGTCGTGCGGCGCGCCGCTCCAGCTTCGCCGCCACCGGACAGACTTCCGCTGGCGGCGAATTCCTTTTCAATCCAAGTTGGTGCAGATTCGAACCTTATCCCTACGAATTTCATTACTTTGGTGCATAACTTTGAGCCATTCGTGCATGAGAATGCACGATTTTGGTCATACCGCACCTTTTTGGAGATAGAGGAATGAAGCACGCCAGCGCCCAAGACTTCCTGGCCAATGTGGCCCAGCGCAATCCCGGGCAGCCCGAATACCTGCAGGCCGTGACGGAGGTCATCCAGAGCCTGTGGCCCTTCATCGCTCAGCATCCGCGCTACCAGACGCAGGCGCTGCTGGAGCGGCTGGTGGAGCCCGAGCGCGTGATCACCTTCCGTGTCTGCTGGACTGACGATCACGGCGACGTGCAGGTCAACCGCGGCTACCGCATCCAGCACAGCCTGGCCATCGGCCCGTACAAGGGCGGCCTGCGTTTCCATCCGTCGGTGAACCTGTCGATCCTCAAGTTCCTGGCCTTCGAGCAGACCTTCAAGAACGCGCTGACCACGCTGCCGATGGGCGGCGGCAAGGGCGGTTCCGACTTCGATCCCAAGGGCCGCAGCCAGGGCGAGGTCATGCGCTTCTGCCAGGCCTTCGCCACCGAGCTGTTCCGCCACGTGGGCGCCTACACCGACGTGCCCGCGGGCGACATCGGCGTGGGCGGCCGCGAGGTGGGCTACCTCACCGGCATGGTCAAGAAGCTCACCAACCGCGCCGACTGCGTGTTCACCGGCAAGGGCCTCTCGTTCGGCGGCTCGCTGATCCGGCCCGAGGCCACGGGCTACGGCAACGTCTATTTCGCGCAGGAGATGCTGCAGACGCGCGGGCTCGGCTTCGAGGGGCTGCGCGTGTCGGTCTCGGGCGCGGGCAACGTCGCCCAGTACACGATCGAGAAGGCCATGGCGCTCGGGGCCAAGGTGGTCACGGTGTCCGACTCCAGCGGCACCGTGGTCGACGAATCGGGCTTCACCGCCGAGAAGCTCGCGGTGCTGATGGACGTGAAGAACCACCACTACGGCCGCGTGAGCGACTACGCCGAGCGCGTCGGCGCGAAGTTCGTTGCCGGTGCCACGCCGTGGCACGTGCCGGTGGACGTGGCGCTGCCCAGCGCGACCCAGAACGAGCTTGACGTCGAGGACGCGAAGACGCTGGTGAAGAACGGCGTGGTCTGCGTGGCCGAGGGCGCGAACATGCCGTCCACCATCGAGGCGGTCAAGGTGTTCGAGGCGGCCAACGTGCTGTATGCGCCGGGCAAGGCCAGCAACGCCGGCGGCGTGGCCACCTCGGGCCTGGAGATGAGCCAGAACGCAGCGCGCCTGTCATGGCCGCGCGAGGAGGTCGATGCGCGCCTGCTGCAGATCATGCGCAGCATCCACGAGGCCTGCCTGGCCCACGGGCGCCGCGAGGACGGCCGCGTGAGCTATGTCGACGGGGCGAACGTGGCGGGCTTCGTCAAGGTGGCGGATGCGATGCTGGCGCAAGGCGTCGTTTGAGAGACAGGGTCGAGAGACTTCATTCAGTTCAGAATGGATCCTTCGTGTTCGCGGAAGGGCCACTCCGATGAAGTTCTCGACCCAAGTCAAACCCATCAGCTATCTCAAGGACCACGCAACGGATATCGTCAAGGACATCTCGGAGAGTCGCGAACCGCTGCTGATCACGCAAGACGGGGAAGCGAAGCTCGTGGTGATGGATGTCCGCAGCTATGAGGAACGCGAAAAGACGATCGCGTTGCTGAAGCTCCTGGCATTGGGACATCGCGAGATCGAGCAAGGGCGGTTTCGCGATGCTGACGAAGTGTTCGCTGATCTGGCTGGAGACAACCAAGGACAAGGCCTCTTTTCGTGAGCCCTCGAAGTTTGGCCGTCCTTGTCGATCGGAACGCCGCGCCGCTTGACCATCAAGTCTTCAAAGCACCAGCGAACCTGTAGCTGCCGAGCACCAGCCCCGACGGCGTCGTCTTGCTTCTGACCAGCTCGAAGGCGCGCGCCGGCAATCCCTGCGCGAACAGGCGCTTGCCTGTGCCCAGCAGCACCGGATAGACGATCAGCATCATCTCGTCGACCAGCCCGTGCTCGAGCAGCGTCGATGTCAGCGTGGAGCTGCCCCAGAGCACGAGGTCCGGGCCGGCGCTCGACTTGAGGCGGCCGACGCTCTCGGCGATGTCCGGCCCGAGGCCTTCGAACGGACCCCAGGCCAGGCTGTCGGGGCGATGCGTCACGACGTACTTGGTCGCCGCATTCAGGCCGTCCGCCATCGGCCCGCCCGGCGCCTTGGGCCAGTAGTCCGACCACAGGTCGTAGGTGCGACGGCCCAGCAGCAGGTCGAAGCGTTCGCCATGCGCGGTGAGGACTTGATCGCGGCCCTCGGGCGTGCGGTAGGGCGCGGTCCAGTCGCCGTGCGGGAAGCCGTCCTCGCTGGAGGACTGGATCACGCCGTCCAGCGATACGTGCTCCATGATCTTGAGCTTTCTCATGCGGGTCTCCTTGCTGGTGTGGGTGGTTTGGGAGTGGCGGGACCTTGATGGTGTCCGGTGTGGAGGCTCGTGATCGAGGAGGGATGCGCCGCCTTCCAGAACGCCTCGACTGCCGTGCCCATCGGCTCGCGCCCGCGGTACAGCCGCACCTGCAGCGGCACGACCCATTCCTCGCCACCGGCCGGCACCAGCGTTCCCGCCGCGATGTCCTCGTCGATCAATGTCCTCGGCAGCCACGCAATCCCCCGCCCATCGAGCGCCATGGTCCGCAGCACCGAGGCCAGGTGCGCGGTGAACACCACCTTCGGTGCCAGCGCATCGAGCCTGCGGCCCAGCACGGCCTGCGCGATGCGCCCCAGCCCCGATTCCTGGCTGTAGGCGAGCAGCGGCACGGGCGCGGCGGCGCTCTTGCCCAGCACATGCCGCGCGCGGCCCCTGGCACCGCGCGCGCTTACTGGCACCAGCGCATCGGCGCCAACCTGCGTCGACAGCGCTCCCGAGTTATCGAGAGAGTTCGCGGCCTCGGGATGCGCATGGCTCAGCACGAACTGCACCTTGCCCTGCGACAGCAGCAGCTCGCAGCGCGGCAACAGGTCCGACATGAGCTGCACCGGGCCCAGTGCCACGCGCGATTCGAGCGTGCGCAGCCAGCGCGGCAGGAAGGTGAACGAGAGCGCATGCGTGGCGGCGAGCCGCAGGGTCGCGGCATCGGCTTCGTTGACGGCGCGCGCATCGGCGGGAATGCGGTCGACTCGCGCGCGCAGTTCACGCGCGACCGTGCCGAACCATTCGCCCGCGGGCGTGAGCGTGGCGGGCTGGCCGCTGCGGTCGAACAGCTCGGTGCCCAGCCATTCCTCGAGCGCGCGCACGCGGCGGCTGAAGGCCGGCTGGGTCAGGTGGCGCTCCTCGGCCGCGCGCGAGAAGTTGCCCGTTTCGGCCAGCACCAGGAAGTCGTCGAGCCAGAGGAAATTCATGGCGGTGCTTTCAAGGCATCGAAGTCTAGAAAAAGGGCATTGGCCGGATCGGCGCCGCGCGGCCACCATCGGGTCTTCCTCAGCTCCTGGAGACCTCCCGTGAAGATCGTCGAGATCCGCGAACAGACCCTTCCGATCAGTTCGCCCATCCGCAATGCGTACATCGACTTTAGCAAGATGACCCTGAGCCTCGTGGCGGTGATCACCGACGTGGTCCGCGACGGCAAGCCGGTGGTCGGCTACGGCTTCAATTCCAATGGCCGCTACGGCCAGGGCACGCTGATGCGCGAGCGCTTCATTCCGCGCATCCTCGAAGCCGAGCCCGACACGCTGCTCGACGCGAGCGGCCGCAACCTCGATCCGCACAAGGTGTGGGACGCGATGTTCAAGAACGAGAAGCCCGGCGGCCATGGCGAGCGCTCGGTCGCCATCGGCACCATCGACATGGCGGTGTGGGACGCGGTGGCGAAGATCGAGGGCAAGCCGCTGTTCCAGCTGCTGGCCGAGCGCTACGGCAACGGCACGCCGAACCCGAAGGTCTTCGTCTATGCGGCCGGCGGCTACTACTACCCGGGCCAGGACCACGGCAAGCTCAAGGACGAGATGCGCAGCTACATCGACCGCGGCTACACCGTGGTCAAGAAGAAGATCGGCGGCGACTCGCTCGACGAGGACCTGCGCCGCATCGACTCGATCTTGAGCGTGCTGCAGGACGGCCAGAAGCTGTGCGTGGACGCGAACGGCCGCTTCGACCTCGACACGGCGATCGCTTATGCCAAGGCGCTGTCGCAATACGACCTGTTCTGGTACGAGGAAGCCGGCGATCCGCTCGACTTCGAGCTGCAGGCCACGCTGCGCAACTACTACGCCAAGCCGATGGCCACGGGCGAGAACCTGTTCTCGATGCAGGACGCGCGCAACCTGATCCGCCACGGCGGCATGCGGCCCGACCGCGACTGGCTGCAGTTCGACTGCGCGCTCAGCTACGGCCTGGTCGAGTACCTGCGCACGCTCGACATGCTCAAGCAGCACGGCTGGTCCGCGAGCCGCTGCATCCCGCATGGCGGCCACCAGATGTCGCTCAACATCGCGGCCGGCCTGGGGCTCGGCGGCAACGAGTCCTACCCCGACCTGTTCCAGCCCTTTGGCGGCTTTCCCGACGGCGTGCAGGTGGAGAACGGCCACGTCACGCTGCCGCCGCTGCCGGGCATCGGCTTCGAGGGCAAGGCCGGCCTGTACGCGCGGATGCGGGCGCTGTCGGACTGAAGGGGCGATCGAGCGCGCGACCCGTGCGTCCGCTATATTCCGCCGGCCCCATCGTGGCCGGCGGGAGCGCAAGCCGTTGCGTCTCGCAACCCCTCAGGAGATCGAAGTGCATCCAAAGTTTTGCGGCCTCGTGGCCATCGTCGTGGCGCTGTCGGGCTGCAGCCTGTGGCCGAAGTCCGGCCCGTCCAAGGATGCGCCGAAGGCCGCGGCACCTAGCGAGACCTACCACTCGGACCGGCCCAAGTCCTTCACCAACGCGGCGGGCGTGTCGGTGCCCGAGAACCTGATGCTGCTGTGCCAGTACCGCGTGGGCAAGACGCTGGCGGAACAGGACGAGAAGAACCGGCAGTCGACCACGCCGCAGCGGCTCGAGTACGGCACGGGCGCGAGCGCGCCGCTGAAGGCTTGTTTGTCGGCCTACGGTTACCTCGAGCGCTGAGCGCGGGACTCATCCCGCGCCGGGGCGCAGTTCGGCCGGTGAATCGGACAGCTCGCCGACCAGGAAGTCCCTGAAGCTCTCGGCCGCCGGCGACAGTGCGCGGGCCCGCGCGCAGAACAGCGACAGGTGGCGATCCACCGTCGGTGAGGTCAGCGGCCGCGACACCAGGCCGAAGGATTCGAGCATCGGCAGCACGCGGCTGGGCTGGGCCGTGATGCCGAAGCCGCCGCGCACCATGCCGAGCGCGGTGGTGATGAACGACACCTCGTGCGCCGGATGCAGCGCCAGCGCATCCGAGTGCTTGAACAGATCGGCCTGCAGCCGGTTCGTGAAGTCGGGCGTGAGGCTCACGAACGGATGCTGCAGCGCCTGCGCCCAGCTCACGCGGGCGCGCGCGGCCAGCGCATGGTCGCCCGGGCACACCAGCCGGATGCGATCGCGCATCAGGCTTTGCTGCAGCAATTCGGGCGGCGTCGGGCGCTGCGGCGCGATGCAGAGGTCGGCCTCGCCGCTCACGACCCGCGCGGTCGCCTGCTGGTTCAGCGAATCGAGCACGTAGACCGCGATCGCGGGATACCGGCGGCGGTAGCGATGGATCATTTCGGGCAGCGTCGTCGCCGCATAGAGCGGCGTGCAGGCGATGCGCACTGTGCCGCGCTTCTTCTGCTCGAGGTCCTGCGTGCTCTCGAGCGCGCGCGAGAGATCGTCGAGCACCTGCCGCGCGAGCGGATAGAACTCGCTGCCCGCCAGCGCGAGGGCGGTCGACCGCGTCGTGCGGTCGAACAGTCGCACCCCCACGTTGCGTTCGAGATCGCGGATCAAGAGGCTCAGCGCAGAAGGCGTGAGATGGAGCCGGCGCGCCGCCGCGGCAAAGCTGCCGGCATCGGCGATGGCGACGAAGGCGCGCAACTGGCGCAGGGACACGTTTCCGATATTCATAAGACAAGCTCAACAGGGCCTAAAAAAGTCTAGCTTGTCTTAGCAATACCCGCTACCTACGATGCCCTTCATCCGAGACCAACACGAAGCGATTCCACGATGCTGCGATTCGATCCCAACCTGCGGTGGCTGTTCACCGAATACCCGATGCTCGAGCGTTACGAGGCAGCCGCCAGGGCCGGCTTCCGCGGCGTGGAGGTGGCCTTTCCCTACGAGTACCCGGCACGCGAGGTCGCGGCCCGGCTCGAGGCCAACGGGCTTGCGCTGGTGCAGATCCTCTCGCCCTTCGACTGGGACGCCGGCGAGCGCGGCTACGCGGCGCTGCCGGGACTCGAGGCGCGCTTCCGGCAGAGCATCCACACCGCGATCGACTACGCGGCGCAGGTGGGCGGTCCGATGATCCACGTGATGCCCGGCAACATCGGGCCGGACATGGACCGCGCCCGCTGCATGGACCTGTTCGAGGAGAACATCGCCTGGGCCGCCGACCAGGCCCGCGCCAGCGGGCTCACGCTGATCCTCGAGCCCTGCTGCCGCGCGCGCTTTCCCGACTTCCTCTATCACCGCATCGAGGAGGGCGTGGCGGTGGTCGAGGCGCTGGGCCGCGGGAACGTGAAGCTGTGCTTCGACACCTTCCACATCCAGACGGAGCAAGGTGCCATCGCCGAACGTCTGAAGGCCGCATGGCCTCACATCGGTCACATCCAGGTCGGCAGCGTGCCGGGCCGCAACCAACCGGGCACCGGCGAGATCCGTTTCCCCTACCTGTTCGAACTGATCGAGCAGATGGGTTGGGAGGGATGGATCGGCTGCGAGTACGCGCCTTCGGGCCACACGCTCGACACGCTGCAATGGGCCGCCGATCACGGCATCCGCGATCCGCGCACGCCAGCGGCCGCGCACTGAACACAACCACGAGGAGACGACCGCGATGCTCAGCGCCGCCGACAACGACATGCTCACCCGCACCGGGGCCCAGACACCGATGGGCCAGTTCTTCCGCCGCTTCTGGCAGCCCGTGGCGCTGTCGCGCGAACTGCCGGAGCGCGACGGCGCGCCGATGCGCGTGAACATCATGGGCGAGAGGCTGGTGGCCTTCCGCAACAGCGAGGGCGTGGTCGGACTGGTCGACGCACGCTGCCCGCACCGCGGCGCGGACTTGTACTTCGGACGCAACGAGAACTGCGCGATCCGCTGCGTGTTCCATGGCTGGCAGTTCGACCTGCAGGGGCGCCCGGTGGAGCTGCCCAACGTGCCGCCCGGCGCGAGCTACCACCAGACGCTGCGGCTCAAGGCCTACCCGACGCGCGAGCACGGCGGCGTGGTCTGGGCCTACATGGGACCCGATCCTTGGGAGCGCGAACTGCCCGAACTGCCGCAGCTCGAGTTCGCGGCCTTGCCGGAGTCGCACCGCTACGTCACCAAGAAGCTGCAGGAATGCAATTGGGCGCAATCGATCGAGGGCGCGCTCGATACCTCGCACTTCTCGTTCCTGCACATGCCGGCGCCGGGCGTGCCCTCGAACGCGAACCCCGATGCGCCGGCCGACGAGAAGCGCCTGCGCTGGATCCGCGAGGATCCGTTGCCGCTGTTCTCGATCCTCGAGCACGAGGTCGGCTTCGTCGTGGGTGGCGCGCGCCGCGCCGACGATGGCGTGCGCTACTGGCGCAGCGCGCAGTTCGCGCTGCCCTCGCACAGCACCACGCCCTCCACGCTGCCCGGCGAGACCCACTTCGGCTACACCTGGGTGCCGATCGACGACGAGAACTGCTGGATCTACACCTATGCGTGGAACCCGGATCGCCCGCTCGGCGAGGAGGAGGTCGCGAAGTTCAAGGAAGGCCACGGCGTGATCGCGGAGGTGGACGCGGACTTCATTCCGATCCGCAACCGCTCCAACGAATACCTGATCGATCGCGTCCACCAGAAGCACATCAGCTTTACCGGCGTGCGCGGCGTGGCCGAGCAGGACGCGATGATCCAGGACAGCCAGGGCCGCATCGCGGATCGCACGCAGGAGCACCTCTCGGCCTCCGATGCCGCCGTGGTGCGCTTTCGCCGCACCGTGCTCACGGGTGCGAAGGCACTGGCGCGCGGCATCGAGCCCAAGGCGCCGCTGCGGCACGAGGCCTACCGGCTGCGCTCGGGAAGCTGGTTCGCTTCCGAGGGCGTGTCCTTCGAGCAGGTGATGCTCGAGCGCTTCGGCGACACCGTCGGCCGCATCGCGGCGGCGCCGGGCGCATCGAGCGCCGAGGAGGCCGCCAGCGCTCGCTAGCTTTTTCCGCTTCCCCGTTCCCGACAAGAAATCCTGGAGACAAGACACGATGAACCCCCTGAAGAAGTTCCGCTGGTCCGCCGCGCTGGCGTTCGCGGCCTGCGCGCTGGTCGGTGCCGCCACCGTCCATGCGAGCAACTACCCGTCCAAACCCATCAAGCTGATCATTCCCTACGCGGTCGGCGGCTCGACCGACCAGACGGGGCGGCTCATGGCCAAGTCGCTGTCCGAACGGCTCGGGCAGGCCGTGGTGGTCGAGAACCGCGCGGGCGCCGGGGGCACCCTGGGCCAGGACTTCGTGGCCAAGGCATCGGCCGATGGCTACACGCTGCTGTTCAGCGCCGCGGGTCCGCTCACGGTGACGCCGCACACCTATGCGAAGCTGAGCTACGACCCGGTCAAGTCCTTCGAGCCGATCGCGCTGGTGGCCACACAACCGCTGCTGCTGGCCGTGAAGCCGGGCCTCAAGGCCGACAGCGTGGCCGAGTTGATCGCGCAGGCCAAGGCCAACCCCGGCAAGCTGTCGTACGGATCCTTCGGCAACGGCAGTGCCGCGCACCTGGCCGGCGAATACTTCAAGACGCTGGCCGGCGTGGACATGGTGCACGTGCCCTACAAGGGCAGCGGGCCCGCGCTGGTCGACCTGGTGGCGGGGCAGATCGACCTGATGTTCGACGTCTTCAGCACCTCGGCGCCGCTGGTCAAGGCCGGCAAGCTGCGCGCGCTCGCGATCACTTCCACCGAGCGCTCGCCGCAGTTCCCGCAGGTGCCGACCATGCAGCAGGCCGGGGTCGCGGGCTTCGAGGCCGGCACCTGGTTCGGGCTGCTGGCGCCGGCCGGCACGCCGCGGCCCGTCATCGACAAGCTCTCGGCCGCGGTCAACGCGGCGCTCGGCGAGAAGGAGCTGCAGGAGACGCTGGCCTCGCAGGGCGCGAGCGTGCGCGGCGGCACGCCCGAGCAGTTCAGGAGCTACTTCCTGGCCGAGTACGACAAGTGGGGCCGCATCGTGAAGTCGGCCGGCGTCACGGCCGACTGAGCGCGGCGCCTCTTCCGTTTTTCTTCCACCCGCCCCTCGTCAGGGGGCCGTCTTCCGTCATGAAACTTCTGAGCTATTCCCACCAGGGACGGGCGCGCTGGGGCGCGCTCGTCGATGAACGCATCGTCGACCTGCAGGCCGCATCGCAGGGGCGCTGCCCCACGCTGCGCAGCGCGCTCGCCCAACTGGACCTGCCCGCGATCGAGGCCTTGGCCAGGAGCGCCGTCCCCGGCGTCGCGCTCGGCGAGGTGACGCTGCTGCCGGTCGTGCCCGACGCGCCGCGCATCTTCTGCATCGGCCTCAACTACGAGGAGCATCGCGTCGAGGCGCGGCGCGAGAAGACCGGCCAGCCGACCGTGTTCCTGCGCGTGGCGTCCTCCCAGGTCGGCCACGGCCAGCCGATCGTGCTGCCGCGCGAATCCACCTGCCTCGACTACGAGGGCGAGATCGCGATCGTCATCGGCCGCGGCGGCCGGCGCATCCGCGAGCAGGATGCCTGGACGCACGTGGCCGGCTATGCGCCCTACAACGATGCCTCGGTGCGCGACTGGCAGGCCCACACCACGCAGTGGACGCCGGGCAAGAACTTTCCCGCCACGGGAGGCTTCGGGCCCTGGATGGTCACGCGCGGCGAGATCGCCGACGGGCAGGAACTGGGACTGGCCACGCGGCTCAACGGCGAGGTGGTGCAGCAGGCGACGACCGCGCAGCTGATCTTCCCGATGCCCACCCTGATCGCCTACATCTCGACCTTCACCGCGCTCGAGCCGGGCGACGTGATCGTGACCGGCACGCCCGGCGGCGTGGGCTTCAAGCGCCAGCCGCCGCTGTACCTGCGCGCGGGCGACGTGGTGGAGATCGAGGTGGAGGGCGTGGGCATCCTGTCGAACGCCGTGCAAGCCGAATGACCGGCACGCGGCCGATCGAGGCGCGCATCGCCGCGCGCGCGAGCGTGGCGCCGGACATCTGTGCCCTCGAGATCGAGGCGCGCGACGGCACGCCGCTGCCGGCCTTCGATGCCGGGGCCCACATCGACGTGCATGTCGATGGCTTCGTGCGGCAGTACTCGCTGCTCGGCGCGCCGTGCGCGGCGCCCGCGCGCTATCGCATCGCGGTGCTGAAGACCGCCGCCTCGCGCGGCGGCTCCGAGGCGGTGCACGCCCGGCTGCAGGCGGGCAGCGCGCTGCGGATCTCGGTACCGAGGAACCTGTTCCCGCTGCAGCCGCAAAGCCCATGGTCGCTGCTCGTCGCGGGCGGCATCGGCATCACGCCGCTGCTGAGCATGGCGGCGGCACTGCATGCGGCCGGCTCGCCATTCGAGCTGCACTACTGCGCGCGCTCGCGCGGCGCCATGGCTTTCGTCGACGAGCTGCTGCGCTCGCCGTTCGCGCGCGCAGTGCACTTGCATGCGGACGACGAGAGGGCGTTCGATGCCGCGCGGGTGCTGGCCGGCCGGCCCGGCGACGCGCGGCTCTATGTCTGCGGCCCGCAGGGCTTCATGGACCATGTGCTGCGCACCGCGAAGGCCGCGGGCTGGGACGAGCGCAGGTTGCACCACGAGTCCTTCCAACCGGTGGCAGCGGCCCAAGGCGATCGCGGCTTCGAACTGGTCGCGGCGCGCAGCGGCAGGCGCATCGCGGTCGCGGCCAACGAGACGGCGCTGCAGGCGCTGCGGCGCGAGGGCATCGAGATCGCATCGTCCTGCGAGCAAGGAGTCTGCGGAAGCTGCCTCACACCGGTGCTCGACGGCCGGGTCGAGCACCGCGATGCCTTTCTCACGGCGCAGGAGCAGGCGCTGCACGACCAGTTCCTGCCGTGCTGTTCGCGCGCGCTCGGCGAGGTGTTGACGCTCGATCTCTGAGGCCGTCGCGGGCCGGGCTGCGAGGGGCGGCGCGTCGGCACGCCATCCTAGAATCGCCGCATGGCATCTCCAGCGGCTTCTTCATGATCGGTTCCGGCGGCAGGCCCACCAGCAGGGACGTCGCGCGGCTCGCGGGGGTGTCGCAGGCGACGGTGTCGCGCGTGCTGCAGAACTCGCCGCTGGTGCAGCCGGCCACGCGCCAGGCGGTGCTCGATGCGATCGCGCAATCGGGCTATGCGCCCAACGCGGCCGCGCGCTGGATGCGCACCAGGCGCACCGGCATCATCGCGCTGGTGGTCGCCAATCTCGCGGTCAATCCGCTCTACCCGGCGATGCTGCAGCTGCTCTCGGCGGCGCTGCGCAAGCGCGGCCTCTCGGCCTCGGTCTACGAGGAAGAAGACTTCAGCGACGCGACCATGCGCGTGATGGTCGAGAGCGGCGTGGACGGCGTCATCACCACCACGGCCACCGAGGCCTCGCTGCCGCTGCTCGAGCGCATCGCGCAGAAGGTGCCGCTGGTGCTGCTGCACCGCACCGTGGGCTCGGATGCCTTCGACCAGTTCTCGAGCGACAACCGCGCGAGCGGCGCCTCGACCGCGGGCTTCTTCGTGGACCATGGGCGCACGCGTATCGGCCTGATCTCGGGCCACGACCTGCCGAGCACCTTGCGCGAGCGCGAGCAGGGCTTCGTCGAGGAGCTCGCGCGGCGCGGCGTCGCGTTGAGCCCGGGCGCGGTGGCGCGGGTGCCGAAGTTCTCCTATGCCGCGGGCCAGGATGCGGCGCGTGCGATCCTGCAGTCGGGCCGCGTCGATGCGATCTTCGGCGTCAACGACATCGTGGCGATCGGCGCGCTCGACGGCGTGCGCTCGCGGGGGCTCGCGGTGCCGCGCGACGTCTGGGTGGTGGGCCACGACGACGTGCCGATGGCCGCCTGGGACAGCATCGCGCTCACGACGGTCTCGCAGTCGCGCGAGGCGATGGTGGAGGCCGCCGTCGCGCGGCTGTGCGCGCGGCTCGACAACCAGCAGATGGAGCCAGCACGCGTGGTGCTGCCGCACGCGTTCATCGTGCGGGGCACGGCCGGCTGATCGACGCCTCGCGGCTCAGTCCAACGTGATGTTGTTCTCGTGGGCCACCTTGCCCCACTTCGCGACCTCGTTCTTCAGGTAGCTCGCGAACTCCTCGGGCGTCGAGCCGACGATGTCGGCGCCCATCGACGTGAGCTTGGCGGCCGTCTCGGGCTGCTTGAGGATCTTCACGATCTCGGTGTTGAGCCGCGCGACGATCTCGGGCGGCAGGTTGGCCGGACCCATCACGCCGCCCCACGAGTTGGCCTCGAAGTTCGGGATGCCGCCTTCGGCCACCGTGGGCACGGAGCTCAGCGCCGACGAGCGCTTGGCGCCGGTCACCGCGATCGGCTTGAGCAGCCCGCTCTTGATCTGCGACATGCCGCCGATCACGGTCGGGAAGATCACGCTCACGTTGCCCGCGATGGTGTCTTGCAGGCCGGGCGCATCGCCCTTGTAGGGCACGTGGACCATCTTGAAGTTCGCCATCGACTTCATCATCTCGCCCGCGAGATGGTTGGCCGATCCGTTGCCGGCCGAGGCATAGGTCAGCTTGTCGGGATGCGCCTTGGCATAGGCGATCAGCTCCTTCATCGAGTTCACCGGCATCGAGGGCTGCACCAGCACCACCAGCGGCACCACCGAGGTCAGCGTGATCGGCGTGAAGTCCTTGATCGCGTCGTAGGGCAGCTTGCGGTAGACGGCCGGGTTGATCGCGTTGGGTCCGAGGTTGGCCATCAGGATGGTGTAGCCGTCGGGCGCCGACTTGGCGACGTACTCGAGCGCGATCAGGCCGTTGGCACCGGGCCGGTTCTCGACCACGAAGGCCTGGCCCAGCGCCTCGGTGAGCTTCACGCTGAGCAGGCGCGCGGTCACGTCGGAGGCGCCGCCGGGCGGGTAGGGCACGACGAAGCGCACGGGCTGCTTGGCCGGCCAGGCCTGGGCCAGCGCGGCGGCCGAGAACGCGAGCGAGGCCACGCACAGGCCCGCGGCGCGCCACAGGGAGCGGGCCTTCATGCGGCCACCGCCGAGGGCGAGGCCGCGGGCAGCGGCAGGTCCAGCGTCGTGGTGCGCCGCAGCTCGCGCCGGTACTTCTTGTCGTCGAAGGGCCGCGCGCGGTGCATGGTGGTGCGGTTGTCCCAGATCACGAAGTCGTGCACCCGCCATTCGTGTCGGTAGATGAACTGCGGTTGCGTCGCATGCTCGCTGAGGTCGCGCAGGATCAGCCGGCCCTCGGGCACGGCCATGTCGACGATGTGCGAGGCATGCGAGGCGAGGTAGAGCGAGCGTCGCCCGGTGCGCGGCAGGGTGCGCGCCAGCGGATGCACCGCGCCCTTGAGCCGCTGCTTCTCTTCCTCGGAGAACTCGAAGCCCATGATCTGGCGCGAGTAGGCGATCGAATGGAAGACCTGCAGCCCTTCGATGGCGGCCTTCGTCGCGTCGTCGAGCGCGTCGTAGGCGGCGCGCATGTCGGCGAACTCGGTGTCGGCCCGCACCGGCGGCACCACGCGCGCCGACAGCATCGAGTAGCGCCCGGGCGGGTTCTCGAACGAGGCGTCGGTGTGCCACAGCCGATTGCTGATGGTGCTCATGCGCAGCCGGTGGTCGGCCGGCAGGATCTGGCCGTCGGCGCCGACGTTGGAGATGTCGGTCAGGGCCTCGTTGCCGAAGCGGTTCTTGGCGAGCACGGCGACCGAGGTCTTGCTGTGCAGCGTGCCGTCGAAGCGCTCGGCGAAGGCGAGCTGCTCCTCGTTCTCGAGCGGCTGGTCGCGAAAGACCAGCACCGCGTGTTCGTCCATGCCGGCGCGCAGCTGCGCGAGCGTGTCGGGGTCGGTCAGGGTGCGCAGGCTGATGCCGGTCACCTCGGCGCCCAGCACCGAAGGGAGTTTCTGGATGTGTAGTGTCATGGTGGAGTCGTCTTTGGGTACGTATTCATGAATACGTAGTCATTTTTGGCCGCATGGCCGCCGCGGCGCATCGGGGAAAGCCCGCGGCCCGGTCGGAACCCTTGTTTCAGCCTTCGGCGGCCGCCACTTCCTCGGCCATCCAGTGCTCGAAGTCGCGCACCCGCTGCGGCACCGGCCGGTCGGCGCGCCAGGCCATGAAGTAGCCGCCCTCGGTCGGCAGCCGCAGCGCGAGCGGCGCCACCAGCCGGCCGCTCGCGAGGTCGTCGCGCACGAAGGCCAGCAGACCCATCATCACGCCCAGCCCCTCGGCCGCCGCCTGGTAGGCCATTGCGGCGTTCTCGAACTTGAGGCCGCGGTGGGTATCGACGCCGCTCAGGCCCGCGGCCTCGAGCCAGGCCGGCCAGTCCTGCGGCCGGTTCAGCGAACTCAGCAGCGCGTGCTGCGCGAGGTCGGCCGGTTGCGCCAGCGGCGGATCGCGCTGCAGCAGAGCCGGCGCGCACACCGGCAGCAGCGTCTCGCGAAACAGCAGCCGGTAGCCCGGCCCCTCGGGCGGGCTGGGCTCGGAGTGGATGCTCACGTCCACGTCGTCGCGCTCGAAGTCGGTGGGCTTGTGCGAGGTGGTGATCTGCACGTCGATGCGCGGATGCCTGGCGTGGAAGCGCGCCAGCCGCGGAATCAGCCAGCGGATCGCGAAGGTGGGCGGCAGCTTGATGCGCAGCAGCCATTCGTCGGGGCTCTGCTGAAGCTGCCGCGTGCCGAGCTCGATCTGGTCGAAGGCCACCCGCATGCTCGCGTGGTAGCTCTGGCCCGCGGGCGTGAGCCGGATGCCGTGGCGCCCGCGCTCGAACAGCTGCACCTTGAGCCAGTCCTCCAGCGTGGCGATGTGCCGGCTCACCGCGCCCTGGGTCACGCAGAGCTCGTGCGCGGCGCGCGTGAAGTTGCCGCAGCGCGCGGCGGCCTCGAAGGCGCGCAAGGCATTGAGCGGTGGCAGGCGGCGTGTCATGGGGTCTGACTTTAGCTCATGCCTGCATGCGTTAATTGTGATTGCGGCGCCTTCCTCTGCGGGCCTAGGATGCGGCCACTACAAGACAGGAGACGCGCAATGATGAAGAAACTGCATGCCTGCACGATGGCCGCGGTGCTGTTCGCGGGTTTCGGCCCCACGCTGGCGCCGGCCCAGGACGCGGCCGCCAACTACCCCAGCCAGCCGATCAAGCTCATGGTGCCCTGGCCCGCGGGCGGCGGCGTCGACACCACGGCACGCATCGTGTCCGACATGCTCGGCCACCGGCTCGGCCATCCCTTCGTGATCGACAACCGCGCGGGCGCCGGCGGCAACATCGGCACCGAGCTCGCGGCGCGGCAGAAACCCGATGGCTACAACCTGCTGATGTCCTCGATCAGCCCGAACGCGGTCAATGCCAGCCTCTACAGCAAGCTCGGTTTCGATCCGGTCAAGGACTTCGAACCGGTGATCTACGTGTCGGCGGTGCCGAACATCCTGGTGGTGCCCGGCGACTCGCCGTTCAAGACCGCCAAGGACGTGATCGACGCCGCGCGCGCCAATCCCGGCAAGCTCAACTACGCCTCGGGCGGCATCGGTTCCTCGCAGCACCTGGCGGCGGTGCAGTTCGCCAGCGCGGCCAAGATCGACATCGTGCACGTGCCCTACAAGGGCACGGCGCCGGCCGAGGCCGACCTCGCGGCGGGCCATGTCTCGCTGATGCTCGACACCACCACCTGCCTGCCCTTCGTCGCCAGCGGCAAGATGCGCGCGCTCGCGGTGGCCTCGAAGAAGCGCAACCCCGCGCTGCCCGACGTGCCCACCTTCGACGAGGTGGGGCTGCCCGGCGTCTATGCCTCCTCGTGGTATGGCCTGTCGGCGCCGGCCGGCACGCCCAAGGCCATCATCGCCAAGCTCAATGCCGAGGCCAACGCGGTGCTCAAGTCGCCCGAGTTCCAGAAGCGCATGCTGGCCTTCGGCGCCGAGGTCGGCGGCGGCACGCCCGAGGAGTACGGCCGCTTCATGGCCAGCGAGACCAGGCGGTATGCCGAGATCGTGCGCATCTCGGGCGTGAAGCTCGATTGAACCCTGGCCCTGTCCTCTCTTCTTCCCACCCTTCCGACGATCCCATGTCCGCTTCCTCCGCTCCCCGCACCCTGTTCGACAAGATCTGGGAGCCGCATGTCGTGATGCAGCGCGACGACGGCCAGAGCCTGCTGTACGTCGACCGCCACCTGGTGCAGGACGGCTCCGCGCCGGCCTTCGAGATGCTGCGCCAGCGGCAGCTGCCGGTGCGCCGGCCCGAGCGCGCCTTCGCCACGCCCGACCACTACGTGCCCACCGGCTCGCGCGTGCTGGCCGACATCGCCGATGCCGAGAAGCGCGCGATGGCGCAGGCGCTGCACGACGACAGCGCGGCCGCGGGCATCCGCTTCTTCGGCCTCGAAGACATCCGCCAGGGCATCGTGCACGTGGTCGGCCCGGAGCAAGGCCTGAGCCTGCCGGGCAGCGTGATCGTCTGCGGCGACAGCCACACGGCCACGCACGGGGCGCTCGGCGCGCTGGCCTTCGGCATCGGCGCCTCGGAAGTGGCGCACGTGTTGGCCACGCAGACGCTGTGGCAGCGCAGGCCGCGCACGCTGCGCGTGAGCATCGACGGCCGGCTCGGCGAAGGCATGTCGGCCAAGGACGTCATCCTGGCCGTGATCGCGCGCATCGGCGCCGCCGGCGGTACCGGCCACGTGATCGAGTACGCGGGCGAGGCGATCCGCGCGCTCTCGATGGCGGGCCGCATGACGGTGTGCAACATGTCGATCGAGGCCGGCGCGCGCGCGGGCATGGTCGCGCCCGACGACACCACCTTCGAATGGCTGGCCGGCCGTCCCGAGGCGCCGCGCGGTGCTGCCTGGGACGCGGCATTGGCCGCCTGGCGCCGGCTGCCGAGCGACGAGGGCGCGGCCTTCGACAGCGAGGTGCGCCTGTCGGCGGCCGACATCGCCCCCATGGTCACCTGGGGCAACAGCCCCGAGGACGCGTTGCCGATCACCGGCCGCGTGCCCGATCCCGCGCAGGCGGCCAGCGCCGAACGGCGCGAGGCGATGCAGCGCACGCTCGCCTACATGGGCTTGGCACCGGGCCAGGCGCTGACCGATCTCGCGGTCGACCGGGTCTTCATCGGCTCGTGCACCAACGGCCGCATCGAGGACATGCGCAGCGCCGCCGAGGTGGTGCGCGGCCGGCGCGTGGCCGAAGGCGTCGAAGCCTGGGTCGTGCCCGGTTCGGGGCTCGTCAAGCAGCAGGCCGAGGCCGAGGGGCTCGACGCGGTGTTCCGCGACGCCGGCCTGCAATGGCGCCATGCCGGTTGCTCGATGTGCCTGGGCACCAATGGCGACCAGGTGGCCGCGGGCCAGCGCTGCGCCTCGACCTCGAACCGCAACTTCGTCGGCCGCCAGGGGCCGGGCTCGCGCACCCACCTGATGAGCCCGGCGATGGCCGCGGCCGCCGCCATCACCGGCCGGCTGACCGACGTGCGCGCGATCCCGCCGGCGCGCTGAAGCGCCGCTGCCACGAACCCACGCCCCGAACCCATGGAAGCCTTCACCTCCCTCGACGCGGTCGCCGCGCCGCTCGCGCGCATCAATGTCGACACCGACCAGATCGTGCCCGCGCTCTACCTGCAGAAGCCGCGCTCGGACGACTTCGGCGACTACCTGTTCCACGACGTGCGCCACGATGCCGCGGGCGCGCGCCGCGGCGACTTCGTGCTCAACGATCCGGTGTACGCGCGGGCGCGCATCCTGGTCGCGGGCCGCAACTTCGGCTGCGGTTCCTCGCGCGAGCATGCGGTGTGGGCGTTGCACGACGGCGGCTTTCGCACCGTGATCGCGCCGAGCTTCGGCGACATCTTCTTCTCGAACGCGCTCAAGAACGGCCTGTTGCCCGTGCGCCTGCCCGAAGACACGGTGCAGTCGATGCTGGCCGAACTCGCCGCAGCGCCCGGCGCGCGCCTGCGCGTGGACCTGCGCGCGCAGACCGTCACGCGGCCCGGTGGAGAGGTCGAGTCCTTCGCCGTCGATCCCTTCGCGCGGCATTGCCTGCTCGAGGGCCTCGACGAGATCGACTACACGCTGACCCAGCGCGCGCGCATCGAGGACTTCGAGCGGCGCCGCGCCGCCGAGGCCGCGCTGTCCCATTCCTCCCTCTGAACAGCTAGAAAAGGTTCCCAGACATGAAGATCGCAGTGATGCCGGGCGACGGCATTGGCCCCGAGGTGACCGCCCAGGCATTGAAGGTGCTGAAGGCCGTGGTGGGCACGGGCCAGCCGCTGGAACTCGCGCATGCCGCCATTGGCCAGGCCGGCATCGACAGCGCGGGCGACCCGCTGCCCGCGGCCACCAGCGAGATCGCGCGCAAGGCCGACGCCATCCTGTTCGGCTCGGCCGGCATGCCCGGCGACGAGGCCATCCCGTTCATGATGCGGCCCGGCGCGAGCCTGCTGCGCCTGCGCAAGGAACTGGGCCTGTTCGCGAACTTCAGGCCGGCCTTCCTGTTCCCCGAACTGATCGGCGCCTCCACGCTCAAGCCCGAGGTGGTCGAGGGGCTCGATATCCTGATCCTGCGCGAGCTCACGGGCGACGTGTACTTCGGCGAGCCGCGCGGCAGCGGCGTCAATGCCGCGGGCGAGCGCGAGGCCTTCAACACCATGCGCTATTCCGAGCCCGAGGTCGAGCGCATCGCGCACGTGGCCTTCCGCACGGCGCGCGCGCGCAAGGGCCGGCTGTGCTCGGTCGACAAGGCCAACGTGCTCGAGGTGATGCAGTTGTGGCGCGAGGTGGTCACGCGCGTGGGCGCCGAGTATCCCGACGTGGAGCTCACGCACCTGTTCGTCGACGCGGCGGCCATGCAGCTGATGCGCGCGCCCAGGCAGTTCGACGTGATCGTCACCGGCAACATCTTCGGCGACATCCTGTCCGACGCGGCCGCGATGCTCACGGGCTCGATCGGCATGCTGCCCTCGGCCTCGATGGCGGCCGGCAGCTTCGGCCTGTACGAGCCGGTGCACGGCACCGCGCCCGACATCGCCGGGCGCAACCTCGCGAACCCGCTGGCCGCGATCCTGTCGATGGCGATGATGCTGCGCTTCTCGTTCGGCCAGGCGGCGAACGCCGATCGCGTGGAGCAGGCGGTGCGCCGCGTGCTGGCCGATGGCCTGCGCACCGGCGACATCTACCAGGCTGGCAGCACGCGCGTGGGCACCGAGGAAATGGGCGACGCGGTGGTCGCGGCCCTGGGAAAGAACTGAAGGAGCCCGATGGACGGCAGGGCGCGCGCCCTGCCTACCAGAGCTTCCACCAGCGCGGTGGCGGCTTGCGGAGTTCGAGCGGGCGGGTGTCGAGCTCCAGGCCCGCCACCGGCATCGAGGGCAGGTGACGGCGCAACGTGCGCTCGAGTTCATGCGCCATGCCGCGTGCGCGCGCGTCGCCGCGCAGGGCGCGACGGCGCCATTCCGCAGCCTCTGCGGCCAGTGCATCCATGTCCATGTTGCTGATCTCCACCATGGCGCGATTGTCTCGTGCCCGGGCGTCGCTCATGTAGGCGCAAGCAGTACGTCGGCGTACGAATGGATACGCAGCGCGGCCTGGATCCCACACCGTGGCAACAAGAAGCCCGCCGCTATGTCAAAAGACATTGCGCGCCGGCGCGAAACCGGGCCCAGTCGAAGATCGCCTCACCCATCCTATATGTGGGATACGACCTACACGAGGATGCGGCATCGCTTGACTGATGCAGCTTCGTCGGCGCGGTCCGCCGACGGCTACGATCCCCGACGCGAACCAAATACTCAAATTAGGGAAGGGAGCCGCCGCGTGCATGATCGAATGCACGGGCGGTCGGTGGTGGGACCGCGAACCGTGCAAATACCGAGAGGAAATCCATGAAGAACGACCATGAAGCGTTGCGCGCGACGCTGCGCGAGGAAGAGAACGACGTCCTCGAGGGCTGGCTGGACGAAGCCCGCGTGAGCGAACCGGGGGCGCGTCGCTCCGCCAAGGCCGAGGGCGGCGAGCTGCTGCGCCAGCTCGACGGCGTTCTGGCCGCGGGCGGCGACGCCGCGCGCTTCGAGGCGGCCGAATGGGCACCGCTGCGCGACACGCTGGCCAACCTCTCGCGTACGCGCGCGGCCAAGGGCGAGTCGGCCGGCGACACCAGCCTGTTCGTGCTGGCGCTCAAGAAGCCGCTGTTCGATGCGCTGCAGCGCCGGCTGGCGAAGGATCCCGCCGCGCTGGCCAGCGCGCTGTGGACCCTGTCGGCCTCGGTCGACAAGCTCGCGCAGCACACGGTGACCACTTTCCAGCAGGCTCGCGAGGACATCATCCGCCGCCAGCAGGAGGAACTGCTCGAACTCTCGACCCCGGTCGTGAAGCTGTGGGAAGGCGTGCTGGCCGTGCCGATGATCGGCGTGCTCGACAGCGGCCGCACGCAGATGGTGATGGAGGCGCTGCTGCAGCGCATCGTCGAGACCGGCTCCGGCATCGCGATCATCGACATCACGGGCGTGCCCACGGTCGACACCCTGGTCGCCCAGCATCTGCTCAAGACCGTGACCGCGATCCGCCTGATGGGCGCCGACTGCATCATCAGTGGCATCCGGCCGCAGATCGCCCAGACCATCGTGCACCTGGGCATCGACCTGCAGGGCGTGCAGACCAAGGCCACGCTGGCCGATGCGCTCGCGCTGGCCCTGAGGCAGACCGGCTGGCGCATCGAGCGCATGGCCTGAGCGGAGCCGCCATGGACCGCATTCCCATCCTGCGCATGGGCGACATCCTTCTGGTGACGATCCAGGTCGACATGCAGGACCAGACCGCGTTGCAGCTGCAGGACGACCTGGCCGGCCAGATCGCCAAGACCGGCGCCTCGGGCGTGATGATCGACATCTCGGCGCTCGAGATCGTCGACTCCTTCGTCGGCCGCATGCTGACCAGCATCTCGGGCATCGCCCGCATCCTCTCGGCCACCACGGTGGTGGTGGGCATGCAGCCGGCGGTGGCGATCACCCTGGTCGAGCTCGGGCTCTCGCTTGAGGGCGTGAAGACGGCGCTCAATGTCGAGCGCGGCATGGAAATGCTGCGCCGCGCGCGCCTGGAGAACACCCTTGGCCGCTGACCCCACGGGCACGCTGCCGCTGCTCTCGGAGCAGAACATCGTGGCCAGCCGCCAGATGGTGCGCACGCTGTGCCAGGAGCTCAAGCTGTCGCTGGTCGACCAGACCAAGATGATCACGGCCGCCAGCGAGTTGTCGCGCAACGCGCTGATCCACGGCGGCGGCGGGCGCATGCGCTGGGAGTTCGTCGAGCGCAACGGCCGGCGCGGGCTGCAGCTGCACTTCGAGGACGAAGGCCGCGGCATCGAGGACATCGCCTTGGCGCTGACCGACGGCTGGACCAGCGGCAGCGGCATGGGCCTGGGCCTGCCGGGCAGCAAGCGGCTGGTGAACGACTTCGAGATCCAGTCGGCACCCGGTGCCGGCACGCGCGTGAGCATCACCAAGTGGAAGTGATCGCGGGCTGGACCCATCGAGCGTTTCCGATCGACGATGCCAGCCGCATCGGCGAGGCCCGGCGCCATGCGGCACTGGCCGTGGCCGAGATGGCCTGGAACGAAGTCGACGCGGGCCGGGTCGCGCTGGTGATCACCGAGCTCGGCACCAACCTGCTGCGGCATGCGCGCAAGGGCCGGCTGCTGATCGCTTCGCGGCCGCAGATGCACGAGCTCGAGATCGTCTCGATCGACGAGGGACCGGGCATCGAGAACCTCGCGCTGTCGATGCAGGACGGCCATTCCTCGGGCAGCACGCCCGGCACCGGCCTGGGTGCGGTGCGGCGGCTGGCCGACGAGTTCGACATCCATTCGTCGGTGCCCGAGGGCACGGTCTGCGTGGCGCGCGTGCGCGAGGCGCGCGGCCGCGGCGCGGCCGAGGTACCGGGCGCGCAGCGGGTGCAGATCGGTGCGCTGTGCCTTCCGGCGCCCTACGAATCCGTCAGCGGCGACGCGTGGGCGGCTTCGGTGTCGCCCGAGGGTGACCACTTCAACCTACTGCTCGTCGACGGGCTGGGCCACGGGCCCGAGGCGGCCAAGGCCGCGCAGGCCGCGACCGAGGCTTTCGCCGAGGCGCCCGGGCGCGAGGTCCGCGACGCGGTGCAGCAACTGCACCAGCGCCTGCAGACCACGCGCGGCGCGGCCGTGTGCGTGCTGAAGCTCGATACCGAGGGCGAGTCCATCGCCTGGTCGGGCGCCGGCAATATCGTCGGGCGCGTGCTCTCGGGCATCTTCGACAAGGGCATCCTGACCCAGCACGGCACCGCCGGCATGCAGATCCGCAAGCCCGAGGCCGCCACCATGGAACTTCCGCCGCATGCGCTGGTGGTGCTGCACAGCGACGGCATCGAGACGCGCTGGCAGGCCGACCGCATCCGGCCATTGCTGCAAAAGGACCCCACGCTGGTGGCGGCCGTGCTTTTGCGCGACCATACGCGTCACCGCGACGATGCGACGGTCGTGGTTCTGCGGCGAAAGGAATGGCGATGAGCAGCAGCGAACTCGACACCGCGCACGACACCGAGGCCTCGGCGCTAGCGCGCCAGCTGGCCGAGAGCCGCCAGGAGAGCGACGAGCTGCGCGCCGAACTCGAGGAAACCAACCGCGGCGTGGTGGCGCTCTATGCCGAGCTCGATGCGCAGGCCGAGCAGCTCAAGAAGGCGACCGAACTCAAGAGCCGCTTCCTCGCCTACATGAGCCACGAGTTCCGCACGCCGATCAATGCGATCCGCAGCATTACGCGCATCCTCAACGACCGCATGGACGGCCCGCTCACGCCCGAGCAGGAGAAGCAGGTCGGTTTCGTCGAGACCATGGCCTCGGAACTCGCCGAGATGGTCGACGACCTGCTCGACCTGGCCAAGATCGAGGCCGGCCGCGTGGAGATCTCGCCGGCCTGGTTCGAGATGGTCGACCTGTTCTCGGCGCTGCGCGGCATGTTCCGCCCGGTGCTCGGCAACCCGGCCACCGCGTTGATCTTCGAGGAGCCCGAGGGCCTGCCCAAGCTCTACACCGACGACCGCAAGCTGTCGCAGATCCTGCGCAACTTCATCTCGAACGCGCTCAAGTTCACGCCCGAGGGTGAGGTGCGCGTGACCGCGATGCGCGTGGGCGAGGATCGCGTGCGCTTCTCGGTGGCCGACACCGGCATCGGCATCGCGCCCGAGCACCATGCGGCCGTGTTCGACGACTACTCGCAGGTCGACTCGCCGGTGCAGAAGCGGCTGCGCGGCACCGGCCTGGGCCTGTCGCTGAGCAAGCAGCTCGCCACGCTGCTTGGTGGCCATGTCGAACTCGAGAGCGAACTCGGCAAGGGCTCGACCTTCTCGGTTACGCTGCCGGTGCAACTGCGGCGCCAGTCTGGCGCCGAGGCGCAGGACGGGGAGCGCGACTGGGGCTGGAACGGGGCGGGCGGCGCCGCGAACGAACAGCACGCGGGGCAGGCATGAACATCGACCCCGTCATCAACATCACCATCGACCGCTCGCAGCACACGGTGCTGGTGGTCGACGACAACCCCACCACCCGCTACGCCACCGCGCGCGTGGTGCGCGCGGCCGGCTTCCAGACCCAGGAAGCGGGCACCGGCGGCGAGGCCGTGCGGCTGGCGCCGAAGAACATCTCGGCCGTCGTGCTCGACGTGCACCTGCCCGATTTCAGCGGTTTCGAGGTCTGCCAGCAACTGCGGCTGCGCCCCGAGACCTCGACCCTGCCGGTGGTGCACCTGTCGGCGACCTTCGTGCGCAACGAGCACAAGGTGGCCGGACTCAACGCGGGCGCCGATGCCTACCTGGTGCATCCGGTCGAGCCGCCGGTGCTGATCGCCACGCTGCAGGCGCTGATCCGCGCGCGCATGGCCGAGGAGCGGCAGCGCGCGAGCGAGGCGCGCTTTCGCGCCATCTACGACCAGGCGCCGCTGGGCATCGCGCTGGTCGATGCGCGGGGGCGCATCGCCGACGTCAATCCCGCGATGGTCGGCATGCTCGGCCGCGCTCGCGAGATGCTGGTCGGCCAGGCGGTCAGCGCCTTCGCCCCGCCGGACTGGACCGAGTTCGTGCACCAACACACCGCGGAGAGCGGCGACCCGCTGCAGCCGGCGGCGACCTGGACCGGCGAGTTCCCGCTGCTGCGGCAGGACGGCACATGGGTCCGCCTCGAATGGACCCTGTCGACGCCGATCGAACCCGGCCTGCGCGTGGGCATCGCGCTCGACGTCTCCGAGCGCTTCGAACTCGAGGCGCGCCGCAGCGAGGTGCTCGAGCGCGAACAGGCGGCGCGCGCCTCGGCCGAGCGCCTGAGCCGCACCAAGGACGACTTCGTGGCCGTGCTCTCGCACGAGCTGCGCAACCCGCTCAATGCCATCGGTGGCTGGGTGCACCTGCTGAAGGTCGGCAACCGCGCGCCCGAGCAGATGGAGAAGGGCCTCAACGCCATCGACCGCAGCGTGAAGGCGCAGGCGCGCCTGATCTCCGACATCCTCGACGTCTCGCGCATCAGCTCGGGCAAGCTGCGGCTGCACCGCGAATGGGTGGACCCGGCCGCGCTGGTGACCGCCTCGATCGAGGCTTCGAACGCCGCCGCGGCCGCGAAGAAACTGGCGATCCGCTTCAACCAGGAAGGCGCCGAGCAGGCGGCCTGGCTCGACGGCACGCGCTTCCAGCAGATCGTGTGGAACCTGCTGTCGAATGCCATCAAGTTCTCCGACGAGGGCGGGCGCATCGTGGTCGACCTGGTGCGCAGCGGCGACCGGCTGCACCTGTCGGTGCAGGACTTCGGCCGCGGTATCGCGAGCGATTTCGTGCCGCACCTGTTCGACCGCTTCTCGCAGAGCGATTCGCCCGACAACCGTTTCCATGGCGGCCTCGGCCTCGGGCTGTCGATCGTGAAGAACCTCGCCGAACTGCATGGCGGGCAGGTCTCGGCGCACAGCGAAGGCGAGGGCAAGGGCGCGACCCTGCGCGTGTCGCTCGGCGTGGTGCCCGACGGCGACGGCGGGATCATCCTGCTCGATGCGCGCCAGGCCGCTGGCGATTCGCTTTCCGACCATCTGCTCGCGGGGCTCGAGGTGCTGGTGGTCGAGGACAACGTGGATGCCAGCGAGATCCTCGCCGTGGTGCTTTCCGACGCGGGCGCGCTGGTGCGCATCGCGCCCGACTTCGACGGCGCGCTGCAGCTGCTCGACCAGAAGTGGCCCGACGTGCTGGTGAGCGACATCGGCCTGCCGGGGCGCGACGGCTACGACCTGATCCGCGAACTGCGCCAGCTCGAGGTCGCGCGCGGCAAGCCGCGGATCTTCGCGATCGCCCACACGGCCTTCACCCGGCCGCAGGACCACAGCAAAGCGACCGAGGCCGGCTTCGACGCGCACCTGGGCAAGCCGCTGCAGCCGCATGCGCTGATCGCGCTGATCAACCAGCGCCACGGCTGAGCGCGAGCGCCTAGGCGGCCGGGCCCTCCACGAACACGTCGGAGTGGAAGTCGGCGGCGTCGAGGCCGCAACGCGCGAGCGCGGCCTCGCGCACCGCCGCCACCATCGCTGGCGAGCCGCAGCAGTACAGCGCGTGCCCGCGCAGGTCGGGGCAGGCCCGTGCCAGCGCCTCGTCGGCCCGGCCGCGGATGTACTCGGCGCGCAGGCTTTCGTCCACTGTCGCTTCCTCGTCGCTCAAGGCCGCGACGAAGCGCAGCGACGGCCACTGCCGCTGCCAGCGCGCGACCGCCGCGGGCAGATAGATGTCCTGTGCGCGGCGCGCGCCCCACAGCAGCGTGATCGGCCGATCGGCGCGGCGCTTCATCAGGTCGTCGAGGATGGACTTGACCGGCGCGAAGCCGGTGCCGCCGACCACGAAGACCAGCGGCGCGGTGTCGTCGGCTTCACCGGCCAGCGAGAAGGCGCCGAAGGGCAGTTCCACCTCGAGCAGCTCGCCGCTTTCGAGCCGCGGCACGCGCGCGCTAAACGCGCCGCCGGGCACATGGCGCACATGCAGCGTCAGCGTGTCGCTCTCGTGGGGCGGATTGGCCATCGAATAGCAGCGCGTGCTGCCGTCGTCGAGCTTGAGCTGCAGGTACTGGCCGGCCTGGAAGCGCGCGCGCTGGCCCGCGGGCAGCCGAAGCTGCAGCAGCGAGACGTCGGGCGCGACGAGCTGGTGGCGAAACACCTTGGCAGCGAAGCGCTTGCGTGCCGCCGGATCAATGCGCCGCCACGACACCGGCCGGATCTCGAGCGCGGGGCTCGCGGCCATGCACATGCACAACAGCACCTGGCCCGGCAGGCAGGTCTCGTTGACCATCGGGCCGCGGCCCGCGGGTGCGACCTCGCCGTGCGCGACCGTGCCCGCGCAGTTGCCGCACACGCCCTTGCGGCACGAGTGGGGCAGCTCGATGCCGGCGCGCAATGCGGCGTCGAGCACGGTCTCGCCGTCGTTGCCGTCGAAGGCCAGGTCGCTGTCGGCGATGGCGATGCGGTGGCTCATGGCACCACCTCGCCGGACACGTTCGGCAGACCCGACAACAGCGCGATGGTGCGCAGCACGGCCTCGGGGCTCGCGATGCCGCGGCCCGCGATGTCCATCGCGCTGCCATGGCCCACGCTCGACAGCAGCGCATCGGCGCCGATGCTCAGGGCGCTCGCCGCGCGCGGCGCCAGCAGCTTGACGGGGATGTGGCCCTGGTCGTGGAACATCGCCACGTAGAGATCGTGCGTGCGCTCCGCGAGCAGCAGGTCGGCACCGACGGGGCCGTCCACGCGCAGGCCCTCGGCGCGCGCGGCCTCGACCGCCGGGGCGACGATCGTCGCATCCTCGGGCCCGAACAGCCCGCCCTCGGAGGCATGCGGGTTGATGCCGAATACGCCGATCGAGGGCCGGTCCACGCCCAGCAGCGCGCAGGCCCGCGCGCCGGCACGGATCGCCTCGGCCACCAGCGCGGGCGTCATGCGCTCGAGCGCGATGCGCACGCTCTCGTGCAGCGTCGCATGCACGATGCGCAGCCCGCCGCCCACGAGCAGCAGGAACACGCGCTCCTCGGCCATGCCGCACACGCGCGCCACCAGCGAGGGATAGCCGCTGAAGGCGATGCCGGCGCGGTGGATCGCGGTCTCGTGATGCGGGCAGGCGACCACCGCATCGACTTCGCCGCGTCGGCAGGCCTGCAGCGCGGCCGTGGCCGATGCGACGGCGGAGGCGCCCGCTGCGGCGTCGATACGTCCGGGTTGCGCTTCGAGGTCGCCGGTGGCGACCAGCGCCGCATCGCGCAGCAGCGCGTCGAGGCCGAGCTGCGCCTCCGTGCGTTCGAACACGTTGGACGGTCCGTACAACACGATGCGTTCGCGGTCTTCGCGCGGCAGCGCGGCCAGGGCCTTCAGCGCGATCTCGGGCCCGATGCCGTTGGGATCGCCCGCCGTGAGCGCGAGCCGGCGTGGCGTTCGAAGAGAAGACTCGGCGTTCACAGCGGCAGCGCGAGCAGGGTATCGGTCACCGTGCTGTCGCACACGGCCACGCGCGACTGCAGCAGCAGGCGGCCCTCGCGCTGCACGAAGCGGTCCTCGTAGCTGCCGGTGGCGAACATCTCGGTCTGTCCCGTGGCCATGATGCGCGCCACCATGAAGGGCGTGCGCGCGCGTGCCGTGTCGTCCTCGGCCTCGAGCAGCAGCGGCATGCCCAGCAGGTGGCGGTAGCGCTGCCGCTCGTAGATGTTGGCCTCGCGCAGCGCGGCGATGCGGTCCTCGAGCATCGCGCGCGAGTCGGCGTAGACGATGCCCGCAGGCAGTCCCTCGCGCTCGTTCTCGACGTGGGTGATGCGGTAGTGGCAGTCGTCGGCGAAGAAATCGGGCCAGCGCTCGAGCGCATCGCTGTCGATGGCATCGGCATAGGCCGCGTTGAAGGCGCACAGCGCCAGCAGGTCGATCATGGGTGTTCTTTCCTCGTCGGGTGCTCAAGCGCCCATGTGCTGCCGATAGGCCTTCCAGAAGCCGCGCACCGAGGCCTCGGTGGCGCGGCCCTCGCTCGAGACGGCGCCGTCGCCGCCCATCTCGACGATGGCCTCGTGGTCGGCCGCGCCCGCGATGCCGCGCTGCACGAAGCCGCCGACCGCGCCGTCCTCCATCGAGATGAAGCCCGCGGGACCGACCAGGTTCGACTGCTTGAGCCGCACGCGGCGCTGCGCGGGCGTGTCGTCGACGTAGCCGATGTAGGTCCAGTTGAGCTCGGTGCGCGCGCTGCCCTTGGGCAGCACCTGGCGCACCGCGAGGCAGTTCTGGATCTGCTGCAGCACGAAGCCAGGGAACACCGAGAGGATCTGCAAGGTCACGCCGTCGTCGTACTCCGCAAAGCCCGCGAGCACGCTCGGGTCCTTGAGGCGATAGCGGTCGTTGTCGGAACGCAGCGCCTGCTCCTTGTACGAGGCATCCTTTTCCGCGGCCGCGTCGATCATCGAGTAGCTCACGTGGTGGCCGCCGCTCTCGTCGACGATCACGCCGCCTTTCTGCGACAGGCGGTTGAGCTCGAAGGTGGTGAAGAACAGGTGCAGCAGGCTCGCGTGGTAGCTGTCCTTCACGTTCTCGACGTAGAGCTTCCAGTTGTTGGGCAGCGCCTGCGTGAAGCGGCCGATCACCTCCACCGGCTTGTGCAGCACGCGCTCGATGCGCGCGCAGATCTCGTCGCCGAGGTATTCCTCGATCGAGGGCACGTCGTCCGAGAAGCTGCCGAACACCAGGCCGCAGAAGCGCGCGATGCGCAGCTTGCGCGGCCCGTGCGCCTCCTTGCAGAAGCTCGCGGGCATGCCGCCCTGGCCCTTCACGCCCTTCTCGAAGGCCACGCCCGTGAGGTCGCCCTGGCGGTTGTAGCTCCAGGCGTGGTAGACGCACTGGAAGTTCTCGCTGCGGCCCGACTTCTCGAGCGCGATCAGCGCGCCGCGGTGTGCGCAGCGGTTCTCGAAGGCGTAGATCTCGTCGTCGTCGTCGCGCACCACCACCACCGGCGTCTCGCCCGCGAAGGTGGTGCGGTAGCTGCCGCCTTCGGGCAGCTCGGCCTCGAGGCACAGGTAGTTCCAGGTCTGGCCGCGGAAGATGCGCGCCTGCTCGTCGGCGGCCAGTTGCGCGTCGCTGTAGACGCCGAAGGGAATGCGCGTGAGGCCGGGCCCGGACCAGTGGACCGGTTGCGCGGACGCGGTGGATGAAGCGATGGACATGGCGGGCTTATTCGAGGGTGACGTTGGCGCTCTGGATGACCTTGTGCCACTTGGCGGACTCGGCCTGGATGAACTGGCCGGTGCGGGCACTGTCCCAGCCGCGCGGCTCGGCGCCCTGCTCGGCGAACTTCTGCTTCACGTCGGGCAGCGCGAGCGCGGTGGCGATGGCCTTCTGCGTCGAGGCCACGACCGGTGCCGGCGTGCCCGGCGGCGCGACCACCGCGAACCAGGTCACGGCATTCATCGCGGGCAACTTCTGCTCGGCGAAGGTCGGCGCCTCGGGCAGCGCGGGACTGCGGTGCTCGTCGGCCACCGCGAGGATGCGGACCTTGCCGGTGCGCGCGAACTGCAGCGAGGAGGAGATGTTGTCGAAGAACACGTCGACCTGGCCGCCGATCAGGTCCACCAGCGCGGGCGCCGTGCCCTTGTACGGCACATGCGTCATCTCGGTGCCCGTGAGCTGCATGAACAGGCTGGCCGTGAGGTGCGAGGTGGTGCCGTTGCCCTGCGAGGCGAAGCTCACCTTGCCGGGGTTGGCCTTGAGGTAGGCGATGAACTCGGCCACGTTGTGCACCGGCAGCTTCGGGTTCACCACCAGCACGTTGGGCACCGTCGCGAGCACCGTCACCGGCACCCAGCGCGTGGGATCGAAGCCCAGCTTCTTGTAGAGGTGCTGGTTGATCGCGATCGGCGCGGGTGGCGAGGCCAGCAGGGTCTTGCCGTCGGGCTCGGCGCGGTAGACCACGTCGGCGCCGATGTTGCCGCCGGCGCCCGTGCGGTTCTCGATCACCAGGCCGCCGGGGAACTGGTCGCGCAGCTTGTCGGCCACCACGCGCGGCAGGATGTCGGCGGTGCCGCCAGCGGGGAAGGGCACGATCATGCGCGCGACCTTGTCGTTGGCGGTCTGCGCCCGCGCGGCGGGCGGCAGCGCGGGCAACATCAGCGCGGCCAGGGCCGCCAGGCCGAGCGTGCGCGCGGCGAGTCTGTGGAACATCGTGTGTCTCCGTCTTGTTCGTGCATCGAGGGGTTTTCAGTGTCCTTGCGGGCCGGTGCGCAAACAAGCTAGATTTGCGCTATGCGCAAAACCCGGACCGACGCCCCGAGCGAGGAAGAGCCCGCTCCCGACAAGAACTTCGTCGCCTCGCTCGAGAAGGGGCTGGCCGTGCTGACCTGCTTCGGTCGCCAGCACAGCCGGCTCAACTTGTCGGAGGTCGCGCGGCTCACGCGCAGCACGCCGGCCTCGGCGCGGCGCTCGCTGCTGACCTTGCGCGCGCTCGGCTATCTCGACAGCGACGGCAAGCGCTTCTGGCTGCTGCCGAAGGCGCTGCTGGTGGCGCATGCCTATCTGGCGTCGCGGCCCGAGCCTTCGGTGGCGCAGCCGCTGCTCGACGCGCTGTCGGAACGCACGCGCGAATCGGCTTCGCTCGCGCTGCTGCAGGACGACGACGCGATCATCATCGCGCGCTCCACCGCGCGGCGCAGCCTCAGCACCGGCCTGGGCATCGGCTCGCGCCTGCCGGCCTACTGCGCGGCGCTGGGCCGCGTGCTGCTCGCGAGCCTGCCGCCCGAGGAGGCCGAGCGCCGCATCCGCGCCATGCTGCGGCCACGGCTCTCGCCGCGCACCGTCACCGACGCGGCCGAGGTGCTGGCCATCGTCGCGCGCTGCCGGCGCGAGGGCTATGCCAGCAACGACGGCGAGCTCGAACTCGGCGTGCGCTCCATGGCCGTGCCGGTGCGCGACCGCGCGCAGCAGGTGGTGGCGGCGATGAGCATCGCGGTGCGAACAGAGCGCATGACGCTGGCGGAGTTTCGCGAGGCCTTCCTGCCGGCGCTGCAGAAGGCGAGTGCGAGCCTGAGCGCGCGCCTGTATCCGGGATGACGCGCAGCCGCCAGCAGGAGAGGGCGATGCAGAATGCCCCCGTCGCCAGCGACCACAACCACGACAACAGCCTCATGAACCTCCGTTCCTCTCTTGCCCGCACACTCGTGGCGAGCGCGATCCTCGCCCTGCTGGCCGCCTGCGCCTCGAACCCACCCGCCGACCCCGGCGAATGGAAGCCCAACCCGCCCAATCCCAATGCGCCGTATCCCGCCGAGTCGCGCACGAATGGCGAGCAGGGCATGGTGATGCTGCGCGTGCGCACCACGCCGGCGGGCAAGCCGGCCGCGATCGAGGTGCAGAAGTCGAGCGGTTATCCGCGGCTGGACCGCTCGGCGGTCGAGACGGTGTGGAAGTGGCAGTTCAAGCCCACGCCCGACGACGGCACCGTGGTCTGGCGCGAGGTGCCGATCCGCTTCTTCATCACCTCGCTGCCGCAGCAGCAGAAGCTGGATTGAGACCCACCGCCCTCACGCGGTAACCGGCGCATCGTCCGTGAGCTGGCGCAGCGCCTCGCGCAGCTTGCCGAGGTCGGCCGGCTTCGAGAAGTGCGCATCGAAACCGGCCTCCAGCGCCTGGCGCCGATCCGATTCCTGGCCATAGCCGGTCAGCGCGAGCAGGGCGATCCGCCGCGTGCCCGATTCGCGCTCACGCTCGCGCACGCGCCGCGCGAGTTCATGCCCGCTCATGCCGGGCAGGCCGATGTCGAAGATGCCCGCGTCCACCGGCCCGGCCTCGAGCAGCTGCAGCGCCTCCTCGGCGCTGCCGGCCTTGCGGACATCGTGCCCTTCGAGCGCGAACCACTCGGCGAGCACATCGAGCGCATCGAGGTTGTCGTCCACCAGCAGCAGGCGCAGCGTGGGCGCGCCGATGGCGGCCGCATCGGCGGGCGCCTCGGCTTCGGTGGCCGCGGCACCGGCCAGCGGCAGGCGCACGATGAAGCGGCTGCCCTGTCCTTCGCCGGCGCTCTGTGCCTCGATCAACCCGCCATGCAGCTTCGCGAGGCTTTGCGCGATGGCCAGGCCCAGGCCCAGGCCGCCGGCCGCGCGCTGCAGCTGCTGCGCACCCTGCACGAAGCGGTCGAACACATGCGGCAGCAGCTCGGGCGCGATGCCGATTCCCTCGTCGCTGATCGACAGCTCGGCCTGGCCATCGGCCATGCGCAGGTCCAGCACGATCTCGTCGGTGGGCTGGGTGAACTTGGCGGCGTTGTTCAGCAGGTTGCACACGATCTGCACCAGCCGCAGCGGATCGCCGAGCACCGGCACCGGCTGATCGGGCAGGCCCAGGCGCGGCATGCGCGCGCGCGGCTGCAGCGCGGGCTGCGTGAGCTCGATCGCCTTGGCGGCCACGTCGCGCAGGTCGACGGGCTCGGGCCGCAGCACGATCTTGCCCGACACGATGCGCGAGATGTCGAGCAGGTCGTCGACCAGCCGTGAGAGGTGGCGCACCTGCCGCTCGATGATCTGGCGCTCGCGCGGGAAGGCTTTTTCGTCCTTCCGTTCGATCAGCGTGAGCGCGAGCGAGATCGGCGCCAGCGGATTGCGCAGCTCGTGGCCCAGCATGGCGAGGAACTCGTCCTTGGCCTGGCTCGCCACCTCGGCCTGGGTCTGCGCCTTGCGGGCGCGCGCGAGCAGGCGCACGTTGTCCAGGGCCAGCGCGGCGCGCTGCGCGAGCTCGCCGATCAGGGCGCCGTCGGCCGGCGAGAAGCGCCGCTTCGAGCGGTCCTGCAGGATCGCCATCGCGCCGATGGTGCGCCCGCGCGCCACCAGCGGCACCACGCAGCCGGCCGTGATGCCCAGCATCTGCACGAAGGCGCGCAGCTGCGGGTCGAGCAGCTCGAAGTCGCCGGGGCTGTCGAGGTTGCCGATGAAGGTCTGGCCGCTGGCGATGGCCCAGGGGAACGAGCCAGGGCCGGTGGTCGGCGCGGCGCTGTTGTCCACGAACCGCGCGATCTCGGCGCTGCGCGCGGGGTCGGCATGGTGGGTGAGCTTGCGCTCGAGCACGTCGTGCTCGTCGAGCAGGTCGATGCGGCAGAGGTCGGCCACATGCGGCACGATGATGCCGGCGATGGCCTGCAGGGTCGATTCTTCCTCGAGCGAGCGCGACAGCACCGCGCTCGCGCTCACCAGCCGCTCGAGCTGGGTCTGCGCCGCCTGCGCCACGGTGCGGGCCTCGCGCTCTGCGTTCAGCAGGCTGTCGCGCTCGGCTTCGTGCTCGGTGCGCTGCGTGGCGGCATCGGCCAGCGCATGTGCCACGGCGTCGATCTCGGCGATGCCCGAGGCATGGGTCGAGACCGGCAGGCCGTGCCCGAGCGCGTCGGCACTGCGGCGCAGGCGCGCCATCGGCCGCGTGATCGAGCGCGACATCCACCAGGCCACGAGCGCGCCGAGCAGCAGCGACACCAGCAGGCCGCCGCCATAGGCGAGCAGGGTGCGGCGCAGTGCGTCGTCGGCCACCGCGGTGGGCGCGCCGAGCGCGACGATCCAGGGTGCGACATCGATGCGCGCCACCGCCGTCTGCACCTCGGTGCCGTCGACGTTGTGCGTGGTGCCGACGTACTCGCGCCGGTCCTTCATCGTCTGCAGCAGCGCGCGCAGGCTGTCGCTGGGCGGCCGGCCGCGGAAGCGCTCGTCATCGCGCGAGCGCGCCACGCGCGTCAGCGCCGAATCGAAGACCGAGACCGCCCAGCCCTCGGGCACGCGCTGGCGCGCCAGCACGGCACCGATCGCCTCGGGGCGCACGATGGCGGTGAGCACGTAGCGCACCGTGTCGTCGCGCACCACCGGCACCCGCACCGCGAAGGCCAGGTTGCCGCGCGGCCCCGGCGCCAGCACGCCGATGCCGGGCTGGCGCGTGCGGATCACCTCGGCCAGGCTGGCGGCCTCGACCACCTCGCCGTCGGCCCCGGCCACCGAGCCCTCGCTGCTGAAGACCACTTTGCCCGAGGGCGCGATCAGCAGCACGCCGCGCCATTCGGGATGGGTGGCGCGCAGCGCCTTGGCGAGCACCAGTGCGTCGATCAGGCCGCTGTCCTCGCTGGCGCCCAGCGGTTCGGCCAGCGCCAGCGCCTGCAGCGCGGAGATCGTGAGCCGCAGCTCGCTGTCGACCGAGGTGGCGAGCGCGCGCGCCACGCCCGTGGTGGAGGTCTGGGTCTGCGCGCGCTGGGCCTGCAGCAGCCCGTTGAGCGCGAAGCCGCAGACGACGGCGAGCGGCAGCAGGGCCGCCGAGGCCACCAGCAGGAGCCGGACCGAGAGGGAGGGAGCGCGCATTCGCCTGAGGTGATCCACCGCAAAAGCATCGATTGTTGCTCAGCCGGCATGGGCGGCCATCCCTGGTTTTCGGTAGCTGCCGGCACGGCGCCTGCCGCGCTGCGCTTTCGCTCGCCGCGAAAGCTACGCGCCTCGAAGCTAAACCAAGCGCGGGCTCGCGTTCCTAAAGTTGCGCCACGGGCCACAGCCGATGGCCGCGAACAGGAAAAAGATGCCTTCCCGAGACAAAGAAACCATCGACCCGATCACCCTCGAAATCTGGTGGAGCCGGCTCGTCGCCATCGCCGACGAGGCGGCCACCGCGCTGCTTCGCACCGCCTTCTCGACCATCGTGCGCGAATCGAACGACTTCGCCACGGTGCTGATGAACCGGCATGGCCAGTCGATCGCCGAGAGCACCGGCGGGATTCCCGCCTTCGCCGGCATCGTGCCGCGCACCACCAAGGCGATGCTCGAAACCTACCCCGCGTCCGGCTGGCGCGAGGGCGATTGCCTGATCACCAACAACCCCTGGCTGGCGACCGGCCACCTGCCCGACATCGCGATCGTCACGCCGATCTTCTTCGCGGGCGAGTTGGCCGGCTTCGCGGGATCGGTGGCCCACGCGCCCGACATCGGCGGCAATCCGGGCGCCGGGGCGCAGGAGCTCTACGAGGAGGGCGTGTGCATCCCGCCGATGCACCTCTACCGCGCCGGGCGTCGCAACGACGACATGCTCAAGCTGTTCCTCAACAACGTGCGCCTGCCCGAGCAGGTGCTCGGCGACATCGAAGCGCAGGTCACGGCCAACGAGGTGTGCCGCCGCCGCACCGTGGACTTCATGACCGACGCCGGGCTGCGCTCGCTCGACGCCCTCTCGGAGGCGGTGCACGAGCGCTCGGAGATGGCGGTGCGCAAGGCGATCGCAGCGATCCCGGACGGCCGCTACGAATCCGCCATCGATGCCGACGGCTTCGCCCACCGGCCCACGCACATCCGGTGCGCGATCACCATCAGCGGCGACTCCATGACGGTCGACTACGAAGGCAGTTCGCCCCAGGTGGACCGCGGCACCAACTGCACGATGAACTACACGCAGGCCTACTCGGTCTATCCGATCAAGTGCGTGCTCGATCCCGCGACGCGCAGGAACGAGGGCTCGTACCGGCCGATCCTGGTCAAGGCGCCCGAAGGCAGCATCCTCAACGCGCGCCATCCGGCGGCGGTGGCGGCGCGCCACCTCACCGGCCACATGCTGTGCTGCGCGATCTACCAGGCGCTGGCGCGCGTGATCCCGGACCAGGTGCTGGCCGACAGCGGCGGCACGCCGGCGATGCGGGTGCGCTTCAGCGGCGCCACCGGCTCGGGCTCGCGCTTCGCGCAGATTCTGTTCGCCAGCGGCGGCATGGGGGCGTCGGCGCGGGGCGACGGGCTGTCGACCACGGCCTTCCCCACCAACTCGGGCGCCGGCAGCATCGAGGCGCTCGAAGCGGTGGCGCCGGTGCTGGTGCGCCGCAAGGAATACCGGGCCGACTCCGGCGGCGCGGGCCGGCACCGTGGCGGGCTGGGGCAGCGCTGCGAGGTCGAGAACATCACCGGGCGGCCCATGCAGCTGGCGCTGCTCGCCGACCGCGAGCGCCATCCCGCGCTCGGCATCCTCGGCGGCCAGCCCGGCGCGCCCACGGCCGCCTTGCTCTCGAACGGCGCGGTGCTGTCGCTGAAGTCGAAGGTCGAGTTCCCGCCCGGCGAATGCGTGACCTTGCTGTTCGCGGGCGGCGGAGGCTACGGCCCGCCGCGAGAGCGCGATCCGGCGCGCTTGCGCCGCGATGTGTCGGACGGCTTCGTGTCGCCGGCGGCGGCCCTGGCCAGCTACGGGCAGGACGAGGGAGCGATGCAATGAGAAAGACCACCCGCATCGGCGTCGACATCGGCGGTACCTTCACCGACTTCGTGCTGCACGACGAGGCACGCGGCATCACGCGCACCGGCAAGCGGCTGACCACGCCGGCGCAACCGAGCCAGGCCATCGTCGAGGGCATCGAGCGGCTGCTGGCCGAGACCGGCACGCGAGCCGGCCAGATCGCCAGCATCGTGCATGGCACGACGTTGATCACCAACACCGTGCTCGAGCGCACCGGCGCCAAGGTCGGGCTGCTGGCCACCGAGGGCTTCCGCGACGTGCTCGAGATGGGGCGGGAGAGCCGCTACGACGTCGACGACCTGTTCCTGCAGCCGGCGCCGCTGATCGTGCCGCGCTCGCTGCGCCTGGGCGTGGGCGGCCGGTTGCTCGCCGACGGCAGCGAACGCACCCCGCTCGACGAAGAGGGCGTGGCGCGTTCGGTGCGCACGCTGGTGGAGGAACATCGCATCGAAGCGCTGGCGATCGCCTTCTTCCATGCCTACCGCAATCCAGCGCACGAGCGGCGCGCGCGGCAGATCGTGCACGGGCTGTACCCCGGCCTGCTCGTGAGCCTGTCGGCCGAGGTCGCGCCCGAGATTCGCGAGTTCGAGCGCACCACCACCGCCTGCGTCAATGCCTACGTGCAGCCGCGCGTGCACGGCTACCTCGACCGGCTCGGCGCCGACCTGGCGGCGCTGGGCTTCGAGGGCGACCTGCGGATCATGCTGTCCGGCGGCGGCATCACCACCGTCGACGAGGCCAAGCGCTATCCGGTGCGCCTGATCGAGTCGGGCCCGGCGGCTGGCGCGATGGCGGCTGCCTTCGTGGCGCGCACCGCCGGCGAGCCGCGCATGGTGTCGTTCGACGTCGGCGGGACCACCGCCAAGATGTGCCTCATCGAGCAGGGGCAGCCGCACCTGAAGCACGACTTCGAGGCCGGGCGCCTGCGCAAGTTCAAGCAGGGTTCGGGCCTGCCGCTCAAGGTCACGGTCATCGACATGATCGAGATCGGCTCGGGCGGCGGCTCGATCGCCGCGGTGGACGCGGTGGGCCTGATGAAGGTCGGCCCGCGCAGCGCGAGCTCCGTGCCAGGGCCGGTCTGCTACAACCGCGGCGGCACCGAGCCGACGGTGACCGACGCCGACCTGCTGCTCGGTTGCCTCGACCCCGCGTTCTTCCTCGGCGGCGAGATGGCGCTGTCGATCGACAAGGTCCGCTCGGCCGTGAGCGAGAAGCTGGCCGGCCCGCTGGGCATCGGCAGCGAGGAGGCGGCGCGCGGGATCCGCAGCATCGTCGACGAGAGCATGGCCGCGGCCACGCGCATGCACCTGGCCGAGAAGGGCAAGGACCCGCGCGCCTACACGCTGTTCGCCTTCGGTGGCGCCGGTCCGGTCCACGCCTATGCGCTCGCCCGGCTGCTGAAGATGCGCAGGATCATCGTGCCGATGGGGGCCGGCGTGATCTCGGCGCTCGGGTTCCTGGTGGCGGCACCTGCGGTCGACGAGGTGCGTGGCTACGTGACCAGCCTGGAGCAGGTCGACTGGGACCACGTCAACCGCATCTATGCCGAGATGGAGGCCTCGGCCAGCGCGCTGCTGCTGGGGGCCGGCGGCGACGCGGGCCAGATCTCGCTGCGCTGGTCGGTGGACATGCGCTACCTGGGCCAGGGCTTCGAGATCACCGTGGACATTCCGCGCGGCCCCCTGGGCGCGGCCGATCGCGGCGCGATCCGCGATGCTTTCGTGGCCACCTACGCGGCGCGGTTCGACCGCACGGTGCGCGACGTCGGCATCGAGGCGATCAACTGGCGCCTGTCGGCGAGCCTGCCCGCGCAGGACATCAGCCTCGCGCATGCACCGGTGCAAAGCGATCCGCTGCGTGGCGTGCGGGTGGTAAATTTCGCCGAATTCGGCGACCTGCCGGCGCGGGTCTATGACCGCTATGCGCTCAAGCCCGGCGACCGTTTCCAGGGGCCGGCCGTGGTCGAGGAGCGCGAATCGAGCTGCAGCTTCGGTCCCGATTGCGTGTTCTCCATCGACCGGCACTTCAACCTGGTCATCGAGCTCGGTGCCGCGCCCGAAGTGGCGGCGAGCCGGGGCGCCGTGGCCGAGGAGGCTGCCGCGCCATGAGCACGCTCTTGTCGGCGCGGCGCGTGGTCGTCACGCAGCGCTTCTTCGATGCGCAGGCCCGCGCCTTTCTCGAACAGCACGGGTGCACGGTGAGCGAGGTCGAGCTTCCGGCTGGCGTGGCCGACGGGGATCTCGGCGTCGACGTCCTGCGGCGCCATCTCGAGGGCGCGCAGGGCTGGATCGTCGGCCATGCGCGCGTCGACGATGAGTTGCTGCGTGCGCTGCCCGCGCTGCGGGTCATCGCGCGGCGCGGCGTGGGGCACGAGCGGGTGGACCAGGATGCGGTGCGCCGCCACGGCAAGGTGGCGACCATCGCAGCGGGTGGCAACGACGCCGCGGTGGCCGACCATGCGATCGCGCTGATGCTGGCGGTGGGCCGCCGCCTGCACGAAGCGCGGGCACAACTCGTCGTCGGCGACTGGTCTATTCCGCTGGCCACCGAGCTCTACCGCAAGACCGTCGGTGTGGTGGGGCTCGGGCGCATCGGCCGCGGCGTGGTGAGGCGCCTGCGCGGCTTCGAGGCCCGGGTGCTGATCGCCACGCCCGAGCGCGACGAAGCCTTCGCCGCCGAGCAGGGCGCGCGCTTCGCCAGCCTCGACGAACTGCTGGCCTGCGCCGACATCGTCAGCCTGCACGCGCCGCTGACGCCGGCGACCCACAGCTTGATCGACGCCGCGGCGCTCACGCGCATGAAGCGCGGCGCCATCCTGGTCAACACCGCGCGTGGCGGCCTGGTCGACGATGCCGCGCTGCTGGCCGCGCTCGAGGAGGGGCGGCTCGGCGGCGCCGGGCTCGACGTGTTCGAAAGCGAGGCCGATCCCGGCTTGCAGGCGGTGACGCACGCGCTGCTGCGGCTTCCGCAGGTGGTCGCCACGCCGCATGCGGGGGCGTCGACGGCCGAGAGCCTCGCACGCACGAACCTGATCGCGGCGCGCTGCGTGGTGCAGGTCCTCGATGGTCAGACGCCCGCCGCCGAATGTCTTCTGGCCGATGGCCGCTCTCCCAACCTCTCCCGATGAAAGAAGAACGATGCAGACAAGCGTGAAAGTCCTGGTCCCCTCGGGCTCGATCGGCGCCGGCGCGCGATCGCAGCAGCCATTCGAGCGCGGCATGCGCGAGCGTCCCGACGTGATCGCCGTGGACGGCGGCTCCACCGATTCCGGTCCGCACTACCTGGGATCGGGCCAGGCCAAGTGCTCGGTGGGCGCGTTGCGCTACGAGCTGCGGCAACTGATGGTCGCGCGTGCCGAGCTCGGCATTCCGCTCATCGTGGGCAGTTGCGGTACCTGCGGCTCCGATGCGGGCGTGAACCTCATGCGCGATCTGTGCCGCGAGATCGCGATCGAGCTCGGGCAGACCGTGCGCGTGGCCTGCATCTACAGCGAGCAATCGGCCGCGGCGGTGAAGACGGCGCTCGCGCAGGGCCGCATCTCCGGTCTGCAGCCACTGCTGCCGATCGACGACGCGCTGATCGAACGCTGCTCGCATATCGTCGCGGCCATGGGCGTGGAGCCGATCATCCATGCGCTCGGGCAGGGCGTGGACATCGTGCTCGCCGGGCGAGCGACGGACACAGCGCTGATGGCGGCCGTGCCGCTGATGCGCGGCGTCCATGCCGGGGCCGCCTGGCATGCGGGCAAGATCCTGGAGTGCGGCGCGCACTGCACCACCAAGCCGATGGCCGGCGCCGTGATGGCGACCATCGACCAGACCGGCTTCACCGTGCAGGCCCTGGCCGAGGGCGCGCGCGCCACGCCGCGGACCGTGCTGGCGCACATGCTCTACGAGAACTCGAACCCGCACGTGCTGGTCGAGCCGGGCGGCACGCTCGAGGTCGAGCGGGCCCGCTACGAATCGATCGACGACCAGCGCGTGCGTGTCGAGGGCTCGACCTGGACGCCGGCCGATGCCTACACCGTCAAGCTCGAGGGCGCCGCGCCGGCCGGACATCAGGCGCTGATCATGTGCCTGCTGCGCGCGTCGCGCTACAAGGACCGCTTCGACGAATGGATCGGGAATCTCGAGCGGCGCTCGCGCGAACTGATCGCGCTGCAGCTCAAGCTGGAGAGCGGCGACTACCATCTGCAGTTCCGCGCCATCGGCCGCGACGCGACGCTCGGGGCGCTGGAATCGCTCCCGGGCAACCCGACCGAGATCGGGGTGATGGCGATCGTCACCTCGCCCACGCAGGAGCGCACCCGGGAACTGCTGGCGATCCTGAACTCGCCGATGCTGCACTTCCCGCTGCCGGACGACGAGGAGCTGCCCACGCACTGCTTCCCGCTGTCGCCCGCCTCGATGAACCGGGGCGTGGTCTACGAGTTCGTGCTCAACCACGTGATGACGGTGTCCGATCCGCTGTCGCCGTTCCGTTTCGACTACGCCACCTTCGGAGAACCGCTGTGACCCGTCCCGATCCTTCCAGCTACGACGTACGCTCCAAGAATGCCGGGCCGTTCTGGCTCACCATCGACATCTTCTGCCACGATGCCGGGGCCTTCCGGGCGCTGTGCGACGAGCCTCGGGTGCAGGCCGACGAGATCGCCCGGCTGCTGCGCGGCGATGCCGCCAGCGTGAAGGTGTTTCGCATCGGGGCGCTCAACGTCATCAAGATCAGCCTGCCGAGGCCGGTGGTGCAGGGCTCGCTCGAGGACCGCGACCTGCACGGCGCGCAGTGGGCCCATCTCGTGCAGGAATCGCTGGCGCGCGATTGAGGCGCGCGCCGACCTGCCTTTCGAACAACGACAAGAGGCCGCGTCCGATGCGGCCTGCCGGAGACACGACATGCCAACGACGACCATCCCTTTCAACCCGCGGCGCCGTCGCGCGCTGGCCATCGGTGCCGCCGCGTTCCTGCCCGTCCCCTTCGCCTGGGCGCAGGGCTATCCGACGAAGCCGATCCGGCTGATCCTGCCCAATGCGCCGGGCTCCTCGGTCGACAACATGGCGCGCCAGCTCGCGGTCGGACTCGGCACCGCGCTCGGCCAGTCGATCGTGGTCGAGAACGTGCCCGGCTCGGGCGGGCTGATCGGCATCAGCCAGATGCTGCGCGCGCCGCGCGACGGCTACACCATCGGCATGGTGGCCAACAACTATGCGATCGGTCCCAGCCTCTATCGGCTGCCCTACGACCCCGCCAGGGACATCGTTCCGGTGTCGCTGCTGGTGACGGGGCCGATGGTGCTGGTCACGCATCCCGCGCTGCCGGCCCGCACGCTGGCGGATTTCATCGCGCTCGCGAAGTCGCGGCCGGCCGAGAAGTCGCTGAGCTTCGGCAGCGCGGGCGTGGGCACCGTCGGCCATCTCGCGGGCGAGCTGATGGCGACGTCGGCCGACGTGAAGCTGCTGCATGTGCCCTACAAGGGCAACAACAACTTCACCACCGACCTCGTCGGCGGGCAGCTCGATGCCGGCTTCATCGCGGCGGGCGTCGCGATGCCGCTGATCAGGCAGGGCAGCCTGCGCGCGCTGGCGCTCACCACGCCGAGGCGGCTGGCGCTGTTGCCCGAGGTTCCGCCGATGGCCGAGGCCGGGTTGCCCGGGTTCGATCTCGGCGGCTGGCAGGCGATGATCGCGCCGGCCGGCATTCCGGCGCCGGCGCTCGAGCGGCTCAACGCCGAGATCGTCCGCGTGCTGAAGTCGAAGGAGGTCTCGCGCTTCGTCGAGGAGCAGGGCAGCCAGGTGGTGGCGAGTTCGCCGACGGAGGCCGCGAAGCTGATCTCGCGCGACATCGCGCGCTATGCGGACTTGTCGCGTCGCATCGGCCTGAAGCCCGAGAATTGAGGCGCCGCCCGCGCCGAAGGGCCGGCAGCCGCCGGTTGCGATGCGCCACCGGCGAACCCTTCACCCAGCCGACGAGGCGGCCGCCATGAAGCAACTCGAGTTCACCACCCTCCGGCTCTTCGCCGCCGTCGCGGAGGCGGGCAGCCTTTCGGCGGCCGCGGAGAAAAGCAATATCGCGGTGGCGGCGGTCAGCAAGCGCATCAGCGATCTCGAGAGCTCGACGGGCAGCCAGTTCTTCCATCGCCATGCGCGCGGCATGACGCTCACGCCCGCGGGGCGCGCCTTGCTGCAGCACGCCAGGCAGATCCTGTTCGGCGTCGATCGCATGCACATGGACCTGAGCCAGTACGCGCTCGGCGCGAAGGGGCTGGTGCGCGTGGCGGCGACGGGTTCGGCGGTCACGCAATTCCTGCCGGGCGAGCTCAAGCGCTTCGGCGACCTGCATCCGAACATCGCCATCGACCTGTCGGAATGGACGAGCGAGCAGATCGTCGACGCCGTGCTCGACGGACGCGTGGACATGGGCATCTTCATCGGGCCCAGCGGCAACGATGCGATCGCCACCTATCCGTACCACACCGATCGGCTGTGCCTGGTGGTGCCCAAGGGCCACCCGCTGGCCGCGCGCCCCAGCGTGCGCTTCGCCGACACGCTGGACGAGGACTTCATCGGCCTGTCGCCGAGCAGCTCGATCGCGCAGCACCTGATGGCGGCGAGCGGCGGCAAGCTCAAGGTGCGCATCAACGTGCGCGGTTGCGATGCGCTGTGCCGCATGGTGGCCGAGGGCCTGGGCATCGGCGTGAGTCCCTACCTGATCGTGCGGCACTACGTGTCGGCCACGCCTGTCGAGCTGGTGGCGCTCGAGGACGATTGGGCGCGGCGCCAGCTGCTGATCGGCATCCGTTCGGGCGACGACGGCTTGTCGGGAGCCGCGCAGTCCTTTCTCGCGCACTGCATCGAGGCGGCCGCGCGCCCGCCCGGCTGAGGCTTTCTCCAGCGGCGAAGGGCGTCCGCCCTCGAAGCTAAACCGCGCCGCCGCCCTTCTTTCTAAATTCCAGTGGCCCTCGCACCGGCGGTGCGAGCAGGCAGACAAGAACCACTGGAGACAACCCATGAAACCAAGCCTTGCCGCGACCGCGGCAGTCGCTGCGGCCTGCGCCGCTTCCGCCGCTTCGGCGCAGTCGTCGATCCTCATGTTCGGCGTGGTCGACACGGCCATCGGCACGTTCTCGAGCCGCGCCGAGCCTTCCTTGCGCACGCTCGCCAGCGATCCCGCGGCGGCCGCGCGCGGCGCCATCGGCCTGCGCCGCAACGCGATGATCAACTCGGGCCACAACTCGAGCCGCTTCGGCTTTCGGGGCACGGAAGACCTCGGCGGCGGCCTGGCCGCGAGCTTCTGGCTCGAGGCACCGATCTCGAACGACGACGGCCAGACCGGCATCGCCTCGTTCTCGCGCCGCTCCACCGTCAGCCTGTCGGGCGGCTTCGGCGAGATCCGCCTGGGCCGCGACTACACGCCCACCTTCTGGAACGACTCGGTGATGGACCCCTTCGGCCAGGTCGGGCCGGGAACGAACCTGCTGCTCGCGGCCAGCACGAGCGAGCCGGGCTTCGGTGCCAACGGCAACTACGCGCGCGTCGGCAATTCGGTGGGCTATTTCCTGCCGAAGGATCTCGGCGGCTTCTATGGGCAGCTGATGTACGGCTTTCACGAGAACACGCGCTACACGCCGGGCGACAGCACGCCGCCGGGCATCGGGCCTTCCGGCCGGCTCAACGCCGGCGCGGTGCCGGCGGTGCGTGCCGGCCGCTATCTCGGCGGGCGCTTCGGCTATGCGAGCGGCCCGCTCGACATCGCCCTGGCCTACAGCACCAACACCGTGGCCGACAGCTTCTATGCGGGAACCACGGACAGCGTGCGCACGGCCAATCTCGGCGTGGCCTACGACTTCGAGGTGGCCAAGCTCACGGCGGAGCTCTCGCGCGTGGAGCGCGTGCGCAGGTACGCGCAGCCGCCAGCCGTGGGCGCGGTGCCGGACACGGAGCTTTCGGGCTATCTGCTCGGCGTGCAGGTGCCGATCGGGCCGGGCCTGTTCCGCGCGTCCTATGCGCGGGTGCGCTACGACCTGAACGCGGCGTTCCCCGCGGCCGACCCCTCGGCGTCGAAGCTCGCGATCGGCTATGTGCACAACCTCTCGAAGCGCACGGCGCTGTATGTCACGGCGGCGCGGGTGCGCAATCGCAACGGAGCTGCGTTGATCGTCGGCGGGGCGCCCGCGTTCACGGCGACCGCGGGCTATGTGCCCGCGACCTCGACTGGCTGCGTGATGGGCGTGCGGCACGCCTTCTGAGCCGGGCGCGAGGGGAGGGCGCGCCGGCCCAGGGCGTTGAGCGGGGCTGCGAATCCGGGGTTTGTACTACATCAAACATGATATATCATGTGTCAAACTTCGAGAAAAGCAGCCAAGGATCCCGCATGCCGTCCGTGTCTTCCGCCGCCTCGTCTCCCCTGTCGAACCGTCACGATCTCCAGCTTCGGCAACGCGCCGCCAAGGTCGTGCCCGGCGGCATGACGGGGCACCTGAACGCGGCCTCGCTGCCCGCGGGCTACCCGCAGTTCTTCGAGCGCGGCCAGGGCTGCCGCGTCTGGGACGTCGACGGCAACGAATACATCGACTTCATGTGCAGCTGGGGCCCGAACCTGCTGGGCCATCACCATCCGGTGGTCGATGAAGCGGCGCGCAGGCAGCAGACGCTGGGCGACTGCCTCGACGGTCCCACGGCGCGCTTCGTCGAGCTGGCCGAGCGCTTCGTCGCGCGCAGCGCCCATGCCGACTGGGTGCTGTTCCAGAAGAACGGCACCGATGCCACCACCGTCTGCCTGATGGTGGCGCGCGCGGCCACCGGCAAGCGCAAGGTGCTGGTCGCGACCAAGGCCTACCACGGCGCAGACCCCTGGTGCACGCCGATCCCGCAGGGCATCACGCCCGAGGACCGCGCGCACCTGATCCACTACACCTACAACGACATCGCGAGCCTCGAGGCTGCCGTGGCCCAGGCAGGCACGGACCTCGCGGCCATCGTCTGCGCGGCCTTCAAGCACGACCTGGGCATCGACCAGGAGCTGCCCACGCCCGAGTTCGCGCGCCGTGCCCGCGAACTCTGCGACCGGGCCGGTGCCGCGCTGATCCTCGACGAGGTGCGCGCGGGCTTTCGCGTGCATGCGGGCGGCAGCTGGGAGACCGTGGGCGTGCGCCCCGACCTCAGCGCCTGGAGCAAGTCGATCGCCAACGGCTACGCGCTTGCGGCCGTGACCGGGGTCGACGCGTTGCGCGAAGCGGCGACGCGCATCTACACCACAGGCTCGTTCTGGTCGGGCGGCGTGGCGATGGCCGCGGGCCTGGCGACCATCGAAGTGGCCGATGCGCAGGACGTGGTGGGCCATGTGCAAGCCATGGGCCAGCGTTTCCGCGACGGCATCGCCGCGCAGGCTGCGAGCCATGGCGTGCCGGTGCGCCAGACGGGGCCGGCGGCGCTGCCGCTGATCCTGTTCGACGAAGACCCGGGCTTCGACAAGGGGGCGGTGTTCACGGTCGAGGCGCTGCGCCGCGGCGTCTACCTGCATCCCAGGCACAACATGTTCCTGTCGCTGGCACACACCGTGCAAGACATCGACACAGCCCTGCAGGCCACCGACGCGGCCTTCGCCGCCGTCGCCCAACGCTTCCGCTGAGCCGCTCCCGTGCGAGTCCCCGAAACGCGAACGCCACAATAGCCGCGCGATTCACGCACCCGCACTCAAGGAGAGAGAAGCCATGGCAACCCCCGTCATCAACGTGGTCGAACGCACCAACCTCGCGAGCCAGATCTACGAGCATCTGCGCGAGCAGCTGATGTCGGCCACTTTCCAGCCGGGCCAGCGCCTGAAGATCCGCGACCTGGCCAAGACCATGGGCACCAGCGAGACGCCGGTGCGCGAAGCCCTGATCCAGCTCGTGCGCGACCGCGCGCTCGAGATGAAGGAGGGCTACTTCATCCGCGTGCGCCAGCTCACGCTGGCCGAGTACCTCGAGCTGCGCGACATCCGCTTCGCGCTCGAGCCACTGGCCGCCGAGCGCGCGGTGCCATTGCTCGATAACGCCACGATCAAGCAGCTGACGGAAAGCCATCGCCTGTTGGTGCGCGCGGAGAAGACCAAGGACTACCGCGCGGCCCTGCAGCACAACTTCGATTTCCACTTCGGCATCTACCGACACTCGGGCATGCCGCAGCTCACCGAGCTGCTGGACCGCATCTGGGTGCAGGTCGGACCGATGCTGAACTTCCTCTACCCGCACGGCCATCCGACCTACGACGCCGAGCACCAGCACGTGAACGTGCTGCGCGGCCTGCAGCTGCGCGACACGGCGATGGTGCGCAAGGCCATCGAGGACGACCTGATCGAAGGCGGGCGCGACTTCGTGCGCGTGCTCGGTGAGATCGACGCCAATCCCGCGCGCGCCGAGGAATTGCTCGCGCTGCGCAACCAGCCACCCCCTTCCAGCAGAAAGAAAAGCCCGACATGACGGACCCCGGCAGCGCCCTGCATCCCACGGCATTCCCTCCCGACTGGCAACGCCGCGACCGCCTCGCGCTGCCCGTGCCGGAACTCCGGCGCGTGGCGCACACCTTGCGCCGCCAGGTCATCGAGCTCGTGCGCCGCCATGGCCAGGGCTATGTGCAGCAGGGCCTGGGCGCCGCCGAGATCTTCGCGAGCCTCTATTTCCACGAGGCACGCATCGACCCCGCCGATGCACGCTGGGAGGAGCGCGACCGCTGCATCCTCTCGACCGCGCACAACTCCGCGCTGTTCCATGCGGCGCTCGCGCTGCGCGGCATGATCCCCTCGGCCTCGCTCGACGACTACGTCAAGGACGGCTCGGCGCTCGAGATCAACGTCTCCGAGCGGCTCGGCCCCGTGGTCGAAGGCACCTTCGGCTCGCTGGGCCAGGGCATGTCGGTGGCCGCCGGCATGGCGCTGGCCTCACGCATCCGCGGCATCGACTACCGCGTGAACGTGGTGCTCGGCGACGGCGAGCTCGAGGAGGGTCAGGTCTGGGAGGCCGCGATGCTCGCGGGCTCCGAGGGCCTGCACAACCTTTGCGTGGTGCTCGACCTCAACTGGATGCAGGTCGAGGGCCATACCGACAGCGTGCTGCGCCTCTCGCCCATCGCCGACAAGTTCCGCGCCTTCAACTGGCAGGTGATCGAGCTCGACGGCCACGACCTCGAGGCGCTGCTCGCGGCCTTCGCCGCCGCGCGCGGGCAGAGCGCGCGGCCGACCATGATCGTCGCCACCACGGTGCCCGGCAAGGGCGTGAGCCTGCTCGAGGGCGTGATCAGCCACAACGCGAAGCTGCCGGCCGAGGTGGCCGACGCGGCGCTGCGTGAACTGGGAGAGATGGCATGAACGCGAACATCAAGGCGCCGGCGCGCACGCTCGAGGTCGAGGACTTCACGCAGGGCGGTGCCCACACCGCGATGTCAGCCGCGCAGTCGGCGGGTGCATCGGCGGTGCCGCGCTACTACGGCGAGGCGCTGCTCGCACTTGCGCGCGAACGCCGGAACATCGTCGCGCTCTCGGCCGACCTCACCTCGTCGACCGAGACCGACATCTTCCGCGACACCTTCCCCGAGCGCTTCCTGAACCCCGGCATCGCCGAGGCCAACATGGTGGGCGTGGCCGGCGGCCTCGCGCGCAGCGGGCTGCAGGCCTGGGTCCATACCTTCTGCGTGTTCGCCACGCGCCGGCCTTTCGACCAGATCGCGATGCAGGTCGCCTATCCGCGCACCGACGTCAAGATCGTCGGCTTCCTGCCGGGCCTGTCGACCATCCTCGGCGTGAGCCATCAGGCGATCGACGACATCGCGCTGATGCGGGCACTGCCGAACATGACGGTGATCGAACCCTCGGGCCCGGCGCAGGTGCCGGCCGCTGTACGTGCCGCGGCCGACCACAAGGGACCGGTGTACCTGCGGTTGCTGCGCGCGTCCGCGGCCCTGCCCGAGGGCACGCCCTGGGAGCCGCTCGAGCTCGGCCGCATCCAGCCGCTGGACGACGGCGATGGCGAGGCGCTGATCGTCGCGAGCGGCCTGATGGTCGAGCCCGCGAAGGCGGCGGCGCGCGCGCTGCGCGCGCAGGGCATCGCGGTCGCCGTGGCCAACGCGCACACGCTCAAGCCTTTCGACGAGGCCTTCATCCAGCGGCAGCTCGCCCGCCGGCGCCTGATCGTGACGGTGGAGAACCACTCGATCGTCGGCGGCCTGGGCTCGGCCGTGGCCGAGGTGCTGGCCGAGGCCGGTGCCGGCACGCGGCTGGTGCGCCTGGGCGTGCGCGACCGTTTCGCGCAGGGCGCCTCGATGCCCTGGCTGTTCGAACGCCACGGCCTCACGGCGCAGGGCATCGCCGACGCGGTGCGCGCGGCCTTGGCGTCGGGCGAGAAGACGCGATGACCGACACCGTGCTGGTGCCCGAGCTCTGCCGGCTACCCGCGCGCGAGCTGGCGGCGCTGATCCGGCGCCGCGCGCTGTCGTCGCGCGAGGTGGTGAGCGCCTTCCTGCAGCAGGTCGATGCGCTCAACCCGCGCTTCAACGCGATCGTCTCGCGCGTCGAGCGCGAACAGGTGCTCGCCGAGGCCGACGCGGCCGATGCGGCGGTGGCGCGCGGCGACGCGCTGGGCGCTCTGCATGGCCTGCCGCAGGCCATCAAGGATACGGCGCCGGTGCGCGGCATGCGCTCCACCTTCGGTTCGCCGCTGTTCGCCGACCACCTGCCGGCGGCCGACGCGATCATGGTCGAGCGCATGCGCGCGGCCGGCGCGATCTTCATCGGCAAGACCAACGTGCCCGAGTTCGGCCTGGGCTCGCACACCTACAACCCGGTGTTCGGCGCCACCGGCAATGCCTGGGACCCGCGCTTCAGCGCCGGCGGCTCCAGCGGCGGCACGGCAGTGGCGCTCGCGCTGCGCATGCTGCCGGTGGCCGATGGCGCCGACATGGGCGGCTCGCTGCGCAACCCCGCGGCCTTCAACAACGTGCTGGGCCTGCGGCCCTCGCAGGGGCGGGTGCCGTTCTGGCCGCGCGGCGATGCCTTCGCCGGGCAACTGACCACCGAAGGCCCGATGGGCCGCAGCGCCGACGACCTCGCGCTGCTGCTGTCGGTGCAGTCGGGCTACGACGTGCGCGCGCCGCTGTCGCTCGACGGCGCGGTTCCCGACTGGCACGACCGCCTCGAGCGCGATTTCGCCGGCGCTCGCATCGGCTGGCTCGGCGACCTCGGGGGCCACCTGCCGTTCGAGTCCGGCATCCTCGCGCTGTGCGAATCGGCGCTCGCGCGCTTCGGCGAAGCGGGCCTGCGGGTCGAGCCGGTGCGCACCGACTTCGACTGGGAACGCGTCTGGCACGCCTTCACCGTGCTGCGCCAGTTCATCATCGGCGGCAAGCATGGCGCGCACTACGACGTGCCGGCCTCGCGCGCGCTGCAGAAGCCCGAGCTGCAATGGGAAATCGAGCAGTACCGCAAGCTCTCGGCCGACGACCTCTACCGCGCCGCGCTCGACCGCACCGCCTGGTACGACTGCCTGCTGGGCCTGTTCGAGCGGCACGACTTCCTCGCGCTGCCGACCGCGCAGGTCTTCCCCTTCGCGATCGAGGAGCACTGGCCGCGCGAGATCGCGGGCCGTGCCATGAGCAGCTACCACCGCTGGATGGAGGTGGTCACGCCCGGCACGCTGTCGGGCTGTCCGGTCATCAGCCTGCCGGTGGGCTTCGATGGGCGCGGCCTGCCGATGGGCATGCAGATCATCGGCCGTCCGCGCGACGACCTGTCGGTGCTGCAGCTCACTCATCTCTACGAGAGCCTCAGTCCCTTCCTGCGGATGGCGCCGCCCGCGCTGCGCATGGATTGAGGGGCGGGCTCCCGCACACGCACAGAACGAACGAGACAAGGAGCACCACCCGATGAACACGACCCACCCGCTCAAGGGACTGCACGCCCCGGTGGACCTGTGGCGCGATGCCTGGGGCATTCCGCATCTGCGCGCCGCCAACGCCGACGACGCCTTCTTCGCGCTCGGCCATGTGCATGCGAGCGACCGCCTGTGGCAGATGGACGCGCTGCGCCGCCGTGCGATCGGCCGCTATGCCGAATGGATCGGCCCGGCCGCCGTGCCGATGGACATGCTGGTGCGCCGGCTCGGCCTGGCCGAGTGCAGCCGCCGCGACCTCGCCGCGCTCGGCGCCCCTGCGCGCGCCATGCTCGCGGCCTACACCGCGGGCGTGAACGCCTTCATTGCGAAGGGCGCGCTGTCGCCCGAGTACGCGCTGCTCGGCGAGGCGCCCGAGCCCTGGGAGGAATGGCACAGCATCGCGGTGCTGCGCCAGACCGGGCTGCTGCTGAACTCGGTCTATCCGAAGCTGTGGCGCGCCATCGCGCTGCCGGTGATCGGCGCCGAGGCCATCGATCGCCTGCGCATGGACGACGGCGGCGAGGAACTGGTCTGCCTGCCGCCGGGTTCGCTGGCCGGGCGCCTGTCGCCCGACATGGCCGAGCTGGCCGATGCCATCTCGGCCTTCATCGGCGAGGCCGACACCGAGGCGGCCGGCGGCGGCAGCAACAACTGGGCGGTGCATGGCAGCCGCACGCGCAGCGGCCGGCCGCTGGTGGCGGGCGATCCGCACCGTGTGCTCGACATGCCCAACATGTACCTGCAGTGCCACCTGGCCTGCGATGCCTTCGACGTGATCGGCCTGACCTCGCCGGGCGTGCCGGGCTTTCCGCACTTCGCGCACAACCCCGACGTGGCGTGGTGCGTGACGGTGGCCTTCGTCGACACGGCCGACGTCTACCTCGAGCGTTTCGAGGACGAAGGCCGGCGCTACCTGCGCAGCGACGCGCCCGGCGGCGGCGATGCGCAATGGGCCGAGGTCGAGCGCCGCGTGGAACGCATCCGCGTGCGCGGCCAGGCCGACGTGGACTGCGAGATCCTCGTGACCGCGCGCGGCCCGGTGGTGGCCGGCGACGCGAAGAGCGGCAACGCGCTGGTGCTGCGCCATTCGGCCGACGTGGAGGCCGACCGCTCGCTCGACTGCATGCGCCCGATGATGGAGGCGCGCAGCGTCGATGCACTGTTCGAGTCGGTGCGCGGCTGGGGCCTGGTCGACCACAACCTGGTGGCCGGCGACACGCAGGGCCACATCGGCCACCACGTGCGCGCCAAGGTGCCGCGGCGCGCGGCCGCCAACGGCTGGCTGCCGGTGCCGGGCTGGCTCGATCGCCATGCCTGGAAGGGCTGGATCGACTGGGAGCGCATGCCGCGCCAGATCGATCCCGCAGCGGGCCTCATCGTCACCGCCAACAACCGCGTGATCGAGCGCCATGACGACTATCTCTGCACCGACTGCCATCCGCCGCACCGCGCGCAGCGCATCTGGCAGCTGCTGGTGGCGATGGAATCGGCCGATGTCGCGGGCATGGAGGCCGTGCACCGCGACACGCTGAGCCTGCCGGCGCGCGAAATCTGTGCGCGGCTCGCACCGTTGACGCTGGCCGATGCCCCATCGCGTGCATTGCGCGACCGCCTCGTGGCCTGGGATGCGCGCCTCGAGGCCGACTCGCAGGAAGCCGATGCCTATGTTTCGCTGCGCATGGCGCTGGCGCGCGCGGTGGCGCGGCGCAGCGGGCTCGCCGCGCTCGACGTGAGCCGGCAGCGCACCGTGCCGCCCGGCTTGGCGATCGACTACCAGCTCGGCTGGTGCGTGCCGCAGTTGCTGCGTGCCGACGATCGCGCGCTGCTCGGCGGCGCGAACTGGGACGAGGTGCTGACCGAGGCCCTGGCCGAGGTCGCACGCCTGCCGGTGGCGGCATGGGGCGAGCGGCACCGGCTCGAACTGCGCCATCCGCTGGCGCCGGTGTTCCCCGCCGAGCCCTTGGTGGCGCAGCGCGACATGGGCGCGATCGGCGGCGACAACGAGACCGTCTTCACCACCGGCTACCTGCCGCACCTGGGCCCGCACGCGCACTACGCCTCGCTGGCGCGCTACGTGTTCGACGTGGGGCAGTGGGAGGCCTGCCGCTGGATCGTGTTCCACGGCGCGGCCGGCGATCCGCGCGATGCGCACTACGCCGACCAGAGCGACACCTGGCGGCGCGCGGAAACGGTGCCGATGCACTACGACTGGCGCACCGTCGCGGCCGAAGCCGCTTCGCACGCGCGGCTCACGCCGGCCTGAGGCCGCGGCGCGCGAGCGCCGCTGGCACCGCGCCTACCGCAAGGTCGGCGCAAAAAAGAGAAAGCGCGCACAGCTCTTGCATGGGAGATGCCCGGATTGTCTTCGTTTGACACATGATATATCGTGTATCAAATTTCATATTGAGAGATTTCCAGCGTTTTTCCACGAACCCTCGAAACCCTGAAAGGAACCCGGCTCATGAAGAATTCCCCTCCCCTGTACGCACGGCTCGCCGGCTGGGCGGTGGCATGCGCGATGGGCGCGGCCGCGACCGCCGTGTGCGCGCAGAACGCACCCGCGCCGGCCAAGACCCTGCGCATGGCGATCAACAACGACCTCAAGGTGGTCGACCCGCTGTTCAGCAACACCTACGTGACGCGCGACTACGGCTACATGGCCTTCGACACGCTGTTCTCGCGCGACAGCAAAGGCGAGCCCAAGCCGCAGATGCTCGAGCGCTTCACCCAATCGCCCGACAACAAGGCCTGGACCTTCACGCTGCGCCCTAGCCTGAAGTTCTCCGATGGCAGCGCCGTGACATCGGCCGACGTGGTGGCCACGCTGCAGCGCTGGGCCAAGCGCGCGACCATGGGCCTGCTGCTGGCCGACTCGGGCGCGGAGTGGAAGGTGGTCGACGACAAGACCTTCTCGCTGCAGCTCAAGGAGGGCATGGGTCAGGTGCCGCTGATCCTCGCGGCCAAGACGCTGTTCATCGTGCCCGAGAAGCAGGCCAAGGCCTTCCCCGACGCGCCGATCCCCGAACCCATCGGTTCGGGCCCGTTCATCTTCAAGCGCGACGAATGGATCCCGGGCAACCGCATGGTGTTCGTGCGCAATCCCAACTACGTGCCGCGCAGCGAGCCGGCCGATGGCCTGGCCGGCGGCAAGCGCGTGAAGCTCGACCGCGTCGAGTGGCGCTACATGCCCGATGCCAACACCTCCACCTCGGCGCTGAAGAACGGCGAGGTCGACATCGTCAACGTGGTGCCGCCCGACTACCAGGCCGCGCTGCGCACCGACGCCAACGTGCGTCTCGCGCAGACCGGCATCTGGCAGCCGTTCATGGTGGCCAACACGCTGGCGCCGCCGTTCAACAACCCGAAGGCGCGCGCGGCGCTGCTGCACCTGGTGAACCAGGAGGAGATCCTCGCGGGCATGGGCTTCACGCCCGAGCCCGGCAAGTCCTTCTACTGCCCGGCGGTGTTCATGTGCGGCGCGCCCAACGAGACCGCCGCGGGCGCGGAAGCCTTCAGGAAGCAGGACTTCGAGAAGGCCAAGGCGCTGCTCAAGGAGGCCGGCTACAAGGGCGAGAAGATCGTGTTCCTGCAGCCCACCGACGGCACGCAGTCGATGGCCGCGCTGATCTGGATCCAGTACCTGAAGAAGGCCGGCCTGAACCTCGACGTGCAGGTGATGGACCAGTCCTCGGTGCTGGCGCGCGTCTACAAGAAGGAAGGCCCGGCGCAGGGCGGCTGGAGCCTCTACCTCACGGCCTCGAAGAACGCCGACGTCGACACGCCGCTGACCAACGGCTGGGTGCTCTCGTCGTGCAAGGGCAGCGTGGTGCCGGGCTGGCCCTGCGACGCGAAGATCGACGAACTGCGCGACGCCTGGATCCGCGAGGGCGATGCCGCCAGGCGCAAGCAGCTGGTGGACAACCTGCAGCGCCGCTTCTATGAGGCGCCGCCCTACATCCCCTACGGCCAGTACCCGGCCACCTTCGCGGCGCGCAAGGACGTGAAGGGCACCGAGCTGTTCGGCATGGGCATCCCGATCATGTGGAACGTCGAGAAGTAAGGGGACCGCGGCATGGAATATGTGATCCGGCGCGTGCTCGCCACGGTGCCGGTGATGCTGGTGGTGTCGGTGATCGTGTTCCTGCTGATCCACCTCGCCCCCGGCGATCCGGTTTTGCTGATCGTCGGCGACTTCGCCACACCCGAGCAGATCGCGCAGACGCGTGCCGCCCTGGGGCTGGACCAGCCGCTGTGGCACCAGTTCGTGGTCTGGGTCGGCAACGTGGTGCGCGGCGACTTCGGCGTCTCGCTGTTCAACCAGATGCCGGTGTCGCAACTGCTGGGCCAGCGCATCGGCGCCACGCTGTCGATCGCCTTCTTCACCATCCTGGTGGCGGTGCTGCTGTCGATCCCGCTGGGCGTGCTCGCGGCCTACCGCGCCGGCAGCTGGATCGACCGGCTGGTGATGGTGTTCGCGGTGTGCGCGTTCTCGATGCCGGTGTTCCTCACCGGCTACCTGCTGGTCTACACCTTCGCGCTCAAGCTGCAGTGGCTGCCGGTGCAGGGCTACCGCGGCATCGCCGAGGGCGTGCTGCCCTGGCTCAAGCACCTGGTGCTGCCGTGCCTGAACCTCGGGCTGCTCTACACCGCGCTGCTCACGCGCATGACGCGTGCGTCGATGCTCGAGGTGCTGCACGAGGACTACATCCGCACCGCGCGCGCCAAGGGCCTGGGCGTGCTGCCGGTGCTGGGCCATGCGCTGCGCAACGCGGCGATCCCGATCGTCACCACCATCGGCGTGGGCATCGCGCTGCTGCTGGGTGGCGTGGTGGTCACCGAGACCGTGTTCTCGATCCCCGGACTCGGCAGCCTGGTGGTCGACGCGGTGCAGCACCACGACTACCCGGTGATCCAGAGCCTGCTGCTGCTGTCGGCGGCGGCCTATGTGCTGATCAACCTGCTGGTCGACCTGAGCTACAGCCTGTTCGACCCGCGCATCCGCTATTGAGGCCCGCGAATGACCGAAGCCATCCTGAACCCCGGCGCCGCGCGGCGTCCTCCCTCGCCGGCGCTGCGGCTGCTGCGCAAGCACTACACGCTGATCCTCGGCGTGCTGATCCTCCTGGTGGTGGTCACGGCCGCGCTGGGCGCGCCGTGGATCGCGACCCACGATCCGCAGGCCATCAACCCGATCGCACGCATGAAGGCGCCCTCGGCCGAGCACTACTTCGGCACCGACGCACTCGGGCGCGACACCTTCAGCCGCGCCGTCTGGGGCGCGCGCGTCTCGCTCGTGACCGGCGCCTCGGTGGCGCTGCTGGCCACGCTGCTGGGCGTGCTGCTCGGCCTGCTGGCGGGCTTCGTGCGCTGGACCGACGGACCGATCATGCGCGTGATGGACGGCCTGATGGCGATCCCCGGCATCCTGCTGGCGATCGCGCTGATGGCGCTCACCAAGGCCAGCCTGACGACGGTGATCGTCGCCATCACCGTGCCCGAGGTGCCGCGCATGGTGCGGCTGGTGCGCGCGCTCTCGCTGTCGCTGCGCGAGCGGCTCTACGTGGAGGCCGCGCATGCGCTGGGCACGCGGCTGCGCACCATCCTGTGGCGGCACGTGCTGCCCAACATCCTGGCGCCGCTGCTGGTGCAGGCCACCTTCATCGCCGCATCGGCCGTGCTGGCCGAGGCCGCGCTGTCCTTCCTCGGCGTCGGCGTGCCGCCGCAGGTGCCGAGCTGGGGCAACATGATCTCGGAAGGCCGCAACCTGATCGCGATCGTGTTCTATCCCATCGTGTTCCCGGGCCTGCTGCTCGGGCTCACGGTGCTGGCGATCAACCTGCTGGGCGACGGCCTGCGCGATGCGCTCGACCCGCACGTGGCGCGCCAGCTCTGAGGACATGTCCATGAACGACACCCCCCTGGCCGCCAAGGGCGCGGCGCATCGCGCGGGCGATGCGCCGCTGCTCGAGATCGATGGCCTGCACACCTACTTCGACACCCTGGCCGGCGAGGTGCGCTCGGTCCACGGCGTCTCCTACCGCGTCGAGGCCGGCCAGACGGTCGGCGTGGTCGGCGAGTCGGGCTGCGGCAAGAGCGTGACGGCGCTGTCCGTGATGCGGCTGATCCAGACCCCGCCCGGGCGCTTCGCCGGCGGCGCCATCCGCTACCGCGGCACCGACCTCCTGAAACTCGGCGAGGCCGAGATGCGCCGCATCCGCGGCAACCGCATCTCGATGATCTTCCAGGAGCCGATGACCTCGCTGAACCCGGTGCTGACCGTGGGCCGGCAGATCGCCGAGACCGTCATGCTGCACCAGCAGGTGGGCCGCCGCGAGGCACTGGCGCGCGCCACCGAGATGCTGCGGCTGGTGCAGATCCCCGAGCCGCAGCGGCGCGTGAACGAGTATCCGCACCAGCTCTCGGGCGGCATGCGCCAGCGCGTGATGATCGCGCTGGCCCTGGCCTGCCATCCCGAACTGCTGATCGCCGACGAGCCCACCACCGCGCTCGACGTGACGATCCAGGCCCAGATCCTCGAGCTGCTGCGCGGCCTGCAGCGCGAGCTCGGCATGGGCATCGTGATGATCACGCACGACCTCGGCGTGGTGGCCGAATGCTGCGACCGCGTGGTCGTGATGTATGCGGGGCGCAAGGTGGAGGAGGCCGACGTGCTCGACCTGTTCGAGCGGCCGCTGCATCCCTACACGCGCGCGCTGATGGCCTCGATGCCATCGATGAACACGCACAGCGCGCGGTTGACCGAGATCCCCGGCATCGTGCCCTCGCCGCACGAGGCGGTGCGCGGCTGCGCCTTCGCGCCGCGCTGCGGTTTCGCGAGCGAGCGCTGCCGCAACGAGGTGCCGCCGCTCGAGGAACACGGCGCGGGTGCGTCGCACCTGTCGGCCTGTTTCCATGTCGAGGAGCTGGTGCGCACGACCGAAGTACCGACGGCCCAGGCCGTCCTGATGCAGGAGGCCGGCGCATGAGCACGAACGCGACAACCGAGGCGGGCACGCCCCTGCTCGAGGTGCGCGACCTGCGCAAGCACTACCAGTCGCCGGGCTCGTGGATCTCGCGGCGCAAGGCCTCGAAGGTCTATGCGGTCGACGGCGTGTCGTTCTCGGTGGCCGCGGGCGAGACGCTGGCGCTGGTCGGCGAATCGGGCTGCGGCAAGACCACCACCGGCAAGTCGATCCTGCGCCTGATCGAGCCGACCTCGGGCACGGTGCGGCTCAACGGCCGCGACCTGCTGTCGCTCGACGCGGGCGCGATGCGCGAGCAGCGGCGCGAGATGCAGATCATCTTCCAGGACCCCTACGCCTCGCTCAATCCGCGCATGACGGCCGGCGAGCTGGTGGCGGAGCCGCTGCGCAACTTCGGCGAGTCGAACGGCGCGCAGCGCAACGAGCGCGTGGCGTGGCTGTTCTCGAAGGTCGGCCTGCGGCCCGAGGCCATGAAGAAGCTGCCGCACGAGTTCTCGGGCGGCCAGCGCCAGCGCCTGGGCATCGCGCGCGCGCTGGCGCTGAACCCGAAGCTGATCGTCTGCGACGAGCCGGTATCGGCGCTCGACGTGTCGGTGCAGGCGCAGGTCATCAACCTGCTGACCGACCTGCAGGCCGAGTTCGGCATCGCCTACCTGTTCGTCGCGCACGACCTCGCGGTGGTGCGCCACATCAGCCACCGCGTGGCCGTGATGTACCTCGGCAAGATCGTCGAGATCGCCGGGCGCGACACGCTGTTTCGCGCGCCGCTGCATCCCTACACCGAGATCCTGCTGTCGGCGGTGCCCGTGCCCGACCCGCGCGTGCGCACGCAGCGCCGGCTGCTCAAGGGCGATCCGCCCAACCCGGCCGCGCCGCCCTCGGGCTGCCGCTTTCACACGCGCTGCCCGATGGCGCAGGCGCGCTGCGCCGAGGAGGAGCCGGTGCTCGAACAAAAGACGGCGGGCCAATGGGTGGCCTGCCATTTCCGCTGACTGCAAATCCACTCACACAAGGAAAGCGATACCGATGATTGCCGAATACGACAAGCTCGATGCCGTGGCCATGGCCGACCTGGTCCGCCGCCGCGAGCTCAAGGCAGAGGAACTCCTCGACGAGGCCATTGCCCGCACCGAGGCGCGCGACACCGTGCTCAACGCCGTCACCACGCGCTTCTTCGACCTCGCGCGCGACCGCATCGCGCAGGGCCTGCCCGACGGCCCGCTGCGCGGCGTGCCCTTCCTGCTCAAGGACCTGGGCGTGTTCTACGCCGGCACCAAAACCACCAGCGCCTCGCGCCTGTTCGCCGACTTCAGCTCGCCGATCGACAGCACCCTGGCCGAGCGCTACGTGCGCGCCGGCCTCGTGATCTTCGGCAAGTCGAGCCTGTCGGAATTCGGCATCAGCGCCACCAACGAGCCCGAGATGTTCGGCCCCTGCCGCAACCCGTGGAGCCTGGAGCACACCACGGGCGGCTCGAGCGGCGGTGCCGCCGCGGCCGTGGCCGGCGGCATCATCCCGAGCGCGCACGCGGCCGACGGCGGCGGCTCGATCCGCATCCCCGCTTCGCACTGCGGCCTGTTCGGCCTCAAGCCCACGCGCGCGCGCGTGCCGCTCGGCCCGCACATCAGCGAGAGCTGGGCCGGCATGACCATCCATCACGTGGTGACGCGCTCGGTGCGCGACAGCGCCGTGCTGCTCGACGTCTCGCAGGGCGCCGCGCCCGGCGATCCGTACTGGGCGCCGCCGCCCGCGGCCTCGTACCTCGAGCTGACGAAGCGTGATCCGCAGCGCCTGCGCATCGCCGTCTCGCTCAAGTCCTTCGAGGCCGTGGCGCTCGATCCGCAGGTACGCGCCGGCGTCGAGAACGCGGCGAAGCTGTGCGAATCCCTGGGCCACCAGGTCGAGTGGGTCGATCCCGCGCTGGACGACGTGATCTCCGACGACGAGTACATCCAGTGCCGCGCCGACATCATCCACGCCAGCATGTACACCTCGCTGCTGCGCCGCAACCGGCAACTGGGCCGCGACTTCAGCGGCCGCGACCTGCAGCGCGTGACCGCGCTGTTCGCCGAGGCCGGCCGCGAGGTCAGCGCGCAGACCTACCTCAACGCCATCCAGACCCTGCAGCGCGCGAGCCGCGCCCTGGGCCAGCAGTTCGAGAAGTGGGACGTGCTGCTCGGACCCGTCTGCGCCACGCCGCCGCACAAGCTCGGCGTGGTCGACATGGAGAGCACCGACCTCGCGAGCTACAAGGCCATCGCGCGCAGCCACACGGGCTACACCTCGATCTGGAACGTGGCCGGCAACCCCGCGATGTCGGTGCCGCTGCACTGGTCGAAGGAAGGCCTGCCGATCGGCGTGCAGTTCACGGGACGCTTCGGCGCGGAGGACACGCTGTACCAGCTCGCGGGGCAGATCGAGCGCGCGGCGCCGTGGGCGGACCGCCGGCCGGAAGCGTTTCCGGCCACGTCCTGAAGTTGTCCCGCGCCCCTAGCGCCGCGCGGTGAGCCACTGCGACGGCGTCAATGCCGCCGCGACCACGCGCACCTCGCCGATGTTGCCGAAGAAGCCGTCGGCGCGGTCGCCGTCCCACGAGCCGCCGCCCACCACCCAGGGCGAGCTCGCCGACAGCGTGGCGAGGCCGGGGATCGCGGCGGCGTTGCGCAGCACCGGTGCGCCTTCGACGTACATGGTGGTGTCGTGCGAGACCGGGTCGTTCACGATGGCGATGTGCACCCAGCGGTCGGCGATCACCTCGCCCGACCAGTTGGCCTTGGGCTCGCGCCGGCCCGCGGGGCTCGGCACCACCTCCCACTGCACCTCGCGCAGGCTCGAGATCGCGAACAGCATCGGCGGCGATTCACCGTCGCCGCCCGCATAGCCCGCGAGGTCGCCGCGGCGGCCGTCGCGCGTCATGATGTTCATCCACGCCTGGTTGCCGCTGGTCCAGCTCTTGTCGATCTTGACGAAGGCCTCGACCGTGTAGCCGCTCTCCAGCGTCTGCGCATTGATCGGCGCGCTGGCGTCGGTGAGGAAGTAGCTCAGGCGCGGCGTGTTCTTGTTGGTGTTGAGGAAACGCACCGAGCCCGGCGCCGCCGACAGGTGGTGGCGGTCGTCGGTCCAGACCACGTCGCCATTGGCCGCGCCCTTCACGCCGCCCTGGTCGAGCGCATCGCGGTGCAGCGGGTTGTTGCCCGTGACGTCGGCCACCACCGTGCCCGGCAGCACCGGCTGGTTGAGCGCGCCGCCGAAGAAGCGCCAGTGCGCCAGCGTGTTCGCGACCTTCGGATAGTCCTCCGCGTCGGCGGCGGGGCGCTGCGCGACGGTCTCGGGATCCTTGTAGTTGGCGAGGATCATCGCGCGCGCCTTGTCGACCAGCGAACCCTCGATGACCGCGCTGCCGCTGGCGAAGGCCTTGTTGAAGCCGGCGAAGCGCTGCGCGAAATCCATTTCGATCTCGAAGGCCTCGTTGGGCGTGATCAGCACCGCCTGGTCGAAGGCGTTGAGCGTGGCGGCCGGCTTCTGCGGCACCCACGGCGAGAACGACAGCACCTTGATCTTCTTGTTCGTCAGGTCGAACTCGTAGAGGCGCATCAGGCCGTTGCCGCCCTGGTAGGCCATCTGGTAGTCCACCACCATCTCCTCGACCTTGTGGCCGAAGTCGTTGGTCTTCGTGAGGTGCGCGGCGCCATGGTGGTGGCCGTTGAGCGTCATGAAGATCTGGTCGTTGTCGCGGATCAGCTTCTCCCACAGCATCTTGCCGTAGTCGGTCTCGAGCGGACTGGTGCCGTCGGCATCGATATTGAGCAGCTGGTGGTTCGACAGGATCACCGGCAAGGTCGGGTTCTTCGCGATCACCTGGCGCGCCCAGGCGATGCCCGCGGCGGAGATGCGCCACGACAGCGACAGCACCATGAACTTCTGGCCCTGCGCCTCGAACACGTGGTACTCGTGGAAACCGCTCGGGTCGCGCCCGCCGAAGGTGGCCTGCTTCTTCGCGCGCTCGGTGCCGAACCACTGGATGTAGGGCTCCTTGCTCGGGTCGCGGTCGGCGTCGGTGCCGCCGACCGGGTCGACGCCGTAGTCGACGTCGCGCAGCACGTCGTGGTTGCCGGCCAGCACGCTGTAGGGCAGCTTCGCGTCCTCGAGCAGCTTCATCGCCGCATCGGCCACCTTCCACTGGTCGGGCTTGCCGACCTGGTCGACCACGTCGCCGAGGTGGATGGTGAAGGGGATGTTGAGCGCCTTGGCGTTGTCGGCGATCCACTTCGTCTGCGCGGCGAAGGGCGCGCTGCCGAAGCGCTTGTCGTACTGGTCGCTCTCGGCCGCGGTGGCGTAGCGTGCATAGAACTGGGTGTCGGGCATCACGGCCAGCGCGAAGCTCGAGATCTTCGCGGCGACCGCTGGCGCCGGTGCCGGCGCGGGGGCCGCCGGGGCGGGCGCGGGCAGGGCGCCCAGCACCGGCGAGCCGCCGCCACCACCGCCACAGGCGGCGAGCAGCGCGCCGCTGCCGCCGAGGGTCAGCAGCGAGGCGCCGAGCTTGAGCAGGTCGCGCCGCGGCGGCGTGGTGGATTCGGGTGCGGAAGGCGAGGCGTCGCGCGGCTCGGTCGTGCCGCGCGGATCGTCGGGGAAATTCATTGCAAGCTGAACGAAAGGATGAAGGCGCGCAGCGTAGGAAGACGGGGTGACGTGGGCGTGTCAGCGGCGTGACGCTTGCGGCTGTCATGTAGATCGCGCGCCGGACGCTTGAAGCGACGCCCGGCGCGAATCGAAGCGCCGATCAATGCGCGCTGGCAGTCGGCCGAATGACGATCTCGCTCGTGTCCACGTCCTCGGGCTGCGAGATCGCGAAGTCGATGGCGCGCGCGATCGCCGATGCGCTGATGGCCACTTTCCTGAACTCCTTCATCTCGTCGCGGCCCTTCTGGTCCGAGATGGTGTCGGCCAGTTCCGATTCGGTCACGCCTGGGCTGATCGTCGTGACGCGGATGTCCTGGTGCTCCTGGCGCAGGCCCTCGGAGAGGGCCCAGACCGCGTACTTGGTCGCGCAATAGACGGCCGCCGTGGGCGAGACGGCGTGCGCACCGACCGACGCGACGTTCACCACGTGGCCCGCGCCCTGCTTCTGCATGGTGGGCAGCACGGCGGCAATGCCGTGCAGCACGCCGCGGATGTTGACGTCGATCATCCGGTCCCATTCCTCGAGCTTGAGCGAGGCGAGCGGCGACAGGGGCATGACGCCGGCGTTGTTGACGATGACGTCGATGCGGCCGAAGCGCGCGATGGCGTGGGCCGCGAAGGCCTGCACGTCCTCGCGCCGCGTCACGTCGAGTGCGCGGGCCTCGGCGATGCCGCCGGCGGCGACGATGTCCGCGACGATCCGATCCAGCCGCTCGGTGCGCCGCGCGCCGAGCAGCACGGTGGCGCCGTTCTGCGCGAGCAGGCGGGCGGTGGCTTCGCCGATGCCGCTGCTGGCGCCGGTGATGAGGATGACCTTGGAAGTCTTTGCGTTCATGGTGGGTTCTTTCTGGGGTTGGAGAAGAGGGTTCGGGTCATCGGGGGGCGCCGGGCGCGACGCGCCTGAGCACCATCCCGCCGTGATGCAGCACGCCATCGATGAAGTCGCCATCGGCCGTGAAGCCCGTGTCGTCGACGTACTCGATGTGGTTGCCTTCGATGACGTAGCGGCCGCGGTAGGCGCTCTCGCGATTGCCGCGCGCCTCGTCATAGCGGCCGTTGGGAAGCAGCTGATGGCGCACGTGGCCGTCGCCGGTCACCCACATGCCGAGATAGGGATGCGTTGTCATGTCCGATTCCTTGGAAGATCGAGCCTGGGCTCGGTGGGGGGCGGCGAGGGCCGTGCCGAGGGCCAGGAGCCCGAGGCTCAGCAGACCGCGCCGCGTGGGTTTCCGGCGCTTGCAGGCTGCTGGAGAAGGGGTGGTTCGTGAAGTCATGGGCTCACTTTAGGAAGGCGCGGCGGTTAAGAGAACTCCCCGATCGCTGACTGCGCCGGTTAGCATTGCTAACCAATGGACGCCGACTTCAACCTGTTGCGCTTCTTCCTCGCGGTCGCGAAGGCGCAGAACTTCCGCGCCGCCGCGGACCATCTGGGCGTCACGCGTTCGGCCGTCAGCCAGGGCATCCGGCGGCTCGAGGACAGCCTGGGCATCGCGCTGGTCCAGCGCTCGACGCGCCACGTGCGCCTGACCGAGGCGGGCGAAGCGCTGCACCGGCAGATTGCCGAGCCGCTGTCGACGGTGGGCGCGGCGCTGGAGGAGGCCGCGGTCGAAGGCCCCTCGCGCGGCGTGCTGCGGGTGGCGGTGACCTCGATCGCCGAGCGCTTCCTCTCGGGCCCGCTGATCGGCAGCTTCGCGGCGGCCCATCCCGGCGTCACGCTCGACGTGACCGTGACCGACGACGAGTCGGACATCGTCGCCGCGGGCTTCGATGCCGGCGTGCGGCTCGGCGAGGTCATCGAGCAGGACATGGTGGCGGTCCCGCTCACCGGGCCGCAGCGCCAGATGGTCGTGGCGAGCCCGGCCTACCTGGCCGCGCACGGCGTGCCGACGCATCCGCGCGAGCTGCTCGCGCATTGCTGCATCGGATGGCGCCGTTCGCTCAAGGAAGCGCCGTACCGCTGGGAGTTCCGCGAGGACGGACGCGACTTCGCGCTGACGGTGGAACCGAGGATCACCACCAACGACATGCTGCTGATGATCCGCACCGCGCTCGCGGACACCGGCATCACGATCGGCATGGAGGAGACCTTCCGGCCCTACATCGATCGCGGCGAACTGGTCTCGGTGCTCGACGATTTCCTGCCGAGCTTCGCGGGCTTCTTCCTGTACTTTCCGAGCCGCCGGAACCAGCCGCGCAAGTTGCGCGCGCTGGTCGATCACGTCAGGGCCTTCGCGCAACGCTGAGCCCGTGCCGTGGGTGCCCGGCACGGCATCGCCGGTGTCGCGCAACCCCACGTTCGGGGGAGGCCGCGAGGCCCGGCGCGGCCGGGGCTTTGGCGACAATGGACCGATGCTTCTTTCTCCTCCGAGCGGTATGGATCGTGTGCAGGGTCTGGCGGCGCGGCTGGGTTGCAGCGTGGCCGTCCATTGCGAGCCCTATGGCCGCCCCAAGGCCGCCGTGATGGGCGGTGTCTCGAGCCTCGCGATGACGCTCAAGGCGTTCGGCGGGCGCTGGGACAGGACGGAGCGGGTCTACGTCTTCGCCAGCTGGTCGATGCTCGAGGCCGCCCTGGCGCATTGCGTCGCGCACGGGAGCGACTCCCCCCGTGTCGGCTCCGGCGCTCCGGCCACATGTCACGCGCGACCCGCAATGCACCTTCGGCTATCGGTCTCCGAAGGGTCTATGAAGAAATGAATATGGAAGTTTTACAAAAAATGTAGCCAAATAGCGCTTCCCCGTGCGGATCGCGGTTCGGCGCAGCGCGCTTCCGTCACCCGCGGGGAAGTTCAGGGCCGGCCCTGGACCATTCGACGGGCCGGGCAGGCGACGTGGCGTCGCGCGCTTGGGGAGGAAGGGCCTCGAGGCCCAGGGGACGATCCGTAGAGAAAGCGTGAATGAGCCATGGATCATCGTGCCGCTTCAATGGCGGTTGACTCGTTCGGGTCGAACTCGTTTTCGGTCGACATCGAGCTGCCCGTGCTCCTCAATGGGCGACGCCAGACCAGTCCGGCGCGAGTCGTCTTCAAGAAAATCCCCCGCGAAGCGCTCACCCGCTGGATGCTCGACCAGGACGGCTGCTACCGCTCGGACAAGGACCTCCTGACCGAGGTGCTGCTGGACGTGGTGAACCCCTACAGGCCCACGCAGCGCTCGGCCACGTCGATGCTCAACGATGCGATCGGCGACGAGCGGACCGCGGCGTTCCTCGTCGCGGTTTTCCTCCAGCATTGCCAGGCGCCCGGACCCGGGCAGACGCTGCTCCAGGACCCGGGCTGAAACGATCCTCGCGCCGTGTCAGCGCGGCACCGGGCCCGTGCTCGCGCGCTCCATCAGCCGCACCGGCAAGGCGACGGGCGCCGCGGCCGAACCCGCGCCCAGCCGCGCCAGCAACTGCCGTCCCGCCTGCTCGCCGATCTCGCGGATCGGCAGGTGCACGGTGGTCAGCGGCGGATGCAGGTAGGGCGCGAAGTCGTTGTCGTTGAAGCTCGCGACCGACAGCCGGCGCGGCACCTCGATGCCGGCCTGGTCGAGCGCGGCCAGCGCGCCGGCCGCGAGGTAGTCGCTGCCGCAGACGATGGCGCTGACCGGGGGCTCGCGGCGCGCGATGGCCTGCATGGCTTCGAAGCCTTCGCGAAAGCCGTGCTCGGTCTCGACCACGGCATCGCCGTGCAGCGCGAGCGAGCGCTCGGCCATCGCGAGCTTGAGGTCGCGCAGCCGGCGCCGGGCGCGCTCGCTGTCCGCGGTGCGCCCGCCGATGTAGCCGAGGCTGCGATGGCCGAGCGCGCGCAGGTGCTCGACGACCAGCACGGCGGCGGCCTGCTCGTCGAAGCCGATGCTGCTGCCGGTGGCATCGGGCGGCGCCCACATGCACACGAAGGGCGTGTGGCTCGCGCCGAGCATGGCGAGCACCTGCGGCGGCTGCTCGGCACCGAGCAGCGCCACCGCGTCGACGCCGCGCTCGAGCAGCGTGCGCAGGATGGCCGTGTCGCCGGTGGCCCGCGGCTCGGGCGCGGACAGCAGCAGCGTGTAGCCGCCGGCGGCCAGCGTCGTTTCGAGCGCCTGGATCAGCGCCGGGAACGACGAGCTGCCGAAGCGCGGCACGATCGCGCCGACCGTCATCGTGCGGCGCATCGCGAGCGCGCGCGCGGTGCCGTTGGCCACATAGCCGAGCTGCTCGACCGCCGCCATCACGCGCAGCCGGGTCGGCTCGCTGATCATGTCCGGCCGGCTCAGCACGCGCGACACGGTGCCGGTCGACACGTCCGCGAGCGCCGCGACATCGGCCAGCGAGGCGGCGCGGGCGGCGGGCGCCCGTGGGGTGGAAGGGGAGCGGGTGGCGGTCATGAGCGGGCGATGGACAGCGCATGTTAGCCGCCCCGTGCAAGCGCATGCATGCCTAGGTGCTAACCCCGGGGTCGCCTGGATTCGATTGCTCCTATGCTTCGTGCAAGCGCTTGCACCAACCGCCTGGAACGCGCTGGCGGGCCCACGAATGGAGACAGTCCGATGCATCCGATCCCAACGCTTCGCCGCGCGCTGCTCGCTGCCGCCGCGCTCGCCGCCGCCTGCACGGCGGCACCGGTCGCGCTGGCGCAGCCCGCCGCCTGGCCCGTTCCCGGCAAGCCGATCCGCATCGTCGTGCCCTTCCCCGCGGGCTCGGGCTCCGACGTCACGGCCCGGGTGATCGCCAAGCTGATGACCGATGAGCTCGGTGGCGCGCCCGTGATCGTCGACAACAAGCCCGGCGCCGGCACCTTCATCGGCGCGCAGGAGGTGGCGCGCGCTCCCGCCGACGGCCACACGCTGCTCTACACCATCGTCATCACGCACACGCAGAACCCGCACCTGTATTCGAAGCTGCCCTACGACCCGGTCAGGGACTTCACGCCGCTGGCGCAGATGGTGAAGTCGGCCACGGTGCTGATCGCGCCGCCCGATGCGCCGTTCAGGAACATCGGCGAACTCGTGGCCTATGCCAGGGCGAACCCGGGCAAGCTCAACTACGCCTCGTTCTCGCAGGGCTCGACCTCGCACCTGAATGGCGAACTGCTGCAGATGCGCACCGGCACGAAGATGACGCACGTGCCCTACAAGGGCACGGCCGATGCCTCGCGCGCGCTGGTCGCGGGCGAGGTGCAGCTGTACTTCGACGGCACCGCCACGGCGGTGCAACTGATCAAGGCCGGCAAGGCCATCGGCCTCGGCACGGCCACGCCGGCGCGCGTGCCGGTGCTGCCCGACATGCCGACCATCGCCGAGCAGGGCGTGAAGGGCCTGGACATCGTGGGCTGGCAGGGCATCTTCGGGCCCGGCCACATGGACCCCGCCGTCGCGAAGAGGATCGGCGACCTGCTCGCGAAGATCGCGCGCTCGCCCGAGATGCTCAAGCTGATCGAGACGCAGGGCAACGAACCATCGGGCGCCTCGGGCCCCGCCTTCGCCGCCATCGTGAAGAACGACAGCGAGCGCTGGGGCGAGGTCATCAAGGCCGCCAACATCAAGCTCGACTGAGCGCAGGAGACATCGGAATGTTCGACACCATCATCCGCGGCGGCACGCTGGTCGACGGCAGCGGAGACCCGCGCTTCACGGGCGACATCGGCATCGTCGGCGGGCGCATCGCCGAGGTCGGCGGCAGGCTCGGTGCCGCGCATCGCGAGATCGATGCGCACGGCGCCATCGTCACGCCCGGCTGGGTCGACGTGCACACGCACTACGACGGCCAGGTGACCTGGGACCCCTATCTCAGTCCTTCCACCGACCATGGCGTGACCAGTGTCGTGATGGGCAACTGCGGCGTCGGCTTCGCGCCGGTGCACCGCGACAGGCGCGAGTGGCTCATCAGCGTGATGGAGGGCGTGGAGGACATTCCGGGCACCGTGCTGGCCGAGGGCATCGACTGGCAGTGGGAGAGCTTCCCCGAGTACCTCGACGCGCTCGAGCGCATGCCGCGCGCGCTCGACGTCGGCGCGCAGATTCCGCACTCGGCGCTGCGCACCTACGTGATGGGCGAGCGCGGCATCACGCACGACGAGGCCACGCCCGCCGACATCCAGGCCATGGTGCAACTGGTGCGCGAGGGCATGCGGGCCGGCGCGCTGGGCTTCTCGACCAGCCGCACCATCATCCACAAGTACCAGGGTCGCAAGTACCCGCCGGGCACCTTCGCCTCGCCCGACGAGATCCTCGGCATCGCGCGCGTGCTCGGCGAGGTCGGCCACGGCGTCTTCCAGATGACGTCGAACCACTACCAGATGGAGACCGAGCTGCCGTGGATGACGCAGCTCGCGCGCGAGAACAACCTGCCGGTGGCCTTCGCGCTGGTGCAGACCGACCAGACGCCCGACACCTGGAAGCGCCTGCTGGCCGCGCTCGACGAGACCCACCGGCAGAACGTGCCGCTCTATGGCGCCGTGGCGGGCCGGCCCGCGGGCATCCTGATGGCCTGGCTCGGTTCCACCCATCCGTTCATGGCGCATCCGCTGTGGCAGCAGATCGCGCCGCTGCCCTGGGACGAGAAGCTCGCGCGCCTGCGCGACCCGGCGGTGCGCGCGCAGCTGACCGACATGGACGCGCTGGCCGGCGCGGCCCGGCACGACAGCCGCATGGCCTACCTGACGCAGAGCTTCCACAAGATGTATGCGCTGGGCGCCGAGCCCGACTACGAGCCGCCGCAGGAACGCAGCGTGGCCGCGATCGCGCAGCGCGAGGGACGCACACCGCTGGAGGTGGTCTACGACATGCTGATGGACCTCGACGGCAAGGGCATCGTCTACTTCCCGAGCTTCAACTACGCCTACAACGACCTGAGCCAGCTGCATGCCGAGCTGCAGCATCCGCGCACGATGATGAGCCTGGCCGATGGCGGCGCGCACTGCGGCTACATCTGCGACGTCAGCATGCCGACCTACATGCTCACCCACTGGGCGCGCGACCGCAGCCGCGGACCCACGCTGCCGCTCGAGCTGATGGTGCAGCGGCAGACGCGCGACACCGCGCGCATCTACGGCCTGGAGGACCGCGGCCTGCTGCGGCCGGGCTACCTGGCCGACATCAACATCATCGATTTCGACCGGCTGCGCATCCCGCCGCCCCATGTCGCCTTCGACCTGCCGGCCGGCGGACGGCGATTGGTGCAGACCGCCGAGGGCTATCGCGCGACGCTGAAGGCGGGGCAGACCATCATGGAGAACGGGGAGCGCACGGGGGCGCTGCCCGGGAAGCTGATGCGGGGGCCGCAGCGCCGCGGGTGAGGGCGCCGTGGGACGTCAGCGCACGCAAGTGAAGCTGCTGGCGAGATCGACGTCGCCCGTCCCGTTGTAGCGCGGCCAGGCCGGGTACTCGCACAGCGGACGGGTGCGGCCGTTGTTGCCGGCGTTGGCGTCCGCCACCGTGGGATTGGAGGGCGCGAGGCCCTGCTCGACCCAGCGTTCGAGCGCATCGACCGAGTCGAAGCGCACGTCGTAGGCGCCGCCGCCGTGCCCGTAGCCGGGCACCTCGTAGTACTTGAGGAAGGCGTCGACCCGCGCGCTGCCCATCGCCGCGACGGCGCGCCGATGGAACTCCTCGGACGAGCCCGCGGGAATGAGTGGATCGGCCATGCCGTGCACGATCAGCACCTTGCCGCCCTTGTTCGCGAACGCGCTCAGATCGGGGTTGACGTCCAGCCGCGACGAGATGTAGCGCAGCCGCTGCTGGACATAGCCGTTCGCGTCGACGGCGAAGAGGAAGGGGTCGTAGCTGGCATCGCGGTAGACCATGTACTTCACGAAGGACTCGCCGATGTAGGTCGCGAACGCCATGTCGAAGCGCGAGGGCGTGGCCGGTGCGCTGCTGCCCATCGCGGGAATGACGCCGCCGTCGAAGATGTTGAGCGCGGCATAGCCGTCGGTGCCGTTGGCCAGCAGGTAGGGCAGCTTCAGCGGCGTGGCATAGGCACGGAAGCCCCCGATCTGGGCCGTCGACAGGCAGCCGTCGCCGCTGTCGGCGGCGCCCGGGCAGGCGAGAGTCGCGGGATCGAAGGCGCAGGCCGAGACCTTGGCGATCACGCCGTCCGTCGCGCCATCGAGCGCATCGCAGGCCGCGACCACCGAGCGGGTCAGCAGCTGCTGCTTGGCCGGGTTCGACCAGGCGCCGGGCGCGGCGAGCGCCTTCGAGGTGATCGCGTAGTTGGTCAGCATGCCCGTCAGCGACCAGGCGGGAAAGTAGGCGATGACACCGTCGTAGAGCGCGGGCCAGCGGTCCGCGACGTAGAGCGCCTCGCGGCCGCCGCCGGAGCCGCCGGCCGCATAGGTGCGCACGGGCGCCGCGCCGTAGCGCCGCGCGATCAGTTTCACCGCGACGTCGCGCGTCTTGCGCAGCTGGTCGCCGAAGTAGTTCTCGAGCGCCTCGTCGTTGAGCGCGAAGCTGGCCTCGGCGGCACTGCCGCTGTGTCCCGAATCGCTGCCGAAGGCGGCATAGCCGCGCGCCAGCGGCGTGGCGAGGCCCGAGGCACCGGGTGCGTTGCCGTTGCCCGCGATCACGCTGCCGTCGTAGCCGCCGCCCGTGAGCTGCATGGCCTTGCGGTTCCAGGCGGTCGGCAGGGCCAGGTCGAACTGGATCGGAGGAGCGCTGGCGTCGACCGGTGCGATCGATCCGGTGACGCGGCAGTACTCGCCGACCGCGGTCGATCCACTGCCCGCGGGCGCCACGAGCGTGGTGCTGGAGACCACGGCGCCCGAGGTCGGCAACGCGATGTCGGTGGCGGGGATGCCGAGCCCGTTCAAGGCGGCGCAGGCCTCGGCCGCGCTCAGAGCGGGTGCGGGAGGCGGCGCGGGCGTATTGGAGGCCGGCGCGGGCGCGGGAGCGAGGCCCGAAGCCACCGGGGCGAATCCGCCGCCTCCGCCGCCGCCACCGCATCCGGCCTGCACCGCGAGCGCGATGACCGAGACCGCGAGCGAGATCCTTCGCTTCGAAATCTGGGTCGCGGGGGTGTAGCTCTTTTTCATCTCGTCGTCTCCTGCGTCCGTGTTGGAAATTCCTGTCGCCTCATCGCCCGCGATAGACCGGCGGGCGCTTCTCCATGAAGGCACGCGGCCCTTCGCGCGCGTCCTCGCTGGCGAACACCGTGGCCTTGGCCTGGTTCTCGAGCGCGAAGCCTTCGGCGAGCGACAGCCCGCTGGCGGCGCGCGCGGTGCGCTTGATCGCCCGCAGCGCGAGCGGCCCGTTGCCTGCGATGCGTTCGGCCAGCGCGCGTGCCTCGGTCATCAGCGCCGGACCCGGCACCACGCGGTTGACCAGGCCGATCTCGCGGGCCCGCGCTGCGTCGATGGGTTCGCCGATCAGCATCAGTTCCATGGCCAGCGGCCACGGCAACTGCCGCGGCAGCCGCACCATCGAGCCCGCGAAGGGAATCAGCGCGCGCGTGGCCTCGGGCAGGGCGAAGCGGGCGTGCTCCGCCGCGATGCGCAGGTCCGTGCCGAGCATCAGCTCGAAGCCCGCGGCCATGCACACGCCGTTGATGGCGGCGATCACGGGCTTGTCGAGTTCGAAGTCGCGCAGGCCCGAGGCCGCGAGCACTCGCGGGTCGGACAGCAGGCGTCGGTCCCACTCGTCCTCTGGCGCGCGGGCTCCGCTCATCAGCGGCAGGGTGCGCGACAGGTCGCCGCCGGCGCAGAAGGCGCGCTCGCCGGTCGCCGTGACGATGGCCACGCGCAAGGCGTCGTCGGCCGCGAAGCGCATCACGGCATCCGCGAGCAGGCACAGCATGCGCGGCGTCAGCGCATGGTGCGTGGCGGGCGCGTCGAGCGTGATGGTGGCGATCGCGCCGTCGATGTCGAGGCGCACCGGCGGGCTCATGCGCCGCCTCCGGCGCGATCGTCGATCTCGTAAGGGATCGCGAAGGTGCGCATGAGCGCGTGCAGACGCTCGGCGTCGGGTGCGGCATCCGCCGCGGCGCGTCGGCGAAAGCGCGCATTCAACCCGCGCGCGCTGTCTTCCACCGCGACCGCCACGCCATCGAGCAGGCCGGCGTCGCGCAGGCGCTGCGTCAAGGCATGCTCGCAGGCCAGGGCCCGCAGCCGCGGCTTGTAGACCTTGCCGACGGCGGTCAGCGGGATCGCCGCGAGGACCTCGATGCGCTTGGGGAACGCGGGCCGTTCCGGAATGCGCGCATTGGCGAAGGCCGAGAGCGCCTCGGCGTCGACCCGCGATCCCGGCCGCAGCGACACGTAGGCCACCGGCAGTTCGCCCGCGTACTCGTCGGGCTCGCCCACGGCCGCGGCCAGCTCGACCTCGGGATGCTGGAGCAGCGCCGCCTCGATCACCTGCGGGTCGATGTTGTGGCTGCTGCGGATGATCAGGTCCTTGGCGCGCCCGGTCACGAACACGCGGCGCTGCGCATCGACATGGCCGATGTCGCCGGTGATCAGCCAGCCATCCTCGAAGGTGCCGGCGTTGCGGTGCGCTTCCGTGTAGCCGGGGCCCACGTTGGGGCCGCGCAGGCGCAGCACGCCGCTCTCGCCCGGCGCGCAGTCGCGGCCGTCGTGCGCGACGGCCTTGACCTCGGTGAAGGGCAGTGGAATGCCGCAGGAGCCGTGCACGCGCGGCGCGAGAAAGGGTTCGATGCTGACCACGCCCGCGCACTCGGTCATGCCGAGGATGTTGCGCACCGGGATGCCGAACTTCTGCTCGAAGGCATTGGCCAGTTCGTTGGGCAGCGGCGAGCCGCCGGTGAGCAGGGTGCGCACGCGGGCATGGTCCGCGGGTTCGGCCTCGAGCCCGAGCAGCGTCGCGATCACTGTCGGCACCGCGGCCAGCAGGCTCACGTCGTGCTGCCGCACGACGCTCCAGTAGCGCCGCACCAGTGCCGTGTTGCGCAGCCCGAGCAGGGTCGGCAGCACGATGCGCGCACCGCTCAGCAGCGCCGAGAGCCCGTAGACGAAGGAGCCGGCGACATGGAACAGCGGGAAGCCGTTGAGGATCGTGTCGTCCTCGCGCATCGCATACAGCTGGGCCGCGCTCCAGGCGGCATGCAGCTGGTTGCGCTGCGTGTGCTGCGCGAGCTTGGGCGCGCCGGTCGTGCCGCCGGTGTGGAAGAGGGCGGCCAGTCCGTCGGTAGATCGTGCTGGAAGCGCCGCATCCGGCGCCATCCGCGACAGGGCCGTGTCGAAGTCGATCGCGCCCGGCGCCCCGCCGACGGCGAGCACCTGGCGCAGCGCGGGGCAGGCGTCGGCCAGCGTCGCGGCACGCGACCAGATGTCGAGCTCGGGATGCGGGCCCAGCGCCACCAGGATGTTCGCGCCCGAGGCCCGCACGAGTTCGGCCAGGTGCGCGGCGTCGAGCAGGTAGTTGATCGGGCAGACGATGCCCGCGGTCTCGGCGCCCAGCAGCGTCAGCCAGGCCTGCGGAATGGCCGGCAGCAGCATCGCGACGCGCGGCGTCTCGCCGGGCACGAGGCTGGCGAAGAGATTCGCGGCGCGGCGGATGTCGGCGAGCAGGTCGGCGTAGCGCCAGTGCCGCGGCGGCGTTTCGGGATCGGCATCGGGCAGGTAGCTCAGCGCGATGCGCGTGGGGTGCCGGGCGGCGACCTCGCACAGCGCGTCGTAGACGTGGTCGTGGGCCATGAAGGAGGCGTAGGGCCGCGCTTCGATGCGCGCGAGGTCCTCCGCGTCGCGGATACGGTGGTGTTGCATGGGTCGATGGGGCGCGGTCGGCGCCCGCCTCCTGGTTGTCAGTCGCCGCGGAATCCGGAGGCCTTCACGACCGCGGCCCAGCGTGCCGCTTCCTCGCGCAGCATGCGGTCGGTGTCGGTGCGGCCCGCGCCGACGATGCTGAAGCCGGCTTCCACCAGCTTGGCGCGCGCGTCCTCGGGCTGGACGGCCTTCACGGACTCTGCACCGAGCAGGTCGAGGATGGCCGGCGGCGTGCCCTGGGGCGCCATGAGCGCGAACCAGGAGGAGATGTCGATCTTCGGATAGCCCGACTCCGCCATGGTCGGCACCTCGGGCAGCAGCGGCGAGCGCCGCGGCGCGGTGGTGGCGAGCGCGCGCATCTTGCCGCCCTTGATCTGCGCGTTGCCGAGCGCCGTGGAGACGAAGGCGGCCGCGACGTCGCCCGAAAGGATGGCCGTGACCGCGTCGCCGGTGGTCCGGTAGTGGACCGGCTCGACCTGGAAGCCGGCCGCCTCGCCGAACAGCTCGGCGCCGAAGTGGCCCGAGGTGCCGGCGCCGAAGGTGCCGAAGTTGAGCCGGCCGGTCTGCGCGCGCGCCGCCTTGACCAAGTCCGCCACCGTCCTGTGCGGCGAGTTCGCGGGCACGGCCAGCAGGAAGTCGACGCGCGCGACCTCGCTGATGCCGGTGAGCTCGCGGCTCGGCGCGTAGCCGAGCTTGCCGAAGGCGGCCGGTGCGATCGAGATCGAGCCGACCTCGCCGAGCAGCAGCGTGTAGCCGTCGGGCACGGCCTTGGCGACCGTCAGTGCCGCGATCTGCCCGCCGGCGCCGGGCTTGTTGTCGACCACCACCTGCTGCTTGAGCAGCTCCGACAGCCGGATCGCGAACAGCCGCGCCAGCACGTCGGGCGCCGTGCCGGGCGCATAGCCCACGGCCAGGCGGATCGGGCGGTCGGGATAGGCCTGTGCGCGGGCGGCGAGGGGCCACTGCGCGAGGGTGGGCACCAGGGAGGCGGCGAGCAGGGCGCGGCGTGAGAGCGTCATGGGGATTCCTTTGGCCGCCAGTGTCGCGATGGGGGACTTTTCGTCTGTCCCCCGCGATGTAGACAGGGCGCGCCCTGAGGGGGAAAACCCGGTGCGGCCCGAAGGCGCCGCGCCGATAGGCTCCGGGCATCCCATCGGTTGTGTCCATGCAGCTTATCCCTCTTTCGTCCGCCACGCCCGCGCTCGCCACCAGCGCGGACGGACGCGCCGTGGATGCCATGGCGGGACTGATCGCCTGCATCGGCGGCCACGGCTTCGCCAACGACGCGCTGGCGCAGCTCAACCGCTGGCTGCCGGTCTCATGGCTGTCGGTGTTCCGGCTGTCGGACCATGCGCCGCCGCGCATGCCCGCGTCGGGCAGCTACCGCGCGCCCGACGGCACCGCGGAATCGTGGGCCGTGTACCGCTCTTCGCTGTATCGGCAGGACCAGACCTTTCTCGCGGCGCGCGAGCAGATCGGCCAGGCCCGCTGCACGCTCGTGCACTGGCACGCGAAGGAGATTCCGGCCCCGCATCGCGAGCGCATCTACACGCGGCACGGCCTGCGCGAGCGGCTCTCGGTGGTCTGCAAGGACCAGGACGATGGCCTGCTGGCGATCAACCTCTACCGGCACGAGAGCCTGCCGCTCTTCACGGACGAGGAGATCGAGTGGGTCGGCATGGGCGCGCCGATCCTGACCTCCTGCGTGCAGCGCCACCTCGACCTCGCCGGTGCACGCGAGCAATCCTTCGATGCCCGGCTGTCGGGGCTCACGCGCAGGGAGCGCGAGGTCTGCGAGCGCATGCTCAAGGGCTGGACCTACGAAGGCATCGCCAGCGATCTCGGCATTTCCGCCGGCACGGTCAAGACCTTCAGGGACCGTGCCTTCGATCGCCTGGGCATCCACCACCGCAACGAGCTGTTCGCATTGGTGCTGGTGAACACGCCCTAGACGTGCAGCGCCGCGAGCGCGCCGATCGAGATGCCGGCGAGCGCTACGCCGTACATGGCGCGCTCCAGCCACTTCCTGCGCGTCAGCAGCGCGATGGCCGCGAGAGCGATCGACACCTGCAGCACCGTGGTGGCCTGCGCCCAGCGGTGGTGCTGGTGCATCTGTTCCTCGGAGGCCGTGTCCCAGCGGACGGACTCTTCCTCGAGCTTCTTGGCCGCGGCCTGGATCTCGCCCTTCTCCTGCTCGTAGCGCGTCACCTTCACCTGCCAGCCCTGGCGCCGGGCGTCATCGGTGGCGGTGTCGCGCGCGAACTCGGCCAGCGCCTGCTTGGTGCTCTTCGACTGGAAGTAATTCCACTGGTTCGAGGCCTCGGTCTTCTTGATGGCCGCGTTGTTCTTGTAGAGCCCGGCATTGGCCTGCGTGGCGCCGCCCATGTACGCGAAGATCGCGCCGATGGTGGCGATGGCCGCGGTGCAGACGGCGATCTTTCCCGTGACGCTCATGCCGGCGCCCTCGGCCGCATCGCCGTGGCCATGGCCGCCGGACGCGGCGTGTTCGAGTTCGTGGTCGTGCGGGCCGTGCACGTGGAATCCGTGTCCTGACATGGGGTCCTTTGTTTTCAGAAAGATATGGAGCGGCGCGGGAGTATGCATGGGCGTGGCGCGGTTGCGGCCTTGGGGAAAGTCCTGTCGGCTGAGGCTGCCTGCCAGGGGCGGCCGCGGGTTCACTTCCATAATGGCGGCCAGTCCAGCTCTCTCGAAACCCCCGCAGACATGTCCGTCACCAAAGCCGCCACGCCGCGTCGCGCCCCCCGGGGCGAAAAATCCGAGCGCACCCAGGCGAGCCTGCTGGCGGCGGCGCGCGAGGTCTTCGCCGAGCGCGGTTTCGAGCGCTCGACGACCTCGGAGATCGCCCAGCGCGCGGGGGTGTCGGAGGCGACGCTCTTCACCTACTTCGAAAGCAAGCGGCGCCTGTGCATCGACGTGGTGGGCCGCTGGTACGACGAGATCAGCATCGAGCTCGAGGAGCAGGTGCCGGCGATCGCCGGATTCGAGGCCAGGCTGCGCTTCGTGATCCAGCGGCACCTGACCCATCTGATGGGCGACGGCATCGGGCTGTGCGCGCTGGTCCTCGGCGAGGGGCGGATGGTCGATGCCGAGTTCTCCGGGCTCATCGCCGAACTCAAGCGGCGCTACACCTCGCCCTTCATGGCGGCGTTGAGCGAGGCGCGCGAACTCGGCGAGGTGCGCGGCGACGTGCCGCTGCGCCTGATGCGCGACATGGTGTACGGCTCGATGGAACACGTGCTGTGGGACTACGTGACCACCGGCACCAAGCCCTCCATCGCATCGACCGCCTCGCAGCTGAGCGCGATGCTGATGGCGGCGTTCTCGCTCGAGCCAGCGCCGGCGCGCGCCGCCCGCCGCTTCCAGTCCGATGTGCTCGCGGCGGTGCGCCGGCTCGAGCGCGACGCGGGTCCGGCAGAAGACGCCTCCTAGCGCGTTGGCCGGGCCGGCCGGCCGTACATCCGTCGTCCTCCAAAAAATGAGTCAGGCTCAAGCCGTGCGTGCGCGGCTGACATTGGCGTGCCTGTTGCCAACCTTGGAATTACACATGTATAGTTGAGTGACACTCAAATTTAAGGTGCGGAGACCACGATGGGACACGGTGACCCGGAGATCCAGCGCGCATTGCGCTCGGTTTCCCTCGACGACAAGTACGACGGCGGCAGCGGCGTGGCCTACCTGAGCGGCACTCAGGCGCTGGTCCGCCTGCTGCTGAACCAGGGGGAGCGGGATCGCCGCGCGGGGTTGCGTACGGGCGGCTTCGTCAGCGGCTACCGCGGCTCGCCGCTGTCGGGGCTCGACCAGGCGCTGTGGGGCGCGCAGGCCCGGCTCGAGGCGCGCGACATCCGGTTCCAGCCGGCGATCAACGAGGACCTGGCCGCCACGGCCTGCTGGGGTTCGCAACAGCTCGCGCTGTTTCCCGAGGAGGCCAGGGTCGATGGCGTCTTCGCCCTGTGGTACGGCAAGGGGCCCGGCGTCGACCGCAGCGGCGACGCGCTCAAGCACGGCAACGGCGCCGGCACCTCGCGGCTCGGCGGCGTGCTGGTGCTGGCGGCCGACGACCACACGGCCAAGTCCTCGACCTTCGGCCACCAGAGCGAGCAGGCGCTGGTGGCGGCGTTCATCCCGGTGCTGTATCCCAGCAGCGTGCAGGAGTACCTCGACCTCGGCGTGCATGGCTGGGCGATGAGCCGCCACAGCGGCCTGTGGGTGGGCATGAAATGCGTGTCGGACGTGGTGGAGACCACGGCCGTCGCCGACGTGGACCCGCAACGGGTGATGGTGAAGCTGCCGGACGCGGGCGAAGCGCCATCGCAGGACCTGCACATCCGCTGGCCCGACGTCTGGGCCGAGCAGGAGCCGCGCATCGTGCGGCACAAGCTGCCCGCCGCGCTCGCCTACTGCCGCGCCAACGGGCTCAACACGATCGCGCTCAAGACGGCCTCGTCGAGACTCGGCATCGTGTGCGCGGGCAAGAGCTACAACGACGTGCGCGAAGCCCTGCGCCTGCTGGGGTGGACCGACGCGCAGGCCGCCGAGCGCGGCGTGGCGGTGCTCAAGCTCGGCATGGTCTGGCCGCTGGAGCCGGAGATCGTGCGCGAGTTCGCGAACGGTCTCGATGAGCTGCTCGTGGTCGAGGAGAAGCGCCCGCTGATCGAGCAGCAGCTCAAGGACGAGCTCTATGCGGACGCCGTCGAGGGCCGCAAGGCCATCCGCATCTCGGGCAAGAGCCGCGGTGGCATCGGCGGGGAATGGAGCGTGGGCGCCGACGAACGCCTGCTGCGCAGCGACTACGAGCTCACGCCGCCGGAGATCGCCGCCGCGATCGCCGAACGCCTGGGCCTTCCGGTCAATGCCTTCGAGGCCGACCCGCGCGCCGCGGCGCATGGCGCACCGTCGGCGCCGGCCGCGGTGCGCAAGCCCTACTTCTGCTCGGGCTGCCCGCACAACACCTCCACCGTGGTGCCCGAAGGATCGCGCGCCATGGCCGGCATCGGCTGCCACTACATGGCGAACTGGATGGACCGCGACACCAAGGCCTACACCCACATGGGCGCCGAGGGCGTGCCGTGGATCGCGCAGCGCCTGTTCTCGACGCGCAGGCACATCTTCGTGAACCTCGGCGACGGCACGTACTTCCACTCGGGCTCGCTGGCGATCCGGCAGGCGGTGGCGGCCGATGCCTGCGTGACCTACAAGGTGCTGTTCAACGACGCGGTGGCCATGACGGGCGGACAGCCGGTGGAAGGCCAGCTCACCGTCTCGCGCATTTCCGAGCAGGTCGCCGCCGAGGGCGTGCGCCGCATCGCGGTCGTCAGCGACGACATCGGGAAGTACCGCGACGCGGGCACGCGCTTCGCCGCCGGCACGACGGTGCACGAGCGCGGCGAACTCGACCGCGTGCAGCGCCAACTCGCCGCCTTCGAGGGCGTGTCGGTGCTGATCTACGACCAGACCTGCGCGAGCGAGAAGCGCAGGCGCCGCAAGCGCGGCAGCTATCCCGACCCGGCCATCCGCTACGTCATCAATCCCGAGGTGTGCGAGGGCTGCGGCGACTGTTCGGTCAAGAGCAACTGCCTGTCGGTGGAGCCGCTGGAGACGGAGCTGGGGCGCAAGCGCAGGATCAATCAGTCGTCCTGCAACAAGGACTTCTCCTGCGCCCAGGGCTTCTGCCCGAGCTTCGTGGCGGTGAAAGGCGGCAAGCTTCGCTCGAGCCCGTCCAGGAGCGACGTGCTCGCCTGGGAGCCGCCGCCGGAGCCGGTGGTGCCCGAACTCGACGGCACCTGCGGCATCCTCGTCAACGGCGTCGGCGGAACCGGCGTGGTGACCATCGGCAGCCTAATCGGCATGGCGGCCCACCTGAGCCACCGCGGCTGCAGCGTGCTCGACATGGCGGGGCTCGCGCAGAAGGGTGGGGCGGTGTGGAGCCACGTGCAGCTCGCGCCCACGCAGTCGGCGATCCTGTCGTCGCGGATCGCGTCGGCGCAGGCGGACGTGCTGATCGGCTGCGACCTCGTCGTGAGCGCGCATCCCGACAGCCTCGCCCGCCTGCGCGAGGGCCGCACCCGCGCGGTGGTGAACCTCGACGTGGCGCCGACCTCGGAGTTCGTGAAGAACGCGGACTGGAAGCTGCCGACGCAGGCGCTGAAGGCGGCGCTGGAAAAAGCCTGCGGCGCGGACGTGCAGTGGCTCAAGGCGCAGGAGGCGGCCACCTGGGCGCTCGGCGACGCCATCTACGCCAACCTCGTCATGCTCGGCTTCGCCTGGCAGAAGGGATGGATTCCGCTGTCGTCGCAGGCGCTCGAACGCGCGATCGAACTCAACGGGCAGCAGGTCGAGAAGAACAAGCAGGCGTTCCGGCTCGGCCGCTGGTGGGCGCACGACGCGCCGCGCGTGCTCGCCGCGATGAAGCCCGCGAGCACGGTCCAGTGGCTGCCGCGCGTCAACCGCACGCCCGAGGACACCGTCGCGCGCCTGTCCGAGCGGCTGGTGGCCTATCAGGGGCTGGCGTATGCGCGCCGGTTCGCCGCCTTCGTCCAACTCGTCGACAGCCAGTGCGCCGACGAGACGCACCGTCAAAGTTTTGTGGTTGCAGTGGCGCAGAACCTTTTCAAGCTCATGGCCTACAAGGATGAGTACGAGGTCGCGCGCCTTCATTCCGATCCGGAATTCATGGATTCGATCCGCCGTCAGTTCGACGGAGAGATCCAGCTGCAATACCACCTCGCACCGCCCCTGCTCGCCAAAAAGAACGACAAGGGCGAGCTTCAGAAGACGGCCTACGGCGCCTGGATGGGCCGGGCCTTTCGCGTGCTGCGGCACGGCAAGGTGCTGCGCGGCACGCCCTTCGACATCTTCGGCTACACACACGAGCGCCGCACCGAGCGCGCGCTCGTCGAGGAGTACCGCGCCGCGATCGGCGCCGTGGTCGCGCACCTGGGCAGCCATGCATCGGAGTGCCTGGAACTCGCGCGGTTGCCGCAGCAGATTCGCGGCTACGGCCATGTGAAGAAGCGCGCGGTCGCGGCGGCGCGGGCGCGCCAGGCCGAACTCTTCGAGTCCATCACCGGCAAGCCGCTGCCGCCGGGGACGATGGCGGACGGCTACGGCAAGTACCTGGAGTACGGCTGGTGACAAACGCTTCGCAAACGACGGACCGACACAGCCGCAGCGCCGTGCGCGCGGCGGAAGGCATCCTCTCGACGCTGGACGACGGCGCGTGGCGCATCCAGATCCATCGCGCGTCCAAGCGCAATGCGCTCACGATGACCATGTTCAGCGCCCTGGCCGAGAGCCTGGGGCTGGCGCAGTCCAACGACGCCGTACGGGCGATCACCCTGTCCGGCCTCGGGCCCAATTTCTGCGCGGGCCACGACCTGAGCGCCTTCGACAGCTGGCCGCAGGGCGCGGGAGACCCGGTGCCGCGCTTCCTTCATGCATTGGCCGACGTGCGCAAGCCGCTGCTCATCGGCGTGCACGGCTCGGCCGCCGGCATTGGCGTGACGATGCTGCTGCACGCGGACTGGGTGGTCGCGACACCCGACGCGGTCATGAAGCTGCCGTTCGTCGACCTGGGCATCGCGCCCGAGGCCGGGAGCTCCCTTCTGTTGGCGCGCGCCATCGGCGCGCACAGGGCGAGGCGCTTGCTGCTGGGCGGCGAAGCCTTCACCGGGCAGCAGGCCTGCGAATGGGGGCTGGTCTCCGAATTGGCACCCGCGCATGAACTCGCGACCTGCCTGCAGCACCGGGCCCGCGCCTTGGCGGCCAAGGACCCGAAGACCTGCCGCCGCATCAAGTCGCTGCTGGTCCCGGCCGACGAGGTGCATGCACGCATCGACGAGGAGATCGAACTGATCAACACGAGCGTGGCCGAGCGCCGCGCCTTGCAGCCGACCGGATGAATCCAGCCATGACAGCACCGACACCGCGCAAGGCGCACATCGTGTATGCCCATCCCGAACCGAAGTCCTTCGTCGCGGCGATGCGCGACCGGGTGTCCGAGCGGCTGACCGCCGGCGGCTGGCAGGTCGGGCTCTCGGATCTCCACGCCATGGGCTTCAACCCGGTGGCGAGCGCGGCCGACTTCGTCGAGCGCGAGAAGCCCGACTACCTGGTCTATTCGCTCGAGCAGCGCCATGGATGGCAGCGCCGGGCCCTGGCCCCCGACATCCTCGCGGAGGTCGAGGCCGTCAGGCAGGCCGAGCTGCTGGTGCTGGTGTTCCCCGTGTTCTGGTTCTCGGTGCCGGCCATCTTGAAGGGCTGGATCGACCGCGTGTTCCTGTCGGGGCTCTTCTACGGCGGCAAGCGCATCTACGACCGCGCGCCCATGGCGGGCAGGCGCGCGCTGGTCGTCACCTCGCTGGGCGGACGCAGCCACATGTTCGGCGACACCGGCATCCACGGATCGATTGAACTGATGCTTCGGCCCTTGCTGCAGGGCTCGCTCGGCTATGTGGGCTACGAGGTGTTCAAGCCTTTCGTGGCCTACCACGTGCCCTATGTGACGCAGGCCGAGCGCGGCGCGATGCTCGAGCAACTCGGCCGGGAGATCGATGCGCTGTCGCGGCGCGAGATCTTGGCCTTTCCCTCGCTCGACGGCTATGACGAGCTGCTTCGCCCCCTCGAGAGAAGCGCGGCAGGGATGGGGTAGGGCGCGGGGAAAAATCCTACCGGGACTACCGATGCGCGCCCACGGCCCGCGCGCGGCGCGCGCGTAGCGTGCCTTCTTTGTCGCAAAGGAAGCGCCCGCATGGCCCACAGGAAAGTCGCCGAACTCGTCATCGAAACCCTGCAGAAGGCGGGAGCCAGGCGTTGCTATGGCATCGTCGGCGACACCTTGAACCACGTCACGGACGCGATCCGCCGCAGCGAGATCGAATGGGTGCATGTGCGCCACGAGGAAGCGGCCGCCTTCGCCGCCGGCGCGGAGTCGTACCTGACGGGCGAGCTCACGGTGTGCGCGGGCTCGTGCGGGCCGGGCGGCCTGCACTTCATCAACGGCGTCTTCGAGGCGAACCGCAACCGCGCGCCGGTGGTGCTGATCGCGAGCCAGATCGTGACGGCCGAACTCGGCATGGAGTTTCCGCAGGAGGTCGACTTCAAGTCGCTCTATGCCGGTTGCAGCGTCTTCTGCGAGCAGGTGCAATCGGCCGAGCAGGCGCAGCGCGTGGTGGCGCTCGCGGCCCAGGCGGCGTTGTCGCGCCGCGGCGTGGCCGTCGTCATCCTGCCGAGCGACATCGCGCAGGCGGAGGTGAAGGAAGGACTCGGCTTCTCGGTGCACCGCGCCGCGCCCGTGATCCGGCCCAACGATGCCGAGCTCGCGCAGCTGGCGGCCTTGCTGGGCAAGGGAAGGAAGATCGCGATCTATGCGGGCCATGGTTGCGAGGGCGCGCACGAGATGCTGCTGGCGCTCGGCCAGTGCCTGAAGGCGCCGATCGCCCACACCTCGCGCGCCAAGGATTTCGTGGAGTACGACAACCCCTTCAACATGGGCATGACCGGCATCTTCGGCGTGGAGTCGGGCTACCGCGCGCTGCAGGAGTGCGACACGCTGCTGCTGCTGGGCGCCGACTTCGCCTGGAGCCAGTTCTATCCGGCCAGGGCGACCATCCTGCAGATCGACGTCGACGGCAGCCACCTTGGACGCCGCCATCCGGTGGCACTGGGGCTGGTGGGCGACATCGCGCACACGATCGAGGCGCTGATCCCTCTGCTCGAGGAGCGTGCCGACCGGAGTTTTCTCGACGAGTGCCTGCGCCACCGCAAGGCTTCGCTGGAGACGCTGCGCAGCGACGAACGGCCCGGCAAGGCGGGGCTGATCCATCCGCAGCACCTCACGCGGGTGATCGACGAGCTGGCGGCCGACGACGCCATCTTCACCGCCGATGGCGGCAGCCCGATGGTGTGGTCGCTGCGCCACCTCACGATGAACGGCCGCCGCCGCACGCTCGTGAGCCTGCTGCACGGGACCATGGCCAACGCCATGCCGCAGGCGCTGGGCGCGCAGAAGGCCTTTCCCGGCCGGCAGGTGATCTCGCTGTCGGGCGACGGCGGCATCGCGATGCTGCTGGGCGACCTGATGACGGCCGTGCAGGAGAAGCTGCCGATCAAGGTCGTGGTCTACAACAACGCGAGCCTGAACTTCGTGGAGCTCGAGCAGAAGGTCGAGGGGCTGCTCGACAACTACACCGACCTGCTGAACCCCGACTTCGCGCGGCTGGCGGAGGTGATCGGCTTCTACGGGCAGAAGGTGGAGCGCGCCGAGCAGCTGCCCGATGCCGTGCGCGCCTGCCTCGCGCATCCCGGGCCGGCGCTGCTCGACGTGAAGGTCAACCGCACGGAGCTGGTGATGCCGCCGAAGGTGGAATTCAGCCAGGTCGCGGGCACGATGCTGTATTCCGCCAAGGCGGTGCTCGGCGGGCGTTCGTCGGATGTGGTGGACCTGATCAAGGACAACTTCACCGAATGACGCCGAGCCTGTCCATGCTGCACGGCAACGTCCTTCTTTCCCATGGCGAGACGCTGCTGCGCCTGTTCGTCGCTGCCGCGCTCGGCAGCCTGGTCGGCCTGGAGCGCGAGCGATTGCTGTGGGCCGCGGGCATCCGCACGCACATGCTGGTGAGCGTGGGTGCCTGCCTCTTCATGCTGGTGTCGGCCTACGGCTTCGCGGACAGCCTGCGGGGCGAGCACGTGGTGCTCGATCCTTCGCGCGCGGCCGCGCAGGTGGTGTCGGGCATCGGCTTCCTCGGCGCCGGCGCGATCCTCGCGCGCGGGGAGATCGTGCGCGGTCTCACGACCGCCGCGAGCATCTGGACCGTGGCCGCGATCGGGCTCGCGGTCGGCGGCGGGCTGTACTTTCCGGCGGCCGCTTCGACCGTGATCATCCTGGTGATCCTCGCCGGCATCAAGCCGCTGGAAGAGGCCTACCGCGCGCGCAGCCAGAGCTGCCGGCTGCGCGTGGTCGCAAAGCACGGCGCGGTGAGCCCGGAGTCGCTCGAGCAGGGCCTCGACCTGCAGCCCGCGCGGCTGCGGCGCTTCCTGGTCGCGGTGCGGCCGGGCGGCGAGCTCGACGACATCACGGTGCAGCTGGTGCGCGTGTCGTCGGCCGACATCGGCAATTTCGTGCAGCGGCTCGAGGCGCTGGAAGGCGTGCAGTCGGTCGAGGTGGTGACGCGCGGCGGCGGGCACGGGGCCGAGGCCAGCTGACGTCGTAGCGCGGACTCAAGCCTGAGGTTGCGCGGCGAGTTCGTGGCTGCGCAGCGAGGGCTCGAGCGAGAGCGCACGCCGCGCCGACTGCGCCCGCGCGGCATCGAGTTCGACCAGCAGGCTGACTTCTCCCGCCACGCTGGTGGCGATCGGCACGCCATCGCAATACAGCACGCGCGAGCCCGCGACCCGCGGCACCTTGGGACCGTTCACGACGGTGCCCAGCAGGTTGGCCGGGTCGCTGGCCGCGAGCGCGATCAGCGCGCCGTCGCCCGGCTCGCGGCGCACGCGCCGCATCGATGCCACCGCCTCGGGCAAGGCGAACTGCTCGCCCGACACGCCGGCGATGAAGCGGCCGCCACGGATCTCGCCGCGCGCCTCGAGCCGGCGGCACACGCGCACCAGCTCGCGCCAGGGCGGCAGCCACGCGGCTTCGCGCTCGAGCAGCCGCCAGCAGACCACGCCATAGCGGCGCAGCAGCACGTGCACCACCTGTTCGATCGCCTCGGCGGAGCTGGCGGCCATCGCTTCGGCGGCGGCGGGTGGCCGCACCAGGGTCCAGCGCCCGGCGTCCTCGATGCTGAAGAGCGGCGCGCGCCGCCGGCGCCGCAGGTCGGCCGAGGCGCGCTTGGCGGCCGGCACCAGCAGGGCGCGCAGGCCCGCGTAGCTGTCGCAGCGCGCGCGGCCCTTGGCGACCAGTTCGGTCAGCGCCTCCTCGATCTCGACCGGCAGCAGCCGGGTGCCGTGCGCGATCTCGTCGAAGAAGCAGGCGCCGTGCTGGGCCAGGTGCGCGGCGACGCGTGAAGCGCGCGAGCCCAGGTTGTCGTCGTCGGCAGGCGTGGGCGCGAGCGTGGTCCACAGCGCCGAACTGCGGCGCGGCAGCAGCACCACCGGCGTGGCGCGCAGCGACAGGCTGCCCGCGCCCTTGCGCCCCTCGGTGGCCGTCGGCCGCAGCCGCGTCCACAGCACGCGCCCGGCGGTGCACAGGTCGTCGAGCCAGGCGCCCGCGTAGTCGCTCACGCGCGCGGGCAGCAGCTCGGCCTCCCACAGCGGCGCGGGCGCTTCATAGCCTTCGAGCTGCGAGAGGATGCCCGACAGCGCTTCCGGGCCGCTCACGCGCGAGCCCGCGCCGATGTGCTGCCATTCGAAGAGGAAGCGCACGAAGTCGCGCGGCTCGATCGGTTCGATCTCGCGGCGCAGGCGTCCGAGCGTGTAGCGGTGGATGCGTGCCAGCAGATGGCGCTCGCACCATTCGGGCTCGGTGCCGCCGGGCGTGAAGCGGCCCTGCAGCACGCTGCCTTCGGTCTGCAGCGCGAGCAGGGCGCCTTCGACGTCGGCGGTCGACAGGAAGAGTGGCGTGGCGAGCTGCGCGACGGTCACCGGGCCGAGCCCGCCCAGGCGCGAGCGCAGCAGTTCGCGCAGCGCGGTGTCGCGATCGGCGGGTTGCTCGGCGTCGTCCGGCGCGGCGATGGCGGGCTGCATCGGCGCATCGGGCGCCACGGTACGCAGCAGGCCCAGCCGCTCGGCCGTCACCCACAGGCCGCGCGCGGTGCGGCCCTTGCCTTCGAGCAGCAGGCGCGTCGCGCGGCCGGCCTTGGCGAGGGCCGTCAGCCATTTCTTCCAGTCCGCCTGCCGGGCCACCTCGTCGTCGTTCAGGGCGCCGAGCATGCCGAGCGCCTCGTGCATCTCGTCGACGCTGCGCGGCTGCGGCCAGGCTTCCTCGCGCACGCTGGCGATGGCCTGCGCGTCGAGCTGGCCGACGTCGTCGGCGCTCTGCGGATCGGTGTAGCGCCGGTTCTGCACGGCCTGCGTGCGGCGTTCCTCCAGGGGCGCATCGTCGAGGAAGGCATAGGGCCGCGCGTTCAGGGCCTCGAGCGCGAGCGGCGAGGGCGCGCTCAGATCGCGCGCCAGCACGCGCACCGCGCCGGCCTCCATGCGCCGCAGCAGCGCGAGCCAGCCGTCGGCATCCATCGCGTCGTGCAGGCAGTCGTCGAGCGTCTGCGCGACCAGCGGATGCTCGGGGATCTCGCGCTCGCCGACGATGTTCTCCGCGCATGCGACCTGGTCGGGAAAGACGGCCGCGAGCAGGTCCTCGGAACGCATGCGCTGCAGCTGCGGCGCCACCTTGCGCCCGCCGGTGAAGCGCGGTAGCGCGAGCGCGGTGGTGGCGTTCCAGCGCCAGCGCACGCCGAACAGGGGCGCGTCGAGCAGCGCCTGCACCAGCACGTGCAGCGCCGAGGCCGAATGCAGGTAGCGCGCCACCTCGTCGAGCGGGAAGCTGTGGCTGGTGGAGAGCGACAGCACGATCGCGTCCTCGGTCGCCGCGGCCTGCAGCTCGAAGTTGAAGGTGCGGCAGAAGCGCTTGCGCAGCGCCAGGCCCCAGGCGCGGTTGAGCCGGCTGCCGAAGGGCGAATGGATCACCAGCTGCATGCCGCCCGAGGCATCGAAGAAGCGCTCCATCACGAGCGTGTGTTGGGTCGGCAGGTCGCCGAGCACGGCACGCGCCTGGGCGAGGTGCGCGGCGATCTGGCGCGCGGCTTCCTCGTCGAGGCCGATGGTTTGCGTCAGCAGCGCCATCGCCGCGTCGAGGCCGCCCGTTGCAAGCGCCTGCGCGACTTCTTCGCGCAGCCGCGACACGCCGAACGACAGCTCGTCGCTGCGACCCGGCGCCTCGCCGAGCCAGAACGGAATGTTGGGCGCCGCGCCCTGGGCATCTTCCACCCGCACGCGGCCCGGCTCGATCTTGAGGATGCGGTAGCTGGTATTGCCGAGCTGGAACACGTCGCCCGCGAGGCTCTCGATGGCGAAGTCCTCGTTGACGGTGCCGATCTTGTCGGCCTGCGGCTCCAGCACGACCGTGTAGTCGCCCGTCTCGGGGATGGTGCCGCCGGAGGTCAGCGCGGTCATGCGCGCGCCCTTGCGTTCGCGCAGCAGGTGGTGCACGGCGTCGCGGTGCACGTAGCCCGCGCGCTGGCCCTGCCGCGTGACGAAGCCTTCCGACACCATGCGCACCACCTCCATGAAGCGCGCATGCGGCAGCTGGGCATAGGGCCAGGCGCGGCGCACCAGGGCGAACAGCTGGTCCTCGTTCCATTCGCGGCAGGCGGTCTCGGCCACGATCTGCTGCGCCAGCACGTCCAGCGGCGCCGGCAGCACGCGCAGCGCGTCGAGCTCGCCGCGGCGGATGCAGTCGAGCAGGGCGGCGCATTCGACCAGCTCGTCGCGCGACTGCGCGAAGAGCCGCGCCTTCGGCACGCCGCCCACCGCATGGCCCGAGCGCCCGGCGCGCTGCAGGAAGGTGGCGATGGCGCGCGGCGAGCCGAGCTGGCACACGAGGTCGACATCGCCGATGTCCAGGCCCAGCTCGAGCGAGGCCGTGGCGACGAGCACCTTGAGCTCGCCGCGCTTCAAGCGCTGCTCGGCGGCCAGCCGCGTCTCCTTCGACAGGCTGCCGTGGTGCGCGGCCACCGCCTCCTTGCCGAGGATGTCGCCCAGGTGCCGCGCCGCGCGCTCGGCCATGCGGCGCGTGTTGACGAACACCAGCGTGGTCTTGTGCAGCCAGACGAGCTCGGCCACGCGCGCATACACCTGCGTCCACTGGTCGCCCGACATCACGGCCTCGAGCGGCGTGGGCGGCAGCTCGAGCGCGAGGTCGCGCTGCCTGGCATAGCCGATGTCGACGATCTCGCAATCGGCCGTGCCGTCGGCGCGCAAGGCGCCCGCGCCGACCAGGAAGCGCGCCACCTCGTCGATGGGCTTCTGCGTGGCCGAGAGACCGATGCGCACCGGCCGCGTCGCGCACAGCGCCTGCAGGCGCTCGAGCGACAGCGCCAGGTGGCTGCCGCGCTTGCTCGCGGCGATGGCATGGATCTCATCGACGATCACGCTGCGCACCGTCGAAAGCATCCTGCGGCCCGAGGCGGAGCCCAGCAGCACGTAGAGCGATTCGGGCGTGGTCACCAGCACATGCGGCGGCCGGCGCAGGCTCTGCTGGCGTTCGCGCTGCGGCGTGTCGCCGGTGCGCACGGCGGTGCGGATCTCGACATCGGGCAGCCCCAGCGCCGCCAGCTCGGCGCGGATGCCCGCGAGCGGCGCATCGAGGTTCAGGCGGATGTCGTTGGACAAAGCCTTGAGCGGCGAGACATAGACGACGGCGGTCTCGTCGGGCAGCCCGGCGGGATCGAGGCCGCGGCGGACCAGGTCGTCGAGCGCGGCCAGGAAGGCCGTGAGCGTCTTGCCCGAACCCGTGGGCGCGGCGACCAGCGTGTCGCGCCCGGCACCGATCGCCGGCCAAGCCTGGGCCTGGGCCGGGGTGGGGCCGGGGAAGGTTCGCTGGAACCAGCGGGCGACGGAAGGGTGAAAGGAATGCAGGTCCACGGAAAGCGCAGGCTACGGCAGCGATCGCGGCGGTGCAACGCGCGAGCCGTTGACCCCACAGCTGGGGGCGCCGGGCGCTTTGTCTATATCCAGGGGCCTACAAGGCGCTGCGCGATGAAACATCCGCCAGGTGGATCGCGAAGCCCTGGCGGCGAATCTCCTCGAGGATGTGGGATGCATGCATGGCGACCCGTGGCAGGGGCTCCAGCGGGTCCCAGCTCATCTTGAATTCACGCAATGGCAAGACATGGGATGGACTGGTCGGAAGTGTCAGCGTGTCGGGATGCACGCCCGAACAGGTGCTCAGAAACAGCCCTGGCCGCTGAACACTCTCATAAGTATCGATTCGCACTCGGCCCCCTTCTTCAGGAGCGAGAGTAGCCGACTTTGCGCGGTGCGGGCGGCGGGCTGGATGCGGGCGGCTCCGGTTCCGAGGGGCCTCCGGCGGACGATCGGCGGGGTCAGAAAAATTTTTTCTCACTTCGTTGACCGAAGCCCCCAAAG